>NZ_BMXB01000006.1 GCF_014651535.1 Salinimicrobium marinum
TAAAACCCCTATAAACGAGCTTTTTATGAATATAGATTATAGTAATGTCAAAGAACTTGATTATAACCAACTGTCACTCAGTCTCTTTTAACTGGACAGTACTGAAATCAGGATTATTATAATTCATACTGCCATAGTGTAAGGTGGTATCATAGCCTAATGATTCGGCAATAACGATGTGTCCGTATTCATGGCTTATAGTTCCTATTGCAGTGAATAATACAAATGTGAGTGACAGAAAAATGAGGGGCTTTATTCTAACTGAGAAATCCATTTAAAACTGGCTGAAGTCGTGAGTAATATCCTGCAACTGATTCTGTATTAAAGCTATATGAATTTTGTAAACTTAACAATATATTCAATATAGTAGCCAGTCCTTCAGATAAGCTTTTTCTTTAGACTTAACTTTAATTCCCCGATTCCTCCCTCAACTCCCTTTTCCTGTATTTTTCAGCAAATATGGCAATGACCAGTAACTGAGTCGTATGGTAGAGCATGATAGGGAGAAGGAGCAATCCTGTATTTGCTGCATTTCCAAAGATGATGTTTACCATGACTGATGCGTGTACCAAAGATTTTTTGGTTCCGCAGAATTTTGCGGTGATGGTATCTTCAATGCTGAAGCCGAATATTTTACAGATATAACCTATTCCGTAGTAAACAACGAAAAACAGAACGATCACAGCGGCGAATAATTTTATTAGGTTTAACGCACTCACCGATGCAAAAAAGTCGGACGCGAAGGAGGTGCTAAAGCTGGAATACACGATCAACAGGATGATGCTTTTGTCAAACAAGCTAAGTTGTTTGCTGTATCGTTTGGCCAGTTCGCCCAGGAAGCGCTGTAGAAATAAACCTATCACCAGGGGCAGTACAATTTGTATAAAGAGCTTTAAAATAACATCTCCAAAATGAAATTCCGATGAATTTCCCAAAAAGAAACTCAGCCACAAGGGAGTGGCTACAATACCAATTAATCCCGATAAACTGGCATTAAAAATGGCAGTTGGCAGGTTTCCTCGGGCCAGGGAAACCATAACGATCGAGGAGGAAACTGTAGATGGCAGAGCTCCCAGGAAAAACAAAGCAATCCAGAAATCTGATGCTGTTCCACCCTCAAAAAGCGGAATAAATAACAGGATCAATAACGGAAAAACAATAAATGTGGTAACCTGTATGAGGATGTGTGATTTGTAGTTCAGGAAACCCAACCGGAATTCTGCCGGAGATAATTTTAATCCGTAGAAAAAGAAAATGAAGCCTATCCCGATATCAGTGATGGTTTTTAGCGGGAGCAGGTCGTTTCCCTGCGGAAAGAAATAGGCAACCACAATGGCCAGCAGCAGCGAAGCTATAAATCCGTTGAACTTCAAATTACATCTCTATTTTCACGTTATCAAGCTCCTGAATATGCAGGTATTCTTCCGAAATAAAATCGGTGTCATTGAATTCTTTCCGGCGCTTTACCTTGTTTTCAAGACGTTTCAGGCTTTTGGCAAAACGTCTTAGCTCTTCCCTGGATTTTAACATGAGTCCGGGTACGGGAACAGATTTTCCTTCCTCGTTCTTTGCCACCATCGTAAAATAGGATGAATTACAATGTTTTTTCTCACCTGTCCTGATGTTCTCGGCCTCCACCCGAATCCCAATTACCATGGAGCTGGAACCAATCGAATTAACCGATGCTTTCATCGTAACCAGTTCCCCGATTTCGATAGGTTTCAAAAAATCCACCGTATCCACGCTTGCAGTAACGCAATAAGCGCCCGAATGTTTGGAGGCGCAGGCGAATGCAATCTGATCCAGAAGCGATAAAATATATCCTCCGTGGATCTTTCCGTTAAAGTTGGAATGGGAGGGAAGCATTAATTCTGAAATGGTTACCTGGGAATCTTCTACTTTTTTAAATGTCATTGTTCGTTGTGTTTTTTTATTGAGGACTTGCCCCCAAACCACCTGAAGGTGCTGTAATTGTTGGTTTTATTTTCATGCAAAAGGTCAGAGATTTTTGCAAAGGGAGCAAAGGAAGAAATTCCAATTAGAAAATTCTAAATTTCCAGGACAATATTGAAATTGAAATAACTTTTCTCTTTCCTCTTTTTCTTTTCCCTCTAACCTCTAACCTCTAACCTCAGAATATATTCTGTTAAGGAACTCCTCGATCTTTGAAGGTTCCAGCCAGCGCGTTACGATCACCAGGCCGTTTTCCTGGTCTACAATGATGAAATTACCACCAAATCCTGCAGCATAGAAAACGTGTTCCGGAACATTTTCCCAGTTTCTTGATCCCTGCCGATTCAGCCACCACATATATCCGTAATTTGGATTTACTTCTGAAGGAACCATCGCTTGCTTCACTAATTCCTCAGGAATTAGCTGATTTCCGTTCCAGTTTCCGTTGTTCAGGAAGAGAAGTCCGAAGCGTGCCATGTCTTCGGTATTAATAAACATTCCGCCGCCCGAATGTCCGCCGCCGCTTACCGACTGCATTTTGAGTCCGTCGATGGTCACCCATGAATTTTCATAGCCGTACCAGCGCCAGGTTGAGGAACCACCGATGGGATCCATAATTTCCTCTTGTAATACTTGCGGAAGAGGTTTTCTGAAAACATTCAGCAGCGAATACGCCAGCACGTTCACGCGGACATCGTTATATTTGTAATGAGTTCCTGGTTCATTCAGTTCCCGAGCCCTCCAGCTGTCAATCGTTCCCGAAGAAGGTGGACGGTCGGCCCAGTCGAACGAATTCCAAAGTTCTCCACTCCAGTCAGAAGTCTGGTGCAGTAAATGTTCCCAGGTAATTCTGCCGTTGTGCTCTCCCTCAAAAGTATCATCCCAAATGTATTTTGCCACCGGCTCATTGACTTCAAAAAGTCCTTCTTCCATGGCTAAAAGTGCTGTTGTGGAAAGAAAACTTTTGGTGACGCTAAAAGTCATATCCACCCTTTTCGTATCTCCCCAACTAGAGATGAGGTATCCGTTTTTAAGGATCATTCCGGCAGGTCCGCCGCGCCTCTTCGTTGGTCCTAAAATTTCGTGGAAAGGTTCATTTTGAAAACCTTTCAGGATAGCCTGTCGCAGGTCCCTGGATTCTGAATATTCGTTTTCCTCTGCAAACTGAATGGCTCCAGAAAAATCAAGATCATAGGTAGATGCCGCTCTTTCTTCCCAGGTTCCTTCTGAAGGAAAGTAAATTTCCTGTGCCGAAAGGTTCAGCATTAAAAAGAAAATCAGAATTACAGAAAAAAGGTTCTTATAAGTAGTGCTCATCTTTACTTTTGATTTAGTTGTTTATTAACCTACGGATGCACTTATATTCAAGTTGCTGCCGCGGTATGTAAAAATATTAATTCAAAGTCTTTTCCTCATTTTCTTCACTAGCTCTTCTCACCACAGATTCCGGAAGGGATTTTTTGGCTTTTGCACCCATTCTTTTCAGTTTTTCTACACGGGTGATGAGGTTTCCGGTACCGTCAAAAAGTTTGTTCATGGCAGATTTATAGCCGTCTTTGGCTTCATCTATTTTCTTTCCAACGGTGGTAAGATCGGTCATTAATCCGTGGAATTTATCGTACAGGGCGCCTGCCTGTCGGGCAATCTCCAAGGCATTCCGTTGTTGCTTTTCATTGGTCCACATACTGTCAATCGTCCGCAGGGTGGCCAGCAGCGTCGCCGGAGTCACAATAACGATATTTTTCTCAAAAGCCCAGTTGTAAAAGCTGTTGTCGTGGTTGATAGCCACGGCAAAAGCCGGTTCTATTGGCACGAAAAGCAGGACAAACGACGGACTTTCGATTTTGTACAGGTCGTGATAATTTTTGGAGCTGAGTTGCTCAATGTGGCGCTTCAGGGAATTGATATGATCTCTTAAGTGCTTTGCCCGCAGATCCTCGTCCTCCTCATTCACAAAACGCTCGTAAGCACTTAAAGAAACTTTGGAATCAATGATCATTTTCTTGTTGTCGGGCAGGTGGATCACCACATCGGGAAGCACTCTTTTTCCATCTTCGGTGGTAAATCCTGTTTGAACAAAATATTCCCGGTCCTTCTCGAGTCCCGATTTCTCCAGAACCCGTTCCAGCACCAGTTCGCCCCAGTTTCCCTGCATTTTGCTGTCGCCTTTCAGGGCTTTGGTGAGGTTTACAGCCTCCTTGCTCATTTGCTCATTCAGCTCTTTAAGTCCGCGAATTTGCTCCTGAAGCTGGGAATTCCTGCCTATACTGTCTTTATGAGTGTCTTCCACGCGTTTCTCGAAACTCAGGATCTTCTCCTGCAACGGCGTCAGGATATTCTGAAGGTTTTCTTTATTCTGAAGGGTGAATTTTTCTGATTTCTGGTCCAGGATCTTGTTTGCCAGATTCTCAAATTCTTTAGTGAATTTCTCCTGAAGCTTTTCCACTTCAGCTTTCTGCTCCTGATTTCTTTGGTAAAGATTCTCGAATTCGGAATTTCTGCGGGTGAGTTCGTTGTTCAGAAAGTCTTTTTCTTTCCTGATCTCTTCCCGCTCGCCGCAAACATCATCCAGCTGTTTCTCTACAGATTTTTTTGCTTCCTGCGATTGCAGCCTAAGTTCTTCCAGCTGCTGCTGCACCTGATGCTTATAATTTTCAAACTGAATATTAAGCTGACTGTTTCTTTCCTCTAACGCACTCTGGGCACTTTTACTTTTCAAATTGGCAATAAAAATCCCAATAAAGGCACCGACTGCAAAGACAATTAAAAAGCCGGCAATTAATATAAGTTCATTCATTCATAACAGTTTTTTCAAAGATAATTATTTTTGGGAAGGAGGTTTGTTGAAAAGGTAGAAGTACGAGGGACGAAATGAGAGGTGTGAGAATAAATTCTTTTTGGAATATCAATTTAATTGGTGTTGGGCTAAAGCCCCATATATGTACGATATTGACCCTCTGGCTAAAGCCGGAGGCAATGAACGCTACCGTGATGACTTTTTCAATTTGGTTTTCAGCCCAAATCACAAAGGAGCAAAACTTCCCTCTTTGGGTGCCAGGAGGCTTTAACCTTTTAAACAACAAACAGAAAACGATCTTTGATTCAGAAAAAAATCTCACGTATCTTTATCCAAAATTTTAAATCCATTGCTTACAACGCTTTCTATAAAGAATTACGCTCTCATTGAGGATATAAAAATCGATCTTCAGGAGGGGTTTACTATTATAACCGGGGAAACCGGTGCCGGGAAATCTATTATGCTGGGTGCTCTTTCCCTTTTATTGGGGAAAAGGGCAGATTACAGCGCGATTCGTGATAATGAGAAGAAATGTGTGATAGAAGGAACTTTTAATGTGTCTGCCTACCAGTTACAGCCACTTTTTACTTCCGAAGATCTGGATTACGAAGAGCAAACCATCATTAGAAGGGAGATTTTACCTTCCGGAAAATCCCGGGCTTTTGTCAATGACACGCCGGCAAACCTGAATTCACTTCAAGCACTGGGGGAGCATCTTCTTGATATTCACAGTCAGCATGAAACCCAGAGTCTTGGGGATAATGACTATCAATTTATGGTGGTAGACGTGCTTGCGAAAAATGCTGCACATTTAAAGAAATACCGGAAATCTTTACTGGAATACAAAGCTTTTCAAAAGGAGCTGGAGGTTTTAAAAGAGGCCCAGGCGCAGGCTACCAAAGAATATGATTACAATCTGTTTCTTCTGAATGAGATACGCTCAGCAAAACTGGAAGACGGAATGCAGGAGGAGCTGGAAGAACGTTATGAGGAGCTCAGCAATGTGGAAGAACTGAAGGAGCAGTTGGGCGCAGCAGTGAATTCGATTCAACAGGAAGAAATTGGGACGGTAAATACGTTGAAAGAAGCCAAAAACAGTCTTCAGAAAATATCTCTGATTTCGGCGTCTTACCAGCAGTTGTTTGAGCGGCTGCAAAGCGTGTTCATTGAACTGGATGACATTGCGGTAGAACTGGAAAATGCATTAGAAAAAGTAGAAGCAAATCCCGAGGAGCTGGAGCAGGTAAATGCAAGACTTCAGTTGTTATACAACCTTCAGAAGAAGCACATGGTCTCTACAGTTTCAGAATTAAAGGAGATCGAAAAAGAGCTTTCTGAAAAAGTAGCAGTTTCAGAAAATGCAGAAGAAGAGATCGCAAAAGCCGAAAAAAATATTTCAGCTAAGAAAAAGGAGCTGGAAGAACTGGCGAAGGTGCTACACGACAATCGAAAAGCTGTTATTCCGGAGTTTATTAAAAAGATCGAAACTATCCTGGCAGATCTTGGCATGCCTAATGCCAACCTTAAGATTCAGCTGGAACGGCAGCAGGAAGTCTATACCAATGGGCAGGACAAACTTTCCTGGCTGCTGGCGGCCAACAAAGGCGGCAGTTTTAATGAGATGAAAAAAGCAGCTTCGGGCGGGGAAATGTCCCGGATCATGCTGGCTGTAAAAAGCATCCTGGCCACGTACAGCAATTTACCGACTATTATTTTTGATGAGATCGACACCGGGGTTTCGGGGGATATCGCACAGAAAATGGCGGGAATTCTTCAGAAAATGGGTAATGTGATGCAGGTGATCGCCATTACACATTTACCGCAAATTGCCGGGAAAGGAGCTAGTCATTTCAAGATCTATAAAGAGGATGCGGTGAACAGCACCATCACTAACATTAAAGAGCTCAAAGGAGAGGATAGGATACAGGAGCTAGCTATGATGCTGGGCGGTAACAACATGAGCGAATCGGCGGTTGCGCACGCAAAAGCTTTACTAAATTAAAATGTTTGCTATCTTTACACGCTTATAATAAATCAAATAATCAACCATGTCATATAATCTACTAAAAGGAAAAAAAGGAATTATTTTCGGGGCTTTAGATGAAAACTCCATCGCCTGGAAAACAGCCGAACGTGTTCACGAAGAGGGTGGACAATTTGTTTTAACCAATGCTCCTATCGCTATGAGAATGGGAAATATCAAAGAACTTGCTGAAAAGACAGGTGCCGAGATTATTCCTGCAGATGCCACCAAAGTAGAGGATCTGGACAACCTTGTAGAAAAGGCTATGGAAATTTTAGGTGGAAAACTTGATTTTGTGCTTCACTCCATCGGGATGTCTGTAAACGTTCGTAAAGGGAATCATTATACCGATATGAACTACGATTTCACCGCTAAAGGATGGGACGTTTCTGCGGTTTCTTTCCATAAAACCATGCAAAGCCTTTATAAAAAGGATGCCATGAACGAGTGGGGAAGCATTATGGCGCTTTCTTATATTGCCGCTCAAAAAGTTTTTCCAGATTATAATGATATGGCAGATAACAAAGCTTATCTGGAATCTATCGCCCGCAGTTTCGGATATTTCTTCGGGAAAGAAAAGAATGTTCGTGTGAACACCATTTCCCAGTCTCCAACGCCAACCACTGCCGGAACCGGAGTGAAAGGTTTCGACGGATTCATCGCTTATGCAGATAAGATGTCTCCGCTTGGGAATGCTACGGGAATGGACTGTGCCAATTATATTATTACACTTTTCTCTGATCTTACCAAAAGAGTTACCCTTCAAAACCTGTACAACGACGGCGGATTCTCTAACATGGGAGTAAGTCAGCAGGTGATGGAAGCCTTTATTGACGGGCAGAAAGAAGAGTAGTTTCTTTAAAAATTGCTTCGGAAGGAATTCTTCTGAAAAAAGTAAGGCTGTTTAGAAAAAATGTCGAAGCTGCCTGAAAAGCTCTTAATCGTCCTTCTGAATTTATTCCGGAACTAACTAGAACCTGAAACAAGTTCAGGTGGACATGAAAAGTGCTTTTCAGACAGTTTCATTGCACTTGAAAAATTTCAATTTGTGCTATCCTGAAACAAGTTCAGGTTGACGTGTGAAGTTCTTTCTAAACAGCCTCATTTCATGCTCTTTCTTTGTTACAAACTGTAGCTTCTCTCCACCTTCCAACGAAATTTCTTTCTACATTTACTACATGGAAATCTCTTTTTCTTTTATAATTCCTGTGCTCAACAGGCCGGATGAGATCAGGGAATTGCTGCTGAGTATGGAGCAACTGGATTTTAAAAAGCCGTTCGAAGTAGTGATCATTGAAGATGGCTCTTCCATTAATTCCAGGGATGTGGCGAATTGTTTTTCAGGGAATCTCAATGTTAGCTACTATGAAAAAGATAATTCTGGTCCCGGGGATTCCCGGAACTACGGAATGCAGATGGCTAAGGGAAACTACTTCCTGATACTTGATTCCGACGTGATCCTGCCACCCGATTACCTTAAAATTGTTGAAACGGAATTAAACCGAAGCTTCACTCATTGTTTTGGTGGCCCTGATGCTGCACACGAGAGTTTTTCATCGGTACAGAAAGCCATCAATTATGCCATGACTTCTTTTTTTACCACAGGAGGCATCAGGGGAAATAAGAAAACGGTGGATAAATTTCAGCCGCGGAGTTTCAATATGGGACTTTCGGCCGAAGCTTTCAAAACCAGCGGCGGTTTTGGCAACATCCATCCCGGTGAAGACCCCGATCTCGCCCTTAGGTTACAAAAAGCCGGATATGATACAAGATTATTTCCGGAGGCTGAGGTGTTCCACAAACGAAGAATCGATTGGGTAAAATTTTACCGGCAGGTCTATAAATTTGGACTTGTACGTCCTATACTTAACAGCTGGCATCCGGAATCCAACAAAATTACTTACTGGTTCCCAACGCTTTTTTCAGCAGGATTGGTAGTGGCAGTGATCCTCAGTTTTTTGGGGTATATGCCGTTCCTGTGCCTTTACGTAGCTTACTTTATTGTAATTTTTATAGATGCTTCGGTACAGAATAAAAGTGTAGGAATCGGGTTTAAAGCAGTTTGGGCCACTCTTATCCAGTTTTTGGGGTATGGGTTTGGTTTCTGCCGTTCTACCTGCTATATTAGGCTATTGAATAAAAACCCCCGCGAAGGATTTCCGAAGTTATTTTTTAAAAATGCTAGATACTCTAACAGCCCTCACCAGGACACGATTTAAGAAGACGAATTTTAATGCCTTCCTGTTTTTTCTCTTTTTTGCAGTCATTGTCTGGATATTTGTTCAATTTTCTAAAGAGTATAACCAGATCATTGAGATCCCCGTGGAATATGTCAATGTACCACCTAATAAAGTGATTGCAGAAGATAATCCCGAAGAACTCCAGTTAAGAATGATCGAAAATGGTTTCAGGATTGCCTGGTTTTCCATGTTTGCGCCCACACTTTCCATTGATGTGGCAGGACTCACAGAAGAGGAGGAGCGGCTGGTATATGTGATCGATGAACACAGAACTGAAATTCAGCAACAACTCAATATTAATTTTGAAGATAGTCGGTTTTTGCGGGATGTGCTATATATTGATTACCGCCAGCGAAAAGAGAAGACAATTCCCGTTTTCTCCAGGATCAATGTAGATTTTGGAGCAGGATATGCTGCAACCAATGATTTTCAATTAGAGCCCGATTCTATTACGGTGAGCGGGCCCGATAATATCCTTGATACACTTAATCAATTGCAAACCATTCCGCTAAACATAGACAATGTTAAATATGACCTTTCGGGTACGGTAGGGATTGATACTTCCCGGTTGAAAAAGGTACATGTATATCAAAACCGGGTTACTTACTTCCTGGATGTAGAAAAATTTACAGAAGGAAGTGTGGAGGTGCCCGTGGAGATGATCAATGTACCTGCCGGATTGAATGTGGTGATCTTTCCCAAGGAGATTCTGGTGTTTTACCAGGTGAACCTTAAAGATTTCAGCAAGGTGGAGGCATCAGATTTTAAGGTGGTCGGAGATTTCAGCCGGGTGAGTGGAAATCAGGATTTCGTCATTCCGCGCATCGTGGAACAGCCCGATTTTGTGAAGAACCTGCGCCTCAATGAAAAGAAAATCCAGTTTATTATAAAAAAATGAAAGTAGTAGGACTTACCGGCGGAATAGGAAGCGGAAAGACCACCGTTGCAAATTTTTTTGCAGAGCTGGGGGTACCGGTCTACATTGCCGATGTGGAGGCAAAGAAACTTCAGAATGAATCTGAAATTATTAAGGAACAAATCACTGCTCTTTTTGGCCCTGAAGCTTATAAAAACGGAATTTTAGACCGAAAGTTTGTCTCCGGAAAAGTATTCAATGATCCCGAAAAACTAGAAGCGCTTAATAATATAGTACATCCACAGGTTGCTCTTCATTTCGACCGCTGGAAAGAACATCAGCATTCTGAGTATGTACTCTATGAAGCTGCTATTCTTTTTGAAAAGGGCGGCTACAGGAAATGCGATTATACCATTCTCGTGGTTGCAGACCATGAAGCAAAAATTGACCGGCTCAAAAAAAGAGATAAGTCAGAAATTTCTGAAATAAAAGCCCGGATGGATACTCAGTGGCCCGATGAAAAAAAGCTAAACCTTGCCGATTTTGTTATTGAAAATAGAGATCTCGCAGATACCCGTCGGGAAGTTGTGAGAATTCATCAAATTCTTCTTAAGACCTCGTAAAATCTACCTTTCTTTTGTTAACTTTTGGTTAAAGGGTTTAAGATGTAAATGTTAAAATCATACTTTTGACGATATGAACAAAAGGTTGTTTTTTCTTCTGGTGGTTCTCATGAGCCTCTCTCTTATAGGAATTATATTTGTTCAGGGATACTGGATTAAAAACACTGTTGAAACAAAGGAGGAGCAGTTTTCTTTTAATGCAAAACAGATATTACGAAAGGTTTCAAGTGAGCTTCAGCAAAAGGAATTAGAAAGTTATTATTTCGCGCTTCAGGATATGATTGACAGCCTGGGTGTAACCACAGATACAACTTCTGTTAGCGAGATCTTTAGGGTTGAACAGGATGAATATTCAGGGGAAATATTTATCTTTTCTAATGGAATTATTGAAGAAAATCACAAGCTTTCAACAGCTTTTCTCGATGCTACCAACGATACCGTAAAGTTTAAAGAATTGATAAACAGCAAGGCTGCAGAGTTCGTGAAGAATGATAGTGTTAGTGAAAGCTCCAGTGTCTCTCAAAATCGGTTGCAGAATATGTTCCAGATGAATGAGATGGAGAAGGAGTTAATCCGGGAAACCGTGATGAACTACACCGGAAAAATGCCAATCCATCAACGAATTTCTGAACCTTTCCTGGAGGAGCTGCTTACAACCGAACTTAAAAGAAGAGAATTAAATACCTCTTTTGAATACGGAATTTATGATGACGGACTGGCTACGAAAGTAAGATCAGAAGATTTTGATCTTGATTCGCCTGCCACCTATCGGGTTTCCATTTTCTCTGATGACCAGGGCACGAACAATTATCAATTATTCGTGAATTTCACCGGAAAGAAACAGGTAGTACTGTCTTCCATTACATTAATGGCGGCACTTTCTATTATTTTTACGCTCATTATAGTGATCGCATATTCCAGCGCATTGTCGCAGTTAATACGCCAAAGACAGATATCTGAAATTAAAACAGATTTTATAAATAACATGACCCACGAGTTCAAAACACCCATAGCTACTATTAATTTAGCTCTGGATGCTATCAAGAACCCTAAGGTTTCGGGTAATCCCGAAAAAGTTGCACATTATCATAAGATGATACGCGACGAGAACAGGAGAATGCACGCACAGGTAGAAAATGTGCTTCGTATTTCACGGCTGGAGAAGAATGAACTAGACCTTAACAAGGAACGACTCGACCTTCATGATCTTATCATGGAAGCAATCACACACATTGAATTGATTGTTGAAGACAACGGCGGATATGTAAAAACGCATCTAGGGGCGCTTAAAGCTTCTGTACTGGCAAACCAGACCCATTTTACCAATGTGATTGTAAACATTCTTGATAATGCAGTAAAATATTCTCCCGGGGAGCCGAAGATCGATATTTATACCGAAAACGTACGGAATAATATTGTGATGAAAGTGCGGGACCAGGGTAGCGGAATGAGCAAAGTAGTTCAGAAAAAAGTTTTTGAAAAATTTTACCGGGAACATACCGGCGATATACATAACGTAAAAGGGCACGGCCTCGGTCTTGCTTACGTAAAAAGAATTGTTGACGATCACCACGGGCAAATTAGCGTGGTGAGCGAAAAAGGAAAAGGAAGTACATTTATAATTAAATTACCACTAATATCTTAAATATGGAAACTGAAAATAAAAAGATTTTACTTGTAGAAGACGATCCAAACTTTGGAACTGTGCTTAAAGATTACCTGGCGATGAACGACTATGAAGTGACGCACGCCAAAAACGGAATGGAAGGTTTTGAAAAATTCAAAAAAGATGATTTTGATCTTTGTATTCTGGATGTGATGATGCCGTATAAAGATGGGTTCACCCTGGCGAAGGAGATCCGGGAAAAGAATGAAGAAATCCCTATTATTTTCCTTACGGCCAAAGCCATGAAAGAAGATGTGCTTAAAGGTTATAAGGTTGGGGCAGATGATTACCTGAACAAACCTTTTGACAGTGAGGTGCTGTTGATGAAGATTAAAGCCATCATGCAACGCAAAGCGACCGATAGTGTTGCAGATAGCAAACAATTTGAATTCCAGATTGGTGGTTTCCACCTGAATTCTAAATTAAGGTTCTTAACCTTTAGAGATGAGGAACCATCCAAACTTTCTCCAAAAGAGAACGAATTACTGCGCCTTTTGGCTCTTCATGAAAATGACCTGATGCCAAGAGAGCTTGCGCTTACTAAGATATGGAGAGATGACAACTATTTCACCTCCCGTAGTATGGACGTGTATATCGCCAAACTTCGTAAGTACCTTAAAAAGGATGAAAATGTGGAGATCCTCAACATTCACGGGGAAGGTTTCCGACTTGTGATTAGAAATAAAGAAGAAGCGGAAAGCTAGAACCTAAGTTTTTCAGTTTCTACAAAATATTACCACAATAAATCTGTTATTGTGGTAATGTTTTGTATTACTATGTTAACACTTCATTTTAAGAGTCTTCCATTACTATCTCTATCTTTGTAAGATAACCTACGTTTAATGAGAGGACCCCACGCCCTACCAGGATCTTTCTTATGTGCCCGTTCATGTCGGCACTCTAGTCGTGTGGGCAAAAATGCCTTTTCGGCGGTTTTATTTCTTGTTCTTTTCTTCTTTTTCTCTATTCAGAAGGTTGCCGGGCAGAATCGGGAGGATGAGATTCCCGAGTATGAATGGATTGATGATCAAGCTTTACCAAATGTTAGTTTACTCTCAGGATTAAATACTGATGTTATTACAATAGCTGTTGCCACAGATCCTGATAATTTTGTTTATACACTTACATTTGGAGAGGGAGTAACAAAAAGGAACCCTGATGGAACTGTGGTTGAAGCAGGATTTATCACTGGATTAAGTAGTCCACTAGACATGGCAATTGACGATGAAGGTTATTTTTACATCGCCGACTATCTCGCAAGCGGGAATACTTCTGCTGATAATGGAAAGATTAAAATTTTTGATCCACAAGGGAATCCTGTTTCTGAAAGGACAATTTTAACTGGGTTTTATCGTCCTATTGGTTTAGATGTTGATCAAGAGAATGTTTATGTCGCAGAATATAATGATGGAAGTCAAGGTCCTGAAAGAGATCAATTAAGTAGACTAAGCATTTATAATAAATTTAGTGGCAATCGCAATGCCCATACCGACAAAGTGGATGGACCTTTCCGGATTGCAGTTAATTCCCAAAAGAAAATATATGTAAGTCAAGCAGGGGATGGACAGAATATTTCACCTGCCCTAAAAGTTTTTAGTCAAAATTTACAATTAATTGATGAATTAGAAGATATAGAATCCCCTGGCAGTATCGTAATAGATGCCTTTGATTATATTCATGTAATTGAATATTCGGGCAGAGTAAATTTCGGGGAATTTATAAATTTCGAATCATTAGGAATTAGTGAAATTCAAGATTTAGCAGAAGATATTGATAATGGCATTGAGGCAGGGTCAAAAACTTTTAAATTAAAAGTTTTTGACCCTCAAGGTAATTATAAATATTCTTATGAGGAAAGAATCGAATTTCCTGTTGATATAGCACTGAATTATTGTAATAAAATGTATATCAACGATGCAGATGTAATTGGTGAAAGATACCCATTTGTTGGTTATTTACCTGAAAGGATAACCTTCAACCTCGAAATCTATGAAAGAACGCCTTCCGCAGATGTTACCCCTCCAGTAGCAATTTGTGTAGGAGATTATGAGATTACCTTAAAAGCTAGTGAAGGAGCGGTAGCAATAACAGCAGAGGATATTGATGATGGTTCGTATGATCTATGTGGGGAGGAGATAGAACTTGATATAGATATTACAGAATTCACTGCGGAAGATGAAGGAGATAATAACGTGACCTTAACAGTCACAGACGAATTTGGGTATAAAAGCACCTGTGAAGTTACAATTACTATTATTGTTGAAGAAGAGGAGGAAACCGATACAGAAGATCCTCAAATCTTTTGTCCATCTAATATTAACCAAAATGTAAATCCGGAAAGCTGTAACACGATTGTGACTTATGCACTTCCGACTGTTTCAGACAATTCCGGTGAAGAAATAACACCTGTACTTACTGAAGGTTTTGCTTCTGGAGAAGTTTTTCCGATAGGGGAAACGACAGTAACATATAGAGCAACGGACGGGGCAGGAAATTTTGATGAATGCAGTTTTACGGTAACCGTTGATGACAATGAAGATCCTGAAATAATTTGTCCATCCAATATTACGACCACCACAGATCCTGGAGAGAATTATGCCACTGTAACTTTTCCAAATGCGACCGCTACAGATAATTGTTCAGCCAGTGTTGCTCAAACCGGTGGATCTACTTCAGGAAGTCAGTTTCCTGTTGGTACACATACCATCACGTTTACAGCCACAGACCCATCTGGTAACAGCTTTGATTGTAGTTTTGAAATTACTGTAACAGAGGAAGAAACTGCTTCTTTTGAAGATTGTCCTTCGAACATCAGGATGAACAATGACGCCGGAGTTTGTGGTTCAGAAGTTGTTTTTGCCACACCGACAGCTTCAGATGGAAGCGGAAATCTGCAGGTTACTCAAACTCAAGGTCCGGAATCAGGTGAAGTGTTTCCCGTAGGAGCCACCACAGTAACTTTTGAAGCTGTTGGTTCCAATGGTGAAACGATTGAATGTAGTTTTACGGTAACCGTTGATGACAATGAAGATCCTGAAATAATTTGTCCATCAAATATTACGACCACCACAGATCCTGGAGAGAATTATGCCACGGTAACTTTTCCGGATGCGACCGCTACGGATAATTGTTCAGCCAGTGTTGCCCAAACCGGTGGATCTACTTCAGGAAGTCAGTTTCCTGTTGGTACACATACCATCACGTTTACAGCCACAGACCCATCTGGTAACAGCTTTGATTGTAGTTTTGAAATTACTGTAACAGAGGAAGAAACTGCTTCTTTTGAAGATTGTCCTTCGAACTTCAGGATGAACAATGACGCCGGAGTTTGTGGTGCAGAAGTTATTTTTGCCACTCCAACAGCTTCAGATGAAAGCGGAAATCTGCAGGTTTCTCAAACCGAAGGTCCGGAATCAGGTGAAGTATTTCCTTTAGGGTCCACAACAGTAACTTTTGAAGCTGCCGGTTCCAATGGTGAAACGATTGAATGTAGTTTTACGGTAACGGTTGATGACCAGGAATCGCCTCAGGCTAAATGTCTGGCTCCTTTTTCGGTTGAACTTGATGAAAACGGGAATGCCTCTATTACTATAGCTGAAGTAGACAATAACTCCACAGATAATTGCGAAATCGAAAGTATGTCTTTAAGCAAAACCCAATTTACAACTGCAGATATTGGAGAACAGGATGTCACCCTTACAGTTAGAGATGCTTTTGGAAATTCAGATGATTGTACAACTACAATCACGGTAAGACCCTATGTTGGTCCTGGTGAAAACACTCCGCCCCAGGCACGACAGGATTCCTATTTCACCCAGGTAAATGTTCCGCTTAACGTACCGGAGGAGGAGGGGTTGCTGTTAAATGACAGTGATATTGACGATGATGAACTGGAAGTCCGACTAATTTCTGATGTTTCCTATGGTACCCTTACATTAGCATCAGATGGATCATTTACCTATACTCCCAACGAGGATTATGTAGGACAGGATACTTTTCTCTATAAAGTTTTTGACGGACAGGATGTTTCCAATAATGCATTGGTAACCATAAACGTATTGGCCGATATTAATTGTCCGGCCCCCGAAACCTTTGCTTTAGATGAAAATGGAGAGGTAAACCTATCTCTATCCTGGCGGGAAGAATATGACGTGACGTTTAATGTAGAGAAAGAATATTTTACTTGTGCAGATATAGGCACGCATACCTTAAGAGTAGATTATTCCGGGGATTTTAACGGTACCTGTTTTGTAGAGGTAACTATTGTTGATGATTTACCCCCGCAGGTAAATTGTGTTTCCGGTTTCGATCTTGAGCTGGATGAGGATGGCAATGCCACTCTTACTGCCGAAGATCTCGGTATAGTCGCCACCGATAATTGTAGGGTAGATGAAATTTCCCTAAGCAGGACGAATTTCGGACCTGCCGACATAGGGGAGCAGGAAGTGACGGTCACTGTAAGCGATAGTTCGGGTAATGAAGCGACCTGTCTCACTACAATAAATGTCACTTCAAATGATTTCCCGGCGCCCGGCTTATCTTGTGTCGGTTCTGTTACATTGCCACTTAATAATGATGGCGAAGCTTATTTACAGCCCGAAGATATCCTTACCTCTAATGGGGAGGTTCCGGAAAATCTGGAATTAAGCCGGTCCTTTTTTACCTGTGAAGACATTGGGGTGACAGAGATAACTCTTACAGCAAACAATACAGGCGGGTACAATGAAAGCTGTACTATTCTTGTAACCATTACAGATCCTGAAGAATACTGTGCCTCTATTCCGGTAGATCCCAATCCTTCTGAAGACGGGGAGTATGTGATCATTTATCCAAACCCCGGAAAAGGCATTGTTAACGTGAAAACATCTGAAGGTATAAACCTTCTAAGGGCTGAGGTTTTTGATATGCGTGGCAGGTTCATTTTTGATAAGGATTTTTTTGCTCCTTTGAACAATTCACAAATTGATACCGCACTGGATCTTCGAAGCTACGAATCGGGCGTGTACACCATCATTTATTATTCAGATGAAGAAGAGCAGTATATAAGAAGGGCAATTATCAATCCCGATTAAGCAGAAATTTTTTCCTGCAGGAATGCAATGATTTCTGAAGAAGGGGTAGTATGGTCAAACCAGTGGATTTCGGGATCTTTTCTAAACCAGGTAAGCTGGCGTTTGGCAAAGCGGCGGGTATTTTTCTGGATTTCGAATATGGCTTCTTCCAGGCTCCATTTTCCTTCCAAAAATTGAAAAAGTTCTTTATAGCCCACGGTATTTAGTGCATTCAGGTGTTTTTTGGGAAGTAGCTTTTCTGCCTCTTCCAGTAAACCTTCTTGCATCATAAGGTCCACTCTTCGGTTGATCCTGTCATAGATAACTTCCCTTTGGGCCGTTAGTCCAATAGAAATGGTTTTGAAGCCACGTGGTTCTTTTTTCCGGTTTTTGAAGGCGGAGTAAGGTTTTCCTGTACCAATGCAAATTTCCAGCGCCCTGATGAGCCTGTGCGGATTCTCCTTATCTACTTCTGAAAAATACTCCGGATCCAGCTTTTTCAGCTTCTCCTGAAGCGGATTTATTCCCGAGGTCTCCAGGTCTGTGTTCAGCTGTTTTCTTATTTCGCGATCAACTTCCGGAAAATCATCCAAACCTTCAGTAACCGCTTTTACGTAAAGTCCGCTGCCGCCCACCATCACTACAGGATCATGGACTTGAAATAAATGCTTCAGTTTATGTAAAGCCTCTCTTTCAAAATCCCCCACAGAATAATTTTCCTCTATAGACCTGTGCTGAATGAAATGATGGGGTGCCGCAGCCAGTTCAGCTTCCGAAGGAACAGCAGTTCCAATTGACATTTCTTTAAAAAACTGCCTGGAATCGGCAGAAATTATTTCTGTATTAAAATGCTGTGCAATGGCAACAGCCAGTGAGGTTTTACCAATTGCAGTAGGCCCAACAACGCTTATCAGGTACTTACTCATTCAGTTTATTTCCGCAGTTATGGCAAAATTCGGCCTTATCCAGATGTTTTGTTTCGTTGCAGTAACGGCACACCTGGGTATTGGTGGGAATAGGTTTACTGCCGCCCATGCTTCTTGAATATTCTGCACTTACAATTCCGGTAGGTACTGCAATGATGCCATAACCCGTGATCATGATGATAGAAGCAATGAACTGTCCCAGCGGGGTTACTGGATGAATGTCCCCAAAACCCACTGTTGTAAGGGTTACAATACACCAATAGATCCCAATGGGAATGCTTGTATATCCATTTTCGGGCCCTTCCACAAGATACATTACAGTGCCCATAATAATACAAAGTACAAAAACCGCAAAAAGAAACACCAGGATCTTGGCCTTGCTGTCCCGTAAAGCTCTTAGAAGTTTGTTGGATTCCCCAATATAGCGGGTGATCTTCAGGATCCTGAAAACCCTCAGCAATCGCAAAGAACGTACAGCAAATAACAGGTTATGGCCACCTCCCAAAAAGGCTAGGTAAGTAGGAATCGTGGAAAGTAGATCTACTATCCCGTAGAAACTAAAAATGTACCTGAAAGGCTTATTTATGGCAATGATCCTTAAAAAATATTCTATGCTGAAGATGATCGTGATGATCCATTCTGCCGTATAAAACTGCCAGTAGTATCTTTCATTCACATGCGGAATGCTTTCCAGCATCACGAGGATGATACTCAGGACGATCACAAATAGCAGAGCAACATCAAAGAATTTACCTGCAGGAGTATCTGCTTCGTAAATGATCTCGTGCAGTTTATTTCTCCAGCCAGATGTTGATCCTGTTGTCTTCAAACTTAAGATAAATTTTATTGTTCCTGCAATTTAGCTTTTTTGCCTGATTACAATAAGAGATTGCTTCTGAATATCAATCATCTCATTAAAAAATTCTTTTAAATAAGGGTAGTAGCCCGCAGCATACACAGCCTTTGGAAAAGTAACGCGGCAATGGATATTCACAATGTTTTCATCTAGCTGTTGTACTACAAAATTAAGTGTACCTCCGTTTTCCGGCAACCTTAACAGCTTCTGTTCCGGTAGCTCGATCACTTCGTGTCCTTCAGGGATCTCCAAATGAATACTGTAGGAATAGGCATCCTTATAGCCAAAATCAATAGGGTAGTGGCGTTCCTTCAGCTGGAAAGGATTCTCTCCAAAAAAGGCAAAACTGAAAGGGTTTACGTAAATAAGATCATTGATCTTCTGTGATTCATTGTTCAGGTCAAAATTAAGGTCCAAAGCTTCTGCAGTGTAATTTTTAAGCAGGTATTTTACATTTTTGCTCCTTGTATGGGGATTAGGAGTGGTAAGGGTGTTGAAAATTTCTGCATTGGAAAGGTCATCCAGCTTTTCCCGGGCTATGATAGCGTGATATCCCGAAAAAGAATGCTGTGATATTCCTGTGGAGGTACCATCGCTGTTGACAATGATGGAATCCCTCACTGCAATCACTGAAAAATTATCTGGTTCAATATCTACCCAGGAACTTTCGTCTTTGAAATCCAGAAGTCGGGCATAAGAGTTGAGGCAGCGGTAAGGCAGGTTTCCAAAATCAAGATATTTTTCGGTTGCATCCAGGAAGTACTTTTCACCTTCTACTTCCAGCTGTACAGTGAGGTAATTGAATTCGCTTAAAACCGGATAAAGTTTGGTAGGCAATCCATTGGCACGGGTAGAATTTAATACCGGCCATACCTTGTATCCCTGCTCCTGGTAAATATTATGCAACAGTCCATTAATACCTGACACATTTCCAGATTGCTCTTTCAAAACATCTTTTATGCTCATGTCACCAAAGATCTTATAGTCGCCGTTCCACTTGTAGTTGTCTTTGACGAAAGCGTAGATTTTTTGGGCTTTTTCCAGATTGTTGGGCATATTCTGGATATCCTCCGGAAGGACATTTTTTACTGCAGAAGTTTTTTTAAGTTGCCGGCCAAGATCTCCATCTGTACGTATTTCTTTATCGACATCTTTCCAGGTCTTGGTGTATTTTGTCACCCGGCCGTCAAGTGCAGTGACTTCCATAAGCTCATATTCAATACGGGTAATGAAGTTGTACCGGGAGGTAAGGTAATTTTCTTCCACAAAGGCAGGAATATGTTCCATTAAATATACCGTATTCACGCAGGATCCGGGATTTGTAGCGTCTTTAAAGAAACAGTTCTTTACAAGTTCTGCATCGTGTTTGGTGAATTGCTGTGTACCTACTTTTTTAATGTTGTAGTTAAAATTCCCCGGAATCTCACTCACGAATTTGCTGTAGATCTTAGGAATATCTTCCTGAAACCACCAGGTTTGGAACTTATAGAAAAAAGGAGATTCCAGTTCGTAGGAGTAGACGATCACAGCTCCCGGACGTAGTGCGGGGAAGGTGAATTTTACGAGATCATAATCGGGATTTTCTTCCGTATAGATCTTAGAGGCTTCGAGGATTTCCTGCTTTATGCTCCCGTTCTCCATATAATAGGTGGCGGCCTGGAGTTTATTTAATTTTTCCTTTGTCTGGCTGTTCTTTGAAAGCCTGATTTTAATATCGGCATGTTCGTAGCCTTCTGTATTAAGGATCTTCACCTTTGCAGTGTAATCTGTAATAAGTTTTAGAGTATTTCCTTCACGAAACCTGGTAAAACCTTCTTCATAGATGTAAAAGGCATTTGCAGTAGAATCTTTGGAGTAGCTGTTGGAGTTTAAGTCTCCGGCAGTTACGATGGCATCCTGTATTCTGAAGTTTTCTTCCTGTGCCTGCAGAAGTGTAAATGAGAAGAAAAGCAGTAGGAGAGGTAAAAATTTATTCATTTGCAGAGAGTTCTATGATCTTTAATTTGTTGTTTTTTCTCAGGTAACTTTGAATAATGTGTTGCGCATCCCTGTCACTTTTCATTGGGGTGATGATGGACTTGATGATGTCAATATTATTAAGCTGATAATTAAGGTTGAAATAACCAATACCTTTGAACTCTCCTTCTTCTACAAGCAATGCGCTTTTTTCATCGATATCCCGTCCCCGGTCAATTACGAGCATGTTTTTGTTTTCATAGCTGTATCTCGCTATAACTTCTTCCACTCTTTGGTTATAATCTTCGGGAGTTTCTTTTTCTGCACAGGCTCCCTTACATTCCTGTATACTGTAATTAAAACAGGCTCCGTTACCCGAATATAATCCGGTGTATCGCTGGCACAAATTATAATTGCTTACAATTTCGGTCAAAACAGCTTTTGCCTGCTGAAGATTGGTAAAAGTGGTAATGTTTTTTTTACGTCCGTCTGCTTTTCCTATTTTCAAATGAATGTAACCATTGGTATCAACAGTTTTGTAAAGCGCGTAACTAAATATCGTTTTGGTAAGGGATTTATTGAATTTAGGTTTGTTCCGTTTAATCTCTTCGTTTTCCTTTAAAAGAGCATTAAGTTCATTTCCAGTAGCTTCATAAGTGATGGAAACCACCTCTTTCTGAATTTCCAGAGATTTGCGGTTGTCACTTGTAAAATGCTGATTAACCCGTTTTTTGATGTTCCTGCTTTTTCCAATGTAAATGATATCCCCTTCAGAGTTATGGAGATAATATACTCCTGTAATCGACGGAAGGTCCTCCAGCAAATGCACCAGTTTCGTATCCATTGTATTTTTGGGAGTGCTCCTTACCATGCTGCGAAGGATCTCTTTTTCGGTATCCTTAGCCAGTAGCATTTTAAAAAGCTTCACGGTTGCCTGTGCATCCCCATTCGCCCGGTGACGGTCACTCAGCGGAATTCCCAGCGCTCGAACCAGTTTTCCAAGGCTATAGGATTTTTGCCCGGGAATCAGTTTTTTAGATAATTCCACCGTACAAAGGCTTTGTCGCTCGTAATCGAAGCCAAGGCGCATGTACTCTGTCCTTAAGATCCGGTAATCGAATTTGGCGTTATGGGCCACCAGAATGCAGTCTCGGGTAATTTCCACAATTCTCCTGGCCACCTCAAAAAATTTGGGAGCATTACGGAGCATTTCATTATTGATCCCCGTAAGTCCAACCACGAATGGCTGAATGGGTATTTCGGGATTGATAAGGCTTATATACTGGTCTACGACCTTATGGCCGTCAAATTTATAAATGGCAATTTCTGTGATCCCCTCTTCATTATACTTCCCGCCGGTAGTTTCTATGTCTAAAATTGCGTACAAAAGTGTGGTTCGATATTAATTATAATTCCTTTCTCCAAAAATGGAACTCCCTACCCGTATCATCGTGCTTCCACATTCCAGGGCTATTTTATAGTCCCCGCTCATGCCCATAGAAAGGGTAGTGAAATCTTCCTGTTCTTGCTTAAAAGCCTCAAATGTAGTCCTTAAAAACGAAAATTCAGATTTTATCTTGTCTTCGTTTTCTGTTAAAGTAGCCATCCCCATCAATCCGGTGATCTTTACATGAGGAAGTTTGCGTAATTCTTCAGATTGAAGGATTTCTTTAGCAGCTGCAACATCCAGGCCATATTTGCTATCTTCTTCTGCTATTTTTATCTGTAATAGGCATTTAATGAGTCGGTTATGTTTTTCTGCCTGTTTGTTTATTTCTTTCAGAAGTTTCAGACTGTCTACTGCATGAATTAGCTCCACAAATTCTGCCATATATTTCACCTTGTTCCGCTGAACGTGACCCACCATGTGCCATTCAATATCCTTTGGGAGGTCTTCCCATTTTTGGGTCATTTCCTGGATCTTATTCTCCCCAAAAATGCGCTGGCCGGCATCGTATGCCTCCATCAGGTCTTCATTGGGTTTGGTTTTTGAAATAGCAACCAGGGATACTTCTGAAGGAATTTCAGCTTTGATTTTCTTTATGTTTTCTGAAATACTCATTTTTATCTTCTTTTGAATTTCTTCTGAAAAATTTCTTTTTCCTGAAATTATTAAAATTCATATACAGTTAATCCGCTTCTTAATTTTGGTTCAATATAAGTGCTTTTAGGGGGCATGATCGAACCTTCGTCAGAGATCTGTTTGACTTCTTCGATGGTTGGCGGAAGCATCCCGAAACCAACTATGAAATCACCTTCATCCACAGCTTTTTTTACCTCAAAAGGCTCATTTTTACCTGGAAGATAGGCTATCCTGCGGTCATTTTTCAAATCTGAAATGCCGAGCAAAGGCTGCAATATTTTAATGTAGAGGATATAAGGATCCAATTCGCTGAGGGAATTAGTAAACTCGTAATTGGTTTTTCTAAGATACAACGAATAAAATTCTCCGTCAAGATACATGGAAAAATGATGTTTTTTGGAAGGTTTGTACAAATCTTCCCCACGGTTCTCAATCCTGAACCATTCATCCAGTAACATTAAAAATTCCTTTTTTGAAAGTCCGTTGAGATCCCGCACCAGTCGGTTGAATTCGTAAAGTTTAAGGCTGCTTTCTGCAATTAGATAGCTTAAAAAATAATTGTAAGGCTCTTCTCCGGTATGGTTGGGATTATTTTCTTTAGATTCTTTGGCAAGCAGGGAGGAGGAAGCGCTGCGATGATGCCCGTCTGCAATATAAACCGCTTTCATTTTTTCAAACTCCGATTTTATCTGGGCTGCGGTTTTGGGATCATTTACCACCCATAAACGATTGGTTTCTTTATTGAGCGAAGTAAATTCATATTCCGGACGCTGCTGCATTGTTTCAGAAATGATCTGGTTCACCAGCTCGCTGTCGGGATACGTCAAAAGAACGGGTTCGGTATTAAAACCAACAATCTTGAGGTAATCTTTAAAAAGCCTTTCCCGGTGGGAAATCGTGTCTTCGTGCTTTTTTATAATGTCATTTTCGTAATCTTCCACACTGGCAGCCGCTATAATTCCGCAGTATTTCTGGTGACGGGACTGGGTTTCATAGATGTAGTAACACGGAAGTTCATCCTGAATAAAAATGCCTTCTTCCTTAAATTCGGAATAGCGGTTTTTTACCAATCTAAATTTCTTTTCGCCCGTAATATCTTCATGAAATTTGTATCCCGGATTGATAATATGCAAAAATGAATACGGATTGTGATCCAGCTGAAACTTTAGTTCTTCCACCGAATACTCCTGATAGGGACGGGATGACACCAGCCCCACTTTGTCCCTGGAAGGCCTGACTGCTTTAAACGGAATTATTTTTGCCAATATTTGTAGTTAAAATTCAATATTTCTGGTTTTCTTGAAAAAAGGTTGCAGGTTGTAAATTCCAAAAGGCCAGGCTGCAATTAAATCCGCTTTTCCTGTTTTGTGAAATTTGAAGGGATCAGAAAAAAGTAGTAAGATCCAATTCTCAACCCCAATACTTTTATAAGTTCAGGAATTCCTTTTTTTTTATGAAATGTCTTGCTATTAGTCTATGCCATCCACGCAAAGGCGCAGTGATTTTCGCTAATTTCGCAAAGAAAAAATCCAGTATTAAAAATCGCAAATCCCAAATTCCAGAAAAGGTTTTCTTATCTCTCTTCTCTTTCTTCTGGTTCCTCACAAACCAAAAATCTCTAATCTCACATCTAAGATTTCAAATCTAAATAAACTGCTTCGAAACCTTTTCAGCTTTTCTGCTTTCGGAATAATCATAAAAACCTTCACCCGATTTCACACCGAATTTTCCTGCCTGCACCATGTTTACCAATAGTGGAGAAGGGGCGTATTTCGGATTTTTGAATCCGTTGTACATCACTTCCAGGATGGACAGGCATACATCCAGTCCGATGAAATCTGCCAGCTGAAGGGGACCCATAGGATGTGCCATTCCGAGTTTCATTACGGTGTCGATCTCCTGAACTCCTGCAACTCCGTTATAAAGAGTTTCAATCGATTCATTGATCATTGGCATCAGGATACGGTTGGCTACAAAGCCGGGATAGTCATTTACTTCTACAGGAACTTTATTCAGTTTTTCTGAAAGACTCATAATAGATTTTGTAATCTCATCACTGGTATTATAACCGCGAATGATTTCCACGAGCTTCATTACCGGCACCGGATTCATAAAATGCATCCCAATCACCCGCTGCGGATTCGAAACCACAGAAGCTATTTTAGTAATAGAAATAGAAGAGGTGTTGGAAGCTAGCACGGTATCTTCAGAACAAATGTCATCCAGCTCCTTGAAAATGGACAGTTTAAGATCCACATTTTCAGTGGCTGCTTCCACCACAAGATCCACATTTTTGGCTCCTTCAGGAATGCTGGTAAACGTGGTAATATTGTTGAGGGTGTTGTTTTTATCTTCTTCAGAAATTTTTTCTTTAGCCACCATTCTATCCAGATTTTTGGAAATGGTTTGCATTCCTTTTTCTAAAGATTTTTCTGAAATGTCAATTAAATGTGTTTTGTATCCAAATTGAGCAAAAGTGTGGGCGATTCCGTTACCCATAGTTCCTGCTCCAATGACTGCAATATTTTTCATAGTTGATTTACTCATTAAATGCGTTTATAACTTGTTTGGCAACCTTTAAAGCTTCTGTTCCCTGTTCCAGGCTAACCACCGGTGTGGTATTGTTCCTTATTGCATCTGCAAAAGAGTTCAATTCGTCAAGAATGGCATTATTGGGACTCACAGTAGGATTGTCAAAATAGATCTGTTTTTTGATGCCCTCTGCGTTTTGCAGGATCATGTCAAAATCTCCCGCCTCTTTGGGAGCATCTTTCATTTTTACCACCTCACATTTTTTCTCCAGGTAATCTACCGAGATATACGCATCCCGCTGAAAAAATCTTGATTTCCGCATATTCTTCAGGGAAATCCTGCTGGCTGTAAGGTTAGCGACACACCCGTTTTCAAACTCAATACGGGCATTCGCAATATCGGGGGTTTCACTTATTACTGAAACTCCGCTGGCACTAATCTTTTTTACCTTGGATTTTACCACACTCAGAATAGCATCAATATCGTGGATCATCAAATCCAGCACCACGGGAACGTCTGTTCCCCGGGGATTAAATTCTGCCAGCCTGTGGGCTTCAATGAACATGGGGTTTTCAATTTTAGAGCTAACTGCGCTAAAAGCAGGATTGAACCGTTCCACATGTCCTACCTGACCTTTAACTCCATATTCTTTTGCGAGCGCCACAAGTTGATCTGCTTCCTCCACTGTGTTGGTGATAGGTTTTTCAATAAAAAGGTGCTTCCCGGCGGTGATTGCTTTTTTTCCTGCTTCAAAATGAGACATGGTGGGAGTGACCACATCTACAACATCTACAGCCTTTATAAGTTCATCTATGTTTTTGAAGTAAGTATATCCGAATTCTTTTTCGATCTCTTTGCCGTAGTCTTCATTGATATCATGAAATCCAATAAGATCATATTCTGTCGATTCCTGTAGTAGGCGAAGATGGATTTTCCCCAAATGTCCCGCGCCCAATACGCCTGCCTTTAGCATAATTTACGTTTTCAACAAAAATAAGATTTCTTAGCTTAAAGCCAATGAGAGTTTTATGATAAAAGCTTTTTTACTGTGGCTTTTTTTCTTCATCAATTGTTAAGGTTTGCTTAATTTTGGTCCTTTCAAAAACAGTGAAGGTGCGAAGTGATACGTTAAAACATCAGGGAAAAAGACAGCAGCTGGCAAATATTGTTGCCGGAAAAGGTATAAAGGATGATCGCGTTTTGGCGGCGATCAAAAAGATCCCCAGACATCTTTTTATGGACAGCAGTTTTGAAGATCATGCTTACCAGGATAAAGCCTTTCCTATTGCTGCAGATCAAACCATTTCGCAGCCCTATACTGTGGCGTACCAAACGGAACTTTTGCAGGTTTCCAAAGGGGAAACTGTACTGGAAATAGGGACGGGGAGCGGATACCAGACTGCCGTACTGTGTGAAATGGGCGCTAAAGTTTACAGCATCGAGCGGCAGCAGGAACTTTTCCGGAAAACGAAGATGTTTCTTTCTAAAATCGGTTACCGGCCAAGGTACCTGGGATTCGGAGACGGTTATAAAGGTCTTCCCGACTATGCACCCTTCGACAGGATCATCGTCACCGCTGGAGCGCCTTATGTTCCGAATCCATTGCTGAGTCAGTTGAAAGTAGGTGGAAGAATGGTGATTCCCGTAGGTAAAGACGTGCAGGTAATGACCTTGTTTGAACGCAAATCTGCCAACGAATTCCAAAAAAGCGAATACGATGATTTTAGGTTTGTGCCTTTGTTGGAAGACAGAAACTGAATTCAGCATTCAGGTTTTTAGTATTCCAGTATTCAGTCCAATGTCACCCTGAGCCCGACCGTGGGGAGGAAAAATCGAAGCGCTTTTAAAAACAGACGCTGGTCTGATATAAAAATTTTATTTAATTAAAGAATATTCAAAAACTTCAGCCCAAAAATAAAAGCTCCTTCCCGATTTCCTTCATATTCCGAAACCACA
Source organism: Salinimicrobium marinum (assembly GCF_014651535.1). Taxonomy (GTDB): domain Bacteria; phylum Bacteroidota; class Bacteroidia; order Flavobacteriales; family Flavobacteriaceae; genus Salinimicrobium; species Salinimicrobium marinum. Next base: position 27,519 of record NZ_BMXB01000006.1, read on the forward strand.
TAATCCAATCGTAAAAAACGGAATTTTCCGAAGCCAAGATTATCAAGTCCTACAGAATATTCATTATAAGGCTGTCTTCCTTCAGTAGTAAGGGCGTGTGCTCCAATCACCAGGTTATAATTTAGTCGGTTTATCAAGGGGATTTTTCCTAGGATCCAGCCCTGGAAATCATGTTCCACGTGAGCTTCGGCATAATTATTACTGGTGCTTAGCGCGTAATAAGGCAGTAAATTAAACTTTCCGAGGTAATTGGAAGAAGTGCCTATTCTTGTTTGGTTTCCGTTAAAATGCCGGTAATCTACATAAGAAACCTCTTCATCATTAAAAAAGGTGCCTCCGGTAAGGCTGTAACCAAGTTCTCCTTTATTTCCAACGGTAATTTCCTGTTGCAGGCCAGCTCTTAAGTGGTCATAATTATATGCAGAGATGTCTGAGCCAAAACCTTTGTCATAGACTATGGTAAGGCTGGGATATTTCTCGTTGGGGACATTGTATTTTCCGTCGGGATAACTAATATATTTTTGTCCGAATTTTATGCTGGCCGCAAGAGAGAATTTAAAGATCTCGTGTTCAGAAAACGGAGCTGAATTCTCATTTTCTGGTTGCAACGGATTGTTGGAAGTGAATTCCCGGTCATCCCAATTGATGAGAAATGCTTTGTCGCGGTGATTAAATAACGGACTTCTATTCTCATAACTTATAGAGGATTTTGCTGAAAATCCATTAAAAATTTCCTGTTGATAAGCGACTTTTGCGAAATCCAGTTCGTAAAGCTTCAGGTAATTGCGCTCGAAAAAAGCAGTGGTAATATTGTTTAAAGTAGCAGTAATTGGCTGCCGACTATTAATCTGTTCCACCGTACTTCCCCCTGAAACCGTTAAAACTGGGTTGGAAGTATTGTTGAATTTCTGCTGAAAACCTCCGGAGAATCTGAATTTCTCTTCTGCAAGTCCATAATTCATTTTACTGAAGATCCTCCAGTAAGTTCCGTAGTTTTCGTCGGTGTTTTGGCGGAAAGAAGCTTTAAGGGACGTATTATAACCCTGCACTGTATTGATGTTGGTATTGAAAACAGGAGAACCAATGTTCAGCGACCATTTTTCATAAGAATTGCTGTAGGTATAACCGGTGATCAAGTTGCCCAGGCTAAATTTATTGTAGACGTTGTCCAGGGAATCGAGATAAGGTTTAGAATTTCTCAATTCCTGAAGACTATCTTTCCTTATATAATCATTCTGTTCTTCCTGTGTGAGCGGAACAGGTCGAAAATTTCTCCAGAAAGTTGAATCTTTCTTGTTGGCTTCAGGAGCAAAAGAAACGATTTCATTGGTAAAGGATTTTCTGTTTAGCTGTGGAGAAAAGTCGTAATTGGTGTAAGCAGCGGTGAACCTGCCATCACCCTTGATCCCAAACATGTTGAAAGCAAAATCGATGGTCTGGGAAATTGGCACCCAAAGCTGCTCTTCTTCTGAAAAATTGAAGTTCTGGCGAAACACCAGTTCTTCAATAGGCGGCACCTGAATGGCTTCTCCGGTAGTTTTTAGTTCGATCCCGTAAAGCTGCCAGGTATCTTCGGTGATGTATACAAATCCGTTAAATGCTTTGTCTTTAGGTCGTTTGGGAGTCACCTTTATCTTGTTAATAAGGTTTCCGCGGTCATTGTAAAATATACCTTCCAGCTTGAAATTATAGTAGTTGAAAGCGTAATCGGCAAGAGGAGAGATCAGTTGAGTGTTGAGGCTGATGGTATTGTTGTAAAAGGAAATAGTCGCTTCCTGGGCACTGTTAAGACTAAAACCATTATCATCTCCACTCACTTTTGAGGCAATGATCTTTTCCTTGAAATTATCGGGAGCTTTATAGGTGATTTCTGAAATTGTCTCGCTCAGATAAACTATTCCGCTGCGGGTGGAATCGAGTCCGCCGCCAAGATCTCCAATCTCCTGACCCAGAATTTTTTCAGGGGCATTTTTTATCCGCCAAAGTCCTCGGGAATAGAAATCGGCAGTATATTCCTGAATTTTAGCCTTATGAAAATCGCGTTTTTCGATGGCATTTCTCATGATCCTGTTCGCTGGATTATCCCCGGAATTCACCACCACTTCATCCAACGTGGTAGATTCTTCAGTTAATTCGGCATTCAGGGTGTGCGGCAAAGAAGAAATGGAAATTGCCTTTTTCTGTGTCTTATAACCTAAAAACTGAAAAACCACCGAATAATTTCCGGGTTTGGAAATATCAAGTTCATAAACACCATTTTCATTGGTGGTGGTTCCCGAAAAACTGCCTTCGAGGTATATATTTACATACGCTAAAGGTTCGGCATCTTTGTTGGTGACTTTTCCGGTGATTTGTGCTAGTCCTGAAAAAGAACAGAACAGTAGCAGGAGGAGATAAAACTTGTTCAAAAGTAGTTTTTAAATTATCGGTAATCTTTTTGAATCCTGTCAAGGCGGCGTTTGCTTTCCCTGTCTTTGATGGTCTCACGTTTGTCGTACAGTTTCTTCCCTTTTGCCAGGGCAATCTGCATTTTTGCTAGTCCGCGGTCATTGATGAACACCCGCAACGGAACAATGGTTAATCCGGAATTTTTAACTTCCTTCTCCAGTTTACGGAGTTCCCGGCGCTGCAGTAAAAGCTTACGTGCACTTTTAGGGTTGTGGTTAAAATGCGTGGCATGAGAATATTCCTGCACCGTCATATTAATAACAAAAAGCTCACCATTGTTAAACTCACAAAAACTTTCGGCAATAGAAGCTTTCCCTTCGCGAATGGATTTGATCTCGGTACCCGCCAGCTTAATTCCGGCGACATACTTGTCCAGGATCTCGTATTCAAACTTAGCCTTTTTGTTCTTTATATTAATGCTGTTTTTCATAGTCCAACAAAAATAGGAAGCTTTATGAATTTAAAACAGTAAATATTGGAAAGAAAATGAAATTATTCGTTAAACAGATAAAAAAGAATAAATCTTTAAAAATAAAGGCGTGCAAGAGTAGAAGACTGGTACTGTTTTAATTGATTTGTATCTTTGCAGGAAATTTGCTCCCTATGAAATTTTTTTACGCTTTCGTTCTTTTGATCATCTTCTCTTCCTGTAACAATGAAAAAGAGAAAACCCCGGCTGAAAATATTATTTCCAAAGCCATTGAAAAGGCCGGAGGCGAGAAATATGAGAAAGCAGAAATTCACTTTAAATTCCGGAAAAACACGTTTAGCAGCAGGAGGGACGGCGGACTATTTGAATATACCCGTACCATTACAGATACCTTGGGGGAGGCCAGAGATGTACTTACCAATGAAGGTTTCCGGCGATTTCGGGAAGAGCAGGAAGAGACCTTGCACGATACTTTAAAATCAGCTTTTTCTAACAGTGTTAACTCAGTTCATTATTTTGTGCAGTTGCCATATGGCCTCAACGCTCCTGCAGTTCAGGAAGAGCTGGTGGGGGAGGATACCATTTCCGGAGAGCCTTACTTTGAGATCAAAGTTACTTTTGCGCAGGAAGGTGGCGGGACAGACCATGAGGATGAGTACATGTACTGGATCCATCAGGAAGATTATACAGTGGATTATCTCGCCTACCGTTTTTATGTAAATGAAGGCGGCATTAGATTTAGAAAAGCTATCAATCCGCGAAAAATCGAAGGCTTACGTTTTGTGGATTACGAAAATTATAAATTACAGGATAATTGGGAAAATATCGATCTAAAAGACCTGGATGAGCTTTTTGAAGCTGGAAAACTTCCGTTGCTGTCCTTGATCGAAACGCAGATTGAAAAAGTGGAAATTCAAGAATAATTTTTTCATCTAATTCATCTTCTGAAGAATCCTTCTGTACCTCGGCCTGTTGTACCGCTGTACCATGATAGGGTACACATTCAGCAGTAGATTCAGGATGATTAACCATAGTGCTTCTTGCAGATTTTCAGCCACGAGAATGGTGACGAAGCCAACTATCAAAAATATGATGGTATGACCGGCTTCAGAACTTCGGGATTTATTTTCAGCTAATTCCAGGGAATTTCTTTTGCTGGAGATTTTCATATCTTTCCGGCTTATCTTCTCCCAGCCTGTCCAGACCAGGAGTTTGCGGAAAAAATGAACTCCGAAGAATTTATATACAGTACCTCCTTTTTCAAACGCTTGTGAATCGAAGTAGGAGGATTCATATTTCCAGTTGACCAGGGAATCCATGAATGTGTACCAGGCCATTAGAACGAAATTAAGGATCCAGGCAAAAGAGAAACCGGTAAAGCCTGAAAATTTTCCCCAATAATAACAAACCAGGAATGAAACAGCGGTGGCCAGGATTACTTTAGTCCATTTGATCATGTTCCTGAAGTTTAAAAACTTTTTAGCAGGTTAAAGGATTGGTCATTCTGAATTTAGTCAGAATCCTGCAAATTTAATTTTCCATATTTAACCCAAAACTCCGAACTTAGGGATAGGTGGACGCAAAGTAAATACAGCTTTAATTTATATAAAGCACGTGACTCTGCTTCTCACCCGAAGGCGTTACGGTAACAATGAAAAGGCTTCCGCTTTCAGACTCAGGGATGTCCTCGTATTTTTCTTCTTCAATGATGTAATTGACAAATTCCGGATTCAAATTGCTATGCCCAACAACCAAAACGGTTTTCCCTTTGGTTTCCTGCTGAAAATCTTTATCGTGCAGTTTTTCGGTGTTGTAAAGGGAAACAGGAAGGTCGTGATCATCGGCCACAGGTTTGGCAGTTTGATGCGCACGCTTGTATTTGGAACTGTACACCATGTCCAACGGAACTTCTTTAAAGACTTCTTTCCATTTTTCGGCCCTTATCCTACCTTCTTCAATAAGATCGGGATCATGATTGTCGGGATCTGAAAGGTCTTTTTCCGCATGTCTTATAAAATAATAGGTGGTCATTTCATCTGATGTATTTTGTTCACAGGAAGCCAGGCTAAAAAAGATTAAAAACAGGAGGGCAAAACGCATAACTTTAATTTTTTAGGTTAATTTCCATCAGGATGACTTGATTAAGTTGTCTCCCAAGGCTGTTGAAATTATTATCTGAAATTAAAATTAAACTTTTATTTCCATTCGGCAGCGTAGGGCCAAAGGTCATGCCTTCAATATTATCTATGATTTCTTCAGTGAGGAAATTTTTAGCCCATTTAAAGTCATAGATCAGTTCTTTCTTTGCAGGATTGTAGAAATTCACCCGCAGGTTGGTTTTGTCCAGCGTGTTTGTTGCAAGAGTAGCATCCACATCAAAAATTCTCACCGTATTTCCTTTACTGCCATGACCTGCTGCAAATCCTCGTTCCAGAACAAGGAATTTATTGGGCGCATATTCCAGAATATCGGTCACTCCGTTTACCGCGAAATACAACCACGGAATCTTCGCGATGGGTTCCAAGCGATAGGGAAATTGCATGGTGGCCTGCTGTGTTTCCTTGTCGAAATATGTAATTCTCACCGGGGATTTCGTCCGAATCAATTTGGGTTTGGGACCATCGGCCTTAAGCGGAAGTTCCATGGCGGCCCAATATCCTTTTTTATCGAATGCTTCGGCTAAGCCTTCAAACATTCCGTTGTTGCGGGGTTCCCTATCACTAATAGCTTTGAAATACTCGGGAAGTATAAACTTATCGAGAAATTCACCTTCAGAAGTAACAGTGAAAACTGCGGGATCCTGAAGGTTGTTAATAGAGCCTTCACTGCTCAGGATGAAGCTACTGTCTTGCGGAATGTACCTGATACCTTCCAGGTCCAGGTGCTCATTTTTTAGCTTTGGATGGGAAGTTTTTAATCGTATTACTTCTGAAAATGTCACGGTATCAATACTTTCTCCACTTAGCTGAATATCTGCTTTGTAAAACCTTGGATTTCCTGGATGATCACATACCAGATAAAAAGCGCCCTCGTGATAATCAATACCCGATAATCCGCCCACTTTTGTTCCCTGCACTTCCAGATCCTGAGGGATTACGTAATCATCAAGAAACCTTACATCCAGGTTTCGGGTGGCACCGGTTCTTGTGGATTTACATCCAACCAGCGAAATACATAGGGCAGCTAAAAAGAGGATTTTTTTCATATGGTAAAAATAACAATTCATTAAGATTAATATGGGAGAAAAATGGCAGAAAAAGGGAAATCTGATCTGTACTTTTAATCAACGAATTTTAAAACTTAAAATTATGAATAATGACCAGTTAGAAGGAAAATGGAAGCAAATTAAAGGTAGCTTTAAACAAAAATATGGTGACCTTACAGACGATGACACCACTTACACCGAAGGAAAATTTGATGAGCTTCTGGGCCGTTTACAGGAAAAAACCGGTCGCGGAAAAGAGGAACTGAAAAGAGAAATCGATAATTGGTAAGATCCAATTAATATCAGATCAATAAAAACGGCCGGAAATTTTTTCCGGCCGTTCTATTTTTACAATAGCTAAAATAGATTCAAAACTACTGAATAAACCACTTCCTGCTGAATTACTGCACAATCTCCTCCTGATTTCTGAAAACCAGTTCTCCGTCAAAGGAATCCAGCAGGATGATACTGTCGGTTTCTATTTTTCCGGCGAGGATCTCTTTGGAAAGCTTATTTAAAACTTCCCGTTGAATTACCCTTTTTACAGGTCTTGCCCCAAACTGCGGATCAAATCCTCTCTCGGCAAGGTGTGCAATCGCTTCTTCTGTTGCATCCAGCGTGATTCCCTGTTGCGCGAGCATCCTGGTGATCCCTTTCAGCTGAAGCCCCACAATTCTTGAAATATCCTTGTGGGTGAGCGGAGTAAACATCACGATGTCATCAATTCTGTTAATAAACTCTGGCCGTACGCTTTGTTTTAGCAGCGCCAGCACTTCCTCTTTGGCACTATCCATGGCGGTATCCATATCTTTTACAGTTTCAAATTTCTCCTGAATAAGATGTGATCCCAGGTTGGAAGTCATCACTATAATTGTATTCCTAAAATCTGCAAGTCTACCTTTACTATCTGTCAGCCTGCCTTCGTCCAGTACCTGTAACAGGATGTTAAAAGTATCCGGATGGGCTTTTTCGATCTCGTCTAAAAGAACTACCGAATATGGTTTTCTTCTTACCGCTTCTGTTAATTGACCGCCTTCATCATAACCAACATATCCCGGAGGTGCTCCCACAAGCCTGCTCACCGAATGTCGCTCCTGATATTCACTCATATCAATCCTTGTCATGGCGCTTTCGTCATCAAACAGGTATTCTGCCAGGGCTTTAGCAAGCTCGGTTTTACCAACTCCGGTGGTCCCGAGGAAAAGGAAAGAACCAATCGGTCTTTTCTGATCCTGAAGTCCGGCGCGGCTTCTTCGCACCGCATCACTTACCGCCACGATTGCCTCTTCCTGTCCCACAACTCTTTTGTGGAGTTCGTCTTCGAGTTTCAGCAGTTTTTCTCGCTCGCTTTGCAGCATTTTTGTCACCGGAATTCCGGTCCATTTTGCTACTACTTCCGCGATATCTTCATTGGTAACTTCCTCCTTGATGAGGCTTTTCCCCTGCTGATTCACTTCCAGTTGTTTCTGAAGATCAGCTAGCTTTTCCTGCTCATCTTTTATTTTTCCATAACGGAGTTCGGCCACTTTTCCATAATCTCCTTCACGTTCGGCTCTTTCTGCTTCCAGCCTGAATTCTTCAATGTTAGATTTAGTAGTCTGGATATTGTCTACTACATCTTTTTCATTTTTCCACTGGGCGTGAAGTTCGTTTCGCTCGTCTTTATAGTTGGCAAGGTCGGCGCGTAAAGATTTCAGTTTTGTTTCATCTTTTTCACGTTTAATTGCTTCTATTTCAATTTCCAGCTGCATGATCTTGCGGTCCAGAACATCCAGTTCTTCAGGCTTTGAGTTGATTTCCATTCGTAGTCTGGAAGCAGCTTCGTCCATTAAATCAATAGCTTTATCCGGTAAAAATCGGTTTGTGATGTAACGCTGAGAAAGTTCCACAGCTGCAATGATCGCTTCATCCTTGATCCTCACCTTATGATGGGTTTCATATTTCTCTTTGATCCCCCGAAGAATGGAAATGGCACTTTCGGTATCAGGCTCATCCACCATCACCTTCTGGAACCTTCTTTCCAAAGCTTTGTCCTTTTCGAAATATTTCTGATACTCATCTAATGTTGTGGCACCAATGGCACGTAGCTCTCCTCTGGCAAGTGCAGGTTTTAAAATGTTTGCTGCATCCATAGCACCCTGGCCACCACCGGCTCCAACCAGCGTGTGGATCTCATCAATAAAAAGGACGATGTTTCCTTCACTGGATGTCACTTCCTTGATCACGGCTTTGAGTCTTTCCTCAAATTCCCCTTTGAATTTTGCGCCTGCGATCAATGCTCCCATGTCCAGGGAAAAGATCTGTTTATCCTGAAGGTTTTCAGGAATATCACCAGCAATGATCCTGTGGGCCAGTCCTTCGGCAATGGCAGTTTTTCCCACTCCGGGTTCTCCCACCAACATAGGGTTGTTTTTGGTTCTCCTCGAAAGAATTTGAAGCACCCTTCTTATTTCTTCATCCCGCCCAATTACAGGATCCAGTTTCCCTTCCTCAGCCAGTTTGTTGAGGTTGTTGGCATACTTGTTCAGTGAATTGTAGGTCTCTTCGGCACTTTGAGAAGTCACACGATCGCCTTTTCTCAATTCATCAATGGCTGCTTTTAATCCTTTTTCTGTGGCTCCCTGGTCTTTAAGGATCTGGGCTACCTTACTTGAGGATTTAAAAATTGCCAGAATGAGGTGTTCTACGGAAACATATTCGTCGCTCATCTTCTTTGCAATGGTAGAAGCTTCATTCAATGTTCTGGAAGCTTCCCTCGAGAGCATAAGGTCCGCGCCGCTTACCTTCGGAAAACTTTGTAAAGTATTATCCAGGATCTGCCCGAAAAGGTTCACGTTAATGTTAAGCTTCTTCAGTATAAATGGTGTAACGTTCTCATCAACGGTAGTGATCGCTTTGAAAATGTGTTCATTTTCAATTTGCTGATGGCCAAGCTCCTGCGCTAACTGCTGTGCTTGCTGAATGGCCTCCTGCGATTTTATTGTAAAATTGTTTAAATTCATAGTTGTAGTTTTTCTGATGAATAGCAATTCATATACCAGTGAAAATCAGCAGACAAAATGTCTTTTCGAAATGATAATCTTCTGACTTTTTGACATCTATAAGGTACTGATTTTTGTATAAATTTATCGGGATTAAAACAATTTTAATATTTACAGCAGGAGTTTCCGCGCTATAAATCGTATTTTTATAAAAAACAATAACTATGGGATTTTTTGATAAATTTAAAAGTGAAAGAGATGTAGCAAAGGAGGAGATAAAGGAGGTGCCCTGGCATCTAATAACCGAATCTGAGCAACTGAATGAGATAGAGAAGGAATCTGAAAAGAAAACAATCGCCATTTTCAAACATTCCACCACTTGCGGGATCAGTAAGATGGTGTTGAGAAATTTTGAATCTGAGTTCAGAACCGGGAAGGAAGAGGACAACCTTAAACTCTATTTTCTTGATCTTCGGGAATACAGAGGGGTTTCTAATGAAATTGCAGAAAGATTCAATGTGCGACACGAAAGTCCGCAGTTGCTAGTCTTAAAAGAGCGAAAAGTAGTGCACCATTCCTCGCATCATTCCATCGAAGCACAAAAAGTGAAGGAACTAGCTTAATACATTGATTTTTAGTTGCGAAAAGTCCCGGAGCGCTTTAAGACTTACTGTAAAATCCTGTTAAAAATTATATAAGCAGTTATTTATCCTTTTTTCAATTACTTATCTTAGGATGAAAGGAATGCTAATTCAAATTTAAAATTATGGATCATAAAGAAACTGATAGAAGAGAAAACGGGAATAAACAAAAAGACAACACCCGTGAAATGGATAATGACGCTAACCGCAAGAAGCAGCGGGAAGAGGATCAGGAGCGTTATGAGAAATTCAAGGAAGAAAAAAATCCGAAGAATAATAAGTGAGGATTTTACTAAAAATATGATGCACAAAAAAGCCACTTTCGAGTGGCTTTTTTATGCATTTTTCTGATTTCTTATTTTTTCTTAGGTTGGAAAACGGGAAGTAATTTTGTTTTTACCTCTCCAAATCCTATTCGGTACGCAGTATCTTTCTGGCAATATCCGCGCATGATCACAGTATCATTATCTTCAATAAACTTACGTTCACTACCATCATTTAATTTTACAGGTTTCTCGCCTTTCCAGGAAAGCTCCAGCATACTTCCGTAAGAATCGGGAGTTGGTCCCGAAATAGTACCAGATCCCATCATATCTCCTGAAAGAACAGGGCATCCATTGACGGTATGGTGAGCTAGCTGCTGACTCATATTCCAGTACATGTGTTTGAAATTTGATTTTGAGATCACGGTTTCTTCTGAATTTTCGGGCTGTATAGCAACTTCAAGGTTAATATCAAAACTTTTCTTCCCTTTAGAACGCAGGTAGGGAAGAGGTTCTATTTCCGGTTTCGGACTTTCGGTCCTGTAAGGATCCAGAGCATCTAATGTAACGATCCATGGGGAAATAGAAGAAGCGAAATTCTTTGCCAGGAATGGTCCTAAAGGAACATATTCCCAGGTTTGAATATCACGTGCACTCCAGTCATTAAACAGTACCAGTCCAAAAATATAATCTTCTGCTTCTTCAATAGGGATTGGTTCTCCCAAATGATTGGCATCTGTAGTAATAAAAGCCATTTCCAGTTCAAAATCTACCCTTTTGGAAGGTCCGAAAACCGGTTCTTTTGCTCCCGGAGGCAGGGTTTGTCCTTTTGGGCGGTGCACAGGAATTTCACTAGGAATTATGGAAGAGCTTCTTCCGTGATAACCTACAGGAATGTGAAGCCAGTTGGGTAACAACGCATTATCTGGATCCCGAAACATGGTTCCTACATTGGTAGCATGTTCTTTGCTAGAGTAAAAATCTGTATAATCACCTACCTGTACCGGCATTTGCATTTCAATTTCGTCAAGTCCAAAAAGCACTACCGTACGATGATCTTCATTATCCCGAAGCTGAGAATTTTCAGCATCAAAAATTTCGGCAATCCTGTTTCTTACCAGGCGCCATGTTTTTTTTCCGTCAGAAATAAAATCGTTCAGGGTGTCTTGAAGAAAAATGTCGTCGGTTAGTGGAATTCCTTCAAAATAACCTAACTGGTGTAATGCCCCCAGATCAATGGCAGTATTTCCTATTCTTGTTCCGATGGTAACGATATCGTCTCTGGTAAGAAAAACGCCAAACGGAATGTTCTGAATAGGAAAGTCTGAATCATGGGGGACTTCCAGCCAGGTCTTTCTATCTGGATTATTTGCTGTAATTGGCATAATTGAAATGTTGGTAATTTGTTAAAATGAATTCGAACCAAATATATTATTTTCCCTGTAAGAACCGAATGTATTTGCTATTTTTGAGGAATATTTAACGAAAAAAAATCTTATGCAACGGGATAAACAAATTTTTGATCTAATCGAAGCTGAAAAAGAGAGGCAACTAAATGGCTTAGAGTTAATTGCGAGTGAAAATTTCGTAAGTGAGCAGGTGCTGGAAGCAGCAGGATCTGTGCTTACTAATAAATATGCCGAAGGCTATCCGGGCAAACGCTATTACGGAGGTTGTGATGTGGTTGACCAGGTGGAACAACTGGCTATTGACCGGGCAAAAGAACTTTTTGGAGCCGAATATGCAAACGTGCAGCCACATTCAGGTTCGCAGGCCAATACCGCTGTTTATCACGCTTGTTTAACGCCGGGAGATAAAATCCTCGGATTTGACCTTTCTCATGGCGGACATTTAACCCACGGTTCTCCGGTTAATTTCTCCGGAAAATTATACGATCCTGTGTTTTATGGAGTGGAAAAAGAAAGCGGCCTTATCGATTATGATGCCATGGAAAAAGTGGCTGTGGAAGAAAAGCCGAAAATGATCATAGCCGGGGCTTCTGCTTATTCACAAGAATTTGATTATAAAAGAATGCGTGAAATAGCCGACAAAGTGGGTGCTATTTTGATGGCAGATATTTCTCACCCTGCAGGATTGATCGCCAAAGGACTTTTAGGAGATCCAATTCCGCATTGTCATATTGTTACGACTACTACTCATAAAACCTTAAGAGGTCCAAGAGGCGGACTTATCCTTATGGGGAAAGACTTTGATAATCCATTTGGACAAAAACTCAAGAACGGAAATCTGAAGAAAATGTCTTCATTGCTGGATAGCGGAGTGTTCCCAGGAAATCAGGGTGGGCCATTGGAGCACATCATTGCGGCAAAAGCAGTGGCTTTTGGTGAAGCTCTTACAGATGAATTCCTGCACTATACGGTACAGGTGAAAAAAAATGCAAAAGCAATGGCCGCTGCATTTCTGAAAAAGGATTATCACGTTATTTCCGGCGGAACAGATAACCATATGATGTTGATCGATCTTCGGAATAAAAATATCTCCGGAAAAGAAGCTGAAGAGGCGTTGGGAAAAGCAGATATCACTGTAAACAAGAACATGGTGCCGTTTGATGATAAATCTCCGTTTGTAACCTCGGGAATCAGGATCGGGACTCCGGCTGTTACTACCCGCGGACTTGTAGAAAGTGATATGGCTAAAATCGTTGAGCTTATGGACAGAGCAATCACCAATGCTGAAAATGAAGAAGAACTGGAAGCAGTTAAAAAAGAAGTGATTTCCATGATGAAAGAAAGGCCGCTTTTTAATGCTTAATTTCAGATTTTAGATATAGGAAAATGTAAATTGAAATTTTCCTTAAAGTAATAAAGACTGTCTGAATAGAGCTTTTTAGACAGTCTTTTTTTTTGTTTTAAATGCTGCCTAAAGATTCTTGGGGGGCGATGCTATTCCCCTTCATTATCTTCACTTTCTTCTGAAGGTGTCCATTCGTAAGCCCCAATGTCTGGCTGAAGAGCTCGGTTAACCTTAAGGATATCCCGCGGAACTTCCAGGGCCGTTGCAGGATTCCCCATATTTCTTGCCGGCGATTCTTCTGAAAGCTGCAGATCATTCTGAGCCGGATTCCGGAAAAGCGGATCCTCATAGAAAATGACATTATCGAATTCGGCAAGATCTGAGAAAACAGCAGCACCAGATCTCAGGAGGCAGTGATCAAAGCTTAAACTAGCTTCGGGCGCTTCCTGGAGATTAATCAGCAGTTCCTGAGTTTGATTTCCATAAATAATACAGTTCGAAAAATGTGCTTTTAGGGATTCTTTATAAGAGGTTTGTTCTGGTGTCTGCCAGGCGTTGGAAATGTAAACTGCAGGATAATTCCGGTAGCCGTTGTTCCAGTAGTTGGCAAAAGTGGAATGTTTAAAGCGGTAACTTCCTCCCAAAGCCAGGTGTAAAGAAGCCTGTCCGCTGTTGTTGATCACCAGGTTTTCACCCACAATGTTCGCATTTCTGGCAAGGATTCCGCTGGTGGAAGAATTGTAGATTTGAGTGTTAGCAATAAGTAGAGGAGAGGAAGGTTCTTCGTCTTTGTTATCTAATAATAGTCCTACCGTAGCATTTCTAATGATGGTGTGGTTCAAAAAGCTGTTTCCGCCTGCTTCTCGAAACCAGATCGTGCCCCACTGGCCCGGAATATTATTAAACTCAGGCTGCAGGCGGTCACCTTCAAAAATGATTTGTTTTTCCGTAGTACCTGGATCTGTGTTGGCTTCGCCTTTTGCCTGTATAGCGGCTCCTTCAGAAATAATGATTCCGCTGTTAGCGTGAAAATGAATTCTTGCACCGGCTTCGATCTCCAAAACTTTATTGGGTGGTACCGCAGCATATCCGTAGATCACATAAGGTTTTTCATGGGTGAACCGGAGTTCTTCGTCTTCAAGGAAAAAGCCCTGGATGCTGACTTCTTCTCCGGCAGGATCTCTTCCTAAATCAATAGTCTCAATAATTCCTTCTGAATCCTTTGTTGGGTAAAGGAAAACAGCATCTTTAACCAGGGTGATAAGAGGAATCTTTTGCTGGTGCACTTCCGAAGAAAATTCAATGGCATCTGAATATAAAAACTGATTTTCAGCAGTATTTAATTCCTGAAAATCCACCGTGGTTTCAATAAAAACATAGAGGCTGTCCTTCGCGAGGATCTCAATATCTTCAAAAGATTTTCCGGACAAGCCATCTACATTCAACCGATAGCCGGAGGTTTCCCCCAGGCTCAACCGGATTTTCGGGATCAAAAGATCTTCATTAGTGCGGTTATACACCTTTAGGCTGTAAGTCGCAGAACCAATATTTGAAAATACGGTATCGAGGTAAACGGTGTCTTTAGAGAATTCAAGATTTCCGGAGCTTTCAATAGTTTCGAAATCAGATCTGCAGGAACTCCACAGTACCGGGATCAAAAAAAGCCACAGGAGACCCCGCCATTTCATTGTTTGTGAAAGACGTTGCTGAGTTCTTCAGTTATTTTGGTAGGTTTTTTCGTGCTGGTATCTAACAGGCACCAGTTGGATTTTGCGGCCACCAAAACTTCGCCCGATTCGGCATTTTTTATGTTCACAAATCTTTCGGAAGTTACAAACGTGGTGTCACCTACAAAGGTTTCGATCGAAAGTTCATCTCCCAGAAAAGCCTGTTTTTTGTAGTCGATCTCATGTCGAATCACTACCCAGAAAAACTCTTTTTTTAGCTTTTCGGTGGCACGCACTTCCCAGTGTTCTTTTGCGATATCCTGTATCCATTGTACGTAACGTACATTGTTTACGTGTTCAAATTCATCCAGGTCATCTTTAGAAACTGTCCTTTTATGGCTATATGTTTCTGCGGGGATATTTTTCTTTTTCATCTTTTTACAATTTCAACCTCAAATAATTTGTCCCAGTTTTTTCCGGTAACATAGATTTTGTTGGTGTTTTGGTTATAGGCGATCCCATTGAGAACGTCATTTACAGGATCAAGATCATCCACGTTTGTGAGGTTGTCCCGTAAGCCTTTGAAATTAATAAGACCCTCGATCGCTCCGTTTTCCGGATTTATAATAGCTACCCCATCTTTTTGATAGGTGTTGGCATAGATTTTTCCGTTGATATATTCCAGTTCATTTAACTGCGTGGAGATCGTCCTGTGGGTAACAGTTTGTATGAAATCCTCTTCCCGAAGCGTTTCAGGATTCAGGATCCAGATCTTTTCTGTACCGTCACTTTTATAAAGTTTTTCCCCGTCATTGGCCAGTCCCCAGCCTTCTTTACTCTGATTGTAAGCAAAACTTCCTGTTTTTTCCAGGGTATTGGCATCATAGATAAAACCTTCTCCTTCTTTCCAGGTCAGTTGATAGATTTTTCCGTCAAGTATGGTCAGTCCTTCCGCAAAATACGATCTGTCCAGCTCTTTTGAGTCCAGGATATTTCCGGTTTGCAGGTCTACTTTCCGGAGAGAGGAATTTCCGTATTGTCCCGTGCTTTCGTATAAAGTGTCGTTGTGGAATTCCAGCCCCTGAGTATACGCATCGGGTGAATGGGGATAGGTCGCAATGATGCGGTAAGTGTAGGAAGAAGGGGGTTCATTGTTGTAAAGTGTAAATTCCTCCTGAATTTCTTCCTGTTCTCCTTCGGAATATACGCTGGCAGTAAGATTCCATTTCCCCAGTTTTTCATTCTGGAACGTGTGGTTAAAAGTTTCTTCGGAAGAAGCTTTTTGGAGACGTTTCCCCTGAAGGTAATAAATAACCGAATCTACTGTGCGTTCTTTTTTGTTTTCAAAGTTCACCTGAATGGCATCTCCAAGCTGAAATTCGCGGTTTTGACTGTTAAAATTCAGACTAAAATCGGAAGTTTTTTCACCTGATTTATCTCCGCAGGAGAAGAGGGCGGTTCCTAAAAAGAACAACAACAGGCAGTTGTGTATTTTCATTTTTTATATCAATTTCTAAGCAAGATAAATTATTTAATTCGGTTTAAAAAATACTTGCAAAAAGTATGAAAGGTTGTATATTTGCACCGGCAAGTCCCACACAACCAGCTCCTGCTGAATCCCCCAGGGCGGGAACGCAGCAAGGGTAAGTGGTCGTAGCGGTGTGATGTGGGTCGCTTGCCATTTTTTGTTTCCGGTATCTAAATTTAATCGCATCTTTGCAGGATATGGAAAAACAAACTGCTGCAAAAGTAGTACTCATCACAGGCGCTTCTTCCGGCATTGGAAAAGCTATCGCAGAACACCTTCTCACAAAAAATTTTAGGGTATTTGGTACCAGTAGAAATCCGGCGAAACAATCAGACAGTAAATTTCCGCTGGTTGCACTGGATGTTACCAAAAAAGACACTATTACAACAGCTGTTTCAAAAGTAATTTCAGAAGCAGGCAAAATTGATATTCTTATTAATAATGCCGGCGTGGGAATTACAGGCCCTATTGAGGAAACTCCCGATGAAGAGATCAAAAAAGCGTTTGATACCAACTATTTCGGACCTCTCAATGTCATCAAAGCTGTTCTGCCGGAAATGCGAAAAAACAACGGTGGACTCATCATTAACATCACCTCTATTGCCGGTTACATGGGGCTTCCTTACCGCGGAATTTATTCCGCTTCTAAAGGTGCGCTCGAATTAACTACCGAAGCTTTTAGAATGGAACTGAGAGATTTCAATATTCACATGACCAATGTGGCTCCGGGCGATTTCGCCACCAATATAGCCGCCGGTAGATATCACGCACCGGTTTTAGAAGACAGTCCTTATAAAAGACCTTATGGGAATACGCTTAAATTAATGAACCAGCATGTGGATGAAGGGGAGAGCCCTACCATAATGGCAGAGGCTATTTATCGCATTATTATTACAAAACAACCCAGGGGGCATTATAAAGTAGGAGACGCAATGCAGAAATTTTCTATTGCGCTTAAACGAATTCTGCCCGATAAAATGTATGAGAGATTACTTCTTAAACATTATAAATTGTAGATTTGCAGAAATGGAATCAAATCTTATTAAAGGGTTCTCTTTTAAACAACTAAAACTATATAAATATGAAATTTTTTATTGATACTGCAAACCTTGAGCAAATTAGAGAAGCTCAGGAATTAGGTGTTCTTGATGGGGTGACTACCAATCCATCTTTAATGGCAAAAGAAGGAATTACAGGAAAAGAGAACATCCTGGAGCATTATAAAAAGATTTGTGAGATCGTAACCGGTGATGTAAGTGCAGAGGTTATTGCCACCACTTTTGATGAAATAGTAAAAGAAGGGGAGGAGCTTGCGAAACTTCACGACCAGATTATTGTGAAAGTTCCAATGATCAAAGAAGGTATTAAGGCAATTAAATATTTTAGCGATAAAGGGATTAAAACCAACTGTACATTAGTATTCTCTGCGGGACAGGCATTATTGGCTGCAAAAGCCGGTGCGACCTATGTATCTCCTTTCCTTGGAAGACTTGATGATATTTCTACAGACGGACTTAACCTTATTGCTGAAATAAGACTGATCTATGATAACTATGGTTTTGAAACCGAGATTCTTGCGGCTTCTATAAGACACACTATGCACGTAATTGACTGTGCTAAGATTGGTGCAGATGTGATGACCGGTCCTTTATCTTCTATTACAGGATTGCTTAATCACCCGTTAACCGATATTGGTCTTGAAAAATTCCTTTCAGATCACCAGAAAGGAAACAATTAGTTTCTACTTATAAAAGTTAAGGAAGAAAACCCGGAAGTAAAATTTCGGGTTTTTTTATTGATTCAGGAATTCTACGATCCTGGATTCGAAATCGGGAGAATGAATGAAAGCATCCCCTGTTACAACTACATTGTTCTTGTCAATGAAAAGGCTTTTGTTCAGGTAATTCTGAAAGATATCTTTCTCCAGGTTGTAGTTCAGCTGAAATTCGTATTTCTTTTCGTAACCAGATTCACCTATAGTGCTAATCCACTTATCATATTCCCCTGTATCAATATTTACTCCTATAAAATCAATTTCCGGATATCTTTTTCTCAGCTCGGCCATCTTACGATGGTTTTTTTTATGATTTTGAGGGGAATAAATGGACCAGAGGAAAATAATGCTAGGTTTAGAAGTGATTTGGCTGTACTTCTTTTCTTCTCCGGAGGTATTTAAGATTGTAATATCAGTCACATTCATTCCCGGAAGATATGCCAGCTGTAAATTACCCGTCTGCACCATTTTTTCCAGCATTTCTTCGGGATAACTTTTTTCTTTCAGTAAATCAAGAATATTGACAATTTCCTGGCGCTCTTTTGCCATGATGATACCAAGAGCACCAAACTTTGAGTAGAAATGTTCCTTCACCAGGGGAAGATTGGTAAGGGTGTCAATAATATTTATACGGGAGGTGATATTGCCATGGTCGTAAAGATCATAACAATCGTTATGGTCTTTGTTTGCCACAGCGCATTCCGCCATGGCCATATTTATCAGGTAATTTTCAATAAATCTGATGTAATTCGTACAGGTTTGCAGCATCCCGTCGTTAAAGTTTACTTCCTTTCTGTAGCCGTGGAAATCGGCAGGCATTTGTCTGGAGAATTTCTTGTAATATTTATTTACCATGTAAGTATAACGCTCCTTTAGATCATAAGAATCATATAGGATCGATTTTTCGGCAAATTCGAGAAATTCTTTAGAGAACTTGTTTTTCCTGTCGGAATGTTTTAAAAGATCCAGTTGCTGGCATTTTATAGAATCTGTTTTAGTTTTAAATTCTTCAGGAGTAATTTTATAGTAGGATAATACAAGATCTATGTTGTTTTCGGTTTCAAGAAAGGTTTGAATCAACAGGTTGTTCTTCTCGCTTCCGGTGCCGCTAAAATGAAGAGATTCATCAAAGTCAATGGAATTTGCCCTGATAAGCAAACTGTCTCCGGGCTGAAGAAAAAATGTCTGGCTGTGTGGATTGTGTTTAAAAACATACAATCCGGTCTCGGCATTTTTTACAGTGTAGCTAAAGCGTTTTCTTTTGTCGAGTGGAATGGTATCTAAAGGAACATTATCCTTTAAAATGATCACATTATTTGAGGTTGGATTGACGACCTGTCCACCCACAAAAGCGTCTTTTTCTTTTTCTTTATTTTCATTACAGCCTGTTGCAGTAAGTATTACTGTAAGAAGAAGTAACAAATAAATTCTTAGATGATACACGGAAAAATCAGTTGGGGGTATATTTTAATGCAACAGCAAATGTAGGTTTAGAGACCGTCCTGTATTGTTAAGCATGAGTTAAAAAGAAATTTATAAAAGTTAATGTTTCAGGATTTTGCGTTAAATGGCTACTTTTGCAAAAATTATAAAATATACTATGCTATCAGTTTCAAATCTATCAGTACAATTTGGTAAGAGAGTATTGTTTGATGAAGTTAATACCACCTTTACTCAGGGGAATATCTACGGAGTTATAGGTGCCAACGGAGCAGGGAAATCAACTTTCTTGAATATTATTAGTGGAAAGTCCGATCCTACTTCAGGACACGTTCACCTGGAGCCGGGAAAACGTATGTCGGTTTTGGAGCAAAACCACAATTTATACGATGAATACAATGTTCTTGAAACTGTCATAATGGGAAATAAGCCCCTTTATGAGATCAAGAAAGAAATGGATGAGATCTACGCCAAGGAGGACTTTAACGATGCCGATGGGGAAAGAGTGGGTGTTTTACAGGTTGAATTTGAAGAAATGAACGGCTGGAATGCAGACAGTGAAGCTGCGGCACTGCTTTCCAACCTGGGGATAAAAGAAGATAACCATTATACTTTAATGGGAGATCTCGACAATAAGCTCAAGGTAAGGGTACTGCTTGCCCAGGCGCTTTTCGGGAATCCCGATGTGCTTATTATGGATGAGCCAACCAACGACCTGGATTATGAAACAATTACCTGGTTGGAGAACTTCCTGGCGAACTATGAAAACACAGTAATTGTGGTTTCTCACGACCGTCACTTCCTGGATTCGGTTTGTACTCATATTTCGGATATTGACTTCGGAAAAATAAACCATTACAGTGGTAACTACACGTTTTGGTACGAATCGTCTCAATTGGCAGCACGTCAACGTTCACAGCAGAACAAAAAAGCTGAAGAAAAGAAAAAGGAGCTTGAAGAATTCATCAGAAGGTTTAGTGCCAACGTAGCTAAATCCAAACAGGCTACTTCTCGTAAAAAGATGATTGAAAAGCTGAATATTGATGATATTAGACCTTCCAGCCGAAGATATCCTGCCATTATTTTTGAAAGGGAAAGAGAGGCCGGGGACCAGATTCTGAATGTAGAAAATCTTGAGGCTTCCATTGAAGGAGAAACTTTGTTTAAAGGAGTGAATATTAACCTTGCAAAGGGAGACAAGGTAGTGGTGTATTCCAAAGATTCACGTGCTACCACTGCTTTTTATGAAATACTTAATAGCAATGAGAAACCTGTGGCAGGTAAATTTGAATGGGGAGTAACTACCAATCAATCCTATTTGCCACTCGATAATTCAGCCTTTTTTGATAATGAGTTTACGCTTGTAGATTGGCTTAGACAATGGGCAAAGACAGAAGAGGAGCGGGAAGAAGTTTATATAAGAGGCTTTCTAGGAAAGATGATCTTTAGTGGAGAAGAAGCATTAAAAACTTCCAATGTACTTTCGGGAGGTGAAAAAGTGCGATGTATGTTAAGTCGAATGATGATGATGAGGGCCAATGTACTGATGCTTGATGAGCCCACCAACCACCTGGATCTTGAATCTATTACAGCTTTCAACAACTCCCTGAAGAATTTTAAGGGAACCATACTTTTTACCACCCATGACCATGAATTTGCTCAGACGGTAGCAAACCGTGTAATTGAACTTACTCCGGGCGGTGCAATAGACCGTTACCTGAGCTTTGATGAGTATATGAGCGATAAGAAGATAAAAGAGCAGCGAGAGAAGATGTACGCCGGTAAGGTAATGTAGAGTAGAGAGAATATTTCTAAATATATCCAAAAGTGGCTGTCTAAAAAGCACTTTTACGTCAACCAGAATGTGTTTCAGGTTCTTAAAATCTGGAAAAACAGACTAAAAGATTCTGAGATAAATTCAGAATGACGATTTGAAAGCTTTTTAATCAGCCTCTTTTTTAATTTCCGGGCCTAAAAAATTTGTACAGGTCTACAGCTCCAAGAGTGATAAAACCTATGGCAATGATTAGCCGGAAGTTGGAATATTCGGCTCCGTTGTAGTACGTGAAAATTCTGTAGGAACCATAACCAGAAAAAGCCAGCCCAATAATCAGGTTGAAATAGTTTCTTTTTTTTGGAGGATTCCTGTCATTCATAAGAAGTGTAAACCTATTCTTTTTCATTTTCTTCCGGAAAGGTTTCCTCTACTATTTTTCGGGCTTTTTCAAAATGTTCAGAATCGGCAAATAAAAGTACCTGTCCGGGAAGTCCGCCACCGAATCCGGCACGTAATCCGGAGTCAAAATCATTTCTTACCCGTGA
Organism: Salinimicrobium marinum; assembly: GCF_014651535.1. Classification (GTDB taxonomy): domain Bacteria; phylum Bacteroidota; class Bacteroidia; order Flavobacteriales; family Flavobacteriaceae; genus Salinimicrobium; species Salinimicrobium marinum. Next base: position 48,972 of record NZ_BMXB01000006.1, read on the forward strand.
CGATATATTTTCTTTCTCAAAAAGCTCTTGCAGATATTGAACATTTACTTCAGAACCTGTATAAACCCGCTTAAAATTTTCTTCTATATCCATGTTTGTATCTTTAACTACGAAAGTTAACAATAGAAGGCAAATCTTCCTTTTCCTTTAATTAAGGTTTAACATATTTCAGCCATTAAAATATTTGCTGTTCCAGATTCCTGAACTAAAATTTTTCCCCAGAGCGACTCCATAGAATATCATCAGGCCAACCATAGATTTGAAGGAAAATAGAAAAAGCATAATAAATTCTGAAGTTGCCTGGTAATGAGAGAAGAAAACAGCTCTAAGAAGAAAAGTGAGTGAAAAGCTGAAGATGACGGTAAAAACAAGCAGGTTTTCAATATTTTTCAAAGGCCACATCAATATTTTCCGAAATGGATTAAGGTCATTTCCCCATTTATGGATGAGATAGTAATACCCATTGCCTATAGGCGCAAAAAGAAGAGGGTCATCTGCATTTTTGAGCCTGAAGTTTTTTGAAGGAGCTACTATTTGAAATCCGTGAAGAGGGGTATTGTGTATTTTTTCAAGGTCTTTTATTTCCGACAAAGCTTCCGGCGGAAAACCGGCCTTAAAATATTTGGTGTCCAAAAACCGCAGGCGGTAATTCACACAAATATTTTTAATATGAGAAATGTGGAAAACCTTTCCCGGGATAAGGAGATTGGGATCAAAACCATTTCCTTCAGAAAAACCACCTTGGTGAATTCTCTCCATGATTTCCCTTTCTTTGTCTTCTTCAGCTTGTAAAAAGTATTTTACCTGTTCCAGGATATCTTCTTCAGAAATGTCTTTTTTCCGATATTTCTCTAGCTCCCGCTGCAGGTTGATTTTTTCTAACAACATCATCTTTGGCTTTAATCAGGTTTTAAAAATAAGGAAATGGGACAGAACAAGCAAAATGCTTTAACTTAAAGGAAAGGTTAATTTGTTGATTTTTAGGTTAAAATCTAATTAAACTGAGGGGGCGATAAGAGTCATTAGTGGAGAAATGTTTAAATTAAAAATGTATAATTAAAACACGAAAACAAATGAAGATTAAAAATTATTTTTTTGGGTTAAGTTTTATCTTTACCCTCTTACTTATTGGTTGTGGCCCAAAGGTGGACACTGATAAGAAGACCAGCAGGGATTTGAGCAATTATTCCAGTTATTCCTTTTTACCAAACCAGGATACCATAAAGAACAGCGATTATGACAACGCTTATGTGAATGAAATAGTGATTGACGAGATCAATCAAAATATGAAGGAGGAAAATTACAGGCTGGAAAGAAATCAACCCGACCTGCTGGTGTATTACCACCTTATGTTTGATGAAGAGATGGCAGTGAATGCATCTCCGGTTTATACCAACTACAGCTATTACAGACCGGGTTATTATGTAGGTCCTTATTACCGTAATTATGCCTATAATAACTATTTTACCGTACCACGTGTGGCCGGTACAGGAATTGAACAAATACCATATAGAGAGGGAACTATTGTTATTGACCTTATAGACCGCCGGACCAATGAGATCGTTTGGCGTGGAAAAGCAAATGATGTAGTGGATCCTGCAAATCTTGATGGAGAGCTAAGATCCTATATTGATGCTATTTTTGAGCAATATCCCCAATAGGTCACATTACAAATAATGAAAGAGGCTGCCTAAATGTTTTTTAGACAGCCTCTTTTTTTTACGGTAACCAGTGATGATTCCCTTATCTCAATTCGGCTCCGAGTTGCTTTTCAAAATTTTGTTGCAGCTTGCTCATGATCTTGTCAACTTGCTTATCGGTAAGGGTTTTGTGTTCATCCTGAATGGTGAAACTCACGGCGTAACTTTTCTTTCCCTCCGGAAGATTTTTTCCTTCATAAACGTCGAAAAGATTAATTCCTTTCAGGAACTTTTTCTCGGTTTGACTTGCAATAGTGTAAATGTCTTCAAATTTAACTGAAGAATCCAGTAACAGCGCAAAATCCCTTCTTACCGCCTGAAATTTTGAAATTGAGGTAAACTCCCTTTTTTGATTTTTTGCTGTTTGCAGCACTTGCTCCCATTGAAAATCGGCAAAGAGAACCTCCTGATTGATTCCGAATTCTTTCAGGATCTTCTTTTTTACGATTCCGAATTCAACAAGTTTGATTTTACCGGAACTGAAAGAAATTCCTTCAGAAAAGATATCATTTTTTACAGGGCCGGATTTAAGATCTGAAATCCCCAGTCTCTCCAACACTGAAGTTGTTACACCTTTAAGATAGAAGAAATCCCCTTTTTGAAGCGGATTGCTCCAGCTTTCTGCAGAGCGGTTTCCGGAAACAAATAGCGTAAGATGCTTGGTTTCTGTTTTTCCGCCTTCAAAGTTGTGATAGGTTTTTCCGAATTCAAATAGCTTCAGGTCGCTGCGTTTTCTGTTGAGGTTATAACTAACAGCCTCCAATCCCGAAAACAACAGAGATTGCCGTAAAACCGACAAATCCTGACTCAAAGGATTCAGCATGGTTACGTTGTACTCTTCTTTTAACTGCTCACTTAATTTCGTGTAGGCAGGTGTGGTAAGAGAATTGGCCATGGTTTCAAAAAAGCCCTGTCCAGTTAACTGGTTCGCTATAACATTCTGAATTTTATAATCATCAAATTTGGAAGAATTAGCCACAGAAGCATTCAGTTTATCTCCAAATTCAATATTGTTGTATCCATATACACGAAGGATTTCTTCGATCACATCTGCTTCCCGTTTTACATCCACCCTGTAAGGCGGAATAGTAAGTCCCATCCCTGTTTCGGTCACATTGTTAACTCTAATTTCAAGGGAAGCGAGAATGGATTTGATAGTTTCCTGAGATAAATTCTGTCCTATTAGCGTATTGATCTTATCGAAAGTAAGGAACACAGGAAAGTCTTCGATCTTGTTCGAGTAGTAATCATCGATGTCACTGGTCACAGTGCCACCCGCAAATTCCTGGATCAAAAGCGCTGCCCGTTTTAGAGCATATTCAGTAATATTTGGGTCTATTCCTCTTTCATACCTAAAGGAGGCATCGGTATTCAGACCGTGCCTTTTTGCTGACTTTCGTACGCTTACGGGGTTAAAATAAGCACTTTCAATAAAAATGCTAGTAGTGTCAGCGCTTACCCCGCTGCCAAGTCCGCCAAAAACTCCGGCTAATGCAAGGGGCTTTTCAGCGTCACAAATCATAAGGTCCTCTTCATGCAGTTCTCTTTCCACTTCGTCTAAAGTGACAAATTTGGTTCCTGCAGGCAGTGTTTTTACGTTTATCTCATTTCCGGTAATTTTTGCAGCATCAAAAGCATGAAGCGGTTGTCCCAGCTCATGCATTACATAATTGGTAACATCTACCACATTATTCTTCGGAGTGATCCCAATAGCTTTAAGTCGGTTTTGCAACCATTTTGGAGATGCGGCTATTTTAATATCAGATACAGTAACACCGCAGTAGCGGGGCACCAGATCTGAATTTTTAATCTTTACGGGAATTCTAAGGCTTCTGCTGTCCACGTGAAAACTGCTAACAGAAGGGGTGATTAACTCCAGCGTATCTCCCTGTTGCTGAAAACCCGCTTTTAGATCGCGGGCTACTCCCCAGTGGCTCATGGCATCTGCACGGTTTGGGGTAAGTCCAATCTCAAATACCAGATCATTTTCTACTTCAAAAATTTCTGAAACGGAAGTCCCGGGTTTGAGGTCATCTTTAAGCACCATAATCCCGTCATGGCTTTTTCCTAGTCCCAGCTCATCTTCCGCACAAATCATCCCGTGGCTGCTTTCGCCTCTTATTTTACTTTTTTTAATTTCCCAGGCTTCTCCTTTTTCATCATATAAAGTAGTTCCTACAGTAGCCACCGGAACTTTTTGTCCTTCGGCGACATTTGGCGCACCACACACAATTTGCACAGGGTTTTCTCTTCCAATATCTACTTTTGTAACTTTTAACCTGTCTGCATTTTCATGCGGTACACAAGAAAGCACGTGACCAACAACTACTCCTTCAAGTCCTCCCTTTACACTCTGAAAAGTTTCAATTCCCTCCACTTCAAGCCCGAGGTCTGTGAGCAATTCTCCGGTTTTTTCGGCGTCCTGCTTTAGTTGAATGAATTGTTGTAACCAGTTATAAGAAATCCTCATTTGAATCTGAATTTAAAGCCGCAAAGATAGTATTACGAATGGTTTTGGCATAATTTGATTTTGAATTAAATGCGGTAATTACATTGGTTTCTTTCTTAAATCAAATTCAATAACCTGGGAAAGTAGCGATGTGGTGTAGGAAATAATTTACAGTGAAAGAAAAATGTTGGTATTTGGTCTTTTTTAACATTTCTTGCTTTCTGTAGGCTTTTTCTGAGATTCCGACAGAAAACGATCTTTTTCTTCCTACACTTCATCGAAAGTTTGAAAATCAGCATTTTACGGGTGATCTTTTTATATACCTTAGCGTGCATTGGGAAGAGAATGTGAGTAGGGAAAGAAGCTTCTCATTTTTAAATTCATAATTAATTAACCATTTTAAATATATCAATTTATGAAAAAAGTAGTATTAAGCGTAGCAGCGCTTATGTGTGGAGCAGTAGTTTTTGCCCAGAGTAATGTTAGTGAGGTGTCTCAGGAAGGTACTTCTAACCAGGCAGAGGTTGAACAAACAGGTGAGTCCAACACCTCTGATGTGGATCAAACAGGTACAGGAAATGATGCCACAATAATGCAATCGGGATCTTTTAATGGTTCCCTGGCATTTCAGGATGGCACCGGAAATATTATAAGTGTAGATCAGGTAGGTAGCTTAAATGAATCTGATGTATGGCAGGAGGGAAATGGTAACTCTTCTTCTGTGTCTCAAAATGGTTCATCAAACTGGGCTTATGTAACTCAGGTAGGAGATAATAACACCGCAGAGGCTTATCAGGGAGGAGCTTTGTTTACCTCTCGTAATGGTGAAATTGAACAATACCAGGAAGGAAATGACAACACCGCATTGGCTTATATGGAAGAAGATAATAACTCAGCAGAACAGGAGCAGGTGGGAAGTGAAAATGCTGCCTTAGTCGAACAAAATCTTTATGACTTTGGAGGAGACAATTACGCTTTTCAGTCTCAGTTAGGTAACGGGAATGCTGCCGTTGCTTTTCAGGATGGTTCTTATAATGAAATAGACCAGGTGCAGGAAGGGGATGATCATTCTGCTTATGCGGAGCAGTACGGAGACGATAACATTGTTGATCAATATCAGTTTGGTGGTTCAGGGAATATTGCAGAGGCTGTGCAATCAGGAGATTATAACTATAATTCACAATGGCAGGAAGGTTCTTCTAATGTAGCTATTGGTTATCAGTCAGGTGATGACAATGACATTTACCATTACCAAAGTGGAGATGATAACACTGCAGATTCTTATCAGGTAGGATCTTTAAACACCAGTGACATATTCCAGGTGGGTTCATCTAACCTTGCCATCGATACTCAATTGGGGACTAATAATCAAACTCTTGTTACCCAAAATGGTTCATCTCATTATAGCAGCATATTACAGAATGGAACCGGAAATTCTGCTACCGTTACTCAAACAGGTGGTGCTGCGGGCATACCTCAGTAGTTTTATCTAATCTTAAATAATTAGGCAGCCCATATGGGCTGCTTTTTTATTTTTGCTCTCTGATGTTTCTGTTTCTTTTTTTTAACTCTTTTCTTTCTTCTACCTAAAGCTTATTTTATAAATTTGGAAAAATTCCTATAAAAAGGAATAATTCCTATTTATGAAAGAGAAATCAATTTTACACCTTGATCTGGATGCGTTTTTTGTATCGGTAGAGCGTAAGCTTAATTCAGAACTGGAGAACAAACCACTACTGGTAGGAGGAATGGGAGATCGTGGGGTGGTGGCAGCCTGTAGTTATGAAACCCGCAAATTTGGGGTGCATTCGGGTATGGCTATGAAAGTAGCACGTCAACTTTGTCCGCAGGCTATAGTCATAAAAGGAAATGCCGGTACCTACACCAGGCACTCCCATGAAATTACCGAAATCATTAAAAGTAAAGTTCCTGCTTTTGAAAAAGCCAGTGTGGATGAATTTTATGCAGATCTCAGCGGGATGGATAGGTTTTTTGGGATCAATCAATTTGCGAAAGAGCTTCGCAATACCATTATCAAAGAAAGCGGATTGCCAATTTCCTTCGGACTGTCTCAAAACAAAATAGTTTCAAAAATTGCTACCGGAGTAGCAAAACCCAATGCAGAAAAAGTTATTCAAATGGGGACCGAAAAGCCCTTTTTGGCACCTCTCCCTGTTAGCAGGATCCCTATGGTTGGGAGCAAAACTTTCCAAACTCTATTAAATCTTGGAATACGAGAGATAAGAACACTCCAGGAAATGCCGGTGGAAATGCTGGAAAGTGTGCTGGGCAAAAACGGAAGAACGATCTGGAAAAGGGCCAATGGAATAGATTATTCACCTATTATTCCTTTTCGCGAACGCAAATCCATTTCTAACGAACGCACATTTGGCCGTGATACGATAGACATGGTACGACTCCGTACTACATTGACCGCAATGACCGAGAGTCTGGCGTACCAGTTAAGGCGCGGCAACAAGTTAACATGCAATGTGAGTGTGAAAATCAGGTATTCAGATTATCAGACGTACACCAAGCAGGCTAAAGTCCCTTATACCAGCGCCGATCATCTTCTGCTCCCAAAGGTGGAAGAGCTTTTCAGGCAGCTTTATAACCGCCGACTTTTGATCAGGCTGATTGGGGTGAAGTTCAGCGGACTGGTAGGCGGGAATTATCAGATCAATTTATTTGATGATTCTGAACAAATGCTGAATTTATACAATTCCATTGATAAGGTGCGCAACCGGTTTGGAGAACATAGCGTGATGCGGGCAGTAAGTCTGGGTGCAAAAACCATAGGCAGGATGGATAATCCTTTTAATGGTGAACCACCTATTGTACTGGCGCACAGGAATCAGTAGTGGGTCGGAATGTTTTCAGTGTTCAGTTTTCAACAGCGAACAAAAGACAACAATTTCACAACTCACAACTCACAACTCACAACTGAAGAACCCACAACCCTAAAATGTACCTGAACTGCCATACATATTATTCTTTGCGGTACGGAACTTTTTCTGTAGAAGAGTTGTGCCTTTTGGCTAATAAACATGGAGTGCAGAGTGTGGCCGTTACAGATATCAATAACACTTCGGCCTGTCTTGAGTTTCTGAAAATTGCTTCAAGATTTAATATCAATCCGTTGGTGGGGATCGATTTCAGAAATAGGGTGCAGCAGCAATACGTGGGGATTGCTCGGAACAACGCAGGTTTCCGGCAGCTGAATGAGCATTTGTCAGCTCATCTTCACCAGGAAAAAAGTTTTGAAAACAATGCTCCCGATTTGCCTGATTGTTACCTGATCTATCCATTTGAAAAAGTGGTAGCCGATAAAAAGATCAATTTTAAGGAAAATGAATTCATCGGAATTTCGGTGGAGACTTTGCGGAAATTAAAATTTTCAGAATACCTGAAATTTTCAGAAAAACTGGTGCTGTTGCAAACAGTCAGCTTCCGGAGTAAAAGAGATTATAATGCACACAGACTTTTGCGTGCGATAGACAACAACACGCTGCTGAGTAAGCTTCCGAAGAGTGAACAGGGAGCTTTTTCACACCAAATGATCTCTCCTGAAGAAATTCAGAGAGAGTTTGAAGATTATCTGCATGTCCTTCAAAATACCCAAAACATCCTGAAAACCTGTAAAGTAAACTTTGGTTTTGGAGAGGATCGTGAAAATCAAAATTTACAGGTGTTTGGGAAAAGCAGGGAAGAAGACGAAAAGGAGCTAAGGAGGTTGTGCTTTCAGAATATCTCAAAACGATATCCCGATGCTTCAGAAGAAGTTTACTTTAGATTGGAAAAGGAACTGGAAGCGATCATACGGCTGGGATTTGTCTCATTTTTTCTCATTAATTACGATATTGTTCAGTATGCAAAATCAAAAAACTATCCCTTTATCGGTCGGGGTAGTGGCGCGAATTCGATAGTGGCATATATCATTGGGCTTACCAATGTAGACCCTATAGAGCTTAATCTTTATTTTGAACGGTTTATTAATGCGAACCGAAAAGCCCCGCCCGATTTTGATATAGATTTTTCCTGGAAAGATCGCAATGAAGTCACCCGGTACATTTTTGAGAAGTTCGAAAACACGGCGCTGTTGGGTACGTATGTTACTTTTAAACGAAAGGCCGTGGCCCGGGAGCTGGGAAAAGTTTTTGGCCTGCCTAAGGAGAATATCGATAAGCTCTCCTCCGGATTTTTTAGTTTCAGGGAGCTGGATGAGTTGGAGAAACTGGTGTTGAGGTATAGCTCATTGATTGAAGGTTTTCCAAATTATCTGAGTGTACATTCCGGCGGAATCCTTATTCTGGAGCGGCCAGTTTCCAATTTCGCCGCCACTTTTTTACCGCCCAAAGGATTTGCTACCGTCCAGATCGATATGAATATAAGCGAGGATGTCGGGATCCATAAATTCGATATCCTTTCCCAACGCGGACTTTCAAAAATCACCGACGCCATTGAGATCATTAAAGAGAATCAGCCCGATACCAAAATAGAAGACATTGAAAACATCTGGATTTTCAAAAATGATCCTGAAATTAATAACCTTTTGAAAGTAGGGGATTGTATAGGGGTGTTTTACGTGGAATCTCCCGCCATGCGTGGTTTAATGACCAAACTTCAAACCGATAGTTATCTGAATCTTGTAGCAGCAAGTTCGGTAATAAGACCTGGGGTGTCACAGGGAAAAATGAAAGATGAGTACATTAAACGACACCGGGATCCTGAAAGGCGAAAACGGGCGCACCCTGTTATGAACAAGATCATGCCCGATACCTACGGAATTATGATCTATCAGGAAGACGTGATGAAGGTGGCACATCATTTTGCAGGCCTGAGTTTTGATGATGCCGATGTGTTACGGAGGGGAATGAGCGGAAAGAAAACTTCTAAAGGACAAATTGAGGGGATTGAATCAAAATTCCGGAGTAACTGCAAAGAAAAGGGATATGAGCAATCCCTTGTGGATGAAGTCTGGGAACAGATCTCTTCTTTTGCAGGCTATGCTTTTCCGAAGGGACATTCGGCTTCTTATGCGGTGGAAAGCTACCAAAGCCTGTATCTAAAACGCTACTTTCCGCTGGAATTTATGGTGGCAGCCATCAATAATGGCGGCGGATTTTATGATGTGGAGACCTATGTGCAGGAAATACGAAAATGCGGGGGAACTGTGCATGCGCCCTGTATCAACAAAAGTGATCATCCAAATGTGATTTATGGCAAAGATATTTACCTGGGGCTGGGATATATCAAAGACCTGGAAACAAAGGTAGTGCAGCAAATCCTTGAAAACCGGCAGTTTTTTGGCTCTTTTAAATCTTTGGATGATTTTGTGGACCGTATCCATATTTCCATTGAGCAGCTAAGTATTCTATTGAAGATAGATGCCTTCAGGTTTACTGGTGTGGATAAACATCACCTGCTCTGGAAAGCCCATTTTAAACTGAATAACACAAAACCAAAATCCACTCAGGCGGTTTTGTTTAAAACTCCGCATAAAGATTTTAATCTTCCGGAACTGGAATACTCAAAGCTGGTAGAGGTTTACGACCAGATTGAGCTGCTGGGATTCTCACTATCCAGCCATTTTGAATTACTGAAAAATCCGATGAAAGCTTCGGTTAAAGCAAAACATCTAAAGCATTTAGTTGGACAGGAAGTGGAAATTTATGGTAATCTTGTAAACGCCCGAAAAACCAGTACTGTCAATAGAAAATACATGTACTTCGGAACTTTTTTTGATAGTGACGGAGCCATTTTTGATATTGTAGAATTTCCGGATGTTGCCGAAAAATATCCGTTACGGAGCAAAGGTATTTACCTTTGCAAAGGAACAGTGGTAAACGATCTTGGCTATATTTCAATTGATATTAAATGGATTGCCAGGCAGGAAACCGCGGGAGATCCAAGACTCGAGACCAGTTATAGAAAAATAGGATAGGTTATAATCATCAAATCAATTCCAGGATCAGGGACCATAAAAACGTGGTGATGAGGGATGCCGGAATTCCCACACTCAGGATTATATTTGCCAGTTTCGGATTCAGATTATAATCGGTTGCAATGATGGCTCCCGTCACCATCGGGGCCATGGCTGCTTCAAAAATGGTGATTTTTTGTGTAAATTCAGTAAGTCCGAAAGCCAGGCATAAAACAAGGATGAGCAGGGGAGCCAGAAGTAATTTATAGGAAAGTGCCACAGAAATTAACTTTACATCGGCTTTCCAGGTCCTGAGTTTTAACTGCATCCCCACGGAAAATAAGGCCAGCGGAATTAAGGTGTGTGCCAGTTCGTTCAGTAAAGGTACTATCGGTTGAAGGGAAACAAGCAACGGAAGAATAAAAGCAAGGCAAAAAGCTATAAAAGGCGGAAACAGCAGGATTTTTTTAAGCACAGGTTTAAATTCAAAAGTTCCTCCATTGGAAGCTTTGGTGGCTGTGATAATACCAAAAGTAGCCATTACAATAAAGGTTGCCTGGTCACACAAAATAGCAATTTGCAACCCCTCTTGTCCGTAGTAGGCTTCGGTTAACGGAAAGCCCAAAAAAGAAGTATTTCCCAGTCCAGCCGTTAAAAACAAAGCAGCTCTTGTTCCGGGGGACATTTTTATGTACCTACTAATCAGGTTGATAAATAAATAACTCCCAGTCCAGACCAGCAGAGGCATCAAAAAAGGTACAATGAGGTTGTAACTCCACTGGATCTCCGGAATGTACCGTAAGGCCATTGCCGGTAATGCAATGTTGATCACCCAGGCGTTTACGGCTTTATAACTGTCCGTAGGAAGGGCTTTGTATTTTTTAACTAAAAATCCGGCGAGGAGACAAACACCAATGAGTATAAAATTTAGCATAGATCAACTGATGTAGTTCCAGATGTTTTTGTGTTTTGCCAGTTGGCCGTAGGTGTAGCGAATCACTTTGTTCTTTTCATGTGCGAGGTCTGGGTCTTCTTTTAAAACCTGAAGCGCATAAGAACGTGCTAATTTCAAAATGTCATTGTCTTTTACAATATCTGCTATTTTAAGGTTGAGCACTCCACTTTGCTGGGTTCCCATAATATCACCGGGGCCACGTAATTTTAGGTCGACTTCGGCGATCTCGAATCCGTCGTTGGTGCTTACCATCGTTTCCAGCCTGGTTTTGCTGTCGGCAGAAAGTTTGTGTCCGGTCATCAAAATACAGTAACTCTGCTCCGCACCACGTCCCACACGTCCGCGTAACTGGTGCAGCTGTGAAAGACCGAATCTTTCGGCACTTTCAATAATCATCACACTGGCGTTCGGTACATTCACGCCCACTTCAATTACCGTAGTGGCCACCATAATCTGGGTTTCGCCCTTTACAAACCGGTTCATCTCGTAATCTTTATCGGCGGGTTTCATTTGTCCGTGGACTATGGAGATCTGAAAATCGGGCATGGGAAATTCCCGTACGATGCTTTCGTAGCCATCCATAAGATCTTTATAATCCATTTTTTCTGATTCCTGAATCAAAGGATACACCACATAGACCTGCCGGCCTTTCTTTACTTCATCCTTGATAAACCTGAAAACCTTTAATCGGTTACTGTCATAGCGGTGTACCGTTTTGATACTTTTTCTTCCCGGTGGAAGCTCGTCAATGACCGAAATATCCAAATCGCCGTACAAACTCATTGCCAGCGTACGCGGAATTGGCGTTGCCGTCATCACCAGAATATGTGGCGGCAGCGTGTTTTTTCGCCACAACTTCGCTCGCTGCGCCACTCCAAACCTGTGCTGCTCATCAATAATGGCCAGCCCCAGATTTTTAAACTTTACTTTGTCTTCCAATAAAGCGTGGGTGCCAATGAGGAGGTCGAGTTCGCCACTTTCCAGGGCAGCGTGAATTTCCCTTCTTTCTGAAGTCTTTGAGGATCCGGTCAATAAGCGAATGTTGATGTCCAGATCTGCAGTTAATTCTTTGATGCCGTTGTAATGCTGAATTGCCAGGATCTCTGTTGGCGCCATTAAACAAGCCTGGAAATCATTGTCGAATGCCAGTAGTGCCGTCATCAAAGCCACAATGGTTTTTCCGGAGCCTACGTCTCCCTGCAGCAACCGGTTCATCTGGGCACTGCTACCCAGATCCTGCCGAATTTCCTTGATCACCCTTTTCTGAGCATTTGTAAGGTCAAAAGGCAAATGATTCTCATAAAATTCCTGAAAATATTCTCCTACCTGATCAAATGGAAAACCTTTGATCTTGTTCTTCCGAAGCATGTTTTTCATCAGCAACTGCAGCTGAATGTAAAACAGTTCCTCAAACTTCAACCGAAATTGTGCTTTTGCCAGTAACTCCTGACTTTTTGGGAAATGCACATTGAACATGGCCTCGGCCTTGGGAATCAATTTCAGTTCTTCTTTAATGCTCTCAGGAAGCGTATCGTAAAATTTAGCTCCGGTTTCCAGGAACAGCTGTTGCATCATCTTGTTTACAGCTCTGTTGGTTATGCCCGATTTTGTGAGCTTTTCAGTCGAGGGATACACCGGCTGCATCGCCGTCCTCAGGTTCTTTTTATATTCTTCTACCAGTTCCATTTCAGGATGCGGCATACTGAAAAGTCCGCTGAACCAGTTGGTTTTTCCGAAGATGACGTAAGGCGTATTCAGTTTTAGATTTTCCCTGATCCATTTGTGGCCGCGAAACCATACCAGTTCCATTTTTCCGGTGTCATCAATGAAATCTGCTACCAGACGTTTTCCGCGTTTTTGATCCACGGTTTTCAGGTGAACAATTTTCCCTACTACCTGCACTTCCGAATTGTTTCGTTCCAGATCTTTTATCTTGTAAAATCTGGTTTTGTCCAGGTAGCGGTTTGGAAAGAAATTCAGAAGGTCCTGATAGGTATGAATTCCCAGCTCTGTCCGTAGCAAACCTGCACGATTTGGGCCTACACCTTTGAGGTAATCTATAGGGGTTTGCAGCTGATTCTGATTCATAGAACGAAGATAGGAAAAAAGGCAAAAGCCTCCTTCAAATCTGCCATAGAAGCTCCTTTTTTGCTTTTTATTTCTACTATTTTCAGGAGAGGCTTATATTTGATAAATGAAACGACTTTTTGCCATTTTTATATTCTTTCTGCTGATTTCCTTCGGAAGTTATGGACAGCAGACTTCCTTAGTAGATTTTCAACGTGTAAAAGCCGAACTGGCTGTTTTTCCTTCTGAAAAAAAAGTGGAAGGAAGGGTGACTTTCAGGTTTGATGTGCTGGAAACAACAGATTCTGTTTTTATTGATGCCCGAAAAATGGATTTCCGGGAAGTCAAATTAAACGGAAAAGAAGTTGATTTCTCCAAAGATGAACAGCGATTATGGATTGTTGCTGATTTTACGCCTACTTCAGATAATGTATTAGAGTTTAATTATACTGCGACACCTTCACAGGGTATGTACTTCGAGGACTGGGATATTTCCGAAGAAGAAAAAGAGACGGCTTCTGAAAATTCTGCACCCCAGGTCTGGACGCAGGGACAGGGGAGATATACTTCCAACTGGCTACCCAGTTTTGATGACACTACCGAAAAACTGGAATTTGATCTTACGGTAGATTTTCAAAAAGGTTTTGAAGTGATCGCAAATGGAAAACTTCAAAAGTCAGCTGCGGTCAACGATTCTGTGGTGAGGTGGGAGTATGATATGGAGCAGCCAATGAGCAGTTATCTGGTCGCTTTGGCTGCGGGAAAATATCAGAAAAAGGAAATTTCTTCTTCCAGCGGAGTGCCCATTCAGCTTTATTATTATCCCGGCGATGAAGGAAAAGTAGAACCCACCTACAGGCATACGAAACAGATCTTTGATTTCCTTGAAAAACAAACAGGAGTGGCCTATCCCTGGCAGAATTATAAACAAATCCCGGTGCGTGATTTTCTGTACGCCGGAATGGAAAATACCGGAACAACCATTTTCTCAGATCTTTTTGTGGTCGATTCCACCGCTTTTAAAGATCGTAATTATGTAAACGTCAACGCACATGAACTGGCACACCAGTGGTTTGGTGATCTTGTGACTGCAGCCTCTGGGGAGCATCACTGGCTTCAGGAAGGATTTTCAACCTATTACGCTTTACTGGCAGAAAGAGAGGTTTTTGGCGATGACTATTATTATTGGAAACTTTTTGAAAGTGCCGAGGAGCTTAAGGAGTTAAGTGATTCCGGAAAAGGGGAAGCTTTGATCAATTCTAAAGCGAGTTCTCTCACGTATTATCAAAAAGGAGCCTGGGCTTTGCATATTCTGAAGGAGAGAGTGGGAGAGGAAGCATTTAATTTGGCTGTGAAAAATTACCTGAACAAGTACAAATTCAAAAATGTTACTACAGCCGATTTTATTGCGGAAGTAGAAAATACCAGTGGAAAAGATCTTTCTGCCTATGTTTTACAGTGGCTGGAACAATCTGCTTTTCCTGCAACGGTGGCTTTAAACTCTCTGAAAGAATCGAAATTCATTACCGATTATCTTCAAATAGCAGCTTTAAAAGAATTTCCGCTTCAGGAGAAAAAAGAATTACTGAATGCGGCTCTCAATTTTCCGGTGAACCAGTATGTGGGTCAGGAAGTGATATATCAACTGGCTTTGACAGATCCTTTGGAAGCAATCGAGCTGTATGAAAAAGCTTTTGAAACCAATGACATTTACGTGCGGCAGGCGATTGCGGCATCCCTCAGGCAAATTCCGCAGGAGTTGAAATCTTATTATGAATCGCTATTAAAAGATGATTCTTATGTGACCAAAGAAATGGCATTTTATAACCTCTGGTTTAATTTTCCGGAGGAAAGGAGTGAATACCTGGACCGGTTAAAAGAAGTTGAAGGTTTTAATGATAAGAATGTGGAGACGCTTTGGCTGGCGCTCAATCTGGCCACTGCGGGTTATCAAATGGACGATAAACAATCCACTTATGCACAACTTTCGGGATATACTTCTCCTTATTATCCTTACCAGATACGGCAGAATGCGTTCAATTATTTGTTTCAGCTGAATTCTTTTTCTGATGAAAATCTTTTTGATCTGGTAGAGGCCAGTCAACATCAGGTAGGAAGGTTTAGGGAGTCTTCGAGACAACTTCTTCGGGAACTGGTACAATCCGAAGAATACCAGCAGCGGTTTTCTCAGCTGAAGCCGTCACTTTCAGCTAAAGAATCGGGATTTTTAGAGCAAATATTACCTTAAAAAATATTACCATAGCGCGGAAACTTCCCTTTTGATGTAGGAGAGCCCGGTTTCGCTGGGCGGTTCCTGTTCCATGAGGCTGGTCAATACCTGCTGACGAAACTCTGAGGCATCTTTGATACCTTCCTTTGCGGCAGTTTTCCGGAGGTTTGTAATAGTAGCATTCTTGGAGGCTTTGATCACATTCCAACATTCTTCCGAAACATATATTTGTTGTGCCAGGTTGTGCTCAAATTCCTGTTCAATTGTACGGATTAGCAGAGAAGCGTAATCATTTTTATCTTCATTCAATGGCTTTGTCCTTACCAACAGGTTTCCGGGGGCGATCCTTTCCAGGAACAGAGTCATACGCTCATATGCCTGCAGCCTCACCGGAAAAGAATGTTTCTGATTTTCTTTGTGGAGCAAAAATCTTCTTCTTTGCTCTTCATTTTTTGTGTGCATACTAAAGAAATAATATGCGATCACTGCCACGATCACGGCAGGTAATAGGTATAATAACAGCTGTAAAATATTATTTTCTATCATGCTTTTTTATCTTCAACAGAGGTTTCTTCAGTCTCTACTTCTTTAACTTCGGTTTCTTCTCCTTTTCGGTAAGAGCCGCCTAAGTTAGGACATCCCAGTAAAGTTTCGGTAGTATCAAACGGAACTTTTGTTTTGTGGTAGGTAAATGTCTGAGCCAGAGTCTTTGCAATAAAGCGGTCCCCAAGATTTATTTCCACATCGTCCATCGTAAACTGGCAGGGGTGCTCATAACCACAGGCATGGGTGATCTCCAGGAGTTCTTTTCTGAAATTGGTAAAGTAGTAATTTACCCTTTCGGTCTTGTCTTTCACATTCACTCCTGCCTGTAACCATCGATTCTGAGTAGCTATTCCTGTGGGGCAGGTATTGGTATGACAGGATTGAGCCTGTATACAGCCAATACTCAGCATCGCTTCCCGCGCCACATTAATAACATCTGCGCCCATCGCAAATGCCATCGCTGCTTTTGCAGGGAAACCTAATTTTCCACTTCCTATAAATACAATTCTTTCGGTGAGGGCTTTCTCCTGGAAGATCTTGTAAACATCTGTAAAACCATACACCCACGGCAGGGCAACATGATCTGCAAAACTTGGCGGGGCAGCTCCGGTACCACCTTCTCCGCCATCAATCTGGATAAAATCTGGACCTCTGTTGGTCTTTTTCATAATATCTGCAAGTTCTTTCCATTCATCCAGTTTTCCTATGGCCGCTTTTATTCCTACTGGTAAGCCGGTTTCATGGGCAATTTCTTCAATAAAATCTACCATCTCCTGCATGTTACCAAAAGTGCTGTGGTTAGGAGGGGAAAGTACATCTTTACCCATAGGCACATGTCTTATTTCTGAAATTTCCCGGGTGATCTTTGAGGCCGGTAATACCCCTCCCTTTCCTGGTTTTGCTCCCTGGGAAAGTTTGATCTCAATAGCCCTTATTTGCGGAAAATCCTGCGTTAATCTTACCAGCTTTTCCATAGAAAAAGAACCGTCGTCATTCCGGATTCCGAAGTACCCGGTACCAATTTGAAAAACAACGTCGGCACCTTTTTGATGGTAAGGGGAAAGTCCGCCCTCGCCGGTGTTATGGTAGGCATAAGCTTTCTTACACCCCTGATTAAGTGCCTCGATAGCCCTCGCGGAAAGGGAACCAAAGCTCATAGCCGAAACGTTAATGACAGACGCGGGCCGGTATGGCCTTTTTCTTTTATTGAAATCGCCCATAACCTTGGCACATGCCAGGAAATAAGGATCTTTATTATAATAATGATTGTCAGGTACTTTGAAGGGGATGAGGGCATTATTGATAAATATGTAATTTACCTCATAGATATCCTGATCTGTTCCGAAACCTTCGTAATTGTTTTCATTTTTCGAAGAAGCATACACCCAGCTGCGTTCAACTCTGTTAAAGGGTAATTCCTCCCGATTTCCCGCGACTATATATTGTCTAAGCTCCGGACCGATGCTTTCCAGCAGGTAACGCAAGTGGCCCACTACGGGAAAATTATGTAAGATTATGTGCTTTTTGTTGAAGAAGATGTCGCGTAGGGTGATGAGGGCCAGAATGATCAGGATCCACATCCACCAGCTTATTTCTCCTAGAAAATCAAATATTCCTTCCATTTTATTGGTTTAAATAATCAATTGCTAATTGAGACATAACTTTCACTCCTAATGTTAATCCGCTGTCATCAATGAAAAAATCCGGAGTGTGATGAGGAGCGGGTTCTGTCGTTCCTTCAGGCTGGCCGCCGAGGAAAAAATAAAATCCCGGTACTTTCTCCTGAAAAAAGGAAAAATCTTCTCCACCCGTAGTGGGTTTCACCAGTTCTACTTTTTCGGCTCCTGCAATATATTGCAAAGTAGGTAACATCTGGCCGGTTAATTGGGGATCATTATAGGTAATAGCCGTTTTATTTTCAATTTCTATGGTTGCAGTCCCGCCGTAAGCCTCAGCAATGGCAGGAACCATTTCTTGCATACGTTTCAGAATTAATTCTTTCATATCGGGATCAAGAGTCCTGATGGTTCCAATCATTTCTGCACTTTCCGGAATTATATTAAAACGCACGCCACTGGTAATTTTTCCGACGGAAATAACCGCGGCACCATCCACAAGACTGGATTCCCGGCTAATGATCGTCTGTAATCCATCTATAATTTTTGCTGAAATAAGGATGGGGTCGACTCCGCTCCAGGGAGCAGATCCGTGGGTTTGCTTCCCCTGTACATTTATGACAAAACGTTCCACGGCTGCCATGGTGCCTTCAGGTTTATATCTGATCGTACCTACCGGTGTGGCCGAGTTGATATGTAATCCAAAAATAGCATCCACATCGGGATTTTCTAAAACTCCTTCTTTGATCATTAAGGCAGCTCCACCTTCTTCTCCCGGGGGTGCACCCTCTTCGGCAGGTTGGAAAATGAATTTCACGGTTCCGTTTATTTTATCTTTGTTTTTTGAAAGTACCTCGGCAGCTCCCATTAAAATTGCGATGTGGGTATCATGTCCGCAGGCATGCATGACGCCGGTTTCAGTGCCGAGAAATTGTGTGGTGACTTCAGATTTAAAAGGAAGGTCATTTCGTTCGGTTACCGGCAGGGCATCAATATCGGCTCTTAGGGCAACGACTTTATCGGAGTTATTTCCTTTCAGAATACCAACGACTCCGGTTTTAGCTACTTTCGTTTGGACCTCCATTCCGAGGTTTTTTAAATGTTCAGCAATTTTTTCAGCAGTTTTAAATTCCCGGTTTGATAATTCTGGATTCTGATGAAAGTTACGGCGCCATTCGATCACCTGTCCTTCTATTTCTTCTGCAGCAGCAACTATTTCGGGATCCCTTTCCTGCGCATTCAAGGTCAAACTGAACATACAGAAAAGGATCAAATAAATGTTTTTCATCTAAGTAAATTGAAGAATGCCAGTATTACCGGCGGTTTAATTCTCTAAGATATTTAAAAATTAAAGCTTCTCATAATCTGACTTCTTAATTGTTTCAAAAGTAACTAGCTCCATGATTTTGTATTAAGCCGTTTTTGGTTAATTTCACGGCTTTAAAAGAAGGAGGAAATTGGAATCTTATTTAGCTGAATTAAATGATGCTCAAAGAGCGCCGGTACTGCAAAAAGACGGCGCCATGATTGTAATTGCAGGTGCAGGATCTGGAAAAACCCGGGTATTGACCTATAGAATTGCGTACCTTATGAGCAAGGGAGTTGATGCTTTTAACATACTCTCCCTTACTTTTACAAATAAGGCTGCGCGGGAAATGAAAAAAAGGATTGCCCAAATTGTGGGTAACAGTGAGGCGAAGAACCTGTGGATGGGGACTTTCCACTCCATTTTTGCAAAAATGCTTCGTTTTGAAGCAGATAAATTAGGGTATCCTTCCAATTTTACTATTTATGATACGCAGGATTCCCAAAGGTTAATTTCGGCTATTATTAAAGAAATGGGACTGGATAAGGATGTATATAAATACAAGCAGGTGTATTCGAGGATCTCGTCCTATAAGAACAGCCTCGTTACCGTAAAGGCATATTTTCAAGATCCAGAATTAATGGAGGCCGATGCCATGTCAAAAAAACCTCGGCTGGGAGAAATCTACAAGAATTATGTAGACCGTTGTTTTAAAGCCGGGGCCATGGATTTTGACGACCTGCTGCTCAAAACAAACGAACTCTTAAACCGGTTTCCGGAAGTACTTCAGAAATATCAGAACCGTTTCAAATACATTCTGGTAGATGAGTACCAGGATACTAACCATTCCCAGTATTTGATTGTAAAGGCTTTATCAGATAAATTTCAGAATATTTGTGTGGTAGGGGACGATGCCCAGAGTATTTATGCTTTTCGGGGCGCGAATATCAACAACATCCTTAACTTCCAGAAGGATTACGACAATGTGCAGATGTACAGGCTGGAGCAAAATTACCGCTCTACCCGAAACATTGTGGAAGCAGCCAACTCCATTATTGAAAAGAACAAGACCAAACTTGATAAAGTAGTTTGGACGGCCAATGATGAAGGTCCAAAGATCGTGGTTAACCGATTGCTTACCGATGGGGAAGAAGGACGTTTTGTGGCGGGATCTATTTTCGAGAACCGAATGGAGCATCAAATGAACAATGGGGATTTTGCCATTCTTTATCGTACAAACGCCCAGAGTAGGGCTATGGAAGATGCACTTCGGAAAAAAGATATTCCGTATCGTATTTACGGCGGACTTTCATTTTACCAGCGAAAAGAAATCAAGGATGTACTTTCTTATTTAAGGCTGGTGATCAATCCGAAGGATGAAGAGGCGCTGAAAAGAGTCGTCAATTACCCAGCCCGCGGGATTGGGCAAACGACTATAGACCGGTTGACCATTGCTGCCAATCACTACGGAAGATCAATATTTGAAGTGATTGAAAATATTGACAAGATTGACCTGAAGATCAATAGCGGAACCAGAAATAAACTGACGAATTTTGCCAACATGATCAAAAGCTTTCAGATCATGAACGAAACGGCAGATGCCTTTATGCTTGCTGAAACCGTTGCAAAGAAAACAGGATTGCTTCAGGAACTGAAAAAAGACGGAACTCCTGAAGGAATTGCACGAATAGAGAACATTGAAGAGCTGTTAAACGGGATCAGGGATTTCGTGGAAGGACAGAAAGAACTCGCCGATGCCACAGGCTCTCTTACGGAATTTTTGGAAGATGTTGCCCTGGCTACAGATATGGATAAGGATACGGGAGATGAAGACCGGGTGGCTTTGATGACGATTCACCTGGCAAAGGGACTGGAGTTTCCATACGTGTACATTGTGGGGATGGAAGAGGATCTTTTCCCTTCTGCCATGAGTATGAACACGCGTTCTGAACTGGAAGAAGAACGAAGATTGTTCTATGTGGCGCTTACCCGTGCCGAAAAGAAAGCCTATCTCACGTATACCCAGTCGAGATACCGCTGGGGGAAACTGGTCGATGCAGAGCCCAGTAGATTTATAGAAGAAATTGACGACAAGTTCAAGGATTATATGATTCCGCAGGATGATTATAAGTATAAACCTTTGATTGATACAGATATTTTCGGAGAGGTAGATAAGAGCAAATTCCGTCAAACGAAACCTTCCAACGGAACTCCGCCGCCATCGCATAAGCCTACCGATGAGCAGCTGCGAAAACTCCGAAAACTCAGGCCTGCGTCTTCCCCGTCAATTTCCAACAGTGATCCTTCAGAAGTAGTGAAACTGCAGGAAGGCGATCGGGTAGAACACATGCGCTTCGGAAAAGGTACGGTGTTGAAGATCGAAGGAATTGGTCAGGATAAAAAAGCGGAAATAGATTTTGAAACCGGGGGCATTAAAAAGCTGCTATTAAAATTTGCCAAGCTGAAGGTGTTGGATTAACAGCTTTATAAGTTGTTAAGTTTCTGTTATTCTTTGGGTTAGCTTCTGTGGTTGTTGTAATTTTTAATAAAAAATGATCAGGGAAGGAACTAAAGTGAAATGGAAGTGGGGGAAAGGAGTGGCCGAAGGAAAAGTTAAGGATACTTTTGACAGGGATATCACCACTACCATCAAAGGAACAAAAGTGACCAGGAAAGGAACGCCGGGTAATAAAGCCCTCTTTATCCAGCAGGAAAATGGCAATGAAGTTTTGAAACTGGAAAGTGAAGTAGAAAGAATCGACTAATTTTTCTAAATATTCTATTAGAACCACTCGAAAATTCGTAAATTCTCAGTTCTTTAAACAATATAAAGTATGGCAGAATTAATAAGAATCTACGAAGAAAATCCAAATCCAAAGGACATTAAACGTGTTGTGGATGTATTGAAAAATGGTGGCCTTGTAATTTATCCAACAGATACTGTCTATGGCCTTGGATGTGATATCACCAACAATGCTGCGCTGGAAAAGATTGCACAGGCAAGAGGCGTAAAGCTGGAAAAGGCTAATTTCTCCTTTATTTGTGAAAGCTTAAGTAATCTCTCAGATTACGTAAAGCAAATCGATAACCAGACCTTTAAGATATTAAAACGGAATCTTCCCGGGCCTTACACCTTTGTGCTTCCGGGGAACAACAATCTTCCAAGCGTATTTAAAAAGAAAAAAACAGTAGGAATCCGGGTACCGGATAATAATATTTGCCGGGCACTCGTGGCAGGTTTGGGAAATCCAATTATATCCACTTCCATTAAGGATGACGATGAGGTAATTGAATATACTACAGATCCTGAGTTAATTCTGGAGAAATGGGATAACATTGTAGACATAGTAATCGACGGCGGATATGGCGATAATATCCCTTCTACGGTGATTGATCTCACTACAGCCGAGCCTGAAGTCATCAGGGAAGGAAAAGGAAGCCTGCAGATTCTATAATATATTTTTTCGGATTTTAATTAGTTGAAAATATTTTCATAACCCATTATAATAAAAATGCCCGGTCACTGACCGGGCATTTCTATAAAATATATTGCGATAACTTTTATTTTGCGCTTTCCATTCCTTCTTCAATCAGGTTGTAGAACTGATCGATCTTAGGAAGAATAACAATTCTTGTTCTTCTGTTCTTAGCTCTTCCTTCCGCTGTATCGTTGCTCGCTACAGGAACATAGTAACTTCTTCCGGCAGCAGTCATTCTTTGTGGCTCTACACCAAAATCTTCCTGAAGGATACGTACTACAGAAGTAGCTCGTTTAACAGAAAGGTCCCAGTTGTCCTGAAGCACTGCATTTCTTATTGACTGATCATCTGTATGACCTTCAACCATAAATTCAATGTCTGGTCTGTTTTTTACAACAGTTGCAACTTTTCCAAGAACTTCTTTTGCACGGTTAGTAACGTTGTATCTACCACTTTCAAATAACAGTTTATCTGAAATAGATACATATACTACACCTTTTTCAACATTGATCTCAATATCCTCGTCGTTCATGTTTCCAAGCACACCTTTTAGGCTGGTAACAAGAGCAAGGGTAACAGAATCCTTCTTGTTGATAGCATCCTGCATACGCTGAATTTTCATGTCTTTTTCTTTGATGCTTTCCAATGAACGCTCAAGGTTTTCAGCTTCTTTCTTAGATAGTGTTGCTAAATCTCCAACATTATTTAAAAGTGCTGTATTTTGGTTACTCAAGGTATTTATTTGTCGATCCAGACCTTCTTTCTCGTCAAGACAAGAATTAAGTTTAACGGTAGCGGTGTTCAGCTTATCCTGGGTTTCCCTTTGTTGAGCTTCAAGCTCAGCATATTTCTTCTGCGAAACACAAGAAGAAAGAAGGATGGCAGCTGTGGCCGATAAAAGCATGATTTTCTTCATAATCGTAAATTGTTAAAATTTTAATTTAATGTTAAACGTTCCAAAAATACAAAAACTAATCTCCTGGCGAAACATTTGTTTGGTTTAAAAGCGTTTTTTTTAAAGTTCTGAAAACGCCTTCTTCCCCAGAATATAGTATGAGAAGACAACGGAGATTTGGTGGAAATATTTCTTCTTCTTCGGAAGATTTTTTCTCTTTTTTACAATCTGTTTAAAATGAGCATAAAAACTAAAATGTGCTTTTAAAATAGCTGAAAAATGCGCCGGTTTTCCTTCTGCTAAAAACTTAAATCCTGCGGCTCCGTCCAATACCATTCTTGTAAAAATGAGTAAAAATACTTTATTCCCCGGGGCATTTTTTAATAGAGCAAAAAGGCTGTTCCTAAAATTGTAAAATGTCTTTTTGGGATGCATGGTATCGAGAGTGGCTCCTCCCAAATGAAATATGGTTGAATTTCCCAGGTATTTCACCTTGTACCCCAGATTGTATAAACGCCAGCAAAGATCAATTTCCTCCTGATGGGCAAAGAAATGCTCATCTAGTTTTCCGGCTTTGTAAAAAGCATCTTTTCGGATAGCCAGGCAGGCACCACTGGCCCAGAAAATTTCAACCGAATCATCATACTGCCCCACATCTTTTTCAAGATGATCAAAAATGCGTCCGCGGCAGTAGGGATATCCAAACTGGTCAATATATCCGCCGGCTGCCCCGGCATATTCAAAGCATTCCCTTTTCCGAAAATCCATGATCTTTGGTTGCAGCGCTGCTGTGTCAGGATTGGTTTTAAACTCCGTTAGCATGGGGAGCAACCAATTTGCGGTAACTTCTACATCACTGTTCAACAAAACGAAAATTTCTTCAGAAAGATGTGCAAGGGCATCATTGTAGCCTTTGGCGTATCCTCCGTTAGTTTTATTCTGAATGATCTTTACTTCCGGATATTGTGCTTTAACGAATGCAACAGATTCATCTGTAGATGCATTGTCTGCCACATAAATAGTAGCTTCTTTTGAATGTTGGGTAACCGATGGCAGGAATTGCTCCAGCAGAGCTCTTCCGTTCCAGTTCAATATGACGACAGCTATTTTCACAGCTGCAAATTAACGGAATTTGAAATTAGAAACCGAAAGGTAAAAGTGCGGAAGGGGTTGAGCAAAGAGGCTGAAAAGAGATTACGGCTTTTTCCTTATTTTTATAGGAGTACATCCTTCATGATTAAATAGTGGAATTTGGAATTTTCATTTTGAATGTTTGCTCAGCTGAAAGTTTATTTCCACTCCGGAATATCCTTTAAAAAATGATATTTTTCCTGCTCATAATCCAGCTGACAAAAGTAATGTTCGAGTCCGTTGGTGACCATTAAAAAGGTTGCTTTCAGGGCGAGGTTATACCGGGCGATTTGATCAAAGGTTTCCTGGGTAATGGGGACAGAAGCTGCTTTGCATTCTACAATAAGATGAATGGAGCCATCGGGTTTATAAACAATGGCGTCATATCTTTTTATGAGTCCGTGGACCTTCAGTTGTTTTTCAACATTCAGGAGGCTTTGGGGTATGTTTTTCTCTTTCAGAAGAAATTGTACAACATGTTGTCTTACCCATTCTTCGGGAGTGAGCACGACAAACTTTTTCCGGAGCACATCAAAAACAGCTACTTTATTTTCGCTATTTTTGAACCGAAATGAATATTTGGGGAAATTTAGTGCAAGCATGGCTTAAAATAACAGCTTTTTCAGAAATTAATAAGAAAAGAATTTCAGCTAAATTTTTCAAAATCGAGTAGCTGCATAGAAACGGGATAATGGACGAAGTAAAACAAATAGCATTAGATATCAAAAAAGGGGATATAAAACCGGTTTATTTCCTGATGGGGGAAGAGCCTTATTATATTGATAAACTGGGAGATTATATCGAGGATAATGTATTGCAGGAAGAAGAAAGAGGTTTTAACCAAATGGTGCTTTATGGCCGGGATGTAACGATTGAAGATATTGCCAGTAATGCCAAGCGTTACCCCATGATGGCCGAGCGGCAGGTAATTATAGTAAAAGAAGCGCAGGACCTTTCCCGTACGATCGAGAAATTAGTGGATTATGTGGAGAATCCGCAGCCTACCACGGTTCTGGTAATTTGCTATAAATATAAAAAAATAGACAAGCGAAAGAAGTTATATAAAGCGGTTGCAAAGAGCGGCGTGATATTCGACAGCAAGCGATTATATGAAAATCAGGTAGGGGACTGGATTCGAAAAGAGATGCAGGGCAGGGGCTATCAAATTGCTCCCAAGGCTGCACAAATGCTGGTGGAATTTCTGGGAACAGATTTAAGTAAGATTGATAACGAACTACAGAAACTTCAGCTTATTTGCCCAAAAGGAACTTCCATCACTCCCGAGGTCATTGAGGAAAACATCGGGATAAGCAAAGACTTCAATAATTTTGAGTTGCGAAAAGCGATTGGGATGAAAGATTCTTTAAAGGCACACCGCATCATTAATTATTTTTCCCAGAACCCTAAGGATAATCCTATGGTGGTGACGGTTTCCCTGCTGTTTAGCTTTTTCTCTCAATTGTTGCAATACCATGCCCTCACCGATAAATCTAAGGGCAATGTGGCAAAGGTACTCAAAGTAAATCCGTATTTTGTGAGTGACTACTCTGTTGCCGCAGGAAATTATCCAATGAAAAAAGTAAGTGAGGTGGTTTCTCTTTTACGGGATGCCGATGTAAAAAGCAAAGGTGTGGGAGCTGCAAATGTTCCCCAGGGAGACCTCTTAAAGGAATTGCTGGTAAAAGTGATGAGGTAATGGTAAAAATCAGATCCTGGGTAAACGCCGCACGGTTACGAACCCTTCCTTTGTCTGTGTCCGGTATTTTGGTAGGTTCGGCCATTGCTGCAGGGGAGGGAGCATTTAACGCTGCTGTTTTTAGTCTGGCGTTGGCAACTACCCTTGGCCTGCAAATACTATCCAACTTCGCAAATGATTATGGAGATTTTGTGAAAGGAACAGATAATGAGGACAGAGTAGGGCCACAGCGGGCAATGCAAAGCGGACTCATTTCCCGAAAGGAGATGCTATACGGAATGATGATTACCGGGATTCTTACTTTTTTAATTGCCATCGCTCTTATTTATATCTCCTTCGGAACAGAAAATTTTCTGTATGCCTTGCTGTTTTTAGTTCTGGGAATTGCAGCAATATCTGCAGCTGTAAAATACACCGTAGGGGATTCTGCTTACGGCTATAGAGGCCTGGGAGATATTTTCGTTTTTATCTTCTTCGGAATTGTAGGGGTTTATGGCTGTTATTTTCTTTATACGACAGAATGGAACTGGCAGGTTTTACTTCCTGCATTTGCTATTGGCGCTTTAAGCGCAGGTGTGCTTAACCTGAATAATATGAGAGATCGCCTGTCTGACGAACGCGCCGGAAAAAATACACTGGTGGTCAAAATGGGCGCTGCGAAAGCCAAAAATTATCATTATTTCCTGGTGCTCTCGGCTATGTTTTTCATGCTCATTTTTTCGGCGGTTTCTTTTGAAGCCTTAGATGACCTGCTGTATGTAATAGCTTTTGTACCTCTGGGAATGCATTTAAGGAGAGTCATAGAAAATGAAAATCCGGTACTGTTGGATCCTGAGTTAAAGAAGCTGGCTATCAGTACATTTTTACTGGCTGTTCTCTTCAGTTTGGGACAGGTTATTTAATCAGTTGATCCCAACTTTGAATCAACTATTTTTTCCTAAGTTTTTTGTATTTTGTGACTAAAACCAGCAACTATGAAAATAACACATTACGCACATAGTACTTTCAGTATTGAGATCAACGGAATTCATATTTTGGTGGATCCTTTTATCAGTGGAAATGAAGCTGTTAAAGATAAAGTAGACATCAACGAACTTAAAGCAGATTATATTCTGGTGACGCATGCACACCAGGACCATACGCTGGACGTGGAGGCAATTGCCAAAAATACCGGCGCCGTAATTGTTAGCAATTTTGAGATCGCTACTTACTATGAAAATAAAGGTTTGGAGGTACACCCAATGAACCACGGCGGAAACTGGAGTTTTGAATTCGGAAATGTAAAATATGTCAACGCCATACATACCAGCTCTTTTCCTGACGGAAGCTATGGAGGTCAGCCCGGCGGATTTGTGATCGAAGGCGAACACAAGAATATTTATATTGCCGGTGATACTGCACTAACCATGGATATGAAATTGATCCCGTTGCACACCAAACTCGATCTTGCCATTTTACCTATTGGCGACAATTTTACCATGGGAGTGGAAGATGCCATTATTGCCAGTGATTTTGTGGAATGCGACAAGGTGTTGGGTTGCCATTATGATACCTTTGGCTATATTGAAATAGATCATGAAGAGGCGAAAAGAAAGTTTTACGAAAAAGGAAAAGACTTAATGCTTTTGGAAGTGGGAGAGAGTATTGAATTATAAAAACATACGAATACGTGCAGGCAAGTTACAAGCAGTATTTTTTAAAATTTAGACGCCCCAGCGGAACTTCCCGGGGCGTTCTTACTGAAAAGGAGTCCTGGTTTCTTTTTGTTGAAGAAAACGGAAAACGCGGAATAGGGGAATGCGGATTATTACGCAGTCTTAGTGTTGATGACCGTCCTGATTATGAGGAGAAACTGAAATGGGTTTGCGCAAACATCCAATTGGGAAAGGACAGGCTTTGGGAGCAGCTCAGGGAATTTCCCAGCATCCAGTTTGGGGTGGAAATGGCTTTTGAATCCTTAGAGGCTCAAGATCCTTTTCTTTTGTTTCCTTCAGAATTTACCCGCGGAAAAAAGGCCATTCCCATCAACGGACTCGTCTGGATGGGGGACAAAGCCTTTATGAAGGAACAGATCGTTCAGAAGATAGAAGATGGTTTCCGATGTATTAAACTGAAAATTGGAGCCATTGATTTTGATACAGAAATTGAACTTCTGAAATACATCCGGAGTGAATTTTCTTCCGAAGAAATGGAAATAAGGGTAGATGCCAACGGCGCCTTTTCACCTTCGGAAGCACTGGCAAAACTGAAGCGGCTGAGCGATTTCAGTCTTCACAGTATAGAACAACCCATTAAGCAGGGGCAGTATGGGGAGATGGCAAAATTATGCGCACAAACACCCCTACCCATAGCTTTAGACGAAGATCTCATCGGGGTAGTAAATGTAACAAAGAAGCGGGAAATGCTACAAACCATTCGGCCGCAGTACATTATTTTTAAGCCAAGTCTAATTGGTGGTTTAAAAGGTACAAAGGAATGGCGGGAGCTGGCGGAAAATCACCATATTGGCTGGTGGATCACCAGTGCGCTGGAAAGTAATGTAGGGTTAAATGCTATTTCACAGTTTACCTATACGCTGCATAGCGAAATGCCACAGGGACTTGGAACAGGAGGTTTATATACCAACAATTTTGAAGCTCCCCTGCAGGTAAAAAATGGCAATTTGTATCATGACCCTAGGATTAACTGGAAATTTAATTTATAGAACGAATGTATATAGAACAGGCGTATAAGGCCAAGACCGATTGGTGGCGATATTTAATTGGCATAGTGACCATTTTTTTCGGCTGGCAGGTTTTAGGAGTCATTCCGCTTACGGTAGTAGCTTTCCTAAAAGCAGGCAATACCGGTACGTTCATTGCTGCCGCAGAAGATAATTTTTCATCGCTGGGAATTGATCCTAACCTACTTTTTTTTCTTTTCCTGGTCACTTTTACCTGTGGACTTCTCGGCTTATGGTTTGCGGTTAAATATGTTCATGACCAACCTTTTAAGGAAGTAACTACTTCAAGAAAAAAGGTGGACTGGGGAAGGATTCGTTTTGCTTTTTTCCTGGTGTTTGGGGTGAACCTTGTTTTATTTGCAATTGGATATGTACTCGAGCCGGAAACTTTTGAATGGAATTTTCAACCTGTCCCTTTTCTTATTCTTTTCTTTGTTGCTTTTTTGGTTATGCCTCTGCAAACCAGCTTTGAGGAATATCTTTTTAGAGGATATTTAATGCAGGGCCTGGGAGTATTAGCCAAAAATAGATGGTTTCCATTAATTTTCACATCGGTTTGCTTTGGACTCCTTCACAGCCTTAACCCCGAAGTTGAGAAACTTGGATACATCATGATGGTCTTCTATATTGGAACAGGATTTCTTTTAGGGATCATGACGTTGATGGATGAGGGAATGGAATTGGCACTTGGTTTTCATGCCGGAAATAACATTTTTGCCGCGCTCATGGTGACTGCCGATTGGACTGCCATACAGGTACCATCCCTTTTTCTTGATACCTCAGATCCTTCTGCCGGTTTTGATGTAGTCACTCCTGTGATCGTTTTATATCCCATTTACCTTTTTATTTTGGCTAAAAAATACAACTGGAGCAACTGGAAGCAAAAGCTATCCGGAAAGGTTAACCCGCCGGTAACAGTTAATTATTCAGAAGAAATATGATTTAATTAACTTTTTTAAGTATTTTATTCCGCAGTTAATTAAAACATTAACGAATAATGGAAAAGACCTTCACTTTACCTGAAATCCATCCTGATTTTAAATTAAATAAAAAGCATTATAACAATCAGGATCTGGCTGCTGTAGCTTATAATCTTATAAAGGAAGGGGAGCCTTATGAGGGGAGAATCGGAACATTTCTGCTCGACTGGCTAAATGATCAGGAGTATATTGCAGTGAAGACATCAGGCTCTACCGGAACCCCAAAAAAAATAAGGATCAAAAAGGAATTTATGGTCAACAGTGCTTTGGCAACCGGGAAATTTTTTGATCTGCCTTCGAAAAGCACTGCCCTTCATTGTTTACCAGCAGATTATATCGCGGGGAAAATGATGCTGGTGAGGGCGATGGTTCTGGGCTGGGATATTGATACGGTGCCGCCTAAGGCAAATGCACTGGATCAGGTTTTCAAGATCTATGATTTCTGCGCTATGACTCCTTTTCAGCTGGATAATTCACTTAGCAGGCTACATTTGATCCGGAAGCTCATTGTTGGCGGAGGTTCGGTTTCAGCAAACCTCAAAAAATTGGTGCAGGGGCTTGAAACCAAAATCTACGAAACTTACGGAATGACAGAAACCGTTACACACATCGCTGCACGTAGAATAAATCCGAAAAAGGAAAAAGAACATCCAATTCCTTTTAAAGTTTTACCAAATGTGTCTATCTCTACAAATGAAAGGGGTTGTCTTATTATAGAAGCTCCAAAAGTAGCCGAGGGAAAGCTGGTTACGAATGATGTGGCGGAAATAGTTAAAAAGAAGAAGTTTTTGCTAAAAGGCAGGTATGATAACGTGATCAATTCCGGCGGAATCAAACTTCATCCCGAGCAGATCGAAGCCAAACTGGAAGCGATCATTGCACATCGTTTTTTTGTTACCTCCTTACCCGATGATGCATTGGGGGAAAAACTGATTTTAATGGTGGAAAGTGACTTTTCTGAAGAAGCATTACGGGCCCTGGAGCGTGAGATTCGGGACTTCAGGATGTTGGAAAAATATGAGGTGCCAAAGAAAATCTATTTTGTGGGAAAATTTGAAGAAACCCCCAATGGAAAGATCCACAGGGGGAATACTTTAAAAAGCAGGATTTCCTGATCTAATTCAGTTTCCTTACCTCCACATAAAACTCTTCTGCCACGATATCAATGTCTTGCGAAGAAAGATTGTTATTTGGTAATGTCTTCCAATCTGTGGTTGGTTTTAACCTGATTTCTTCTCCTTTAATTTTTACATCTACCGGCATTTCAAAATTTTCTACATCTGCTTTCCAGCGGTACTGAATTTTGTTTTTATCCTTTTTCAGCTGAAGCTGAGGTATGCTTGCTTGTCTTAGATATTGATCAAAAACAGGTTCGAGATCTACCGGTGTTGCTGCATTGAAGTAGTTTTCCGTGGTTTTGGTGTCAATGACCTGGTGTTTATACGTTTCGGTATAATCTTTCAGGGTTTTCCACCATAGTTCGTCATTATCGTAAATGCTTCTAATGGTATTCAAAAGATTTGCTCCTTTGGAATACATATCTCCCGATCCTTCACTATTTACTCCGTAGTTACCGATAATGGGTGAAAAATTTCTTATGCCTCTGCGAAGGCCTTTCAAATATTCCAGGGCTTCTTCTTTTCCCCAGCGGCATTCCACGTAAACAGCTTCTGTGTAACTGGTGAAACCTTCGTGGATCCACATATCTGCAATATCGGCAGCCGTAATGCTGTTGCCATACCATTCATGACCGGTTTCATGGATGATGATATAATCCCATTTTAATCCGATGCCGGTGCCGCTTAGGTCATTTCCAAGGTAACCCATTTTGTATTCATTTCCGTAGGCAACGGCGCTTTGATGTTCCATCCCGAGGTACGGGGTTTCCACCAGCTTGAAACCATCTTCAACGAAAGGATATTCCCCGAATTTTTCATAGAAGCAGTCCATCATCAGTTTTACTTCTTCAAATTGTGTTTTCGCTTTTTTTAAATTATATGGTAAAACATAATAATCCAGGTCAAGATTTTTGTACCGATCGCTGAAATGAGCGTAATTCCCAATATTCAAAATGACATTGTAGTTGTTAATGGGGCTATTGACGCCCCAGCTCCATTGGGTATAGCCGTTACCCAGGTCCTTTTCTCCCAGGAACCTTCCGTTGGAAACATTGATTAAACCGTTAGGAACAGCTACATCCAGCCTTACAGATTCTGGTTCATCGCTTTGGTGGTCTTTGTTCGGGTACCATAAACTTGCACCCGTACCCTGCACAGCTACACCAATCCACGGATTGCCTTCGCGGTCTTCTTCCCATACAAATCCGCCGTCCCAGGGTGCATTTTCGGCCACTACAGGATTTCCGGAGTAATAAAAATGAATGGAATCAACTGAATTTGCCACAATCGGATTTCCGAGGTCAATAAATACTGCGTTATATTTTCTTTGGTATTTAAGGCTTTGTCCTTGCTGCACAATGGAATCTACCTGCATGTTTTCAAAAAGATCTACCTGCATCACCGGAAGATCTTCTTCAGCTTTAAAAGTGATGGTATTGGAGCCTGATATGAATTGATCTTCGGGAACAACTTTTAGCTTTAAATGATACTTTAGCACATCATAGTTTCGCTCCGGCCTGAGGGAGCCACGCAGTGTATCTGCTTCGGTATAAGTTGTCTTATCACCCAAAACCTGGGCGCAGGATTGTATGGTGAAGGAAAGCATCAATATTAAAGCAAGAATGGAATAACGCATTGGAAGCATATTCTGAAAATTTAAAATTATTTCAATTGAGAAGCCTGAGGAAATTCTTGTTTTATGTCTGAATAACCCCAAGATTAAAATCTTTCGTAATAGGTGAATGGTTGGCGGCTTCAATCCCGGTAGAGATCCATTTGCGGGTGTCTAACGGATTTATTACTGCATCTGTCCACAATCTTGCTGCTGCGTAATATGGGGAGGTTTGTTTGTCATATCTTGCCTTTATTTCATCAAAAACAGCTTTTTCTTTTTCAGCGTCTACTTTTTCCCCTTTTTTCTCCATTGAGGCTGTTTCAATTTGTGCTAGCACTTTTGCTGCCTGAGTTCCACCCATTACGGCCAGCTCGGCACTTGGCCAGGCAAAAATAAGACGTGGATCATAGGCTTTTCCGCACATGGCGTAATTGCCGGCGCCGTAGGAATTGCCGATCACTACCGTAAATTTCGGAACCACACTATTGCTCACTGCATTTACCATTTTAGCGCCATCTTTAATGATACCGCCGTGTTCACTTTTACTTCCCACCATGAAGCCGGTGACGTCCTGAAGAAAAACCAACGGAATTTTTTTCTGGTTACAGTTGGCAATAAAGCGGGTAGCTTTATCGGCAGAATCTGAATAGATCACTCCGCCGAACTGCATTTCCTTTTTTGTTGTTTTTACAATTTTTCGCTGGTTCGCCACGATTCCCACGGCCCATCCGTCAATCCGGGCGTAGCCGGTTATGATCGTTTTTCCGTAACCTTCTTTGTATTCCTGGAATTCAGACCTGTCCACAAGCCTTTCAATGATCTCTCTCATATCGTACTGCTCATTCCGTAGCTTCGGAAGGATTCCGAAGATCTCATCAGGGTCTTTCGCAGGTTTTGCGGCGGGTTTACGATTGTATCCAGCTTTATCGAAATCTCCGATCTTGTCCATGATGTTTTTGATCGTATCCAGCGCATCCTTGTCATCTTTGGCTTTATAATCTGTAACACCGCTTATCTCGCTGTGAGTGGTAGCTCCGCCCAGCGTTTCATTGTCGATAGATTCTCCAATGGCAGCCTTTACAAGGTAACTTCCTGCAAGGAAAATACTTCCGGTTTTTTCCACGATCAGGGCTTCATCACTCATAATAGGAAGATAAGCTCCCCCGGCGACACAGCTTCCCATAACCGCAGAAATCTGAGTAATTCCCATGCTGCTCATTACAGCGTTGTTTCGGAAAATTCTTCCGAAGTGTTCCTTATCGGGAAAAATTTCATCCTGCATGGGGAGATAAACTCCGGCAGAATCCACCAGGTATATAATAGGCAGTCTGTTCTCAATGGAAATTTCCTGCGCCCTAAGATTTTTTTTTGCAGTGATGGGAAACCAGGCTCCCGCTTTTACCGTGGCATCGTTTGCAACCACGATACATTGTTTTCCCGAAACCTTTCCAATCTTCACGACCACGCCACCACTTGGGCAGCCGCCATGTTCTTGGTACATTTCATCTCCTGCAAAAGCACCTATTTCTATGGCAGCTTCTTTGTCATCAAACAAATAGTTGATACGTTCGCGGGCGGTCATTTTGCCTTTTTGATGATGCTTTTCAATCCGTTTTTCGCCGCCCCCCAATTTAATGGTCTTTAGCCGACTATTTAAATCTGAAACCAGAAGTTTATTATGGTCTTCGTTTTTATTAAATTCAATATTCATCAGTCTGTTTTTTAAATACTTTTACACTTCTTTCAGGTAACCGAAATGTATTAAAATGAGTGTGAGCACCGCAATTAGATGCTTTCAACAATCGCTAAAATACAAAAAGCAAACTATTATTTATCTTTATTAAAAATTGCGATATTTGCTCCAAACATCCCTGTCCCAAAATAAGGGAAATCCGAACAAACAAGACAGGCTTTTAGAGAGAACGTATGGGAATGAATAAGAATTCGGTTTGTGCATGGGCTTCTTTTTTAATGTTCCTTATTGGAACTGCGCTTGTGCTTTTGGGTGTGCTAAAATATGAAGATTATGCAATTGGATTTTCTACAGTAGGAATCGGATTTTTTGCTATCTCATGGGCTTTTAATGCATTAAAGGGGCGGGTTTAGATCTCTTTTGAAATACTTCGAAAATTTTACTATTCAAATTTCTTTCCGCATAAGCCGGAAACCTAATTGCTTTTGATTAATTTACTGCTAAAATGAATGCTATGGAAGCCTTAAAGAAGCAGCTTGTAAAGCACCTTAATGGTGGAGAAGCCTTTATGCCTTTAGAGGAAATGCTGAAGGAGATCTCTTTTCAAAAACTGGGAGAGCGGCCAAAGAACCTGCCTTATTCCTTCTATGAACTCTTTTACCATATTTGTTTTACTCAAAATGATATCCTGAATTATTGTACTGAAATACAATATAAGGCGCCGAACTGGCCAAAGGATTATTGGCCGGCTCACCGGGAGCCGCAGAATGAGAAAGACTGGAGAAACCTGGTGGAAAATTATCGTAAAGACAGAGAAGAGCTTACAAAGGTGATTATGGATCCTGAAATTGAATTAACTGAAACTGTTCCTTCAAATTCCAGTCATACTTTTTTGCGGGAAATACTGCTGGTTATTGAGCACAGTGCATATCACAGCGGACAGATGTTGATCGTTTTACGGCATCTAGGTCTTCATACCACATAAAGACCGGAATCTTACTGAAGGTAAACAGAAATTTAAGATATTTGCCTGTGATTTGAAGAGGTATGAACTTTAATTTTTTATAGGCTTACTTCAGTTACAAACTTTAAAAAAATACATGTATGGCAGACGATAAGAAAGTAATTTTCTCCATGTCGGGTTTGACAAAAACCTACCAGGGAGCAAATACTCCGGTACTAAAGAATATTTATTTAAGCTTTTTCTACGGAGCAAAAATTGGGATCCTTGGACTCAATGGATCTGGGAAATCTACTTTGCTGAGCATAATCGCCGGAAAAGAAAAGAATTATCAGGGAGATGTTGTCTTTGCACCCGGGTATTCTGTTGGACTTTTAGAACAGGAGCCTCAGCTGGATGAAGATAAAACCGTGTTGGAAATAGTAAAGGAAGGTGCAGCGGAAACTGTGGCCATCCTCGATGAATACAACAAGATCAACGATATGTTTGGCTTGCCGGAAGTTTACGAAGATGCCGATAAGATGCAGAAGTTGATGGACAAACAGGCAGAACTTCAGGATAAGATCGATGCCAGCAATGCCTGGGAACTTGATACCAAACTGGAAATTGCCATGGACGCGCTGCGTACCCCGGAGCCGGATAAGAAAATCAGTGTACTTTCAGGAGGAGAGCGCCGTCGGGTTGCTCTTTGTAGGTTACTGCTTCAGGAGCCAGATGTATTGCTGCTGGATGAGCCTACCAACCACCTTGATGCCGAATCGGTACACTGGCTGGAACATCATTTGCAACAATACAAAGGAACTGTAATTGCCGTAACGCACGACCGTTATTTTCTTGATAACGTAGCAGGTTGGATCCTGGAACTGGACAGGGGAGAAGGTATTCCATGGAAAGGAAACTATTCTTCCTGGTTAGATCAAAAATCAAAACGTCTTGCACAGGAACAAAAGCAGGCCAGCAAGCGTCAAAAAACATTGGAGCGTGAGCTTGAATGGTCCAGAATGGCACCAAAAGGAAGACAGGCGAAACAGAAAGCGCGTTTGAACAACTATGATAAATTGCTGAGTCAGGATCAAAAGCAAATGGATGAGCAGTTGGAGATCTACATCCCGAACGGGCCACGGCTTGGAACGAATGTGATCGAAGCCAAAGGAGTGAGTAAAGCTTTTGGTGATAAACTGCTGTACGAAGATCTTAATTTTAAACTTCCGCAAGCGGGAATCGTTGGAATAATAGGTCCTAATGGTGCAGGTAAAACCACTATATTCAAAATGATCATGGGAGAAGAAACACCCGATAAAGGTTCTTTTGAAGTAGGGGAGACTGCAAAGATCTCTTATGTAGATCAAAGCCATACTAATATAGATCCTGAAAAGACCATCTGGCAGAACTTCAGCGATGAGCAGGAATTGATCCTGATGGGCGGAAGACAGGTGAATTCAAGGGCATATTTAAGCCGGTTCAATTTCAGCGGAAGCGAACAGAATAAAAAAGTCAGCAAATTATCTGGTGGGGAAAGGAACCGACTGCACCTTGCCATGACTTTAAAAGAGGAAGGAAACGTATTGCTTCTGGATGAGCCTACAAACGACCTTGATGTGAATACCCTTCGTGCCCTTGAGGAAGGTCTTGATAGTTTTGCAGGTTGTGCGGTGATCATTTCTCACGACCGTTGGTTCCTGGACAGGGTTTGTACGCACATCCTTTCGTTTGAAGGGGATTCGCAGGTGTATTTCTTTGAAGGAAGCTTCTCAGATTACGAAGAGAACAAGAAGAAACGTCTTGGTGGAGATCTAATGCCGAAGCGTATCAAGTACAAAAAACTTGTAAGATAACCTGACTGAGATTTCGGATCTTCACCAGGGAAAAAAGTGGTAAAAGAAGAGGCTGTCTAAAAAAGAATTTTTTCGTCTACCTGAACTGTTTAAGGTTCTAACAAATTCTGGAAATCAGAATGACGATATAAAAAGTTTTTTGACAGCCTCTTTTTATGTTTAAAAAATTTCCAACTTATTCATTCGGATACCATTCTGCCAGGACCACTTCAATGTCTTTGTTTCCTTCGTTGACCAATTCTTTGAATCTCTCAACATCGGCTTTTCCATCCTGCCCCCGGAAGTGGTACGGGTACACCTGCTTCGGAGCAAATTCCAACACTCCTTCAGCCGCCGCGTCTACCGGCATGGTATATGGTAAATTCATGGGTACCAGTGCAATATCGATATTTTCCAGATTCCTCATCTCCGGAATATCTTCTGTGTCGCCGGCTATGTAAAGTCGTTTTCCATCTTTCTCAAGAACGTATCCGTTTCCACGCCCTTTTTCATGGTATTGTTTCGCTTCCTCCCTAAGATTATACATGGGGATGGCTTCGATTGAAAAATCTTGCTCCTCTATAGTTTCGCCATTATTCATTATCACAAAATCCGCATTCAGATCATCCGGCAGCTGGTCTTTTACTGCCTGTGGAACTATAATTCGCGTGTTTTGAAGATTAAGATCCCGAAGCGTTTCCGCATCCATGTGATCTCCGTGAATATCTGTTATCAAAACCAGATCGGGTTCGTCCATCCCTTCAAATGCATCTGCGCCACCTGTAGGATCCAGATAGATCGTGGTTTCTCCCCAGTTTATCACAGCCGTAGCATGAGAAATGGGTTCAATTTGAATATCTTCTGTTTCAGTAGAATCTGCATCTTCGGAATCACCATTCATGAAAGATTCCTCTTCCAGTTCTTTAGCCAATTCCATGTTCTTTTCACTTTCAGATTTGCAACCCACTATCAGTAAACAGCAGGCAAAAATTAAAGTCAGTTTTTTCATAATCAGTTAGTTTTCATTAAAACTAAACAATATGCTGACTTTCATCAATTTATTTAATAAAGTTTTATGAAAGCAGAAGTTGCATTTTTATGTCGCCCCGGGCATAAGGATTGTTTCCTTCAATAGGGATTTCCTCAAACCCATATTTTTTATAAATATGAATGGCGTTTTCCAGTTTCCGATTTGAGTAAATAATTATTTTATTCCAACCTTCTTTTTTGGCAAAATCCAGGGCGTATTCCATTAATTTTTGTCCAATTCTTTTTCCGCGGGCTGCGGGAGTTATTGCCATTTTGGTAAGCTCGAAAATACCTTCTTCAATTTTCATGAGGGCTACCGTCCCAATGATTTTCTTTTCGTCCTTCACAAAAAAGATGTTGCCACCCGGTTCAATGATGTACCTTTCCGGATTTCCAAGCACTTCCTCGTCGTGCGGTTCCACATAAAAAAATTCTTCCAGCCATTGAATATTCAGGTTTTTAAAATCACGGGCGTATGTGGGATCAAATCGTATTAATTCCATTTATTTTTCTCCTATAGTTCGTTTTTGCCACGGCCATCTTCCTTCGAGTTCCACCTGTAGCGATAAGCTTAAAAATGTTCTTATAAGTACAATTATACCTAGAACCAGTACATTATCCATGGTAGGATCCGTGCTCACGGTTGCAATAATATCCCCGGCCACCAAAAACTCAAGCCCCAGTAAAATTGCCTTTCCCAGGTCATGTCGAAAGGTCCTGTATGAGCTGCCATCCTCATGTTTATCAAAGAAGTAGCGCCATAAGGCGAAAACGGGACCAAAGATCATAACCAGAACTCCCGCAACTTCAATAGCGAGTGCAGTATATTGGATGTACTCCTGAATCATTTCATGCATGGGAATAATTCTTTAGAAAATCGGTTATTAAATAAGACAGCGTTTTTCCTGTGGGGAAATCCTCTGTCGCTATTGCTTCACAAAGATGAAGATAAGTACAATTCTTATTTTTTGCTACAATGGCTATAAAATTCCTGACTTCATCTACGGTAAACCCGCTGGGGGAAATGGCGCTGCTGGGGAGGTTTGCAATTGAATCACAATCTATTTCAACCCCAAATCTATCATCTGAGACAAATTTCAGGTGCTTTTCAAGTTCTGAAATCCTGTCTTCGGAAAAAATATCTTCGAAAAGGCTGTATTGAATCTCTTCTGAAGCATCCATTTTTTGAAAAATGTATTGTGGCGTATAATTTTGTTGCAGTCCGAAAACGGAATATTTCTTCAGAAATCCTTTTTCAAGAGCATAACTGAATCCGTTGCCACTGTGGCGGTGTTCCAGTTGCCGCAGATCTGTATGAGCATCGATGTTAAGAACATTTACAGGCTTCTGAAAAGCTTCTGAAGCACCTTTAATGTTCCCGAAAGCATTGTTGTGCCCGCCTCCAATGATTACGGGAATCTTTCCTGCAGAAATGATCTTCTTAACCACCCCACTTACGACTTCATCAATACTTTCTACAAGTTCGCCCATTTTAGGGTAGTAGTTAGGGTCTGAAACTTCAAGGTTTGAAGCTTTTTTCATTTCTGCAGTACAATCTATTTCTCCCAGGAGAAGCAGTTTCTCTGAAGAAAAAAACCGGTTGTGCTGAATGTTCAATAATGCCTTTAGACCCGCCTGCCAGGCATTGGCGGTCCCGGCTTTACCGTAGTTTGCTCGTACACCGATGTCTTCAGGGATTCCAAAAAGAACGAATTCGGCATCATTTTCCTGAAGTTTTTCAACTTTAGAAATAAACTGAATTCTTTCCCCTAGCCTGGTCTCTCCGGGCCGTAGATTAATATAAGCCGCAATGGATTTCTGATTGTAAACCTTCAGTTTTGGCATTTTCAGATCTTTTTTCCGTTGATGAAAACTGAATCGATATGGTTGGCGCCAAATGAGTAGGGAAGAAACCCAAAAGATGGAATTTCTTCGGTAAGGATCAAATTAGCAGCTTTTCCTTTGGTAATACTTCCGTGGGTTTCGCTCAGGCCAATCGCATAGGCTGCGTTAATAGTGGCAGCGTTGATCGCTTCTTCGGGGGTCATTTTCATCTTGATACAAGCCAGCGAAACCACTAAATTCATGTTTCCGTTTGGAGTGCTGCCGGGATTATAGTCCGTTGCCAGCGCCAGTGGGAGTCCGGCATCCAGAATATCCCGTGCAGGCGTGTAGGGAATTCCGAGGAAAAGCGAGCAGGAGGGAAGTGCCACCGGCATTGTTCCGGAACCTTTCAGCTGCTCAATATCTTCAGGATTCATCACTTCCAAATGGTCAACAGATAAAGCTTCGTGCTCCACTCCGGCTTTAATACCTCCAATGGAGTTAAATTGGTTTACGTGGATCTTTGGAATTAAATTATATTTTTTTGCTGCAGAAAGTAACCTGTTGGTGTCTTCCACAGTGAAATAACCTTTTTCGCAAAAGATATCAACATACTCCGCCAGATTTTCTTCGGCAACCTTCGGAAGCATTTCGTCTATAATTAGGTTGAGGTAACCTTCTTTGTTGTCTTTATATTCCTTCGGAAGCGCGTGTGCTCCAAGGAAGGTGCTCTTCACCGGAAGATCATAATTCTCTCTTAATTTTTTGATCACCCGAAGCATTTTGAGTTCTGCTTGTGTGGTTAATCCGTAACCCGATTTAATTTCAATGGCCGTGGTTCCCATCTTCATCACCTCCTGCAGGCGTTTTTCCGATTGGTTATAAAGATCTTCTTCAGAAGTCTGCTGTAATTTTTCAGCAGAGTTCGGGATTCCGCCGCCTTTATTGGCAATTTCTTCATAGGTAAGGCCATTGATCCTGTCTACAAATTCCTGCTCCCGGTTTCCGGCATAGACGATGTGGGTGTGTGAATCTATCCAGCCCGGCATCAGGATCTTTCCGGAGGCATTAATAGTTTCATCTGCATTAATTTGAGGGAAATCTTCCATTTTTCCAAAGTCGGCTATTTTGCCATTTTCAGTTAGAAGCCATGCATTTTTGAGAGAAGGAAGTTCTTTCATTTCGGCTCCTGATAGTTTTGTGACTCCATTGTCCCTTACCTGTAGTAATTCCTTGATGTTTTTGAAGAGTAGTTTCATATCGTAAAGATAGAAAAGTGCTCTAGAAATTTAACTTAAAATAAGGCTAAACCTTAAATCCACCAGTTGGGTTGATAGCTGAGAACACTGCGATTTCTAAAATAATTCTGTACTTTAGTGCGCAATTCTAACCTTATATATCAGCACCATTATGGCGAAGAAAAATCGTGGAATAAATACTATTTGTACGCATTCGGGAGAGCTAAAAGATAATGAGTTTAAAGGAGCGGTTTCTCCTTTGTATATGTCCACTTCCTATGCTTTTGAAGATGTAGAGGTAAAAAGGTACCCTCGTTATTTCAATACGCCAAACCAGCAAGCCCTTTCCATTAAAATGGCAGCACTCGAAAATGGGGAGGCTGCGCTTATTTTTGGTAGTGGAATGGCTGCTGTGAGCACGGCTTTACTGGCTTTTCTGCACAAGGGCGATCATGTGGTTTTACAGCAAACCTTGTATGGCGGGACCAGTAACCTGGTGGTGGAAGAATTTGAAAAATTCGGAATTGAATACTCCTTTACTAAAGATCTTGCTCCTTCCAGTTTTGAATCTGAAGTGAGAGAGAATACTAAAGTCATTTATATTGAAACTCCATCAAATCCTCTGTTAACGATCACCGATATTACAGCGGTTGCTGAAATAGCAAAACAACACGGGCTGGTGAGTATGATCGACAATACCTTTGCCTCTCCGGTTAATCAAAATCCTATTGACCTGGGAATTGATATTGTTCTGCATTCGGCTACCAAATATATGGGTGGGCACAGCGATATTCTTGCGGGAACCGCTATTGCTTCGGAAAAGCATATTGACACTATATTTCAGTTAGCCAAAA
The DNA here is from genome assembly GCF_014651535.1 of Salinimicrobium marinum. Taxonomy (GTDB): domain Bacteria; phylum Bacteroidota; class Bacteroidia; order Flavobacteriales; family Flavobacteriaceae; genus Salinimicrobium; species Salinimicrobium marinum. The sequence goes on from NZ_BMXB01000006.1 coordinate 90,813, forward strand.
ACCTTGGCGGAAGCTTAAGTGATTATACCGTTTGGCTTCTCGAGCGAAGTTTAAAAACCATGGGAATACGGGTGAAGGCACAGAATGAGAATGCCCAAAAACTGGCTGAATTTTTAGAAGCTCATCCTGATGTTTCAAAAGTGTATTACCCAGGATTAAAATCCCATCCCGATCATGAACTGGCAAAAACCCAGATGAAAGGTTTTGGCGGGATGCTTTCTTTTGAATTAAGGGAAGAACTGGATTTTTCAAAATTTCAGAAGAAACTTAATTTAATAAAACCCTCCATGAGCCTTGCGGGAGTGGAATCTACCATTTTATCTCCATCGCTCACTTCCCATGGATTATTAACTCCTGAAGAGCGAGAAAAGCAGGGGATAAAAGATGGATTATTAAGGTTTTCTGTAGGAATAGAAGAAGCTGAAGATCTAATGGAAGATATCGAGCAGGCAATTTCGCAAATAGTTTAAACTATTGCTGAAAAGTTGCTGTGGAGCCGACTATGAAGGCTGATGAAAAAGCATACGATAAGTAGGAGTATCTGTAAAAGAATGAATCCTCCGTACTAACTATTTAATAGAAACAAATGAAATTAGATATACTGGCTATTGGGGCACATCCTGATGATGTTGAACTGAGTTGCGCTGCCACCTTGGCAAAAGAAATCTCCCGCGGAAAAAAAGTAGGGATCTTAGACCTTACGAGGGGAGAATTGGGTACCAGGGGTTCTGCCGAATTGAGAGATCAGGAGGCAAAGGCTGCCGCCGAGATCCTTGGAGTAAAAGTAAGACATAATTTAGAGTTCAGCGACGGATTTTTTGTCAATAACGTAGCACATCAACTGGAGATCATTAAAATGATCCGGAAATATCGACCCGATGTGGTGCTGTGTAATGCCATAGAAGATCGCCATATCGACCACGGAAAAGGGGCACAGCTGGTAGCCGATTCCTGCTTCCTGAGCGGATTGCGCAAAATTGAAACGATTTGTAAAGGCCACAATCAGCACGCCTGGAGGCCAAAACATGTGTATCATTATATTCAATGGAAAAATCTTGATCCCGACGTGATTGTGGATGTCACAGGATTTATGGATAAAAAGATTGAAGCTGTAAAAGCATATAAAAGTCAGTTTTTTAATGAAGAAAGTAAAGAGCCGGAAACACCTATTTCCAGTAATAACTTTTTTGAAAGTATCACGTACAGAGCCAAAGACTTAGGTAGGTTAACGGGGGTGGAATATGGTGAAGGGTATACGGTGAACCGCCATGTAGCAGTAGATTCGCTGTTTGATCTGAAATAAAAAAACGAATTTTTCTTTTGTAGAAGAAAGGAATTATATTACATTTGCATCCGATTAAAATGGTGGTTGTAGCTCAGCTGGTTAGAGCGCCTGATTGTGGTTCAGGAGGTCGCCGGTTCGAACCCGGTCTTCCACCCTTTTTAAACTCCTTAGGAAACTAAGGAGTTTTTTTTGTGCCAAATTTTTCTGAAGAGGTCATTGATAAAATTAAAATCCTTTCTGAATCTTAGACCTTGCTGAAGTTACACTCCGCCGAAGGTAGCCGGTTTTATTTGTAGTTATTTTTCCAAAGTTTTGAACTTTGGAAGAGAGGGGGGATATCTAACCCTTTCAGCGGTTTCAAACCCTGAAATAATCTTAGAAAAAAATTTAAGCTAATCGAAAGAGTTCCCACCTGCCCTGCGGGTACCCTCGGGAAGGAGGGAATAGGATTCGGAAGTTATTTTTCAGAGTATCAAATGTTGGTAAAGCAGGGGAATGAGGAGGCGATTATGACGTAGTGGAGAGATTATAAATCAACGTTAAAGGAAAAGGCCTCAGAATTTCACTGGAATTCTGAGGCCTTTTTTGGATTTAAAGGATCTTTCGGTTATTCTCCTTCAGTCAGGGTAGGTTTGTCAACAAATGGACGTTCGTCTCTGTTTGCTACTTCCCATGCAGTTAAGAATACCAGTTTGGTTCTTTTTTCCAATAAATCGTATTCAATTTTATCGGGAGTATCTGTTGGTTTATGATAATCTTCGTGAACTCCGTTAAAGTAAAAAATAATTGGAATATCGTGTTTTGCGAAGTTGTAATGATCACTTCTGTAATAAAAACGGTTTGGATCATTTTCATCGTTAAATGTGTAATCCAGGTTAAGGTTCAGGTACTTATTATTCACCTCTTCGCTCAATTCGTGTAGTTCTGTGCTTAATTTGTCACTTCCTATCAGGTAAACATAGTCCCCACTGTTTTCCATATCAGTACCAATTCTTCCTATCATATCGATGTTCAGGTTGGTTACGGTGTTTTCTAGTGGGAAAACAGGATTTTCGGTATAATATCTGGAACCTACCAAACCTTTTTCTTCACCTGTAACATTCAGGAAAAGAATAGAGCGTTTTGGAGTATATCCATCTTTTTTAGCCTGAACAAAAGCTTCGGCAATTTCCAGGATAGCAACTGTTCCAGATCCGTCATCATCTGCTCCGTTGTAAATATTTCCTTCATCATCAATTCCTTCATGGTCATAATGGGAAGAGATCACAAGGATTTCTTCGGGCATGGTGCTTCCCTCGATATAGGCCAGCACGTTTTCAGTATCTTTGATATTTCCTCTTCTAAATGCACTTGAAGGTACTTCCTGATAATAATCGTCTCCTCCAAGTGGGGAAGGGATTCCCAGCTGCTGGTATTCCTTTTTCAGGTATTCTGCTGCCATTTTTTGTCCGGGTTCTCCTGTTTCACGACCCTGGAATTCATCACTTGCAAAGGTGTAAAGATGATCTTTTAACTCATTTGCCGTAATGGTATTTGCATAATCCATTACGTTGGCAGATTCGATGCTTTTTGACTGCTGGGCTTTGCAGCCGACAAGGCTCACTGCAACAGCCAAAAACAAAACTTTTTTCATAAATAGTTATATTTTTATTGATGGGCAGCAAGATAATAGATTTAACCGAATTTCCTTTACAGCCCTGAGTTAAAACCGCATTTTGATATTTTTAATACCCATCTTTGACCCTGGAAACTAACTTGATACATTCTTTTTTCTTGGCTTAGATCGTTCATACTGTGAGGGCCAGGAAACTTCTTCACCAAGGCTTTGTGCTGCTTCCAGAGGGAAATATGGATTGCGTAATAATTCCCTCGCCAGTAAAACCAGATCTGCCTGATCTTTTTCCAGAATCTCTTCTGCTTCTTCAGGTGTGGTGATGAGCCCTACTGCACCGGTCATTATATTTGCTTCAGATTTGATCTTTTCGGCAAACCCAACCTGATATCCTTTCTTAACCGGAATCTCCGCATGTGGCACCAATCCTCCAGAAGAACAATCGATAAGGTCCACGCCCTTTTCCTTCAGGAACTTTGATAATTCAACTGACTCCTCTTCGTTCCAGCCACCCTTCACCCAATCTGTTGCAGAAATTCTCACAAACAATGGCAGGTCCTGAGGCCAGACTTCCTGTACAGCTGCGGTTACCTCCAGAAGCATTCTGGTTCTGTTTTCGAAAGAACCTCCGTAATTATCAGTTCGTTCATTACTGAGAGGGGAAAGGAATTCGTGCAGTAAATATCCATGAGCAGCATGAATCTCTACTACTTTAAAACCTGCCTTTAATGCTCTTTTTGCTGCAGATCTAAACTCGTCTATAACTTTATTTATTCCTGATTCCTCCAGTTGCAGCGGAACAGTATCTTTTTCATTGAATGGTATCGGACTTGGAGCGACGGTTTGCCAGCCGCCTTTTTCTTCAGTAATACTGGTTCCTCCTTTCCAGGGGCTGGTGGTGCTGGCTTTTCTTCCGGCGTGTGCCAGTTGGATTCCCATAACAGCACCCTGTGCTTCAGCAAAGGAGACAATTTCCTTTAATCCGGTGATATGTTCATCTTTCCAGATCCCCAGATCATCGGGGGTGATCCTGGCTTCCGGAGAAACCGCGGCAGCTTCAGAAATTATTAAACCAGCGCCACCAACAGCACGGCTGGCAAGATGAACCAGGTGCCAGTTATTTGAAAAACCATCTTCACTACTGTACATGCACATGGGCGAAACAACGATTCGGTTCCTTAATTTAACAGATTTTATTTTTAACGGGGAAAATAACCGCGATTTCGTACTCATAGATTTATTTTTTTGGAAATCAAAAGTAACGAAAGTCTGCAGGGATAGAAAGGAACAGCTATAGATACAGTATATGGTATGATTCGATTTTACATACCGGCTGACTGAAAGTGTGGATGAATTATGAGAATATGAAATGCTAATACACATTTCAGGAAAGTGAATAGATGAGGAAACTTCGCACATGAAGTCCGAAGTTTCAGGAGAGTGATGGTTGCCCCCCAGTAACGACTACTCTCTTCTCATCTTTCACTAAACATTTAGCCTTTTTCTATGTTTTACACATTTTTCTACTGTAGACGAAGGAAGTTCCTCATTATACAATGTCTGGTAGTACAGGTCAATATTTTCCTTTTCTCTTGTGAAACATTTTTCCCATCTGGAATTCAAGAATGTCTGGTAGGCAAGTTTTTCAAGTTTCAGGAAAAGAGGTAAGTATTCCAAAAGTAGCGTGCATATAGTAGCAGGGAGAATATTGTTTTTAATTCTGAAGAGGTGACACTTTAATTTTATTTTTAGTTTCTCCCGTATTTCTTCCAAGGTTGAAATATTCTCAAGCATTTTTTTTTCAGCCTTTGGTAAATTACAGTAAAGGCAGGAATACATCTTTAGTAACCGGTCATTGGACCGGTCCAGATGTGTGAGCTGGGAAAGTAGTCGAAACTGCATGAATTTGAATGATTTATAGCCTATACAAATTACTGGATTGTCTTTGATTTTTAAGGTTTAAAAACCTGATTAACTGATTTTTAACACCTTGTTGTTCTGTATTGCGAATTATTGCAGACGAAAAGCATTAACGTTGTCCGAAGCTAATGTTGACATTTGGTATTTCTGAAGAAATTAAAATTAAGATTTCAGAAATGCTGTAACTTTAGCAAAAAATCAAGAGATGCTTACTGAAGTCAGAGAAGCCTATCATTTTATTTTTGAAGAGGCTCTTCTTAAAGAGATTGCAGATTGTGGAAATCTGAAAGAATATGCAGAAGGGGATAAAATCATTGAAATTGGTGAATACGTCACCGCCATGCCTTTACTCCTGGACGGAGCCATAAAAATCTTGCGAGAAGACAAGGACGGCGATGAGTTGTTGCTGTATTTCCTGGAACGTGGGGATACTTGTGCTATGACCCTTTCGTGTTGCCTGGGCCAAACAAAAAGCGGGATAAGGGCAGTAGCAGAAAGGGACACGAAGCTTATAATGATACCTATTGAAAAAATGGAGGAATGGACTTCAAAGTACAAGAGCTGGAGGAATTTTGTTTTTGAAAGTTACCATACAAGGCTTTCAGAAATGTTGGATACGATTGATACCATTGCCTTTATGAACATGGATCAACGTCTTATGAGATACCTTCAAGATAAGGCAAAAATAAATCAGTCAGAGGCGCTTTCTGTCACCCATCAGGAAATATCCTATGATCTTCATACCTCCAGAGTTGTGATCTCAAGGTTACTCAAAAAGCTGGAATTGGAGGGAAAGATCCAGTTACAACGGAATAATATTATAGTGCTCGATCTGTAATTCCAAATCGTTGCTTCGGAAATTTAAAGCTGATAAGAATTGAGACTGAAATTGCAGAAAAATCTGTAAATTGAAGTAAAATTTCAGAAATGGATAGACAAGAACACTGGGAAAATATCTACAGGACCAAGAAACTAACGGAAGTAAGCTGGTACGAACCAATTCCCGAAACTTCCCTTGAATTCATTAAGGGAATGAACCTGGCAAAAGACGCTGCTATTATTGATGTAGGCGGCGGCGATAGTTTTCTCTCCGATTTTCTATTGATGGAAGGTTATACCAATGTAAGTGTTCTTGACATTTCTGAAGAAGCTTTGAACCGGGTCAAAAAAAGACTGGGGGAAAGAGCGGAAGAGATCCACTGGATTGTAGAAGATATTACTCGATTTCGACCTGAAGGAACGTACGATTTATGGCACGACCGGGCTGCTTTTCATTTTCTAACGGAAGAAGATCAGGTTCAGCAATATGTAGATACTCTGAAAAAGGCTGTTAAACCCGGAGGTTTGGTAGTGATTGCAACCTTTTCTGAAAAAGGGCCTACCAAATGCAGCGGAATAGAAATAAAACAATATTCTATAAATGGCCTGGCAGAGCTTCTTTCAGAAGATTTTAATATGGTTTCCTGCAAAAATGTTTCTCACGAGACACCATCGGGAGCCGCGCAGGATTTTAATTTCTGCAGTTTCAAGAGAAACTGAGATTTAGCATTTTGAAAAAGTATTAGTGGTGAAATAGTTCCAGGATATTTTACCCCTTTAGCAAGTAATTAAAAAGAAATAACATGGATAAGAATATTTATGATCAAATCGCAAAAGAGATCTCGAGTGATGAGAGTCCGGTGGGGATAGATGCAAAAAAAACACACATTATAATTATTGAAAAGCTCATGCAAATAGAAGAACGGTTAAGCCAACTGGAGAAAAAAATGCAATAAAAAAGGCTGTCTAAAAATTGCTTTTAGACAGCCTCTCGAATTTAATCTATTGGCTCAAAACAGGGGGTTAATCTATACGTAAAAATTTCCCGGAACCATCAAATTCAAGTTCGGTTCCATTTGCAAGTTTCACTTCCTGTTCATCATCCTCTTTTTCCCAGCTTACAATTTGTGCATTGCTGTAATTGCTTTCTATATAGGTTCTCACCTGGTTGGGAAGTGCTTCTTTAGGAATTGAAGTTCCATTTTCAGTTTCAATTTCTGTCACTTCACCATTTTCATCAATATCTATTGAGGTACCATTGGTGAATTCCACTTCATATAATTCATCATTAAAGTATCCCTCTATACCATCTTTTTTGTCTATTTCCTTGATGGTTTCAGAAGAAAAATGCTGACTGATAAAATTTGATGCATTTTTAGGGAGATCGTTCGCAGACTGTGCAAAGGAAATTCCCGTAAAAGCGGCAAAAAATATACCTGATAAAATCATCTTTTTCATAATCATTCAATTTTAAGATTTACCCAAAGGTAAGTGTGAAGGCTTTTTCTGAAAAATGTATAGTTATAAGATTCTGTGAATTGACGTAGGATTAAGAAATCGGGTGCTTTTCTTAAAATCTTCAAAATCTGGATTGAATTTATGATTTGGATACTTTGTCAGAGTCTGGCATTTGGGATAAATATGAGGCAGGCCTTGCGCTACGTTTTGTAACAAAAGTAGCTGTAAAGCCAGAGGCCCTGTCTTAATTTTGGTTCCGGAGAAAAGAAAAATAGCTCCTGATTAAAATCATAAAATTTATTATAAACCGATCCTACCTTTGGATCAACTAAAATTCAACAAATGGAACCACATTATTATAACGTAGCATTAGACTGGAAAGCAGACAGAAAAGGAGAGATTTTTTCTCCAGAACTGGATCAAACAATAGAAGTTGCAACCCCACCAGAGTTTCCGAAGGGAATCGCCGGGATCTGGTCTCCCGAACATTTGTACACAGCCTCTGTAAACAGCTGTTTTATGACCACTTTTCTTGCTATTGCAGAAAATTCAAAACTGGACTTCCTCAGCCTTAGCTGTCCGGCGAAAGGAAAACTCGATAAAAAAGACGGAAAATTTGCCATGACCGAAATTCTTTTAGAACCGGTATTGGTGATTCCTAACGAAGAGGATAGGGAGAAAGCCGAAAAGATCCTGCATAAGGCAGAAAAAGCCTGTTTAATTTCCAATTCAATCACTGCTGAAGTGATTCTTAAAACTGAAATAAGAATTAAAGAAGTGACAGCTGTCTAATCCCTTTTCAAAAAAGAATCAATCCGCATCATCTTAATGAAAAACTGTAAAGGCTGTTTAAAGTTGTTTGAATAAGATTCTGACATAAGTTCGGCTTGACAATTCTACAGCTTTTTAGGCAGCCTCTTTTAATGGATTGAGAAATGAGGTTTAGGCCATGATTTAGCTTCTTGCTTTTATAAACGCGATTATATATTTTGGTATTTTTCACTACTTTAGAGTAAACGGAAGAAGATTCGAAAAAAAATCAGGATGTATGATAGCGCTAATAAAAGGAGATATTACCAAAGTGGAAACAGATGCCATTGTTAATGCAGCCAACAGTTCTTTGCTGGGCGGTGGTGGTGTAGACGGCGCAATACATCGTGCCGGTGGTCCAGAAATTCTGGAGGAATGTAAAAAGATCGTGGCGAAACAGGGAAGATGTGAAGTTGGGGAGGCTGTGATCACCACCGCTGGAAACTTGCCTTCGCAAAATGTCATCCATACCGTTGGCCCGATTTGGAGTGGCGGGAGTAAAGGAGAACCTGAAAAACTCGCCAGTTGCTATATAAATTCACTAAAGCTCGCTGGGGAAAATAACTGTCGCAGCATCGCTTTCCCGAACATTAGTACAGGAGTGTATGGTTATCCTAAAAAGGCAGCCGCCGAAGTGGCCGTGAAAGCAGTTTCAGAATTTCTTTCAGAAACAACTCTAATGGAGAAAGTTATGTTCGTTTGCTTTGATGAGGAAAATGAGCAGTTTATCAGGCAGGAACTGGAAAAAGCCGGCAAGATCTGATTTCTTTTCCTGAGTGGATACTTCCTTGATAAATTTCCAGATTAAAGCACCATTTCAGAATATAGTCGTTTCAGGGTATTATTGAGATCATGGCACAATCCGGGATGTGGTCGTGAGGTCTGGATCACCGAGCTGCGAACAGCTGTTAGCCATCTAAACCTGGAAGGGATGTCCATTTGGGCGATAGGTCCGCCGTCTATGTCTCCTCTGCAGATTTTTTCAAAAGACTGTAAGTTTAATTTCAGTTGTTCAATATCAAGATCTTCACAAATCATTTTTAACTTGTTTTCGTCAATGTGATAAAGTACCTCCAGGTATTTCTCTTTTTTGCAAAACAAAACAATCCCCACATTCAGGAATTCTTCCCGTTCTACACGTGGCAACACCCGTATTACTGCATATTCATATAAGTGCTTGTCTTGCATTCTGTGCTTCTTTTATAAAAATTTCTGAATGTTCCAGCCTTACCAGTAAAAACTGAATATAAGCTTCCTTGATTTCTTCGGGCTTGTCATCTGTTTCCTGCCAGTGCAGCCAGTCTTCCGGGATGGCTTCTATGATACCGCGAATCTTTTCTCCCGTAAGTATTTTTTTAAATTCAGTATCCACTTCTGTTAAAAGGCTGGCCTGCGGCAATAACACGTGATCCTTGATCAGGGCAAACGGACTTTTAGCATGTTTTTCCCTGTTGGTCCAGGAATGGTGAAAATAAAAAGAGGCTCCGTGATCGATTAACCACAATTTTTTATGCCAGATAAGCATATTGGTGTTTCTGAAGGTGCGATCAACGTTGGTGATAAGGGCATCCAACCAAACGATCTGTGAAGCGAGTTTTGCTTCCACGGTAGTCACTACCGGATCAAAATTTATTGCTCCGGAAAGAAAATGTAAAGCAAGATTCAATCCCTGACTTCCCTGTAGCAGATCCTGAATTTCCTCATCTCCTTCGGTCCTTCCAAAAGCCTCATCCAGATTGGCAAAAACAAGTTCCGGAATTTTCAATCCCAGCACCCGTGCGATCTCTCCTCCAATAAATTCCGCTATCAGGGCTTTTACTCCATGTCCGGCTCCTTTGAACTTTAATACGTACTTAAAATCATCATCGGCTTCCGAAAGGGCAGGTAAAGACCCGCCTTCCCGCAAAGGAGTAATATACCGGGTGACCGTAACGGTCCTTAGATATTCCTTGTTCATAGCTTTTAAAATAGGAAATGACAATTTTAAGTATCATTTCAAAATACAAATTTAGGATTCAGAAATTAAAATTAATCCTTTCTGAAGGTTTAGTTTAAGGAAGCGAGAGGATTAGTCATTGCCAGAAAGTTTACTGTTGATTATCAGCTTCTGAAGTTTTCAGATGTTCCTGAATTTCTTCTGTTGTCTTTTTAGCCGATCTGCCAATACCTATGAGGGTAGCAGAAGCATAACCTGTCCAGCCTCCGTAGCCTACCATCCATAAGCCGGGGATTTCAAGTGCACGGGTGCCGTTGGTTTTGATCTTTCCCTTTGCATCTGCATGAGCAAGGCTTTGTAAATGCCTGGTGGCATAATGAAATCCGGTGCACCAAATGATGCTATCGAATTGCTCTTTTTCACCATTTTCCCAAATTACCCCATGTTCATAAAGGCTTAGGAATTTACCTTTAGAGTTTAAAACTCCGCGTTCCCTGGCATCTTTTACAGATGGCACCATCACGATGTCTCCAAGATTGAATTTTGAAGCATCAAATTTTTCACCTTTTTGCTTGGCATAATATTTTGCTGAAGCAATGTTAAAAAGTACTCTTCCATCCACATCATCGGGCAAGAAATCGGGTGTTTTTAACGTGGCCCAGGTGGTTTCTGTTGCCTTCGAGACATCGGCGAGGATTTGTGCTCCGGAATTTCCTTCCCCAACAACCAGGACCTTTTGACCGTCAAACTCGTCCGGATTTTTATATTCTGAAGCATGTAATTGTTCACCTTGAAAAACAGCTCCTCCCTTAACTTCCGGAATAAATGGTGCTTCCCAGATCCCTGTAGCCGAAATTACCGCTTTGCTGTAGAAATCTTCCTGATTGGTTTTCAACTTAAAAAGGTCATCTTCTTTTGTGACCTCCAATACCTCTACTGGACGTTCCACAGCTAATTTATATCGCTGTTCATACTTGCAGAGATAGTGAATCACTTCATCACGATGGGGAAAATTATTTTTTGATTTTGGCATAAGCCAGCCGGGAAGGGAGCTTTGTTCGGCAGGAGAAAAGAGGGTGAGGGAATCCCAGCCTTCCTGCCAGGATCCGCCGCAGTTTTCCTGCTTGTCCAGGATCAGGAAATCGAGTCCGGTGCGGCGGAGATAATATCCACAGGCCAGGGCACTTTGTCCTCCTCCAATAATGATGACATCTTTGATGTACATTTTGATTATGTTAATTTTTTACTTTGGAGACGCACTGGTAATGGGTCTCTCCTTACAGCGCAATGAAAAATCCACTGCTATGAATTCATGCTCTTTGCCTGTTCTTTCGTTTTTTCGGTTCCATAATACTTTTTGCGGAGCCAGAAAGAAACCCGGACCAGCAAGATCAACGCCGGGACTTCCACCAGCGGCCCCACCACACCTGCAAAAGCCTGGCCAGAATTAAGTCCGAAGACAGCAATGGCAACTGCAATCGCCAGTTCAAAATTGTTCCCGGCAGCTGTAAATGAAATAGAGGCATTCTTATCATATTCAGTTCCCATGGCTTTGCTGAAGAAAAATCCGATAAGGAACATGATGGTGAAATAGATTAATAGCGGAATAGCAATGATCACCACATCTAGCGGAATTCTAATGATCATTTCCCCTTTTAGGCTGAACATTACTACGATCGTGAACAAAAGCGCAATTAATGTGAAAGGGGAGATGAACGCAAGAAATTTTTCCCTGTACCATTCTTCTCCTTTGGTTTTTACCATTATAAGCCTGCTTAATAGCCCTGCCGCAAAAGGAATTCCCAGGTAAATGGCTACACTCTCTGCAATAGTACCGATAGAGATATCTACAATCGCACCTTCAAAACCGAAGAGCGGCGGCAATTTGGTGATAAACAACCATGCGTAAAAACTATAGGCGAAAACCTGGAAAATGCTGTTTAAAGCCACAAGTCCCGCGCCGTATTCACTGCTTCCTTCAGCCAAGTCGTTCCACACCAGCACCATCGCGATACAACGGGCGAGGCCAATCAGGATCAAGCCCACCATATATTCAGGATAATCCTGCAGGAAGATCAAAGCCAGGGTAAACATAAGCAGCGGGCCTATAATCCAGTTCAGGATGAGAGATATGGAAAGGATCTTCACATTTTTAAAAACCTTTGGCAGGAGCCTGTAGTTCACTTTTGCCAAAGGCGGGTACATCATTAAAATGAGTCCGATCGCAATAGGAATATTGGTTGATCCGCTACTCATCGATTCAATATAGCCCGCGCCTGAAGGAAATAAATAACCAAGGCTTACGCCCAAAAACATTGCCAGAAAGATCCAAAGGGTAAGGTAGCGGTCGAGGTAGTTCAGTTTTTTCACATTTTCGGCCATAATAATCAGCAGGTTTTGAGTTGGGAGAAGATGTAAAGCATTTCTGAAGCAATCTGCCCGTTCCGTTCGCTATACGTTTGGCGCTCCAGTTCAGTTCCATCAGCTTTTTTCGGATCTTCATATTTTACCGAAAAACGCGCTTCTGCCTCCGGAATAAAAGGGCAGTTGGCTTCAGCATCTGAGCAGGTAAGGATTGCAGCAAATATTTTCCCATGCGGAAGGGCTTCAGAATATATTTTAGAGTAACATTTTAATGGTTCAGATTCTTCGGAAAAAAAGATGAGGTACACCGGATTTTCTCCACCACTTTCTTTGATGATCCTGAATCCGCTGTCATTTAAAGCACGAACAGCATTGGGATGAAAAGCAGTGGCTTCTGTTCCGCCGGAAAAAGCCTGGAGATTCTTGATTCCTAAGTGATACCCGAAGGTTTGCGCCCACACCTGGCAAAGCTGACTTCGCCGGGAGTTGTGGGTGCAAATAAAATTTAGGTAAATTGGCTCGTCTTTATTCAGTTTTTCCTGAAGAAAAGAAATCGGTTTTTGCAATGCCTGTATTCTTTCATGAGGAATTTCTGAATTTTTAATATTCTCAATATAAGAAGTAACTTTTGGTAAAAGAGTTTTCATTCTATAATTTTTAGCAACATCCGGATCCCGGTGCGCAAGTGGCCCCGCTTTCAAGTTCCTTCAGCTGGATTTTCTGCTTTTTCTTTCCCGGTTTCTGTGCAAAAACAGTGATGCTGAAGATGCCTGTTTTTCCGGAGTTGAATTCGTTGATCTCTTCAGCAGAAAGATATTTACCAAGGATATCATTGGGGATCTCGATGGCTTTTTCCTTTTGCAGCGTAATTTCCTCAAAACCTGATTCTTTGATAAAACCAAGATATTCTTTCTTTTGAATGGCTCCCGAAATACATCCTGCATACATCTCTGCGTCCTCCTGCAATGCCTGTGGCAGATCACCCACCAGAACAATATCTGAAATACTGAAGTGACCTCCCGATTTTAAAACCCGGAAAATTTCAGAGATAACTTTTTGCTTGTTGGGAACGAGGTTTAAAACGCAGTTGCTCACCACGACATCGGCCATGTTATCTGAAACCGGTATTTCTTCAATGTCTCCCTCGCGGAATTCTACATTATTAAATCCTAATTTGTCTGCGTTGATCCGTGCTTTTTGGATCATGGCACTGGTAAAGTCGATGCCAATTACTTTACCTGTTTCGCCGGTTTCATGACGTGCAATAAAACAGTCATTTCCGGCACCCGATCCCAGATCAATCACCGTATCACCCGGCTGAATGTGGGCGAATTTTGTTGGTAAGCCGCAGCCAAGCCCTAGATCGGCGTCTGTGTTATAGCCCTGGATATCCGAATAATCGTCGGTCATGATATTATAGACTTCTGTAGAGGCAGCGCCACTTCCACAGCAGGAAGATTGATTGAGCGCCTTATCCTGTTCGGCTATCTGGCTATATTTTTCGCGAACGATGTTTTTTAACTCTTCTGAAGTTTTCATAAGTACAGTAATTAAAAGTTGGTATTCAAGTGAATGATAATTTAATAGTTGTTACAGCTTAGCGGCTATTAACAACATTCTCCCGTTGAAGGATCAACGTATCCGTCAAATAATCCGTTGAAAAGTGCTTTGATCTCTGCCCATTTCTTCGGATTTATACAATAGCTTACCGAAACTCCTTCGATGGTGCCCTGGATGATTCCAATTTCTTTAAGTTCCCGTAAATGCTGACTAATTGTTGCCTGTGCAAGTCCCAGTTCCTGAACAAGGTCTCCGTTTATACATGCATTTGTTTTTAGTAAATGCTGGAGAATGGCCAGTCGCGCCGGGTGTGCCATTGCTTTAGCAACTTTTGCAAGTTCATTTTGTTCCTGCGTAAAAAGATCTGATCTGGTAACGCCCATGTAGTTATATTTGTTTATTGCAATATTACGATTAATTCTGAATTTAAGGAATAAATTTGAAAAATTTATTTTCCGAAGTAGATGCTACGTATCATCATATTCGTAATGCTACTGCTGGATATTTCAGATTTCTAAAACGAATTTTGCGTGAAGGTCAGGTATTTTGCCATATTCTCAATGAACCTTTAGAAATGCTGTTTCCGAAGATTATTTAAGAAAAATAATTTTGAGCAAACCTTAATAATTTTGAATTCCTGAAATGATTTAGTCTTACAAAAACCTTAGTTTTGATATTCATTTTATTCAGCAAAGCATGGAAGATAACAGGTATTTTGTAATTGATTTTGACAGCACATTTACCCAGGTAGAAGCCCTTGACGTTTTAGGCGAAATTTCCCTGGCAAACGATAAAGACCGGGAGAAAAATCTGGAAGAGGTGAAAGACCTTACCGATCAGGGAATGAAAGGAGATCTTTCCTTTCGGGAATCCCTCGAAAAAAGGCTGGCACTTCTAAAAGCAAACAAAGAACACCTGGCGCCTTTAGTGGAAGCCCTGAGTAAAAGGATCTCCTCTTCATTTATAAGAAACAAATCTTTTTTCCAGGAGAACCGTGATAATATTTATATTATTTCCAATGGGTTCAAGGAATTTATTGTGCCTATAGTTCAGGAATATGGCGTGAAGGAAGAAAATGTTTTTGCAAATACGTTCGAATTTGATGCCAATGGAAACATTACTGGTTTTGATATGGAAAACGGACTTTCCTTCAATAATGGAAAAGTAGAACAACTTAAAACACTGGACCTTAAAGGAGATGTGTACGTTATTGGAGACGGGTACACAGATTATGAGATCAAAGCTGCGGGGCTGGCCAATAAATTCTATGCATTTACCGAAAATGTGGAAAGAGCCAATATTCTTGAAAAAGCAGATCATATCACTCCAAGCCTTGATGAATTTTTATTTTTACACAACATGAATAAAGCCATTTCTTATCCCAAAAACAGGATAAATGTATTATTGCTGGAAAACGTCCACCCTGATGCTTTCAAGATAATGAAAGAAGAAGGATACAATATCACCACCCATTCCGGTGCTATGGATGAAGAAGAACTGGCAGAAAAGATTAAAGATGTATCTGTGATCGGGATCAGGTCCAAGACACAGCTTACCAAAAAAGTGCTTAAAAATGCTAATAGATTGATTGCTGTAGGAGCCTTTTGTATAGGAACCAATCAAATTGACCTGGACGAATGTCTTAGAAGAGGGATCGCTGTTTTTAATGCACCTTACAGCAACACCAGGTCTGTGGTAGAGCTGGCCATTGGGGAAATTATTCTGCTTATGCGCAACCTGCCCGATAAGATCATGAAAATGCATGAAGGTACCTGGAATAAATCTTCCGATAATAGTTTCGAAACCCGCGGGAAGAAACTCGGGATCGTTGGATATGGAAATATTGGAGCCCAGCTTTCTGTAGTGGCAGAATCTATAGGTTTTGATGTTTATTTTTATGATGTGGTGGAAAAACTAGCGCTGGGAAATGCCACAAAATGTAATTCCCTCGAAGAGTTGTTTGAGAAAGTAGATATTGTAACCCTGCACGTGGACGGAAGAAAATCCAATAAAAACCTGATTGGGGATAAAGAATTTGAGCAAATGAAGGATGGGGTGATATTCCTCAACCTTAGCCGTGGACATGTAGTAGACATTGATGCACTTCAGAAGCATATTACCTCCGGAAAAATTCAGGGAGCGGGAATCGATGTTTTTCCTGAAGAGCCTAAGACCAATAATGAAACTTTTGGATCTGCACTTCGGAATTTACCAAATGTCATTCTTACGCCGCATATTGGTGGAAGTACACAGGAAGCTCAGGAAAACATCGGAAATTTTGTTCCAGGTAAGATCATTGATTACATCAACACCGGAAGCACCACCAACAGTGTCAACTTCCCGAACCTGCAGTTACCGGTTCTTGAAAATGCTCACAGGCTTATCCATATTCACCACAATGTACCGGGAATCCTTGCGAAAATCAATGAGATCCTGGCAAAACACAACATCAATATTGTAGGCCAATATTTAAAGACCAATGAAACCATTGGTTATGTGATTACAGACATTAACAAGGCGTACGATAAAGGGCTTATCAAAGACCTAAAAGAAATAAAAGACACCGTAAAATTCCGGATCTTATATTAAACATTCTCTCTAAGAGACCCGTACATTAGTTTTAGAAAAGGGGTTTTTGATGTATCTTTGAATGGTATAAAAAGTGTGAACTTTTTAGCAGAATGAACATTAAAAACCCTTACTATATGTATACGCAAACAAGAGATTTTCTCTTACAATTTTCAAGGAGAACCCTTATAATGGTTTTCTTTCTCGCCACTACTGTGACTCTTTCTGCACAGCAAATTTCATCACCCGATGAAAATTTAACTTTAGAGTTTGAGCTTCAGGAAAATGGAGTTCCTGCATATCAGCTTACCTATAAAGGTAGGGAGGTGATTAAACCAAGTAGCCTTGGATTGGAGCTAAAGGACGATGAAGTTTCCCTGGTAGATGGTTTTAGTATTGCAGATACCGTAACTTCTTCTTTCGATGAGACCTGGGAACCGGTTTGGGGAGAAGAGAAGGAGATCAGGAATCAGTACAATGAACTGGAAGTTATTCTAAACCAAAATGATACAGATCGCAGTATCGTGTTGCGTTTCAGGTTGTTTAACGACGGACTTGGATTTAGGTATGAATTTCCACAACAGGAAAACCTTGGCCATTTTATAATTTCAGATGAAAAAACCCAATTTGCCATGACCGGAGACCACACGGCTTTCTGGATTCCTGGTGATTATGATACTCAGGAATATGATTATATGGAATCCCGTCTATCTGAAATTCGCCAGCATATGGAGAATGCTGTGACAGAAAACCTGTCGCAAACCTCTTTTTCTCCAACCGGGGTACAGACTTCCCTGATGATGAAAAGTGATGACGGACTTTATATTAATTTACACGAGGCTGCATTGATCGACTATTCTGCAATGCACCTGGACCTTGATGACGAGAATATGATCTTTGAATCATGGTTGACGCCCGATGTAAAGGGGAACAAAGCGTATATGATCGCTCCTTCAAATACGCCCTGGAGAACCGTTATAGTTAGCGATGACGCCCGTGAGATCCTTGCTTCAAAAATGACTTACAACTTAAATGATCCTATTGCCATTGATGATGCTTCATGGATCAAGCCCATCAAATATGTGGGTGTATGGTGGGAAATGATCACCGGAAAAAGCTCCTGGAATTACACCGATGAATATTCTGCTGTAAAACTGGGAGAAACCGATTTTGAAGCGGCAACACCAAATGATACGCATGGAGCTACTACAGAAAATGTAAAAAAATATATTGACTTTGCTTCTGAACACGGATTTGACGGAGTTTTAGTAGAAGGCTGGAATATAGGTTGGGAAGACTGGTTTGGGAATTCAAAAGATTATGTTTTTGATTTCGTGACTCCATACCCTGATTTTGATCTTGAAGAAATTCAGAAATATGCTGAAGGAAAAAATGTAAAAATGATCATGCACCATGAGACTTCATCTTCGGTACGTAATTATGAGAGGCATCTGGATACTGCCTATCAGTTTATGAAAAAATACGGCTACGATGCTGTAAAAAGCGGTTATGTGGGCGATATTCTTCCAAGAGGAGACAACCACTATAGCCAGTGGATCGTAAATCATTATCAATATGCCATTGAAAAAGCTGCAGATTACGAGATCATGGTAAATGCACATGAGGCTGTGCGCCCCACGGGAATAGGCCGTACCTGGCCAAACCTCATTAGTAATGAATCTGCCAGAGGTCAGGAATACCAGGCGTTTGGAGGATCGAAGCCAAACCATGTAACGGTGCTACCGTTTACACGTTTGATTGGTGGTCCAATGGATTATACACCCGGGATCTTTGAAATGGATATCAGTAAACTTAATCCTAACAACGATTCTCATGTAAACAGCACTATTGCAAATCAGTTAGCCCTGTATGTGACTTTATACAGTCCGTTGCAAATGGCTGCCGATCTGCCGGAGAATTATATGAGATTCATGGATGCATTTCAGTTTATCAAGGATGTAGGAGTAGACTGGGATGAAAGTATCTACCTGGAAGCAGAACCTGGAGATTACGTGACTGTAGCCCGTAAAGAAAAAGGAACCAATGACTGGTTTGTAGGAAACGTAAACGGAGAAACTCCCCGTACTTCAAAAATAAGTTTTGATTTCCTGGAAAAAGGTAAAACGTATGTTGCCACTATATATTCCGATGCAAAAGATGCTCACTACAAGGATAATCCGCAGGCATATAAAATAAGAAAAGTGGTTGTGAATAACAGGTCAGAACTCTCTCAAAGGTCTGTTCCCGGTGGAGGATATGCTATAAGTATTCTTGAAGCAGAAAAATCCGAAACCAGGGGCATTAAAAAGCTTTAATATCAATTAATAATTTAAAAAAAAGATCCAGTTTTCCAATCGGAGAAACTGGATCTTTTTTTATTTCTAACCTGAAAAAATGATCTGCAGGTTTTAATCAGACGAAAAAGAGGTAGCTTTTTTAATCCTGATTCTTTGTCTGATGTAAAACCAATACAGGAATGGTGGAATAATGACCCAGATTTTTATATAGTGGACTCATTAATAAATTCTGAAAGAAATTATGTTTCTTGTTGATAAAGGCAATCATATCGCTGTCCCGGCTCTCTGTAAAGCAATAAATACCTATGGGCAGACTAACGTGTTCAAGCGAGTGGAAACTGTGGGATACGTCCCTTAGATAAAGTCCAATGTGTTTCTTGTTGGCTTCCTGGGAACTGCTGAGTTCTCCATCTTCTACCACGTGCAGCACTCTTATGGCGGCATTGAATTTTTCGGTGAGCTGCGTGATGAAATCAAAGTCTTTTTTATGGTGTCGCATTTTATATCCGTTTGGCAGTACAATTTCCCTTATTTCTTTAAAAGTTATGTGAGAAGGTACCGCCAGTATAGGGCAATTCTGGACCTCTTCCATAATATTTTTCGTGTTACTGCCATACAGTACATCATAATCACCTGTACTTCCCTGTGTGCCAATAATGATGATTTCAAAAGAATTTTCTGCTATGATTTTTTTAATGGCTTCTGTTAAGGAATCGTTGCTGGTAATGCCTATAAATTCATGATTTTTTAATTTCTTTTGAGTAGTAATTTTGAGGATAAATTCTTTTAGGTTTTTCTCAGCATCTGCTTTTGCTTTTTCTGCAGTGGCATTTCCGGGAATGGCCGATAATTTAC
Organism: Salinimicrobium marinum; assembly: GCF_014651535.1. Taxonomy (GTDB): domain Bacteria; phylum Bacteroidota; class Bacteroidia; order Flavobacteriales; family Flavobacteriaceae; genus Salinimicrobium; species Salinimicrobium marinum. The sequence continues at coordinate 110,297 of NZ_BMXB01000006.1, forward strand.
TTTCAGAATCATATCCGTTGACCTTATAAGTATTCAGGAGTGTAAATTGGCAGGAATCCTTCCGGTACATATCTATGGCATAAAAAATGGCATTTAAGGAATTCTCTGAAAAATCGGTAGGTAGAAGGATGTTTTTCATGATTGCAGAAATAAAATTAAGTTCTAATATATCTATTTTTCAATGAAAAAGAAATGATAATGATCAGACATCTTGTGATGTGAAGATGTTTTTCAGGCAGATATTATTGTTGGACTAGAAAGCTTGCACAGCGATTAATCCCTCAAAATCCAACAGTGGATGGTTATGGCTAATGAGAAGGTGGGAACGGAAAAGCTTGTAAAAAGCTTTTAATCCTAAATCCGGAATCTATTTCTGAATCTTGTGGTACTATTTTCAGGTATTCCTAAAAATCGGGTAAACCCAAAGCTTCGGAACAGGTTGTTATAAACCTAATTTTTCAGAAAGGCTTTTCTTCAGAAGCATTGATATTTTTGAAATTCTTTTGAGGAATAGCAAGCAGGTTATCTAATACTTTGAAGTTTATCCATGTTCAGGATCTTTATGCTTCTTCCTTCAATATCAATTACCCCGTCTTTCTTTAGACTCGACAGGCTTCTTATAAAACTTTCTGTAGAGATGCCTGCTACACTGGCCAGGTCACTGCGTGAAATTTTAATCTCGTCCTGACTTTTATCTTTCATAAGTTCTGCAAACTGTAAAATGGTGTTGGTGGTTTTCTTTAAAACCGATCCATACGCCATTTCCAGCAGGTGCTCTTTTAGAGTAGATAAATTATCTGAAAGTAACTGGGCCAGCTCAATTGTCAACTGATGATTTTTGGAAAGGATTCCATTGAATTCTGTGTGTGGGATCCTGTAGAGCATTGATTTTTCAAGAGCAGTTGCAGTTTCAGGGTACGAAGACATATTTTTGAAACAGTAATATCCGAAGAAATTACCTTTATTATAAACCCCTGTAATCAATTCCTTTCCATACTCATCCATCCTATGCGTTTTAACCAGGCCTTTATCCAGCAGGTAAACATAATCGGCATTTTTATTCTCCTCATAGATGATCTTGTTTTTTGCACATTTGCAGATCTCACCTTTTTTCTGAAAATAGTCCAGCAATTGGTTCATGGAGGAAATGGCAGCAGTTTTTTCTTCCTTGATCTTTTCTCTTTTCACTTTTAGAATAAAGTACTTTGCAAGTCTGCTTTCAATGGCATCAATTAGATCCTTTTCAAGGAAAGGCTTTGTGAGGTAATCATCTGCGCCAAGGTTCATTCCTTTGCGCACATCGGCAGCTTCAGCTTTGGCCGATAAAAATATAAAAGGGATTAAACTGGTAGAGTCAATTTGATGCAGAGCTTCAAATACGCCGTATCCATCAAGTTCCGGCATCAAGATATCGCACAAAATAAGGTCTGGCTGGTATCTTACTGCAAGCTCTACACCCATTTTACCGTTGGCTGCATCCAGCACCAGATAATTGAGCATCTCCAATAGTTCCTTGGTATTTTCTCTTAAAGTTTGATCATCTTCTATGAGCAGTATTTTTTTCATAGTGCCTCATTATAAATAGTTTTTTCCTGAAAAAGTTCTGGTGAAATTAGTCGACATAGAAGAAATTATCGGGTGCTTTTTCCCTGGACTTATTTTCTTTTTCAAGAAATCAAAATTACCTCAGGTTACATTGTAACTGTCAGGTTCACAATAGATTTTCAGTTTTATTGCTTTCTGAAATCTGATATAAATATACTAAAATTTTCTTAAATTATTCGAGGATAAATTGTAAATTTAAATAGAGATGCTCTCGTATTACAAGCGAAAAATATGACATATGTCATAGTAATTTCTGTAGCATCCTGTTAACTTGATTAGTGTAAAATAAAAAGCAGAAACAATGGTACATTCAATACAGTCTAATGCGGCACGGGAATTATATGAAAACCTCGGAAAACTCTTTTATGCTATTGCGGCTGCCGATAAAGTAGTGAGTAGAGAAGAAATTCGTGTTCTTTACGAGATAGTGGAAAAAGAGTGGGTTCCTGTAGAAGATTCCAGCGATGAATATGGAACCGATCTCAGCTTTCAAATAGAAGTGATCTTCGACTGGTATAAAGACAATGACTTTTCAGCAGAAGCAGCTTATGAAAAATTTGAAACCTACCAGAAGGAACATACCGGCTTATTTGATGCTGATTTAAATGATCTTATCTGGAAAACAGCCAACAGTATCGCTCAGGCTTTCCCAGGGAAAAACAGAAGTGAGATCCTAATGCTCATAAGGCTTAAATCCCTGCTGCACATACATAATATGGTGTCTCATGTATGCCAGAGCTGTGGTTTACCCTTACAGGAAGAAAATTATGGCACGAATCGCAATGATACATTTAATGATGATTATTGTAACGTCTGCTTCCGGGATGGGGAATTTACGGACCATTCCCTCACTTTGCATAAGCTGGAGACACAATTAGAGGAGAGTGTAAAACATCATAATACCATTTCCTTTGAAGAGGCCGAAAGGCTTAAAAAAGTTCTTCCTACTTTAAAAAGATGGCGAATGAGCAGGATTTGATCCTAATTAAAACCAGCAGCTTAAATTTTAAATATTCCAAGGTCTTAAGACTCTCATAAAAGCCTTTGGAATATAAGGTTTTCAGGCCGATTTCTTTTATCTTTGGCTTATAAAATGGAAAACCATTTTTCAACGATAAATTTAATTTTTAAACTTTAACTAATTAATAATGAGAAATTTGAATAGGATTTTAGCCATTTTTGTAACCGTGATAATGATAAGTTGCGGTAATAATCAAAAAGAAGAAGAGGAGAGAATTACTATTGGCGATAACAACCAGTTGGAATCTACTGAAACTTCTGAAGGAACCACATCAACTACAGACACAGGTTCTGAAGCTTCTGAAACCAGTGAAGATGGAGTAGTGGAAGTAAGCATAACAGGAAATGACCAAATGCAGTTCAATAAGAATGAATTACGTGTTAAGGCGGGACAAACGGTACGTTTGACCCTTAACCACTCTGGTCAGTTAGCTGAAAATGTGATGGGGCACAATGTAGTGATCCTTAAACAGGGAACAGATGTGACAGATTTTGGAACTCGTGCAGCATCAGCCAGGGATAATGATTACATTCCGGCAGATTCAGATGAAGTTATAGCGCATACAGAAATGATTGGAGGAGGAGAAAGTACCACCATCGAATTTGAAGCTCCCGAAGCAGGAACCTACACTTTTATTTGTAGTTTTCCGGGACATTATGTTCAAATGCAGGGAGAATTTATCGTAGAATAAATTCTGAAAACTTCAAGAATATAAATCCTGAGCCCGGCTCAGGATTTTTTTTTGCTTCAACTTCTCCTTACAACCTGGTTTAACAGAAGAAAAAGAAAAAATAACGTGGATTTAGCTTTTCATTCAATAATTATTTAAATCTTTAATAGGCACAATAAAGAACAGTATTTAAAAAATTCCAGAATATGATATTAACACTTACCGTGAATCCCGCACTGGATATTTATACCACTGTAGAACACATAGAATCTAATGAGAAATTAAGATGTAAAGCTCCAAAAAATGATCCTGGTGGTGGTGGCGTAAATGTATCTCGAGTGATCAAACGACTTGGAGGGGATTCTACGGCAGTTTATACCAAAGGGGGCTATACCGGTGATATGTTCCATGATCTTCTAGAGCAGGAAGGTATTCGCCAGGACACGGTACAGGTGAAAAATAATCTAAGACAGAACTTTGCGGTCACCGAAACTTCTACGGGCAAACTTTATCGCTTCGGAATGCCGGGAGCACCTTTAGCAGCTTCGGAATATGAAGCGATCCTGGAAAAGATCGATGCCTATCCGGAAGCAGAATTCCTGGTGGCAAGCGGAAGTCTGCCACCCGGTGCGCCTGAAGATTTTTATGCCAGGGTAGCAAAAAGAGCTAAAAAGAATAACATTAAATTTATCCTTGATACCTCAGGAAAAGCTTTTTCGGAAGTTCTTAAGGAGGGAGCTTATCTTTTAAAACCCAATATGAGAGAGCTGCGAGATCTTACCGGCCAAAGTGCAGAAAGTGAACAGGAACAGAAAGAACTCCTACTGGAGGTACTCGAAAAACATGATATTGAAGTGATCGTGGCTTCCCTGGGAGCCAACGGTGCTTATCTGGCAAAAGACGGGAAGGTGCAGCATTTCCCTGCCCCTTCTGTAGAACATATAAGTTCAATTGGAGCAGGGGATAGTATGGTGGCAGGAATTGTTTACAGTCTTTCCCGGGGGAACCCAGTAGATAAAGCTGTTCTTTACGGACTTGCCTGTGGAAGTGCAACCATAAAATCTCCGGGAACGGAACTACTGCAAAAAGAAGATGTAGTACAGCTTTACAGTCAGATGACGGGCGATAACAAATAAATTTTATTCAATAAATACAGCTAAACCAACCCATGGAAACGAAAAAAGAGAAATTTCCCGCAGATCTACCTTCAGCTTTAAATAATTTTCAAAAAGTAAAGGAAGCTTTTCCGGAGTCGGGTCCGTTGTTGTTTCTGGATTTTGACGGTACCCTGGCACCTATTGTGGATCATCATGATGATGCTGCCATTTCAGAAGAAATGAAATCATTGGTTAAAAAGTTATCTCAAAGATTTCCGCTTGCCGTAGTAAGTGGAAGGGGACTTTCAGATGTTCGCAAAAGGGTCGATCTTCCGGAATTATATTATGCTGGCAGCCATGGATTTGAAATCTCCGGACCCAATGGATTTTCCAAAGATCATGAAGAGGCAGTAAAAGTGATTCCGGTTTTTAATGAAATAGAACCTATTTTAAAGGATAAACTTAAAGACATTCCCGGAGTGGATTTTGAGAGAAAGAAATTCACGCTGGCCATCCATTACCGGCAGGTGCCACAGGCGCAGGAGGAAGAAGTGCATTCTGCAGTTTCAAAGGTGCTGGAAGATCATAAACAGGTAACGAAAGCTGACGGGAAAAAAGTAATTGAGATTAGACCCGCCATTGACTGGCACAAAGGAAGAGCGGTGGAATTCCTCAAAAAACAACTTAGTCAAGAAGAAAATACATTTTCGGTGTATGTAGGAGATGATGTTACAGATGAAGATGCATTTGAATTTGTAAGTAACGGATTGGGTGTGCTTGTAGGAGAGCATGGCCGGCAGACTTTTGCAGATTACAGCCTGAAGGATCTGGAGGAAGTAAAATCCTTTTTTCGGAAATTACTGGAGGAATAGAATGAGATATTCTGTACGAGCTATATATAAGTTTCGGTTGGACTAAGCTCTGTTTCTGAAGAATGATAGGGATGCTTTACATTATATTCCAGGTGAGTGATCTCCAGGTGAAGCCAGGTGAAATCGCCATCCGGTAATTTCCAGGTAACTCTGCAGTTCGAAGGAATGCGGGTGCCGTTGAATTCCCGGTAGTCAAGAGCTTCCACCAGCCAGGGTTCCTGTTTGGCGTCTTTTCCGCCACCTCTGTATCGCAAGGCCTCAAAAGATTGAAAATCTCCGGTTTCAGAAAAGCTAAAGGTGCCTGATACTTTCTGATCACCGACTCTTATAGTAGCCTGTGCTGTATGTTTACCGATCTGTTCCCAATGGAGATATTCCTTTGCTGCTGCAGAAGGAAACCAGCAAATTTCTGAAAGATACCTTATCATGGTTCCGGAATTGATCCTGTCATTGGATTTTTCATCTACCACCTTGAACAAAGACAGCAACTTTATTAGCATTTTTCCCTGACCATTTTTTAATTGGTCCCTTCCGTGGAGATAAATAAGAGGCATGGGCTGAACCCTTGTGGTCCAGACGAAGCCCGGATCCTGCACATTAAAATATTGTTCCGCAGAAAAGGGCATCCAGCTCCCATCGGGCTTTGTCCTCATCTTTCCCTGCTGTTTCAACCGTAGCGTTACAATTTCAGAAGTAACGGCGCTCCCCGATCTTTTGATCCATTTCTGAACTGCAGGTGGGAGGGAGACAAAATCTGCAGGGCGATGGACTTTCAGGTTTTCAATTTCAGCATTTTCAAATAATCCGGAACCTTCCTTTAAAGTGGCATTATTGAATTCCATTTTTCCATAGGCCGGGATACTTATCGCAATAATCACAAAGTTGAGAATGGTGCCATATTTTGCATCACCCCAGTTTAAAGTAATAAGGAATTGAGACATGATCACTGCAGCAATGGTTATTTGTGGCCATCGTTCTGCCTTCATATAATAAGCTGTCAAAGCCGCAAAGAATAGTAGGGCTGTAAACAACCATAATACTCCCAACGGCCTTGAAATTGTTTGACTCAATTCACTTACTGTTGCGGGACGAAAAGCTTTGACCACGCCCACCATGTGTATGGATCCATGAAGAAGTAAGATAATTAAAAACAGCGTCCTCATATGTTACGAATTGAATGCTTACATATTTCTCTTACTTTCTTTTTAAATGTAACACAAGCACAGGTACCATAGAGTCATAGCCAATCTCCTTGACCAGAGGTTGCAGGAAGAGGTTGTAGAAGAAATTGTGCTTTTTATTGATAATAGCCAGCATATGACTTTCTCTACTGGCAATAAAAGAATTGATGCCTTCAGCTATTTTTTTATGTGCAAGGGAATGGAAACTGTGATCTACATCTTCCAGAATATCTTCCAGCATTCCTTTATTCACTTCCTGTTCTGCAGTCATCTTATCGGTGTTTTGAATATGTAACACCCTAATAGCTGCATTATATAATCTTGCGGTATTGATAAGGTCCTTAAGTTCCCGTCTCTTGTAAAAGGTTTGATAATTGGTGGCGAAAACAATTTCCTTTTTCTCACCATCAATAAAGCTGGCATTTTCGGGGATTATCAGGGTAGGGCAGCAATAAAGATTTTCCATAACATCTACTGCGGTACTACCATAAATTTTTTGGATAGGATTATTTTCTCCCTTTGTACCCATTACGATCATCTCGATATCTTTGTTTCTTACCGCTTCACGAATTGCTTCCAGGACAGAGTTATAGGTAGAGATCTTTTCAAACCGGTGCTGTGAATTTTCAGATCTGTGGGCAATACCTTCCATTAGGTCATCCAGGCCGGTTTCAGATTTTTCTTTGGCCTTCAAATAGTTCGGATTATCGGGATTTGGCGCCATCAAAATATCTGTAGTAAGTTGGTAATTCTGATATGCATTAAGCAGATAAAAGGTGCATTTTTCATCCTGGAACAAATTGAGGGCATAGCTTAATGCATTCCAGGCATTTTCAGAAAAGTCGGTCGGAATAAGGATATTCTTTCTCATGATAGTAAGAATTAAATTATAGAATCTTTTGGATAGGATGAGTGAAAATTTTGGTTGGTGTCTACACCATTATGTGCAGTTGTAGCTTTTCCGGTGGGAGGAAGAACTAAAAATGGTATTTTAATATGAAATCCTATTTGGTTGACTACAGGCCTGAAAAACAGATTTTCGAAAAACGAATGCTTGTTATTTACCATTACCAGTAAATCTACCAGATGATCTTCCTGAAATTTGTTCACGGCTTCGGGCACGCTTTTTTCTGATATACTATGGAACCTAAAATCTTCAGCTTTAAAATATTCCCTCAGAAAACATTTTTGCTGCATTTGAAATTCACTTAAAGAAATTCCAAAATCTACATTCAGAATATCCAGTCTGCAGGTTTTTTGATGTAAAATTTCCCGTACTATTTGCAACGGATTTTTAGAAAAATCTGTTCCGAAATCTGAAGGAAAAAGTAGGGTCTTGGGAGTTTTATATACATATTGAGAAGGAATGGCCAGCAAGGGGCAGGTAACTTTTTGCATGGCATATACAGTATTGCTCCCAAAAAGAATTTCTTTTGCTCCAGTAGCGCCTTTTGTACCCATCACCACAAGGTCCATGTTCTTTTGGGCCACTTGTTCTTTAATTTCTTCGCTAAGATTATTGAAAGAAGAAATGGTTACAATTGGTGTCTGGAATTATTGATCTTTTTGGTGATCCTGGTTTTTAAACGTTCCAGGTTTTGCTCCGAATTGCTCTTGTAAGATTCAGTGAGATCGGGCGAAGAGTAACTGTTGAGCATGTATTCCGAATCATATATCACAGGAGTATAAGTGTTCAGTAAAAAGAAAGTACAGTCTTCCTCTGCAAAAAAATTAAGTGCGTAGTTGAGAGCATTAGAGGCATTCTGAGAAAAATCCGTGGGTATAAGTATCCTTTTCATCTTTCTAGTTATTTTCAGTGATTCGGCTGAAATTCTGAAGCACCATAAAAGGCACTTTGGGGTTCAGACTTATTTTATCTATGGTAGAAGGCGCCAGTATGGTTTCAAGATATGTCTGCCGGGAATTCACCATCACCAGCAGGTCTATCTGGTATTGATCAATGAATTTATTAATGGCGTCCTCTTTGGAAAAAGCATCACGGCCGTGACTTTCAAGCCTAATTTCATGAAATGCATCTTCCATAAACAATTTATTATCTCTTTGACGTAATGAGCTAATGGGAAATTTAGAAATATGGAGAAGATGGATCTTTGCACAAAATTTTCTTGCGATCTCCCCAACCAGTTTTAATTCTCTTCGTTGATACGGTAATAGGAAGTTTGTGGGAAAGAGAATATTTTCGGGAGTCTTGAATTCATAATTTTCCGGAATGCATAGTACAGGACTTTGGACATATTTTATTACCTGTAGCGTATTGCTGCCAAAAGTTATTTTTCGGTCATTGGTTTTTCCGCGGGTGCCCATCACAGCTACATCTGCATTCTCTTTGTTGATGAGATCATTTACCTCGTCTACGAGCAGTCCGAAGGAGGAGACCAGTTTATAAGTGTGTTTGGGGTTTGGAGAGAGTGCTGTGATCTTTTTCCTTATCTTTTCAAGTTGCAGGTTAGATGCTTCCATTATATCTTTTTTGATGCTTTTGAAAGCATCTTCAGTAAGATCTTTTTCATCCTTGTAAATTTCTTCGGCATATGCATGCAAGAGGAGAAATTCCGATTGTTCATACTTGAACAATTCAGAAGCATACCTTAGTGCATTGAAGGCATTTTCTGAAAAATCTGTGGGTACTACTATCTTTCTCATGATCCTGAAACTATACATTAAATGTATATCGATTTCTCTCCTGAAACTATGACGCTTATCAGTTTAAGAAAATATTTTGGAAGAATGCCTGAGAGCTTTTTTGAGAAGTAGAATGAAAAGGAGATTTTTTCTTCTGAAGTTAAATCCACATGTCCTCTTTGAGCTGAAAGATTCAGGGACTGAGCAGCTATATCGATTTCGTAAACTGCTCATTAGAGGAGCGTTGTAAAGATTTTCTTCAGAAAATGACTTTTCCGGAAGAAAAATAAGGAACGAACGCTGTCGAAATTTATTTTGTGCTTTCTGTTTTTGCTTTAAAGTGTTTAAAATCAATAATATAAATGTTGTAAAAATATTTTTGACTGTATGTTTTTTGAATAGGGGAATCACATACATTTGGCGAACAAAATCAATTAATAATAATTTTAAAATGAAAAAATCATTTTTGACTCTTGCAGTTTTCGCATTAGTTTTAAGTTTTACTTCTTGTAAAGAAACTCCAGCTGAATCTACTGAGGAAGTGGAAGTTATTGAAGGAACAGAGGTTGAAGAAACCGAAGTTGAAGAAGTTCCTGTGGAAGCAGAAACTCCTGCAGAAGTAGATTCACTTTCAACTCAGGAAGTAGCAGAAGATGAAATAAATGAAACTCCTGTAATCTAATTCAGGATCTTTCGAGATATTTTGAACCCGGCCTAACAGCCGGGTTTTTATTTTTAAAATAATTTCCTGATCATCTTTTGATTATCTCGAAATGTGCTGGAATTGTTCCGTAGCTTCTATATTTGTGAAAAATATCAATATGTGGCAGGAGGCAATCACAGCTGTACAATCGAATAACGAAAGCTGGATAACACAACATAGACGGCATTTCATTAAATTTTTCCGGGAACAGAATATAAAGCCTAAAGGCAAGCTCAATAAAACTGCCCTACAGGAACATTACAACACCCGACTTTTTAAAATGTATCTTCCGAAAGCTTTGGGAGGCCTTGAATTGCCGCTTCATATTGGCAGCCGCTGGATCGAAAATGCCTCCACTCTCGATAGTAATTGGGGCTGGTTATTGGCTATAGGTACCGGCGGTGCCTATTTTGCCGATTATATGCCTTCAACAATTGCGGAAAAATTCTTTCTTCCAGAGGAAGCACTGGTAGCCGGTAGCGGAAAACCAGACGGAAAAGCAGTTAATAGGAATAATGGCTTTAAAGTGGTATCGGGAACCTGGAGTTACTGCAGCGGAGCAGAGCAGGCTTCACTTTTTACGGCTGTGGTGCCTGCAGAACAAGGAAATCTGGCTGTCATTTTACCTGTGGATAAGGTAGAAATTATCAGGGACTGGAATGCTATTGGGCTTCCTCTAACCTGCAGCCATACCATTGTTGCCAAAGAGATCACGGTTTCTGAAGAATACTTTTTTGACCTGACTCAAACTCCACGTAAATCCACGTATCCTTTAGCCACCTATCCTTTCCTGCTGTTCGCACGGGCTTGTTTTGTTCCTGTCCTGATTGGGATAAGTCTTTCCTTCTGGAAAGAAGTAGAATCTTTACTGATAGAAAAAGAGACGGTATGGAAGAAATATCAACCGGAGCGGTATAAGTATGTTAAGGAAAGGATGGAAGATTTTGCTTCCAGGGTTCTGGAGCTTAAAGAAGATTTTTACAGTACTCTGGAAGAAAGCTGGAAGGAACATCAGTCCGGAGGGGATCTTCAAGAAAAGGAGCTTTCAGAAAAAAGCTTTGAAATTGCAGATCATTGCTATCGTTCATCTGCAGAGATTTTACCGGTTCTGGGAATGAATGTTCTGGATCAAACCCATCCTATCCAGTTGCTTTGGCAGGATTTGCAAACGGCAGGACAACATGCTGTTTTTCAAAATTATGTGTAGATTTTATTCCGTAAATATTGTTCTTTTTTTAAAATTCACCATTTCTGGGTATTGTCTCTTTTGTAAGCATCCATTATATTTAATTCAGGAAGTTGATCAAAAGTTTTTTCAGACTTTGAAAGTATGAGGATAACCGGCTGGTCAATGGAAAATAAAAAATCGGGGAAGTAGGGGGCCCCGATTTTTTTATTTTATATAAGATCGTAAGCATGCGCATATTCAGTAAATTCATATACTGAAGAAATTCCCAGCTTTTGTTTTATAAGTTTCCTGTGGGTATTCACTGTATCTACTGAAATGCATAATTCTTCTGAAATTTCTGCCGAACTTTTACCCAGTGCAACCAGGCGCAATACCTCTTTAGCACGTTTTCCAAGGGCCATAAATTTATCCAGATTTTTCTTGTAAAATTCATTTTCTGCCAGAAATCGTTCTGCCTTGTTAGGAATATGTTTCATTTGACCTATTGGGAAAGCGACGGTAACCATATGTGTTGGATTTTGTTGCTCATCCTGATGAAATATTCTTGTAGAAGATATGTGCCATACCCATTCCTTACGCTCGTATATTCTTACCTGTTGAAAGAAAGTAAAGGTTTCTTCAGGATCATTGTTACGGAGCAGTTTTTTAATCTTTTCAATATAGTCTTCCATGTCTTCATTATTGAAAAACCGCTCGTGGTATTCGGGACCCATTTCCCTTAATTCGTGCAGGCTTACGTCAAGCTGCTTTAGGCCTTTGGAAGACATATATAAAGTTTGAAAATCGGGAAGCCTGTGAACGATCACAACGCCTGGCATTAGCTCGGCACCCGGTGTAAACTGTTTTAACTTTTCTTCAATGGTCACTTTTGGTCATCATTAAGATTGGTATAGTTTTTTACTCTGTTATTCCGGGTTGCCATTTTATCAAGAAGGGCTGCTTGTATGAATACCTGTTTCGCAAGATATTCCCATTGTTCCTAAATTTTTTCACATTAGATCATCGGAACCTATTCAATAATAAGGCAGTTTGTCTAATTTACTTAAAAATATGCATTTATCGAAATAATATAATATTCCACTTGATAACCTCGTTGCTGATTCTTCATTTTATGGCAGGTGCAAGTATTCCGAACTTGTGGAGATACGGGAGCGATAGGGGGAATGTGCCTGGCAGCGGCAGGTAGCTTTGAAAAGAGCAATAGAAAATTGGTAAGAATAAAAAAAGGCTGTCAAAAAATACTTTTTACCTAAACCTGAAGTAATTTCAGAATGATGATCTTAAAGCTTTCCGGACAGCCTTCCTTATTGGATGATGACTTATTTAGTAATATTGCTGCGCTTCATCTTCTTCACATTTACATCGGGTAGAAAGAAGGTATGTAGCTATACCCGCTGTCACTCCTATGACTGCGGCAGTTTTAATCAGGAAGTTTTTTCGGTTGTATTTCCACTCTGCATTCCAGCCACGTTCCGCGAAAAGGTTTGGAATATGTCCGCGTTTCAGATCTTCTGCAATTCCTTCCAGTTCACCAATTCTGTCGGCCATTACTAAAGGAAGCCAGCGACCATAGCTGTTCTCGCTGTACTTAAAGGCCACACGACGTATCATGCCGCTAAGACCTTTGGGTGGGACTGAGGTGCCGAATACTGAAGTAATATTTGGTCTTTCTACAGATTTAAGGACTTCTATATTGATCTCCTGTTGTGGAGGTCTGTCCCAGGTATAACCATCGGTTTCTTCATCTGTCCTTTTCTTCATGGGATAGGTAGGATCGTTCTTTGGATCTGCATCGATCCCCCATCCTTTTATATGGCTGTGATCACCGCCTTTTTTATATCTAAAATTGGCGGGGTTTGTTTCATCTGTCATAATATGTAATATTTTAAAATTTTTATTGCCTTCTCAGTTTCTTCAGGTTAAGCTGAAGGTGGGATCAAAACAGGTTTAATACAGTTATCCAGTTTTGTGGACATGATATGATATCCTTCGGCAACTTCCTCCAACGGAATGCGATGCGTGATCAAGGGCTTAGGATCTATAATACCATTTTTCACATGCTCAATGAGCTTTGGCAGCTGCTTCTTCACTGCTGCCTGATTGGCCCGAATGGTAATTCCTTTGTTAACTACATTTCCTATTGGAATCAAGGCATCTATTGGTCCGTAAACACCTACAATGGATACTATTCCACCTTTTTTAACCGAATTTATTGCCCAGTGCAGGGCAGTGGTAGATCCGCCTTGTAGCAGCATTTTTCGTCCCAGGAGGGTATTCATAGTATCTCCGGCAGCTTCACAACCTACGGCATCTATACAAACATCGGCGCCCAGGGAATCGGTGATTTTTTTAATGAATACTACCGGATCTTCCAACGACTTGAAATTATACACTTCACATTGGGCATATTCTTTAACAAATTCCAGTCGGTAATCAAGTTGATCTATAACAATTACTCTTCCGGCACCAAATAGCCAGGCAGATTTTGCTGCCATGATCCCAATAGGTCCGGCACCAAAAACCACTACGGTATCACCTTCCTGAATTCCTCCCATTTCTGCCGCCTGGTATCCCGTAGGAACCACATCGGTTAATAAGACTGCATCATCAAGATCCATCCATTCGGGAATTACAGTGGGGCCAACATCAGCGTAAGGTACACGTACGTATTCCGCCTGTCCGCCGTTGTATCCTCCAGCGGTATGGGAATATCCAAAAATCCCTCCCACAGCAGTAGCTTGTGAATTGGCTTCGTGGCAGTTTCCATATAATTCCTGTTTACAGAAAGCACATTTTCCGCAGGCAATATTAAAAGGCACCATCACGGTATCGCCAACTTTTACGTTTTGAACGGAGGATCCCACTTCTACGATCTCTCCAATAAATTCATGGCCAAAAGTAGATCCTACTCTAGTATCGGGAACGAGACCGTGATATAAGTGAAGATCAGAGCCACAGATGCAGGAACGCAGCACGCGTACAATGGCATCTTCGGGATGTTCTATTTCTGGATAAGGCTGGTCATAATCGGCGCGGACTCGAAACGGACCGCGAAAGTTCATTGCTAACATAATTTTTCTCCTTTCAGTTTAAATGCATCAATTTTTTCAGTGAGTGGACATCGGCTATTGCATTGATTAGCTGATGCCTGTCCTTTAAAAATAAGCAAACCGATAGCCGATGAAAAGTTTTTAACGGAACTTTAATGTCAGGTAGAAGAGTAAGAGAAGAGGAAATTAGCGGGAAGACCGTTGGGAGTGGGGAAGAAAATTTAGAGAAAAATATTGTTGAACAGCTATTTTATTTAGAAGGAAAAATGGTTAAAATTTTTTCAATTCCTGGAAAAAAATACCTGATCATTTGCTATTGCTGGTATTGACTGCCTGGTTTAAATAACCAACTGGAAGTGCATTCTATTAAATGTACTAACGTCAATCTGAGGTGCAATTGATCAGGTGAAAGTTTAAATCCTTTGCGGGAGATAACAGACCAATATCAGGATTTTTCTGCCACTCCTTTTACACGTTCCGCAGTATCCGCTTTGGTAAGGGTAAGACGAATTGTACTGTCTTGCAGTGCTTCCAGGTCATGCGGCACATTTCCTTCCAGAAAAACAAGATCTCCTTTTTTAAGTTCATTGGATTCTCCTTTAATGCCAAACCGGATATGACCCTCAAAAATTTCAACTACGATAGGATAAGGAGTTTTATGCTCTTTCATTACATGTCCTTTTCGCATTGCTATTCTAATTTCCTTGCTGCTTTCGGTATCGAAAAGTACCTGTACCGCAGGTTTATTCTCATCGTATTGCAGATCATTTACTAAAGAGGCTTTTTTCATAATTTTTTTTCATTTTTTTTCTGATTAGGATAAGAGTTTTAGCCTTATTAAAAATGTTTAATCAACTGAATAACTTTTGTCTTATTATCCTTTTTCCTAATTTACTGAAAATTTATTGATTTTTGACGATTTTACGCGAACGGATCACGGATAGGAATGTACACCGGCACATTAGAAATTGCGATATTATTGCTCCGCCTGCCCTGTAAAATTCCGGAAGGTAACTATTACTCCCATTATTCGCTCATCCTGTTCGTCAAAGTAAGGTTGAACGATCAGTTTGCACAATTTTCCATTGGATGTATTTATGATCTTCTCCCTTGTTTTTTCTACAAGCAGCACACATCTGATGCTTTTGATGAGAGCGTTAAGTTTTATTTTATTTTGTAAACCGAAAATACTCTTACCAATATCTTCCGAAGAAATAAGGAACAAATCTTCCGCGGGAGCGGTAAAACTTTTCAATGTCATTTTGGGATCAATGTATAGTTGAGGTACTACTGATTTTGAAAAATAGTGTTCCAAAGCCTGATTACCAGCAATTATTTTATCCTGACTTAGAAGTGCCATATTTTTTTGTTTTAAATATCTTTTAAGGGATAAATTCCGGTGCCGTATAATGAACCGAAATATATTTTTTAGTATGGGTAAAATTGGGCCTGCAGAACATTCTGCTACAGGCCCGGAAGTTTCGAGAATATTATACTCTGCTATTACGTTTTTTCATTTTCTTTTCTTCCTTTTTACGTTCGATTTTTTCCTGCTTTTTTGCTTTTAAATCAGTAGTAGAAGGTTTTAAAGTGACTCCTCTTTTTGCCATGATAATTAACTTTTAAAAATTACAGTGAATAAATTTTTTGAGAAATCTTATCCTGTTGTAGAAACTTTATGCCACGAGTTTATGGTCCCTAAAAAAGGGAGCAAATTAAAGTAGTAAATGATAAAGTTAAACAGGATGTTTAAGCACACTCGTAGGTGCTTAGAAATTCGGAAAGATAATTTTCAATTTTCTTGAAATAGTGTACATCTTTGGAAATAGATTGACCTGCAAGTTACAGTTTATATTACAATTTCCCTAATTAAGGTCTTCCTGAAGATGATGATGAAGATCCCAGGAATCTGCTTGATCTTCTTCGGTAGTTTTTAAATTTTAAAGAATTGGGCTGAAATTCTCTGTCTCTCTTAACAGCAAGATGCCTGGCAGTATAGCTGCATTGAATAAGGTTTTATGATTTAATAATTCCATATGATCCTGGGTGAAGTAGGGCAGAAGGTTCTTTCAAGTATAAACTAAATGAGTAGCTTCAGAAGGAGTAAGTTTTTCTTATCTTGGAAGCTTTAGTGATTAAGAATATGGAACTTAAATCTTTTTTCTCTTTGCAAAAATTTCTGGATTGGAAAACCAGGCATCTTACTCACCATCAGTTTCTCATGATCATTAGTTCCATCGTAGGCTTTATTGCGGGTTTAGTCGCGGTGGTCATTAAAAATCTCACTCATTTGATCCAGGCCATTCTTGAAGGCGAATTGATTTATAACTATCATATTGCCTTTTATTTTATCTTTCCGGTTATTGGGCTCGCATTTGTTTTATTCATCATCAAATGGGTGTATAGGAAAGAGGTGGAAAGTGGTATCCCAACCACTCTTTTTGCTATTTCCAGGCAGAAAGGAATTCTATCTAAATTTCAGGCATATGCTTCTTTGATAACCGCGCCTATAACTGTTGGTTTTGGGGGATCTGTAGGGTTAGAGGCGCCGGCAGTTGTAACGGGTGCTTCTCTAAGCTCCAATCTTTCAAGGAAGTTAAAGATGAATCAGGCTTCACGAACCTTATTAATTGGGTGTGCGGCGGCCGGTACGATGTCATCTATTTTTCAGGCTCCCATTGCAGCCATAATTTTTGCTATAGAAATCTTTAGTCTGGATCTGACCCTGGTATCGATGATTCCCCTTCTTCTGGCTTCCATTTCTGCTATCTTAACTACCTATTTTTTCTATGGATCTGATGTGATCCTGCATTTTACATTAACAGATGAATTTGAAGTTTCGGAAGTTCCTTTTTACATTCTCCTCGGAATTATTTCCTCTCTGTGTTCCATTTACTTTTCGAGGATCTACTTCAGAATGGCAAAATTTTTTAAAAAATTCGGTTCACGATGGAAGCGCTTGTTGATAGGCGGTTTTGGTCTCGGAGTCCTCACTTTTACTTTTCCGCCACTATATGGAGAGGGTTATGATGTCATAAATAATCTGCTCGAGGAAAATTACAGAGATGCCCTGGGTTCAAATAATCTTTTTAGTGCTTATCTTGAAAATATCTGGATTGTAATCGCCTTACTGGTGAGCTTAGCCGTTTTAAAGGTTGTTGCCACTTCTTTAACCCTTGGAGCAGGGGGAGTTGGAGGTATTTTTGCTCCTGTGCTGTTCATGGGAAGTGCCATGGGGCATTGTATTGCATTAATAATAAATAAAATGGAAATCTTCAGAAATGATGTTTCTGTAAGTAATTTTACGCTGGTAGGAATGGCGGGTCTTATGGCAGGAATTATGCATGCACCGTTAACGGCTATTTTTTTAATTGCAGAACTCACACGTGGCTATGAGCTGTTCATTCCGTTAATGATCACTGCTGCAATTTCCTATATGGTAACCAGTCAAATTCAGAAACATTCCGTTTATACCCTGGACCTGGCTTCCCGTGGAGATTTGATCACGCATAACAAAGATCAGGCAGTTCTTACGCTCCTGGAGATAGGTGAAGTAATAGAAACCGATTTTATTCCGCTTCATATCAACATGACCCTTGGAGAAATAATAAGGGAAGGGGTTATAAAATCGAAAAGGAGTATTTTTCCCGTTGTAGATGAAGAACATAATCTTAAAGGTATCCTGTTGCTGGATGATTTGAGACCTATTATGTTTGAGCGGCAACTTTATGACGAACTGAAAGTAAGCGAAATTATGCAGGCCCCTCCAGAGGTTATTCAGTTTAAATCTGATGGAATGCATGAAATTATGAGAAAGTTTGAAGAAACCGCGGCATGGAATTTACCTGTTGTTGAAGATGGCAGGTATAAAGGTTTTGTCTCAAAATCAAAATTATTGACGGCTTACCGGGATATATTAGTAGAAGTTACACTTTAAATTTTCTTTAGAGTATTGCGATCAATTTCTGTTTAGCAATCATTTGAAGTGTACGACGCTATAAGAAATCAAGTTGCAACCAGTTTTCAGAAAATATGTTCAGGTATCTTGGTCGTCGATATTAGGAACACCAACATGTATTATTATTTTCTTTGAAGAGAAAGAGGTTATACATTTGACATTTAATAGTAGATAGATTTTATGATAAAAGCAGTAATTATTGATGACGAAATAAATGCACAAAATTTATTAGAAAAGACCCTGGACAGATGTTTTCCTAATAAATTTAATGTTGTTGAAAAATGCAGTTCTGTAGATTCTGGGGTGGTTGCAATAAAGAAATACGAACCCGAACTTGTTTTTTTAGACATTCAAATGCCGGAGAAGAATGGCTTTGAATTATTTAAAAATTTTGATGTAATAGATTTTGAAGTCATTTTTACCACTGCCTATAATCAATTTGCCATTAAAGCCATTAAACGCAGTGCACTGGACTATTTATTAAAACCCATTAATAGTCTGGAATTAACCGATGCTGTGAAAAAGTTCGAGAATAAAAGCAAGAGCAGTTCTGCACAAAAAAAATTGACGTTACTACTTGAAAACCTGAATGTGAATGATCAACAGGTAAACAAAATTGCTTTTCCTACAGTTGAAGGTTTTGAACTCATTCATGCAAATCAGATTCTATATTGTAAAGCTGAAAGTAATTACTGCACCATAAAAAAAATTGACAGTTCCACTAAAATGGCAGCCAAAACCTTAAAATATGTAGAAGAAATACTACCAGAGAATTCTTTTAAAAGAATTCACAAAAGCTATGTTCTTAATCTCAATTATGTGGTAAGGTATCATAAAGCCAATAAAGAAGTGGAATTAACTAATGGAGAGAAGCTTCCTGTTTCTTTCAGAAAAGAAGAAGAATTTATCAATGCCATCCTGCAAAACCATTAAATCCTTCTTCTTAGTTCTACTGTGGTTTAATTTAGCTTTTTCTCAAAATTATCCAGTTAGAAATTATACTGCAGCCAACGAGTTGCCTAATAATGCCGTTAGATCATTACTTATAGACAGTAATAATGTGCTATGGATTGGTACTGAAAACGGGGTGGTTAAAAAGGAAAATGACGTATTCAATTATTTTTTTGAAGAGGATGGATTAGCTTTAAACAGCTGTTGGGCCATTGCAGAAGACAACAATAAAAAAATATGGTTTGGAAGCTATGGTGAAGGTATCAGCATTTATGACGGGTTCAGGTTTAAGGTTATTTCAGAAAAAGATGGATTGGTTCACAATGAAATTACCAGGCTGTTTTCTTCTGAAAATTATATGTTTGTTGGAACCAGCGATGGTGTTTCCTTCATCGACATAAATACTTTTAAAGTACATTCTTTACTACTTCCCGCTGGAGATGAACTTTTCAGGGTTCAGGATTTTTTTAAACACAGAGAACAAATTTACGTCGTCACCTATAATTCAGGAATCTTTAAAATTCAGAATAAAAATGGCCAGTCAGCCCTGATTAAAGTGAACGATCATAAGTTCATTTATTCTGTGTTAGTGGATAAGGATAGTATTTACAGCAGTAATAAGGGTTATTATACAAAACAATCACTACCTGATTATGTAAAAGAAAATTTTCCTGTTTCAGAAAAAAAACTGGGAACTTCAGTGATCTGGGATCATGTTAAAACCGGCAACCACAGAATTTTTGCGGCGGCCTGGGGTATATATGATAGTGACGGGGGAATTTATGAACTGGTGGATGACGAGATGATCTCAAGGGCTTCTGAATTTGATGTTTATAGTAAAGAAGTAATTTCTCTTGCTTACGACCTAAACTTTGAAAAACTATATGCAGGAACCAAAGATGCGGGACTGTTTGAGATTGCTTTAGATCCGCAGATAAAATTTAGTGAAATAAAAGGAAAGGATATCCTGGGATTCGCTAGCACAAAAAGAACTTCTGCAGTGCTATTCGATGACGGAATCGTTGTAAAAGGGGCAAATCGTGAACAAAAGATTACGTTGCAGCAGTTAAAAGAATGGCAGGAAAATTACGTTTCCAACAGCAGCATTCCTTTACCGGAACATCAGGATGGATTTTATGAACTGGATTATTCTACAAAGGCTCAGGATATTGGTTTTTATGATATAAAAGTATCTGAAGAGGTTTTTTGGATAAATACGAATATCGGGATATATGCTATTAAAGATTCGGGAGAATTGCTTCATTATTTACCCTTGCATTCAGAAGAAATCAATTTTACGTCCTCCGGGAATCTTATTGAAACAAATCCCTATGGAGGGGTCAGGATATATAATGACTTAGATGCTTTTGGATATACTCATTATAAGCAGGAGGATCCTCATACGCCCACGATGGTGGTAAATAGTCTACGACTAGGGAATAAAACCTATTTCCTGTCCGTTTTTTCCGGACTTTATGTATGGGAAAACAATAAATTCAAGTCTTATTTGAAAAATGAGATCTGGGATGAAAAAAAATTAAAACACATTACGCCTTTAGGGGACCATATTGCACTTTCGAATGAGTTCGGTGATGTTTTTATTGTGAACGATGGAGCATCCTTTAAAATTTTGAGGAAAATACCACGGGCTGAAATCCGGGGGAATTCCATCTCTTTTCTGAAACAGTACCAGGGAACCTTGATCATTGGAACGGAAAAAGGCTTAACCCTTTATAAAAACAACAGGTATATTTTCCTGGATAAGGAACAGGGACTGGAACAACCTTTATTAAGTGCCAGAGTGATTCAAAAGACCTTATCAATAGGAAGCAATAACGGGTATTACACAATGGATCTTGACGAGATTATTGATACAAAGGCTTTGGTAGATCAAATAGAACTGGAGGAAATTTACATCAACAACAATAAAACTTCGCAGTACCCATTCAGCCAGGAGAGAACTTTAAACCTGTCACATGACGAAAATACCATATTGCTGAAATTTAGTACGAATGCGCATCCTTATCCACACAAATTAAACTACCATTACAGGTTAAATGAAAATGAGAGCTGGAGCCTTCCATCTTCCAGACCAGAAATATTTCTTGCCTCTTTACCCACAGAAAATTATAAGGTAGACGTTAAAGTTTCAGATGAAAGTACCGGTTTAAGCTATACTCAATCGTTAATACAAATAGCAATACACCCTCCTTTCTGGAAAACATGGTGGTTTATTTTACTGCTCATAGGGGGAATACTTTTAGGGGTTTATAGTATCTATAGATTTCAAATACTGCAGACCCGGAAATTCGAGGAACAAAAAGGATTGATCCAGAAACGTTTTGAAGAAACTAAAATGGAGGCACTCCTGGCGCAAATGAATCCTCATTTCATTTTTAATGCAATGAATTCAATTCAGTATTACATTATGGAAAGCGATATAGACAATGCCACCATTTTTTTAGGTGATTTTGCCAAATTGATCAGGTTAAATCTGGATCACTGTACCAAGCCAACTATCTTATTAATAGAAGAAGTTGAATATCTGCAATCCTATATCCGCGTGGAAAATACCCGCTTTAATAACAGAATTAATGTGAATATTGATATAGATCCTGCTATCGATCAATATGATGTTGAAATCCCTACCATGTTACTGCAGACTTTTG
Organism: Salinimicrobium marinum; assembly: GCF_014651535.1. GTDB lineage: Bacteria > Bacteroidota > Bacteroidia > Flavobacteriales > Flavobacteriaceae > Salinimicrobium > Salinimicrobium marinum. The sequence goes on from NZ_BMXB01000006.1 coordinate 131,906, forward strand.
TGGAAAATGTTTTTGTTCACGCTTTTCCTGCAAGTATTAGAGATCCTTCTTTGAACATTTCCTTTAGGAAACTTTCAGATGATCGTATAGAATGCGGAATAAAAGATAATGGTATTGGGTATTCTCAGAATCCTGCAACTAAAGCGCATACCTCTAAAGGGGTTACTTTGGTAAAAGAGCGCTTAGCACTGCTTGGATATTGCATTGAAGAAGCAGTACAAATAATTTCTGAAAAAAACCAGGGAACTACCATCCTGCTTAAGCTACGGGTCTAACGTTTACTTCAAAAATCCGTACGTTCACTAAGTGATCAAATTTAGCTTTCCAAAAAAAATTACTTTTACAAAAAATTAGAGCAGGTGACGGCTTTCCCTGGTGGAATTGCCTGAAAAATATGTTATAAGTAGGGTTATAATTTATTTTTTTTGGTTATCGTAGTTGTCACTTCTCTAATCTTTTTCATCTATCCTTCCTTTAATATTAAACTTTCAGAAGGTATTAAAGGCACAATGTTTTGGTTAACTCTAAACAGGTTATTGGGGTCAAATTTAGTTTTGATCTCAACCAGGCGCTGGTAATTGTGTTTATAACTTGCTTTTACACGGTCCTGTCCCTCATCCATCATGAAGTTTGTATATGCACCTCCGGCAGAATATTGATGAATAGCTTCCCAGTAATCTTTACACCAATTACTTATTTTTTTCTTGTTCCCAGCAACAGGATCTACACCCACAATTACCCCCGAATATTTTGCATCCCGGTAGGCCCAGGCAGTTTCTTCTTGTCCAACTCTGCTCGCCGCGCCTGTTATGGGGTAGAGATGCATTGTACAAAATGCTGTAGGTATTTTTGAGCTAAATTTGAAATGTTGTTCCAGGAGATCAGGGTTCAACTCTTTAAAGAAATCTCCCCTCCAGTACCATTGGTAACCCGGTGGATATAAGCTATCAAACATAGTCTGTATGGCTGGATAAGGCATTTCACCTACATGTTCAAAAATTGGATTTTTATCTCTAATGCATTGAAATATCTCATCAAACTTTTTTGGATCTCCCGTATAGCACCAGACGGCTCCACAGAATTTTTTGTTATGTAAATATTCCGGGAAAGGAGCTCCGGGAATTACCATAGTGGCTATAAAACCATTCATATCCTCAGAAGCTTTATGAATAAAATCATCAAGAAATTCAATAATTTCTTCAGTTCTTTCAATAGGCCATAAAGTGGGTCCGCCTATAACTGTTTTTAATTTATGACCCTGAAATTTAAAGGAAGTCACCACTCCAAAATTACTGCCACCACCTCTTATGGCCCAGAATAGATCCTTATGTTGATCCTTGTTTACCGTAACGAACGAACCGTCAGCCAAAACCATGTCTGCTTCCACGAGATTGTCAATGGTGAGGCCGTATTTTCTTGAAAGATAGCCGACACCGCCTCCAAGGGTCAAGCCGCCCACTCCTGTTGAGGAAATAATCCCTGCAGGAACAGCAAGGCCAAAGGCATGGGTTGCGTGATCTACTTCCCCCCATAGATTTCCGCCACCTACCCGTACTGTATTGTCTGAAGTATCTACGCGAACAAATTTTATTCCCGATAAATCTATTACCAGTCCATCGTCACAGAGACCAAGCCCCCCGCCGTTATGACCACCTCCCCGAATGGCAACACAAAGATTATTTTCCCGGACAAAGTTCACAGAGGCAATTACATCTGCCACTTCAGCACACATAACAAACATCCCCGGCCTTTTGTCTATCATTGCATTAAAAATTTTACGAGTTTCATCATATTGGCTGTCGGAAGCTATAATGATTTTGCCTCTTAATTCTTTTTTGAAGCCTTCAATTGTAGAAGGATTCAATTCTTTTACAGTTTGATTTAGTGTAGTTACCATAAAAATTTTATTTGAAGATTTGAAAATTCGACCGTATGGAATGTCGCTGGATGCTATACATCAAAGAATTTTTGACACATTTATAAAAGCCAAAATATGGTGGATATACAGCAGAGCGCTTACTCCTTTGTTTTTTCGATCATATGGTTAATTACCTGAGTATGTTCATGCTGAGGACTAAACATGATGATTTCAGCGTCTTCATTTATTGATACATTATGACCTGCTGCCCAAAAAAAGAGATCCTGCGGATTTACAGTTTCCCTGGTTCCTGCAGCATCAGTGGTGGTTATTTGTCCTTTTAAAACATAGCCCCAGTGAGGGCTCTGGCATAAATTTCCTTCTAGACCAATGAAAAGAGAAGTGGTGTCCAGTCCCGCAGATAGACTGAAGTATTCTGCACTAATTTTGCCTAATCCCGAGGCGTCTCCAAAATCTGTCTGCTGACGAATTACTGCCCCTGGTATTTTCATTTTTACATCGATGTTTTCTCTTGAAATTTTCATAATCGTACTGTTTTAAGATTTAAAGGATGATATTCATGTATCCTATTGCACCATCCTTTTAACAACAAGATTCTTGATTTTGAACTATTATCAAATTTAAACTTAGGTCAAGTAATACAAGTCTACTTTTAGCTCAACAAATACTAATTTTGAGTCAATGCCATTAAATAGAGAGTGAGGCTAAAAAACTTCAGATATTTCTTGGGATGAAAGATGTTCGAATCAAGAATTTATTGATTTCATATAATGGGAGGGTAGGATTCCGAAGGTTTCATGGAAACATTTCGAGAAATAAGCAGGGCTATTGAAACCTGTCTCAAAAGCTACTTCAGAAATATTGAGATCCTTTTTTTTCAAATATGAGAGGGCCATGCGTAGCCTGTAATCTCTAAGATAATTATTTGGTGATTTTCCTGTAAGGGCCATAAGTTTTCGATAGAGACCGGATTTACTATATCCGAAATGTCGGCTAAATTCATCGGTAGTAAAACAAGTTTTTCTCCATTCCCGCTCGGTAAATTCTACCAGCCCTTTTAAAAATTTTTCTTCCGGCGGTGTAAGTGCAACAATAGTTGCTGGAAGGGTAGGAAGGTTCATGTTTTCGCTTTCATACAATTCTTTCACTTCAGATGATAAAACCACTGTTGCGTTGACCAGGTCAAAATATGAATATGCTGCTTTTAAAGTGTCCTCAAACAATCCATTTGCTTGGTCTACCGGTATTCCTGAATTCAAGCCAATATGAAGTCTGGTATGTGAATTATCGATTCCTCCAATTCCTTTATTGAATTCAGATTCAATTTTTAAGGCACTTAACACTGCATTGGTTACAGAATAGAAAGAAACTAAGAAATGATCAGGATTTTGTTTTACAAGTCTTCCTTTGAACAAGGTAATATTGTCGGTTATAGATTTTTGTTGCCGGGCAATAGTAAAATTTATCTCTTTGTCAAGGGCTTGTTTTAGTGATCCCGGCTTTATTCCCACAACCATAATAGTTCTAAATGCAGGATCATTAATAATGTTTAAGGTGATTTTTTTTGATTTTTCCGGATCTTCTATGCGTCCTAAGAAGGATTCAACAACAGAACGATCTACTTCAATGATTTTGTTCGGAACCTGACCGTGGGCTTTAGCATGCATTTCTTTTATTGCCTCCTCATTTGGAGCTTCGTATAAGCAGAAAGCTGTTTTTCTTTCATCGTCAAACCAATATGTCAAGCCTTTACAATTATATCTGTGCTGTATTTTTAAATCCTCGCGATGTAGGTCTGCCACTATTTCGGCAGTTACGCCTTCAGAAACATTGTGACGGTCCATGTATATCGGCATGATTATTCTTATTTAGTTTTTTCGCTTTGGAAAGTTTAATTCCGTCTTTTTAGCTGAAGAATTCAACTAGTGTTATCCTAATGTTTAATAGGATTTTCTCTAATCATGCAAAATTTGGGGAGAAAACTATCTTTTAATACAGGTTCATTAAATGTAATTAAAAATTTTTTAAAAAATTGATTCTTAGTTGATTATAAATTAACCTGGTGTGAAATCTATTCATTAATTACTTTTTCATATTAAGTACTTTTTCATATTAAGTACTTTTTAATATTTCACTTTGAGCAGGTTTGATTTGTTGTGATTAAAAACCAATGGGAGAAAATGAAATGGAATAGAAGTGACAAGTTTTTCAGTTAAATAAGTTACACCGAATAGAATAATAAAAAGATGATATTATTTGAAATGGTAATAATAAAAGGGCCGGTAAACACTGCCTTTACCGGCTTTTCAGCGGAGAAAAAGGAACGAAAAATCATGAAATCACCCTATTGCTGCGCTTCTGAGGGAATTACAATTTTACTATATTCGAATCTGACATCTTTAACATTTTTTACCGTCTGATTTGTACTTGAGTAGTTCAAATTGAGCGGCAGTATCATTTTTTAATTCCGATTTTTCATATTTCCACTAGTAAATCCTATTGAATGAAATATTTCAGATTAATAAAAAGGTTGCGTCCTTTCCTCGGAATGTTATTCCAGTCTGAGAACGTATAGTAAAATGCATCAAACAAATTTTCAGCACCTAGTTTCAGGATCAATTTCTGTTGGTGTACATACATTACCTTAGAAGCAGAAATGTTTACAACTGTATAAGAAGGTGCTCCGCTCTCACCAAATTCCCGGCTGAATTCCGTTTTTTCTACAGCTCCGTCTATAGAAGTTTCCATAGAAAAAAGCCCGCTCCTAAATTCAAGAGATGAAAAGTAGCTCAAAGGCTGCACCAGGGGCAGGATTTCTTTATTGTGGCTTCTTCCCCGATTGTATATCACTTTCCCATTCCAATTGAGATTATTCAAAAGTTTATATGAAACAGAAAAATCTCCGTGGAAAATGGTAGCATAAGGCAACTGTTCATAAACTTTTATTCCGTTTGCTCCTATAGTCATTGGGCTAAGGGTAAAATCTGGTTTTCCGATAATATAATCCATGATGTGGAAATAACTTCCATTGATTTCTGCTTTCCATTCTTTACGTTTCATACCCGCACCGGCATTAAGTTCAATAGATTTCTCCTTGGCAAGATTCGGATTTCCTATGTAATCAAATCCATCAAAACTGTTGAAAAGATAAAATCCGTAGCCTTCAGAAACAGAAGGAGCGCGTTCTCCATATCCGACTCCTGCTGAAAAATTCCAATTTCTGAAATCTGTTTGAAATCGTGAATTGAATCCGGGCAACAAACGAGCTTTGGATTTTTCCATTTCAGGATAAAATATCCGGAGACTCTGCAATCCTGATGGATCGTGAATTTCGTTCATCTGGGAACCCAAACTTCCAGAAAGCTGCAAAGAATACTTTTCATTAATAGAAATATGATCCTCCAGGAATATGCCACTGTAAAGGGTGCGAACATTGGGCCATGTAAACATGAACATTTCCTTTTCTGAAGGATCATTGGGATACATAGTCATTTCAGCTAAAGATTTGTTATAAAATCCGTTGATGTTGACCTTTATCCCGTGATTTCCCAAAGTAGTTTTGGCTTTGGAATAATATCCGTAGGTATCACTCCACCCAGGCATATCCATTCTCACCGGTACATTTGTTCGTTCAGAATCATCCATTTGGTGTTCAATGCTGTTGAAATAAAGTTTCGTCTCCCAGTGTTCTATGAAATCAACAGGCTGGTGATGTTCGTACATCAATGAAACTATAGCAGCCTGCGCAAGAGAAACATCCATAGGAAGCGCCGGATAACCCACATCTATAGCTCTATCTAAAATAACTGATCCCTCTACCGCTTGATGATTGGAAATTTTAAAACCAGCGATTCCTGAGTAATTATATTTGGTAAATTGTGAATACCTCACTTCTTCATTGCCGCCGGCAAAGTAATTCTCAGCGTCGCGGTACATAAAATCTGAATTGAAATAGAAGGAATCATTTCCATAAGAAAGATCAAAACCGGCTATTTTCACCCCTCCGTTAGATTCCCCACCGGCACTCAAGCCTCCATTCCATCTCCTATTGGTAAAGCCTTCTTTCTGCCGTTTCAGGTCAATTCCCCCACCAATAGTAGCACCGTTTTCAGCACCCATTTGTCCGCTGCTGATGCTGGCTTCTGATAAATTGCTGATCTCCACATAAGATGTTACAGGATCCATTTTATCTGTACAGGCACTAAAAATGCGCATTCCGTCGATGGTTATTACACTGCGTTCAGTGGTCATTCCGTTGATCATCGGTTCCCAGGCATAAGCCCCTCTTTTGATCATATCAACTTTTGAAGATTTCTCCAGGTATTCATCTAAAGTTGCCAGGGGTTTGGGCTCCTTTCCGGAAACATCTTGCTTTTTGCCAATCAAGATGATTTCCTTCAATGAAACAGAATCTGTCGTAACCTGCTCTTTCTCCTGAGCGGTTGTAGTTGCTATGCCTAAGAAAAACAGAACAACGGTAAATAGTATTTTTTTCATTGCAGAGTTCTTGAAAGCTGCAGAAACAGAAAAAGTTCCTGCAGCTCATTTCCGGAATTAAAATTCCAGTTCCACATAAAGACTGCTGGACTCATTGATTTCATCTACAGGTTCCCCTTTTACTACTTCCCCATGCTCATTATGGAGAATAAGATTTATTCTCCAGTAACCGGACATTGTGAGGTTCAGTTTTCCGTGGTAAAAATCATCTGAAGCAAATCTCGTAAGGTGAACATTGTTCGGGGAAGAATGATTTCCCATTCCGGGCATCCTGGGGTCGATCAAGATCCGGTAGCCATCCATCACAGGATATTCCATCATGTTTGCCATTTGAAAAAGACCTATTGTTACTTCGTTAGTCGCTACTTCGGGATCTGTGGGTTCCACCAATGTCAACACGTAACGCTTATCATCCAATCCCATAAAAGAAGTTACTTTTTGCCGTTCAGTCGGCAGAACAGTAATTGGAGCTTCAAGAGAAAAAACTTCTCCATCTATAGTATAATCAAAATCAATGCTCCAGTATTCTATTTCATTCTCTGCCATTGTAAAGATGATGTATCCTTCGTACAGATTTTCTGTTCTTTTGTTTATTTCCGACTTTGGAGCCGAATGTGCCATGGATTCCATGTGCATCATGGGATTCCATTGGATTTCAGCATCAGAGATCATTTCCCGTCCATCCAATGTCTGTAGATTAAAAACTATTTTATTATACCCTTCCTGCAAATCTCCATTGGCAGAATACAACTCCAATTTGTGTGTATGATTTTGGATAGTCTGGATCTTTACTAAACCTTCCAGTTCGTTATCTGGTATTACCTCTTCTGAATCTGTAGAACAGGAGGTTAAGCCAGCCAATAGTAAAAGGCTGAAAAAATATTTGAATTTCATTTTGTTTAAATTAAGTATAGGTTTCCTTGTCCGGTTATGAGGACCGGATGATGTATGAATCGATGAAAGAACTATGTTAGGAAACCTGCTCCGGAGGGCGCAAGCAGTTTTGAACAAATGAAAATTTATAGGTCTCAAAGTAGAAATACTCCGGAAAATAAACTGTTTCAGTCAAAGAAGGTTCATTGCTGATTTCTGAAAGATTCAGGAAAAAAGCTATTTCCTTCTGAAAATTGTTCAGGAGAGAATCATTTTTCTCTTGCTGATTATCATTGCTTACTTCAGTCAAATAACATTTTCCGTTACATTCCATCTCGGGCTTATCCTGGTTTTCACAGAATAATTCCGTAAAACTTTTATTGTTTAAATGGTAAAAAGAAACCAAAAATGAAAACCTCCCATTGTAGAGTAAAGTTGCCGCCAAACAAGTAAACACTAATGTTGTATGGAGAAAGTTTTTCAAGCTTTGCATTGAATTTACCCAAAGGTACTTATTCTGCCTCCATCGTTGCTATGATTAAGGTCATTTTTAATGATAAAGAAGTGTAAAATTCCTGGGGTTTTTGTCTACAATCATTATATTAAATATAAAATAAAATAAATACCTTATTTAAAATTTTAATCTGATGATTTCTTCCTGCTGAATAAAAATCCGAAAGGCTGCAAAGGCGGAATATGCTGAAAAATGACTGCTACGATAGCCATGACAGGAATAGCGAGGATCATTCCAATAACACCCCACAATGCACCTCCCAGCACCACCACTACAATAACAGTAAATGGATGCAGATCCACTTTATCGCCTACCACGTAAGGCTGTAAAACATAACTTTCCAGGAACTGCGAAACTGTAAAAGTAATAAGTACTCCAATTAGTACACCCATTTCGCCGGAAGTGAGATATCCAAAAGCCATCGCCAAAGATAAGCCTATGATATTCCCGACATATGGAATCAAAGTAAGTAAAGCCGCTATGATGCTCACCAGTATAAAATTACTCACCCCTGAAAATCCCAATCCAATAGAATAGACCACGGCCAGCAATCCAATAAGGATTAATTTTCCCAGCAGGTAATCCTGGGCTACTTCTGCTGATTTTCGGACTACCTCCTTCACCTGTTTCTTTTTTTCATCAGGAAATAATCTTAGCAGGAATTCTTTAAATCTTTTCCGGTAATTCAGAAGGAAAAATATATAGATGAGCGTTAGTAAATACGTACCAATAAACCCAATGCTCTTACTAAAGAAACCTAAAGCCTGTTTTCCACGGTTGCTACCGGAGCCAACGAAGGGAATTCCGCTACCACTGTCGGATTGTTCCAGGTCATTTTTTGTCATAGGGGTATGATCAAATACAAAGTTTTTGAATTGCTCTACCTTTGGAGTCATAGTTTCTTCGATCTTTGGCCAGTCATTAATAAAGCTCCGTACCTGCAGTGATAATAATACCAGAAAGCCCAGGGATAACAGGAACAGAAGCAAAGTGTTGATCAAAGAAGCGTAGGTACGATTGATATGATTTCGCTCCATCTTCCTGGAAAGAGGCAGAACTACTAAAGCCAGGATAATAGCAGTAAGAAAAGGTGCTAAAAAACCTTTTGCATTGCTAAGTCCAAGAAATAAAAAATAGATTCCCACCACAGATAAAGTGGAATAAAAAAGAATCTGTTTGCCTTTTGTCATTTTTCGATTTTTTAAAGTTTCTGTAAGTTAAATTACCACTAAATAAAATTTGTGGTTCCATTGAGTACACTTTTGAATTATGGATTCTCTTAAGAGAATTCATTGGCCCTTCCAGCTTTCCGAAAATAAAGTTTTTCCAGCGGAACACTGGTAAGGCCATGAATGATAGTAGAAGCCACCACCAATAAACTGGGTATTACCCATACTTCTTCAAGACCGGATTTCTCCTTCATGTGAATTGCGTAATAGAGGGTGGCTACTCCTATCGGTCCAAACCAGCCCATAAGGAGACCGGAATAAATTTTACTGCGGAACAACGGCAGGGCAGGCATTAAGATGAGCAAAGCGGGCAAACGTCTTAGAAACAGGATAAGTAAAACCAATACAACGGCACTCCATCCCAGGAGGTACCATTCTTGCCATGGAAGCACAAGACCAAGTATGAAGAACACAGGAATGGTAGTTATTCGTTCCATTGCATCCTGCACCTTTTCTTCCTCAAGATCTTCGTGGTTGGTAAGGTCTTGTGCAAAAGCATATCCTCCCACGAAAACTGCAATTATTCCATTCATCTTAAGTAGATTGAAACCGGCTAACAACACAAAAGTGACAGCCAGGGAGTAGGAGAAAAGGGATTTGTTGCTCATAAGCCCCGCCTTATGTCCCTTTTTCATCATAGAACCGGCACCCTTTCCGGCTATATATGCGAGAATTGCACAGAGTATATTTTCATAAAGAAGAACCCTGGTGAACCATTCCTCAAATCCAAAACTTGCAGCTCCTGCCATGAAAAGGGAAAGAAAAACAATAGGATAAGCAAGCCCGTCATTTACCCCGGCTTCAAAAGAAAGACTATTGCGGAGAAAGCCCGGCAAATATTCCTTAGCTGTTTTTCCGGTGGTGAGGGTAGAAGCTACTACTGGATCGGTGGGCGTGACAATAGCCCCCAAAAGCAAACATTCCGGGAAGGACAACGACGGCAGCACCAGATAGGCAACCACTGCACTCGAAAGCCACATTAAGATCATTCCGAAAACGACGAGGTTTGATTGGGTTGTCAAATTTTTTTTAAAGAACTTTTGAGGTAACCTTAGTGCTGTTGCCATCAGAGCAATGGCAATTGTAAATTCACAGGCTATTTTGAGGATTTCAAATTCCTCCTTTTGAGGAGCAGATTTAATAAGGTTCAATACATCTGGTCCTATCATGATTCCGAAAATAAGCGCTAAAAAAGGTTCTGTGACGGAGTTTGTTTGTAGTTTCTTGAATATCACTCCTGAAAAGGTCATCAGGATGGCAATCGAAAAAACGATAGACATTAAATTCATACGCTACAGGATCATTTTCTTGTTTAAAATAGGATTATTTATTTGTTCAACAAAAATATGCATTCTGTTCCTTTTCAATTTTTTATTCCAATGCGAGGTCGACAAGCCTTCCATTTTCAGCAAAGTTTCTCCTTGCTGGCCTCACCAATTTATTTTTTTAAGGTAAGTCAGTTTTAATATTTTTCTAATGTTTATTAACATTCGCACCACGTTTATCTTCCTATATTCGAACCACGAAAAACTACTATGATTTCAGAAATTTTAATTGCGGCTCTCTGGAGTATATCTCCCTTTGGCGAAGCTAAAGTTGGAATACCTTATGCACTTCTAAACGGAGTAAATTATTACGTTGCATTTATTGTATGTTTTTTATCGAATGTTCTTGTTTTTCCGGTAATGCAGTTTTTTCTCGATGTTGTCAATCGTCGTTTTCTGAAATGGCGACCATACAAGAAATCAGCTATTTTTGTTGCCCGTAGAGCTAAAGGGGGAGCAGGTTCTAATGTAAAACGCTATGGATTTTGGGGTTTGATTCTTTTTGTTATGTTGCCAATTCCAGGAACAGGTGTTTATGCTGGTACCATCGCAGCTTTTCTGTTCGGACTGGAAAGAAAGAGAGCTTTTTTAGCAAATACAGTGGGAATCTTTTTTTCATGTGCCATAGTATTCGGCCTGACTGTGCTGGGACTTGAAGGATTTGCCAGAAACTAGATATCATCCGTCCTTTTGCAATAAGAATGCAGCAGGGAGAATAGACTTCACTTTTCCAAAATCAATAAAAGGAACTATCCAGTTAACACAAATCGCAGTATTTTCAAACCTTCCAGAGGTTGAATTTCGGCGTACACCGATTGTACACCAATTCTTTAACTTGAATATAAGGTAACTTATTCAATTAGAGTATATATAGGTTCTGGTTATGTGAATTTCATTCTTAAATTAACAATAAACTAAAGTAGAGAGGTTAAGGCTTTTATAAACATCATATAATCAGATTGTTACTATATATCAGCTTGTTCCAGTGATTCTCAAAACCTTTATTTATTGAAATTCTTCAATTTTGTTGCTTTTAAAAGTCTAGTATTTTAAATGGTATCCATAACTTTGAACTTTATTTTAAACATGGTTGACTTCTTTTAATAGTCATTAAATGGGAATCCGGTGAAAATCCAGAACTGTCCCGCAGCTGTAAACTTTGTAATGAAGCCCTTATATGGCCACTTTCTTTTTGATGGGAAGGCCGGGTGGATCAAGTAAGTCAGAATACCTGCCATTTTTAGTAATTCATTAAAGCTTTCGGGGATTGGAGCTGGATTAGTTATATGAACTCTTCTTTATAAAGAGAGCGGTTTGTCTATCTTCTTATTTCCTCGTATGAACTATTATGAGGAAGAATTCAGGCTACATTCAATTCATTCTTTTAGGATTATTAGTATGTCCTTCACTTGTGTTGGCACAAGTCGATACTTTACCTGCTATTGAATTACAGGAAGTTCTAGTAGATCACAACAAAAAACTTTACCATGCACATTATTCTCCTTCTCCAGTACAGTTTATCGCCGGTGAGAAATTAAAAAGATTGCAAAGTCTAAATGTGGCCGATGCCCTGAGGTACTTCAGCGGTATCCAGTTAAAAGATTACGGAGGTATTGGGGGTATTAAAACTGTGAATGTACGAAGCATGGGATCTCAGCATACAGGGGTGTTTTATGATGGGATACAACTTGGAAATGCACAGAATGGTCAGGTGGACCTTGGAAAGTTTTCTCTGGATAACATAGAGAAGCTAAGTCTATATCAGGGACAACGCACCCAAATGGAACAGTCGGCAAAATCTTATGCTTCAGCTAATACTATTTATCTGGAAACAAAACGTCCCGAATTTACTGATGATAAAAATTATGAAGCAGCAGCAGGATTGCGAACCGGATCTTTCGGACTGTTCAATCCCTCATTAAATTTCAGCTATAAAATAAGTAATGCTGTAGCGGTTCGACTGAGTACTGAGATGATAAGAGCCCATGGGAGGTATGATTTTCAGTATTCCAATGGAGTGTACGACACTACAGCCGTCAGAAATAATGCCGATATAGCTTCATACCGTCTCGAAGCGTCAGTATACGGCGAGCATGGAAACTCAGATAGCTGGAAAATTAAGTATTATCATTATGATTCGCAGCGAGGATTACCGGGAGCGGTAGTAGCAAACAGGTTTAAACGCCCTCAAAGGCTTTGGAACAGTAACGATTTTATCCAGTGGGAGTATACCCACGATTTTGAGGAACGGTATTCTATTAAGCTGCGGGGAAAATACAGTGAAGATTTTTCCAGGTATGTTGATCCAGAAATTGTTACAACCAGTGGATTACTCGATAATGAATATAACCAACAGGAATACTATTTATCACTAGTCCATACATATAAAGTCAAACCATCCTGGATAATCAGCCTAGCTACAGATTTAGAACATAATGCGATGCAGGCGAACCTGTACCGCTTTGCCTATCCCAAAAGGAGCTCCCTGCTAAACGTGCTAGCATCCGTATGGGATTTTAAGTGGATCAATTTTCAGGTAAGCCTATTAAGTACTGGGATTTATGAATCGGTGGAGCATTACCAGTCGGCAGAGGATTTTCAGGAATACTCTCCAACCTTTCTTTTTAATGTTCAGCCTTTTTCTTCACCGGATTTCAGGTTGCGGGGGTTTTATAAGAGCATTTTCAGACTACCTAGTTTTAACGATTTGTATTACACCTCTGTGGGTAACACCTTCCTCTCTCCCGAATATTCGGATCAAATTAATGTAGGATTTTCCTGGAAGAAGCAAAGGTCGAATATTTTGCTCAACATCACTTCGGACATCTATAAAGTTTGGATTACAGATAAAATAGTGGCGGTTCCCGGGACTAACCTTTTCAGATGGACGATGTTTAATTTAGGGGAAGTTGTAACTAATGGTTTAGAAACCAATATCAGCACATCAGCAAATGCAGGGGCAGACTTCAATTTTACAGTGAATGTGGGTTATACCTTTCAGGAATCTCTGGATGTCACTTCCGGGGGAAACAGTTATGGCCAACAAATACCTTATATCCCTAAACACAGTGGCAGTCTAAGTATGATGGGAAGTTATAAGAATACAGAATTCAATTATAGTTTTATCTATACAGGTGAACGTTTTAGTCAGAAAGCCAATATTCTCTCTAATTACCTGCAGCCATGGTATACCCATGATCTATCTGTCAGCTACTCCTTGATGTTGTTCAAAAACCCGCTTAAGGCAGAGATGGAGATAAATAATGTTTTAGACCAGCAATACGCGGTAATAAAGAATTTTCCAATGCCAGGTCGATCGTTTCGGTTCGGCCTTAATTATCAATTATAATCAACACAAAAAATTATGAAAAGATCCTGGTTGTTTTTATTGACTTTGTTTACAATTTATGCCTGTCAAACCGATGATATCCCTGAAGGGGAGGAGGTACAAAATCCGGAAATTCCAGAGGAACCTTCTGATCCGGATGAAGAAAAACCTGGCCAACCATGGGTGGAGGGTTTTTATCTGTTGAACGAAGGTAATATGTCTATGAATAAGGCTTCGCTTGATTATATGAATTTTAAGACCGGAGAATATAGAAGTAATATTTTCAGCAGTTCAAATCCCGATGTGGTTGGCGGTCTTGGAGATGTTGGTAATGATATGGGGATATACGGTTCAAAGCTATATGTGGTTTTGAACGCTTCCAACAAAGTAGAGGTTCTTGATGCTCAAACAGGAACTCGTCTTAAACAAATTGATATTAACAATTGTAGGTACATCACGTTTTATAAGGGGAAGGCTTATTTAAGTTCTTATTTGGGCAGCATTGGTGATCCTAGTGCTCCCAATGGAATAGTGGCGGAGATTGATACCACAACTATGGAGATTACCCGCCGGGTCGAGGTAGGCCGACAACCCGAGGAGCTTGTTGCCCATAATGATAAAATTTACGTGGCTAACTCGGGAGGCTATAGTCCCCCTGATTATGAAACTACTATCTCGGTCATTGATATTAACAGTTTTAGCGAAACCAAACGTATAGAAGTTGCTGCTAATCTAAACCGGTTAAAAATAGATAGCCAGGGGGATCTTTATGTGACGTCTAGAGGGGATTACCTGGAGATTCCTTCAAAGCTATATGTAGTAGATACCAAAATTGAGGAGGTGAAAAAAGTGTTTGATTTGGGAGTTAGCAATCTGGTGATTCATAATGATATTGCTTATATGTATAATACCGAATTCAGCTATTTAACCGGAGACTATAGCGTTTCCTATACGATGCTGGACACCAAGAGCGAAACCTTACTGGACGGATCGTTTATTGCTGAAAGTCAAAAGGATCTTATTAAGATGCCTTACGGTATTGCAATTCACCCCGAAACAGAAGAGGTGTTGATAACCGACGCTATGGATTACGTAACACCTGGGAACCTATATTGCTTTTCTCCAGAAGGAGAACTCAAATGGATGGTTCAAACGGGGGATATACCCGCTCATATAGTTTTTAGATATTCATCTAGCCATGAATAAGAGATCATGAGAGAAAATCACACACTAATAGCTGCTGGCATTTTAAACTCATCCTTGTTGTGGGAGTCCGATTAAAGAATGATGACGATGAAATTGTGAAACCTCTAAATACCATGTCTATTTTTAAAGAAGTCCACCTGTTGGCTTAAGGGGAAGGCACAAGAGCTTAAATTAGATGTTCAAATACTTCATATATTCTAGTATTGACGAGATCTTTTTTCTTCAATTATATGAAATTAGGCTTCTGCAGGAGAAAATAAAATTTATCAGATATGGAAAAATTTCATTGTTATTAAAATCCTGAAGCTTACATTTGCAGTTCATGAAATCCCTAAAAGCACATATAAGTACTATTCTTACAATAGTGATTTTAGCTGGTAGCCTGCTACCGGCATTGCATGCTTTTGATCATGAAGTATTATCTTCTGAAAGCGACTTGACTTTGAATGAAAAGTTTTCAGAAGTAGTTGTAGATTGTCAATTATGTGATTTTCATTTCTCCACTGCAAATGCACTTTCTTTTTTTACCTATGAAGTTTTTTCTCCTCAGAAGGAAATGGTTTATTCCCTTTCCCTGGCAGAAACTGTAAACCTTTTTCCAAACCCACTATTTTCCCTTAGGGCACCTCCTGTAGTGATTAGCTAAAAAACTCTTCAGAAAAACTGGGCATTTTCATATCCGGATTTCCTGAATTACTCCTTTTTTAATTAATCACAGTATTTTCTCTATGAGACAAATTCCGTTTGTTTTATTGCTTTTCATCATTTTCCAAAATTACTCTTACTCCCAGCAATTATCTCTGGAAGGAAGAATTGTAGATGAACAGGGTTCGGGGCTGGAAAATGCCCACATTCACATCAACAACACTTTTGCCTTAGCCGGTGAAAATGGGAATTACCATATAGGGAATTTCAAGGAAGGCCAACACCGTCTAAGTATTTCCTATATTGGATTTACTACTATTGATACGGTAATTACGCTTTCAGAAGATACTGTAATTAATTTTACATTATCTGAAGCATCAGCCAATCTGGAAGCTGTTATCTTAAATGGGAACAGGCGTCGTATTTCCTCTGAAAACCGTGAAAAAATCAGTAAAGAATATCTTCAGGAACAATATTCCGGC
Source organism: Salinimicrobium marinum (assembly GCF_014651535.1). GTDB lineage: Bacteria > Bacteroidota > Bacteroidia > Flavobacteriales > Flavobacteriaceae > Salinimicrobium > Salinimicrobium marinum. The sequence continues at coordinate 147,884 of NZ_BMXB01000006.1, forward strand.
TCCCTTTCCAACACCCTCGAAAAGCTTCCGGGAGTTAATTCCGTAGAAATTGGGGCAGGAGCTTCAAAACCAATCATCCGCGGACTCGGCTTTAACAGGGTAGCCGTAAGTGAAAACGGAATCAAGCAGGAGGGTCAACAATGGGGTGCCGACCACGGCCTCGAAATAGACGCTTTTTCGGTAGAAAATATTGAAATAATTAAAGGTGTTGGTGCCATAGAACACGGCAGTGATGCTATTGGAGGAGTGATCAAGATCATTAACGACAGAGTACCTGTAGTAGGATTTACAGGGGAGGTAATTGGTTTTACCAAGAGTGTTAATAACACGATTGCGGCTTCTACTAATTTGTCTTTTAGAGAAGATCAGTTTTTCTATAAGTTCAAAGCTACCGGAAGTGAATTTGGAGATTATGCTGTCCCTACAGATAACATTGTGTATTTAAACAGGAATATTCCCATTTATGACGAACGACTAAAAAATACGGCGGGAAAAGAAGTTGACCTTTACGGGCAAATGGGTTACCTGGGAGATCATTACAAGGGATCCTTGAGTCTCAGTAATGTATATTTTAAGTCTGGATTTTTTCCCGGTGCTCATGGAATTCCAACACTAAGCAGAGTTCGGGATGATGGGAACCAACGGAATATTGGATATCCTTTTCAAAGGGTAAATCACTTGAAATTCATCAACAAAAATGAATGGTTTTTCCACGATTATTCTATAGAAATCATCCTTGGCTTTCAGAATAACCACCGGCAGGAATGGAGCCGCTTCCACACCCATTACACCGGACAAACAGCCCCGGAAACCAACCCAGACCTGGAACTGGATTTTAACCTCAATACCTACGATTTCCAGGGAAAATACAGCAGGGAATTTAATGGATCCCACACCAGCAGCATCGGAGTACAAACCCAGGTTCAGGATAATACCATCAGCGGCTATAATTTTTTATTGCCGGAATATTACCGGATAAATCAGGGGCTTTACGCCACGCATTCCTATAAGGCTACAGAAAAGATATACTTTAATCTGGGTGCCAGGCTGGATCTAAGTAGGATTAATATTAAAGGTTTTTATGACAAAAACCTGTACGACTATCTTGTCCAAAACGGTAGCTCTGAAACTATAGCCAATGATTATGCAACCCGTAGCAGTGAAACCACCAGGGATTTCAGCAATTTTAACTTTATGGGAGGAATTTTATACAACTTCCAAAAAAACTGGGATTTTTCTGTGAATGCAGGTACAAGCTTTCGGCTACCAACGGCTATAGAGCTCGGAGCAAACGGAATCCATCACGGTTCTTTCCGCCACGAGCAGGGAGACCCTACACTGGATGCGGAAAAAGGGTATGTTTTTGACACAAAGTTGAATTATAACAAAGCCTCCTTCAGTGCATCATTGAGCCCTTATCTATACTACTTTGATAATTACATCTTTTTAAACCCCAGCGGAGATTTTTCTATGCTACCGCATGCGGGCCAGATATATAAATTTACGGAGAGTAGGGCAGTCTTAACAGGAGTAGAGCTGGATTTACATAAAATTTTTGCTGATAAATGGCGTACGCAACTTACTTTAGAATATTTGTACAACCGGCAGATCAACACCAACAGTTCCCGCAACTTTCCCTTACCCTTTACCCCGCCTATTAATGGATTTGCTGAAATAGGATATTCATTTCTACAGGAATTAAAAACTTTTGAAGATGTAGAAATATTTACCAATACTGGTTTTGCTTTGGAGCAGGATCGAATAGCTCAAAATGAACACGTGACTCCTGGTTATATGATCTTTGGAGCAGGCTTAAAAACAAATATATCAGTTAACAATTTTAAAGCTACTGTCAACCTGCAGGCAACCAATATTTTCAATACTAAATATTTCAACCACACCAATTTTTATAGGGCCCTCGAAATTCCGGAAATGGGCAGGAACCTTCAATTAATGGTTAAAATACCGCTCAATTAATGCAGAGCTTTAAAAAACATATTGCAATTGCACTACTTGCTGGATTTCTTTGCCCTCAAGTGATGAGCAGTATACATTTTCTGGTGATTTCCCATAGCTATTCATCTGAAAGTAATACAGCTTTTAGGAAGGCTGATAGTAGTTATCTCTATCATACCTGCCATTACCATCTCAACAGCTTTTCTTCAGTCTTACCAATCGAAAGCAGGCTTGAAAAGGTTGATTTTATTTCAGCCCAGAATAATCCCAATTTCTCTAGTCTTGAAAACTATGTACATCAGGAGGATTTTAATTTTCAGCTTCGTGGTCCGCCCGTTTAGTACATTTCCGGTATTATGAATAAGGCTTTAAAAGCTATAAAAAAATCAGAAAAACAATAATATAATAAAGATGAAAACCAGATTAATTTATTTATTCAGCATTATCGCTTCATTGTCTTTAACTTCCTGTAGCGAAGATGACGATGTAGCAATTGACACTCAAGCCCCTCAAATTTCTATTGCAGAACCTCATGAAGAAGAAGAAATTGCTCCGGGTGGGGAAATTCATTTCGATGCTATTTTTACAGACAACGTGGAGCTCGCTTCTTACAAAGTAGAAGTTCATAATTCTTTTGATGGCCATACCCACAGTGTTTTAAAACAGGAAAATGGCCAGGACAATCCCTGGAGTTATAGTGAAGTTTTTACTATTGAGGCAGGGCAAACCAGTTTTGAAGCACACCATCATATTGCCGTTCCAGCGGAGATCAATGGAGAACCTGTAAGTGAAGGGCATTACCATTTTGGAGTATATGTAACCGATGCTGCAGGCAATGAATCTCAGGCATTTTTGGAATTACATATTGAAGCAAGGCATGAGGATCATGATGATCATGACCACTAATAATCTTTAATAATAGTAAAGGAGGCGGCTCAAAAATTATGGGCTGCCTCATTATCATCAAAAGAAAAAATAAGTGAAGGTCTATTTCTTAGACAGTTTAATATTCCAGCCAATAGATTTTAATTTTGATTACTTTTTAAACGGTTACTTATATTTCACAGTATCTTTTGGATATAAAGTTGTACAGTTGTAAAAAAGTTCCTATCCTGAAAGGAACCTTTGAACACTTCAATAATCAGGGGAATTTGCATTGTCTTCGTTTAGATAATATTCTACTGTAAAAGATTATGACAAAATTGCTAAAGAATAAATTTTCTTTAAACTTTACAATAAGGTAAAACCTTTTTTTAAACTGTTGCTTAACTTGCAGCGGTTAGAATAATTGTAGTCAATGAAAAAGGAAGAATCCATTTTTGGTCTTCCTTTTTTTATATCCTTTTTAATCTTCCAATAGATGAAAACAAAATTATTACTTTTAATCCTTTTCACTATTTGCCAGGCGAGTGCACAGGGAAACTCGACAGAAATAGCTTTTCTGGCTGATGTGCATTTTCAGGATTTATATGGAGATCTGGAGGATTCTGACTATCCCGGGGTTTTGAATCCAGGATCGAATTCCTATACCTTGGTAAGGACAATGGCTTCTCAATTACATTCAACAAGAATTTTTAATGAAAACTATTTTGCACTTCTGGCTGCACTTGATGATATCACACAAAGAAATATTAAGTTAGTAGCTCTTCCCGGAGATTACACCGATGATGGCCAACCTGTACACCTGCGGGGTCTTAGCGAAATTTTAAATCATTATACTAAAACATACAAGATTCAGTTTTTCATCACCACCGGAAACCATGATCCTGTAGGTCCGTTTGCACAGGAGGCAGGAAAAAATGATTTTTTGGGAGAACAAGGAAAAAATCAGCCTATATATAGTGGAGATTCCAAATACATCCGCAATCCAGAAGTTGAACATCCGGTAGTGGTAACCAGGGATATTGCGAAAATGGGATATGTTGAGGTGATGGAAATTTTAAAGGAATTTGGTTTTTTTCCGAAAAAGAGATTTTTATATTGGGAAACTCCGTTTTCATCTTACGATCCGGAAAATTACGAATTTGCTAAAGCTTTGTATTCCTCTCGAATTGAAAACAGAACATATTTGTTGAAGGATTCCCTTCGCATTCCAGATGCATCATATTTGGTGGAACCGGTGGATGGACTTTGGCTTCTGGCCATAGATGGAAATACCTATGTTCCACAGAAAAACGGAGAATTAAGTGGTGCCGGAATTGGTTATAACAACACAATAGAATACAAGCGACATCTTTTTCAATGGATAAGGAAAGTTGCTGAAAACGCCCGAAGACTTAACAAGAAATTAGTTGCCTTTAGTCATTATCCGGCAATAGATTTTAACGAAGATGAATCACCACGACTACGGGAATTTCTGGGGCCAAATAAATGGCAATTAGAGCGGGTTCCGCAAGAGCGAATAGCAAAAGCACTGGCAGAAGCCGGAGTAAAATTACATTTTGCCGGACATATGCATATAAACGATACCGGGAAAAGAGCGTATGGGAACGGAGAATTTTTGGTAAATATTCAGACGCCTTCCCTGGCAGCCTATATCCCCGGTTATAAAATTTTAACGATAACTGATAATACTGCAGAAGTTGAAACCATAGTTATTGAGGAAGTGCCAGGGTTTAATGAATTATTTCCGCTCTATCAAATGGAGCATAAATATTTAAACGAATCCGGGCAACCGGTGTGGAACGATACGATCCTTCAAAGTAGATCTTACCGGGAGTTCGCACAATCCCATTTAGAAAACCTGGTAACTTTGAGGTTCCTTAATGACTGGTCTCCTGGTTATCGTAAATTCTTGTCCGATCTTAGTGGAAAGGAAATTCTAAGGCTTTCCCAATACCGAGGCGATTTTGATCAATTGGATTTTTTAAACAATGACAAGGATATTTCTGAAATTGGGAATCAGCTTGAAAATCCAGGCGATTATGAAAGCTGGACAGGGGAGGACATGATCCTTGATTTTTATAAGATAAGAAATGCAGATAAACTAGCATTTAAGGATATACCAAAAAACCGTCTTGATCAATACAGAATAATTTTAGATGGTTTTCACAACAATCCAAGTCTTAAAGCTGCTGAAAATGAATATACTCATAAACTTTATTTATTTACGAGCATATTCAGAAGCCTTATGAAAGGTTTACCTGCCAGTCATTTTAAGATCGACCTGGAAACAGGAGAGATCACTGACCTTGTTAAAAATTAATTCTCTACCTGAAGGGCTTCAAGAATCTTACTGAATATTTCGGTGTTTTCATAAACACCGGTAAAACTTCCAGATTGGGGACCGTAGGAAAACACAGGAACCATAGTGGCCGTGTGATCATTCGTTAAAAAACCACCTTCAATTTCGTCACTGTCCTGGTTTCCCTGCAGGATCCCAAAGCCTGAAGTTTCATGATCGGCTGTTATTACCACAAGGGTATTTTGATGCTTGTCTGCAGCTTTCAGCACTTCCGCAATGGTTTGATCAAAATCCAGCATTTCCTGGACAATACCCTCTATGTTGTTGGAATGTCCGTTACTGTCAATTTTGGCTCCTTCTATCATCAGGAAATAAGGCTGATCCTGTTCATTAAGTTTCTGAAGCACTGTTTTTACATGATCCGGAAACAACCTTCCTCTTGAATCAGGAACCGGAATATCGTCTTCCGACAGGTAAATGGCCACTCTATCATTAAAATTACTCAACTCTATCACATCCTTCTTTATAAACTTCTCCTGAATGTTGCTATGATCCTTTGCACCAGCTGAAACAAAGAAATCTATCTCACTTTGAAGCAGGTCCTTCAAAATGCCTTTGCTGTTATCACGTTCTGTTTGATGTGCATAAAAAGAAGAAGGAGTGGCACCGGTAATTTTATCTGTTGTCATTATGCCATTTACAAACCCATGTTTTGAAAGAATTTCAGTTAAACTAGTTAATCTTTCACCTGCAGGTCCTGTTCCGATCGCCCGATTACTAGTTTTTTTTCCTGTTGCCATAGCTGTAGCTCCTGCGGCAGAATCGGTTACCAGATCATCATATGCTGAAGTTTTCAAAAATCCAATGTCTTTTAACTGCGTAACTGTTAGCTGTCCCTCATTGGCAATAACCGCTGAAGAGATCTGGCCAAGACCATTGCCATCCCCCGTCATTAAGATCACATTCTTTGGCTTTGCTTCAGGGTCGTGACGATAGGTTGGCTTATATACCGAAATCGGTTCCTTTAAGCTGTACGTTCGCTGATCAAGATTTTCAAGATATTTGGAAGCTTCAGCCGGTTGATCTGTATTTATTAAATCAACACCCATCTTTGCAAATCTTCCCCAGGCAGTTTTAGTATCAGGAGCCGCCCAAAATCTGACTTTCAGGTTTTTTCGATGAGCTTCTTTTATTACTCTTTCTACTTTTTCCAGCTCTTTTGCAGTAAGCCTGCCAAGCCCATTCCAGTTAGAGTAGATTCTGAAATTCTGGCTGATCAGAGCTATCTTGTCTAAAACAATTTTATCCAGATTATTCAGGTCTTGATGGTCAAACATAATATAATCAGGATAGGTTCCATAGTTCTTAGGTGCAGGGCGACTTCCGGAAATTACGATGTTCAGATTCGATTCTTTTTTTAATTCAGGATAAGATTCTAAAATGTCCAGAAGCTTGGCCAAAGTAGGTTCCGCTTCCGATTTAAGGTCTATTAGCAGCTGAAGCTCTCTCAGTTTACCGTATTTTGCCAGCTCTGCAATCGGGTCAAAGTAGAGTTTTTCCAAGGTCCTTCGGGAATCAATCTCTTTTTCGGTATGAGCAACATATAAATTGTTGTTTTTCAGATACACATCGGCCTCTATAGAGCCTGCTCCATGATTATAGGCTTCCCAAAACGGCAGATCCTGTAGATAGTCATTGTGCGAATGAAACCTGTAGCTGTTTTGAGCCAGGGAGATAGTTGATATAAAGAGAAAAATAAACCCTACGGATTGTGCAATTCTATTATTCATTGGAAGTCCCATTTATAGCCTGAAAAATTTTGTGATATATTTCATTATTCTGATACACACCATTGAAAAGTTCTTCTCCTTTTCCTTTTGCAAAGACAGGGATGAGCTCGGTGCTGTGTTGATCATCATTGAAATACACCTGAACTTTTCCCGGAACTTCTTTCTTCCTTCCATTGGAATCTTCTTCGTAATACTTCCCAAGACTTACGCCACCCGTTTCATGGTCTGCCGTGATGACCAGCAAGGTATTTGGATGAGACTTTAAAAACTCGAGGACTACGCCTATGGTTTTATCAAAATCAAGCACTTCCTGAATCATCATTTTCTCATCTTTCGCATGTCCACCCCAGTCGATATAGGAACCTTCAATCATCAAAAAGAAAGGTTTTTCATTGGAAGAAAAATAATCCAATCCCTTTTTAGACGCCTGTTGAAGAAAATCACCGCGGCCCTTTGTTTTGGAAGGAATTCCCTCTTCAGCTAAAATAAAAGCATTAGGTTGGGAATTGTCAACTTCAGCAAGGTCTAAAGTGTCCAGATGATAATTTTTTGCAATCAGATCATCATAAAGATTCAAACCGTCCTTACGCCCTGAAAAATATTTTCTTCCGCCACCAGCAAAGAAATCTATTTCTGCATCTACTAATTGCTTCGCAATTTCTTCATGCATATCACGGTCTTCCACATGCGCATAGAAACTTGCGGGTGTAGCGTGGGTAATAGAAGTCAAACTAATCAATCCTGTTTGATAACCTTCTTCTTTTAACTGCTCCAAAATTGTGGGAAGGGGCAGGGTATCTTTAGACATTCCAATGGCCCTTTTATAGGTTTTTTCTCCTGTGGCAAATGCCGTTGCTCCTGCCGCCGAATCGGTAATCAGGTGACTGGTACTGGAGGTGTTTATTAATCCGATGGTTTCGAATTGCTGAAAATTAGGTTCCCCTTCTCCAAAATAAAAGGCGCTGGATACCTGGGGGATACCCATTCCGTCACCTATCATCAGGATAACGTTAAGCGGTTCTTCTTTAGTGGTTTCAGAAATATTTTTAGATTTACTGGCTTCTGAATTCCTGGCGCAGCTTAAAGCGGAAGCTCCTACTATGGAGACAGCTAAAATATATTTTATATAATTCATTTTTACAGTATTAAACTAATAGCGGCAGGAAATTTTGTTTCCTGCCGCTATTGAACAATTTATTTTTTCGAATTAATAACCGGCATTTTGTTCTAAATAACCTTCTATATTTGAGGCTCCATCTATTGCTTCCTGAGGAATAGGAAACAGCCTGTGATGTACATCACTATCTGTTTTGGAAGTCCAGGAATCCTCGTAATGGCCAAAGCGGATCTGGTCTGTACGGCGTGACATTTCCCAGTAAAACTCAAAACCACGTTCACGGAATAAGGTTTCCAGGTCAATAGAAGATAAAGCTGCCGGGGTTTTATCAGGGCGTGCAGTTCTCGAAGTTCTTACCGTATTTACATCTGCCAGGGCACCGGCATTATCTCCTTTTCGAAGTTTCGCTTCTGCTCTCATCAGGTAAATATCAGCCAGGCGCAATAATACAAGATCTACATCGCTGTAATTGTTACCGTCTGGAGAAGTTTTACTGAATTGCCATTTTGCTACCCTGTATCCACCGGCATAACTATTCTCGTTTTGTATACTAATGTCCAGAGTGTGGTTTACATAATACCAAATGTCTTCAATGTCAGATCCATTTTCCCTTGCTTCTGCAAGAGGGTATATTCGATACTTTGTGGTTCCACTTCCATCATTTCCGGTTAAAAAATTACCGGATCTAAAAGATTCCTTTCTTGGCGCCCACATTGTACCCCGGATGATACCCCGGTCAATTTCAAAACCGGCATCTGCCAGGAAGTAATGATCCTTATCACTCTTTAGCCCCAAAGTATCATTTTTGTAAGGAGTAAGTCCTTCAATGTTTCTTAATTCATCAGGAACCTGCGCGTTTTCCTGATAGAACCTGGAATCGGCATCAGCAGGATCGACAGATCCATATGCATTAACCCAGGTCTGGTAAAAATCAGGGGTGATGGCAGGACCGTCCGTTCCATCCATACTCAAATATTTATCGCCCGGTCTTGGGAAAAGTGAACCGGACATAGACCAATATGCCCATCGGTTATGATCTGCATCCAGAACTCCACGAAGGTCGAGTGCGAAAATTATTTCCGGATTAAAGTGGTTCTCATCGTTGAACAAATCAAAATATTCCGGAGACAAGGAGAACCCTCCTTCATTGATGATTTTACTGGTGTAATTGATCACATTATTCATATCCTCATCAGTAAAATCGGGAGTTCCGTATGGATCCCTATAAACTGCTGCATTCAAGTGTAGTTTAGCTAAGAAACCATAAACGGCAGATTGGGTCATTCTTCCGGGACCTTTATTTGTGTTGATGATATCTACAACTGCTAGAAATTCATCTTCGATATAAGCGATGGCATCTTCTCCACGAAGGATTTCGGAAATACCGGTAGTATTTTCTTTTTTAAAAGCAAGGCCCCAGCTATCCAAAAAGAGCATGTTTTCATAAGCTCTCAAAGCCCTCATTTCGGCAAGCGCCTGTTCTGCTTCTGCATTACCTTCTTCAGCTAGTGGGGTTAAAACATCTATTGCTGCTACTGTTCTAAACAGGGCAGTAGTTAAATAGCTCCAGGATTGGGTTACCAGACTATTATTTGAAGACATTTGGTGGCGGTGAGCAGTCACGTATGTATCATTATCTGCCCACTGAGTTCCACCCAGTCCGGTCCGAGGTGGTAATATTGCTTCATCTGAAGCTATTTCCTGCAATCCGAAATAACGGGTATGCCTAAATGTTTGTGGTAATATGCCATAGGCTGCAGCTAAAGAACCCGAAACTGGTTCAGCCAGTCCGTCTGTTCCTGTTAATGATTCGTCCAGAATTTCTTCTTCCAGATCTGTACAATTCCAGAATAGCAGGGCACTTAGCCCAACCATTACGGTTAATATTTTATGTTTCATTTTCAAAAAGATTAAATAGTTAGAATATTACGTTTAAACCGAATGAAAAGGTCCTCGGTTTTGGGTAAGTGAAATAATCGATCCCATAGGATTTAGAATCGCCAGAACTTCCTGTGTTTAGTTCAGGATCAAATCCGGTATAGTCGGTGATGACAAATAAATTTTGTCCTGTAACCGAGATACGAACGTTCGTCAACAAATCTCTCATCCCTATCGCCTCAGGTTTTAAATTATAAGCAAGGGTGGCATTATTTAAGCGTAAGAAGCTTCCATCTTCCAGATAGCGGGTTGAAACTGTATTGGAGTTGCTGGGATCTTCATTCGAAAATTCAATAGCCTGGTCTGTAGTGTTTAGAGAATTCGCGATTTGGGTCATATTAAACAGACTCATCCTGGTGTGGTTATAGATTTTGTTACCACTCACCCCGTTAAAGTTCAAAGCCAGGTCAAAATTCCTATACCGGAAATTTGTATAAAAAGCATAGTTGATATTAGGAACAGCACTACCTGCCGAAATGCGGTCACTGTCATCTATTTGTCCATCACCGTTTAAATCTGTATAAGTACTGAAACCATCTTCACCAATACCGGTAAATTCACGTAAGTAAAAATTTCCGATGGGTTCATTATTCATGTAACCATTTATGGTTGCACCGGTTTGTCCCGAACCACTGGCAGTTCCTGTAGTTACAATCGTGAACGGGGAATCCGTAATTTCATTTTCGATGTAAGAGAAGTTACCACCAATGTTATAGGAGAAATCACGGCTCGCATCACTTTGATAGTCCAAAGAAACTTCCAAACCACGATTCTTGATTTTCATGCCAGGAATGTTTTGCCATTTAAAACCAACTTCATCAATTGGATCCTGGGTAGAGAAATAAAGCAAAACGTCATTCGTCTCCTTATAAAAATAATCCAGTGTACCTGTTAGTTTATAATTTAAAAATCCGAAATCCAAACCAATATTTGTTTGCGTGGTTTCTTCCCATTGAAGATCTGGATTTGCAGTACGGGCGAAAACCAAACCGTAGGGATAACCTTCCCTGCTATTCACATTTCCATCTAGAGGATAAATGTCATTATCTTCAAAACTTTCTCCGTAACTAAGTTTAGTCTGTTTGGAAGGTATTTCCTGGTTACCGGATTTACCCCAACTAGCTCTTAGTTTCAGATTGTTTATTCCGGAATTTTGCATAAAGTCTTCCCTGTAAATATTCCATCCAATAGCAAAAGATGGGAAATATGCATAAGTATTATTCTTTCCGAATTTAGTAGAACCGTCTGAACGTAAAGTTGCAGTCATAAGGTACTTATCTGCAAAATCATAATTAATCCTGCCAAAGAACGACTGCAGTTCATTTTTTGTGGCGTCTGAAGATTGGGAGCGGTCTTCGCCCCGGGCTTCTCCAAGTTGGTATCTGGGTTCGATACCATTATCAGGAAAATCAGTGAAATAATATCGCTTGGCATGGATGAAAAACTCCTGATAGGAATGACCAGCAAGAAATGTTAACCCATGTTCGCCAAGATCTACATTGTAAGTAAGGGTATTTTCAATCAACGTATTTTTGTTGGTTGTAAAAACTGAATTTATAGAACCTTCCGCATAATCAGGATCTGCTGAATAAGGTATTAGCTGCTCATCCCTGTCTGTTTTGGAATAATCCACCCCAAAGTTTAATTTATAGGTTATGCCCTCAATAATCTCCAAAGAAGGAGAAATATTGGCAATCATCCTGTTATTGTTTGCATAATCACCATAAATGTCTTCAATAATCAAAGGGTTAATTCCCGTCCCGAAAACAGTAGGTTCTCCGTTTGTATATGCAGGAGTGGTAGGATTTAACTGAAGCATATTACTCACCATAGTATTTACATCGGGTCTTTCATTTTCAGTCCTGGATGCTGAAAGATTAAAATCGACATTTACCCGTTCATTGAAAGCCTTTTGAGACAGGTTTACTCGGGCAGAGTAGCGTTTTAACTCACTGTTATTTAAAATTCCCTGCTGATCCTGCGCCCCAATAGATCCAAAATAGGAAGTTTGGGCAGTACCACCGCTCATGGAAAAATTTACTTCTTTAGAAACAGCAGTTCGAGTGAGTTCATCCTGCCAATCTGTATTTGCACCATTGTCATTCAAACTTCCGCCTATTTCCTGGACAACTTCCCGGAATTCATCTGCTGAAAAAATATCTATTTTGTTAGCTATCGTTGATATAGCCGTAGAAGCAGAGAAGTTCATCTGTGTTCTGCCTTCCTTGCCTTTTTTAGTGGTAATTACCACCACACCATTAGCAGCTCTTGAACCATAAATGGCGGCAGCAGAGGCGTCCTTTAACACTGTCATAGATTCAATATCCTGCGTGTTGATAAAATTTAAAGGGTTGGTGGGTACTCCATTAGAAGAATTATCAAGAACGAAACCGTCGATCACGTAAAGCGGAGAAGTTCCTGATCGTAACGTTCCAACCCCACGGATGACGATATCCTGACCTGCGCCCGGTTCTCCGCTGGTATTAGTGACATTCAGACCTGATACTTTACCCTGCAAAAGATCTCCGGGATTTGTCACGACCCCTTTATTAAACTCTTCATCATTTACTGAACTAACAGCTCCGGTTAAATCGGATCTTTTCTGACTTCCATATCCAACAACGACTACTTCATCCAGGGAGGCACTGTCTGTCTGTAATTGAATAATTAAATTTGTCTCCCCAGAAAGGGTTACCTCAAAATTCTGAAATCCAATATATGAAACCTGGAGGACATCTCCCTGTTTGGCTTCAATGGAAAATTCTCCATTAAAATTGGTAACAGTCCCCCGGTTTGTACCTTCTATTTTTACGGTAGCTCCAGGTAGCGGGATTCCTTGTCCATCCTGAACAGTACCGGTGATTGTTTGCTGCTCTACTTTTGGATTCAGAACTTCATTGGTAATTTTACCTGCAGCGGTAACATTGGCATAGTTTAGCTGTGACAGGAATAAGATGGTAAAGCCAAAGATTATATTTTTTGGCTTTTTTTGCTTAATTTTAGAATACATGAATTTAAGTGATTGGTTAGCTTAAGTTTATTAACCGCAGTTGTTCGTAGCAGCTGCGGTTTTCTTTTTGAATTTATTTTGCTTTGATACTACATAAGTTTAGCTTTTTGACAGGCCAAAATAAGCTCCTTTAAAATGAAATATGTTTAAGCCAGTTTTAACAATCTATTAAGTCAGTTTAAAGATTATAAGGTGAAATGAACTTCAAACGATTGAGAAAACCAATGAAGATTTTAGGCAGGGTTTATTGCTTGTAAAACAAGAATTCTTTTCCCTGGAAAATCTCTGTGGTGACCTCTTAATTTAGTTTAAACTTAAATGACATAATTTTTTCTTATTGATCACTTCATGTTTCGTTAATGTAATACGTTCTTTTTTGGATTAGGTTTGTTTCGACAATTGATCGTTATTCCTGGAACATAGCCAAAAACAGGATTTTAGTTGTTAAGATTTTTTGAATTAGCCAAAAATGAGGGTGTTAAAAATATTTCCACCCTTTTTTTGTGCTTGAAAAGCAAATAATAAATTATTAAACAGAAATTAATGATTACATGATTATGAGGTAATGTCCCGTTTTTAAATTGCTAATAAATAAATCATGCATATTGAAAAATCGTATAATGGATAAATCCCTGGATCCTCAAAAAAGATATTCTTTTCTCTCTTCCTCATTATTCCATTTTATTATCACTTGTAACGACGCTTTACTCATACATTTATTTCTTTCTTTTTCATCTGCCTTTTTCTCTTCCGGAAGGAAGAACAGCCATATTTCCATAAGTCCAATTCCATTAAAATTTAAAAAAAAATGAAAAGACGTAAAGTAGAGGTTGTGGTGATTTCTGATGTCCATCTAGGTACGTACGGATGCCACGCAGGGGAGCTTTTGAGCTACCTCAAAAGCGTACAGCCCGGAATACTGATACTTAATGGAGATATTATTGATATATGGCAATTCAATAAAAGTTACTGGCCAGAATCTCATATGCAGGTTTTGAAATGTATAACTGAATTTCTTGTTAAGGGAGTGAAGGTGTATTACGTAACCGGCAATCATGATGAAATGCTGAGGAAATTTGTCGGATTTAAGATGGGATCCCTCGAGATTGTTAACAAAGTAGTACTTGATCTAAATGGCAAAAAAACCTGGATATTTCATGGTGACGTTTTCGATGTAACCATGCAAAACTCTAAATGGTTGGCAAAATTAGGGGCAAAAGGATATGATGGACTAATATTAATCAACCGGATGTTCAATTTCATTTCAGAAGGGATGGGGAGAGGGAAACTATCCCTTTCAAAAAAGATAAAGAACAGTGTGAAAAGTGCAGTGAAATTTATAAATGATTTTGAACAGATCGCCGCAGAAATAGCTATTTCAAATGGATACCATTATGTCCTTTGTGGCCATATTCACCAGCCGGAAATAAGAAGGATTGAAGGAGAAGGAGGCGAAGTGATTTATATGAATTCAGGGGACTGGATAGAAAATCTTACTGCACTGGAATACAATAGTGGAAGTTGGAATTTGTATCATTTTTACGAGGATCCTCACTTAGTAATGGCGGCGAGGGCAAAGAAGTTTAAAGTGGTTGAAGTGAGCAGTAGTGAATTGTTTGAAAATCTTGTTCGGGAATTAAATTTTGTGAAACCATAAAAGGGAATAGTTATTAATTAATTCTCAATAAACTATGAAAATATTATATGCTGTTCAGGGAACAGGAAACGGTCACCTAAGTAGAGCGAGAGATGTTATTCCTTTACTAAAAAACATAGGAGAGGTAGATATTTTGGTAAGTGGGACTCAGGCAGATATGACGCTTCCGTATGATGTGAAATACCAGATGAAAGGCCTTGGGTTTATATTTGGAAAAAGGGGAGGAGTAGATCTTTGGAAGACCTTTATTCAGAATAATATCAGAGGGATTATAAGAGAGATCCAAAAGGTTCCGGTGCACCAATACGATGTTGTCATCAACGATTTTGAACCTGTTTCAGCGTGGGCGTGCTATTTTAAAAGAAGACCCTGTATTGCCTTGAGTCATCAATGCGCTGTATTGGCAGTCAATGCTCCTTTACCGAAACACAGGGACAGAATAGGGAGATTAATCTTAAAGTATTATGCACCCTCTACTGTAAAGTATGGTTTTCATTTTTCGAGCTTTAACGATCAAACCTATACACCTGTAATAAGAAGACAGGTGCGAGAGCTTTTTGTATCAAATAATGGTCATTATACTGTATATCTGCCATCTTACAGCGATAAAAAACTGATTAAGATCTTATCCCGGTTTAGTGATATAAAATGGGAAGTATTTTCCAAGCATAACAGGAAAGCGTATGATTGCGGGAATGTTTTTTTAAAACCAGTTCATAACGAGGCATTTTTGGAAAGTATGGCTTCTAGTAAGGGCATACTTTGTGGTGCAGGATTTGAAACTCCTTCAGAAGCACTGTTTTTGAAGAAAAAGCTTCTTGTGGTTCCTATGGAAAATCAATACGAGCAGCATTGCAATGCTGCTGCCTTGAAAGTATTAGGAGTTACAGTGCTTAAAAATTTAAAGAAGAAACAATTCCCCAAAATTAGAGAATGGTTAAATACGGAATCATTGATTCAGGTAGACTTTCCAGATATCACTGAGGAAATCATTCAAAC
This sequence comes from Salinimicrobium marinum, assembly GCF_014651535.1. Taxonomy (GTDB): domain Bacteria; phylum Bacteroidota; class Bacteroidia; order Flavobacteriales; family Flavobacteriaceae; genus Salinimicrobium; species Salinimicrobium marinum. The sequence continues at coordinate 163,535 of NZ_BMXB01000006.1, forward strand.
CCTTCTGAATAATCATTTTATCACCAATCTCAGTGCTGTCAATCAATCTTTCCTGGGAAGCATTGATTCTCCGGTAAATTAAAAGTAGAAGGGAGTATCATTTTTAATCCATATTCATTTCAATAATTAATGTCAGATATAGATTCTACGGAACCTGGAGAAAGTCCTTCCTTCAAAAAAGAAGATTTTGGTGAAGATTTTAGATGGGGCGTTTCAACAGCTGCTTACCAAATAGAGGGAAGCCACGAAGCGGATGGAAAGGGGCCGTCTATCTGGGATATCTTTTCTAAAAAAAAGGGGAAAGTGTACAACGGCCATAATGGTAATATAACGTGTGACTTTTATCAAAGATATGAGCATGATCTTCATTTGATGAAAACACTAAATATTCCCAATTTTAGATTCTCTCTTTCCTGGTCCCGTATCATTCCAACTGGTAAAGGGGATTCCAATCCTGCAGGAGTCGATTTTTACAACCGGCTAATAGATAAATGTTTGGAGTTGGGTATTGAACCTTGGGTGACACTTTATCATTGGGATCTACCTTATGTTCTGGAACAAAAAGGAGGCTGGACTAACCGGGAAATCATAGACTGGTTTAAGGAATATGTAGTTTTATGTGTAGAAAAATTTGGAGATAGGGTCAAAAACTGGATGGTACTTAATGAGCCTCTTGTTTTTTTAGGTGCAGGATACTTTCTGGGTGTTCATGCTCCAGGAAAAAAAGGCCTGAAAAATTTTATACCAGCTATTCATCATGCTGCTCTATGCCAGGCAGAAGGTGCCAGAATCATAAAAGCTCATTATCCCAATTCCCTGGTAGGAACTACTTTTTCATGTTCGCTTATTGAACCTTTTAAACAAAACAGAAAAGACAGGTTGGCCGCAGAAAGAATTGATGCTCTTGTGAATCGACTTTTTGTAGAACCTGCTCTGGGTTTGGGTTATCCCGTTAATGAACTGAAATTTCTTAAAAGGTTGAGGAAATATAAACTTCCGGGAGATGAAGAAATGTTGAAATTCGATTTTGATTTTATAGGGATCCAAAATTATACTCGGGAGATCGTAAGGCATTCGTGGATTATTCCTTATATAAAAGCAAGAAATATTAAAGCTGAAAAAAGGCAGGTACCTTTAACAGCTATGAAATGGGAATTTTATCCTAATTCTATATATAACATGTTAAAAAAATTTAATGCCTATAGTGGAATAAAACAAATTATAGTGACAGAAAATGGTGCGGCCTATGAGGATATCGTGGAACATGGAGAAGTAAAGGATATTAGGAGGATCAATTATTTAAAGCAGTATATGGCTGCAGTTCTAAAAGCAAAAAAAGAAGGGGCGAATGTCAATGGCTACTTTGTTTGGAGTTTTACAGACAATTTTGAATGGGCAGAAGGATTTCGGCCCCGCTTTGGATTAGTACATGTGAATTTCACGACGCAAGAAAGAATAATAAAAGATTCAGGTAAATGGTTTAGAGATTTTCTTAAATGAAATTTTTAGAGCTAGGTGCAAAAAACCTATTACTTTCCACCTTTAATAAGAAAAAGGGAGGTAAAAGTATTTGCTGCATTATTCAAACGGTATTGAAAACGACACCAAACCAGGAATAGCTAACCCTTCCATAAATAATTGATAATCTTAATTTTACATAATGATCCTTAGTTTTCTTTATTTTTAGCGCAATAAAAATTCTGAGTGTAAGACCATTTAAAATTGTTTTGTATGGTTTTTAGGAGCTGTGTTATTATTTATTCCTTAGACATCAATCCGGTCTTACCACGAAAATGTATGAAATAAAATAATTTAATCGGCAGACAGCCTATGGTAAATATTGATCAACATAAAGAAGTGCTGATTCAGTTAGGTACAGAAATGTTTGACTTGTGTGGTACACAGTTGGAAAATTCAATTGAAGCTTTTCTTAACCTGGATAAGGATCTTGCCGAAATGGTCATTCATATGGAGTACAAGATGAATGCGCTTGATCTGAAAATTGGCAGGGACTGTGAGCAATTTTTAGTGCTACACAAACCTGTAGCCAGTGATCTAAGGTTTGTACTGGCTCTTCGCAAAATTAATTTTGATCTGGAAAGCATTGGAGATTACGCTTTTGGAATTTCAAAGTTTACCTTAGAATTGAACATGCTCCCCGATAGAAGGTTGTTGAAACATCTTCGCATTGATGAAATGTTTTCTCATACTATATCAATGCTCGAGGATATAAGGGAAGCCTATGCAGACAATAGTAGTCAACGCGCGCATAAAGTCTTTAAAAAGGAACAGATTCTCAACGAGATCAATAATAACAGTATTTCAGTAATTTCTAAACTAGTGAGAAAAGACGTGCAACTGGTCGACCAGTTTCTCATGTTATATACAGTTATAAAAAAACTTGAAAGGGTGGGGGATCTCACAACTAATATTGCTCAGGAGATTATTTTTTATAGGGAAGCGGAGGTACTTAAACATCAAAAAGAAAAGTTCCTGGTATAAATCTCCATTACAGGAATAATTTATAAATGTTCTTCGTTAAATCATATTTCCTAAGTTTATCAAATAATTATTACTACAGTTAATGATTCTTTGATAGTTAATTTTATGCTGTCCCTTCTAACTCTAGCTGAAGTTGATATTTAATCCTTTGCAGGCTTACCGCATATTAAAAAAAGGAAAAAACCCGGAGAAAGTTCCGGGTTTTCTATGAAGAAAATAGGAGCAATTCTAACGGAGCATAGAAAGATCTGAAGCACCTTTAATTTCAGTGGATATTTCACCAAGCCAACCAACATTTTCCTGAGCGCCGGTATATACCTTTACGAAGTCTATACCTTTTAAATTCACCGGGTTCCATTCTTCATCTACGGCCCAATCAATTTCCATGGCATTCCCGCCATGCACACTGTATTCTGAATCATAATTATCAACATATCCCCAATCAAGGGCATCAATGGAAGCAAATCCTTCTAATTTGACAGTCGGATAAATTCTCGTGCCTGCAAATGTGACTGCCTCCTGTTCATCAATAAAAAGGGGATAATAATTTTGTTTGTGATACGCATTTACCATTACACTATCTTTTGTCTCCTGATTATCAACCCACGGTACATTAGCATATTCCCCGGGATTGGTATAGGTGACTTCATAGTTTAGGATGGTCTCTTCTGCTTTGTGGGCGCTTCCCAATAACTCATACCAGGCGTCATCTGCTAAACCATTTCCATTTTCATCAAATGAAACCTGCACAATTCCTGGTTCAGAAAGCCCGTTCATTGCATTGCCGTAAACCACGAAGTCCTTAGTGTCCGACTTATTTTCTATAGTATGATCAAAGCTGAAAATCACATACCCACCCCAGGCTCCTAATGAAAGGATTTTGGATTTGCCGCCAATGATTTTTTCTGCATCTTCCGGTGTACCATAGGTAGCATTAATGTACTGTCCTGGCGCGGGTTTGTATTCAATTATTTCTGAGATGTATTCACTGCTGCTTTCCGTTTTTGGGCGGAAGTAGAGTTCGTAAGGGTCATTTACGGTAATCTGAAATAATCTGGAGATGGAATCACTGTCGGCAACCGCTTTGAATTCGAGCTTAAACGTTCCGGATTCCGTCATCACCTGCTTTAAATTTTGTTGCGATGAAATTTTATCATCATTTAAAATCCAGCTAAAGCTAACTGTTTGCGGTAGATTTAGAACCTCAGGTTTAAGCAGTAAAGTATCATTTATCATTAAATCATAATCTTTTTGGTATTCGGGATTGGCAAATTCCATAGGAGGTGTTATGATCTCTTCATCATCGCGGCTACAGGATGAAAATAAGAAGATAAAGCCAATAATGAGAGACAGGTGAAAAGAGAATTTTTGTTGCATTTGATTTGTATTAAGGTTAAAATTAAAATTAACTTCTTGTACAAAACAAAACGCCAGGGGATATGATGAGAATAGAAGATCTATCCAAAGCTATAACTCCCGAAAGCTTTGTCTTTGCGATTTAACGGCAGGTCTTCTGACTCATCCCTCTTTTTAATCCTTCCCATCTAAAAAAGACAGTGGTACTATTAAAAAGATTTTCTCCTGAAATTACAGGAGGGACTTACAGCAGCGGGAACTGTTCAGGATTTACACCTGATTCCCTTTTAATACCATACTTTAAAAGTATTAGTAACCAAAAATCGCTACAATGTTAGGTCTTTTTAATGAGTTCTCAGTGATTTTTTTAAGAAAAATCCGCTGACACAAGAGAGATGATATAATAAATTTAAGAATAGGATAAACCCGAAAAAATAATTGAAAAAAAAGCAAGGCTTTCTTTTTTCCTTCAAAAAAATATTTACATTTGCTTATTATTTAGAATTAGTCTTAATAAAAAGACTGTGCCTGAATAAAAAAAGAGCCATACAGCGGCAACTGTATGACTCCATTAAACACTTTTCAACCGTTACAATTAAAAAGCAATGCAATATACAAATTTGCCTTGGATTTTCCTGCTATGCTGTATGCTTACAGGAACAGTCTTCTCCCAAAATCAACGTCACATTAGTGGTGTCGTAGTTGATTCTTATGGTGTTCCACTTAATGGGGCGACCGTCATTTTGAAGGAATTGTCATCGGGTAAGGTTACCAATGGACAAGGTGAGTTTTCTTTCTTCGGAAACTTTTCCGGCCCTTTAACCATTGAAGCATCTTTTATTGGTTTTGGCACCCACACCCAATCAATACAAAACCTAAATACAGAGAATTTTCCGCTAAAGATTATACTGAAGGAATCTTCATTCGAGCTGGATGCTGTAACACTTTCCGCCAAAAGCCGAATTCAGGAAATAGAAGCACTTGCCTTCAATGTTGAGGTTGTAAATGCCGAAGAACTACACAATACCACACTTGATATTGGCCATGCCCTCAATCGGGTTTCTGGTATAAGGATAAGGGAAGACGGCGGAGTTGGCTCTAGAATGAATATTTCCATGAACGGTTTCCGGGGAAACCAGGTAAAAATTTTTGTTGACGGGATTCCAATGGAGAATTTCGGTTCCTCTTTTCAGTTAAACAATATTCCAATCAACCTCGCTAAAAGAATAGAAGTTTACAAAGGAGTAGTTCCTGTGGGATTGGGTGCAGACGCTCTTGGAGGTGCAGTTAATATAGTGACCAACAGCTTTGATAAAAATCACCTGGATCTTTCCTACTCTTATGGATCTTTCAATACTCACCGGTCAAACCTCAATGCCGGTTATGTGAGCGAATCCGGATTTACCGTTCAGTTAAACACATATCAAAATTATTCAGATAATAACTACAAAGTAAAGGTAGATGTTGCAGATCTTAATACCGGCCAGTACTTTCCTAATCAAAATGTGGAGCGGTTCAATGATGTGTACCATAATGAGACAGTTATAGGAAACATTGGTGTGGTAAATAAATCTTATGCCGACAGGTTGCTTTTTGGGATAACACTGGGACAGAATTACAACGAAATACAAACGGGAGCAAGACAGGTGAGTGTGTATGGAGACCGCCACAGCAGAGGAAATATTATCATGCCCAGTTTTAAATATCAAAAAAAGAATTTGATAGAAGGCCTGGATGTGACGCTGAATGCCAACTATAACCTCGGAAAAGAGGAGGTTGTAGATACTGTTCACCGCAGGTATAACTGGTTTGGAGAATTTATAGAATATGAAGGCCCCGGTGGGGAATTGAGTAACAGACACACCGAATTTGAAAACAACAACGGTATCGTTACTGCCAGTGTCGACTATAAAATTGATGAACGTCATTCACTTTCGGTAAGCAATGTCTACAATATGTTTGATCGTGAAACCAGCAACCTTCTGAATGCCAATGATGATCTCTACGCCCAGCCACAACAAACCAACAAAAATATATTTGGAGCAGGGTATCAATTCGAAGAAGAAAACTGGAGCATAACAGGATTTGCGAAAAATTACAATCAGGTAAATATTTTTGATCAGTCCTACAATCCAACAGGGAATTACGGGGACGTTGCCTACAGGAGAAATAAAGATCATTTTAATTCATTCGGTTATGGATTTGCTGGCACTTACTTCTTTACTGATGATTTCCAGGTAAAAGCCTCTTTTGAAAAAAGCTACCGTCTCCCCGAACCAAATGAGCTGTACGGGGATGGAGGGATTCTGTTTGAAGGAAATTCAAACCTGAAACCTGAATCCAGCTATAATTATAATTTAGGTGCGGGGTACTGGATCGATCTTTACGAATCTCACCTTGTGAATATAGGCGGGAATATCTTTTATCGGGACTCAAAAGATTTTATTAGGCCTGTACTGAATCAAAATCAGGTATATCAGGTGATGGACAATCTTTCCGATGTTACCAATCTTGGTTTTGAAGCCGAAGCCCGGTATTCTTTCAAAAATTTATTTTCTGCCGGTGCTAATTTGACTTACCAGAACCTAAGGAACAATACGCAATTTGAGGGCGCACAAACTCAGGAGAGTGTGGTCTACCGCGACAGGATTCCCAATATTCCTTACCTGTATGGGAATGCTGATATGGCATTTAACTTCAAGAGCCCATTGAACACTTCCCATCCTGTAAGCATCGGTTATAATCTGCTGTATGTTCACTCTTTCTTTCTGTACTGGCCTAGTTTAGGAAGTTCCAAACTTGAAGTTCCGGAACAGTTATCCCACGATCTTAACCTTACCTACACATTTGGAAAAGAACAGAACTTCCAGTTCACGCTGGAATGCAGAAATCTTACCGATGAAAACCTTTATGACAATTTCAGTTTACAAAAACCGGGAAGAAACTTTTCCGGAAAAATCAGATACACTTTTAAATAACCAAAATCAAATCAATATGAAAAAGTTCGATTTTTATTTTTTAGCAATGCTGGCGTTTTCCAGCTTAACAGGTTGTACCGACGATGATGTGGATAACCCTGGCACTGGTGGAGGGGAAGAAGCTACTTCCCGATACATTATAGCTGCCACTCCGGTAGCGTCTGAAGGCGTAGCCGATTATCTGCTTACCGCCAGCGATCTAACTGAAGGTTCCATCAGCACCACCGGAAATGGTGTGGAGCAGGATGGTACGTACCGGTATTATGTAACCAACAACAACAAATTCTTTAGTTTACTATATGGCCAGGGTAATCCTGGAGCGGTGACTACCTACCAGCTGGATGATAAGGGGAACCTTGTAATGCTGTCAAACTTTCAATCAGAAACTGTACAGGCATTTGCTCCTGTAAACGATGATGTGCTTATGATGAAAATTTCCAGAAGCGCTGATTCTCCTGTAGCAAACTGGTACCGCCTAGATACAGAAACCAGCCAAATTGTGGATCAGGGCCAAATCAATACTGCAGAACTTGCTCCGGAAGGGGAACAGGCATTTTTTAGCTGGATGACCCAGGTGGGAGATAAAGTGTATGCACCTTTTTTTACAGTAAAAGGTTGCTGCAGCGACACTTTTGGAACAGCATACCCGGATCAGGCATGGATAGCAGTTTATTCATATCCTGAATTGGAACTGGAAACAATTATTGAAGATGACCGTACCAGCTTTATAGGGCGATACTTCACCAACGGACTTTCTGTAGATGAAGCGGGCGATGCTTATGCTTTTTCTTCAGGAGTAGCAGCTACAAACGGTGTAATTTCTTCTACAAAACCATCAGCTGTGACTCGTATCAACAGCGGTGAAAGAAAATTTGATGAAACTTACCTGTTCGATCTTGAAGCAGCTTCAGGCGGAGCCTATGTCACAAATCACATTTATGCAGGTAATGGAAATTTTGTAGTGACAATGGCCGAAGAAAAAACTTCTGCTTATGCTACGGGAAATAAAATCGCTGTTATTAATGTTTATGATGAAACTTTTGAATGGGTTACCGGAATGCCTTCCGAAGAAAACATTTTAAGCATTACCACTAATAATTATGTTTCTGAAGATGGAACGGTTCATATTGGAGTAACCACTGAAGAAAGCAGTTATGTTTACAATATAAACGTAGCAAGTGCCACTGCTTCACAAGGACTGGAAGTACAGGGAGGAAATATTACTGCCATTAGCAAACTTGACCCTATAGAATAATTAAAATTTGATTAGCCGAAGGTATAGCCCTTACATTATTGAGGGCTGTGCCTTAACTTTCTATCTATATGAAAACCTCCACCAAACATTCCAAAAAGAAAAAGAAAAAAAAACGTTCCTATTTCTACAGAATTTCTGCCTGGCTTCACCTGTGGTTGGGATTAATTTCTGGGATTGTGGTGGTTTTGGTTAGTCTTACAGCGGCCATTCTCACATTTGAAGAAGAAATTAAATTACTTTCTGAATCCTATCAAACCGTTGAAATACCTGAAGAGGCAGAGTTTCTTCCTCCATCTGTTTTAAGTGAAGCTGTCAAGGATGGCCTTGGATTCCCTTCTGTGTATGGGGTTTATTATCGCGGGGAAGGCAGAAGTGCAAGCGTTCCTTACTATGCAGACAGAACGAACTATCAGGAAATATATGTAAATCCATACACTGCAGAAATTCTTCATAACAGAAGGCTCAATAGTGATTTTTGGAGATATATGATTATTGGCCACTATCAATTATGGCTTCCAAGGAATATTGGAAAACCTATTGTTGCTTACGGAACCCTGATTTTTGTCATTGCTCTAATCTCCGGCCTTGTCTTATGGTGGCCAAAAAGGTGGAATAAATCTACCCGGGATGCTAGTTTTAAGATCAAATGGACAGCAAAATTTAAAAGGCTGAATTATGACCTTCACAACGTTTTGGGATTCTATTCTTTGCTAGTTGCACTTGTTTTAGGCCTTACCGGAATGGTTTATGGAATGCAGTGGTTTTCAGACGCGGCCTACTGGACAGCATCGGGTGGGGAAACCCGGAATGAGAACCGTTTTACCAGTGACACGACAGTGGTTGCCCAACATGATCAAAAAGAGGAGGATCTTCTTTACCACCAGGTACTGGATTCTGGAATTGATCCAGCGAAGAACAGGGTGGGAATACAATATCCCTACGGAAAAACCGGAGTATGGAATGTGAATATAAATCCTAGTTTTGAAACCCGCTGGCAGGCAATCAGTACTTATTATGAAAGAGGATCACTAAAACAGATTAATCAGGATCCGACATTTTTGGAAGCGAACGGAGGAGAGCAGTTGATGAAACTCAATTATGACCTTCACGTAGGAGCCATTGGCGGTATATGGACAAAAATAATTGCCTTTTTAGTTTGCATTATATCTGCTAGTCTGCCCATTACCGGTTTTATCGTATGGTGGAAGAAAAATCCGAATAAACGGATTGAAGGCTTAAAATTTCCCACATAAAAGCATCAACAAATAATTTAAACATTAAATCTCATGAAAAATATTAAAACATCTTTCCTGCTCTTCATCTTTTTATTTTTGGCAGCAGGTTGGGCACATGCGCATGCCTTATACATTGATACAAACACCGAAGGTACGTCCGGAAAAATACACGAGGTAAAAATTTATTACAGTGAATTCGCCGAGAGAAAAGCTGAGAAAGTAACCGACTGGTATTCCAACGTAGCCGATTTCGAATTATGGCTGGTACAGCCCAGCGGAAAAAGAACAAAACTTTCCACCACAGCACATAATAACCACTACAGTGCAAACTTTACTCCTGAAAAAAACGGAGCCTACCGGCTTGAGATCTCTCACGTTGCAGAAGATCCGGGGGATGGCACTGCATATCAATTCAACGCTTTCGCTCCAGTGATGGTTGGGAAAAAAGGTAAAATGATACCAGTTACTACAGAAAGTCCAGAGCTTGTTTTAGCTGAAGAAATTCAGAATATCAATTCTTCAAAAAGAATATTTAAAACCTACTTTAAAGGAACACAAAAAGAAGGAATTACTGCAACACTTTTTCTTCCGTCGGGAGAAACAAAAGAGGTTAAAAGTAATTCCGAAGGAATCCTGGAAGTAGAATTAGATGAGAAGGGAATTTACTTCCTTGAAGCAACTACATATCATGAGGATGAATCCGGAAAGACCAAAAAAGCTCCATACAAATCTGTTTGGCGTTGTGCTACGCAAAAACTTGAAAGATTATAAAGGAAAAATGAGAAGACTATTCTGAAAGGGTGAATTTAAACTGTGCTATGGATGAAGGAAGCATCGAAGCTGACGTGAATTATTTTTCATCAATGATTATAGAAAATGTAGAAAGGTTACGACATTAAAAAATCAGTAACAAATTTTGAAATGGGGGATATCAAGTGATGTTTGGACTTCAATCTGCAGTGATGGGAAGAATCTATTGGTTATGAATATTAAAAGGCTTAAATAGTATAGCTAAGTAGTTCGTAAATTCGCTGTGTTTATACAAGACGTTGAGGCAAAACAAAACGATTTTTAATAAATTTGAGAGTAGCAATTAAAACAGACTTCGATGAAAAAACTTAGTGCTCAAGAAACCAATTCCATTTTAGAGGTTTTGAAAAAACGGTTTATGGATAATCAGGAAAGATTCCCTACAGTGAACTGGTCTGAAATCGAAACAAAATTGGCAAAAAATCAAGATAAATTATGGTCAATTAATGAAATGGAAAAAACCGGTGGTGAACCAAGTTTATTAGAATATAATGTAGATTCTAAAAGATACATTTTTTGCGATTTCTCTATAGAAAGCCCGAAAGGAAGAAGAAGTCTCTGTTATGACAATAAAGCTTTAGAATTAAGAAAAAAATATAAACCCATTAATAGTGCGAAAAATATGGCCCAACATATGGGAGTTGATCTAATGAATGAAAAAGAATACAGAAAATTACAAACATTCGATAAATTTGATACTAAAACATCAAGTTGGTTAGAAACTCCTGAAAATATCAGGAAACTGGGTGGGGCTATCTTTGGTGATTTTCGATATGATCAGGTTTTTATTTATCACAACGGTGCGGATTCATATTATGCAGTTAGAGGGTTTCGGGGAATATTACAGCTGTAGAATCTAGGCTGCAAATGCTCGTTTTAGGTAAAGTGTAAAAAAAACTCTATCTGAATGAAATTGTAAAATAATTTCAGTAAAATCTTGTAATGCGAACCATGATACGTATCACTACTGTAGTAGAATGTTTCATTTTCAGATCGAATCATAAATCTAACCCAAAGACTATTGATAACAGCGTACGGATTTCTACAAGCCTCAGGTTTTGAAGGTAAAAATGTAATTATCATATCGTCATTGATTGGGTCCTGCTAATACCAACGTGCTGCCTGGACAGGATCGCTAATCCATTTTTTTTCAGTTCATCACTTTGAATTGACTATTGGGGCTTTCGGATTATTTCTGGCAGACCTTTTAAACTGTTTTATAGCAATGGTCATAAAGAACATGTAGTACTAATATGTAATTCAGGTTTTGTTGTATGCAGTTAACGCTATTCAAGAAAATTGGACAAAGAATTTAGTATTTTGTTCTTTGGGCTGTCAATTCTGTTGGGGTATAACCGAACTGCTTTTTAAAAGCAAATGAAAAATGAGATAAATTTTCAAAGCCCACTTCGTAACAGACCTCAATAGGTTTACTCTTTTTTTCGGAAAGTTGATAATGTGCCAACTCAAGTCTTTTCTGTGTAAGCCATCTTTGGGGAGTAATGTTAAAGGCTTTCATGAAGTCCCGCTTGAAAGTTGTAAGACTTCTACCTGTTAGATAGCTGAACTTTTCCAGTGGCATATTAAACATATAATTTTTTTCCATAAAGCTGATTAAATTAACCTTATTGGGATCGTCAAAATTTGCTAACACTCCATCAATCTCAATATCAATTGCTCTCAGAATACTTATCGCTTCCGTAATTTTCAGCAATGCTAAATTTTTTGGAATGTTCCCTTTCATATCAAAATAAGGTATTAAAGAAGCAAGGCAACTTTGAAGCAAAGGGCTCTTGCTGAAACTATGAATTTTTGAAATAGGGCTATTCTTCGTTTTTACTTCTATTTCACAGTAAAAATTACGAAGTACTTTTTCAGTTAAGAGCATTACAACTGTTTTATGAGGCAAGCCATCTTTTGGATAATTGATGATTGTCGCAGGCTTATTTTTAGGAATTAGAAAAATATCATTGGTCTTAAAAAAATGTGTTGCTTCTGACTGCACAATTTTTGTTTCGCCCGAGATGAACCAAATCAGCATATGTTGATCAAAAACTATATCTGTCCTTGAAAACTTATCTTCATAACAAGAAAGTTTTATTTCGGGAATTAAATATTCTGATGTATGTTCCATTTTTATAATTCCTGATTAAAACAATATTTTATATTTACAATGTACGGCATAATTTGAACAGAAATATTTTGTTTTTAGGACCTAAAACTTCTCCGGTTACTGATTTCGTGAGTTTACCGTTGATGAATAACCGTTCCTCCGAATTCAATTTTCTGAAGTTTTCCTTAGTGTTATATTCTATTTGTAATCAAAATGGAATTTAATACCTGTTAATTTTTCGCTCAACTCCCATAAGCGTTTTGCATCAACCTCGTCCAAGGAATAGCGTTTTACACCATTTGACATTTGCGAGTCGGAAGCCAATATGGAAATGTCATTATCTTCACAATACACACCACCAATTTTGCTCAGCTGTGGACTTGTGGCACACCAAATTGTTGTAGAAGCACCTTGCGGAATGGTTTTAAGTGAAGCGGCAACTTCAGGTAATATATTCCCCTGTTCATCGCAGAAGCCCATTTTTAAAAATAGTTCTACTGGGGCTTCTCTGGCTAGTTCAGTTCCGCCAATAGAACCTGGGTGCAATGCGTATGCTCTTATACCAAATTCTTTGGCTCTGTTATCAAGTTCAAGCGTAAATAAATTAACAGCAGTTTTTGATTGGCCGTAACCATGCAGGGTTTCGTATTCCCCATGTTCAAAATTCGGGTCATCAAAATTAAAAGGTGCAAATTGATGCCCGTGAGAAGAGACGTTGATCACTCTTGTGCCTTTGGCTTTTTTAAGGGCAGGCCAAAGTTGCGCCGTAAGCTGATACTGTGCTAAATAATTTACCGATAATTGAGATTCAATTCCGCGATTGTCCCTTCGTAGCGGAACCCACATTATTCCCGCATTATTGATGAGTAAGTGCAACGGTCTGCCTGAAGCCAAAAACTTTTTGCTGAATGTATCAATGGAAGCTGGGTTTATTAAATCCATTTCCTCGATTTCTACATTAATTCTGCCTTGCAGGTTTTTCCTGGCTTTTTCAATATCCCTTGCCGCAACAATGACAGTCGCTCCTGCATTTGCAAATGTTTTTACTGTTTCCAGACCAATACCGGTGTTGCCCCCTGTTACAATGGCAATTTTTCCTGTAAGGTCAATACCTTTAATTACTTCAGTTGAAGTTGATTTTGCGTTGAAGCCCGAACCTAACGGATTCTGTAGTGCTCCCTGGTAATTGTTTTGTTCCATTTTTTAAAATTTTTGTTTTTAATTCCTTTTTTTATAGTACTAAAGTAAGATGCATAGAAGCATGTAACTTTGTTTAAAGGTCCGAAGTTGCTTTGTTCAAAAGGTCGCCTATTAGGTTGATGGAGTGGGGGGATTGAGCTTGGAACTTTTGGTTTTGGAAAGCGTTGGCTTTGTGTGTCGGATAAAACTAAAGATGCTTATGGCGTCTTAAAGGCCATAGGTGCTCTTACACTTTTTTTAAACGTTTATTAATTTCATTTTTGTGTCTGCTTATTTATTTTTTAATCCGGTATAAGTTGAAGTCTATGGCAGGAGGGGTTGTTACAGTGGTCGAAATAGCTAGCCATGGCAGCAGTGCGTACTTTCTGGATATTCAGGTGATGCTGACCCCCCGTTCAGGCCATACTGACCCCTCTAGAGATTTTGGTCAAAAAGATAAGTTAATGACAATATTACAGTTTTTTTCTAAGA
>NZ_BMXB01000007.1 GCF_014651535.1 Salinimicrobium marinum
GGAAAAATGGGTTCAGGACCAACACCTGATTTTAGTGAAAAAACAAACCGCTTAATTAATTTTTGAAATCTAGAATAATTCTCTTGTTTTATAGGGGCCAAAACACGTTCCGTTTCAAAACGGACACTTTTCTTCTAAAATTTCGGTTAAGTTAATTAAAATTTTTTTGCACTTATTTTCTAAATTTTCTCATCGATTCTCCAGACTTATGGATAGCTATACATAATAAGGGTCGAAAGAATTACCTGTTTGCGGGTTCTCATTCAGCAACAGAAAGAGCTGCAGGAATCTATTCCTTCTTTGCCATCTGCAAAAAGCACGAGGTGAATCCATATGAGTGGCTTAAATATACCCTGGAGAATATAATGTCCATCAACCATAAAGACATCCGGAATCTCTACCCTCAGAACTACAAGAAATTACAGCAAGTTTAGGTCAAGTTTATCCGAGGGGAACCGGTAAATGAAATTATGCTAAGTTAGGGATGTGGTTGGTGGGCCGCATACGTCCGTTTTGCCCCGGAATGGGTGTCCGTTTTATTCCGGAATCACTGTCCGCTTTCCACCAGCGGAATGGGTGTCCGTTTTCAACGGATTGTGCATAAGTCATAAATTTGGCTAAATACACATTCATAAAATTGCTGGTTTTGGTGAACTAGCAATATTAGCTTTTTGACCTTTTGGGGCATGCCCCAAAAGGTCTTTTAGTTGTGTATTCTTGTTGCCATTTTCTGTGTATTCTTATTTACCGAAAACTGTGCAGATTTAATTTCCGATCACAAAATCTCTAGAGGGGTCAATATGGCCTGAACGAGGGGTCAGCATCACCTGAATATCCAAAGCTTATTTGAAGGAGCTCGATAGTTCTGTTTTGGATGAGGCAGTTGAGCTTTTGATTTGAGCCCATTATGAGCCCATTAATTGAAGTTGAATGAAGGGCTCTACTAGTTTTTACCAATTTAAAACCTGCATAGTAAGCCCATACTGAGTCCTTTAAAACTAAACTGATATAAATAATGAGAAATATTGTTGAGACCACTAAATATCGAAATGATTAATCATTATCAGACTGGCATTGTCGGTTGCTTCTTTCGCAATTCTTTCGTTCAGTAAATCAGATAAGGACATTTCAGAATCTTCCTCTTTGATCATATACTGAAGGGTTTGTGCATCAATAATATTGTGTACACCATCAGAACATAGAAACAATATGTCTTCTTTTTTTAAGGAAAATTCTTTATACGAAGGTTTAGATTTCTTCACCTCTCCCTGGATCGATCGAGTGACTATATGTTCATATTTTGAAAATTTAGAATTATTATTGAAATCTTGAGTGTCGGAAATCTCATTTTGCAGGTTATGTGATTTGCTCTCAAATGAAAGTTTTCCGTCACAATATTGCAGAATCTTTACATCTCCCACCCAGAAAGCCTTAGCAATTTTTCGAGATACTATTATACCACCTAATGTGGAACCAAGTTTTGAATTATGTTTTTCCTGATACTGACGTACGGCCAGATTAGCCTTGTTAATTGCTTTTTGGATAGCTATTTCATTTAACTCCGTTGAATTGGATAAAAAAGTTGAGACGCTATCAATAGCAATTGAAGCTGCTATATCACCAGAATCATAACCTCCCATTCCATCTGCTATTAAATAAAGAACAGTATCCGCATTAATGTACCTTACTAGGGTAAGATCCTGATTGATCTTCCTCTTTCCTTTATGTGATATAATTATTGATTTCATCTATTACCTGTGGCTTGAAGTGTGTTACCTCCATGTTTAGTTACCCGGGGTCTGGTTGATATTTTGACGGGTTTCGAAGAAATACTTTTTTCACTTGCTTTGGTTGCCCATAAAAAACCTTCTCCAGGAGTTAAGGCGCTCATATCTGCAGGAGTTAATGTGGATAACTGCGTTATCGATTTTTGAATATGTTTGAGCCATTGAGGACTATTAAATTTGTGTAACAAAACGATGGAGCTCAATTCTATGATTTCGTTTGGCAGACTCGGTGGATCCTGGCTTGCAATCATAATACTTACACCTTTGTGGCGCATCTCCCGTATAGCTGTTACGATATTCCCAGTGAGATCTTTATTGTCCATATATTTATGTGCCTCATCAAAAACAATAAATTTATTGAAATGCTCATTTCCAATTTTTTTGACTGCCGAAAATATATTTAGCATAATAACAAATAGACCCAAAGCTTCATCCTTAACAATAAATTCATCTCTTAGATCCACTATTAAAAGTCGACTTGGTTTAAGTACATCTCTCATCATAAAACTATCATCGATGTATTCTTTGGCAAAACTTAACTTCTGTCTCGCTAGAGCCTTCTGGGAAGTACTAAGAAGCTCGGATTCCTCTACGCTCCGTTCCAATCCCTCGATCGTTATATTTGACCTATGCTCTTTCATTATAGCCTTTAATTGTCGAATATACGTCGAGTCATTTCCTATAGCACCCAGGATGAACATCCAATCTTGAACATTTAGTTCTTTTGAATTAAAAGCTATAGGTTTCACCTTTATTGATGGATATTCTAACTGCCTTTCTTCTATTTTATCTTTTGGTGTGAGAATAATGACATCTTCAATAGAATCAGGTTCTGCGCCATATCTCTCTTTTAATTTTTGCAGTTCTACTTCTTTGTCATTTTTATATATCATCGAAGTGAATTCAGGCTCATAATCCATACTTTCACTATAGTGGAAAATCACCCCAGCTAGTGGGGCAGGAAGTTTGTTTATATTACTAAATTGTTTTAGTACCATTTCAGATATGGTACCAATAGTATAACTTTTACCTCCTCCTTGCACACCAAACAAACTGATCGTATTTGTTTCGCTTAAATCGATTGCTATTTTCTTCTGTACAATGCTTTCGCCCAATATTCCGAACTGGGAGCTTTCTGAGGTTTTACCAATAAGTATATCATATTCTGGTACAACATGTTCTATTTCTGCAGTCCCATTTTTTAATTGATCAACATCATTAAACCTTTCTTTTGGGAAAATTTCTTCTTTATCATCAGCAGCTTCACTGATTTTTTCTTCATGTTCTGGATAAAAGGGCATAATAGGTTTAACTGTATTTTTTCCTTTAAGATCTTCTTTATTAGTTCGTGTTTCGGTTGTAGAATTGTCTTCACCTATTATATCAGGCTCCAAAATGGATTTGAACTTTTGAATAAAAGGTTGTAGTTCTCTTTTATTCCCAAAAGCCTCACTGAGATCTTTATCAAAATGATTTTCTTCCAGTCTTTTAGTATTTAAATCAGAATCAGGATCTAATATTTCATCAATTAACTTTCCTCCAAAAGTAAAAAACACAGAATCATGGTCTATTACAATCTTCTTGTGGCGATCAACAGCAGCAAAATCAAATATTAATCCTAAACGTTTAAACCTAATCGTAAAACCAGCATCTAAATTTTGTAGAAATTCTAAATATTGGTTATAAGCCTTATTAGATAAATAATCATATCTATTAGCTCTCTCCAGATAAAAGGTTAGTAGGGATTTTAGTTCTTTATTTTTAATTTCTCTATCTAGACGGTCGAATGAGCTGTTAAACCCAGGATCGTAATGAGTTCTAATTGCTTCAATAGTATTTTCTATTTGATCTAGCATTTTCAATCTTAAAACATCTTTTTCAGTTTCCCCTAACGCTTTTCTGCATTTGATCTCAATTACCGAAATAAAAATTTCTTTTCTTGAAGGATCCATTGATATTAGAAGGTTGTCTGCTCTTGATCTATTACCAGAAGGGAGATTTTCAAATAAATTCTGGTGTAGGTCTATAGGGATTAAAAAAGCTTCCTCTAGCATTCCTTTTTTCTCAAGAACACGCTTGGTAAAAGCAGATCCAATTACTTCAAACGCTTTGTTCTTGGTAGAATTTAATTGAAGTACCAATGAACTACTTACTGCTCTTAGATCTTCTAGTAAAATCTTTATTTTGAGCTCATCCTTTTCATTATGGATATCTAAATTAAATTCTTCAAAATGGGGGCCTAGAAGACCCAAAATCTCAGAGGTTGGCCTAGTAGTTAGATAAGAGGATATACCTAAGATCTCTTCCCCTGGCACGTAGTCAAGTAAGAATGGTATTTCACCATTTTTGGAGGGTTGATCGAAAATTTGTGGACCTAGATTTTTGTCAAAAGTGACTACCCAATCCGAGTAATCGTGTAAATGAGTCAACAGGACCTTATCTTTATCATTCAGTCGTAGTTGAGTAGAAGGAATTGATTCAGTATATTTTGAAACCAATGCGCTACTAATAAAGCTCTGTATATTTTCAAAAAGTTTAATTCCATTTGCCCCCGTGCTATTATATTTAACAGGCAGTTTGTTGCCCTTTATAAATCTATTCCAACTGATTTGTGAGCCATTTTCCTTTACGATTACCGTGGAATCTGTTATCAAACCATTAAGGAAAAAATTACGGTTCTCTGTAACAGGTTTAACTAATTCTGTTGTAACTGGAAAGGGACTTACTAAAAAGCTTAAATGAGAAGTAAAGTTTGTAGGGTCCTTCAAAAAGTCTTCTATGTTATTAATAGAAAATCGAAGTTTAGGAAATAATCTATTTCTTGAAGGCTGTGAAAATGCCTCTGCTTCTGGTGTTATGTTGGATTCAGGATTTATTAAGGTTTTCAAAGACTCTCCATGCTCAATAATTTTATCATTACCTTTGAATACACGAACTTCATAATTAATATTTTCAAAGTTCTTTTCCTTCTCTAATTCTACAAAAGCATTCGAAAAAATTTCGGCATCCCCAGCATTGAAAAGATTAACTACAAGTTTATTTATATATGGATGCTGGGCTAAATAGTTTTTTACATGGCGAATAACCAATTTTAGACTAAGATCTGTCTCTACATAATTGTCTTTGGTTATGTTGAATAATAGTCTAAAATAGTGTTGTAATTGCCTAGAAATAGATGTCATTCCATTTCTAGATTCATTGGAAATTGTGCTTAAGTAAATTCCCCAGCCAAAAGACAATTCCCCGCAGTAATTAAATGACTGCATTGAACCGGGTTCTAGCATGATTTGTTGATTATTTTCTGGCGAAAGATTACCAATGAAAAGATCTTCCAGGTGGTCTGACCAAGAATCTTTATAACCCGAAAATTCCTTTGTTCTTCTTTCCCAATCATCAAATACTTCAAGCAGCTGTAAAGTCCAGGCTAATCTTAATGGATGTAATGGAGAAACCAGAAGTGCATCCACTTTGTTCCCATCAGGAAGCTTACTCTTTACTCGGGTTACATCGATCATCTGCAATTCAACTAAGAATTCCTTCAGCTTAGTCTGTTCCTCTATATCAATATCGTCCGATGCAAGTTGTTTGCTTAGTTTAGTCGTCCATTTCGTGTAAGCTTCAACATAACTTTTAACTGTCTCTTTGAAATTAAATATATCTGCGGTTTCGAATATCCCGTTGTTATTTTCATTCGAGTTGAGAATAGAGTCAAAAATTTCTTTTCGTTTTCTAAGAAGTGATTTTGGTGCTATCTCGTTTAGAGGGCTTTCTACAAATTCGAGTTTATCGAAACCAATAGCCAGCTTGTTTCCTTTTAAATTAGCTAGGACATAGCCAATGTTATCTGCATTTTGTAAAAATTTATTTTCTATTTGACGTAGCTTAGTAGAAATGTTTATTTGGTAATTATGCTTCTCTGAATAACTTATATGAAACGTGGAAGAATGTTTTTCTTTGGCATCATTTAACCAGACATTTGAGGTTTCTGATAGCTCTGGAGCACCTAATTCTTCATCATTTTTTAAGGCACCGATTCTAAATTTAAAATAGGCTTGCAAAACATTATGTAATTTATCCTTCCTCTGGTTTTCATCACGATCCAAAGCCTCTTCTATTAAATAATCAAAATCCTCGGAGTCGCAGGTTAATTTGTAGGGGAATAATTTTTTTGTCGCCTTTTCATCTTCTTCTTTAGTTTTTTCCCAAGCTTTTTGGACTTTTGCATCCTTAAATTCATCATCTACATTCAGGATATTCCCATGCTCATCTTCAGCTAAGACCTTTATGAAATAGGAACCTTCTTCAATTATATTAGGATTTAGTTCAATTGTTGCATCTCGGTAAGATTTATTGGAGTTTGAATTTTTTATTTTTCTAAGTACCGTAATCTCTTCGCCACTGCTACCATTAACGGCCATTAAAACAATTTTGAAGGATTTTAAATCCTTTATATCTTTTGGCTTTGGACTTGTATGAAAACGAACTCTTAATTTTGCGATTTTTTGCTGCTCAGCATAAAGTACATTTGTTCCTTCTTCTACTTTTAAATCATTCGATTTAATTTCATCTACTATTAATTTAATATGGGAAAAGTCCAGATCAGGAATAGGCCACTGACTAAAATTTAAGTTTTTATATTCCCAGTATATTGCTTGACATATTTCATTAGAACTTTTAGCGTCACCCTCAGTTTTTAGAAAGTCGACAATTTCTTTTTGAATTGAATTATTTTCTAATTTTAAATCTGAAATACGATCATACAAAGGCTTATTAAAGGCAGAAATCATCTCGACATTTTCTCGATTAAAATTGAGTCTAGATCTAATCTTTTCTTTTTTCTTTAAAAGGATTTCATCCGGTATTAACGACAAAATATAAAGTTGATTTCCGGCAGCTTCCTCACTATATCCAGCTTCCTCTAGAGCAATTAAATAATCAATACATTCTTTATCAGAAGGGTCCAAATAGTTAATGATGTCGTGGATTACAATTTCAGAAATCTCATCAGGAATTTTAGTAATTAAGGAACGAGCTAATTCACGTTCAATTCCATCCAAGGAAATTTCTTTAAAGGTTGCGTTGCCATAAGAGTCTTCAGCTGCTGTTCTGCTATTCGAAGGAATTAATATTAAAAGTGGTTTGTCTTGTTTATTACGGAGCTCAATGAGTTTAGTTGCAGATATATACCGATCTTTTGTATTCTCTTCTTCTGAAATTATGTATATATCCAGATGATTATGCCTGTCTTTCAAAAGATCATATAAGTATTCTAATTCTGTAATACCTAAACCTGTAATTTTCATGCAATGCCCTGCAGCAGCACTTTGTAAACTTTCGTGATGGAGTTCAAGGATGAGGCCTATAATCTCTTTATAGTAGGTGTTTATTGTCATTAATTGCATTCTTCTTTTAGTCTTAAAGTTCGTAACGTGGACGTATTCTCTGTAGAATATAAGCATCACTTAAATCATTGTAGAAGCCTATTTGTCGTAATTTCATTTTAAATGAATCTACATTTTCTTTAAATGCTAAGTGGGTATTTAGATCAGCATCCTTAAATCTTTCTTCTGATAGCCCATTAATAATTAATCCATATCGATCTCTTAAATTTTCAATCAATTCTTCTATGGAAAGAGTTTTAGTTTTAAAATGATCATCATTTGCTTCTAAAACAAGAATCTGTACTAGACTCTCCAAAAGTCTAGTACCTAATATAAATCGTCGAGGATGTTTTTTACTGCGACCTTGGGACATAAAACCACGTTCTGTATTTTTTTGGGAAAGATTGTCAATAAGTTGGACATGGTACTTGTACTGATATGCTCCACGAGCTTTAAGAATTAATTGGATGTACTTGTCAAAATAAGTATCTTCATATTTAACCATATCTCTTATGAGCTCCCGGTCCTCTTCTTCAAGAGCGTTATAAAGATTGTCCCATTGCGTTTCAAAATAAATCTCGAAGCCCGCTGGTTTTTCTGACAAGATTTTTAAAGCTTTGTCAAGATTCGAAGAATCTGATTTTTCAAGTTTAAGTCTTCTCAAGGCTGCATTTATTTGAAATGTTGCTTTCACATAATCATAGACACTGTTCGTTAAGTTAGCCGCATCTTCGCTTGCCAACTTTGCCATTTTACTTTCATAATTATCAGTCGCATCTATAACCACACTCCAATTATCAGTACAATGTATCGTGCCTTTTTCGATCATTTCCGGCAGTAGATAGACCAACTTCTGAACGTAGACCGATAAATGAAATGAAGTAATAGTTTTTAAATAATCTACAATTACATTTCTGGGTATTTTCCGCTTATAAACCAATAATCTCCTGACATCATCACAATACAATTTGGCCTGTGAATCTAATAATGGTTTAATCTGATTAAGTGAACTGTTTGTATCCAGGAAGCCAGGATTGAAATTTTTAATAATATGTAGAAGACCAAGACTATCAACATCCAACCCATCAGAGATATTGATTTTGTTGGTGACATCATCCCAACCTTCCATAAGGAATTGTTTAAGGTCTTCTTTTACCGTAGGATTTGCTCCCAACATTAAGTAGACCTGATCAGCTGTGTTATAATCTCTGGTCTGTGGTCCATTGCGGACTCGGTAGCTTTCCAAATGAATCGGTCTAAGGGAAGATATTTTTTCTTTGTCCAAATTACCTCTATAGACCATATTTGCTAAATTACTTCTCAGCCACAATTCTGTAGCTTCTCTATTTTCGGAAAAACCACTTACAGATCCTTCCTTTTCAAGCTTTTCAAAAACTCTTTGGAATGTCTCAAGGTCTATGCTTTTGATTCGATTTCGCTGCCTGGGTCTCATTCCATTGTGTTTTAAAAGCATAAACAGATTAACCAGTATATTATCAATATTAACTGCCTTTGCATCACCTGCATATATAAGCTCATTTCTTAAAACACTTTCTTCCTTATTTAATTTTATTGCCATAACTAAAGTTGTAATGAAGCTATATTTATATGATTATCTGCACTTTTACTTATTTCAAAAAATTCCATATTGTCTTTGGTAAGAACTACTTTATTATAAGTAAGATTCTCAAGCAGGTTCTTAAAAATGGTAAGCTCCACAAATTTTCCTCTCAAGTCGTTCAGTGAAGGGCTATAACCTTGCTGAATGAAATAGAGCATTTCAAATAAATCCAAGGAGATGACCAATTCAATATGTGTAACTTTCTTGTGTCTAAAAATCAAGCTGTCGGGTTCATACTCTAAATACTTCACGAGATGATCTGTACGATTGACAAATAGCTCAAAATCATTAAGGTCAAATAACCTGAAGGAGTTACTGAACGGATCATTAATTTCAGATGAACCCAGTACCAAATATTTTTGCCAAATGGATCCATTTTCACAGCCTTCATTCATTGAAATTGCTCTAGATAATGACATCTTCAATTCAAGTAAGGAATTCTTTGTAAATAAATTAAACAGGCCAGGTAATAGAGTTTTAATTGCTGCTGTATTTTTAGATCTTTTGAAGTCTGTCCAGCTAGAACCTTTATAATTATTCAGATTTATTCCTTCTGAATAATCCAGTTCTTTATTGATAAGATCTAGACGATTTACGCCTTTTCCTTCGTTATGTACTATTATCTTAAGCTGCGAGAAAAAGGCAGAAGAAAAAGTAGTATAATTTATCAAGTCTTCATCTTCAAACTTGAATTCTGAAAAATTGGAATCCTCATCTTTTGTAGTATACTTTACTATGACTTTTGGAAGTGCATCTTTTTTCTCAATCATTAGTGCTTTATAGAAGCTCAGCAAAGATTGATAAGGAAGTCTTTTCTTGTAATTACTTAAGCGACCTTCAAAGTATTGATGACGTATAAATGTATTTTGGATGCTTTTTATTTTCTGTAAAATTTCCTCTGTTTGTTCATGTGCCGGCACCCATATTTTATTAGCATTGAAAATCTCCAATAAATCAAACTCACGATCTGAAAATTCGAGATAGTTTCTATTCAAATGTTGCCCAAAGAATAAATCTCGATCTAGGTTAGGTATGGCTACCTTTCCAATATCAGTGTCACGTAAAAGATTTACCAAGCGATCATTATCGCCGGTATCATTCTGATTTGGACTTGTAATATTGAAATAATAAAGTTGCCAATACTTTTCCGGCGTTTTTTTGTTCTCTATATATACATCATCTACTTCTTCACAGCTAAAATCCCGGGAAATCATGAAAGCAATAAACGACCGAAGATCACGCATGGTAATATGCAACTCCCGTTTTAGGCCTACAGTACGTATTAACCATTCCATCCTTGTAATGACTTCATTACCTGAAGCCGAGTCATTGAGAGATTCCACATTATATTTAATAAAACATTTATTGGCTAGCGAACAGCCCTCACATTTTTTCCATAGTCTTTTATCTGTAAGCACTTTAATTTGCTGTCGGAATAAGCTGGGTTCTTTATCATCTCTGGCAGTTACAGATCTCAAATTAAGATTTATGATCATCAAACCTTGTGGTAAAACAAAATGCCCTTCTTTATAGAAATATTGGTCGATTATATCATGTAAAGAGTGATACTTATTGGAGGTTTTTAAAAACTCGACTAATCGCCCTTCATTAATTGCGATAATTCTACCTTCACGTGCTTCGTTAAAATTTTCCAACTCTTCAAAAGGTTCGAAAAAGTTTTCTAGTACTTGATTATTAATTTTTCCTTCTTCATCTTGAGAACCATCATAATTACTTTCAAAATGAACATTATTGATCAAGAATTCTGCTCCGTTTTTATGCCCAAAACGTTTTAGGTTTTTTACACTTTTCGCATTTTCTATTTTCCTGATAAAAGCAGTCTTACCATCACCAGCGTTACCGGTAATAATTATAAGTTTAAAACGTCCATCTAGAATATCAGGAATAAGTTTTCTGTCAAGTTTAGAAGGAGAATAGGTAGCTTCATCAAACTGAGAGCCACGATCATTTACACGGGTTCCCCAGTTTCCAGATTTAGATTGACTATAAAGGGAATTAATGTAATCCACAATGTCAATACCCTCAACATCAATTTTATGCTCTCTTAATTTGTTGGTATTCTCATCAAACGAGTCGCGCAGAGCCTGGAAAACTTTGTTGATGTTTCCTTCATTGAAGTTCCTTGCTCCACCTTCCCAAAACGTCTCATTGATCAAAACTTCGTTATCAGTCTTAATCATCACTTTTAGCTTGTCCTGAAGGGAAATTGAAGATTTATAACCTTCAATTTTTTCTTTGAACTTATTGAGTGAAGAATGAATGGTTTTACGAAGTTCTCCATACTTAGCCATTTCATTCAGTAGCCTTATTCTCGTACTACCTTGTAAAATGTAAACTTCGGTACGATACTCTTTTTGATCTATAGTTACAGAAGAAGTGTCTTCCTTATTTTCTGCAAGTAAATTATCAATTCCAATTTCTCGTAAGCGATCTAACATTTCCTGAGCCGAAAAAAATCGTGTCTCAGACTTTGTCCCTATAGCCTGAAGTAGGAACTGAGCAAAATCTTCAGAGATTCGTGGATTTCCCAATTTTGGATTTTCCGGGGGAATACTAATTTTCGGTATACGACCTTGTGGCCAAGGGTATTTTTTAGTAACTAATTCATAAAGTGTAATACCTAAAGCAAATGTATCTGCAGATAAATCCCAGTTTACACGTTGCCCATCAATTAAATCTGGTGCTAGATAAGGGTTAGTACCTACATATGCCTTATCATCCTGTGTAAGAGAAGCGACGTTGAAATCAATTAGAACAAAGCGGCCACTCTTATCCCACATAATATTTTGTGGTTTGACATCGCGATGCAAAATAGGTTTGTCCCGATTTTGGAGATATATTAAAGCTGAGAGAATGTCTTCAGCAAGCTTATATAAGGTGGTTAAAGGTAAATTCGCATCTGTCTTGGTGTAGGTGCTTATATTATCTCCGTCCAGAAATTCCGTAGTGGTGTAGAATTGCCCATAGCGCGTTTGTCCATTCCAAATAAATTTGATGATATGGGGATGATCCAGTTCATAAAGAGCATTATATTCATCAATTACCGATTTAATGCTTACGCTTTCGTGAAAGAGCTTAAGTGCATAGTCTTTCCCTTGTAAATCGTGTTTAGCCTTAAATACTCTCGAATATCCGCCTTGACCAAGCTTTTTAATAATTATGTAATCATCAACTCGATCTCCTTCATTCAAGTCATATGTGTCTATTTGTTCTGTGGTTGAAGAAGAATTTTTGGATTTGGTTTGTTCCTTACTGGAATTTTCTTTTTTGACCGCCTCATTAATTAGTCTCTCTAACTCTTCAATAGTGTCAATCCGTTTGTCGCTATCTGTAAGTATTGTTTTCGAGCAAATTTCATCAATCCATTTAGGTAAAGCACTATTCACAGCAGAAGGCAGTCTGTCATCCGGTAATTTCCCTCCTAATTTGTCAAGTTCAAATGGTCCTTTAATGGGTTCTTTTCCGGAGAATAACCAAGCGATTAAAATTCCTAGTGAATAAATGTCTGATGCTCTGGAAGCATCTTTCGCAATTAATTCTAAGGGGTGATATGGCGTTGCGCTAGACTCATTGATCGTTGGCATTACCGTATAACCATTATCATTGTGATCTGTGAAATAGGATTTACCAAAATTTCCTAAATAAGCATAACCGTTACTCAAAAAGATATTCTCTGGATTTATGTCACGATGAAAGATGTTTTCTTTATGGGCTGCTTTGAGCGCACTCATCACATTTTTTATTATAGCGACCCGCTCATCAAAGGTGAAGGTCTTGCTCCTCACCGCGCTGCGCAGCGAATCATCTTCCATTAAGTCTGTAATTTCGTAGAATAAGTGGTTTTCTTCATCGACTTTAAACTCTACGGGAAGGACGAAAGGGTGCGAACGAATTTTTTGAAGGGCGTTATATTGATTTTTAATATTTTCTTCTCGGGTGCGCCGCTCCTCGGGTGAAAATCCAGCTACATCTAATGCATATTCTTTGACCCGTTTTTGAATATTTGAGGTAACATTTTTGGGTTTAACTAGATACTCGACATAATTATCTGATTCTTGTTTTAAAATTTCAATAATTTCGTAACCCTGGATTTCTTTTTTTTCTGTGGGTGATTTTCTGTTTTGTTCTCCAATTAAAAATTGAACTATATCATTTTGAACATCACTTATCGCTGCTTCCCATTTACCTATTTTTTCTGGATCTTGAATATAATTTATCAGCTTATCTGATAGGGTAAAGGATAATTTTGCTGCCTCTTGCCACAATATTGGTTCAAAAGAATTAGGATAGGAGAGCGTAAGCATATTTTGAATCCAAGCTTTCCCCCAATCTCTATTGGCTTCTTTTAACTTGGATGCTAAAATGGCAGTTTTTTGACGACCTGTTTTAAGTGGATTAGGCTTTTGCCGATCATTTATATACCAGTAATCATCTGCACCTTCTATACGACCTTTCCAATCTTTGTTTTCAATATTATATATGGCGTGTGGAGCAACTATAATAAGATCATACTCCCAAAATTGCGTCCTATTGTTACGCGGATTTGTAGAAGCAATTTCTACATTAGGAATCAAGAAATAGGTACCGGGAAGCTTGACTTGTAAAAAATCTAACAATCGCTTCTCTCCAGCATTTACAACCGAATCAAAATATGGAGGTTTAATTATTTTTGCCATTGTTCTATTTCTTTTTCTACTAAGTTTATAGCTTCTAACTCTTTTTCAATTGATAAAGAGACATTTTCTTTGTAAGCCATTATCTTTTCATGAATTTTATCCATTTCGATTTCCTCTAGAATTGGAACAGGCAATAACTCTAAATGATGTGGTTCTATTTGAGGTATTACAGAACCATAAGTAAAACTTTGCATAATCTTAAGACCAAAGTCTGATGACATAAATGCAAATAAATAACCTGTTTTTATTCCTTTTGCTTTTACTCTGAGAATATGTTGAGAAGCTGTTTTACCCGCTAAAAAGCGATTTACTAAAACTGTTTGTCCTATGGTTCCCCCGCAAGTAACCAATATTTGATCTTCTTCAATTTTAAGTGATTCTAAGTGCTTTGTTTTAGCAATAGATAATTTTTTTTCGCTTTGTGGAATAGCTTTCATAATTTCTGCGCCACCAAAAAATTCCACGCCTTTCTCTACATAATGTCTTTTAAAAATGCCAGGTCTATATATTTCTTCTGAAATATCAATTAACTTTTTGTGGTTTTTAGCTCGAACAAAATTATGAATTTGATTACCCTCTGATTTGTAGTAGCTCGCTTCCAAACGACTTTGATGAGAGCTTAATATGGTCTTTAAACTAGTTGTTCGAGTATTGTTACCTCGCTTATATTTAAGGCCTTCGGACAGCATTAAATGTGATTTTCGTAATACATCAGTAGCTTGGACCCGAAGATTTGAACTGTCAGATATTAATTGATCTATTTTTTTCTGGAAATCAATCGGAAAAATAGGAATGAGTAACTTTTCAATATGGTGTGGCTCTATATGCTTAACTACGCCGCCATAACTTGATTGAGTAAGCAAACCCTTGCCGTACTTTGAAGTTAAATATGCATATAGAAATCCACTTTTAACCTTTTTATTATTCGGAACGATTCGAATAAGATCATCCGTAACCAAGAAATTTTTAAATTCCTTATTGGTGTATATAGTGTTTCCCAAAGTTCCAGATCTGGAAGTTAGAATCCAGTTTTCATCGACCATTAGATTTGCTACATCTGTATATTTTTTCGAAACGAATTTACCATTATGTAATTTTGATTTTAGCATATCTGAAGAAGTCATAAAAGGAAAACCAGTATGAGGATAATCTACATAAACACGTCTGAAAATATTACCTTTAAAGATATCTTTTGTCTCATTGGATAAATGGGATAAAGGATAAGGTGAATTTTGAAGTTTAATATTAGTTAAGGGACCATCACTTAAATAATAGGAAGCATCCAATCGTTGACCAGAGTCGTTAAACCAATTATTTTTTACTTTGAGCGTTTTCATTTACAGCCGGTTTAAAAATGCATTATAAGCAGCGGTGATTTTTGGCAGATCGTCATCTAGCCTTTTTAATTTTTCCCTCCTTACTTTTAACTCCTTTTCGCCGTTACCTCTCTTGGTAAGATATCTAGTTTCTGTGTTGAAGAGTATTTCAGCCCCATCATCATCACGTAAATAAATAGGATTGCCACGTCTGTCTTTCCCTAATTTTTCAGCAATCGCCATAAATACCTCATAATCCTCTTTTTTTTCTTGAGCCAATTGTCGTTGTTCTTCAGTTTTCTTTTGTAAAAACAATAAGGAAGCTTGTACGCCAACTTGCGGTAAAAAAGCTTCTACGGCAAGATCTATGGAAGCTAATATTTTAAAGCGGTCTAAAATCCATTCTCGTACAGAGAGCATATGGGGATTGCCTAAGATTCCGTCAGGCAAAACAATAGCCATTTTCCCCCCTTCTTTTAAATAGTCATAACAGGCTTCTATAAATAATACTTCGGGTGCTGTACTGTATTGGCTTAAATGATAGCGGGATGCGATTTCACTTTCTACCTTTACCTTGGCGCCAAAAGGTGGATTGGTAAAAATCATATCAAATTTGCCGCGGGCATCATGATATGTTGGATTTGGTATGTCTTTTATTTCGATCAAACTGTTATCAATGGCTTCATTAATTTTATCTATCTCCTTTGGATGTTCCCATTGAGGATAAGCTAAAGAGTTGACGTGAAAAATGTTTGCGTGACCGTCACCACCCATTACCATATTCATTCGGGCCGCTTTTTTCAGGTCCGGGTCAAAATCAAAACCAAAAATGCTTCGCTCTGCATATAATCGTACCCGTTCATTTACTTCGGCAGAATTGTATTTGTTTTCTAAAAAAGGTCCCTCTAATTCTGGATAAATTTCTTTGGTTATCTTTTGACGTACATGATCAAGTACCATTACTAGGAAACCACCGCTACCACAGGCAGGGTCGAGGACGCGGTGATGCTCTTTGGGGTCGAGCATTTCTACCATGCACTTAATGATGTTACGTGGGGTAAAGAATTGTCCTGCTTCCTGTTTTAAAGTGTTGCTTACAATAGTTTCGTAAGCTAAACCTTTTACATCTACGGACGCATCTAGAAAAGAATATTTTGCTAATTCTCCAGCAATAAAAGCAAGTCCTTTATTCGTCAAATCAATACTTTCATTTCCTTGAAAAACTTCAGAAAAGATATCATTAGCTTTAAGTTCAGTAAAAAGACTTTTAATCCTTTTTGCAACGGCTTCCCTACCTTCTTCGGTATTCTGCTCCTTAACTCCTACCCAAAACTTTCGACGGTAACTTTCACCATTTGGCGAGTTCATGAACCGCCGTTTCTCATCGTAGAGTTTGCAAAAGATCAAGTTTAATAATTGCCAGAAGGCATCCTTCTTTCGTCCTTCATTAGCATAGATGTAATCGTGAGAGCGTTTAAAAACCTTAATTAGTGAATCATTCGCAGGTGTACGGGTATGGGAACGATCTGCCCGATCAAGATCTTCCAGTGTTTCACCTTCCCCTGGAAAGTCGGAAAGATCACTGAAAATGTAATCAAAACCGATATCATCCAGTTCTTTCTGAAGAAAGTTATAACTAGAACCATTTGCCCATAGCCCAAATTCACAATTTTCTACAGCTCCCATTGCATTTTCCAATGTAGCGGCAACCCCTTTCTTTTTATCATTTGGTTTTATGTTATCGCCTTGAATAACACACATTCGAATGATAAAATCCTGCTCGTGGGGTTTGTCTTTTTCAAAAATAACCAGATCAATTTTTTGTTTTTTATTACTACCTGTATCTAGATCGGTATATTCAATCGTGAAGTTGCGTTCCATTTCATCCAGGTCGAATCCATACTCCTCATTCAGCATTAAAATAACTGACTGTAGATTAGTTTCCTGTGCTCTAATTTTCTTCACTTCTCCTGTGAGTATACAAACAAGCTCATTATCCTCTAAGACTATTTCTTCTTTACTTTTAATTGCTGTTGACATATTTTAAATAATTCCCTTAATTCAATTGGTTTGTTATGTTTTTTAAGCTTTTTTCTACTTCGTCAAATGAAAGCGACTTATGTGTTTCTATAATTTGATTAATGAGTTTACTATCCTCCTTCATCTCTAAGCTAGCAGTCAAAATCTTTTGTATTGTTTCTAGTTCGTTAGGATGCTCCCGCAATATTTCCAAAATATCTTTACCTAATAAGGTAGCGCCGCCTTTTAATGTGGTAAAATCATCTGTATAAATTTCATCGTAATAATTTAACGCAGCTCGCTCTTCATGTATTCCCAAATAATTCTCCAAGATAAAACCCATGTCATCTGCATCTTTATTACTTTTATGATTGCGATCGTTCCAGGCAACTATTTTTAAAAGAAATATTCCGCTTAGAGAAGCAATTCTTATTTCTAATTCCTGATCCACATTTACTTTTAAAGAAGCATGTTTTGCGGCATCAAAACCTAGTACTGACATAGCGAAGTTTTCGTCCGGTGGCCAGAATATTTTACTGTCTTGCTTCATTATTTCCCCAAAAGGGACGATATCCACCTGAAATTTCTCTTTGTATAAAAAGCGCTGTTTTTGATCTCTATCTTTGGTGAAATTGTCTAGCTTTAAAATTTCTTGTTCCACTTTTAACCACTGTTCCCAATTATTTACAGTGATTGCGAGGTCGAGATCGTAGGTTAAGCGCCCGGATTTTTCATTATGTAATTCCATAAAGATATCACGTGCTGTAGCACCTATTACAAAAAAGGAAATTTCAGCTTCCTTAAAATAATCTGTAAGTTCTTGTAGAATTGGTTTTAACAATGGATGTGTAAATTTTTCACTAGATATGTTGTAGCTCATTTTTGCGTATTTGTTTTGCGATTTCAGTGTTTCTTCCAAAGCCGCTATTCATTAAGTCTGCATATATTAGTAATGCAGGAGCCACTGTTTTATTATCTGTGTCATTTTTCCAGAATTTTTGTAAAATTTCCACTGTTCCATTTTCACTAGGAACTAAGCGTAATTTGTTGGCTATTTGGGCTAACTCCAAATCACTAAAAATAGTAAAGTTTTCAGGTCTCAAGTTTTCTGTAAGAATGGCCCCCCCGGGCTCACCTCCCCAGAGAATTGTGCCATTTCTGGAATTTAAGTTCATAAATTCCCAATTTTTTATTTGATCTGGATCTATAAAGCGCATTTTTTTTCGAATTATTCGTGGTCTGAGCACTGCATTATATTCTATCACCCAACGCTCCAGTAATTCACCTGTATTTTTAAGAATTCTTTTTTCATTTGTTTTTAGGAGATAATTTAGTTCTTCAAGTTCCGTCATGACATGGCTTACAGAGCCTATAGAGACTTCTGCTTGTTCAGCTATCCGTCTATAAGAATCTTGAAGGTGTTCTGGCTTATCTAATAAGTGAAACAGAATTTTTAAACCGGTCTCCTGGAAGGCACGTGATTGATTTGTTTTATCTTTTTTGGTGTTCTTTTGACCTTCCACCAGTATGGCTAAATCTTTATGCCTAATAAAAGCATTGCCTGCAACATCTATGTAATTTATTCCACGTTCTTTGAAAGCTTGGGTTGATTTTTTGGAAATATAATCAGCAATTAAAATTATAGGTCTGTTGCTACTATATTTCATCTCCTCCAATTGGGATAATATAAAACCTTGATTAGATGTTCTAACAGCTGCTTTTATTTCGACAATAAACTGCATATCTCTTATTGTCAATAGAGCGTCGTAATTATCTCTATTGCTATCTACTTGAATAGGAATATCTATAAGTTTTTCCAACTTAGAAGTAGCTTCGTAAATAAAATCGTGGTTACGATACATTTTTTTAGTGTTCATTTATTTTGCCTGTTCAGTGACAATGAACAATCAAATATAATGAACATGTACTACAATTAAACATGATATCTATTAATTTTTTTATGACTACTTCCTTTAACTAGAAAACTCCTACTATACTTTCTTAAATTAATCGAAGTTGCATTGCCGCAAGTATAGCATTGTAAGCGTTGTAGACTTAACAGTTTGGTTTTTCATGGTAATTAATTAATTCCTTTGCAAAGCCCAGAAATTGTGATTACCAATTATGCTAGCAACTCATTTGTTTATTTTTTTCTATTCTATTAATTGATTTACTAAACCAGTCGATTTGTAATTTGAGATGAGGGAGATTTATATATAATTCATCATTATATAAACTGTTTCCATATCGAAGATATGTTCCTTCCGGATCAAATTCATCAAATGCGAGTATTACATTTTCAAACCAGATCGGTATTTCTTCTTGATAATTTTCTTTAATCAAATTTTTAAAATTTAAATAGAGTGTTTTTAACTTATGAGTCTTCTTGTATTCGGAGAGAATCGCCTTTAAATATAACTCAATAGAATGGCGGTAGTTATAAATAGCAGGATAGATTATTTCTTTATTCGTTTCATCATTTATTCCTATGTTCACTAAAATATCTCCGGCTTCCTTATAGGAGTTTGCTAGTGACAAAATATCTTGATCCCCAACCATTCCTCCAATCATCCATACATTTTTTGATAGTATTTCCTCTGAAAATTCTAAAAAAACAGGCATTGCTTCGGTTGCTAATTCAGCAAATGGACTTTCAAATTGACAGCCTCCATTGAGCCCCCATTTTATGTTTTCTAAATCTGGTTCCTCTTCCCAATAAAAAGAAATGTAACCTAGAGTACAAATATCTTCAGTAGTGAATTGACGTTCCTTGCCTTTTTCTGGATTAGCATTAGAACTTAAATATTCAGCAAAGTGATATATCCAATCTTTTACAAGTTTTTTTTCGACTTTTAAAATTTTTGATATTTCTGAAACCTTATATTTAAGTCCATAATTTATCATCGAATCCAGGATATAAGCAGGTTTTGTTAAATATAAAATATTAAATTAAAAGAGATTATGGAAAACCGTAAAGAGAAGAAATTTTAGTTGTTATTCTCCTCTTTATCATCAATAAAGTAGCTAATTTCTACTTTATAATGTGTAGCAATTTGATGGAGGGTTTTAATTGTAGGATTACCTTCCGCTCTTTCAATTCTACCAATTTGATTTGCTGATATACCAACAATGTTTCCCAGGTCTAGTTGGGAAATTTTTTCTTTTTTCCGTAGAGACTTTATTCTATCACCTATTTGAATAAGCAACTTATCTAAATCATCCTGATTCATTTCATAAAAGTTGCTATTCTTTATAAATAACTCCAACACATATATGTGTTGAAATGAAAATTTTATTATATTTACCTGACGTTAACGTAATTGCGAACCTTCTTTGATTAAAACATTAAAGCATTCGCTTTAAATTTCAAGAATAGGTACTGGAAAAAAACCCCGGTTGTATGAATAATTAAAAAACATCTTATAAGAATAGACAAAACATAAAAAAGCCTTCCCTCAAGATTGGCGTCTGATTCAGGAAGGCCTTAGCGAAAAAACAAAACATACGTTTCATTTTTAACCACTGCAAAGTTATGAAAAATAAGCACGCGCGCCTTCCATGGGTGGGGCTTAAAGTTTTTGACATGCTGACATCTTTTCTCTCGGGAACAGCAGCAAAAACCCATATTCCTCTTAATGAAGACTTGATTCTTTCTCCACGAGTTTTCAATACTTCCTGTTATGTTACGTAATTATGAGCTTCTAAAAAAAGGAGATCCTGCAGTATTGGTGAGGATCCATGCAAAGTACAATAGGCTACTTTACTGGCTGGGCAGGAGATTGATCAAAGACGACTTTGTGGTGGAAACCCTGGTGCAGGATACCTTCTTAAAATTATGGGTGCATCGCGACAGGATAGAGAGACCGGAACATATTGTTCACTTCCTGCGATTTGTAATGAAAAGGGAATGCATTTCCTACTATACCCGGCCTAGGAATAAGTTTAACAGGGAAATCAACAGGCTGGAATACTATGAAAACTATCAGGAATATATGCATGGCCATGACCCCACAAAGGAAGATGAGCATCTTCTGGACCATGAAGCAGCACAACAAGCCTTTGACCGGATCAAAAAGGTTTTGCCATTACTGATGGGCAAAAGAAGAAAGTTGATTGAACTATGTTTAAAGTATGGCTTTCAGTACAAAGCCATTGCTGAAGTAATGGGCACCAGCATCACCGACACCAGTAAGGAGGTAAAGAGGGCTATTGAAGATATAAAAGTTATTGTCCACCAGGGAAACAGTCTGGACAC
The DNA here is from genome assembly GCF_014651535.1 of Salinimicrobium marinum. Classification (GTDB taxonomy): domain Bacteria; phylum Bacteroidota; class Bacteroidia; order Flavobacteriales; family Flavobacteriaceae; genus Salinimicrobium; species Salinimicrobium marinum. Next base: position 21,077 of record NZ_BMXB01000007.1, read on the forward strand.
CAAACCACAACCTGTGAGGACGGTAAAGGTCCAGGGGGAGATGACTAAAGAACAGGCAAAAGTACTACAGCTACGGTGTGAAAAAAAGTATTCCTTTGCTTCCATAGCTCAGGAGCTTAACCTCTCGCAAAAGGAGGTGCACACTGCTTTTATGGCTGGGTATAAATTATTACAGGAGAAACACGAACAGCAACAATCAGCTTAAAATGGAACAGTCCACCCTTAAACTCACCCGAAAGATCCAGCTACTGGTGGACCTGCCTACCAAAGAAGAGCGGCAGGAAGCCCTGGATACGCTTTACCAGTGGCAGAACCGGTCTTTTAAGGCAGCTAATCTTATTGTCACCCATCTCTATGTACAGGAGATGATTCAGGAATTCTTTTACCTATCAGAAGGGATCAAGTATAAGCTGATGGATGAAAAGAAAGATGAGGAGGGCATCCTGAACCGTTCCCGGATCAATTCCACCTACAGAGTAATCTCTGATCGGTTTAAAGGGGAAATCCCTACCAACATTTTGGGCAACCTGAACCACAATCTGATGAGGACCTTCAACAAAAAAAAGCCGGAATACTGGAGGGGGGAACGCTCCTTAACGAATTCAAGGAGGGATATCGCCTTTCCTTTTGATATGGAAGGCGTGAAGGGATTAGCATATGATGAAGATAAGAAAGCGTTTTGCTTTCGGTTCTTTTCCATTCCATTAAAGACTTATTTGGGTAAGGATTATTCGGATAAACGAAGGCTGCTGGAGCGGGTCATCACAGGAGAAACGAAGCTTTGTGCCTCCCATATTCAACTAAAAGAAGGCAAGACCTTTTTACTGGCGGTATTTGAAATTGAAAAAGAAAAACACCTTCTAAAACCGGAGGTGATTGCGGAAGCCTCCCTTTCTCTGGAATATCCCATTGTAGTGAAAATTGGCAAAGCTAAACTTAATATTGGCACCCGGGAAGAGTTTTTATATAGAAGGCTTGCCATACAGGCCGCCCGGAAAAGGGCACAGGAAGGAGCCAGCTATTGCAAATCGGGCAAAGGGCGCAAAAGAAAAACAAAAGCAGTACAACGATTCCACGAGCTCGAAAAAAATTATGTAAACAGCCGTCTGCACCTGTACAGCAGGAAGTTAATTGACTTTTGTGTGAAATACCAGGCGGGGACGCTCGTCTTACTAAATCAGGAAGATAAGATCGGGATTGCTAAAGAGGAGGAATTTGTACTGAGAAACTGGAGCTATTTTGAGCTGATGACCAAAATAAAATACAAGGCCGAAAAAGCGGGCCTTGAACTTATAACAGGTTAAAGAAATGATCACGAGGGTGTTTGTACACCCGCGAGGTGAGGTTAAAAAACACACTCACTAAATGCGCATAGCATATACAACGGCGTGGGCTCACTTATTTTTTAAAAGCCGAAATTATTGATAAATTAATAAGGATTCAGAGACAACCACCTTCATAAAGGTAGAAAAGAAACATATGTTTTTTTCTTGCGCTAGGAAATCATTAGTTTCAGTTCACCTCTTCCAGAGCTTCTCTGATAAGAGAAATCTTATTGCCAATAATTTTTATAGCAGCAGCAGGTTTTAATTCTCGATCATCAAACCCAAAAAGGTCGTGTTGGCATTTCGTACAATAAGTATAATCCATATCATTAACTTTTCCACACTCGCACTCCCATACTTCCTTCTCTTTCGAGGTAAGAAGTTGCTTTTTAGTAGTTTTTGAACCTCGCATTTTAAACACCTCCTTAATTCTAATAGAAATTTCCTGTAGCTTTTTCTCCTCTTCAATCGAATAGTAAGAGCTGTCAAAGGTACTGATAAGAAGTCCCCGTTTCTGTACTCTTAGCTTGTTAGAACCTAATAGTTGCAGTATTTCGTTATAGCGAAATAATTCCTCAACTTTAATGTAATTGGCCAAAAAGCTACTTAATGAATCATCTGTTTCGTTTTCGAGTAAAGTGCCATAAATCAATGCAATCTGATCGTCAATATCTAAAATTTGCAGAAAATTCTTTGTATTGGAAGAAAAGGCATCAACTTTCTGTTGAGGATATCCTGAAGGATTGGCCAAAAGGACCCGGAGCTTCTTTATGATATTAGGATACATTTCTTTTACCCTATTCTGTAAGATAAATTCCCAGGTTTCAGTGGTATAATCAAGCTGATCTTTTTCGGCTTTGGCAAGTAATACCTTTAGGTATCTCAGACGAGTAATAGCTTCATTGGATACCCTGCCATTGGAATGAACTTCCCTACTTTTCTCGGATTTCATGCCTCCTTCTCCTTCAATTATAACAGCTGTACCTATCGCCGTAATCATAAACATCGATTTACCCTGACCTGAAATTTCATCAATATCTATTTTTAAACCCACTACGCCATTTCCTCCTATTCTTTTTGCTTCCTGTTTAATGCTTTCTATAGCCTCAGAATAAATAGCGGAAAGCTGCTTTTTATAGGTTCCGGATCTTCCACCGAAAATATCAGACATTCCCGCGAAAAAGTCACTGAAGAGATTTGTAGCTGCCACTACATGAGCTGTGACTGGCATCAAATGTTTTTTTATCTTTCCCTCAGAAGGAGTGGCGGTTGTTATTACCAGTACATCTTTTTTGTTGTTCATATGAAGATTGTTACCTGTTCTGTATCATCGTCGATGGATTTAAATGTATTAATTAGTTTCGAATAAGATTACGGATTTCCTCAAAAGATACTCCATTGGGATTTTTCTAAAAAAATAGATTGAGCACTTATCTATTGATGAAATTGTAATCATAACTTTCATCCTAAGGCAAATTTCTAATGCCCCATATCTACCAAAACTTACCTGCGCCGGATCCTGTGCTGTTTTTATAGCGTACGGGAAGTTAAGCGTTAAATAAAAACAGCATAGGGCGCACCCTAAATATGATTTACAGTAATATTTACCTGTTTTCGAGGATTCCCGGAAGATTTACTGTAAAAAGCGGATATGTTGCGAGAAGGGAATTTGTCATGACAAATGCTACTTTTGATCTTCCAGCCACTGGCAATACTCCTCTTTGATTTCGGGATGTGCCGCAAAGAAATCCTGTTGGACTTGATTTTCTAATTCCATGACCATACGATAGACTTCAAAGCTTTCTTCCTGGAGGGCATTGGCGGAATTACCAAAGTAGCCTATGAACCCCAATGCAAGTACTCCCAGTGCTGCGAAAAGGATCAGGAGATAGTCCGGTATTATCCTGGCATTCTTTAGTTTTTGATCAATAGACTTTAAGATTTCATCCCTTTCCCGGCTTTCCAATTCCTGCTTTTTCAGGAATGCATTCAGGTCCTTTTCCAGAGCTTCGGTGCTGATGGGAATGCTTAGCTCAAATAGTTGTTTGGAAAGTACTTGAAGCTGCAGGACAGCAATTTTAAAGTCATGCATTTCATCGGCCATCAATTCCATGATCTCGTCTAGTTTTTTCATCGCTTAAAAGTTTTAATATCCCATGCCTATTCCTGTGTCCAGTGCCCTTTTCAGAATCCCCTTGATAAGTTCTTTGGCTATTTTAGTCGTCAGGTTGGCACTTAACCCTACTGTTTTGTCCAAAATCAGTATACTTTTGGGTGCTTCCTTTAACCTGGTAAAACTCCTGTTCTGTGCGATTTCAGCAATTAGTTTATTGCCACTCATATCCCGGTGCACCTCGCTTGCTTTGAGGTTTGCTCCTTTGTACTCCAACCGAAACCCCTGCAGCTGGTTCGATTTGTTAATAGTAGGAATCACTTTCACCTTGTGATCTTTCATTAACCTGATATAGTCATCCAGCGACTTTGGCCTTGAACCCAGCACCTTGTCATTGATTCTCTTCATCTCCTGCCGGATCCCACTTAACTCCTGTAGTTTTTCCTGTTGTACCTCCCTTACCCTTGTAAGCCCTAATTCCTTTGCCACGTTATCTGCGGCAACCTGGCTGCGCTTTCCAATAAAATTATCTTTATAGGTTTCTCCGGTAAGACTGATCCTGTTGACATAGATATGAATGTGTACGTGCTCTTTATCCCGATGTACAAAACCTATGGCCTGATGGTTTGTCAACTTCATTTCCTGTAAAAATTTTTGAGCAATTTCTCCCAGCTCTTTCCTGCTCATGTTCTTTCCATCAGCTATGGTAGGGCTGACCACAAAGCTCAGGGTGTTGTTCGTGCACCTTTGGTTTTGGGACTGGATGATCTTGAACTCTTCGGCAATATCCTGGGGAGTGTCTCCAGCCAGGTACTCCTTGAGTACTACTTCCGCCTCCTTCTCCTGGTTCCAGCCATAGGCTATAGATGCTTTTGTCCTGGATATCGAATGTCCTTTCCCAATCATTTTTTAAAGTTTTTTAAGTGGTTCCTGATTTCCTCCGCAAGATCCTCCACAGTTTTAGCTAGTTTCGGATCTCGCTTTTTGAACATGCTGCTGATCCTCGCAAAATTGTTCTTGTACTGTACCAGCATCCGGTAATATTCCAACTGCTCCGGGGTGATTCGTTCTACAATAGTTCGTTCAAAAGCAGTGGAACGAAGGTATTCTGAAAGGGAAATCCCTGCCCTGGCCGCCCTTCTTTTGAGTAGCTTTTTCTCGTAGATTGAGCAGCGGATCTGGATGTACTCCCTTTTCATTTTTTCCTTTTTAGCCTTTGCAACCTCCGGGCGCAAAGCAAGAATGTCATGACAATGACACATCTTGCTTTGCTTTCCAACTCAAAATAAATCCATCATGTGGTTACTTTTTATTTATATGTTCGTTGAACGATGATATTCCTTCGAATAGCATTCAATTTCTCATTCAGGTCTTTATGTGGTTTATAAGAACCACTGTGGTCAATAGCATATTCATAAAGTCCTAAAACCTCTTTAGTAGCTCTTTCACCTGCAGGATCATTATCCAGGAACAGAACTATTTCCTGGTACTTCTCTAGAATCGTTTTGATCTTTTGAAGGAAGGCAAGGGAGTTAAGCACAATGACATCTGAGGCTCTTACCAGGTCCTCTTCCAGAACTGCCAGGGTAAGAAAATCAAAGATGCCTTCTGTAACCAACAGTCGATCTGAAGAATGCTCCATAAAGCTGTAAGATTTCGGGGAAGAGGAATATTTGCAGTATTTATTCCGAAGCTCCCATCCTCCAAGATTGTTTTCCAATCCTATGGCAAAAAACTCCCGGTCTTTCAACCTGTACCAAACTTCTTTACAATACTTTCTGGCAATTTCAACAGGTATGTTCCTGGAGTGTAAATAGCCTTTTAACGCCAAATGTTTCAAGTTCTCCACCTTTATAATTTCAATTGCCTTTTTAGAACCTAACTTTTGAATCGGCGCATTAAAAATTGAAATAATTGTATCCGCCTGTAGAACTTCCAATGCCTCCTTTAGAGAACAGGATTTCAATTCCATGATCAGGTCTATGATAGAACCTCCTTTTCCAATTCCGAAGTCGTACCATAAGTTCTTAATCAAAGAAACGTTGAAAGAGGCTTGGGTTTCTGACCGAAGGGGACTCAGAAACCAAGCTTCTTTTTCCGTTGTTCTGCTGGGAAAGTGCCCTAATTTTGCAAGCGTTTTTACGATGCAAACATTACGGGCTCTTTCACAGCTCTTGGATATACAATCTTCTCTTCTCATTTCTCTTTTCCTTAGTAAATTTTATTATTTATTGCTATTCTCAACTTCATCATTATTCTCTGATGAAAAACCGATGAAGAAAATGATGCGGTTGAAAACCTAGAGTATCACTCGTCTTATTTATATTTTCTCATCATTCATCAAAAAAAAAGAAATAACCTAAAGCTGTTTTGTAGTATGATCCTTCCGGGATGACCGGGAATGATGATTTTGTGGTGGAAAAACCTTTAAAACCCTACCTTCCCAAGACGTATCAATTATGCATCATTTCCCGAATCTTCTGGTTTTCCCCGAAGCGCTGCAGTAAAAAGTCTTTTTTAATGGTATAATATCGTCCCTTTGCAGGGATCATTCCCAGTCCACCTTCCAGCCAAATGGTCATTTTCTGATAGCTCAGGGAGTTGTCCTGGTTGCTTAGTTTCCAGTCCCTTTTCAAGATCTGCCGCAGCTGGGTGAGGTCGGTTCTAATCCGGGTCCGATTTAATACATGCAAAGCATCCATGGGACAAATATCTACTTCGTCCACTTCATAAGTTTCCATAAGACTTAAAATCACACTCGCCAATTCCTTTTCCACACGGTTTTGGTTATTTTGCATCAGATTTGCCAAAGCATCGGTGCGTACCTCTTCCGGGGTAAACCACATCCTTGTACTATGTTTAGAAGATAGCTGACGCTTTTCCAGGTAGTAAAGAAATGCCGGAATCTCTTCTCTCAGATCCTCTAAAAAATGTGTTTCTTCTTTTTCCAGGGAAGGGATTTTTAAGACCCAAAATCGTGTTTCCTCACTATCGATTTTAATAAAGCTATCTTCATTGTTGCTACAGAGAATAAATTTGCTGAAGAATTCCACCTCGCGCTTGTCTTTGCCTTTAGCCTCCAATTTATTGAAATCGGTAGTACTTAAATATTTGATCCGTTCGGTAAGCTCTTCCTTATTGAACAGCACTTCATCAATACATATAAGAAGTTTGTTGGCCCAATCCGCATTAAACTGGCTACTGAAATTATCATTGGTGAGGTAAGTAAGGTTATTATCAAAAATAGCTTTAAGCCATTTGAGGAAGGTTGTCTTACCCGTAACCCTTTCCCTGGAGACTAAGCAGAGTATGGGTAACATCTGGAGCGGTCTTGAATATAATAACTGTAAATAATCAAGCCCCAGCTCAACCTGGCTACCGAAGATATGATTCAGGAAACGTAGGGAAATTTCGATCTTTCCTTCCTGCGGGGTATGAGGCAAAGGAGAATAGGTATTGTAAAACCCATGATGTACCTGCCTGAAATCCTTATGACTGGGAATACAGGTAAAGCCGTCAAATTTGTTAATTCTTCCAATAAAACTTTTGCCATGGTCCTGCCGCAGTGTCTCGATATTCCAGGGAACCAAAGCTTCATTAAAATTCCCGGCAATACTGGGCATTGCTACTATTTTATAATAGCTGGTACCCACACGGATATAAGGTGACTTTTTCATCTTAAGATTCTTTAGGATTAGTGTAAGTGAAAAACTTACTTCCGGTTATTGAATAAACTTTGGTTGAATTGATGCTCAAGGAATTCATCAGAAAGGTTGGGCTCCCCTAACAACCAGGCGTCAATCTTATCCTTGTCAAAAAACTTCTGACGAATATTCGGATTATTGCCGGTAGGGATAAGCTTCAAATGGGTGAGCTTATAAATCTTGCTTTTGGAGAGTCCGGTATATTGTGCCAGATCTTCCACATTCATTACTTTCTTGGTGTGGGAAAGAAGTACTTTAATATCTTCTAATAAACCCACCACTTGTTCTTGCTCATTCATAACTATAGTATAAAAATTAGAAATGAGTAAAAGGCCTTTTACATTTTGCGCAAGACAAACTTAGGAAAGCAAATACCTATAAATCAATAGGATAATTGAAATAAAAAGAAGATTACGCTATAATTATTCTATTCCGAGCATCTGCCGGACCAGCTTTCGCTGATTGCGGGAATTAATCTTTTCCTGATCGCTTTTCCAGGCGGAAAAACTGGTTTTTAAGGTGTTTTCTTTTAGCGGTTCATTGTTCATTAAGAAAGAATCCATGAGTAAATTGAAAAAGTTGCGTTTCCGCTCCCCGGTAAGATCCTGGACACCTCCTACTACCAGTTCATCGAACAGGACGAAAAGAACACGATGGTTTGCGGAGTCACCACTTTTGTTGCCTATCGTGAAATTGATCTTTTTCCTTACCCGCAATCCTTTTATCAACCTGATGAGTTGCTCTTTTGATTCTTTGTCCAGGTTGAGGAGTTCATACCTTACTTGTAAGTTCTTAAGTGGTATTAACCGAAAATCGTGACGCTCGGTTTCTAAATGCTTTTCCGATTCATAGAATACTGCCACCCAAACCAGAACCAAAATCATTACAATTAATAAAAACAGGAAAACGGGAAAGTTTTCAGTGATAGACCCTGGGCCGAAAATGAAGCTAAAGCTTACAAGAAATACAGTAAAAATGGAAAGGATAAAGAGAATAAGGTTGGTAGAACTATTCTGCACCTTCTCCTCTAAAAAATAATTTATTCCCGACCTCCATCTGGCCAATACTTTTCCGGCATTTAGAATAAATTTTTCCATTTCAGAGTCTGTTTCAGCCTTTTAAATATAACTAAAAGAAAAGTATTGGAAAAGTGAAGAAAATTATGCCTAAATCGTTCTTGATAAAACGTAGGGATATTCACTTTTTCACAACACCTACTTCTAATTCGGAAAGTAGATAATAACCTGAATGACGGTGAAAATCAAAAATATTAGCAATACCTTGTCAATATTTTAGAAAAAATGCTCCCTTCATCTGGCCAAGTGACACAAAACGATATTTAAAACTGAAAATTCTTATCATAATTTTTCAGATGAAACATTTTAACGAAAGAAATGGTTTTGTTCTTGAATTTAAAAACTGTAATATTTCCATCTTTTGTACTATCAACGATAATGGTACTAAATCAAATCAGACACTGAGTACGGGTTCTAGTAATCTTTTAAAATTGGTTTATACTACTATTAGAACATTAATTATAAAATAGAATTTTAAATTTGCAGATAATTAAGTGAAGAAAATAAAAATGGAACAGCTGTGGAATGATCATGCAATTAAGACTAAGGATGATATAGAAATCACTAATGAAGAAAACGTATCAATTGAGGTTCCTTTTGATCCTAACTTAATCAAAATAAGGAACCATCCTTTTACACTTGGTGCATTGATCGATCGCATTGAGCATAATGAATTGAATTTTCAAACGGCTTTTCAAAGAAAAGAAGGGCTTTGGACAATTACTCAAATGAGCCGGCTTATGGAATCTATTTTTCTTAAGCTTCCTCTACCTGCTTTTTATTTTGATGAAAAAAATGAAAATTATTGGGAAGTAATTGATGGTCTGCAGCGTTGTTCAGTAATAAAGGAATTCGTTATTAAAAAATCTATAACGCTAACAAACCTCGAATTCTTACACCAATTCGAAGGACTAGCCTACGATGAGCTGCCAAGAGATATACATCGTAGAATAAAAACTACTCCTCTTACTATATATGTTATTGAACGAGGTACTCCAAAGGAGGTTAAATTCAATATTTTCAAAAGGATAAACACTCAAGGTTTGATTTTAACTCCACAGGAAATTAGGCATGCCTTAAATCAGGGAAAACCTGCCGATACAGTGGCAAGTCTAGCGAATCTTTCGGAATTTAAAAAAGCTACTTGTAATAAGATTAAAGCCATGAGAATGGAAGATAGAGATTTTACTACAAGATTCGTTTCATTTTATCTGATCCCGAGCGAAAAATATCAACCCGACCTAGATAGCTTCATGACCAAAGGAATGGCCGAAATTGATAAATTGGATAGTGAGGGAATAAAAAATTTAAAAAACTCTTTTAAAAAATCGATGAATTTAGCTTGGGAGATATTTAAAGAGGATGCCTTTAGAAAACGCTTTCATGAAAACGATCGTCGTAAACCTTTAAATAAAGCTATATTTGAGGCTATCAGTGTTTCTTTTGCAAAATTATCGATAGAACAAAGGGAAAAACTAAGGAGTAAAGCTGGAATTTTTAGGACAAAATTCATTGAATTGAATAATTCTGATCGATTTTATAAAGCAATATCTTCTGGCACGGGACAAAAAGAAAATGTCAATATAAGATTTAAAGAAATTCAAAGAATAATTAATGAAACTCTAGAATGATAGAACAAATCCGTATAGAAAACTTTAAATCCCATTCAAAAACTGTTTTGGATTTATCTAATTTAAATGTCTTTACAGGAATTAACGGAGTAGGTAAGTCATCTGTTTTTCAATCTTTATTGTTATTAAGACAGTCTTTCGAGAAAAATGTACTAGATCAAGGCCTAGAGTTGAATAAACCACACTGTGAAATTGGTAGCATTTCAGATGCAATGTATCAGTATGCCAAAGAGGAATTTATTTCCTTTTCTCTAGTGAGCGGCAAAAGCAACTACACCTGGTCTTTTAAACCTGAGACTAATGACCTGAGTAAAACATTCATACCCATTGCAAATAAACCTGATGGTAATTATCAGGATTTGCACCTTTTCAGCAATAATTTTCAGTACTTAAGTGCTGCTCGGTTAGCACCTAAAAGTTCTTATCCTAACGACACACTACTAGTGGAAACTAAACGGCAAATGTCAATTGCAAAAGGACAAGGAGAATTAACTCCTCATTTCCTTAGTTACTGGGGGAAAAGATTAGAGGTAAAATTCGACGATTTAATTCATCCTTCTGAAAATCTAAAGGATCTTTTAAATCAGACAACGGCTTGGGAAAGAGAAATAAGTCCCAATGTCAACATAAGCCCGATTAGTAATGAAAGATCGTATTCACTGAAGTACAGTTTCAATAAGCCTAATGATATTTCCTCAACTGACGAATTCTTAGCAGAAAATGTTGGATTCGGATTAAGCTATGCACTACCGATAATTGTTTCTCTACTGGCCGGTGAAAAAAACAGTCTAATTATCATAGAAAATCCAGAAGCCCATCTCCACCCAAGGAGTCAATCAAAGTTAGCACAACTCATTTCCATAGCAGCACAAAACGGCCTTCAAATACTTTTAGAAACTCATAGCGATCATATAATCAATGGTATTCTAGTTGCTTCCAAAAGATTTGAGCGAGAAGGAAAAGGCATAAATAAGGAAAAGATAAAATTTCACCATTTTACTAGAAATGAAGAGGAACATTCTACCCATTCTGATATGATAGAAATTAGGGAAAACGGTAAACTTGGCAAACAACCAAAAGATTTTTTTGACCAAGCCGATGAGGATCTCAGCTACTTGTTAGGATTTTAAGCATGCATTTTAATATTTTCTTGTTTTTTCCCACTGCTGAAATTCCAGACGATTATTTAGATGGTTATTTTCTATATGACTATAATTCATTTATTCTTTTAATTAAAGAAGTTTTACACGTTAAGCAACAATTAAAAGGTAGATCCTTTACATTCTTCTATGATTCAGAAAACGTGAAAGAGTTCTTGGGTCTTGTTAATGCATTTGTAGAAGAACAAGAACAAAAAGATGATATACAAAAAATACTACGAAAAATTGTCAGCTCCTACAGCTTAGATGTTTCAACTAGAAAAATAAAAAATCCGGAATACATCTTTTATCTCTGGAATTCCAACAATATTAATGGTATAGCTCCTCCAATTTTAATAAAAGCCTTAGATATTCTGCAACAAAAAGACGAGAACACCATAGTTTTTACTCTTGCGAACCATCTATCAGAACAAAATCATGAACTTAACATTATAAAAGACTCTTTACAAGATCCCGTTTACCCTGTTTTACACAAACTCCCGTACGCCTTTAGTGACTGTGATTTTATTACTTGGCTAAGAAAGTTTGACAATGACCAATTCACACTACACGATCAAACTAAATTTAAACCTACTCCATATCGGTGGAGAAAGCAAAGAATATACCAGTGCAAAATAACTGGCCAATTCTGGTATTTTGATTATTATCATAAAGACAATAAGGCGCATTATGAAGTATTTAGCTCTGACGGAAAAATTCATTTGGGGGAAGCTAACCTTTTCGGTCAACTTAACCCAGAAAATGCGAACGAGAGCAAAAGCATCAAGGATTGTATAAAATAATCTTCAACCTTATTGCTTCTCGTTAATAAGAGAAGTTTTATTGAAGTCTGTTTTCAGCAAATTAACGTCATAGGACTCAGTTATATCTACTGTTAATTATTCTTACTCAAGTCTAACGAGGTTAACTCCTAAAAAGTTGAGGTTAAAACAAGTCACTTTTGTTGTACCTATGTTGTACCCGTCTAAAAACAACAAGGCCTCCGATTTCTCGGAGGCCTTGTCTTTACTAGCGTGGTCCCACCTGGACTCGAACCAGGGACCACCTGATTATGAGTCAGGTGCTCTAACCAGCTGAGCTATAGGACCGGCTCATGTGGTGTTATGAGGGCGCAAATTTAGATAAATCTATTTTACGCAGCAAACAATTTCTTTTTATTTTTATTTATCACCAGACAGTTTATTCAGTTTATTTTCGATAGGTTTATGTTTCCTGTTTATAATCAGAAGTTTTGATAAGCTGCAAAAGCCTGGTTGATGCCTCTTATCTTCAAGCTTCAAAAATTTCAGGTGCTACTAAATATCGAACATTCGATGAATAAGATTCTGAAACAGGTTCAGAATGAATTTTCTATGGATTTTTCAGCCATTTCTTATGCCGGAATCTCCTGGCACAATTCTACTAAAACCCCATTAGAGGATTTGGGGTGCAGGAAAGCCACCAGTTTATTGTCGGCTCCTTTTTTAGGTTCTTCATTCAGCACTACAAAACCTTCTCCTTTTAACCTGTTGATCTCTACTTGAATATCATCTACAGCAAAGGCGATATGATGGATGCCTTCGCCTTTTTTTGCAATGAATTTTGCAATGGGACTTTCTTCCCTGGTAGCCGCCAGTAATTCAATTTTGCTTTCCCCGGTCCTGAAAAAGGCAGTTTCCACCCCTTCACTTTCCACAGCTTCCGTTTTATAACAGGAAGTGTTCAGCAAAGCTTCATAAGTTTTATTTGCCGTTTCAAGGTCTTTAACGGCTATTCCTATGTGTTCTATTTTTTTCATTTATTGGTTTTCGGTTATCTGTTTTCTTTTGAAATTTAGAATTTGATTTTCAGATTTTGGCTATTTTTATAAGGCTAATCTCATTACAAACTGCCAAAACCTATCCTAAGACGAATTTAAACATATTCAAATTTAATTGTACTATTTTTGTACCATGGAAGAAACGAACAGACAGAAAAAAATTGGAGGAGTCTTACAGGAGGATCTGGCAGAGATCCTTCAGGCTCATTTGAGAGATGCAGGAGTGACGGGAATATTAATTTCGGTTTCCAAGGTAAAGGTCACCAGTGATCTTGGCCAGGCAAAAGCTTATTTAAGTATTTTTCCTTCGAAAAATGCAGCCGATATTTTAAAGGAACTGAATATTTTAAAGCCGCAGATACGGCACGAGCTCGCACGACGCACCCGAAATCAATTACGCAGGATGCCCGAGCTTCTTTTCTATATAGATGATTCCCTGGAATACATTGAAAAGATCGACAAATCTCTTAAAGGCGAAGAAAACCCCATCGAAGACCGGGACCTTCTTTCCCGCAGGAAAAAATCCTAAGGCTTGAATTTCCCCTTTTACATCGCCAGGCGATATTTATTTTCCAAAAGCAGCAGCAATGCGATAAATATCATTACCATTATTGCTGCCATTGGCGTGTTTGCGGGGTCTTTTTCTTTATTTATTGTGCTTTCGGGCTTTGCCGGCCTTAAAGAATTCAGCCTTTCCTATTCCAATAAATTTGATCCCGATCTTAAAGTTCTTCCGGAAACGGGAAAGAATTTCAGTTTTACTGCTGAAGAAAGAGCGGCTTTTTCAGAAATTGAAGGAATTGCGGAATTTTCAGAAGTAGTAGAAGAACGAGTATTTCTTGATTTCAAAAACAAGAATAAAACAGCTTTTATTAAAGGGGTCGATGAGAATTACCGAAATGTAAATCAGCTGGACAGCGCTATTGTGTATGGTACCTGGTTTGCCGATTCCGAACAACAGGTGGTCATTGGAAATACCATTTCCCGCGATCTTTCGGTAGGGGCTTTTGATTATAACAACCTCCTGGAAATCCTGGTTCCCAAACCGGGAACGGGTCAGGTGCTGAACCCTACCGATGCTTTTAATTCTGAATATACCGTGGTATCGGGGATCTTTAACGTGAATGAAGAACTGGATGATAAATTCGTGTTTTCTTCCATAGGATTTGCCAGAAATCTGCTTTCCCTAGACGAGGACCAGATCACCGGAATTGAGATCAAACTCTTACCAACTGCCAATTCAGATAAGGTAAAACAGGCTATTACTGCTGTTCTAGATGACGGGGTCCAAATCAAAAACAGGGCACAACTGAATGATGCGCTGTACAAAATGCTGAACACCGAAAACCTTGCGGTGTACCTCATCTTTACGCTGGTGCTTATTATAGCGCTTTTTAACGTGGTAGGTTCCATTATTATGGTGATTCTGGATAAACGGGAAAACATCAAAACGCTTTACAGCCTTGGCGCCTCACCTAATCAGATCAAAAACATTTTTTTTGGACAGGGAGTTTTTATGACCCTGCTGGGCGGAGCGATAGGATTGATCTGCTCCATCCTGCTCGTTTTCCTGCAGCTGAAATTTGATCTTGTAATGATCACCCCAAGCCTTGCATATCCCGTGGCGATCACCTGGGAAAATATCATCGTGGTAATGCTTACGATCTCGACCCTGGGAATTATCGCTTCCTATATTGCGGCAAGCCGAAGTAAAAAAGCACTGGCTTAAACAAATTCGTATCCCGCAAATTCTTTTTCTACCTCATCAAAGGCTGCAAAAACATCGGCAGCATCGTCGCTGGTAACCATTTTTTGTCTGTAATCTTTGAAGTGCGGTATGCCTTTAAAGTAATTGGTATAATGCCTTCGGGTTTCAAAAACCCCCAGCTTTTCCCCTTTCCAGTCTATGGCCATTTGTAAATGCCTGCGGGCGGCATCCAGGCGTTCTTCCATCGTTGGTTGAGCAAGATGTTCACCCGTTTCGAAATAATGCTTCACTTCCCTGAAAAACCACGGATAACCGATACTGGCACGGCCAATCATTGCCCCGTCCAATCCGAATTTATCACGCATTTCCATCGCTTTTTCGGGAGTATCTACGTCTCCGTTTCCGAACACCGGAATATGCATCCGCGGATTGTTCTTTACTTCGGCAATTGGAGCCCAGTTAGCCTCTCCCTTATACATTTGTACGCGGGTACGCCCGTGAATGGAAATGGCGCTGGCGCCAACATCCTGAAGCCTTTCGGCTACCTCGACTATTTTGATGGAATCTGAATCCCAGCCCAGCCGGGTCTTCACAGTAATAGGTAAGTTGGTGTGTTTTACCATGGCTTCGGTCAACGAAACCATCAACGGAATATCCTTTAGAATTCCCGCTCCGGCGCCTTTGGAAACTACTTTTTTCACCGGACAACCGAAATTGATATCAATAATATCGGGCCCCGATTTCTCCACGATCTCCACCGATTGCAGCATAGATTCCAGGTTTGCACCAAAAATCTGAATCCCTACAGGTCGCTCTTTCTCGTAAATATCGAGTTTCATCACACTTTTGGCAGCATCGCGAATAAGGCCTTCCGAAGAGATAAATTCGGTATAAACCACATCTGCTCCCTGCTCTTTACACAAAGCGCGAAACGGCGGATCGCTCACATCTTCCATGGGTGCCAACAGCAACGGGAAGTCTCCTACATCTATGTTTCCTATTTTTGCCAAAACGTTTGTTTTTTAAAGGGTTGCAAAAATACAAAAAAATTCTCACCCCTAACCCCTCTCTAAAGGAGTGGAATACTTAAAAACATCATGGTAATTGGGGAATAAAAAATTGAAAATCCTTTAGAGAACCACCCCGGCCTGCGGCCACCCCTTCTTTGAAAGGAGGGGTGCAAATGCAACTTCTAATGAATATTTTGTTCGAAACGCATGCGTTATTACTTTTCACGTGCCACAAAGAAATTCTCCCTTTGGGGGTGAGGGGGGATTAAAGCCTATCCCTCTCTTCTGCCTGTACGTTACGCTGATTGTCGCTAAGCCTGAAGTTTCCGAAGTTATATTTAAATCCTACACGTACATATCTGGATTCCGGCTGCGCGAAGAATCCGTTATCCTGATTGAGATAGCTGGATCGAAGCCAGGTGTTGGTTTCGTCAAGAATATCTTCAAGATTTAGTGTCAATTCCGCCCTGTTGTTCCAGAGTGATTTTCTGAAGCCAATGGAAAGTGTGGTCATGGGATCAAAATTATAGGAACCTGTAATGTAATCTGAAACGTAGGTAAGACTAAGTTCTCCCGTAAAAGTCCCGTCTTTGGAGAGGGTAAAGCTGTTATACCAGCTTCCCAGAAAACCATCTATTGCAATATCCACGGGCACGTTTCCGCTTTCTAAAGCCATAAAGGTTTGTTCCTCGTGGAAAAGAGAAAAATATCCATAGGTATACCAGAAATCTGTTAACGATCTGCCATGACTAACATCCAGTCCGTAAGAAACACTCTCCAGGAGATTTACACTTACATTTCGAATTGTGCGGTTATCATTGTCCTGAAAACTGAGCACCTGTGTGGAAGGCCCATTGTCCCGGTAATAAAGATCAAAAAAATAAGCGCTTTTCAGGGTGTAATTCAGGTTGAAATTATCACTGATGGCTGCCCTTAAATTCGGATTTCCGGAGTTGAAATTATTTTCGTTGAGAAAATATCTGAAAGGATTGAGGCTTTCGTAACGTGGCCGTTGTATCCTTCGGCTGTAATCGAAAGAAAGGCTGTGATTCGCAGAAAGATTATGCATGAGGTAAAAAGTAGGAAACAGCTCGAAATATTCCCGGTTATGCACCTGGTCCATAGATCGGGATTCCCCTTCCCGCTCGGTATATTCCCCGCGTAAACCAGCTTTAACACTCCAGCTTTCCCAGTCTTTTGCCGCACTTACATATCCTGCAAAGATGTTCTCGTCGTAAAGAAAATTATCAGACAAAGTTTCGTTATAATCTGTTGATCCATTTTCCACATCAAAAAAGTCGATGCCGCTTTCCGAATCAATCACAGATGTTTTCACCCCGGCTTCAAAAGTTGTACCCGCAAGTGGAGTTACATAATCCAGCTGAGCTGTGTAAATATTGATTTGTTGTTTGGCTTCGGTGAAGAAGTCATTTTCCTGGATAAGTGCTCCGCTGCTATCCTCATAATCTGTAGATACCTCCTGAAATCTATCCTGATCATACCTTGTATAATGTCCTTTTGCTGAAATTTCTGCACCTTCTGTTTTCAGTTGATGTTTGTATTCAAGATCCATCCCTAAATTGGACTGATCTTCTTCTAATCCGCTTACGGTTTGAAAATTGGCAAAAGCGCTGTTTGCCATGCTGGAAATATCAGTGAAAACATTATTATCAAAGGTTTTGTTCGGGGAATAAAGTCCATTTGAAGAAAAGCTAAGAGTATTCCTGTCATCTATGTAATAATCCAGAATTACATTGGCATTATGCGCATTGGACCTGGTAGTACGGTCAAAATCTGTTTCCCAGCGGGAAAGCACATCCCGGTCGTCCATGAAATTTATATAACTTTCATCTTCTTTAAATTCTTTCCGCGGATTAAAACTGTAATTCGCAAACACATTCAGTTTGTCAGCTTTATAATAATGGCTGGTCCCGAAAGTGTACTTCGGAAAAATTGCCTGTGTCAAAGCAGCATTCACGCTACCTTTATACCCAATGGTGATCCCTTTTGAAGTAACGATATTTAGAATAGAACCACCTTCGGCATCATAACGTGCCGGCGGATTTGTAATTACTTCTATAGACTGAATATTTTCTGCGGAATAACTCTCCAGCAGATCCCTCAATTCCGAAGCGGTTAAATGGACTTTCCGGTCATTGATGTATACCTGCACGCCCTGGTTGCGCACCTGTAGATTTCCGTTTGCCACCAGTACTCCCGGAGTACGCCGAAGAATATCCCAGGTGTTTCCGCTGGAAAGGCTGGTATTGGCCACATTAAAAACGAGTCGGTCTATTTCTCTCCGGACTGTCGGATTTTTAACATTGATGGCGACTTCATCAAGATTAGAAACACTTTCAGATAAAATAAATTCCCCCAGATTTTCGTCTTTGGAAACGTTAATCTTCCGAAGCATTTCTTCAAAACCCACAAAAGAAACTTTTACCAGATACTCATTCGCGGCTATATTTTCGAAATGAAATGTACCAGATTCTTCAGAAACGGCCCCTTTTACCACCGAAGTGGAATCATCTGCATTTAGAAGGATTATATTTGCATAAGGCACAGGATTACTGGCTTTGTCAAGGACTTTCCCCTGAACTTTATGTTGGGAGATGGCTGCTGCAGAAGATAAAAAGAGTAGGGTAAACAGAAGGGGCTGGCAATAATTGGTCATGTAAAAATGGTTGTTGGCTTGATAATAGGTACAAAATCAAACAAATATAACATTTCTACCAAAACGGCAAAATATAAAAGAAGCCCTGCCTCTCCGTATTTTTGCGGGAGGAAAAAGGATAGGTAACATAATGATCCTCACATAAGAGGATCCATACAGGAGCTTTTCTTAGCCTTCTTTTACCTCGATTTCTTCTTTATCAGTTTTTTGAACATTCTTTTTCATAGCATCATATAAAACCTGCTGGATCTCCGTACGGGTATCGAGCTGGTATAGCCGGTGGTTTTCACGGGTTGGGGAAACCCGGTTTGATAGAAAAATGTACAACAGATCTACTTCGGGATCCATCCACACCATTATTCCGGTGAAGCCTGTATGGCCAAAGCTGGCCTGGCTGGCATCGGGAGCTGTGTTATTCACCACACCCTTGCTGTTTGGCCGGCGTTTATCGAATCCCAGTGCACGGTAATTATCGGAATCCGGAAACTGACGTTTTGTGAATTTCTTTAAAGTTTCTTCCTTGAGATATCTTTTTCCGCCATATTCTCCCATGTTCAGATACATCTGCAGGAGTTTGGCAAGATCATTTGCATTGGCAAAAAGCCCTGCATGTCCCGAAACTCCGCCCAGCATAATAGCACCTTCATCATGTACGGTTCCATGGATAGGCTCATGCCGAAATGCATAATCATGCTCTGTAGGAACTATTTTATTTTTTGGATACTCCGGATTAAAACCCATGGTCGTAGCACCGAGTGGTCCGTAGAAACTATTTTCTAAAAATGTTGGAAAATCTTCCTCCGTTCTGCTTTCCACTACCCGTGGCGCCAGGATGAAAAAAAAATCGGAATACACGTACTCCTTCTCTTCCCGTAAAGGCGACTTGCGAATGGCCTTTACGATCTTGTTGGGATAATTGCGGTGCAGGTACATATTTTCTGTGATCTTTATAGGATACCTGGCCGAAGAGTCTTTTTTGATGGTCCACCAGCGGTAGCTCCCGTTTTTTCTAAGGGTATTTTTCCAGAAAGGGATCCATGGCTGAAACCTTGCCTGGTGCGTAAGGATATCGGTAAAAGGAATATCTGATTTATTGGATCTTTTAAACTTCGGAAGATGATCTGCAAGCGTGCCGTCAAGTTCGAATTTGTCCTCTTCATACAATTTCATCAAAGCCGCCATGGAAGTAGAGATCTTTGTCACCGAGGCCAGGTCGTACAAATCATCTTTTTTAACCTTGATCGTGTCGTGATATACATGCTCGCCATAGGCTTTATGAAAGATCACTTTTTGATCTTTTGCCACCAATATCTGCCCACCGGGCGTGGCTTTCACAGTAATAGCCTGGTTCATTAGAGAATCGATGTGGTGATTGAGCATCTTTGAATCCATTCCCACTTCTTCGGGCAGCGTGTAACTGAACCTTATCCCGCCCTGCACTTCGAGTCCGTCGCCAGATTTGAATTTATCGCCAACACTCACCGGAAGTTTTCCGTTGGCACTAACGCCACCAAAGATCAGCTGGGCGGCAAGTTCCTGCGCATTTTCAGTATCCTGATAGGTAACGATCAAAGCTTCGGAATTCTCTATGCCATCGATCTTATTCAGTACATACGGATTCTTGAAAAAGGTAAAAATGCTGTTCTTTTTTCCGGACAATTCCGTAATCAAATCTTGTGCTTCGGAAGACAGTTTCAGGGAATTCCGGGGGAATTTACTCTGGTCATGGATACCTCCAATGACGAGATCATAACCAGCCAGTTTTTCCCTCACTTCCTGGACTCGTTCTTCGGAAGCATCTACGGGAAGCCTGAAATGGTTTACCTCAGCATACAGACTCAGGGCTTCCTGAAAAGCTGTTTTTTTCTTAGCTCCGAAAGAAACGGAAGCAATTTTCAATTCATGCAGCTCCCTGATGGGAAGCATATTATTCTCATTCTTTAAAACCGTAAGGGAGGCTTCCACCAGTTTCCTGTTGAGCAGCACAGCTTCGGGATTGTTGACATCATCCATAATATCTTTTGGTGAAACAGGCTCATACTCGTTCAATCCCACCCATTGCTTGACAGCAAGTATTTTTCTAACCCGTTGGTCAACTTCCTTCTGACTGATTAATCCGGCGTTTATCGCTTTCCTGATCTCCGAAATGGCTTTTGGAACATCTTCTGTAAATTCCAGTAAATCATTTCCGGCAAGAATTGCGTCTTTATCTACTACTCCGGGAAGATTTCCATTGGTCACCCCTTTCATGTTCATCGCATCGGTCACGATAAGGCCTTCAAACCCCAGGGTTTCTTTTAGCAGTCCTGAAATAATTGGCTTTGACAGCGTGGAAGGAACTCCTGTAGTATCCAGCGCAGGGATATCCAGATGTGCTACCATGACTCCGCCGATTCCTGCTTCCATAATTTTTTTGAATGGATATAATTCCAGCGAATCCAGCCGCACCAAAGGATGGTTTATTTGCGGCAGGCTATAGTGAGAATCGGTATCGGTATCCCCGTGTCCGGGAAAATGCTTGGCTGTGGTCAACAAATGCTCATCCTGCATCCCACGCATGTAGGCAATAGATTTATCGGCCACATTGAATTTGTCTTCTCCAAAAGACCTGTAGTTGATCACAGGATTGTTTGGATTGTTGTTCACATCAACCACCGGCGCAAAATTTAAATGAAGGCCGGTACGTTTAATTTGCTTTGCGACCTCCACTCCCATTTTATATAGTAATTCATTATCCTGAATCGCACCTAAAGCCATTTGAAAAGGATAATTTATCGTGTTGTCCAGGCGCATTCCCAGTCCCCATTCGGCATCGATGGCTCCAAGTAACGGCACTTTGGAAGCTTCCTGATAGTCATTCATCAACCTGACCTGCGTGGCAGGGTCTCCCTGAAAGAATATGACTCCGCCTATTTTTTGTTCCTCAATAAGTTTCAGAATCTCCTTTTTATGGTCTGCTCCCCTATTGGAGTAAGCCGCCACCATGATGAGCTGGGCAATACGTTCATCGGGCGACAGGGTAGTCATCACTGAGTCCACCCAGGCACTGTTCTGGTATTTCTGAAAAGGGGGTTTTTCCGGAGAAAATTCCTGAGCCTGTGAAGGCAAAACACCAAATAGCACAGCCAGTAATAAAAGTAAGGACGATCTTTTTTTCATATTCAAATTGTTTTTCCGGAAATAGATCCCGGTGGTATTCCTGTTACACTTTAATATATATTTTCTTCTTATCCATCCAGTATCCCATCAACCACAACAATAAAACATAAGTAATGGCAAATAACAAGGAGGCATTATAATCTGTTAGCCAGCTAAGATAAAGGTTTTGATAAATCCAGCCTTTCATCGTGGAATCCCCGATTAATATAATGTTCATCAACATCACAAATACCCCGGACATTACAAAGATGAACAACGGATTCTTCCCGAAGACCTCAAAGAAGTAAGTCCACTTTTTAAAAGAAGCCACTTCAATAATCCAGATCATCGCACCAATTAAAATAAGGTCCCAACCTATGGTCAACAACACATAGGAACTTGTCCAGATCGGTTTGTTGATTGGAAAAATAAGATCCCAGGCCTCTCCCAGTATCACAAAAATAATTCCGGCGGCTACGAGTTTCCAGACCGTGTTCAGGTTATTCCCCAACCGCTGAATAAAAACACCGGCGACATACCCAGCAATAACGTTTACAATGGCCGGTAAAGTACTTAGCAAACCTTCGGGATCGAAAGGAATTCCGAAGCCTTTATATAAATTTTCAGGGGAAATAAACAAGAGATCAAATTTTAAGGCGGCGTTCCCTTCCAGACTGTAGGGAGCCGCAGGATCTCCAAACCAATACATGATCCCCCAATACCCGAACAGAATAACCAGTCCTGCAATAATGGAGCCTTTCAACCTGAAATATTTCACGATTATGGAAGCAAAGAAATAACACAGCGCAATGCGTTGCAGCACCCCCATGATTCTCATGGATGAAAAATCCTTTAGCAACAGTTCCCCGCCAGATCTATAGAAAAAAGGAAAAGCACTGAGAAATAATCCTATAAGGAAGATCAAAAATGTTCTTTTGAATACTTTTTTCAAAAAAACAGCATCTCCTTTTTCCCTGAATTTCCTCATGCTAAAGCTCATGGCGTTTCCTACAACAAAAAGAAAGGTGGGAAAAACAAGATCGGTAATAGTAAATCCATGCCATGCTGCATGTTTGAAAGGTGCATAAATGGTGCTCCAACTTCCGGGCGTGTTGACCAAAATCATAAGTGCAATAGTTAGACCTCTAAGAACATCCAGCGCCAGGTATCGTTGGCGGGTTAATTTTTCATTTCCGGTTGTTGATATGTCTCCGGAAGGGGAAATTACACTCATTTTAATATAAATTTTATTCTGGGCATTTTTATGCAGCACCCAACATCGCGAAACATTTCAGTATTTACAGCTGCATAAAAATATAAATTTTTACTAAATAAACCATCTTTTATAAAATTTTTACTAAAGTCTTTTTTAAGAAGAGTTTTTTATCTATTTTTAAATCTTCAAAAAGTTTATATTTTACCTTTCGAAAATATTAAACAACACTTTTTGTAAAAATATGAGAAACCTGGAATTATTAATTGAACAAGAACAGCTGGAGAATTCCAGTAATGTAGAGCGGAAAAAACACCTTCAGAAAATCAAAATCCTTCAGAATTTATATTTCCAGGGGGCACAGACAAATACAGAAATCTGTGATCATTTTAATATTAGTTCACCCACGTCTATAAGATTACTAAACCAGCTTATTGAAGAAGGCTGGATCAAGAAAGACGGCCGGGGTAAATCTGCCGGGGGAAGAAAGCCCGATTTATATACGCTTCAGGAAAAACGTTTTTATGTAGTTGGAATCCAGCTTGAACGATTCAAGATAAAGATGGCCATTTTTGACAACCACAATAATAAAATTTTGGAATATGAAGATATTCCGTTTCAAATAGAAGAGGAAAAAAGTATCGTGGATCATTTATTTGAAACCACGAATAGTTTAGTAAAAGAATCTGATATAGATTCCAGTGATCTTTTGGGTATTGGAATAAGTATGCCGGGGCTGGTTTCTTCCAGGGAAGGAAAGAATTTCACGTATTTCCTGAATGAAGAAGATTCTGAATCCCTTGAGCAGGTACTTAAAAAGAAGTTTGGCAAACCTGTGTTTATTTTAAATGATGCGAAAAGTGCATGTTTAGCCGAATTTAATTTTGGGTTGGCTAACCAGCGGAAGAACGTACTGGTGATCTCCATGGACTGGGGTATAGGTTTAGGAATCATTATAGAAGGAAAAGTGCACCAGGGATCTTCGGGCTTTGCCGGAGAATTCGGGCATATTCCACTTGTGGATGACGGTTTGCTTTGTCACTGCGGAAAACGCGGATGCCTGGAAACCGTTGCTTCGGGAATGGCCCTCGCAAGAATGGCGAAAGAAGGAATTAAGGCAGGAGAAAGTTCTATATTGAGTAAATTTTCTGAAAAAGATATTGAACGACTTCAGCCCGAGACCATTATAGCAGCAGCGAATAAAGGAGACCAGTTTGCTATCAACATATTATCTGAAGTGGGTATTAACCTGGGAAAAGGAATTGCCATTCTAATTCAGCTTTTCAATCCCGAACTTATTATTCTGGAAGGGAAATTTGCCGATGCAGATAAGTTCATCACCACTCCAATTCAGCAGTCCATGAATACCTATTGTATGGCGCAGCTTAGAGAGAAAACAAAAATTTCCCTGTCCACGCTGGGAGATGACTCGGTACTCCTGGGATCTGTTGCCACTGTGATGGAGAACATTTTTGAAAAACAAATTACACTAGCTAACAATCTTTAGATCCCAATCAGGAAAAATCAATAATAAATTATCTGAATTAAAATTATGGCCAGATTAAATCTTCTCGAAGAGACACGTTTTGAAAAAGTTCCGGTAACTGTTTATGAAAACCAGCATATCGCTTCTAAAAAAGTAGCCGATCGTATTGCTGCATTGATAAAAAGAAGACAGGCACAAGGAGAAAATGCCGTTCTCGGACTTGCTACAGGAGCCACTCCAGTAGAGGTTTATGAAGAACTGGTGAGAATGCACAAAGAGGAAAGTTTGAGCTTCAAAAATGTGATCACCTTCAACCTGGATGAGTATTACCCAATGAACCCTACCTCCAGGCAAAGCTATGTCACCTTCATGTATGAGAACCTTTTTGACCATATAGATATTCCAAAGGAGAACATTCATATTCCCGACGGAACCCTGGACAAAGAAGATATCGCTGAATATTGTATAGCCTACGAGAACAAGATAGGCGCGCTTGGCGGACTTGACCTTCAGGTACTCGGGATAGGTAGAACAGGACACATTGGTTTTAACGAACCTGGTTCTGCACCAAATTCAGGTACAAGGCTTGTGACCTTGGACGATCTTACAAGACGCGATGCTTCAAGGGATTTTGGAGGAAAAGAAAATGTACCTACCAAGGCAATTACGATGGGAATTGGTACCATTTTCAAAGCCAGGGAAATTATCCTGATGGCCTGGAATACCAAAAAAGCATCCATCATCAAAAAAGCAGTGGAAGGGGAAATATCGAGTGAAGTTCCTGCCACTTATCTTCAGCTATCTGAAAATACCGAGTTTGTTTTAGATGAAGATGCCGCATCAGAACTTACCCGTTTTGACACACCATGGCTTGTAAAAGACTGCGTGTGGGATGATAAATTGATAAAAAAGGCGGTGATCTGGCTATCGGGAGCTGTGAACAAACCCATCCTGAAGCTTACCGATGAAGATTACAACAACAACGGAATGGCGCAGCTGGCTACAGAAAAAGGGCCTGCCTACAACATTAATATCGATGTTTTTAACAAACTTCAGCACAGTATTACCGGCTGGCCGGGAGGTAAACCCAATGCCGACGATTCTCAACGGCCGGAAAGAAAAGAACCGGCTCATAAAAGATCTTTAATATTTTCCCCACACCCCGATGATGACGTGATCTCCATGGGAGGTACCTTCATACGCCTGGTTGACCAGGGGCATGATGTACACGTGGCTTACCAAACTTCCGGAAATACTGCAGTCTGGGATACCGATGTGCTTAGGTATGTGGAATTCGCCATAGATTTCAACAGGAGTATTGGAGAAGATGTTTCCAAGTTGGAAAAAACATATGAAGAGATGCGACTCTTTATAGAGAAGAAAGAGCCAAATCAAATTGATTTACCCGAAGTAAGGAATGTAAAAGCCTTTATCCGGAAAACAGAAGCCATCGCAGGGTCAAGGTTTGCAGGGCTTCAAGATAAGAACATTCACTTTATGGCACTTCCGTTCTATGAAACCGGAAAAACAGTGAAAAACCCGGTGACAGACAAAGATGTTAATCTCACCGTGGAATTACTTCAGAAGATAAAACCACACCAGATTTTTGCTGCAGGAGATTTTGCAGATCCACACGGGACTCACCTGGTTTGCTTTAAAATAGTACTGGCGGCCATGGAAAGACTTCGGGAAACCGAAGAATGGGCCCGGGAAACCTGGTTATGGATGTACAGGGGAGCATGGCATGAATTTGCCACCCACGAGATCGAAATGGCCGTGCCTCTTTCCCCTCAGGAAGTAGAACGAAAGAAAAATGCCATTTTCCAGCACCAGTCCCAAAAGGATCGCCCTGTATTTCCGGGAGATGATGAAAGAGAATTCTGGGTACGTGCGCAGGAAAGAAACAGGGAAACCGCTGTTAATTATGACAAATTAGGATTGGCAAATTACGAAGCCATGGAAGCTTTTGTAAGATGGAAATTTGAATAATTTAAAAATAGAATGAATAAAGTCCTCTTAGTTGTTTCCGTTTTTGCCCTGTTGTTCCTCTCGATGTCCTGCGGATCCAACCCCTACTCCAGAACAAATAGGGAACATAAAAAACAGGCAAAAGAATATGCGAAGCAACTAAGGACTTTTCCTCCCAAACAAGCTGAAGGTGAAGTACCGTTGAAATACGGGGAGCATTGGGTGGGCACTACCAATTTTAACCTGAGAAAGCCCAACTTTGTGATTATACATCATACCGCACAAAATTCGGTAGACCATACGCTGGAGACTTTCACCTTAAAAAGGACTTCCGTGAGTTCTCATTATGTAATTGGCGACAACGGCGAGATCTACCAGATGCTTAACGATTACTACAGAGGCTGGCATGCAGGCTCGGGAAAATGGGGAAATGACACCGACCTTAATTCTTCTTCCATAGGAATAGAACTTGATAACAATGGGTTTGAACCTTTTTCTGAAGAACAAATAGCAAGCCTTATCGATCTTCTAAAGGTTTTAAAGGAACGGCACGGAATCCCGACCGCTAATTTCATTGGGCATTCTGATATTGCCCCCAGCCGAAAAGTGGATCCAAATGTCACTTTTCCGTGGAAGCGGCTGGCAGAAGAAGGCTTTGGTCACTGGTATGATGACATTGCCGTAACACCAAAAATTGTAGGTGACAGTATTTCTACTGAAAATCAGGATAATTCTGAGATCAGGGAACTCCAGGTAGCCGAAACAGAGATTTCGGAAACAGCCAGTGAAAGCGACAGCCTTTCCCTTAGCATTAATCCCGAAATAGCTTTAAGGATCATTGGCTATGATGTAAGCGATTTGGAATCGGCCATTAAAGCATTTAAACTACATTTTATTCAGAAGGATGTAAATGCAGTTTTAACCGAAGAAGATCTTAAGATCCTGTATAATTTGTACAGGAAATATTTATAACCCTACCCTACCACCATGCGTACAACCTTCTCCTCTTTGACATTTTTGATTGTCCATTTTTTAAGTCTTACCTCTTTTGGACAAACCAGTATAAAAGATCTGGAAATTATATCCCGTAAGCAATGGAACGCAGAACCGGCAAGAACAGCAGAGATGGTTCGGCATATTCCCACATTTATTACCATTCACCATACAGGTACCAATCAGAACCTGGAAAGAAGTACCGAGGCAAAACTCAAAGCCCTGCAACAATTCTCTTATTCCGAAGGAGTTCTGGGGGACGGAATAACTCCGAAAAAACCATGGGGAGATGTACCTTATCATTACTACATCGCAGCAGATGGAAGCATTGCTGAAGGCAGAGAAATCCATTTCGAAGGCGATTCGAACACGGATTACGATTTAACCGGCCATGCACTGGTCGTTGTAGAAGGGAATTTCAACAAAGAAGAATTCTCCGATAATCAGTATAATCAGCTTGAAAAACTGGTCACAGTACTCGCTGAAAAGTACAAGATTCCTGCAGACAAAATTTCTAGCCATAAAGACCAGGCAGAAACATCCTGCCCGGGAGATGATCTTTATAAATTACTACCACAATTAAGAGAAAAGATAGAAAGCATAGAAAACCCGCGTGTTACAATAGGGGCCGAGCAATTGTTTTCACCGGAATACGAACAGCTCGTAAAAGGGAAACGCGTAGGACTGGTCACCAACCACACGGGATTACTTCCGGACGGGAAACACCTTATAGATCTACTCCACAACCATCCCGATGTGGAATTGTCCCTGCTTTTTGGCCCTGAACACGGACTTCGGGGAGAAGAAGATACCCACGTCTCCAATGGAACCGATCCAAAAACTGGATTACCAATAATCTCTCTCTACGGAAAACTCAGGAAACCCACTCCCAAAATGCTTCAAAAAGTTGATGTGCTTGTTTTTGATATTCAGGATATAGGCGCACGTTTTTACACCTATATCAAAACCATGCTCAACGCACAGGAAGCAGCGGCTGAAGCAGGAATCCCTTTTATAGTACTGGACAGGCCAAACCCCATCGCCGGCACATATGTTGACGGACCGGTTGGAAAAGCCCTGGCTCCGGAGTCAGGTACAGGAAATATTCCTGTTACCCACGGAATGACAGTTGGGGAACTGGCCATGATGTTTAATGGAGAGCGTGAAGAGCAACAACTACCAACAGCCGATTTGACGGTGATTCCCCTACAGAATTACAGCAGGGAGCAGTGGTATGATGAAACTGGGCTTCCATGGATCAAGCCTTCCCCGAACATGCTAAGCCTTCAAACCGCCATCGTATACCCGGCAACCTGCTTGCTGGAAGGCACTGATTATTCTGAAGCCAGGGGAACGGAATACCCTTTTGAACGAATTGGTTCCCCCTGGATAGACAATACCCAATTAAGCGAACAACTGAACAGTTACCAGTTAAAAGGAGTTGAATTCACCCCGGTGACTTTTGTTCCTGATAGCATTGTGGATGGCATACAGATTTATCCCCCAAAGTTCCTTGGAGAAGAAGTTAACGGGGTAGAAATGATCATTACAGATCGTGATTCTTTTAAATCTGCAGCTGCAGGAATTTACATTCTGCATGCGTTGAAGAAATTATATCCTGAGGATTTTGAATGGCGAACAGGAAGAATCGACGGATTATTGGGAACTTCAGAAGTTCGGGAGCAGCTGGATGAAGGAAAAAGTCCGGAGGAAATTATCAGTAAATGGGACAAAGACCTGGAAGAATTCAGAAGAAAAAGATCAAATTACCTGCTTTATTAACCTATAACCTACCCCGTCATGAAAAAATCAGTTGTTTTATTTTTGCTAATCCTGATTTCATTTCACGTATCCAGGGCTCAGAATTTCAAGTATGCTTTCGTTACCGATGTCCATATAGGATCTTCTACTTCCGAAGAAGATTTAAAAAGAACGGTAGCTGATATTAACAACCTTCCTGAGCTGGATTTCGTTCTCTTAACAGGAGATATTACCGAAATGGGCACGCTGGAAGAGCTGCAACTGGCCAAGGAAATTATTGAAGATCTTCAAATTCCATATTACGTTCTTCCGGGAAACCACGACTCCGGATGGTCAGAATCGGGCGGAGTGGATTTTATCCGTGAATTTGGCTACGACAAGTTTTCATTTGAACATGAAGGCTATAAGATTATTGGATGTGCTTCGGGACCCTACGTTAGAATGTCTGACGGTCATATTCCACGGGATGCCATCGTCTGGCTGGATGAAGTTCTTGCTTCCACACCCAAAGATCAACGTATCATTTTTGTGAATCATTATCCGCTGGACAACAGCCTTGACAACTGGTATGAAGCCACCGATCGTTTGAAGGAATATAATACCCAGTTTTCCATTTGTGGCCATGGACATCAAAATAAAGCCATGGATTTTGAAGGGATTCCCGGGACTATGGGTAGATCTAACCTGCGGGCAGGGGAAGAAATTGGAGGATATAACATTGTGGAAATAAATGATGATGTGGCACTTTTTTCAGAAAGAATTCCCGGTACAATCACCAAAGAACCATGGAGAGAAATAGAGCTTGGAAACAAAGAATATGATACTCAACAACAATTTGAACGTCCCTCTTATGCCGTCAATGATTCATTTCCTGAGGTAAAAAAACTGTTGGATTATCATTCAGACGCCAATGTAATTTCCACACCTGCCTATACCAATGGATTAGTAATTTTCGGAAACAGTACCGGCACTATCGAAGCTCTTTCTGAAGAAAGCGGGGCGACAGAATGGCATTTTGAAACCGATGGTGGCATCTTCTCTTCCCCCGCTGTTCATGAAAACCTGATAATAATGGGATCTGGTGACAAATCTATTTATGCCCTTAATTCCGCTACCGGGGAACTCGCCTGGAAAAATACTACAGAGGCCTCCGTTTTAGGGTCACCTGTAATAGAGGAAGGAATTGTCTTTATTGGTGGAAGCGATGGAAAATTCAGGGCAATAAATGCTGAAAACGGAAAAACGCTATGGACATTTGATGGAATTGAAGGCCCCGTAGTTGGCACTCCACTTATCTATGACAGTAAAATTATTTTTGGAGCCTGGGACAAGCACTTATATGCCTTGGAAATTGAAAGTGGCAGCCTTTCCTGGAAATGGACCAATGGTTCTGCTAACCGCATGTTTTCCCCTGCCATGGTCACTCCTGTTGCGCATGATGGAGTGATTTACATCGTAGCACCGGACAGGTACCTTTCTGCTCTGGATGCAACCACCGGAGAAACTCTTTGGAGGACTAATGAGGCTGTTGTAAGGGAATCTCTTGGTATCTCTCAAGATCAAAACGAGATCTTTGCCAAGACAATGAATGATAGCATTGTGGCGTTTAAAACCACTAAGTCGACTCCGGAAATCTCCTGGAAAATGGATGTAGGTTATGGATATGATCATGTACCTTCCATGCTCTACGAACAAAACGAAAATATTCTCTTTGGAACCAGGAATGGGATCGTCTACAGCATTGATCCCAAGACTGAAAAAATCAACTGGGCCCATAAAATTGATAATTCCATGGTAAATACTATTCGGTTGATAGGAACTAATAAGGTGTTGGCAGCCACTATGGACGGAAAAGTGGTGATTCTTTCTGCGGAATAATAAATTTCCTGAAATATCTTCGGAATCAGAACAAAGAGTAGTTTTTAAACTGAATTGCTAAATTTTATTGACCTGCTTTCCCATACTTATAAATAACACAAAACTCCCGAAGCATCGGGAGTTTTGTGTTATAACTAATATTTTAAAGTCTCTTTACTTTCTTATTCTTCAGAGGAAAATCTTCTGAAAAATTGATGTTTTCCTTTATTTTTCTGAAGTTGTTTCAGGGTTAATAAAAAGATCACTTTGCGCCAGCTGGATGATCTTGTTATCGTCCTGATCCAGGACTCGTTTGGTACGTAAATATCGGTTGTAGTTGTACTCGTCAAAGTCGGCTGCGGTCGTGTCCATTGTACTTATGTGTACATCTCCCATGGAATGGATGAACTTGTTATCACCAATCCACATTCCTACATGGATCACCCTTTCTGAAGTAGTATCGGTGGCTTTTCTTCCGAAGAAAAGGAGGTCTCCTGCAATAAGATTTTCAAAATTTCTGGTAGAATCTACCTCAACTCCGGTGTGGATTTGCTGAGATGCGTCCCGAGGGATAATCATTCCGTTTAAGAAAAAGATGGTTTTAGTATATCCGCTGCAATCCACTCCTTTCGGTGAAGTTCCACCCCACAGGTATGGCAATCCTTTAAGGGATTTGGAGGTCTTGATCAAAGATGCTCCTGTAGGCTGCAGAGATGCGACCCATTGCCTGTATGGCTGCGCTGCAGACTTCTCTACAAAGGCTTTTTTATCATTAGGGTATTTCACCTCATAGAAGCCGTTGGTCTCTCCTAGCACCTCTAAAATGTTTCCGGCAACAAGATCTGAAACCACCTCTCCATTAGCAGAAGCCTCTACATAAGAAAATCCGAAAGGCTCCAGGAAAATAACTTTTTCGGCTGCTCTCCAGGTGTCAAGGTCTTCTTCTGAAATTGGGGTAACTCCTCCGTAATCCACCCAGGCCAGGTAACCATCGGGTGTCTGGATGTAATACCAGCTTCCATCCTTTTTTAAAACTTTTACAGGCATTCCCAAAGTAGCCTGGGTCACAAGCTCTGCAGAATGAGACGGCCTGGAACGTAAATTGGCCACAGAGATCTTGATCACTCCCTCAGTTTTTCCTTCCAGTTCTTCTGAAGGCAACAATTGGATGCTATCGGTGTAAGTAATGTTTTCGACCTCAAGTTTCTCTTTCAGGTTTGCAACGGCCTCCGGAAGGTTTGATTCCCCCCGAAGAACATATCCGTTCTCATATTTGCGGCTCTCTACATCGAATAGCGCCACCCGCCCATCGGGTGCGTATTCCTCCCGGACTTCAGCAATGTATTTATCTGTTTCGTGAGGTGCTTCTGAAACTTCTGTTTTTTCAGATTTACACGCTCCCAGCAGCATCAAAAGACACACTGCAAGGAACCCCTGTTTTTGTATTGAAATCATATTCTTATTTTTAAAATCTTATTTAAATTTGGTCAATTTTGCACCTGTTCCATTCCTCTCCGGAAAATGTGTTTTTTCGTCGTACACCTTCACTCCGTCGGCAATATCATTTTTAATCAGCATTCCGCCGTCCATATCAACATAATCCAGCAAAGGTAACAAATGTCCGATTGCCGAGATTCCCACGGTCGATTCGGTCATACAACCCACCATTACTTTCATTCCCAGTTGCCGGGCTTCAGCAATCATACGTCGCGCAGGGGTAAGTCCGCCACACTTGGTTAATTTGATATTCACCCCATGAAAAAGTCCGGAGCATTTTTTCACATCGGTTTCTGTAATACAGCTTTCATCTGCAATCACAGGCAAAACCGATTCATTATATACTCTTTTCATTCCCTCTTTATCATCCTTTGGTAGAGGTTGTTCCAGGAATTCCACGTTCAGGTCTTTGAGAAGTTTTGAATTCTCGATCGTTTCTTCTGCCGTCCAGGCACAATTGGCATCTACCCGAAACACTGCATCACTGTGTTTTCTCAATTCCTTCACGATCTCCACATCTTCGTCTGTACCCAGCTTGATCTTATACAGCGGCCACGGAAATTGCTGCATTTTCTGTACCATCTTTTCTACGGAATCAATCCCGATCGTGTAATTAGAAAGTGGCAGATTCTTTAATTCCAATCCCCATAATTTGTACAGTGGCAGTCCGTTTCTCTTCCCGTGCAGATCGTGCATGGCAATATCCAGTGCACATTGTGCAAAAGACTTTCCTTTGAAATACGGATTAGTGATCTCCCATAATTCTTCAGGTGTTTTATGGATATTGGCCTCAATGATATGAGCAATCGATTTAATATCTTCACTCATACCCTCGACGGTTACCCCATAATACGAAGTTGCAGCCGCCTCTCCGTAACCCGTGAATTCCCCATCGCTTAGCTCCACGATCAACGTAGGCTGTAAATCCCGGGAGATATGGCTTATCCTGAAGGTGTCTTTTAATTCAAGGTCAAAAGAGTAGGTTTTAAGTTTCATTGCTTCCGTTTTTTCTTCCGCTTAAATGTTACAGATATTTCATTAATTATTTGCCTCTTTTGGTCTTTTCAGAAGAAATAATCCGAAGCAGGTGATTGCAGCATTGACAAGCAGGATTTCAAATCCGAATTTATACCCGTTGAACCAGGCTGTGGAATTCACATCAAGAAGGACGCAAATGATAGGCGACAAAATACATACCACCGGCACCAGTTTGTCTTTTACCTGCCTTTTTGATAAAAGTCCGAAAGCAAATAATCCCAGAAGCGGACCATACGTGAAACCTGCCACTTTGAACACAGCGTTTACCACACTACTGTCGTTTATCTGGCTAAATATAATAATCACACAAAACATGATGATGGTAAAGCCTATATGCACCAGAAGTCTCGTTCTCTTTTGCCCTTCTACTTTTCTTTTCGGCACATCGAGAATATCCACACAAAAAGAGGTGGTAAGGGCTGTCAATGCGGAATCTGCACTCGAAAAAGCAGCAGCCACGATCCCCAGCAGGAAGACGATTCCTGCAACTGTTCCGAAGTGATTTAAAGCGAGCATAGGATACAGATCATCGGTACTTTCGGGAACTGAAATTCCCTGATCCAAAGCAAATTTGTACAGCAGCACTCCTAACGCCAGAAACAATACAGTCGAAAAGAAGAAAGTAATGGAAAACCAGAAAATATTCTTCTGAGCATCTGAAGTTTTCTTAATCGTAAGGTTTTTCTGCATCACATTCTGGTCGAGTCCGTTCATGGCAATAGTGATGAAAATCCCGGCCAAGAAAGTCTTAAAGAAGTTACGATCCGAACGCCAGTCCCATTCAAAAATGTTGGACATATCACTTTCTGCCACTGTATTTACCAAACCCGGAATGGTAAGGTCTAAATGATCTACCACGATAAACATACTGATTATCACTGCCAGCAATAAAAAAGTAGTTTGCAGCGTGTCTGTCCATACGATAGTTTTTATTCCCCCACGGAAGGTATACAGCCAAATTAACAGAATAGTGGTGAAAACAGTGACATAAAACGGAATTCCAAAAGCATCAAAAAATGCGATTTGCAGCACCAAAGCTGCCAAAAACAACCTGAAAGAAGCACCAATGGTTTGTGAGATCAAAAAGAAGGAAGAGCCGGTTAAATAAGAGCTCCTTCCAAACCTGTTATTGAGGTATTCATAAATAGACACCAGTTTCAGCTTGTAAAACAGTGGAATGAGCACCAGGGCAATCACAGCATAACCTACCATATTTCCCATGACAAACTGAAGGTAGGTCCAGTTGGAATTCCCGACTTCCCCCGGGACAGAAATAAAAGTTACCCCGGATAAGGTAGCACCCACCATTCCGAAAGCCACCAGAAACCATGGAGATTCACGGTTTGCCGTAAAAAAGGTGGCATTATCGGCTTTACGGGAAGTGAAATAGCTTATGCCTAGAAGCAGTGCAAAATATCCGGCAATGATGCTAAAAACGAGTAGAGGGGTCATAAATTGGGATTAGAAAAGGTTGTTTAAAGCACATCAATTAAATATTGAAAACTTTAAACAACCCTTTTATTAAATGCTGTAGATCAAATTTTATTCTTCCATATTCCACCATAATGGAGTGGTTAATCTCACATATGGATCATTGGTTGGCATATTTTCATAATTACGGTCTTCTTCATTATATTCATACATCATAGCCTCCAGCCAGTCATCATCATTGGGGAAAATATCAAGATTTACATTTTCCGGACGTTGTAAACCAGGATAAATTTCTGAACTATAATCCATTCTTCTCATATCTACCCATGTCTCTGGATTCAACATATTAGCGATATATTTTTGAACCATTATTTCTGACAGACCTAAACCAGAAACACCTATGTTCGTTTCTATTTGTGTAATGTAATCCTCGATCTCTTCTCCGGGCATATTTAGTTTCTGCATATCTGCACGTATTCCTGTGATATACGCATCATAAGCTCCTGTAGCATCACCACTCCTTAGTTTAGCTTCTGCTTCAATGAATTTCACTTCACTGTAGGTCATCATGTACGTAGGTGAATCGGGCTGAGTATAGAAACCACCATTACCTAAGGAGTAATCATCAGGTGAATTTCCGTCTAAACCTCTTCCAGTGACCACCCCTTGGTATCCACCATTTACTGCTTCTGGAACAATAACTTCCAGACGTGGATCTTCATAGGGATTTTCCAGATCAAGAGAATTTTTCATCAACTCCACAAAAAAGTCTGAAAAGAAATCAAATCTTGATGACCCATAACCGTTTTCACTAAAAGGTTGGTTGTCATTTTCCATTTCTCCTCCACCATAGCTAATTAAGGCATTGTCTTCATTAGAGCTAAAACCTTTTTCAGCGGCATCCACTATTGCCTGAGGATCATATGCATGTTCCCCCGATGATTTTTTGCTTAAGTGGTTCAGGTATCTTGCTTTTATAGAATAAGCAAACTTTTTCCATTTCTCATGATCGCCTCCATACAGAACGTCACCTCCTTCATCATTAAGTCCTATGGGACTGTCTAAATCCAGCTCAACGACAGCCTGGTCCAAAAGCTCAAAAATCCGTTCGTAAACTTCTTCCTGGCTTTGAAATGAAGGTGTGATATTCATGGAAGACTCACTATCATAAGTTTCATCCAAAACTATATCTCCATATTGATCTGTAGTCATTCCCAAAATATAGGCGCGCAATATCTTCCCAACGGCAACATAATTTGGTGCTCCATGTTTTTCACCTAAAAAAATTAGATCTGCAGTGTTTGGAAGCGCATAGACGTAAGCGTTCTGCCATAAAAAATATTGCCCATTGGTCATAAAAGTATTCCATGATTCAGAGTAATATGCACTAGTATTCTGAGAACCATATTGAACTACCCCTAAAACCTCACGCACCCCACGATATTGCGCAGTGGCTACTGTATTCTCTATAGCTCCCTGTATTCTATATTGAGGCGCTAAAGATGTTGTAGTTGGTGCAGTTACAGATTGATTGACATCAAAATAATCATCACTACAAGAGCTCGCAGAACCTATGATGAAAACTGAAAGTAGATATCTAAATAATTTCATCTTTATAATTTTTTAAAATTTAAACCTTAATCCTATATCAACTCCTTTTGTGTTAGGAGTCCCTAAATTATCAATTCCCATGGATCCGGCTCCGGCAATGCCCGCACCAAAAGTATTTACTTCAGGGTCTACACCACTGTAATCTGTAATGGTAAATAAATTTCTTCCGGTAATATTTAACTGTGCAGAAAGAATGGATAAACTTTCCAGAAAACTTTCAGGCAAATTATAACTAAGTGTTACATATCTTAGCCTCACAAAAGATGCATCTTCAATAAAATTTTCCGCATTTCTTGAGTAGTAATTCTGGTAGTAAGATTGATCTTTTAATACCTCAGTTGTATTAGGATTTCCATCAACATCGACACCTTCAATTACAATCGTTTCACCTCTATCCACCGTATTTGCACCTAAACCATAATAAGCCAAAGCAGATTCTGTAGCATTATAAACCTCCTGTCCCTGAACAAAATCCAATAAGAAGGACAGATTCAAATTTTTATAACTCATAGAATTTGAAATTCCAAGGGTCCAGTCGGGAATACGATTGACATTATCGAAAACTGCTGCTTCAAGACTTGGTAAACCATTTGAATTTACTACTACCTGGCCATTTTCATTTGTAACCGGCCTGTTACCTCTAAGGCCAAATAATGAACCATCAAGAATAGCGGCACCGGCAGCAGTACTGTTAAACGTCCATGAATCAGACAAATAAACTTCGTTTAACTGACCTGGTAAATCTTCAACATGACTTTGATTTAAACCAAAATTAAAATTCATGTCCCATTGAAATTCCGATTCTCTGGATAATGGCCTCACCGATAGCATAGCCTCAATTCCTTTATTAATAATAGCTCCACCATTAAGAGTAGCATAAAAAGTTCCGGCAGAAGGTGGCACTCTTATGTCTCTTAGGATTTGATTATCAGATTCACTGTAGTAAAGACTTAGATCAAGACCCAACCTGTTTTGAAAGAAACGTGAATCGAGTCCTACTTCATAACTATCCGTAAACTCCGGCTCAAGGTTTGGGTTACCTACATTTACTCCATTATAAGTATAAGCAGAACTTGCAAGCCCGTTAATATTTGTTCCCAGAGAACTTTCCAATGCGCCAATAGGTGCATCCTTACCCACTTTTGCCCATGTAGACCTTAACTTTAGAAAGGTCAAACCATTTTCTGAAGTAATATCGTTTCCTGCATCTTTAAATAAATCTGTTATAACAGCAGATGCCCCTATGGATGGATAAAAGAATGATCTTTTATCTTCAGGCAAGGTAGATGACCAGTCATTTCTTCCTGTGGCCGTAAGGAAAAGTGCATCTTTCCAGGAGAGTTTTAGCTCTCCAAAAACACCTACAGTTCTCTTTCTCGTGATCACTTCCGAAATTGATTGGTTCTCCTGTAGCACGTTTCCGATGCTGTAGATACCCGGTGCCAAAAATCCTCTACCTGTAGCATAAACAGAATTTATTTCTAAATCTTCAACCGTATTACCTACTAAAGCACTAATATCGAAATCTTCTGAAAGATCTTTTTCATAACTCAAAATCAAGTTTGAGGTAGTCCTTCTATGGTTTCTCTCGGTTTGACTGATGTAGCCATCCTCACGGTTTTCTATTAATGAACCGTCGCCGGTAATTCTTTTGCTAAACTCATCATAATAATCTGTACCTAATTTGTAGGATAAATTAAAACCTTCAAGGAAGTTGTAATTAATACTTAAAATACCAATAAGCCTGTTGACCTTGTTGGTATTAGGACTGTTTTGTATACTCCAGTAAGGATTGTCGAACATTTGATCCTGATAGATCATTTTTTGAGAACCATCGTCATTTAAGTAGTCACTAATATCCACATTAATTGGGTAAGAAAGTAAACTGCTAAAACTACTTCCTGAAGCATTCCCTTGTTTTGTGCTGCTAATATCTGTAACTATATAATTGGCAGAAGCTCCAACAGTAAGATTATCATTAAATTGTGAAGTAGAGTTGATTTTAAATGAAGTCTTATCGTAATTAGTACCTTCTATCACTCCCTCCTGCGACAAATCACCAATAGAAAGATAAATTTGGCTCTTTTCCGAACCTCCTGAATAACTAACGTTGTGATTTTGTGTTATGGCTGTATTATAGAAATCTTCAATATGATTATACGTCTGGATACCGGAAGATAATCTTTCTCCCCAGGAGAACTCGGAATCTGAATCATAGGATAGACCTTCTTCAGTAACAAGTTCCCTTCCCTGTCCAAACATATCCTGAACATTGGGAGTTCCTAGTACTTCATCAAAAGAAAGAGATCCCGAATAAGAAATAGTACTACGCCCTGCTTTTCCTTTTTTTGTTGTTATAATCACTGCTCCTTCAGCAGCCTGAATCCCATAAAGGGCGGCTGCTGCAGGTCCTTTTAAAACCGAAATACTTTCAATATCCTCTGGGTTAATATCTGAAGCCCTGTTAGGACTAGCCACTTCAAGACTTGAGCTTGTTGAGTTATCAATAGGCACTCCATCAACTACTATTAAAGGTTGATTGTTACCCGTAATAGAAGAACCACCCCGAATAAGGATAACGGCAGAAGATCCCGGTGCACCACCAGAATTGGCTATTGTAACTCCGGAAACTTTCCCTTGAAGTCCGCTCACTACATTTGGTTGATTTCCTTCCATCAACTCCTCTCCCTGAACTTCCTGAACAGCATAACCCAACGCTTTTTTCTCGCGCTCAATTCCTAATGCTGTTACAACCACTTCGTTAAGACTCTCCATATCGGTAGCCATAGTAACATTGAGTGAAGATCGATCTCCTGCTGAAATTTCCCGTTTTTGAAAACCTAAAGACGAGAACACAAGGACAGGGTTCTCTTCACTTACAGATATTGAAAATTCACCATTAAAATCTGTCACTGTACCATTTGTAGTGTTCTTCACCAAGATGTTCACACCCGGCAAAGGCATATTATTATCATCCACTACAACTCCTGTGATCTCCCTCTCCTGTGCAAAAGATTGCAGAGTGGTAAGAAAAACGGCAAACAACATTAGCGTTTGTAACTTTCTTTTCATATTAATTTTGTTAAAATTTGCTAAAAAACCAGAAAGCAAGTTAAAATAAAACTTTAAATAATAAACTGATTCCTACGATTTTTTTATGGAAACGCACTTTCTTCTAATAAATTTTTATGAAAGAAAGAGATTCTGAGGGCTATACTACGGGTTATTTTTAATCAAAATTTCTTTAAATTCACTTTCATTTCCGGTTTTGTCTACGGTTGTTACGGCAATAGCTTTCACAGGTAATTTTCCTGATCTCGTTTCTATAAAAGCAGGGATTTCCAGCAGGTGGTCCTTCCGGTTCATTATTTTGTAATTCCAGGTGGCGTCATATCTGTAGTACACAACATACCTGAAAGCATCTTCGGCATCGGCAGGAACCCATGTAATCTTGAGGTTATTTCCATTTATTTCCGAAACTGCTAGGGGAGATTCAGGTGCTTTGTCATCCAGCCATGGTGTGGCCGGTACAAGGGCTTCTTTCTTATAGGGACCCTCTACTATGGCTTTTGCGAGGCTGGGGCTCTTTACCAGCGGACCAATGCTCCAGTGAACAACTCCCGGACTTTCGGCTAACATTCCTCGGGAAATCATAATTTGATTCAGGGTTTCATCTGCATTTTTTTCATCTCCACCCAAACCAACATTAATACCAGGCCATAAATGTCTTTTTTGATGGTTCTCTTCTTGCCACCAACCCAACAAAACCGGAAAACTCTGAGAAAATTGATTAATTTTCCAGTACAACTGAGGCGTATAATAATCAATCCAGCCTTCATTCAACCACAAGCGTGCATCTGCATACAATTCATTATGCTGATCCATTCCTGCAACAGATTTAGGATATCCAGGACGCCAGATGCCAAAAGGACTTAATCCGAATTTAACTTCAGGTTTTTCGGCTTTTATCTGCTTGTACAGATTTTTTATAAAATCGTTTACTCCTTCACGACGCCAGTCTGCCCTGGAAAGTTCACCTCCGGTTTGTTTATAGGCATTCCAGCTTTTGTCATCGGGAAAGTCTTTTCCGTTGTTATAAGAAGTGTAGGGATAAAAATAATCATCAAAGTGGATACCGTCTAGGTCATAACGGTTAATAAGATCCATCACCACTTTGGTTGATCGTTCTTTGGTTCCTTCCAGAGAAGGATCCATCCACCACATTCCGTTGGCAAGTTCCACAACCAGCTCCGGATTTGTTTTAATTACAGATTGATCACTGATTTCTTTTCCGGTGGTGTGATGTGCCCTATAAGGATTTAACCATGCATGTAATTCAAGTCCGCGGTCATGAGCTGCCTCAATCCAAAAATGTAAGGGATCATAATGAGGTTCCGGAGCT
Organism: Salinimicrobium marinum; assembly: GCF_014651535.1. GTDB lineage: Bacteria > Bacteroidota > Bacteroidia > Flavobacteriales > Flavobacteriaceae > Salinimicrobium > Salinimicrobium marinum. Next base: position 61,674 of record NZ_BMXB01000007.1, read on the forward strand.
TTTCCCTGCTTTCCGGTTAAATAATAGGACCATGGTTCAAGCTCGCTCTCATAAAGTGCATCTGCCTGCGGCCGCACCTGAAAAACAACAGCATTAAAATTATTATTCTTTAAGAAATCCAGCAGTTCAATAGCCTCACGTTGTTGTTCCTGAGCACTTAATCCTGGTTTGCTGGGCCAGTTGATATTGGCAACAGTAGCAACCCACGCAGCACGAAATTCTCTATCCGCTTCCGGAAAATTTTTCTTTTCTTTTTTCACAACCGGAGCTGGCTGTATTTCTTCTTCAGCCACTTCGGGAGTTTCAGGAGCTTCAGGAACTTCAGGTGCTCCATTTTCTTCAGAAACCTGTTGTTCTTGTGGTTCGTTATCCTGAACCACAGGTTTAGGACTTGAACAGGAATTAAATAAAATCAGGACTATAAAAAATTTAAAAAACCAGGAACGTTGTAGGGACATATGATGATTTATTTGACGGTGGATAAATTATTATTTCAGGGCGATCTAAGATAAATAAAGTCGTTAAACAAATTGCCCCCCAGGTTTTCACCAAAGGGGGCTAATTTTACTTTTACAGATTGTTTACTCCCAACCCGGATTTTGCTCCAGAGTCACTCCCTGGTCACTATATAAAGTGATTTGATCTAATGGGACAGGATCAAGGTATACACGAGGATCGGTAAATTGCCTGATGGCAGTTTCGGCTGTTGCCGGGATAATATATCCTTCGTTTCCTTCGGTAAGGGTCAGGCTTTCCAATTCTTCTTCATAATCAGATTTGGAAATCCATGCACCCCTGTTTATATCGGGATTCTCTACCATGTCAAGATACTCCAGTTTTCCCCATCTTCTTAAATCATCATTTCTGAAACCTTCCATCATCAATTCTACTCTTCGCTCTCTGCGAATTTCCCAGATAATAGGAGAAACTTCAGGATCACGATCGGGATCTTCATAAGTATTCCCGTTGACGGCAGGTTGATCACCCATTACCTGTAAATCTGGCATGTTTACTCCAGGTCTGTTCCTTAATACGTTTATTGACTTATTCAGGTCCTCCTGAGTTAATGCAGGACCTCCAACAGTAGCAAGTTCTGCAGCAGCTTCAGCATAATTAATTAAAACTTCTCCAAAACGAATAACAGGAGCATCTGTAGGATTAAGGCTTGAAAAAGCTTCTGTATCGTCTTTCATATCTTCATTTAAGAATTTATGTGTAGCATAACCAGTAGTTGAATATGCAGTTGCTACTCCATTTACTCTTAATTCGTATGGCACAACAGTTTCATGTAAACGGGGATCTCTGTTCTCCATTACATTTTCTATCCCACGATCTCCCTGGTAAAGAGGTGAAATTTCAATAGGCAAACCGTCTTCTGCAAGGTAGGTTTCGACCGCATCTTTGGAAACCCCTGTTTGTGGTTCCCCTTCGTTGTTATAGCTCATAAGTGAATGAGTAAGCATACCAGTTTCATACTCCCTGAAAAGTATAACTTCAGGATTTCCATCAAGACTTAAAGAACTAAAAACATCACGATAGTCACCAAGTGAATACCTACCAGATTCAATTACCTCGTTAGCCGCCCATTTTGCAGCTTCCAGATATTCTGCAGCCTTTTCGGTATTATTACCATGATATTTCTGCCAGGTTCCTTCAAAAAGGAACACTCTTGACATAAAAGCTAAAACTACATCCCGGTTTACCTCCTGGCCCTGATTGTTAACAGAAACCCTCACATTTTCGGCCGCATACCTGAAATCTTCAAGAACTTTATCCATTACAAAAGTCCTGGAATCCCTTTCACGATACAAAGCCTCCGGATCTTCTTCGGAAAGTTCTTCTTCATACCACGGCACATCTCCAAAGCTACTTACCAGATCATGGTATTCAAGACCTCTGAAAAATCTTCCCACTCCTGTCCAGTGGGCAGTAGCTTCTTCTTCCATGGGTACACCCTGTACCCGGTCTATAAAAATGTTAGCTTTTCTTACCCAGGCAAAAGTCCAGCCTCCACCTGAAGTGGGAACCTGTTTTGTAAAAGGACTGGGGTTTGTAGGACCAAAATCATCATTAAAAGATTCTCCCGTGAAATAATCACCCCACGTGTACCCCCTACCGTATCCGGTAAAAAATGCGGGATAAAATCCATAAGCAAATGTTTCTACATTCTGCTCGGTCTTCCAGTAGGTCTCATCTACCAATTGATCCTGGGGCGGAACTTCCAGAAAGTCTTTTTCACAACCAACTATGATTAATGAAAGAAAGAGAATTAAATATATTTTACTAGTTTTCATAAGAATTGTTTTTTATTAAAACGAAGCCTGTAATCCGATGGAAAGCGATCTTCTGAATGGATAAACACGTCCAAACGAGTTGGAGTCATTCAATCCTGCAGTCGTATAATTGATCTCTGGATCAATTGGCACATCAAGGTTTGTGAATTCAAATAAATTCTCTCCACTAAAATACACTCTAAAATTATTCAGGTGGATATTTTCCGTCAAACTTTGAGGTAAAGAATATCCAAAAGTTATGTTTTTCATTCTCAGGTAAGACATATCTAGCAAATATCTTGTTTGAGGCTGAAAGTTGGTAGGATTTACCTGTTGATTGGCATTTGTTGGCCTTGGGTAATAAGCGTCGGTATTTTCCGGAGTCCAGTAATCCAGTTGATGCTCATACCATCCTTCTGCAGGTCTGTAGCCGGGAATAATAACCGGTCCGTTGGCCCACATATCACGTTGCCCAACACCCTGCATAAACATACTCAGGTCAAATCCTTTCCAGTCTGCTCCCAGTTGTAATCCGTACTGGTAACGTGGTGTTGAGTTTCCGATAACCTTAAGGTCTCCGGAATCTCCTCTGGTGTTAGATCCATAATCTATAACTCCGTCTCCGTTGATATCCCTGTACTTTACATCACCGGGACCGAAGTTGAACCAGGAATTAGTTTCAAATATTTCCTGTGACGGCACTCCTTCGGCATAATCTCCATTTGCATCAAAATCGTCTTCAGTAAAAAGTCGGTCGGTTTCATATCCCCAAATCTCTCCTAGCATCATTCCTTCATAATAGGTATTGTTCAACCCTGTTATAGGGTTTGGAAGAGCTTCAGTAGTATTTGAGAATTTTGTTACTTTTTCCTGATAGTCAGATAACGTAGCCATGGCATTTATATTCAATCCGTTTTCAAAGCTATGTTTGAAATCTACTGTCAATTCCCAACCTCTTGTTTGTAATTCTCCATAGTTTCTTCTTGGAGCATCTGTACCGAATGAACTTGGCAAAGTAACCCCCTGGCTGTGCATATCACTTACAGTTCTTTCATACCAGTCAAAACTTGCTCCTAACCTGTTATTAAAGAATCTTGAATCCACCCCAAAATCAAGAGTAGTTACAGTTTCCCATGTCAATGAAGCCGGTAATGCACCTGGTGTACGGGAGATTGCAGAAAGGGTTGATCCTCCAACTGTTACCACATTTTGACCACCAATGATCCAGTTTGAATTGGCAGGTGTCATTACTCTGTATATATTTCTTAAATCTGCATTCTGGTTTCCAATCGCACCATAGGACCCTCTTATTTTCAGAAATGAAAGAGTAGGTTTTGCAAAGTCCATAAATTCTTCTTCAGAAATTATGTATCCCGCAGAGAAAGATGGGAAAAAAGCCCATTTTTTATCGGCCGATAACCTTGAAGATCCATCATACCTGCCATTTACTTCCAAAAGGAATTTATCAAGATATGAGTAATTAATCCTTCCAAAAGCACCAAGGGTTGCCCATTTATTTCTGTCACCAGTTACGAACTCGTCACCAGTAGCAAGTTCCAGCTCTCCTACATTGAGATCGAACAAATTTCTTCTTTGAGAGGAATGGAACCAATATTCGTATTCTTCCATGTCTCCACCGGCAGTTAATTTAACATCGTGATCTCCCAATGCAATCTCGTAAGTAGCGAAAGCCTTTGCAGTATTTCTTCTGCTCCAGGATGAATTGTATTGCACCCTGTTATAAACTGCGCTACTATATGGAGCATATTCAAGATTTGGACCTGTTGCCCAGAAATTATATGCAGATAACACACCACCGGTTTGGTGCTCGTGCTCCTCTACCCTGTCATGGGTATAATCCATATTTATAGATAATCCCTCAATTGGTCTAAAAGTAGTTCCAAGATTTATACGAGACAAAGAGTTTGAAGTTTCATTCATTTTTGCCTGTTCCACTTCAGAAATATGGTTTCTAAAAGGTTGTCCTTCAAAGGTTCCGTAAGGGTAGGTCGCCGGCCAGCGGGTGACATAATACCATGGATCATATGTGGCACTAGAAAATAGAAAAGGTTCTGTAGACAAAGAGTTGGAGTGTAATACACTTGCTCTTACAGACCACCAGTCTTTTACATCTGTATCAATTCTCATGTTAAGGTTATACCTGTCATATTGATCTGGATTTACTTTAAGAACACCTTCCTGTCCCAGATATCCAAGACCAACGTAGTAATTGGTGTTTTCACTACCTCCAGAAACAGATAAGTCATGTTTCTGCTGAGGAGCCCATTCTTCCATAAACATGTCCAAAGGATCCCATGGTCGGTAGAAAAATAAACGACCGTCTCTTCTTTCGAAATCACGCCCTTCTACCATCTCCATACCCAGGTCCTGACCTCCGTATTGTGCTTCCCAATCTCTCATTCGCTGAATAGAGGTTTGGTCTATCCACATACCTACAATTCCAAAAGCATCCTGTGACGGGTCTGTTCTTCGCAGAGCCTCAAAAGCCATTTCGGCACCTTCAGCAGCAGGAGCTACCTGAGGTGTAGTTGTTGGAGTTGCCCACGAAAAGTTGTTGGAATAAGATATTGTAGGAGCCTGATTCCTTTTACCACTTTTTGTAGTAATAAGGATAACCCCCCATGCAGCACGTGAACCATATATAGAGGTTGATGCAGCATCTTTCAATACAGATATATCTTTAATGTCCTGAGGATTAATTGCATTAAGATTAGGCACTTCCACGTTATCAACAAGAATAAGCGGCTGTGCACCACCCGAACTCCCAAGAGAACCTACAGCTCCCCGTAAATTAATAGAAGGGTTTTCACCAATTTGCCCCGTTGGAGAAGTAATGGTCAATCCCGGGGTAGTTCCCTGTAAACCACGTGCAACATCGGTTATTGGTCTGGACTCAAGAACTTCAGTATTTACTGTAGATACCGCACCTGTAAGATTAGCTCTTCTCTGAACTCCATATCCAACTACCACCACTTCATCAAGATCTTCAACATCGCTGGAAAGTGTCACCTGGATTGTAGATTGATCATCTACAGGAATTTCTCTAGTCTGAAACCCTACATAGGAAAACACTAACACAGCATTTTCCCCGGAAATTTCCAAACTAAATTCACCATCAAAATCGGTAATTGTACCGACTGAAGTGTCTTTTACGTAAACTGAAACACCGGGTATTGGCATTCCGGCTTCATCTAATACTTGCCCGGTCACCTCCCGTTCCTGCGCAAACGTTTGAGCAGAAATAAGAAAAATGAAAAGGGAAAGAACTAGTGTAAGTTTTTTTCTCATAATCAGAAATTTTTGGATATAATTTAGCAGCGGCAAGATAATGCAAATTATAAAAGAATAAAATGTTTTGTTAAAAATATTTATTAATGCATAATAAACTTTAATGATTTTTTTATTTAAGTATTTACACTTAAAAATTAAATAAAACAAAAACATAGTGCTTTTATCTTAAAATACTTATATATTAATAGTTATTGAATTCTAAAAAAGACAATTCTGAAATTTTCCATCAAACTGTGAGCAAACCGATAAATAGTTGGGAAAGGAAGATTTTAAATATTTAGTAATACTGTTTAAGAGCTATTCCATCAATCTGGAGCATTAAATGCAGAATTTCCAGTGGAGAATGATTTTTTTAATGGAGCAACAGTGGATTAGAAATAACTTTTTCTGCACCAAAATTAAATAAGGATAATTAGTTTAAACAATTCAAAATTACCTCGTGGTTATTAGAAAACTCATAGAAAGGGTGTCAATTTCCTTAAGATAACATTAGGAACACCAGTTTTTACAAACCATTTTTCAAGCGATTTTTTTTATTTATATTAACAGTTGTGGTCGCAGGTACAACAGAAAACTTCTTACTAAGAAACTTCAATTATTAAAATTTATGGGAAATTAATTATACAATTCTCATAATTTTATAAATGTTTTTTTACATTAGCTAAACCGAAAACGTTTTTTCCCCTCTAATATTATAAATTGAAATTAAAATAAATCCAGGCCAACTTGTATTTTTTAACCAACCATTAATATTTAAGTATGAAAACATCTTTACTCGTTTTAGTAATAGTCATGCTGTTTCAAACTAATGTTTCCGCACAGGAGTTGTCATTAGTACAGGGAACAGTAACCGATGCCAACGGGATGCCAATTCCGGGAGTCAGTGTGGTTCAAAAAGGAACCTCCAATGGAACAGTCACCAATTTTGACGGTGAATTTACCATTGAAGTTCCCGGCGATGCCGTTCTTGAATTTAATTACCTGGGATATGCTCCACTGGAATATCCTGTAGATGGCCGGGAAACCCTCATTATAGAAATGACTCCTGAAGCTTCATCTCTTGATGAAGTGGTGGTAGTGGGTTATGGTACGCAGCGCAAGGCAGACCTTACGGGAGCCGTCTCTGTAGTAGATGTTGAGTCCATGAACAAGCAGCCTTCACCCCAGGTCTCGGAACGGTTACAGGGCCGGGTTTCTGGTGTAACCATAGCAAGTTCAGGTCAACCGGGGGAGCCACCTCAGGTCAGGATTCGTGGTATAAACACCTTCGGAAATAGTAATCCATTATATATAATAGACGGGATTCCGGGAGATATCACTTCTCTCAACCCCAATGATATTGAAAACATGCAGGTGTTAAAAGATGCAGGATCTGCTTCTATTTATGGTGCACGTGCTGCAAATGGAGTGATCATTATTACCACTAAAAAAGGTCGTGGGGATCTTAAAGTCAATTACAACGGATTTTATGGAACTCAAAGAGTTCCCGAAGGAAATGTGTATGATATAGCCTCTCCCCAGGAACACGCAGATCTGCGATGGATGGCAATGCAAAACACGAATCCGGGAGAAACCATTACAGACAGACAGTATGGAACAGGTTCACAGCCAACACTGCCATATTATATTCTACCGGCAGGTGCCAGCCAAAGTGAAGTAGACGAATCTACTTATTTTTTAGATCCTTATTATACTGACGGCGGAGTTCTTGGTAGCTTTAACCAGATCATTCGAGCCAACCAGGAGGGAACCAACTGGTTTCAGGAAATTTTTAATCCGGCACCTATTACCAGCCATGATATTTCTGTAAGCCAGGGTGGAGAAAAGGGGAATGTTTTATTCTCTTTAAGCTGGATTGACCAGGAGGGAACTTTGATAAATACTTATATGGAGCGGTATACTGCAAGGGTAAATAGCCAGTTTGATTTTTCAGACAACTTTAGAATTGGTGAAAATCTGGCGGTGTCACTTACAGATGACAACAGGATCAATGTAATGGAAGGAGAGAATCCTATAAATTACGCCTATAGAATGCAGCCAATTATACCGGTATATGATATCGCCGGGAATTTTGCGGGAACCCAGGCTCCTTCCCTGGGGAATTCATACAACCCTGTCGCTACTCTGGAAAGAAATAGAAATAATGTCTTCAAAACAAACCGAATTTTTGGTAATGTCTTTGCGGAACTGGATTTTCTGGATGTTTTCACTGCCAGAACATCCTTTGGTGGTAGCTATTACAACACTAACGGTAATACTTTTACATATCCGGAATATGAAAATGCTGAAAACAGCACTTTTAATCAGCTTCAGAAAACCGCTCAGAACGGTTACGACTGGACCTGGTCCAATACGCTTCAATACCAACAGAATTTCAACGACATACACGATGTAAGTGTATTAATTGGTTCTGAAGCATATCATAATCAGTACGAAGAAATGATTGGAGTAACACAAGGATATTATTCCTTCGATCCAGATTATGTAAATCTTAGTACCGGTGCAGGAACTCAAACTAATTCAGGATTTTATACTGAAGATGCACTTTTTTCAGTATTTGGGCGATTAGATTACACGTATGATGACAGATATCTGTTAGGAGCAACCATAAGACGTGATGCAACTTCAAGATTTCAGAATCCACGACATGGATGGTTTCCAGCGGTTAGTGCAGGATGGCGAATTTCTAATGAAGCATTTATGGAAGACGTAACCTGGATCGACGATCTAAAATTGCGAGGTGGATATGGACTCATGGGGAATCAAATGAACGTAGATCCCGCCAACGCCTTTACCACTTATGGAAGTAGCCGCTTTACGTCTTACTATGATATGAACGGTACAAACGGTACCCTTGTGGAAGGTTTCGAAAGATCCCGAATTGGAAATCCAGATGCCGGATGGGAAAAAAATGTCAATGCTAACATAGGTATTGATGTAGCTCTCTTTCAGAACAAACTTCAGATAACAGCAGATTACTACCGCAAGGATGTGATTGACCTGCTATACAACCCGGAGCTTCCGGGTACTGCAGGAGTCTCCACCTTCCCTTACGTGAACATTGCTGAAATGAAAAACAGCGGATTGGATTTATCAGCGACTACCTGGGTAGATTTTTCAGATGAATTCAGGATGAATGCTACACTAACTCTTACTACGTACGATAATGAAATTGTGAATATTGCAGAAGGAGTTGAATATTTTGACCAGGAAGGAAGAAGGTTCAATGGTAGTTCAATAGTTAGAAATGCCGTAGGTAATTCTGTTGGCCAATTTTTTGGATACCAGATTGAAGGTTTCTGGAACTCTCAGGAAGAAGTAAATAGCGCCAATAATTCTGCTCAGGACATTTTGGGAAATCCTGATGCCGAGTATCAGCAGGATATTGGAGTTGGACGGTTCCGCTATGCCGATATCAATGGTGACGGAGTTATTACTGCGGAAGACAGAACGTTTTTAGGTAATCCAAACCCAAAGTTCACAGGAGGTCTTAACCTGGATTTCACCTATAAAAACTTTGATATGAATATCTTCCTGTACGCTTCTTACGGTAACGACATCTGGAATCAGGTAAAGTGGTGGCATGATTTCTACAGCTCTTTTGGTGGCGCAAAAAGCACTACCGCCTTGTACGATTCATGGACACCTCAAAACCAGAATGCAACGGCTCCTATCCAGGAAACCGGAGGATCATTTAGTACAGCAAACGTTCCAAACTCCTATTTCGTAGAAGATGGATCTTATCTGCGTGCAAAAAATGTGCAGTTGGGCTATACGCTTCCAACCAGTTTGACAGAGAGACTGGGGCTGGACAGACTAAGACTTTATGTACAGGCAACTAATTTGTTTACAATAACAGATTATTCTGGTGTAGACCCGGAACTTACAGGATCTGCAACTGCTTTTGGAATTGATGAAGGATCCTATCCTTCACCACGCCAGTTCATTGGTGGGATTAATCTTTCATTATAAAAAAATATTCACAGAACTTAAAATACCAGAAGATGAAAAAAAGAAACATAATTATGCTTTGGGCACTTGGTTTTGGAGTATTCCTTAGCTCCTGCTCTGAAGAATTTCTTGATAAGCCGGCTTACGGTGCATTGAGTGATGAAGTTCTATCTGATGATAAAGGTGTTGATGCACTTCTTATAGGGGCCTATGCTGCGCTGGATTTACAGGGAAATGGCGTAGCATTAGGAGGAGGAAACCCATGGGAATCTGCCCCTACTAACTGGGTTTATGGAGACATTACCGGGGGTGATGCCCATAAAGGAAGTGATGGTGGAGACCAGCCACCTATAAATGCTATTGCCGTACATAATATAGATCCAAGTAATGGTTTCTTCAATACAAAATGGAAAGCACTTTATGAAGGTGTGGCACGTACTAATGCCGTCCTGAATTTATTGAATACTCTTGAAGATACTCCTGAAGAAGAACGTGCCAACATTGCGGGCCAAGCAAGATTCTTACGTGGTCATTACTATTTTGAGCTGAAGAAAATGTTCAACATGGTTCCCTGGATCGATGAAACTACAGAAAATCCTAATGTTCCCAATGATGTGGATATATGGCCAATGATCGAAGCTGATTTTGAATTTGCTTATAACAATCTTCCTCCAACGCAGGGAGAAATTGGCCGCGCAAACAAATGGGCTGCCGGGGCTTATCTTGGAAAAACATACCTGTATCAGGAAAAGTTCCAGGAAGCAACAACCGTTTTTGAAGAGGTGATCAATAATGGGGTAACTACAGATGGTCAATCCTATGGACTGGTAGATAACTATCATTCCAATTTTAATGCAGCCGATGAAAACAATGAGGAATCTGTTTTTGCTATTCAAATGGTTGCCAATGACGGAACCAATACCATTGCCAATTCAAACCAGGGCCTAATGCTGGCATATCCTTACAATAGTCCTTTCAGGTGCTGCGGATTCTATCAGCCAACACAGGATCTGGTAAATTCTTTCCGTACAGATGAGGCTACAGGTTTGCCTTACCTGGACAATTACAACAGTAATCCGGTGAAAAACGATATGGGAATCCTTTCCGATGAACCCTTTACGCCCGATACGCAATCTTTGGATCCACGCCTGGACTGGACAGTGGGACGTAGAGATATTCCTTATCATGACTGGGGATATCATCCTGGATACGACTGGGTACGTGAGCAATCTTCCGGAGGGCCCTATGCTCCAAAGAAACATATCTACTGGCAGTCCCATGCAGATGAGTTTTCAGATCAAAGCTCGTGGGCTCCCGGTAATGCCATTAATTATCAAATTATTCGGTTTGCCGATGTACTGCTAATGGCAGCCGAAGCGAACGCTAAAACAGGAAATCTGGAGAGAGCTTTAACTCTGGTAAATAGAGTACGCGGAAGGATGGCAGATAATCCTCAATACTGGTTAAAAGATTATGTTGATCCTGAAAATCCATTAGGAGGTTTCTCTGAAGAATATGCAGCGAACTATAATGTACAACGATATCCTGAAGGTTATTTTGGTTCACAAGAACAGGCAATGGATGCAATAATGTTTGAGCGAAGAATTGAACTGGCTATGGAAGGACACCGCTTTTTCGATCTCGTAAGATGGGGTGTAGCCGAGGAGGTACTAAATGATTTCTTTGAATATGAAGGACAAATTACTACAGACGTCAGGGGTGGAAATTTTAATCAGAGTGACAGATATTTCCCAATTCCTCAACGCCAAATCGACCTTAGTACAACCTCAGAAGGACCTGTGCTTCAGCAGAATTAAATAGTTCATTCAGTAAAATTGGAGTTAGTTGTGTTTAATAATTGCGTTAAATCGCCTGTTTTAGGACAGGCGATTTATGTTTTAAGTTTATAATAATCAACGGTTTCATATAATAAAATCAGGATCCCCCCAAATCAATATTTCAAATATATGAATAACAATAGACGAATATTTTTAAAAAATCTAGGCATAGCCGGAGCAGCTGCCTCGGTAATGCCCTCATTGGCATTTTCAGCAGAAAACAAAAAATCAGAATTTATAAAAAGAAAAGTGACAGGTTTTCCTTCTGCAGCAAAAGAAATCAGGATAGGGCTTATTGGAGCCGGAATTATGGGGTCACAGGATGCTGAGACTGCACTTTCCCATGACAACATAAAACTGGTGGCAGTATGTGACCTCTACACCGGAAGACTGGATGAAGCTAAAGCAAAATGGGGAGAAGATCTTTTTATCACCAAAAATTACAGCGATCTGCTCAACAGAAAAGATATAGATGCCGTTATTATTGGCACAACAGATCATTGGCATAAACAAATTAGTATAGATGCTTTAAAAGCCGGAAAGCATGTCTACTGTGAGAAACCCATGGTACATTCGGTAGAGGAAGGCCATGAGGTGATTAATGCCTGGAAGAAATCGGGTAAAGTTTTTATTGTTGGTAGCCAGGGAATGTCATCGCTTGGAAACGAGAAAGCAAAAGAACTTCTTAAAGAAGGAGCAATTGGCGAACTAAATTACGCCGAAGGTTTTTGGGCACGGAATTCTCCAACTGGAGCGTGGCAGTACCATATTCCGGAGGATGCATCTCCCGCTACGGTAGACTGGAAAAAGTATGTGGCGAATACAGAAAAACGACCCTTTGATGCCAAAAGATTCTTTAGATGGCGTAATTACCTGGACTACGGCACCGGCATGTCTGGTGATCTTTTTGTACACCTGTTCTCTAGTCTTCATTTCATCACAGATTCCCTTGGACCAAACCAGATTTCGGCTACTGGAGGACTGCGATACTGGAAGGACGGCCGGGAAGTGCCAGATGTGTTATTGGGGATGTTCGATTATCCCAAAACAGAAGCTCATCCTCCTTTTAACCTTTCCCTACGTTGTAATTTCGTAGATGGCACCAGTGGCAGCACTTATTTAAAATTGGTAGGTAGCAAAGGTTCTATGGATGTAAAATGGGATGAAGTAGTCGTAAAAAGAAATGAAAATACCGGCCAGGATGACCCTTTTCTTGCTGAACAGGAAAAAAGAGAAAACCTTAGGCAGCCAGACAGGAAGAAAATAAATCCTCCTCTAGAAACAGTTTACACGGCCGAAAGAGGTTACAAAGGTGCACATTATGACCATTTTGCCAACTTTTTCCACGCGATAAGAACCAATGGTACGGTGGCCGAAAATCCGGTATTCGGATTTCGTGCTGCTGCCCCTGCCCTATTATGCAACGACAGCTACCGGCAGGAGAAATTTATCAAATGGGATCCTGTAAATATGAAAATTGTATAACCCCCTAAAGTTTATAAAAATGAAAAAAATACTATTTAGCTTATTCATTGCCACAGCATTTGTTGGCTGTAAGAATTCCGAAGCAGAGAAATCTGAAGTTCAGGAAAAAGAAAGTGAGAATGTAACAGCCACTTCTGAATCAGAAAATGAGGAATGGCAATCCTTATTTGATGGAAACGGAACTGAAGGATGGAGAATGTATAACGGAGAAGAACTTTCTGATACCTGGATCGTGGAAGATGGAACCTTAAAATCCCTTGGCACAGGCGGTGATATTGGCGGTGATATCGTTTACGGTGATGAAGAATTTGGAGAATTTGAACTACAGCTGGAGTGGAAAATTGCTGAAGGTGGAAACAGCGGTATCTTTTACCATGTGGTGGAAGATGAACAATATGATGCTCCTTACTACACAGCTCCGGAATACCAGATCATCGATCAGGAAGGTTTTCCTCAGAAACTGGAACCCTGGCAATCCATTGGTGCCGACTACGGGATGTATGATCCAGATTATGATGGTGCTTTAAAAGATGTGGGAGAATGGAATACAAGCAGGATCGTTTTTACGAACGATAAGGTGACCTACTGGCTGAATGGTAAAAAGACTGTAGAATTCGATCCATGGTCCGAAGACTGGAAAAAGAGAAAAAATGAAGGAAAATGGAGTGAGTTCGAAGATTATGGAGAGGCTCGTGAAGGCTTGATTGGGCTTCAGGATCACGGAAGTTACACCTGGTTTAGAAATATTAAAATTAGAAGATTATGAAAGGAGCATCATTTTTGATACTACTAGTATCAGCACTCGTGCTGGTAAGTTGTAAATCATCAGACTCCGTAGAATTATTTAATGGCCAGGATCTTTCGGGCTGGGAAATTCACGGAACAGAAAAATGGTATGTGGAAGATGATCTTCTGATTGCCGAAAGCGGACCTGACAAACAATACGGATATCTGGCAACCGTTGATGATTACAAGGATTTTGAACTGGAACTTGAATTTTTGCAGGAGGCAGACGGCAACAGCGGAGTCTTCTTTAGATCGGGTCTTGAAGGAACAAAAATTTCAGGATGGCAGGTAGAAGTTGCTCCCGAAGATCTTCACACAGGTGGGATCTATGAATCTTACGGAAGAGGATGGCTTATAAAACCCACCCCCGAAAAGGAAGATGTGCTTAAGTATGGTGAATGGAACAAAATGAGGATCGTTGTTCAAGGAGATGAAGTGACAACCTGGCTAAACGGGGTAGAAATGGTTTCCTTTAAAGATGAAAAAATCGGGGATGCCAACGGAAAAATAGCTCTGCAAATCCATGATGGAGGAGGAATAAAAGTCTACTGGAGAAACATTCAGCTAAAGGAGATATAATGAGCATTTGGGTGATGACAGGATGAATAAGATATTAGGAAAAGACAAAATAGTATTAGTTACGGGCGAATGTTTTATATTAATATGCTCCCTGAAAAACCATGTATGGTGATTTGAAAAGTGCAGTTCAACAATTGTTTTTCAGAATCAAATAATGAATATGAACAGAAGAAATCTTTTAAAGGTCTTAGGGCTTTCTGCAGTAGGTGTTGCAACCGTTCCCTTATGGATGGATGGCTGGACCTCTGATGACCTTCCCGCCGATACTACCGGGTTGGATGAGGATCAAAAACTGGTCCTTGCAGCAATGGTGGATACCTATATCCCTTCAGGAGAAATTCCGGGAGCGAAAGAACTTGAAGTGGATCATTTTATTCTGGCAATGGTAGGAGGGTGTTTTCAGAAGGAAACTCAGGAAGAATTTTTGACAGGTTTTAATGGACTACATCAATCCAGTACGGAGGCATATGGAAGTTCTTTTGATCAACTTTCCACCCAACAGCGGGTGGAGCTGTTAATTAAATTGGAAGCAACCGAAAAAGATCCTGATAAAACGATCAATTTTGTTCCTTTCATAAAAGATCTTACTATTTCAGGATATATGAGCTCCAAATATATCATGGAAAATCATTTGGGCTATGAATTCGTTCCGGGCCGCTTTAATGGCAGTTTTCCGGTGGAAAAATCTGTTTACAGAAACGCATAGAAATGGCAAATTTTAATATAGACGCAAAAACCAGACAATCCTATGACGCTATTGTTATTGGTTCTGGTATCAGCGGTGGCTGGGCAGCTAAAGAGCTTACGGAAAAAGGATTAAAAACTCTTGTTTTGGAGCGTGGAAAAAATGTAGAACATATCAAAGATTATCCTACTACTCACCTGCGCCCCTGGGAAATGAAATATCGTGGCAGGCTTCCGCTGGATGTGATAGAAGAAAATCCCATTGTAAGCAAATGTTATGCTTTTAAGGATGATGCCGAGCATTTCTTTGTAAAGGATAAAGAACATCCTTATGTACAGGAAAAGCCATTTGACTGGATAAGAGGCTACCAGGTGGGAGGGAAATCGCTGCTTTGGGCGCGGCAGGTACAGCGCTGGAGTGACTTTGACTTTGAAGGTCCTGCCCGTGATGGTTTTGCCGTAGACTGGCCTATTCGATATAAAGATCTTGCTCCCTGGTACAGCTATGTGGAAAAATTTGCTGGAGTCTCCGGAAATAAAGATGGTCTTGCCGAACTGCCCGACGGTGAATTCCTGCGACCTTACGAATTCACAAAGGTTGAACAATATTTCAAGGAACAAGTAGCTCAAAAATATGAGGACCGGCATGTGATCATTGCCCGTTGTGCTCACCTTTCTGAGCAAAAACCAATTTTTACTGAACAGGGTAGAACTCAATGCCAAAACCGGGTGGTTTGCCAGAGAGGCTGCCCTTATGGTGGATATTTCAGCAGTAACTCCTCCACTATTCCATGGGCACAGAAAACAGGAAATTTAACGCTTCAGGCCGATTCTGTAGTTGAATCCCTGATCTATGATGAACAAAAAGAAAAAGTTACCGGAGTTCGGGTCATTGATGCAAAAACTAAAGAAACCACAGAATATTTTGCAGATATTATTTTCGTCAATGCAGCTGCCGTAAATACAAATCTTCTTCTGCTGAATTCCACGTCAAAGCGTTTTCCAAATGGTTTGGGTAACGACAGCGGTTTACTTGGAAAGTTTATGGCATTTCATAATTACCGGGCAAAGATCCAGGCAGAATATGACGGATTTTTGGATTACACTACAGATGGAAACCGACCTACCAGCGGATACATTCCAAGATTCCGGAACGTACGTCAACAGGAAACAAATTTTCTAAGAGGCTATGCAGCCGGTTTTGGCGCCCATAGAAGCACCATTTCAAATACCGAAGGTGTAGGTTCAACTTTAAAAGAAAAACTGCTGAATCCCAAGCTGGGACCCTGGCGCGTAGGAAGTCATATGATGGGAGAAACTATTCCGAAGGAAACAAATTTTGTGAACCTGAGTAAAACAGAAACAGACGAGTGGGGAATGCCGTTGCTGAATTTTTCTGTTGATTATGATGATAATGATGAAAAAATGATCGCTGATTATTTTGAGCAAATGACCGAAATGTTTGAAAGTGCCGGCTTTACCAATATTCGCACCAGTGACACCCACCAGGCTCCGGGACTGGACATTCATGAAATGGGAGGCGTTCGTATGGGAAGAGATCCAAAAACATCCCTTTTAAACGAATGGAATCAAATGCATCATGCAAAGAACGTTTTTGTTACAGACGGTGCCTGTATGACTTCCACAGCCACTCAAAATCCTTCCCTTACCTATATGGCTCTTACCGCCCGTGCGGTTGATTATGCTGTGAAGGAAATGAAAAAAGGAAATTTATAAAATTCAGCAATTTAAATAAACCATCATGAAAAAGGTATTTTCCATAATCCTGTCAGTCCTAATGACACAAGCTGTTTTTGCACAGCAAAATTCAACAGCTAAAGATCTGGACTGGAAGCTCGGCGTGCAGGCATATACGTTCAAAAATTTCACCTTTACCGAGGCGTTGGAAAAGATAAAGAGTATAGATCTGAACTATGTAGAAGCTTTTCCCGGCCAAACCATAGGAAATGGCATTGAAGGTACGATGCATTACGAGATGGAAGCCAACACCCGGCAGCAGGTAAAACAGCTCCTGGAGTCCAAAGGAATAGAACTGGTGGCCTATGGAGTGGTTTCGGGAAAGAATGAACAGGACTGGCGAAATCTTTTTGAATTCGCAAAGGAGATGGGGGTTAAGGTTATCAATTCTGAACCTGCCCAGGAAGACCTTGATTTGGTAAACAAATTAGCAGGAGAATATGGAGTAACCGTTGGTCTCCACAATCACCCGAAACCCAGCACCTACTGGCATCCAGATACCGTGCTGGAAGCCATGAAAGGCAGAGAAAATATCAGAGCCTGTGCAGATGTTGGTCACTGGATACGCTCCGGAATGAATCCCGTGGAAAACCTGAAAAAACTGGAAGGCCACATTGCCAGCGTACACTTTAAAGATCTCAATGAAAACAGCAGCGAAGCTCATGACGTACCCTGGGGAACCGGAATAAGCGATGTACAGGCAATGGTAAACGAATTGAAACGCCAGGACTTTGAAGGCGTCATTTCTGTGGAATATGAGCACAACTGGGACAGTTCTTTACCTGAAATTGAAAAAAGCGTCAACTATTTCAAAAGAATATCCGAATAAAAGCTTTCTGAAAGTGTAAAAAGAATAAATAAAAAAATCCGGAGCCATAAACTCCGGATTTTTTGTTTGATCTGTATTTATGTTCAGAAAATACAATTTACAGCATTATTTCTGAAACTTTAATTGCTGTAGTTCTCACAAGCTTTTCTCACACTACCGTGCTCCTTTAGCAGTTGAGCAGCCTGCTCCTCTCCTATTTTTAGCTCCTCCATGATCATTTTAACACCACGGTTTACGAGCTTCTTGTTAGAAAGCTGCATATCGACCATTTTGTTACCTTTTACCCTGCCCATTTTGATCATTGTACTGGTTGAGATCATGTTTAGTACAAGCTTTTGAGCAGTACCAGATTTCATACGGGTGCTTCCAGTTACAAATTCCGGTCCTACCACACATTCTATGGCATATTCTGCTTCAGCAGCCAAAGGACTGCCTTCATTACAGGTAATGCATCCCGTAGTTATGCCTTCTTTCCTGGCTTTTTTTACTCCGCCAATTACATATGGGGTAGTTCCCGAAGCTGCAATTCCTACTAAAACATCTTTTTCACTTATATGGAATTCCTGAAGGTCTTTCCAGGCCTGTTCTGTATCATCTTCGGCATTCTCCACGGCATTTCGTAAGGCTGTGTCACCACCGGCAATTAAGCCTATAACCCAGTCTCCAGAAACCCCGAAAGTAGGCGGAATTTCAGAAGCATCGAGAACACCTAGCCTGCCGCTGGTGCCTGCACCAATGTAAAACAACCTTCCCCCCTGCTCCATTTTCTCTACGATCACGTCTACAAGTTTTTCAATTTCGGGGATCTTCTTTTCAATCGCTTTTGGAACAGATTGATCTTCTTTATTCATATTAGAAAGCAGTTCCCGGCTACTCATTTTTTCCAAATGATCGTAGTTCGAAGAACGCTCTGTACTCTGTTTATTATCCATATTTTTTAAAACTTCTTTTATTCTGAAAGTGGTATGAAATTAGAAAAGATTCCCGGAACTGCTTTTTCTGTGCCCCAGTCTACCCCGGGTGTTCTGTAAAAATTAATATCTAAAGCTCTTAATCGATCCCCGTGTTTTCCAAGTCTCTGTTTAAATTCATCGTAATTCCTTTTTTCGCCAGAAGTCCAGCCGATCTCTGCAGCGGCTATGGCACGTGGCCAGAATCGGTTATCCAACATTTCGTCTGAAAGTACAAACTCGCTCCAAACAGCTGCCTCTACCCCAATTACATTAGGATCATCGCTGTTGAAACTGTAGGTGTCCTCCAGGCTTACCCCGTCTTTTTTACACCAGTTATTGGTATTCTCCTGCCCCGGAATATTTGCATGATCTAAATACAGTTGAGAGCATAAAGAGTGAATTGTTTTGATGTCCTTCACCACACTTTCCACCTTACCATGCCATCGCTGACTAATAAGACTGGAACTCACCTCTGCCTTGGTCACTTCTTCCCAACCAATGGTTGTTTTCCCATAAGTCTGAACAATAGAATCTGCTTTCACCACAAATTCTTTATAGCGCGGATCCTCGATCTCATCTCCACCAATATGGATCCATGGACCTTTGGTGATCTCTGCCATCTCACCTATCACATCGTTCACGAATTCATAGATCTCAGGATTCTCAAGGCAAAATTTACTCCAGCCCACGTTGTAATCCTGAAACATTTCGGGAGGGGTTGCACGTTTGGGAGTAAGATTTGTGTAGTCATCACAGTTCAATTCAGGATAAGACATGAGTGCAGCATATATGTGGCCCGGCATATCAATTTCAGGAATGATAATAATATTTCTTGCAAGTGCATAATCCTGTAGGTCCTTGTACTCTTCCTGAGTCAGGAATCCTGCTCTTCCTCTTCTCACAGATGCTTTTCCTCCAACTTCTGTAAGTTTAGGCCAGCCTTTAATCTCAATTCTCCACCCTTGATCATCACTAAGGTGAAGGTGAAGACGATTCATTTTATACATTGCCATTCTGTCCACATGTCGCTTTAAATAATCCAGACCAAAAAAGCTTCGGGCGACATCCACCATGGTGCCTCTCCAGGCAAATTCCGGTTGATCTTCGATCAAAGCTTGTCTAAGCACAACTTGACTTTCTAGTTGCTGTTTTTCAATTTCCGGAGGAAACATTTGCCGAAGCGTCTGGATTCCGTAGAAAAGTCCGGCTTGGGAAGCCGCTTTCAGAAGTACACCATCATCTGTAATACTTAACTGATATCCTTCCTCTCCCAAAGTTCCCTCGAGCGAGGCATCCTGTTCAATTTTCCAGTTTCCGCAGTCACCGGAAGCCTGAGTGGCGACCGTTACACCTGCCTTTGAAAGTAAAGCCTCAAGCCATTGCGAAGCTTCTTTTCCTTCTCCTGTATAACAAATAGTATTCTGCTGCGGAATGACATAAGCCTTGCTCTCCCAGGATACCTGTGCTGGTAGTGGGATCAAAGCCGGTTCTTCGGGTAAAGCAGTAGCTTGCGGAGCCTCCACCTGTTCTGTACCCCCGCAGGATAATACCATTGTTGCGATTAGGAATAAACTAAAGCTTTTAAAAATGTTTTTCATAATATTATTTTTTAAGGATAATGGTCCTGGGAATTACTGGCCTTCGTACCGTTTCTCGGGGTTGATGCTATTCATTTCTATAATTAAACCGGATATCTGCTGAGTTACGGCCTCAAAGAATTTATTCCCTTTTTCTTCGGAAGCTTTTTTGGGATTTCCTACACCTGTGTCGGCCGAAACCATCTTCCATTTCCGTTCAGACCAGGCCCAGCCTTCTTTAATCCCAATAATACGTGACTTCTTCTCCTCCCCGTTTCCGGCTTCTTCAAGCGGAAGCACAAGATCGGGTTTAAGGTGCAGCATGAGGCTGGTCTCCATTTCATCGGCGTGGTCTCCTGTTTCTTCAAAATACTCATTTCTGTCTACCGTCTGAAAAAAATTGGTAGTCACCAGCATCATTTCCGGATACCTGGCTCCTACTTCTCTAAGCAGAGCTTTGAAATTATTTCCGCCGTGCCCATTTAATAAAAGTAATTTGTTAATTCCCTGCCGGTTTAAAACCTCCACAATATCTGATAAAATCGCAAGTTGTGTGCTGGGATAAAGATTCATACAAAGATCTACCTCTGCCTGACCCGTATTAACGCCAAATGGAATATTGGGTAGCACCAACACTTTCGCGCCGGCATTCCAGGCTTTTTTAGCAGCTTCGGCAGCAATTGCCTCGATCTGATAATTATCTGTTGCGTACGGCAAATGATAATTATGAGCCTCGGTAGCACCCCAGGTAAGTACCGCTACCTCGGTTTTCTGATCTTTTATTGTTTTCCAGTTCGATTCAGCCAGGATGTATGGTCTCATGCTTTTCTTATTTTATGTCCTGCAATTGCGTAGTATAGTATAAATAAATAAAGCGGAACGGCTACCCAGTATGCTCCCTGTTTGTCCATAACTTCTGCCAAGCCTCCATAAGCAAGCGGGATAATAGCTCCACCCGCGATTCCCATAACAAGCAGGGAAGAAACAGCCTTAGTTAATTTCCCTACATCTGCCAGAGCCAAAGGCCAAATTGCCGGCCACATGAGGGAATTTGCCAATCCCAGAAGAGCAATAAAAGTCACAGATAAAAAGCCTGAGGTAAAAATGGCTCCCACTGTAAATACCACTCCTAAAATAGCACACACTTTTAAGGCATTCTCCTGTTTAATGTATTTGGGAATAGCTACAATACCTATTAAATAACCTACAATCATTGCAGCCATGGTACCGGTTGTGAAGCTTTTCGCAGTTTCGAAATCGAATCCCTGGAAAATCCCGTAATCAATGATGGTATCAACAGCAATCACTTCCACTCCCACGTAAATGAACAGCGTTATCACCCCCAGAATGGCGTGTGGATAATCGGAGATCTTTTTCGCTTCTTTCTGTACAGCATTTGCATCCTCTTTATCTTCTGCTTCTACTTCCGGAAGGCTGGACTTATAGACCCACAAAGCCAAAGCAAGCAGCACTACAATAATCCCGATGTATGGGGGAATTACCCTTAGCGCCATCTCATCCAGGGCAGCTTCATTAGTGGTTCCAGCGAGTTCTTCGGCTTTATCCAACTGAAGAAAAAATCCTATCAAAATAGGAGCCGCAGCACCTGCAAGTTTATTACATATCCCCATGATACTAATCCGTTTTGCAGCACTCTCTGCCGGCCCAACTATAGTAACATAAGGATTAACCGCAGTTTGAAGGATGGCCAATCCACCTCCCATAACAAACAATCCCAACAGAAAAATTAAGTAGGTGCGGCTCATTGCCGCCGGAATAAAAAGCAATGCTCCTAAAGCCATTACTCCCAAAGCGACCGACATTCCTTTTTTGAATCCGAAATGATTGAGGGTCCTGGTAGAAATTGGCGCCATGACCACATAAGCAATATAGAAAGCAAAGGTTACAAAATACGATTGAAAAGTTGTGAGTTCACAAGCGATCTTAAGGTAAGGAATGAGAAGCGCATTAAGCCAGGTAACGAATCCGAAGATAAAGAACAGGGCTCCAATAATTATAATAGACCGGGTTGCGTCACTTGAAGCTTTGTCTTTTTTGGTTTCTTCGGTTGTATTATATTTTGCCATTTGGTTGTTGGTTAAAACTTTTGGAGGTTATTGAAGACTATTTAATTTTATGTAATTTCTGCTCTTTGCTGTTGATAGGATACCACCAGTGCAGCAGCGCCCAATATTGCAATATCGGAAGTTTTGGATGGCTGGATGATCAATTGATCCCTCACTTTTTTAAAGGGATAACTGTCCAGGCTGTTCTCCATTGGTTCCTTAAAAAACTCATACGACTGGCTTACTGAACCTCCCAGAAAAACGGCTTCAGGAGAAAGAACATTCATAATAATTTTCAAAGCATTTCCCAGATGAAATCCGAATTCCTCAAACATTTTTAAGGCCTTGGGATCTCCTTTCTCTGCAAGAAAATTTACTTCCCCTCCTTTTAAACCATATTTTGAAAAAAAGAATTTTCCGCTACAGTAATCTTCAATTGTTTTGTCCAGATAAGGAATATTACCCAGTTCTCCGGCACTTGACAAAGTTCCGGAGTAAAGCTGATGATTAATAATGATCCCGGAACCAAACCCGGTGCCCAGGGTCACTCCAACAAGATTTTTAAAAGCACTCCCATCTCCAAAGATCTTTTCCCCAAGAGCAAAAACATTCGCATCATTGGTAATCATTACCGGCTTTTTGAAATGATCTTCAAGGTGCTGTTTTAAATGTACTTCTTTCCAGGATGGAATGTTGGTAAGGTCATAAATAATGCCTTTTTCTTCATCTACTAATCCCGGAACACCAATTCCAATTCCTGTTACCTGGGGATCATCCACCTCCTCAATCTTATGGATAAGGTTGTTTATAATCTCATCCCGGGAAGCATTTGCTAAAGTGGGAAATTTTAATTCTCTGGTTACCTTAGAGTCCTGTACAAGACCTATATGGATCTTGGTAGCACCAATGTCAATTCCTATAATTTTATCGCTCATCTGCTATGATTTTTATCCCGGCTTAGGAAAAGTAGCTTCTAATCTTTCTATAAATTAAAAAGATAATTCACACAAAGTAGGAATCTTTTTTTATAAAATCCAAATACTTCTATTATTTTTTTATAAAAGTCTTCTGTTTTGCTTCGTTTGCTGAAATTATCCAATAGGAAATACTCCATCTGAATATTTTCTTTAAAGAGTTGTAAATAAACTATATTTGTCTCCTAAAATAAAGCCGGAAGTAGATTCTTTTTATCCGGCTATGAAAAAGATATATGAAGCACATACGTAACTTTTGCATAATAGCCCATATTGATCACGGGAAGAGCACACTGGCAGACAGATTGCTGGATTTCACAGGTTCTGTAACAGAGCGTGAAAAACAGGAGCAGCTACTCGATAGTATGGATCTTGAACGTGAACGTGGTATTACTATTAAGAGTCATGCCATCCAGATGGACTATACGTACAAAGGTGAAGAATATACCCTAAATCTAATTGATACTCCGGGTCACGTGGATTTCTCTTACGAAGTTTCCAGGTCTATCGCAGCATGTGAAGGTGCTTTACTTGTGGTGGATGCCGCTCAAAGTATACAGGCACAAACTATCTCTAACCTGTACCTTGCTTTAGAAAATGATCTTGAGATCATTCCTGTACTGAATAAAGTAGATCTTCCCAGTGCAAATCCTGAAGTGGTTACCGATGATATTGTTGACCTTCTAGGCTGTGATCCTTCTGAAGTTATTCCGGCAAGTGCTAAAACCGGAATAGGAATTGAAGAAATACTAGCTGCCATTATAGAACGTATTCCGCCACCAACCGGGAAAGTAGATGCTCCGTTAAGAGCGCTTATTTTTGATTCGGTTTATAATCCTTTTAGAGGTGTGGAAACATATTTCCGGGTTATTAACGGGTCTATAAAGAAAGGTCAGAATATAAAATTTGTCGCCACAGATAAAAATTATTCTGCCGATGAAGTTGGAACATTGAGGCTGAAGCAGTTCCCCAGGCAGGAGATTAAAACGGGAGATGTGGGTTACCTCATCACCGGAATAAAAGAAGCAAAGGAGGTTAAAGTAGGTGATACCATCACCGATGCAAAAAATCCTACTACCGAAGCTGTACCAGGATTTGAGGACGTAAAACCAATGGTTTTCGCCGGAATATATCCTGTAGATACCGAAGATTACGAAGAACTGCGCGCTTCCATGGAAAAACTGCAGCTAAATGATGCTTCCCTGGTATTTACCCCCGAAAGCTCTGCTGCTTTAGGATTCGGTTTCCGTTGTGGATTTCTGGGAATGTTACACCTGGAGATCATTCAGGAACGACTCGAGCGGGAATTTGATATGACCGTAATTACTACCGTTCCTAACGTATCTTATCAGGCATATACCCATAAAAATCCGAATGATGTCATTCTGGTAAACAACCCATCAGATTTACCTGAACCTTCCAGCCTTGCCAAGGTAGAGGAACCGTATATTAAGGCAACCATCATTACAAAATCTGATTTTGTAGGTCCGGTCATGTCCTTATGTATTGAAAAAAGGGGAGAGATCACGAATCAAACATATCTTACTACCGAAAGGGTGGAATTATCTTTTGATATGCCCCTAGCAGAAATTGTATTTGACTTCTACGACAGGTTAAAAACAGTTTCCAAAGGATACGCCTCTTTTGATTATGCGCCTATTGGAATGCGCCAGTCTAAACTTGTAAAGGTTGACGTTCTTCTTAACGGAAATGTGGTAGATGCACTTTCAGCTTTATTACACGTTGATAATGCCTATGACATAGGGAAAAAAATGTGTGAAAAACTGAAGGAATTAATTCCGAGACAACAATTTGATATTCCAATTCAGGCCGCAATTGGTGCTAAAATTATTGCTCGTGAAACTGTGAAGGCTTTGAGAAAAGATGTGACCGCAAAATGTTACGGAGGTGATATTTCCCGAAAAAGAAAACTTCTTGAAAAGCAGAAAAAAGGTAAAAAACGTATGCGCCAGGTAGGAAATGTAGAAATTCCACAGGAAGCGTTTATGGCTGTTTTGAAGTTGAATGACTAACTAGTTTTAAAAAGATATAATTTAACCCTCACAGATTTCGACTGTGAGGGTTTATATTTTATTACAGAAGCTTATGGACTCTTTAGAAGAAAATTTGAATTTAAAGAAGTAATTCATACCAGTAGGAATCCTGATGTCATTCAAAAAAGAAAATAGCTAATTCCAATAATTTTACAGTCCATTTCAGGAGAATTCTGAAAAATTATCTAAGCAGCATTCTTTTTAAATTCCCGCTTTTACAGCTCCTGGATTCAAATTTATTCTCCTCCTATGTTTTTTATAACTTTGAATAAACGCTGCTTTCTGATAAGAGCACTTCAGAACTTATTTAAAGTCTGAATTATGATCTAAAAATAATACCTATGGCCGGACACAGCAAATGGGCGAATATAAAGCATCGTAAAGGAGCACAGGACAAGAAGCGGGCTAAAGAGTTCACAAGAGCAATAAAAGACATTAGCGTGGCTGTAAAAGAGGGTGGAGGACCAGATCCTGAGACTAATCCTGCCCTGCGTACTGCCGTTTCAAATGCCAAAGGGGTGAATATGCCCAAAGACACCATAGAGCGCGCTATAAAGAAAGCCAGTGGGGCAGAGGCAGAGAATTTTGAAGCTGTTACTTTTGAAGGCTATGGTCCTAACGGAATTGCTTTTTTTATAGAATGTACTACAGACAATACTAATCGGACAGTGGCTTCTGTTCGGTCTATTTTTTCCAAAAATGGCGGAAGTCTTGGCACCAATGGCTCCCTGGAATTCTTATTTGACAAAAAAGGGGTCTTTGTGATCGAGAAGGAAAAAATGAATCACGGACTGGAAGAATTTGAACTGGAGCTCATTGAAGGAGGTGCCACCAGCATTGAGAAAGAGGAGGATGTTTTGATAGTATATTCTGAATTTACCGATTTCGGATTAATGTCTTCAAAGCTGGAAGAGCTAGGCATTGAAACGAAAAGCTCAGAGGTGCAGCGAATTCCGCTGAACACGATTGAACTGCCTGTTAATGATGCCCGAAAGATCCTCAATCTTGTGGAAAGATTTGAAGATGATGATGACGTCCAGAATGTGTATCACAATTTAGAAATTTCAGATGAACTTATCGCAGAACTGGAAAAAGACTAATTCCTCTGCAATTCCTCCACCGTCTCCTCATAATCTTCTACTTTTTCGGTAAGTGCTTCTTTCTGAATCTTTTTACCCAAGTATACAAGCTGGTATCCTTCCTCAATGACTACTTCAGAAGAATTGGAAGGGATGATCTTAAAATCACCCGAAAGTGTTTTTACGAACAACGGAATGATATCTGGATCTGTTTTGGATATCTCAATCAATCCGCCATAGTGGGACTGGCTGTTTAATTTAACTTCGTGAATTGTAGGATATGAACGGGAAACTTCAGCTAATTTAATGTAATCATCTGTATGGGAGAAAAGCCCTTCTGGAGGATTCTTTTCAGGATTATTCATTTCATCTGAAGAAACCACTCTAAATGCTCCGTTTTCCCCGAATTGTTTGGAAAACTTGTTAATGGCTGTTTTGTTAATATCACTGTTTCCTGTCATTGCCATGATATAACCTATGTCATTAAGCTCTATGTTGTTCAGTAAATCATCGGAATACACACTTTCTTCAATAGCATCAATCTCCAGGTCTTGTGCTTTCCGAATATTATCGGGATTGCTGTCAATTAATACCACATGCCTGTTGTTATCCTGAAGGTATTTTGCGATCAAACGTGATATAGAGGAGGCTCCAACAATTAGAATACCCTTTGAATCCTTTAGGAAAACGCCCAGCATTTTTGCCACGTATCTTGCCGTAGTCGCATTTAGCAACACTGTTCCAAGAACAACCATAAATACCAGGGGAGTTATATACTCAGCTCCCGGAACGCCCTGTCTTGCCAGTCTTAGCCCAAAGAGAGAGGCAATTCCAGCGGCCACTATCCCTCTTGGCCCGACCCAGCTTATAAAAAGTTTCTCCCGAAAATTCAAACCTGAATTAATGGAACTTAAAAATACTCCCAGCGGCCTTAAAAGAAAAACAATTGCTGCGAATAAGAAAAGAGCTTCTTTATTGAATACCAGCATCATTTCCTCCAGTTGCATATTGGCTGCCAGTAAAATAAAAAGGATGGAAACCAGAAGAATACTCAGCGATTCCTTGAAATACAGCAATTCCTTAAGGTTGGGAAGATTGATATTCCCCATGACCATTCCCATAATTACTACTGCCAAAAGTCCGCTTTCGTGCGCAAAATTATCGGCAAGTACAAAAACACCTATTACCACCGCAAGAGTGACTACATTTAGCAGGTAATGCGGGATCACGTTCTTTTTAATAGCGTACACAAGCGCATGTGCAAAGGCAAACCCGAAGGTGCAACCGAATAACACAATACGACCAAATTCCATAAGTGCCCTGCTGGTAAAGTCCTGACCGTCTTCTATCCTTATAAATTCAAACACCAGTACGGCTACCAGTGCTCCAATGGGATCAATAAGAATTCCTTCCCATCTTAAAACAGAAGAAATATCCTTTTTTAAGGGGATATTTCTTAAAATAGGTGCGATAACAGTAGGACCTGTAACAATAATCAAAGCAGCAAAGAGAAATGAGATTTGCCAGGTAAGTCCAAAAATCCAGTGTGCAGCTAAGCCCGCACCCACAAAAGTTACAATAACAGCAATGGTTATTAATTTAACTATGATGGGGCCTATGTTTGAAATTTCTTTTTTTCTAAGGGTGAGTCCACCTTCAAACAACACCACGGCAATAGCCAGAGACACAAAATAGAATAAACTTTCCCCCGGAAAAACCCCTTCTTCCCCATTCCAGATAGGTTCTAACCATTTAGTACCATCCTCAGAAATGAGGGTGGAAATGGGTCCCACAAAAAGCCCAATTAGTATAAGCGGTAAAATTGCCGGAATTTTAAGTTTCCATGCAAACCATTGAGCAAGTATCCCTAAAATCACCAATCCTGCTAACTCTAACATCCAAATATTTTAAACTATTGTAATAAAAATCTTGGGTAAAGTTACTTTAATTTGATTAAAAGAAGAACAAGATCAATACTTAGGGATTTTTACAGCAGCTTTTAAACCTCATAAGAAGCTCAAAATTCTAACTGAAAATGTGCATTTATCTATTGCGGAAAAACCAGGATCTTGGTGTTTTCTTTAAAGTAAATCTCCATTTTTCTCGGAATCTCATCCAGAATAGGTTGATATGCCACAGAACCTTTTCTTGCAGTAATTAACATTACAAGATCTTCAGGTTCTATGTCCCTTGCAATGATCAAAAAGTCTTCCCAATGAGTGAAGGTATTAAAGGTAAAGGGAGCTCGTAAATTAAGGGCATCAATAAAATCTTCAATAGCAGTCTGAGTCTCCAACGTACAGTTAACTATGATTGGGACACTGAGTTCTTCGGCCATTTTGATCAATTTCTTAACCCAAAGTTCAAAGCCTTCCATCATTTCAGATTTTGGAGGAGCTGCCACTACGATCTTTTCATGAGTAGCCCATGGTTTTTCAGACTCACATAAAAATACTGTTTTGGTGGTTTTATTAATGATCTTTGCCATTTTCTCGCCAATCACTTCATCTTTTCCTGAACTGGTTGGCCATCCCATAACAATAACATCTGCAATGAGTTCTTTAGACCGACGGGAAATCCCGCTGGCAATATCCCGGTCTATGGTTGCAGTGACATTTACAGGAGTTTCTGTTGCCGAAGCTTGTTTTACAAAATCCTCCAAACGAGTTTTAGCCTGGGCAATATTAAGTTCTGCCTGCTCATCATTAGGCACAACAGAAAGTATGGAAACAGGATTTTCAGAACTTTTATCTTTTATAAGTATGGAAAACTCCAAAAGTTTTTCAAGATTGGTAATATTCGCTAACGGAAGCAGAATGGTTTCCATTTTATAATTCTCAGATTTCCTGATTTCATCCGGGTTAACCTCTTCGGCTTCTGCCACCATTTTTTTAGCTGCATTCTCGGTTGCTAGCGTTGCAACAATAGAGGTTACAAGTATTAATATGATAGTACCATTCAGGATATTCTCATCGATAATATCAGCATTGTATCCTACAATAATCACAGCAAGCGTTGCGGCAGCATGCCCACTACTTAAACCAAAAATTACCTTTCTTTGGGAGGAGGTGTACTTAAAGACCAGCTGCGTAAAAAAGGAAGCAAGCCATTTTCCGGTGATCGCAACTATAGAAAGTGTAACCGCTACTACAATAGCCATATAGCCGCTAAAGATCACACTTACGTCCACCAGCATCCCCACACTTATCAGGAAAAAAGGAATGAAAAGAGAATTTCCCATGAATTCTATTCTGTTCATAAGTGCCGATGAATGGGGAATCAACCTGTTTAGAGCCAGTCCGGCAAGGAAAGCCCCAATGATATCTTCAACTCCCGCCAGTTCTGCCAGGAAAGCAGAAAGAAAAACAACTGCAAGAACAAATATGTAATGGGAGTGTTTTTCTTTCTCCATCCTGGTAAAAAACCACCGTGCAATCTTTGGTACTACCAGGAACATAATAGCACAGAAAATTGTGAGAGATATGATCAACCGAATCCAGAAATCGGCTGTTAAACCACCTTCCTGGGCGTTCCCCATGATTACAGCCAGAATGATCAAAACCGCCGTATCGGTAAGGATAGTTCCTCCCACTGTTATCGCAACCGCTTCATTCTTTGAAACTCCAATTTTACTCACAATGGGATAGGTCAATAATGTGTGCGTGGCAAACATACTGGCAGTTAGGAAACTTGCATTAAAATCATATCCAAGGAGATAGAAACACACAGGAAAACCTATGGCCAGGGGTAGGGCAAATGTAAAAAAGCCAAACAGGAAACTTTTATTCCGGTTCACCTTGAACTGGTTCATGTCCAGTTCAAGGCCAGCGATAAACATAATATATAAAAGTCCTATTGTAGAGAAAAGATTAATGGCTGTATTCTGTTCAAGCAACCCTGCACCGTATGGCCCTATAATAATTCCTGAAATGATCAATACGATAATCCCCGGAATATTGATCCTTCTAAGCAGAATAGGAGAGACCAGGATAATTAAAAGAATAAGAGCAAAAACCAATACAGGATTACTGAGGGGCAGTTCAAATTCGTGACTTACTAAATCTAAAAAATCATTCATATTTTATAGTAACAAAAATGTTTAGTTATGGTCCTAATGAAATGACCATTTCTGCTTTAAAAGCAGAAATGGTTCAACAAAATGGTTCTTTGGCTATACTACTAAATCTTTTCATATTATCTAATCTTAAAACTTTCAAAGATTTGTTAATTCGGATAATTAAAATTTCTTAAATTAAAAATCCATCATTCATAATCCTTAAATAGTCCAACTTACCTATGGAAGAATTAAATATTTTAAACCTTCTCATCATTTTAGTAGCAGCATGGTTGGGTGGTTCAATTTCAAAAAAATTAGGATATCCTGCAATCCTTGGAGAATTGGTTATTGGGATCATTTTAGGTCCTGCGCTGGTTGGTTTACTTGAAACTTCAGAAATGCTAAGTGTGCTGGCAGAGGTTGGGATCATTCTTCTAATGGTACATATTGGAATTGAAATAAATTTCCGGGACCTTGGAAAAGCCTCCTGGCCGGGATTACTTGCCGCTGCCGGAGGTTTTATAGTTCCTTTTGGCCTAGGTTATTATACGATCATTTATTTTGGAGGTACAGATATGGCCGCCCTATTTGTGGCTATAGCAGTTGGAGTTACTTCACTTGCTACCAAAAGCCGCATCCTGGTGGATCTAAAACTATTGAACACCAGAATTGCCTATGTACTCATGGCAGGTGCTTTAATTTCAGATACACTTGCTCTAATTATTTTTGCCGGGATTATAAGTTTTGTAGATGCCGGAAATATTGATACTGTTGGTTTACTATGGGTTGCCGGAAAAGCCATTCTTTTCTTTATTTTCACCGCTGTAGCAGGAATTTACCTGTTACCATTGCTGGGGAAATATTTGGCAAAACTTGGCACAAAAAGCAGGACGCTGCATTTCACCTTAATTCTTATCATTGTTTTTGGCTTTGCCGAACTCGCCGAGCTGGCAGGGCTCCACAGCATTCTGGGAGCTTTCATGGCCGGACTATTCATTAGGGACGGGGTATTCAACAGGCAGATTTCAAAAGAGATCAATGAGGTCTTTCATGATATTTCAATCGGTTTTTTAGCTCCTATTTTCTTCGTAACAGCAGGATTCAATGTCACCCTGGATGTTTTCCAGACAGATCTTAACATGCTTATAGCGGTAACCGTAGTTGCAATGGCCGGAAAAATCCTGGGAACTGCCCTTTTTTATCTTCCCAGCGGCTATGGCTGGCGGGAAGGAATTGCCGTAGGAACAGGAATGAATGGTCGTGGTGCGGTAGAGATTATTATTGCCGGAATTGGTCTGCAAATGGGAATCATCACAGCAGAAATATTTTCGATACTGGTCTTTATGGCCATCTTTACCACACTAAGTGTTCCGGTACTGCTTACCTGGACTACAAACTGGTTAAAAAAGAGGGGGGAACTGGTTCATCAGCAATCCAGGTCAGGATATATTATTCTGGGAGCAAATCCGTTGGGGCTTTACCTTGCAAAGCATCTAAATTCTGAAGGCAAGGTCACGGTAATAGACGCCAATAAAGATTTTATACAGGCTGCCAAACAAGCCGGAATAAAATATGTCTACGGAAATGTCTTAAAAGAAGAAACGATGGAAGAAGCAGAAGCTATGGAAAAAGGTACTTTTATAGGATTAACAGCTAACAGTGAGATCAATCTTCTTGCTGCGCAACTGGCCAATGATTCCTTTTACATGCCCGAAAAAATTGTGCTCATGGCACCAAGTGAAACCGGAGCCGACGTAGAATCCCTTGACAGGATCGATGCCTCTTCAATGTTTGCCAACAAAATCATGCTTGGGCCGTGGATCTACAAGGTCACTTCAGGAGATTTTGAAGAAAAATCTGAAACAGCTTCAGAAGAGATTTCTACCAGGGAATGGATAAAAACTCACAAATCAGAAAATGATTCCATACTTCCGTTACTCATTATAAATGCTGAAGGAGTAAAAAGGCCTTTCCATTACCATGAAACGATTCATCCCGAGGAAAAAATAGTTTATCTGCAATAAATCCTTAAATTTAGGCCTGAAAACAGCTTTTTGGAAAAGCTGTTCAAAATCTTTTCAAAATGAACGCTTGCCTTTTGCAACCGATTATTTAATAAATTTTTTCCATGAAATTATATCCTATTCAGGCAGGACATTTCAAACTTGATGGAGGCGGGATGTTTGGTGTAGTGCCAAAATCCATCTGGAACAGAACAAATCCTGCAGACAGTAACAATATGATTGATATTGCCGCTCGTTGTCTTCTCATCGAAGAGGGGAACAGGCTCATTTTGATCGACACCGGAATGGGTGATAAACAAAGTGACAAATTCTTTGGTTATTACTACCGCTGGGGAGACCATTCTATTGATAAATCACTTGCAGCACACGGTTTTCACCGGGATGACATTACAGATGTTTTTATGACCCACCTGCATTTTGATCATTGCGGCGGAAGCATTCAGTGGAATAAAGAACATACCGGTTATGAACCTGCTTTTAAAAATGCACGCTTCTGGAGCAACAAAGATCACTGGGAATGGGCAACAAAACCTAATGCCCGGGAGAAGGCTTCTTTTTTGAAGGAAAACATCCTTCCAATGGAAGAAAGCGGCCAGTTGAATTTTATAGAAAGAACCAACGGATCCTTTCAGAATACTTCAGAATTGGGATTTGGAATATTATTTGTAGATGGGCATACAGACAAACAAATGATCCCACACATAAACTATAAAGGAAAAACCCTTGTTTTCATGGCCGATTTATTACCCACAGCAGGACATATTCCGTTGCCCTACGTAATGGGGTTTGATACGAGACCATTGCTGACTTTGCCCGAAAAAGAAGCTTTCTTAACAAAGGCTGCCGAAGAAGAATTTCTGTTGTTCATGGAGCATGATGCTCACAACGAAATTCTCACGGTTCAGAAAACAGAAAAAGGGATCCGTTTGGATCAGACACATACATTTAATGAACTTTTTAACTAAAAAATACTATGAAAATCCCTATTTATCGACCCCTGCTTGTTGCAGGTTTAGCAGCAACCATGGCCGGTTGTGGTAGCTCTGCACCTTCTATTGTATCTACTCCCTTAGAAAATATTGACAGCATGCCGCTCAAGGTCTCAGACCTTACCGAAACAGAGCTGCAGGGCTGGGGTGGGTCCGATCTTGTTAGCGATACCGTTCCCGGAATGAGCGTGAATAAAGCTTACGAAGAGATCATTAAAAATTACAATGGAAAAACCGTCATTGTTGGAGTTATAGACAGTGGTGTGGATATAGAACATGAAGACCTTAAAAATGTAATCTGGACCAATAAAGACGAGAGGCCAAACAATGGCAGGGATGATGACAACAACGGTTATGTGGACGATGTACACGGTTGGAATTTTCTTGGAGATGCCGTAGAAGAGAACCTTGAATATGTAAGGATCTATAAAGATCTTAAACCCAAATATGAGAGTATTCCCGCTTCCTCTGTAAGTGAAGAAGACCGGGAAGAATTCATGCTGTATAAGGAAGCGCAGGGAGAATACGAGAAAGAGTACAATGAAACACTGGGAATGAAAAATCAGTATGAAGGAATTCTTCAGCAGTTACGTATGGCTCATGAGGCTGTTTCAGCACAACTGGGGAAAGAAGATTATACCCGTGCAGAACTGCGTGAGATGGAGGCAACTTCTGAAGAGATGCAGCAATATAAAGGCTTTTTAAGCCAGGTAATGGCCAATGTAGGCGAAAATGTACCCGATGCTATCGATCAATTAAATGAGGCAATCGAATACTTTTCAGGAAGACTTAATTCTCATTTTAACCTGGACCTTAACGGAAGAGCTGTAGTAGGAGATGATCCTAATGATATCAACGATACCGACTACGGAAATAACGAAGTGATGGGACCTACGCCCGATAAAGAAGATATCAAGCATGGAACCCATGTGGCCGGGATCATTGCCGCTCAAAGAAATAACGGAATAGGAATAAACGGCGTTGCTCACAATGTGGAAATCATGGCCATTCGCGCTGTACCAGATGGTGACGAATATGATAAGGATATTGCCCTGGCGATTCGTTATGCTGTAGACAACGGTGCAAAAGTGATCAACACCAGCTTCGGAAAATATTTTTCACCACACCCGGAATGGGTACGAGAGGCTATCCAATACGCTGCAGAAAACGATGTTTTGATCGTGAATGCTGCCGGAAACGAAGGTATAAACCTTGATGAAAAAGCTGTATACCCGAATGATCAAACACCTGGAAATTCTGCAGAAATAGCAGATAATTTTCTTACCGTTGGCGCTCTTAATTTTACCTACGGCTCAAACATGGTGGCTAGCTTTTCTAACTTCGGAAAACAAAATGTAGATGTTTTTGCACCGGGAACAGAAATCTGGTCTACCACGCCAAATAATGAATACGAGTTTCTACAGGGAACATCTATGGCGGCCCCTGCAGTTGCGGGAATCGCAGCTGTGGTTCGTTCATTTTATCCAAATCTTACCGCACCTCAGGTAAAACAGATCATTATGGACAGTGGATTATCCAGCAGTGCATCTGTTATTTTGGGAGGGAATCCTGCCAATACCATGAAATTCAGTGAAATATCCACCTCGGGTAAAATGGCCAATTTGTATAATGCCTTAATTATGGCAGACAGAATATCAAAACAATAATTCATGAAAAAACTTATTTTAAGTCTTAGCCTTTTAATGGCTTTTGGTGCGACAGCACAGAACAATACTTCCTATTGGCAACAGCATGCAAATTACACCATGTCTGTTGATATGAACGTGAAGAATTTTCAGTACACCGGAAATCAGGAACTGGTCTATACCAATAATTCCCCCGACACGCTGAATAAGGTGTATTATCACCTCTTCTTTAATGCTTTCCAACCGGGAAGCGAGATGGATGTACGTTCAAGAACGATATCAGATCCCGACAGAAGGGTAGGAGACAGGATCTTCAATCTTACTCCGGAAGAACAGGGATATTTAAAGGTAAATTCTCTTACACAGGATGGAAACGATGTTCAATTTCAAGAAGTGGGAACGGTACTTGAAGTAACCCTGTCTGAACCTATTTTTCCTGGGGATAAAGTAACTTTTTCCATGGAATTTAAAGGTCAGGTGCCTGCACAGGTGCGTCGTGCAGGAAGAAACAGTGCAGAAGGAGTGGCACTTTCAATGACTCAATGGTATCCTAAGTTGGCAGAATATGATTTTCAGGGGTGGCATGCAGATCCTTACATTGGCAGGGAATTCCATGGAGTGTGGGGTGATTATGATGTAAAAATAACTGTGGACAAAGATTATATTCTTGGAGCTACAGGATACCTTCAGAATCCTAATGAAATAGGATATGGGTATGAAGATGAAGGCGTAAAAGTAAAGAGGAAAAGAGGGGATAAATTGACCTGGCATTTCCTGGCACCACAGGTGCACGATTTTAGTTGGGCTGCAGATCCCGAATATATTCACGACAAACTAACTGCGCAGGATGGGACCGTACTTCATTTTCTCTACAAAGACAATCCAGAAATCAAGGAAAACTGGAAAAATCTTCAGTCCAAAACAGAAGAATTATTACTATTTTTCAATGAGCATATAGGCCCATATCCATGGGATCAATATTCGGTGATTCAGGGTGGTGACGGCGGAATGGAATACGCGATGTTAACGCTTATAACCGGAGAAAGAAGCTTTGGAAGTCTTGTTGGCGTTACTGCCCATGAACTGGCGCATGCCTGGTTCCAACATCTTATGGCTACCAATGAAAGTATTCATGAATGGATGGATGAAGGCTTCACCAGTTATATTTCAGATCTTGCCATGAACGAGGTGATGGACATGAACAGGGAAAATCCTTTTATGGGATCTTACCAGAGTTACCTTAGGCTTGCCACATCGGGTGTGGAACAGCCACAAACCACACACGCCGACAGATATACTTATAACGCAGCGTATGGCGCTACAGCCTATTCTAAAGGAGCTGTTTTCTTAGCGCAGCTGGAATATGTTATTGGGAAGGAAAACGTTCAGAAAACCTTGAAGCGTTATTATGATGAATGGAAATTTAAACATCCTACTCCTAACGATTTCATCAGGATAGCCGAAAAAGTTTCGGGAGCAGAACTGGATTGGTATTTACAGGACTGGACGCAAACAACCAACACCATTGATTACGCTATCCAGACTGTAGAAGATACCGGAAACAAGACCGATGTTACCCTTCAAAGACTTGGGGTGATGCCAATGCCGGTAGAAGTGACTGTCACATATAAAGATGGTTCAGAAGAATTAATTTATATTCCGTTGCAGATGATGCGTTGGGAAAAACCTGCTGAAGATGGATCTAATCGTACGGTAAAAGAGGACTGGGCCTGGGCAATGCCTTCCTATACGTTTAGCATAGATAAATCAAAATCTGAAATTTCAAAAATGGAGATTGATGATTCACAGCTAATGGCAGATATAGACAGGGAAAACAATGTATATGAAGCTCCCGAAACTACAGAAGATTAAATAATATTTCATTATCTCTTAATAAGAGGCTGTCTAAGGAAACGTACACCTTTAGACAGCCTTTTTTTATGCAGTAAATAAATGAAGTATGTAATAAAAAAAAAGATTTCTATCCTTAATTTTGACACATGAATGAAAGCTTCGGAAAAGACGAAAAACTCAAGAGCAAGATCTTAATAAGTCAGTTATTTGTAGAAGGAAAATCCCTCAACAAGTATCCGCTTAAACTGGTTTATCTTCCGGTTTCACGTCCCGGATTTGAAAATCATAAGACCGCTGTTTCGGTTCCTAAAAGGAATTTTAAAAAAGCAGTGGAACGTATTTTTTTGAAACGTCTCATGAGGGAAGCTTTCAGAAAAAATAAGTACCTTGTAACCAGCAACATGAATACAAAATATGCCTTCATGTTTATTTACACGGGAAGAGAAAAGCTTTCTTACCACAAGTTATTTTCTGTTACCGAAGAATTGCTGAAAAGGTTTGCTGAAAAAGAATTAAAGTAGAATTGTATGAAAGATCAGATTAAAAAAGTTGCTGTTTTGGGATGTGGAGTCGTGCTTTTTTTAAGCACTGTAAGCTATAAATCTGATTTTTTCGAAATAGCCAAACAAATAGAGATTTTCACCACCCTGTTCAAAGAACTTAACATGAACTACGTGGATGAAACCAATCCTGCCGAATTGATGGATACGGCCATTAACTCCATGCTCCGGGATCTGGATCCTTATACCCATTACTGGAACGAACAGGAAGTGCAGGCAGCAAAGATCAATAATCTGGGGGAGTACACAGGTATTGGAGCCACTGTGATGGTAAGGGATAATAAAATTATTGTAGTAGAGCCTTACAAAGATTATCCTGCCGATAAAGCAGGATTAAGGGCCGGAGATGAAATAATCAAGATTGGAGATGTAAGTATTGCTAATTTTGAAGAAGATGCAGGAGAACTGCTTAATGGAGCTCCAAATTCAATGGTAGAGATCACCTATAACCGCCAGGGAGAAACCAGGCTTACTACATTAAGTCGCGGTTCTATTGATATAAAAGCCGTGCCTTATTACAAGTTATTAGAAGGCAATATTGGATATATTGTGCTGTCACAATTTAATAGAAATGCAACCAAAGAGACCATTCAGGCGTTAAAGGAGCTAAAAAATGACGGAGCAACCAGTATCATTCTGGATTTGAGAGGAAATCCAGGTGGATTACTTTCCGAAGCTATTAATGTTTCCAATATTTTTGTTCCTCAGGGCGAACTTATCACAACAACAAAATCTGCCGTTGAAAAGTATAACAAGGTGTATAAAACCACAAATCAGCCGGTTGATACGTCCATTCCCCTTGCAATTTTAATAAACGGCAGGAGTGCTTCTGCCAGTGAAATTGTGGCCGGTTCACTACAGGATCTTGATAGGGCAGTGATCCTGGGTGCACGTAGCTTTGGAAAAGGTTTGGTACAACGCCCCAAAGATCTCACCTATGGAACCCAGCTCAAGGTGACCATTTCCCGGTATTACACACCAAGCGGAAGATGTATCCAGGCACTTGATTATCGCAACAGAGACACAGAAGGAAACGCTGTAAGAATAAAGACTGACGAGTATAACGAATTTAGTACCCGCAATGGACGTAAAGTGTATGACGGCGGCGGAATCCTGCCCGATATTTCCATGGAAACTTCGGAATACAGTAGCATTACCAATGCATTATTGCTTGAAAATGCCATTTTTGATTATGCCACAGAATATTATTATAGCCATAATCTTGATAAGCCTGAAGATTTCGAATTTACTGATTCAGATTATACTGAATTCAAAAATTACCTGAAAACCAGCGGATTCAGCTATAAGACTATGACCGAAAAACATTTACAGGAAGCCTTTGAAACTGCAGAAGATGAAGGTTTTGACAATAAAATTTCGAACACTTATACAGAAATGGAGAAGATCATTGAGGAGGAAAAACGAATGGCACTAGACGAAAAAAAGGCTGAAATTACCAGCCTTATTTCCGATGAGATCATAAAAAGATATTTCTACAAAGAAGGTCTTTTTGAATATTCTGTACAGCAAAATCCTGAAATCCTTGAAGCTAAAAAGGTACTTTTAGACACGGGAAAATACAATAAGATTTTGCAGTAATTATTTCTTGATCATGGCGATATGAGGGATGCCATCTTCAAGGTATCCTTTCCCAATTTGCTGAAAGCCGTGAGATTCGTAAAAATTCACAAGGTAGGTTTGTGCTGAAAGTTTTATAACGGCAGTATCATACTCTTCCTCTATCGCTTTTACAGAAGCCCTGAGAATTTCATGTCCATAATTCTCTTTTCGCGAATTTGCTTTGACCACAACCCTACCAATGGCAGCTTCTTCAAAATAAATACCGGGTGCAAAACAGCGTGTATAGGCAACCAGTTCTCCATTTCTGAATCCCATCACGTGTAAAGCCTTACCATCTTTTCCGTCAATATCGAGATAGACACAATCCTGTTCTACCACAAAAACCTCAGAACGTAACTGAAGGAGATCGTATAATTCTGAAATATGAAGTTCTGAAAAAGATTTTATTTTAAGGTCTAATTCCTGTATGTTCATTAATTACAGGCAATTTTCCCCACCCTTGTGGCATGTCTTCCTCCTGCAAATTCGGTTTCAAGAAAAACTTTTACCATTTCCAACGCCTGTGCTTTTGAGGTATATCTTGCAGGAATACTTAAAATATTAGCGTTGTTATGCTCCCTGGCCAGTTCTGCTATCTCTTTGGTCCAGCAAAGGGCACATCTTATTCCCTGGTGTTTATTTGCAGTCATGGAAGCTCCGTTCCCGCTTCCACATATTATTATACCTAAATCTACCTCTCCATTCTCAACATCCCTGGCCACAGGATGAACAAAATCTGGATAATCAACACTATCCTCACTGTCTGTTCCGTGATTGATTACTTCAATATTTTTTGATTTTAAATATTCAGAAACAGCAAATTTATAATCAGTTCCTGCGTGGTCGTTTCCAATGGAAATTTTCATGATGTGTGGTTTTAATAGCTCACAAAGGTAGAAAATAGGCTTATCAACTTCAATTTTATACATTGTTAATTAAATGTTACAAAGCCCTAAAAATAAAGGGATTATAAATACCTTCTTTTTGTTCATAAAATGAAACCAAAAAATAAAAACCAAATTTGGAAAGCCGGGAAAAAAATTCAATAGCCACTATTTTACGGGGAATCATAATTTTTAAGCAGGTAATTTTAGAAAACTTTTCAGCAGTAAAACCCAGCTTTTAAACATGAAAAAATATCTTTTTTATCCTCTTTTCCTATTCACACTTTCTTATGAACAGTTGTTAATAAAGTCTTAAGATTATTTATAAATCAGGAGCTTAAGAGAGTAACAGCAGGTTAATAACCTGTTACCTAAATAAATCATCTTAAGGAGCAAGAAATAAAGCAAAAAGTTATTGTAGCTATTAACAGACTATAATAACAAGCATTTTAATTTTTAAAAAAAGAAAGAAAAAGAAAATAATATAATAGGTGTTAACAACTAAAAATAAAATGGCTAAACGATTTTAAGAGGAGAAGAAGTTTCATTGAAGGAATCCAAGATCTCTTTTGCTCTTGTAATATCTGCTGGATGAACTTTAAGATGTATTCCTCCCAGGGCGTTGGAGTAAAATGGAAAAACGCCTACCATGGTTTCATTTTGAAAAAAGTGTTTTATGTGGGCTTTGTCCAATAGGAGTTTTAGTACCGCAAATTCATGCGGATAAGTGAATATGGCGAGGGTAACGAAATCTTTCATAGCTTATAGTTGCTACTAAAGATAACGAAATCTCCTGT
Source organism: Salinimicrobium marinum (assembly GCF_014651535.1). Lineage (GTDB taxonomy): Bacteria > Bacteroidota > Bacteroidia > Flavobacteriales > Flavobacteriaceae > Salinimicrobium > Salinimicrobium marinum. Next base: position 102,303 of record NZ_BMXB01000007.1, read on the forward strand.
AAAGGGATAGCTAAATAACGCTTCTTTAGGATAATGAGAGGTATTGGTGTGGTGATAAGTATTAAGAATACGGTGGATGTAAGAAACATATCCCAATACGCCAATAACAAATATGAATTTGGACAATAAAGTAAGTTTAGTAGAATTATTCATATTTTAACCATTGAACTAACTGTTCTTTTTACATAAAAAGAAAATATGTGTTAAATTTAAGATGTTATTAAATACAATTTATTTAGAATGTTAAATTTTTATTTTTATACAAGCTTGGTTTTCAGGATAGGAGTACGGGAGACTAAAAAAGAGTATTAATTTACACTCCTGATTAAAAATATATTGACTAAAATATAGTAGTTAGTATATAAGCCGTAATTTTATCATTTAATAGGCAACAATGACGAGAAAGAGTAACAAAAAAAAGAATACCCCAAATACAGAAGATTTTACAAGAACAATATTGGGCATCCTGAGAAAAGATCCGGGACAGGCATTTAATTATAAACAGATCGCTGCAAAAATAGGTGTAGATGATCCGGGTAGCAGAAATAAGATCATCCGGAATTTAGCACAACTTGCGGCTAAAAAGAAGGTTCAGGAAATAGAACGGGGAAAGTTCCAGTTACTGGGCACAGATGATTATTACCACGGAATTGTGGATCTTACGGCCAAAGGAAGTGGTTATGTGGTGGTTGAAGAACTGGAAGAGGATGTATTTATTCCTTCTACTAATCTTAATAAAGCACTAAACGGGGATGAAGTAGAGATCTATATCTACAAAAGAAGACGCAATAAGAAAAGTGAAGGAGAAGTAACCAAAATCATTCAAAGAAAGCGCACAGAATTTGTAGGAGTGCTTCAACTGAAAGAGAATTTTGGATTTGTAGCCATGTCCGATCCGAAAATGTATACCGATATTTTTGTTCAAAGGAATAAGATCGGAGATGCAAAAGATGGGGATAAGGTAGTGGTGGAAATGGAAGAATGGCCCGAAAAAGCCGATTCTCCCTTCGGTAAAATTATTCAGGTGCTGGGTAAACCCGGAGAACACAATACAGAGATCCATTCTATTTTAGCTCAATACGGTCTTCCACATGAATTTCCGCAGGAAGTAGAAGATTTTGCCGCAACGATTGATACTTCCATTAAGGAAGAGGAGATTAGTAAAAGGAGGGATATGCGTGACGTACTTACCTTTACAATCGATCCCAAAGATGCCAAGGATTTTGATGATGCATTGAGCTTTAGAAAACTGGAAAACGGAAACTTTGAAATTGGTATTCATATTGCCGATGTGGCTCATTATGTACAACCGGGAACGATTCTAGATGAAGAAGCTTTTAACAGGGCAACCTCTGTTTATCTGGTAGACCGGGTAGTGCCAATGTTACCGGAAATTCTTTCCAATAATGCCTGTTCATTACGTCCAAATGAAGAGAAATATACTTTTTCTGCTGTTTTTGAAATGAATGAAAAAGCAGAAATTAAAGATCAGTGGTTTGGAAGAACAGTAACCTTTTCAGATGCACGTTTTGCTTATGAAGAAGCGCAGTATATAATAGAAACAACTGCCGGTGAAATCCCTGCAGATATTTCCATTTCGGGTGAATCATATCATGCTAATGACGCGGTTGTAAGTGCGGTTTTAGAAATGGATAAACTCGCCAAGATCATGCGGAAAGAACGGATGAAACATGGAGCTATTTCTTTTGACAAGGTAGAGGTGAAATTTGAACTGGACGAAAATAATGAACCAATTGGAGTCTTCTTTAAAACATCGAAAGATGCCAATAAATTAATTGAAGAATTCATGCTTTTGGCCAACAAGAAGGTAGCAGAATTCATAGGAAAACAGAAACCAAAGAAAACTTTTGTTTACCGTTGCCACGATGAACCCGATGATGATAAGCTTGCTGCGCTTAAAACCCTGGTATCCAAATTCGGACATAAACTAACCCTGAAAGATAAAAAATCAGTGAGTCAGTCCCTTAACCGGTTACTGGAGGATGTGCAGGGTAAAAAGGAACAGAACCTTGTCGATACGCTGGCTATAAGAACCATGAGCAAAGCATATTATAGTACTGATAATATTGGCCACTACGGACTCGCTTTCAGTCATTATTCCCATTTTACTTCACCTATTAGACGATATCCAGATGTTATGACCCACCGTCTTTTGCAGCAATATATTGAGGACAAAGCTTCAGCAAAAGAAGAAGAATACGAAGAAAAATGTAAGCATAGCAGCAATATGGAGAGCCTGGCAACCAGCGCAGAAAGAGATTCCATAAAATATATGCAGATCAAGTTTATGCAGGAGCATAATGAAGAGGAGTTTTTGGGCGTTATCTCGGGGGTGACAGAATGGGGTATTTACGTGGAAGTAATCGCCAATAAGTGTGAAGGAATGGTTCGTCTTAGAGATATAAGAGAAGATCATTATGATTATGACGAGGAGAATTATGCCATTGTGGGTAGAAAAACCAAGAAGGTATATCAGTTGGGAGATGAAGTTTATGTGAGCGTTAAAAATGCTGATTTAGTAAAAAGACATCTTGATTTTAATTTAATTGGGTCCAGAAATGAAGTTGAGAATTAATTTAAATAATTTCAAAACCACCTTAGCCTGCTGTTTATTTATTGTTTCGGGAGCTGTTTTTGGGCAGGATATTTCGGCCCAGCTTTCAGATTTTAATGAATTGAAAGTTTTCAACGGGATAGAAGTTGTTTTAATACCTTCTGAAGAAAACAGGATAGAAATTACCGGACACAGTAAGGAAAAGGTAAAATATCAACATGTGGAAAACCGTTTGGAATTAAGGTTGTCCCTGGAGAATATTTGGACAGATGATAACACTCTTGTAAAAATATTTTTTAGAAAACTTCAGGTGATAGATGCTAATGAAAGATCTGTAGTTCAGGTGGATGGTGAAATTGTGGGAACAAATCTCGTTTTCAGGGCGCAGGAAGGTGCTTCGGTTTTTGCAGGGATTGATGCTTTAAAGCAAAGTTCAAAAGCTGTTACGGGGGGACAGGTAAATCTTCATGGTAAAGTGAGGGAACAGGAGATCACGATCAATACCGGAGGCCAGTTTTACGGTAAAAAATTAATTTCAGAAAATACTGAGGTTTCTATTAGCGCAGGTGGAAACGCCGAAGTATCTGCCGAAACTTATTGTAAGGCAACTGCCAAACTTGGAGGTACTATTTTAGTTTTCGGAAATCCCGAACAACTGGATAGAAAGACCAGTTTTGGAGGCAGCATTAAGAAGATGAACTAAAATGCTACATTTGTGAAAACTAAAAGTTCGTAATGCTTCAAGATATTCTGGCTGCTATACCTTTAGGCTTTTTTCTTGCATTTTTATTAGGTCCCGTTTTCTTTGTATTACTGGAGACTGCTGCTATCAAAGGGTTTAGGGCTGCAATTTCATTTGATGCCGGCGTTATTTTTGCCGATATTGTTTTCCTTTTTATTGCCTATTTAAGTACCACCAAACTGCTTAACAGGATCAAAGATGATCCTGCTTTGTTTGTTTTTGGAGGAGGAATTCTGGTGACTTATGGGATAATTCAGTTTATCCAAACCAAAAAAGTGTTGCTTCATGAGGAAGTGCCTGAGATCCAGAAACTCAATAAGAGGGATTACCTGGGACTGGCAGCAAAAGGCTTTCTTTTAAACTTTATTAATATTGGAGTTTTAGGTTTCTGGCTGGGTTTAATCATTGTTTTTGGTCCCAAAATGGAAATGGAAACCGACAGAATTGTTGTTTTCTTTAGTAGTGTTTTGGGAACTTATCTTGTTTTTGATGTAATTAAGATCTTACTGGCCAAAAAACTAAACCGCAAATTAACCCCAAACCGCATTTTCTACACCAAACGGGCTATTAGTATAGTTCTCATTGTTTTTGGGATTGTATTAATAGGGCAGGGATTACTTCCGGAGGAGCTGACGCAGCTTCAAAATCAGATTGATACTATCTCTCCCGAATAAAAAAAAAGTTCCTATAAAGCTTTAAAAATAGCTTTTTAGAATAATTTAATTTTTCACTCGTTCCGAAGCTTCGGAATAATGCATGATGTTCTATAGTAAAATGTTCCGGAAGCTTCTCATGATTTCTCTTTCTCATGCTACCTAGCAGTACCATAAAACAGGGTGGAGGTTCTTTTTTAGAAAAACCTAACATGGGATATCCAGGGCGAACTGGTGTGGTTCGCTTTTCCAGTTTAAATTTCAAATATCAATTAGCAGATCATGATTTGAATAAAAAAAAGCCTCCTTTTCAGGAAGCTTTTTTGTTGAGGCATCGAGCGGATTCGAACCGCTGTACAAGCTTTTGCAGAGCTCTGCCTAGCCACTCGGCCACGATGCCCTAAATTTGGGAAGGCAAATGTAATAAAATTTCTTTAGGAAGACCATATTTTTCAGAAAGCAAAAGGAGAAATTATTTCAACAATTTCGGTTTCTATCTGCTTTTACTTCTCCTTACCGTTACCATCTGCACATTTCCTCCAATTGGTGGATTTATTTTTGAAACATCTACCGTTACTTTCTGTACAATTAATAATTCCTCCATTACCCGATTAATAATACGTTCGGCTACTGTTTCCAGTAATTTTGAACGAGTAGCCATTTCTTCCTTTACTATTTTGTTTAAATGCACGTAATCTATGGTGTCTTTTAAAGCATCGGTCTTGGCAGAAAGTGAGAGATCTCCTTTGACTTTTAGATCGACCCGGTAATCACTGCCTATTTTTCCTTCTTCATCCAGGCATCCGTGATATGCAAAAACCTTAATATTCTTAATTTTTATTGAACCCACTGTTTTTTTTGCGAAGATAAAAACAATTGAGAAGACAATAATCTTATAATGATTTTTATCTGGCCAAATTCCCTTGTTATAATAGTTTTGACGTTTATTTTAATTAATTTTGATCTCGTAAAGAAGAACGAAAAATTATGTCTGAAGAAAAGAAATCTCTCAATTTTATTGAGCAAATTATAGAAGAAGATCTTAAATTGAACTATAAAAAAGAAGATTTAAAATTCCGTTTTCCACCCGAACCTAATGGATATTTACATATTGGTCATGCTTCCTCCATTTGCCTCAATTTTGGCCTTGGAGAAAAGTATAATGCTCCTGTAAATCTTAGGTTTGATGATACAAATCCTATTAAAGAAGAGCAGGAATATGTGGATGCGATCAAGAGAGATGTGGAATGGCTTGGCTTTAAATGGGCCAAGGAATGCTATGCATCAGATTATTTTCAGCAATTATATGACTGGGCAGTGGAGCTAATCAAAAATGGATATGCTTATGTTGACAGTCAGCCTTCAGCAGTTATTGCTGAACAAAAAGGTACTCCTACAGAACCCGGAAAGAACAGTCCGTACAGAGATCGATCGGTAGAAGAGAACCTGGAGCTTTTTGAAAAAATGAAAAACGGGGAAACCACCGAAGGTCAGCATGTACTTAGAGCCAGGATAGACATGGCTGCTAAGAATATGCTTATGAGAGATCCCGTCATGTACAGGAGTCTGCACAAAAAACACCACCGTACAGGGAATGATTGGATGATCTATCCGCTGTATGACTGGGCACATGGAGAGAGTGATTTTATTGAGAGCATATCCCATTCATTTTGTACGCTTGAGTTTCTTCCACATCGGGAACTATACAACTGGTTCCTTGAAAAAGTAAGTTCACCCGATGATTTTAAACCAAAACAAAGGGAATTTGCCCGTCGTAATTTGAGTCATACCATCGTAAGTAAAAGAAAATTGCTTCAATTGGTAGAGAAAGGCATTGTTTCTTCCTGGGATGATCCAAGAATGCCGACCATATCTGGGCTTCGAAGAAGAGGTTATACTCCTGCTTCGATCAAGAAATTTGCTGAAACCATTGGAATTGCAAAGCGGGAAAATGTCATTGATGTTTCATTGCTGGAATTTTGTATTCGTGAAGATCTCAATAAAACGGCACCAAGAGTTATGGCGGTTATGGATCCGGTAAAACTTGTAATCACCAATTATCCTGAAGGGGAAGAGGAGTGGCTTACTGCCGAAAATAATCCTGAAGATGAATTGGCAGGATCGAGAGAAGTACCGTTTTCAAAAGAGCTTTACATTGAGAAAGAAGATTTTAAAGAAGAAGCAAACCGAAAGTTTTTCAGATTAACTCTTGGAAAAGAAGTAAGGCTGAAAAATGCTTACATCATAAAAGGAGAGAAAGTAATCAAAGATGCCAACGGGGAAATAGCAGAAATACACTGTACCTATGATCCCAAAAGCCGAAGTGGAAGCGGAACTGAAGAATCTATGCGTAAAGTGAAAGGTACTTTACATTGGGTTTCTGCAAAGCATGCCATTGAAGCTGAGGTAAGGCTTTACGACCGCCTGTTTACAGTCGAATCTCCAGATGCAGATAAAGAGAAGGATTATCTTGAGTATATCAATCCTGAGTCGCTTAAAACGATCACAGCCTATCTTGAACCTGGTTTGAAAGATTCACAGCCTTATGAACAATTCCAGTTCCAAAGGATTGGTTATTTCAATGTAGACAAAGAAAGTTCTTCAGATAATCTAATTTTCAACAGAACCGTCACCTTGCGTGATTCCTGGGCTAACAAAGATTAAAACTTTTATTGTTCAGGTAATTAAGAATAAATTAGCAATCCAAAAATGATATTAACCGGTTATTAACAGTGGTGCTCGGTTCAAAATGTTAAATTTGGAATTAATACTAATTTTAAAAAGAACCAGAACATCATGGCAAATACAGGAACTACATTTTTAGCATTGTTAACAGGAGCTGCCATCGGAGCAGGATTAGGAATGCTTTATGCACCTGAAAGTGGTGAAGATACCCGGAGAAAACTAAGTGAAAACGCACGTAGAACTCAGGACAATCTTAATAAGCAATATAGAGAAACCTCTTCAAATTTATCACAGAAGGCAAAAAAGGCCAAAATGGATTTTGAAACCAGGTTGGAAGATACGCTTGCATCTGCCAGTTTTAAAGCAGATGAAATAATTGATGGATTGGAAAGCAAATTAGAAGAGTTGAGACGCCAGAATGCAAGATTTCAGAAATCCGGAGAAAAATCAGGTGGTGATTCATCATCAGATAAAAAGGAGAAAGTAACAACCCCGTCCAATCAGGCAATTAATCCATCTACAGATAACTCAATAGCCTAATAAGAATGGCATTTGAAAGAATATCAGCAAATTTAGAAAGGTTAAATCAGAACATTAAGGCCTTCAGCAAGAGTAGTGCGGAGTACTACAAGCTGGACCTGTTTGAAAAAGTAATGAAGGGAGCCACATCACTGGCAAGAATACTGGTGATTGGCTTTCTTGCTTTATTTTTTCTTCTATTTCTATCTCTTGCCGCTTCTGTATGGATAAGTGATGCAATAGGCAATGCAAGCAGTGGATTCTTTATTGTGGCAGGATTTTATTTGTTATTGATACTTTTCATGAAATTCTTCGGAAGTTCTATGATAGAAGAAACAATGCTGATCAAGGTTTCAAGAAAATTCTTTAACAGCGGAGGTTCAGATAAAGGAAGTAATGAAGACAAACGTGATTGATGAGGCAGTATAAAAACTTTAATGAAATTGAAAGGGACAAGAGACTTCTCAAACTCCAGATGGAAATTGATAAGGAGAAAATGATCCTGAGCTATAACTATACCAAGGAAAGTCTGGCACCTGTAAACCTCATCAAGAACATGGCAGGAACTGTGTTTAAATCTGCTGTTATTCTAAAGGGTGCAAACAAAGTTCTAGGAATGATAGGAGGGAAGAAAGACGAAAAATAGGTATAAATGCCGTTTTTTTAAGTATTAAACATTTCCGTTTAATGGTAAAAATAAAAGGGTTGGACATAGATGAGTCCAACCCTTTTTTCATTGTTATTTTTTCGTTATTCCAGTTCTGTACCCGGATTTTTATTCCGGGTTTTGTTATCCTTTTCTTTCTTTCTTTTGCTCTCTCTTAAGGCATTTTCCTTTTTCATTGCTTCCCCAATTTGGTTTGAAGCTGTAAAAGAAGCGATCATATTGTTCAGCATATCACTCCCGGTCTGGGGTGAATTTGGAAGCAAAATAAGATTACTTTGCGTCTCTTCACCTAGTGATTGTAAAGTATCGTAGTGTTGGGTTACCACTATTAATGCAGAAGCTTCCTGGGAATTAATCCCTACATTGTTAAGCACATCCACACTCTCTTCAAGTCCGCGTGCTATTTCCCGGCGTTGATCTGCAATACCCTGTCCCTGTAGCCTCTTACTTTCGGCTTCAGCACGGGCCTTAGCTACAATTTTAATCCTTTCTGCTTCCGCTTCGTACTCTGCGGCTACCTTTTCCCTTTCAGAAGCGTTTATACGGTTCATAGCAGCTTTAACCTGCACATCGGGGTCTATGTCTGTCACCAGCGTTTTAATGATGTCATAGCCGTAATCCTGCATAGCTTCATTCAATTCCCTTTCCACAGCGATTGCTATGTCATCTTTACGCTCAAAAACATCATCCAGTTTCATTTTTGGTACTTCTGCACGTACCACATCAAAAACATAAGAAGTAATCTGGTCGTGTGAATTTTCCAGCTTGTAAAAAGCATCATAGGTGTTATTGCTCATAACACGAAATTGTACCGATATTTTTAACTTTACAAAAACATCATCTTTTGTCTTGGTTTCCACCAGTACATCCAGCTGTTGAACTTTTAGGTTAATACGTCCCGCGATTTTGTCAATGATGGGAACTTTAAAATGAAGTCCGCTGTTGCTGGTCCTTTGAAATTTTCCGAAACGCTCCACAATTGCTGCAGTCTGCTGTTTGACAGTAAAAATTCCTGAAAATAGGATCATAAGTCCAAAAAAGATAATGATCACAGTGAGAATGGTAGATATCATTTAGTTCTGTTTAAGAGTTTGCCTGTCAAGGTAAAAAATAAAACCTTTATATTTATCGCAAAAAGAAAATAGTTAATATGGAAAAGAGGTACATTATACTGATGTTTTTGATGTTATATTCATTTTTATCACATTCTCAAAGAAGATGGGAAGGGGAATATAACAGATTGGGATTACAGGCCGGTGTGAACCATTTTAATATTCATACAGGAAATTTTGATGTTGAACCCGGCACTAGCTGGACAGCCGGTTTTACTGGCAGAGCATCTTATTACGATGATTTCCAGTTTATTTACGGGCTAAACTTTTTTGATCTGAATGCAAAAATAAGGGGGAGACAAAAGCAGGAAGACCTGGAGGCCAATGAGGATGTAAAATTTAATATGATAGGCGTTCAGGCGAGTTTCCTTGGAAGTTATAAGATCATTGGAAATTATTTAAGTATTGAAGCAGGACCTGTCGTCCAGGTGAATGGAAAATTTGAACCAAGGCAGGATCGCGAATTATTTTACCTGGAAGAATATGATATTCAGGCTTCAGATATTGAAAAGGTTTCTACCGTTAATTTTAATGTGGCTGCAGGGATTTCCGGGGGATTTGAAAACGTCAAATTCTTTGCACAATATCAATACGGGGTGAATAACTTCTTTGGCGGATTAAGCGGGGAAAACCTCGAGGAAATAGATCCCCGTGCTACAGACATCAGCGGGAGCATGACATTAATCACCGGCGGAATAATGGTGTTTCTGTAGAGATCAAAGAGTTTTCCTATAAAACAAAACCCCACTTTACAAAAAACGTAGTGTGGGGTTTTTATGCTAAAAAAAATTATTATAATTCTCTCACAGCTCTTTCTATACGTGAAACAGTTTGTTTTTTTCCTATAGCCGAGGCTATTTCAAAAACATCGGGACCTTGCATAGCCCCAACGAGGCTTAACCTGAAAGGTTGCATTATTTTCCCAAAACCTATTTCTTTTTCCGTGATCCAGGCTTTGATATTTTCCTGTAGAGTAGAGGTACTGAAATCCTCTATTTTTTCTAGTTCTGCTATAAGTTGCTTCATAAGGTCGGCTGTATCTTCTTTCCAGGCCTTTTTAGCTGCTTTTTCGTCGTATTTTTCAGGTGCGACAAAGAAGTAGAAGCCGAGATCCCAAAAATCTCTTACAAAGCTCGCACGTTCTTTTAGAAGCGATACTACCTTGACAAGATATTCTTGTGTGAAATCAAGATTTTTCTCCGCTAAAAGCACTTTTAACTGCTTCGCTAAAACTTCATCTTTTGCTTCCTGAAGATAGTGGTGCTGGAACCATTTTGTTTTTTCAGGATCAAACTTAGAGCCTCCTTTCGACACATGTTCAAGGCTAAAGGCCTGTATTAACTCCTTCAGCGAATAGATTTCTTTTTCACTTCCGCCTCCTTCATTCCATCCTAAGAAAGCCAGCATGTTTATTACAGCTTCGGGAAAATATCCTTCTTCCCTGTAACCTGATGAAATCTCTCCCGAATTTGGATCTTTCCATTCCAGAGGGAACACCGGGAATCCAAGTTTATCGCCATCTCGTTTACTTAGTTTTCCTTTTCCCTGTGGTTTAAGAATAAGCGGTAAATGTGCAAATTTTGGAGCTTGCCAGTCAAAAGCACGATATAAAAGTTCATGAAGTGCCAGGGAAGGAAGCCATTCTTCACCGCGAATTACGTGGGTAATTTCCATTAAATGATCATCTACTATATTGGCGAGATGATAGGTGGGCATCCCGTCACTTTTGAAAAGTACTTTATCATCAAGAACCTTGGTTTCGATTTGCATCTCACCGCGAATCTCATCATTTAACTCTAAAGTTTCAGCTTCCGGGATTTTAAACCTGATCACATAAGGCACTCCAGCTTCCAGTTTTTTATTCACTTCTTCTGAAGAAAGTGCCAGGGAGTTATCCAGCTTAAGCCGGTTATGCCAGTTATAGATAAACGTTTTTCCCTTTTCCTCATGGTCTTTTCTGTGGGCGTCAAGAGCTTCAGAAGTATCAAATGCGTAATATGCATTTCCGGAAGCTATAAGTTTTTCGGCATATTCCCGGTACAAATGTTTCCGTTCACTCTGGCGGTAAGGTCCAATGTCACCTTCTTTTCCCGGTCCTTCATCATATAGAATGTTGCACCAGTTTAGAGCTTCTACTAAATAATCTTCGGCACCTTCAACATAACGGGATTGATCTGTATCTTCTATTCTTAGAATAAAATCACCGCCGTTTTTTTTAGCAAATAAATAGTTGAAAAGAGCTGTTCTTACTCCTCCTATGTGTAAGGGCCCTGTAGGACTTGGTGCGAATCGCACCCTGACTTTTTCTGTGGACATAAACCTTGTTTTACTGCAAAGATAGAGGTTTCTTTAGGTTTAAGAAATCGCTGTTAGTGGAAGGATTTTCCAAAAATGCAATTCTTTTACAATTTTAATTTTATGTTGTAGTTTTAAAGATGCGGAAAAGGGGAGGTAGTATGGACAATTTTAATGAGTTACGAAACAAACTTGAAGCCTTTATAAGGCGATATTATTTGAATGAACTTCTTAAAGGAGCTATATTTTTTGTTTCTATAGGGCTGCTGTATTTCCTAATAACTTTATCTCTAGAACATTTCTTTTGGCTCAATTCTACAAAGCGGCAAATCCTGTTTTGGAGTTTCGTTCTTGTTGAAGTACTACTTTTTGTCAAATTCATCATAGTTCCACTTCTTAAGCTGTTCAGGTTGTCTAAAGGGCTTAATTACGCCCAGGCATCACGGATCATTGGAGATCATTTTCCAGAAGTGAAGGATAAGTTGCTGAATTTATTACAGTTAAAAGAAAATAATCATCAATCTGAACTTTTACTTGCAGGGATTGATCAAAAAGCGCAGGAATTGAAACCTGTGCCTTTCAATATGGCGGTAGACTTTAAAAGCAATCTGCCATTTTTGAAATATGCTGCCATCCCTGTTCTTATTATACTACTCATTTTTGTAACCGGCCAAAGCAATATGTTTGCCGATAGTTACGAGAGGGTAGTGCATTACAAAAAGGCCTATGTTCCGCCGGCACCTTTCGCTTTCAATATCATGAATGGCGAACTGAAAGCCCGGGCAAATGAACCCTTTACACTCCGGATAAATACGGTAGGTAATGTCCTGCCTGAAAGTCCCTCTATTCATTATAGAGGACAAACATACTTTCTGAATAAAGTTTCCCCGGGATTATTTGAATATGAATTTGAAGCATTAAAAGAATCTGTTAATTTCAATTTTTCCGGAAATGAAGTGACTTCAGGAAACTATACCCTGGAGGTGGTTGAGGTTCCCGAAATGACCGATTTTAAAATGCATCTTAATTTTCCTGATTATACAGGACTGGAGGACGAAATAGTAGATGGTTCCGGAAATGCCACAGTTCCGGAAGGAACAAGCATTAACTGGAAACTAAATACCCTGGCTACGGAAGAAGTTTCTTTCCGGACCGGGGATACTATAAATCAATTTCAGAAAGAAGGAAATGGTTTTGCATTTGATAAGGAAATATTGAAGGCGCTTCGATATGAAATCTCTACCTCAAATAAAGAGGTGAAGAATTATGAGAATCTTGATTATGAAATAGCGGTAGTAAAGGATCAATATCCGGAATTGGAACTGGAGCAAAAGATAGATTCTGTTGATACGGAAACGCAATATTTTTACGGAAAAGTTTCAGATGATTATGGTATTTCAGGGGTGCAGCTGGTGTATTATCCTACAGAAAAATCTGAAGATGTTCAGAGGAGGAGTATTCCTATTTCAAAAGCTGCTTATGCTGAATTTCTTTTTGCTTTCCCCGACACGTTAAATCTTCAGAAGGGGAAGAGCTATGAATATTATTTTCAGGCTTTCGATAATGATGCAGTTAATAACCGAAAAAGTGTAAAAAGTAGTGTTTTTTATTTCCGCAGAAAAACAGAAGATGAGAAGAAGGAGGAACGATTAAATCAGCAATCGGATGCTATTAAAGGGCTGGATAATTCTTTGGAGAAGTTGCAGTTTTCTAGGGAAGAATTAGAAGAAATTTCACGGCTGCAAAAACAGAAGAAAGAGCTGAATTACAGTGACAGAAAAAAGCTGGAGAATTTCCTGGACCGTCAAAAGAAGCAAAATGCCATGATGAAAGAATATGCAGAAAACTTAAAAAAAAGTCTAAATGGGGATTCGCCACGGGAAAAAAACAAGTTGAAAGAACAGTTGGAGGAGAGGCTTAAAAATAGAGAAGATAAACTGGAAGAGAATGAAGATTTGCTGGAAGAATTACGTAAGTATGGGGAGAAAATTAATGAAGAGGAATTAGGGGAGAAATTAGAAAAACTTTCCAGGAATAATCAAAATCAAGAAAAGAGTTTAGAACAACTTCTGGAACTTACCAAGAAATATTATGTGGAGGAAAAAGCTGCAAAAATTTCAAGGGATCTTGAGAAACTGGCATTAGAACAAGAGAAGTTGGCAGAGGATGATGAAGCTAATAACAAAGATGCTCAGGATTCATTGAACGAGGAATTTAATGAAATTAGAGAGAATTTAAAGGAGCTTGAGGAGGAAAATCGGAAGTTGCAGAAACCAACAGAAACCGGTTCAGATGAACAAGCAGAAGAAGAGATTAAGAAAGAGCAGGAAAAAGCCAGTGAGAGTTTGGAGAAACAGCAAAAGAGTGACGCTAAAAAGAATCAAAAAAACGCTTCTGAAAAGATGAAGGAATTAAGCAGTAAAATGAAACAACAGCAACAAATGTCGGCTGGGGAACAATTGCAGGAGGATGCTGTGATGCTTCGTAAAATACTGGATAATCTGGTTATTTTTTCTTTTGAACAGGAGGAGCTTTTGGATAATTTTAAAGAGATGGGACGGGATAACCCCGGCTTTGCTTCAGGGATCAAAAGGCAGAATATCATAAAGGAACATTTTCAGCATGTAGATGACAGTTTATATGCACTGGCTCTGCGAAACCCAATGATTACCGAAAACATTACGGAGAAACTTACAGATATTGAATTTGATCTTGACAAGGCTCTGGACAGGCTTGCACAAAACCGCCTTCCTCAAGGATTGGCCAGTCAGCAGTATGTGGTGACTGGTGCCAATGATCTCGCTTATTTCCTGAGTCAGATACTAGGAAATATGGAGAATATGATGAGCAGTTCTTCCAGTGGTGGTGGCAGGGGTGATATGCAGTTGCCTGATATTATAAAGAAGCAGGAACAGTTGGGCGAGGAAATGAAGGAAGGGCTGGAAAAACAAAAGCAACAGCAAGGAAAGGAAAAGAGAGGTGAAGAAGGAGAGCGACAGGGTGAAGAAGAGAATGGAGAACTTTTCAGGATTTTTCAGGAGCAGCAAATATTGAGACAATTGCTGGAGGACAGGCTGGAAAAAGAGGGCTTGGGTGACAAAGGAAAAGCATTAAAAGAAGATATGGAAAAGATTGAAGAGGACTTGCTCAATAGTGGTTTTAATGAAGAAACTCTTCGTAAAATGCAAAATCTGGAACATAAATTGCTTGAATTGGAGGGAGCTTCATTGGAGCAGGGACAAAAAATGGAAAGGGAGTCAAATACAAATACTGAAGAGTTTGAAAACACCTCTAAAAATCAAATTCTTAAGGCTAAAGAATATTTTAATACTACTGAAATTTTAAACAGACAAACCTTACCTTTGCGGCAAATTTACAAACGAAAAGTAAAGGAATATTTTGAACGCGGAGATCATTAATTTTTATTCAGAAAACGATTTTGAATTACAGGATAAGGAACTGTATGAAAATTGGCTTAAGAAGGTAATTGCTTCCGAAGGGAAGAAGACAGGAGAAATTAGTTTTATCTTTTGCAACGACGAATATCTTCTTGAGATCAACAAGAAATATCTCGATCACGATACCTACACAGATATTATAAGTTTTGATAATACCTTAGGAAAAATTCTCCAGGGAGATATTTTTATTAGTACTGATAGGGTCGCCGAAAATGCTAAAACTTTTGATGTGAATTTTGATGAGGAACTAAAGAGAGTGATGGTGCATGGCATTCTTCATTTTGCCGGATATAAAGATAAAACGGAGGAAGAAAAAAGTTTAATGCGCCAAAGGGAAGAGGAAAAAATGAAAATGTTCCACGTGGAACAATAGAAACTAAATCTATGTTTGATAAAGAATATGATGTTATTGTAGTAGGGGGTGGTCACGCTGGCAGTGAGGCCGCAGCTGCAGCTGCCAATGTTGGTTGCAGCACCTTATTGATTACAATGAACCTGCAGAATATTGCACAAATGAGTTGTAATCCTGCTATGGGTGGAATTGCAAAAGGACAGATCGTTCGGGAGATTGATGCTCTTGGTGGATACAGCGGACTCGTTAGTGATACCAGTGCTATTCAATTTAAAATGCTTAACAAATCTAAAGGACCTGCAATGTGGAGTCCTAGGGTGCAGAGTGATAGAATGATGTTTGCTGAACACTGGAGATTGAGACTGGAGGCTACTAAGAATCTTGATTTTTACCAGGAAATGGTTTCAGGGCTGGTTATTGAAAATGGTAAAATAGTTGGTGTTAGAACCTCCCTTGGAATTGAAGTAAAAGCGAAATCTGTTGTTCTTACAAACGGGACTTTTTTGAACGGACTCATACATATTGGAGATAAACAAATGGGTGGTGGAAGATCTGGGGAAAGAGCTTCAAAAGGTATTACTGAAGATCTTGTTCAAATAGGTTTTGAAGCGGGAAGAATGAAAACCGGAACTCCTCCCAGGGTCGATGGAAGATCTCTGGATTATTCAAAAATGACAGAGCAGCCCGGTGATGAAATTCCTTCTAAATTTTCTTATTTAGATGAAACTTCCGCTTTGAAAAAACAACGTTCTTGTTGGATGACCTACACCTCTCCAGAAGTTCATAATTTACTTAAGGAAGGCTTTGATCGTTCTCCCATGTTCAACGGAAGAATTAAAAGTATAGGTCCGAGATATTGCCCTTCAATTGAAGATAAGATTAACCGGTTTGCAGATAAAGACCGACATCAATTGTTTATTGAACCTGAAGGGTGGAATACGGTAGAAATGTATGTGAATGGATTCTCTACTTCTTTGCCGGAAGATGTCCAGTTTAAAGCGTTGCGTTCTGTCGCAGGATTCGAGAATGTAAAATTCTTTAGGCCTGGGTATGCCATCGAATATGATTATTTTCCGCCGACACAATTGAAGCATACTTTGGAAACAAAGCTGGTAGAAGGATTGTATTTCGCGGGTCAGATTAATGGTACTACCGGTTATGAAGAAGCCGCTTCTCAGGGATTGATGGCAGGTATAAATGCAGCCTTAAAAATTCAGGAGAAAGATGAATTTATTCTGAAAAGGGACGAAGCTTATATTGGGGTATTAATTGATGATCTTATTACAAAAGGTACAGAAGAACCGTATAGGATGTTTACTTCCCGTGCAGAATACAGAACTTTATTACGCCAGGATAATGCCGATTTCAGATTAACTGAAAAGTCTTATAAAATAGGTTTGGCCTCTGAAAAGCGGATGCTGAAAATGGAGGAGAAGAAGGAAAAATCTTTTGCCTTTGTGCAATTTCTGAAAGATACAAGCGTGGCTCCAGAAGAAGCAAATGCTGTTTTAGAAGATAAAAATTCTGCTCCTGTTAAGCAAAGTGATAAGATTTTTAAAATCTTTTCCAGACCTAACATTACTATGGATGATGTTCGGAACTTTAGCGGAGTAAATGAATTTATCGAACAGCATTCTTTATCTGAAGAGGAACTTGAACAAACGGAAATTCAGGTTAAATATTCAGGATATATTGAAAAGGAAAAGAATAATGCCGATAAATTAAATCGACTGGAGGATATTAAAATCCCATCAGAATTCGATTATTCCAGGATAAAATCCATGTCTTTTGAAGCAAGGGAGAAACTAAAAAAGGTGAAGCCAATATCGGTATCTCAAGCATCAAGAATCAGCGGAGTAAGTCCAAATGATATTTCGGTTCTGCTGGTTTATATGGGAAGATAAAATGATCGTTCCACGTGGAACATTAGAATCCAAATCTATTTTAAAAAGATATTTTTTTGAATGAGCTCCGAAAAAGCATCAGCTAATTACCAGTTAAAATGTAAAGATCATACTGTAAGTGGAAATGAATATGAGCTGCGGTATGATCAAAAAAGGGATATGCTGGTAACTTTTCCGCAGCCCACTTTGGAGGAACTACCGGAATTTTACAAAAGTGAAAATTATATTTCTCACACCGATTCCAGCAGTTCCTTGTTTGAAAAAATCTACCAATGGGTGAAGACCTATATGATTGATAAAAAGATTAAATGGATAGAGAAGGAGGCAGCAAAAGGAAAAGATCTTTTGGATATTGGAGCCGGAACAGGGGATTTTTTGTTCAGGGCAAAATCCAGGGGCTGGAATGTAAAAGGAACCGAACCTAATTTCCGGGCCAGAGAACTAGCTTTGAAAAAAGGAGTCAACCTTGCAGAAGACTCTTTAAATTTCCCTTCTGCATCTTTTGATGTAATTACTATGTGGCATGTTCTGGAACATATTCCCAATCTTGAAGAACAAATAATGGAATTAACACGGCTTTTAAAGAAAGACGGACTCCTGGTGATTGCGGCTCCTAATTTTAAAAGTTATGATGCCGGAAAATTTAAAAATTTCTGGGCCGCTTATGATGTGCCAAGACACCTGTGGCATTTTTCCAGAACCTCGATTCACAATATTTTTGAACCACATGGATTCAAAATAGAAAAAACCAGAGGACTGGAGTTTGATGCTTTTTATGTAAGCCTGCTTTCAGCAAAATATAAATCGGGATCTAATTTTTCCATATCTGCTCTTTTCACGGGTTTGCTGTCCAACTTAAAGGCTAAATCCACCAAAGAATATTCCTCTGTTGCATATTTTCTTCAGAAAAACTAAAATAGCGATTTTAAAGCAATTTAAGGCGGTTTATCTTGTTTCAGATGCTGGTGTATTCCCTTTTTAGAAAAAGCTTCTAAAATTCTTCTTCTGAAAGCATTTTTTGATAGAAATATATTATTTATGGGTGATTAATTATAAGTATCTGCTATTGCTTCAGATTTTATAAGATTATATAAGAAAATACATTTGCTTTCTTATTTTTGTCTAAAATAAAAAATCAATAAAATGAAAAAATTAGTAGCTGTACTTTTTCTAGGAACCGTCCTTGTAGGATGTTCAGATCAAAAAACAGCGTATGTAGATACCACGACGCTTATTCAGGAATATTCAGAAATGCAGGAAGTAGAGGCAAGGTTCACAACGAGGTCTGATGAGATGAAGAGACAATTTGATTCTGTAGCGCAAGGTTTTCAGCAGGAGGTTCAGGCATATCAGCAGGAAATGAATAATATGTCCCAGGCACAGCGTGAAGAAACTGAAAGCAGACTTATGCAAACGCAGCAAAGACTACAACAACAGCAGCAGCAAATGGGAGGCACTTTAAGACAGGAAAGCGATCAGGTAATAGATTCTGTTGTTACTAAAGTAAAAGACTTTGTAAGAGAGTATGGGAAAGAAAATAACTACACGTATATTTTTGGATCCAACGAGTCTGCCAATATTATGTATGCTGAAGAAGGACTGGATATCACAGATGAAGTGCTTGAAGAATTGAATGCTTCCTATGGAGGAAATTAATCCCCGATTCACATATAAGTATAAGGGCTCAGGAAACTGAGCCTTTTTTTATGTGGTTAAAAGATATATACCGAAGATCACTACCATGAAGTATCCCGTAATGGTGAAAGCTCCTGCATAATCCTTTGCCACCCGTTGTCCAAACAGGAGCATGAGAAGCGTAACAGCACCAAGAACGGCAGCTGAGAGGCCGAAAGTTGTGCTGTTGTTTGCTGCAAGTGTATAAATTCCTGCTATGGCAAGTATCCCTGTGATGATTTCAATTATCATGATCACTCCTACAAGTAAAGGCACCGTACCTTTCAGAAAAGTTTCTCCGAAATGACTTTTTAGCCACCCCACATTTCCCTTCCAGTCAAAAAGCTTGTCGAGACCAGACTGTAAAAAGGTAATGAGGATGAAAACCAGAATTAAAAGTTCCGGAATATTGTTTGAAATATTTTCCATTTTATGAAGCTTTTTGATGTAACAACCTGGTTAATTTAATGGAAAGATCGGTTAGGATTATCTTCGCGTTTCCGTTTCTTTCTATATGATAAATTGCGTCCTGTAATTCTTGAGTGATGCTCAAAATGTTATTACCATGAACAAAGGGAGAAAATTTATCAAGGGTAAATCCTTTTGTTTGGGGCTCCATAAAAACAAGATCATTGGCCTTATAATTCTGAAGTAAAGCCTGCCGGAAAAAATCCATACAAAACAAAAGGAATTTTTTCTGAGTTTCCCTTCCTGTTGCAGCGATAGTTTCACTCCAGGAAATAAGGTCGTTAATGGCCGATTTATTTCCTTTAGCCCTAAAAGCACTTCTTACCCAGGTTATAAACCACTCTTCAAATTGTTCATCACCTTCATTATTGCGTAAAATATGCAGTGCACTGGTGAAATTTCCGTTGGCTCTATGTGCAATCGTCAAAGCTTTGCTCTCATCACACTGCTCGCGTTGCATTAAACCTTCAGCAATAATATTTCCATTTAATGGCGGAAAATGGAGTACCTGGCATCTAGACCTTATGGTTTGAATGATGTTTTCCTCTTCTTCAGAAATAAGGATAAACAGCGTTTTATTCGGCGGCTCTTCAATTAATTTTAAAAGCTTATTGGCACAGGCGGTATTCATTTTATCTGCCATCCAGATGATCATTACCTTGAATCCGCCTTCATAGGATTTTAACGAAAGTGATTTCACGATCTCCTGGGCTTCATCAACTCCCATTTGTCCCTGCTTGTTTTCAATTCCGATATTTTGGTACCAGTCGAATAAACTTCCGTAGGGATTCTTTTTGATGAAATTACGCCAGTCCTCCAGGAACATGTTGGAAACAGGGTGTTTCTTAATTTTATCATTGGTAGCCACCGGAAATGCAAAATGCAGATCGGGATGGGAAAGGTTACCAAGTTTCGTGTTGCAGGCCTGGTTTCCGGAATTATTTTCACCACCCGAATTATTGCAGAGAATATACTGTGCATAAGCAATTGCCATAGGAAGGGTGCCGCTACCAGCCGGCCCAACAAACAATTGTGCATGGGGGATACGACTTTTATCTGCTGTAGTCGTTAAATGGTTCTTGATATGTGGTAGTCCTAATACTTCAGAAAATAGCATAAGCAAAGATAAAATTTATCCACACTTTTATATCTTAGGGAAAAATTATCTTTGCATTCTAAACCAATTATTATGAAAACAGTTAATGACATTAATTTTAAAAATAAAAAAGCATTAATAAGGGTTGATTTCAATGTTCCTTTAAATGATCAACTAGAGGTAGGAGACACGAGCCGTATAGAAGCTGCTAAACCTACTATCCTCAAAATACTGGAAGATGGAGGGAGCGCCATCCTAATGTCCCACCTGGGAAGACCCGAGGGTATTGAAAAAAGATACTCCCTGGAGCACATCGTCGACAAGGTTTCTGAAATAATTGGAGTCAAAGTTAAATTTGCATCCGATTCTGTTGGAGAGGAAGCCAAAAAAGCTGCAAAAGACCTGCAGCCGGGAGAAATTTTACTTCTTGAAAATCTTAGATTTCAGCCGGAAGAAAAGAAAGGTGATGAAAGTTTTTCAAAAGAACTTGCCAGCCTTGGAGATATCTATGTGAATGATGCATTTGGTACAGCACATAGAGCTCATGCTTCTACGACCATAGTTGCCAAATATTTTGATGAAAAATGCTTCGGATTATTACTGGCGAAGGAGATAGAAAGCCTTGAAAAAGTATTGGGGAGTTCAGAAAAACCTGTAACAGCAATTCTTGGAGGAGCAAAGGTTTCTACAAAGATCACCGTAATAGAAAATATACTTGATAAAATCGACCACCTTATCATTGGTGGAGGAATGACTTATACTTTTATCAAAGCGCAGGGTGGACATATTGGAAATTCTCTTGTAGAAGAAGACAAGCAGGACCTGGCGTTAAAAATTCTGAAGTCTGCAGAAGAAAAAGGAGTGCAGGTACATTTGCCGGTAGATTCGGTTATTGCCGACAGTT
The DNA here is from genome assembly GCF_014651535.1 of Salinimicrobium marinum. GTDB lineage: Bacteria > Bacteroidota > Bacteroidia > Flavobacteriales > Flavobacteriaceae > Salinimicrobium > Salinimicrobium marinum. The sequence goes on from NZ_BMXB01000007.1 coordinate 123,407, forward strand.
TTTCTGAAATGGCAGACACCAAAGTAGTATCTGTAAAAGAAATTCCTGATGGATGGATGGGACTGGATGTAGGTCCTGAAACCATTAAGAAATTCGGACGAGTCATTACTGATTCAAAAACTATTTTATGGAATGGTCCTTTAGGCGTTTTTGAAATGGAAACTTTTGCGAAAGGAACCATCGCTATAGGTGAGCAAATTGCCGAAGCTACTAAAAATGGAGCTTTTTCACTAGTTGGAGGAGGAGACTCTGTTGCAGCAGTGAAGAAATTTGGTTTTGAAGATAAAGTAAGTTACGTTTCTACCGGTGGTGGTGCTATGCTTGAAATGCTGGAAGGAAAAAGTTTACCCGGGATTGAAGCCATAAAATAATCAGGTATGATAATTGAGGAGAAGGTATAAGAACATATTATGATGGAAAAAATATTGCCATTTTTATTCCTGCTTTTTTCAGTAAGTGCATTTTCTCAGCACGAAAAGATAGGGCAGGAGGAAAAATCGGGGCAGGCAGCCATAGATTCGGTGAGTATGGATAGCCTTATCAGCATTCATAAAAACCTGTTTTCTTTAAAAAACAGTAAGGATGTGGATTTTGCTAACAAGGTATCATTTGCAGTACTAAGAGACTCTGTAGTGGCTAATCTCGCGGACGATCCCGATGCTGCCCTTATGGACTCCATTTGGCAAAAAGAGTTGTTTACATCCAGCTTATACCACGATTTTCACAACGATATTATAGATCAGGATTACAACGAGGACGTTTTCAAGGATCTGCCTACAGATACTTTGAAAATGCGTCTTGAAAGGCTTAATGCCAAAACACCCTTTAGTATAGAATACAATCCGTTACTGGAGAATGTCATTCATTCCTACCTTAAACGTCATAAACAATCTTACGAGACGCTTATGGCCTTGAGTGGGTATTATTTTCCAATGTTCGAGCAACAGCTTGACAGGTACAATATTCCTCTGGAAATAAAGTACCTGGCTATTGTAGAATCTACTTTGAACCCGCGTGCCCGCTCCAGGATGGGTGCCACCGGATTATGGCAATTCATGTATGCTACCGGTAAAATGCACGGGCTGGATGTAACTTCTTATGTAGATGATAGAATGGATCCTGTAAAATCTACAGAAGCTGCAGCAGAATATATTTCTACGCTTTACAGAGTATTTGGAGACTGGGATCTTGTATTAGCTTCGTATAATTCAGGCCCCGGAAATGTTTCCAAAGCTATTCGAAGGAGCGGTGGTTCTAAAGATTACTGGAAATTACGACCATTTCTTCCACGGGAAACAGCGGGGTACGTCCCTGCTTTCCTTGCTACGCTGTATATTTTTGAATATGCCGAAGAACACGGATTTCAGCCACCAAAACCTATCACTACTTATTTTGAAACCGATACCATTCAGACAAAGCGAATGCTATCATTTGAACAGATTTCAGAAGTAACAGGAGTAGAGAAGGAGTTGCTGCAATTTTTGAATCCGAGTTATAAGCTGGATGTGATTCCACATGTTCCTGAAGAAGCTTATACCTTACGTCTTCCCCGAAGCAAAGCAGGTTTATTTGTAAACAATGAAGAAACCATTTACGAGTATGCAAAGGCTCAGTTAGCCGAAGCAGAAGAGGAGGAAGGGGAATCTTTGGAGGAAACCAGGATTACCTACAGAGTGAAAAGAGGCGATTACCTGGGGAAAATAGCCGAAAGACATGGAGTGAGGGTAAGTAGTCTTAAAGAATGGAACAGTCTTAGAGGTAATAATCTAAGAATTGGACAGCGACTGGTGATTTACACTTCAGGCGTGGTTGCTTCGGGCACAAATACAGAAACTCGTACAGGTAAGAATCCCAGGTTGTACACGGTTAGGCAAGGGGATAGCCTTTGGAGTATTTCTAAGAAATTTCCGGGGGTAACGGTTCAGAAACTAAAGTCTCTGAACAACATGAGCGGTAATAACCTGAAACCCGGAATGAAGATTAAACTTTCTGAAGGATAAAATCCTTCCTAAACTAATAACTATGTATAGATTTTTGCTTTTACTGGTGGCTGTTTTTACGTTTATATCCTGCGATGATAACGGTAAGGAGAATGATCGTATTCTCTCCACCTCTTCGGGAAATATTAATAATTTATCTGTTATAATGGAAAATGATCTTTGGCAGGGTGAGGTAGGTGAAGCCATTAGAGATCATCTTGCAGCACCTGTAGATGGACTACCACAGGATGAACCTCTGTTTTCTATGAACCAGATGCCTCCTGAAGCGTTTTCAGGATTTACCCGAAAAAACAGAATATTCCTTAAAATAGAGAAAGGAAAGCCTGCAGATATAAAAGTTGGTAATGACCTCTTCGCCCAGCCACAAACTGGTGTAATTGTGAGCGGAGAAACAGATGAGGAAATTGCCTCCCTGATTGCAGAGAATGCCGAAAACATGATAAGTGCTTTCAAAAAGACCGAGCTCAAGGAAAAACAACGAAGGATTTCAAAATCCTTAAAAGATGATTCCCGGCTGGAAGAGGAGCTGGGTGTTTCCATAAAATTTCCAGATGCCTATCGTTATGCTAAAGATGAAGATAGTTTTTTCTGGATCAGGAAAGATATCCCTAACGGAAGCATGGAGATAATTGTTTACGAAGTTCCCGTAAATACCATTCAAAAGGACAGTAATATTATAGGTAACATCATAGAAATGCGTGATTCTATTGGCGAGCAACATATACCCGGACCTTTGGACAGCCATATGATAACAGAAGCAGCATATGCACCCTATCTTTTTACTACAGAAGTAGACGGAAAATTTGCTTATGAAACCAAGGGAACCTGGGAGACGAATAAAAATGTATTCATGGCCGGACCTTTTGTGAATTATGCTGTACTGGATGAAAAGAACAACAGATTTGTAGTTTTAGAAGGTTTTGCTTTTGCACCTTCGGCCAGTAAGAGGGATAATATGTTTGAACTGGAAGCTATTCTAAAATCGGCTAAGTTCAAATAGGGTTCCGGAAAAGGGGATAAAGCATAAAAAAACCCAACTTTTTCAAGTTGGGTTTTTTAACTGTATTTTGATTTTTAAATCTTTTTCTGGCCTTCTCCCGTTTTTTCGGCAGGTTCATCATCTTTAGAAGCATCTTTAAATTCTTTAATACCGCTCCCTAATCCCCTCATTAATTCAGGAATTTTTCTTCCGCCAAATAATAACAGCACCACAATTACAATAAATATAATCTGAGGCGTTCCGATCCACAATGGTAAAAAAACTGCGTTCATAATGATTAATTTAATGTGGCAAAGTTAACAATAAAACTTTAAAACCTTGGTTTCTATTTAGAATAAAAAGATTAAAATTAACTTTATCCTATCTTTGCTATAGTCTGTAGAAGAAAATGACAAAAAATAAAGAACCCAAAAAGAAATTCACTAAAAAGCTGCTGCACAAATACAGGATGGTTATTCTCAATGAAGATACTTTTGAAGAGAAGGCATCCTTAAGGTTAACCCGTTTAAATGTGTTTGTGGTTGTAACCCTTGCGGCTATATTATTAATCGCTGGAACCACTATTCTTATTGCCTTTACAGGTTTAAGAGAATACATTCCGGGATATTCGTCTACTGCTTTAAAACAACGGGCTGTAATGCTTGCATATAAAACCGATTCATTGCAGAACGTCGTGGAGTTGAATAATCAATATTATGGTTCTATAAAAAAAGTTCTTGCGGGCGATGTAACATCTGTTGACTTCAACAGGGATTCCCTTAGTGAAGCTCACAGGATTCAGCGTGATAACGTAGATCTCGCACCTTCCAGGGAAGATACACTTCTTAGGGAAATAGTGGTTCATGAGGATAAGTACAATCTTTTGGAAACGGCAACTTCAAGAGCTAACTATGCATTATTTCCGCCTGTAATGGGACCGGTGACCGAAGGCTACAATATTAAAGAAATGCACTACGGAATAGATATAGTGGTGGCGCAGAATGCTCCGGTGAAGTCTGTAGCAGACGGAACGGTGATCTTTGCAGAATGGACTGCCGAAACCGGAAATGTTATTATTATAGAACACAGTTACGGTCTTGTTTCTGTTTATAAGCACAATTCTTCCCTTACGAAGGAGCAGGGGGAAAGAGTGAGAAAAGGAGAAGTCATCGCCGCAGCTGGCTCCACAGGAGAATATTCTACCGGCCCACATCTTCACTTTGAATTATGGAGTGAGGGACAATCGGTAAATCCTACAGATTTCATTGATTTTCAGTAAAAATAAAATATGTCTATAAAAACATTTGGGGCAAAATTATTTGCCCGGTATATACAACGTAAAATAAATACATGGGCTTCCAAACCGGAAGAAACCCAGCAAAAGGTATTTAAGGAATTGCTTTCCAAAGCACAAAATACGCAGTTTGGAAAAGATCATCATTTCAGGTCAATATCCAGCATGAAGGAATTTGCTAAAAGAGTACCTGTTCGGGATTATGAAGAGCTGAAACCTTATGTCGAAAGAATGGTGGCCGGGGAAGAAAATGTGCTGTGGCCGGGAAAACCGTTATATTACGCTAAAACTTCAGGGACTACCAGTGGGGCAAAATACATTCCGTTGACTAAAGAATCTATGCCCACGCACATTGAGGCAGCCCGGAATGCCATTCTTTGCTATATTAATGATACAGGAAAAGCCGATTTTGTAGACGGGAAGATGATCTTTCTTCAGGGTAGCCCCGAGCTGGATGAGAAAAACGGCGTAAAAGTGGGTCGTCTTTCAGGAATATCAGCGCATTATGTGCCGGGATATCTTCAGAAGAACAGGATGCCCAGTTGGGAAACAAATTGTATTGATGATTGGGAAACCAAAGTAGATGCGATTGTGGAGGAAACAGTGAAGGAAGATATGTCGGTCATTAGCGGGATTCCATCGTGGGTACAGATGTATTTTGAGAGGCTGCAGGCAAAGACAGGGAAAAAGGTAGGAGAGATCTTCCCCAATTTCAACCTTTTCATTTACGGCGGAGTTAATTTTGAGCCGTACAGGGCAAAATTTGAAAGCCTTATTGGCCGGAAAGTGGATAGTATTGAGCTTTTCCCCGCTTCGGAAGGGTTTTTTGCATACCAGGATAAGCAGGATGTAAAGGGAATGTTGCTACTCCTAAACTCCGGAATCTTCTATGAATTTATTAAAGCAGATGAATTCCATTCTGATAATCCCGAACGATTTACCATTGGCCAGATAGAACTGAATGTGAACTATGTGATGATCGTTTCTACCAGTGCAGGCTTATGGGCTTATAATCTCGGGGATACAATCCAGTTTACCTCCTTAAAACCATACAGAGTGATGGTTTCTGGAAGGATCAAGCATTTCACATCGGCTTTTGGGGAACATGTAATCGCCAAAGAAGTGGAGCAGGCCATGCAGGAAGCGGTAAAAAAACATGCTGCAAGTATTTCTGAATTTACCGTAGCTCCGCAAACAAATCCTTCGGGTGACCAGTTGCCATATCACGAATGGTTTATAGAATTCGAGAAGGAACCAGAAGATATGAATGCCTTTAAAGTAACTTTGGACAAATCGCTTCAGGAGCAAAACTCCTACTATAAAGATTTAATTGATGGTAAGATCCTTCAGCAGTTAGTAATCACAAAAATACCTTCAGAAGGTTTTCAGAAGTACATGAAATCTATCGGAAAATTGGGAGGACAGAATAAATTGCCGAGATTGTCCAACGATCGGAAAATAGCGGAATTTTTAGAAAAATTATAAAAGAAAGATTAAAGAATATATGAGTAATTTAAAATTGAGAGGGCGTACCAGGGCACAGGAAAGTTCAAATGCCATTGAACGAATGTATATAACGATGAGACATTTGTTTAACAGGGGGTTCTATAAGCCTATGGGAGTTTCGGGAGAAACACTGCGTGAGGCTTTGCTTGTACTTCGGCCCGAAATTTATGGATCCATTGCAGAGGAAAAGGTAGAATTAAATGGTTTACTTTATGTGATAGACCGGCTTCCAATTGGAATCGAAGAATGTAGATATATTAACCTTACCAGTGACGAAGGCTATGGCAACTCTCATTTTAAACCAATTGTACCACCAAAAAGACGCAGAAACTGCTACAGGATCGATGAGGAGCAAATGAACATCGAAATCACCCGCGGCCGGTCTGAGATTTACGATATACTTACTCACCTTACCTTTATTTTTGTGGAATCTCATAAGATCATGCGGCGCGTGCTTATTGATGATGAAGGGGAAGTAACAAGAGACTGGGAAAAGTTGCAGAAAGCTGTTTTGAAGGAAGGAGACCTTACGCAGGCAGAACGGGAAGTAGCCCTTACCCATACTGCCAACATCCTTGGCCGAACGTTTAAGGAAGTTACCAGTATTTACCCAATGTTCAGTATTCCGGCTAATAAGGAGCGTTTTCTGCATATTATCTATTGGCTGGGCCAACTGGCATTGGATGAGATGATGCAGAATAAAAAACGGATTGTAACATTTAGTCCGGTGCTTAGAGAGAGGCTGGGGCATCACATTCACGGAGAGATATGGGCAAACAAGATCAAGGAAACTTTGCTGGAAAAGAACCTTTTGTCAAGGCCACTGCATATTATTAGTGCAAACATGCATAGCGTAATGAATACGCTCTATGCCCCCAAAGCACTAAAAACAGAACTTACCAAAAAGTCAATCTCAGGTATTTACGAAGATCTTAGTAATAATGCGAATGGTAAGCTCCGCATGAAAGTTATGAAAACAGCCCTGGATGAAGGAATGACTTTTATAGAGGATACCAGTGGTGCCAATATTGACGTTCAAATCTTTGATACTGCTGCCTATGCTACCGGAAATTCCAGATTCGAAATGGATAAGAGCCTGAAGGACAATGAGAAGCCTGTAATCATGGTAATGGACTATGCGTTTGGGGAGCAGGCTTATGAAACAATGGATGAAATGCTGAAGCCTTACCAAAGTGAACATGGTAATATCCGGATGAACGTAGCTTCTATTTCTATTATGGGAAAAGCCGGAATTCTTGTAGGCGGAAAAGGAGATATTATGATTCCTTCGGCACATTTATTTGAAGGAACAGCAGATAATTATCCGTTTAAAAATGAACTTTCAAAGGAAGATTTAGATGGGAATGGAATCCCTGTATGTGACGGATCTATGATCACCGTATTGGGTACTTCTCTTCAAAATAAAGATATCCTTAAGTTTTTCCATGAGTCCACCTGGAATGTGGTAGGACTGGAAATGGAAGGAGCACATTATCAAAAGGCTATCCAGGCAGCGTCCAGGTTAAGGAAGAACATCAATGAGGATGTGAAAGTCCGCTATGCATATTACGCTTCAGATAACCCTTTGGAAACAGGTAGCACTCTGGCTTCAGGCGGATTGGGCACTACAGGTGTAAAACCTACTTATTTAATTACTGAAAAAATCCTGGAGCAAATTTTTAATTCATAATTCAATATATTTCTGAAGAGGGTATAAAATTGACTACTAACGCCGGAAAATGGAAGAGAAAGTGAGGAACATTTTAATCACAGGAGGAGCCGGGTTTATTGGTTCAAACTACGTAAATATGTACACTTCAGAAGAAAATGTACATGTTGTGAACCTTGATAAGTTAACCTACGCCGGAAACCTTGAAAACATTAACGTCGAAGGTAATCCGGATTATACTTTTGTGCAGGGGGATATATGTGATAAAGAGATTCTGAAAAGTCTTTTTGAAAAATATCAGTTTCAGCAGGTAATTCATTTTGCTGCCGAATCTCATGTTGATAATTCTATTTTAGATCCTTCAGCATTTGTGGAAACGAACATTTCCGGAACCTTTAATTTGCTTCAGAATGCTCATAAACTTTGGATGGAAAAGCCTTTTGTAAGAAGAGAAGGTTTTGAAAATACTAAGTTTCTGCATATTTCCACGGATGAGGTGTATGGAACCTTAGGGAAAGAAGGTCTATTCACCGAAGAAACCTCTTATGCACCGAATAGCCCGTATTCTGCTTCAAAGGCATCTTCAGATTTCCTGGTGCGCAGCTACTTCCATACCTACGGATTGCCGGTTTTGACTACGAACTGCTCCAACAATTACGGACCAAATCAGCATGATGAAAAGCTTATTCCTACTATTATAAGAACTGCTTTAAAAGAAGAGCCGATTCCAATTTACGGTGACGGAAAGAACGTAAGGGACTGGCTATATGTTTCAGACCATTGTAAGGGGATTAAACTTGTGCTCCAAAAAGGTAGATTTGGAGAGACGTATAATATTGGCGGAAGGAACGAACGTGAGAATATCTACATCGCTCAAAAGATCTGTGATATACTGGATACCCTAACTCCCCGAAAAAATAAAAAATCCTATAAAGATCTTATTACATTTGTAATAGATCGTCCCGGTCACGATAAAAGATATGCGATTGATGCTTCCAAAATAGAGAATGAACTTGGCTGGAAAGCAATAGAAAATTTTGAAAGTGGAATTGAAAAAACGGTGAAGTGGTATTTAAAAAATATAGTTCATGAAAGGAATCATTCTGGCAGGAGGCTCGGGAACAAGACTACCCCCATTGACGCTGGCAATAAGCAAGCAGTTAATGCCGGTTTTTGATAAACCTATGATCTATTACCCGCTTTCCACTTTAATGATGGCGGGGATAAATGAGATCCTTATCATTTCTACACCTAAAGACCTTCCACTGTTTAAAGAATTACTGGGGGACGGCAGTAGGTATGGCTGTGTATTTGAATATGCTGTTCAGGAAAAGCCAAATGGTCTTGCTGAAGCTTTTATCATTGGGGAAAATTTCATCGGAAATGATAAAGTCGCACTAATTCTCGGGGACAATATTTTTTACGGATCCGTATTGGATGTTTTACTGCAAAACAACAGTGACCCCGATGGCGGAATCATTTATGCTTATCATGTTCAGGATCCGCAACGGTATGGCGTAGTAGATTTTGATAAATCCGGAAAAGCCATTTCCATAGAAGAGAAACCTACCGCCCCAAAATCCAATTATGTAGTCCCAGGGATTTACTTTTATGATAATGAAGTGGTGAAAATCGCAAAAAGCATCAAACCTTCAACTCGTGGGGAACTGGAGATTACAGACATTAACAATCATTATCTTTTAGAAGAAAAACTTCACGTAAGTATCCTGGACAAAGGTACAGCGTGGCTGGACACGGGGACTTTTCAATCTCTAATGAATGCTTCACAGTTTGTACAGGTGATTGAGGAACGCCAGGGATTAAAGATTGGTGCAATAGAAGAAACTGCCTATAAAATGGGTTTTATTAATAAAGAACAACTTCATGAACTTGCTGCGCCTTTGGTGAAAAGCGGGTATGGTGAATATTTATTACAAGTAGATTAATGTTAGAACTGGAAAAAACACCGTTAAAAGATTGTTTCATACTAAAACCTCGTGTTTTTGAAGATGAAAGAGGCACTTTCTATGAAAGTTTTAATCAGCAAAGATTTGAAGAAACCACAGGTTTGAAGATAAATTTTGTGCAGGATAATCAATCTACTTCCACAAGAGGTGTGTTGCGGGGCTTTCACTTCCAGACAGGAGCTTATGCGCAAGCAAAACTCGTGCGAGCTGTTGCTGGGGAGGTATTGGATGTTGTGGTGGATCTAAGACCCGATTCCCCAACATTTAAAAAGTCATTTAAGGTGCTTTTAAGCAACGAGAACAAGCTAGAGCTGTTTGTTCCTGCCGGATTCGCTCACGGCTTTTTAACGACTTCTGAGACTTCTGTTTTCGCTTATAAATGCGACAAATATTACCATAAGGAAAGTGAAACAGGGATCATTTGGAACGATCCCACCCTTAAAATCGATTGGGAGTTTCCGGAGGATGAGATCATACTTTCTGAAAAAGATGCCTTGCTTCCCACTTTAAAGGAACTGGAACTATGAAAAAGGTACTGGTAACCGGAGCCGGCGGTCAGTTGGGGCAATGTTTTAAAAAATATGCCGAAGAATTTCCCGGCATGGAATTTACATTTACGACTTCAGATGAAATAGATCTCTCCATCTTTGGATTGGTAAGTGCTTATTTCAGGAAAAACGAATTTGATTACTGTATCAACTGTGCGGCTTATACAAATGTGGAACAGGCAGAGACCAACCGAGAAATGGCATTTCTGATCAATTCTGAAGCAGTGAAAAACCTTTCGGAAGTTTGTGTAGAAAACAAGGTGGTACTTGTACATTTTTCAACAGATTATGTTTTCGACGGGGAGAAGAATACACCCTATTCCGAAGAAGATAAAACGAATCCGCTGAATGTTTACGGAGCTTCCAAACTATATGGAGAGGACCACATACAACAAAACCTGGAGGAATATTATATTTTCAGGACCTCCTGGCTTTATTCTGATATTGGACATAACTTCTACAATACGATCCTTAAAAAAGCGATACCCGGTGCGGTTTTTAACATCACCACCGAACAAAAAGGCACACCTACCAATGCCTATGATCTGGCACATTATGTTCTTACCATAATTTCAGAAGGAAATAAAGAGTATGGGCTATACCATTTTAGCAATCTTGGAGAGGCTACCTGGTTCGACTTTGCAAAAGAGATTCTAAATCTTTCCGGGAAATTAAAAGATGTAGAACTGAATAAAGATAACAGCTATCGTACAGTGGCAGTAAGGCCTCGATACAGCGTTTTAAACAAAGAAAAAGCCGGGAAGACATTTCCGGAGGAAATATTGCCCTGGAAAGAAAGTCTGGCCCGACTATATAATTAATTCCAGATGGTTTTCTATATTGGATCTGGAGGTTCTAAGCCTCCGACCCTTTCCATTCCTCCATAAATTGTTTAAAATTTCTTACATCATCCTTCACCATTTTCTCAAAAAGTGGATTCAGAATTCTTGCGGCACCTTCTCCGGGAATTCCTCCTGGAGCAGTGTAGGATAACACTACATGAACTTCTGTACCGTAACCGGGAATGTCTTTGAACTCTACTTTTCCGGCGTTTTCAATTTCAGATCCGGGGAGAGATTGCCAGCCAATGAACTCATTAGGTCTCTCTTTCACTATCTCGCTTTTCCAGCTTAAATTTCCTACGCCTCCGGGAAGTTCTGCTTTCCAGACAGAAATATGGTCATTGAGACTTTTGACGCTTTCCAGGTGTTCCATGAACAATGGCAGGTTTTCGAATTTTCGCCAGAACTCATAGACTTCTTCGGGTGGTCTTCCCACCAGCTGTGTTACCTGTATATTAACATTTCTGCTTTCATTGTCGGGTTTAGTTTTGCCCATCGCATTATACACTGCACAATGCCCTGTGGAACCACGAAAGAGTAAATATCCTGCAAATGCTGCTTCTGTAAAGCTCTTGTTTTTCTTCCCTAAAGCGTCGTAAATCATATATGCACCTCCCAGTAAGGATAAGATGCGTTCTGTTTTACTCACGTTTGGGTTAAATCCCGGTATTTTTATTCTTTTCATATTTTTCTTTTTAAAGTTACTTTCAAGTTAATGATTAAGGATATAAATTGAACATAATATGCTAGTGGATAGGGTTAAATTATACTTAAAAGAATATCTTCAGAAAGTTGGGAACAGCGAACAAAAAAATGGATAAAAATCAAAAAATATAGTTAAGGATTAAATTTCCAGAGGCAGAAGCAGATGGAACTAAATATATTTGCTTATTTTCAAAATAAATTAACCAACCAATGGCAAAAAGAATACTCATTACAGGGGCAGCGGGATTCCTTGGTTCGCATCTGTGCGATAAGTTTATAAGGGAAGGATATCATGTATTGGGGATGGACAATCTCATTACCGGAGACCGTCGCAATATTGAACATCTTTTCAAACTTGAAAATTTCGAATTCTATCATCATGATGTAACCACGTTTGTACATGTTCCGGGAAAACTAGATTATATTCTTCATTTCGCTTCTCCAGCCAGCCCGATAGATTATTTAAAAATTCCAATTCAAACGCTTAAGGTGGGATCTTTAGGAACTCACAACCTTTTAGGACTGGCGAAAGAAAAAAATGCAAGAATTTTAATAGCTTCCACTTCTGAAGTATACGGAGATCCTTTGGTGCATCCTCAAACAGAAGAATACTATGGAAACGTGAATACCATAGGTCCACGCGGAGTTTATGATGAGGCCAAACGTTTCCAGGAATCTATTACCATGGCTTATCACAGGTACCACGGCCTGGAAACAAGAATTGTGAGGATATTCAATACCTACGGACCCAGGATGAGGTTAAATGACGGACGTGTAATTCCGGCTTTTATTGGTCAGGCTTTGCGAGGGGAAGATCTTACCGTGTTTGGTGATGGTTCACAAACCCGCTCCTTCTGTTATGTAGATGATCAGGTAGATGGGATTTACCGGCTTTTGCTCAGTGATTATTCCGAACCTGTGAATATTGGAAATCCGCATGAGATCACGATCAAAGATTTTGCAGAAGAGATTATCAGGTTAACGGGGACAAATCAGAAGATTATTTACAAGCCTCTGCCTCAAGATGATCCTATGCAGCGACAGCCGGATATCACCCGTGCCAGGGAAATCCTGGGCTGGGAGCCAAAAGTTTCCAGGAGTGAAGGTATGGAAAAGACTTACGAATACTTCAAAAGCCTTAGTCAGGAGGAACTAAACAAAAGTGAACATAAGGATTTCTCCCGACACATACGAAAGTAAATCAGTAGATTTTTGGGTGAATTTTTAAACGAAGATTTTTAAATCTGAAAATAAAATTGTACCGTAGCCGTAAAAGGCAATTTAATGAAGAATTCTCCTGTTGTTTCTATAGTGATGCCTGCCTATGACGCATCACGGTTTATTTCTGAAAGTATCACTTCTGTGAGAGAGCAGACCTTTGAAGACTGGGAATTGCTAGTGATAGACGATGCCTCAAAAGATGAAACAGATTACCTGGTAAAAAACTACATCCAACAAGATCCACGTATTACATTACACTCTCTTCCGGTCAACCAGGGAGCCGCCTTTGCCCGAAATATTGGGATAAAAGCTTCCGAAGGAGAGTATATATCTTTTCTGGATGCAGATGATTTGTGGAAACCGCACAAGCTGCAAACACAGCTGGATTTTATGAAAAAAAATGATCTGAAGGTGAGTTATTCCAGCTATGAATTGATGGATGAGGAAGGGAAAAGTATGAATCAGATGGTAAAAGCTCTTGAAATACTTGCTTTTTCAAAATTACTGAGAGCCAATTACGTGGGAAATCTTACCGGGATGTATAATTCCAAAATGCTGGGGAAGATTTACTGCCCGCCCATTCGAAAAAGGCAGGATTGGGCAATGTGGTTAAAGGCATTGGAACTGGCAGGGGAGGCCAGGGGAATTGTTGAACCTCTGGCTAAATACAGGGTAAGGAAAGGTTCTATTTCTGCAAATAAGAAGGAGATGCTGGAATATAATTATAAGGTTTATCGCAAAGTTTTAAATTTCTCGGCAGTGAAGAGCAGCTATTGGATCACACGGTTTTTATATGAGCAGTTTTTCGTCAAAAGCAAACAGCTGGTTCCGCTAAAGAAGTGATTCGAATTGTTTTAGCTTGCCACGTTTGCTTCGGGTTAAGATAGTTTTGTGAATAAATTCTATTTGTAAACCTTCTTCAAGGTATGTATCCATTGCTTTTTTAATGCTTTGCAGTTTTTCTGCTGAAAGTTCACTTTCCGAAACGTAAATGATCCTGAAGGTATGAGGCGCTGTTTGTTGAACAATGAATTCCTTGACCAGGCTATCGTCTTCAATAATGCTTTTGGTAACGTAATAAAAAGTAAGTCCGGGGACCACTTTTCCACTTGGAAGAACGGCAACATCGTTGGTTCGTCCCAAAAGTTGCTTTAAAACCGGTTTTTTAGGGCTACTTTGAGGATCCAGAATTCCGGTGTCACCAATATCGTAGCGTATAAAAGGATGTGACTTGTTGTAGAGTGAAGTTACCACAATACGTCCTTCCTGCCCGGCAGGCAAAATTTCATCTTTTTCATTCAGGATCTCCACGAACATGGTTTCACTGTTAAAAACCCACTCTTTTTGAGGATTTTCAAAAGCCAGAAGTCCCAGTTCGCTGGCTCCATATTCGTTAACAACAGGAACGCCAAATTGTTTTTCCATCAGCTTTTTATCCTCCTTAAAAAGCATTTCACTGGTCACAATGCAGATTTTTAGGTTTGGAGAAAGCTCTTTGAGAATGATTTTCTTTTTCTCAAGAAACTTTGCGAAAAGTACGATAGAGCTTGTATACCCGTTGATATAATCAAATTTTTTATTCCTGAAATCATCCAAAAATTCCTCCATTTTCGTTTCATTCAGGTTAAAAATTGGAAACCTGTACCTAAATCCGAAGCGGTCTTTGATCCGTTCCTTAAAATATCCGAACCGGTCCAAAGGGATTCCGTAGAACCTGGCCTGTATGGACCTGTCGAGATTGATGCCATACCATTTGTAGCGGTCAATGAATTCTGCCCAGGAAAGGGCATGGCAGAACCGATCTTTGGCGAAAATAAACGGATTTCCGCTCGAACCCGATGTTTTGCTAACATACACCTTCTTCAGGTTAAACCCATCGCTGAGACGCTCTTCCAAAGGCTGTTGCAAATCCTTCTTTTTCATGACAGGCACGTCCTTCCACTGCAGAAAAGGCTTACTTCCGAAGAAATTTTTATAGAAGCTGTTGTTCTTACGATGGTATTGAACTATTTCCTCTTTTTTCTGCTCTACATACCGGGAATACTCCGATTCCGGAATTTCCTGAATTTCCAGTAAAGCCTGCTGTGCTTTTTTAATCGGAAATCTGTTGAGTTGTAAAGAGAGGCTAAACCAGTTCAATGCCTAAATTATTTGATTTTTGTGTGAATAAATTGGTGCTTCAATTTACAAACATTTATTTTTGACACAACAATTAAAACTACTTTCAAATATGAATATTCTAATATTGGGTTCAGGCGGGCGTGAACATACCTTCGCATACAAAATTGCCGAAAGCAAAAACTGCAGCAAACTGTTCGTTGCCCCCGGAAATGCGGGAACCTCACAAGTGGCTACCAACGTCGCGATACAGGTGACCCATTTTGAAGCCATAAAGGATTTTGTACTGAAAGAAAAAATTGAAATGCTCATAGTAGGGCCCGAAGATCCTTTGGTAGAAGGAATTCAGGATTTCTTTGAAAAAGATCTGCAGCTCAATAAGGTAATGGTGCTTGGCCCATCCAAAAGAGGTGCTTTGCTGGAAGGAAGTAAGGAACGTGCCAAGGAATTCATGGCTTTATACAACATTCCTACAGCTGCCTACCAAAGTTTTACTGCGGAAAGCGTAGACGCCGGAAAACAATTTCTGGAAACCTTACAGCCACCCTACGTTTTAAAAGCCGATGGATTGGCCGCCGGAAAAGGGGTGCTGATCCTGGAAAATATTGAAGAAGCTAAAACAGAACTGGAAAATATGCTTACCCACAGTAAATTTGGAAAAGCAGGTTCTATTGTGGTGATTGAGGAATTTTTGGATGGGGTAGAATTGAGCGTATTTGTGCTTACAGACGGAGAGAACTATATAACCCTTCCTACAGCAAAAGATTATAAAAGAATTGGTGAAGGAGACACAGGCCTGAATACAGGCGGTATGGGAGCAATCTCACCGGTTCCGTTTGCAGATGAGGTCTTTATGAAAAAAGTAGAAGATCGCATCATTAAACCTACAGTGGAAGGGATCAAAAAGGAGGAAATTACCTATAAAGGATTCATTTTCATCGGACTTATAAAAGTGGGGGATGAGCCTTACGTAATAGAATACAACGTAAGAATGGGCGATCCCGAAACAGAAGTAGTTCTCCCAAGGATAAAGTCAGATCTTGTGGAGGTTTTTCAAAAAGTTGCTGAGGGAAAACTAAACGAGGTAAGCCTGGAGATCGATGCACAAACAGCTGCCACAGTGATGCTGGTTTCAGGTGGATATCCCGAAGCTTATGAGAAAGGAAAGGAAATCTCAGGTTTTGAAAATATCGAAGGGTCCTTAGTTTTTCACGCAGGTACTTCCAAAGAAAATGGAAAAGTGAAAACCGATGGGGGTCGGGTAATAGCAGTTACTTCCTTTGGGGACGATTACAAAAAGGCACTAAAAAAATCTTACCAAAATGTAGATAAACTTCATTTCGATAAGATGTATTTTAGAAAAGACCTTGGTTTCGACTTATCCTAAGTAAGAATGAGCGGTAGTATCTTGCTGGTCTTCCTTTCTGTCATGAAAGATTTTTAATTGTTTCATCCAGTAAGCAAATGCAGCAATAGCTATGATCACAAACAACCAGTTGATAAGGTTTGCAAACCACCAGCTGTCCAGCTCAAGGTTGCGCAAATAATCTAACGGAGCAAAAGCAAAATCTTCAAAAAATGACTGTATCCCTTCAAAAATATCCCTCATTGTACATATATTTAGAGCTACAAAAATATAAAAAACAAGAATGCTAACAAGCTTTTTTAGCAAATCAACACCTATAAACTTTGTGGTCATCGCTGTTTATATGGTAATATTTTATGTTATGGCCACCTTACAAAGCGGTTTTGAGCCAACTGTGGGTAATATTTTCAAAGAAGTAATTGTACTTCTGCTCTTTATTTTAAGTAGTGTACTCATTGATTTTATAGCTAAAAGGAATGAAGTCACCTCCAGAAATGCTTACAAAACTATTCTTTTTGCCGCTTTTGCGTGTATGCTATTCAGAGTTTTGCAGAACAATGATGTGATCATCTCCAACTTCTTTGTCTTGCTGGCACTGCGACGGGTAATAAGTTTAAAATCGCAAAGAGAGACTAAAAAGAAGATTTTTGATGCCACACTTTGGATCTGTGTGGCCTCTTTATTTTACTTCGGGTCTATACTTTTCATGGGAGTGGTTTTCTTCGGAATTATTATTCATGTGAGCCATAATGTAAAAAACTGGCTGGTGCCGGTGCTGGCATTTTTAACTGTTCTATCTCTGGTTACCTGCGGCAATTTGGCAATAAATGACAGTTTCTATTCTTTTTCTGATTGGTTTCAACCGAGTAATTTTGACTTTTCACAATACAGGGACCTTTCTGTTCTTATTCCTGTATCATTTATTTTAGCTCTTAGTCTCTGGTCTTTGTTCTTTTATATGGGAATTATTCAAAGAGCCAGCTCCATGTTGAAATCTTCACTCATGCTGTTTTTGCTGAACTTCTTTCTGGCAATTGGAGTTGCAGTTCTTGCTCCTACAAAAGACAGCAGTGAATTAATTTTCTTTCTTGCTCCTCTGGCTATAATTGTCACTAATTATTTTCAATTACTGAATGATAAATGGTTTCAGGAAACACTTTTATGGGTAATAATTCTGCTTCCGGCGGTTCTTTTGATCGCTTTTTAACCTGATAAGAAATATCATATCCTAAAGCAGCAGCCCCGCCGGCTTCAATCTGGCGTTCAACTCTTAGAAACTACGGCAAAATATAATACCTTTGTGACTACCGAAATCTGAAAAAATGTTCAGGTTCGGTACAGAATTTTTACACATATTGAAAAAATAAAAAGTATGTTTTCAGATAAAGCAAATCAGGTATTTCAGGAGGTAATCGAAAAATATCACGTTGTAAATACAGTCGGGCAGGAGTTCACTAATCCCTATGATGAAAAAGAGCAGTTAATTGAGCATTTATTGTTCAGAAAATGCTGGATTGACACTGTGCAATGGCATTATGAAGATATTATTCGTGATCCAAACATCAACCCTGAAGCTGCCTTAAAACTGAAACGTCAAATTGATGCCTCCAATCAGGATCGTACCGATATGGTGGAGTATATCGACAGTTATTTCCTTGATTTGTTTAAAGATGTGAAGCCAAAGGAAGATGCTACCATTAATTCTGAAAGCCCGGCCTGGGCGATTGACCGTCTTTCTATCCTGGCGCTTAAGATCTATCACATGAATGAGGAGGCTAACCGGGCAGATGCTTCACAGGAGCATCAAATGAAATGTCAGGCAAAGCTGGATGTATTGCTGGAGCAAAGAGTCGATCTTTCTACCGCTATTAATCAGCTTTTGGAGGATATTGCTGCAGGTAAAAAGTACATGAAGGTTTATAAGCAAATGAAAATGTACAATGATGATGAACTGAATCCCGTACTAAGAGGAAATAAATAAAGCCCTTTTAAGGGCTCCGGATTATGAAGATTCCGAAGCACATCCTTGTCATTAGACTTTCTGCCATGGGAGATATCGCCATGACTATTCCTGTGTTGAAAAGCCTTTCGGAAGAATACCCGGACATGAAGTTTACCATTCTTACCCGAAAATTTTTTGCACCCATTTTTGAAGACCTGCCCAATGTCAGCATTTTTGAAGCCGATGTGGAAGGAAAGCACAAGGGAATTCCTGGTCTGAAAAAACTGGCTAAAGAGTTAAAAAATGAAGGCATAGACGCGGTAGCCGATCTTCACAACGTACTGCGTTCAAAGATCCTGAAAACCTGTTTTAAGTTCTACGGAATTCCGGTGAAGCAGATCAACAAAGGAAGATCTGGTAAAAAATCCCTCACCCGCCCGAACAATAAAGTTTTCAAGCAGCTGAAAATGACCCATCAACGGTATGCAGATGTTTTCGACGCTCTGGGACTTCCGGTGGACATATCATCCTTTGATTTTCTGAAGAAAAAGACACTTTCTCCTGAAATAAGAAAAATAACAGGCAAGGAGCCTAAAAAATGGCTTGGAATTGCTCCTTTTGCGCAGCATACCTCCAAGGTTTATCCGCTGGATCTTATGAAGGAGGTGCTGCGGCAGCTTGAGAAAAATGAACAGCTTCAAATATTTCTTTTTGGTGGCGGGGCCACAGAGAAAGAGATTTTGACCGAATGGGAGGATCAATTCAGTAATGTCATAAGTATGGCCGGAAAGATCTCTTTTAAAGATGAACTGGCGCTTATCTCCAATCTGGACGCTATGTTGTCCATGGACAGCGGAAACGGCCATTTAGCGGCTAATTTTGGCATTCCGGTAATTATAATGTGGGGTCTTACTCATCCCTTCACCGGATTCGCTCCCTACGGACAACCGAAAGCAAACAATCTCATTCCCGATCTGAAAAAATACACCAAAATTCCCACCTCGGTCTACGGAAAAACCGTTCCCGAAGGTTACGAAGATGCTATGCGAACTATCACTCCCGAAATGGTGGTAAAGAAAATAGAAGAGGTAGTCCTCTAAACGGCACTGCCTCCTAACCCCCAAAGGGGAAACTCTCAGACGTAGGAGTTTTTCGCTCGTATTAATATAAAACAAAAGCGGCTAAAAGCCGCTTTAAATTATTTAGATTTGAGTATAAAACTCCCCCCTTCGGGGATTCAGGGATCTACACATCATCATAATCCACCTTCAACGTTGGGGTTGTTGGGTGCGCCTGGCAAGTCAGGACAAGTCCTTCTTCAATTTCGCTGTCCACAAGAATGGAATTTTTGGCCATTTCTGCTTTCCCTTCGGTAATTCTGGCAACGCAGCTACTGCAAATTCCGCCCTGGCAGGAGTATGGAACATCCAGTCCCTGCTCCAGGGCCGCTTCCAATACGGTAGCAGTTTGTTCCATGGTAAAAGTAGTTTCTTCATCATCCACCAGCACCGTTAGTTGGGTGGCTCCTTTAAGATCGGCTTTTACCTCACCTTCGTCACTGGTATTAAAGAGTTCAAATGTAATTTTTTCCTTTTCCACACCATTTTTCTGAAGTATCTCCTTAACGGTATCGATCATTTGTTCCGGGCCACACAGATAGAATTTTGAGAATTCTTCAGATTTAAATTTATTCTTCACCACGTAATTCACCGTACCCTGATCTATTCTTCCGTAGTGACAATTTTCTTCATTGCAACGGCTGTAAACAAACTCTATAAAAAGCCTGTCCGGAAATTTTGACTGAAGCTCCAGTAATTCCCTGAAAAAGATGGTTTCATCGGGAGTTCGGTTTCCGTAGACGAGGACGAATCTGCTAAGAGGTTCTTTGTCCAGGACATTTTTCAGGATAGAAAGTACGGGAGTAATTCCGCTTCCGG
This sequence comes from Salinimicrobium marinum, assembly GCF_014651535.1. Taxonomy (GTDB): domain Bacteria; phylum Bacteroidota; class Bacteroidia; order Flavobacteriales; family Flavobacteriaceae; genus Salinimicrobium; species Salinimicrobium marinum. Next base: position 143,501 of record NZ_BMXB01000007.1, read on the forward strand.
CAGCAAAGGCAGCGTATGTGTTGGGCTTTGTCCCTTCAGAAGGTTCGTAAACAAATTTTCCTTCGGGAGGATGTACTTCCAGTGTATCTCCTGCCTTTAATTTGTTATTGGCAATCACAGAAAATGTTCCGCCTTTAACTTCTTTAACGGTAACTTTAAAACTATCACCATCGGGCGGGGAGCACAGGGAATAAGCCCGTCTCACCTCTTTTCCGTCAATTTCAGTTTTAATGGTAATATACTGGCCGGCTTTAAAGGAAAATTCGGATTTCAGATCATCAGGAATTTCAAAAGCTATACTCACAGCCTGTGGAGTTTCCCTTATAATTTCTTTGATTTTCAGAGAAAAAAAATCACTCATTGTTTCAGTTTATTTAAGAGCAAAAATACGAAGTATGAGCTGTAAATCCCTTAACAAATTCAAAAAAAGCTATACCTAAGAATCTTATGTAAACTATTTTTTAGTATGTTTGAAAGTACTGAATAAAAAGCTGATGCCCGATTCCAATCTTTATAAAGGAAGTTTAACCACTATCGTCCTCAAACTGTTAAGCGGGAATGACAAGATGTACGGTTATGAAATCACCCAAAAAGTAAAGGAGCTTACAAAGGGAAAGCTTAAGATTACTGAAGGTGCGCTATATCCTGCTTTGCATAAACTTGAAGCCGAAGGATTGCTTGATGTGGAAGTTTTGAAAGTAAATAACAGGCTACGGAAGTATTATAAACTCACCGAAAAAGGAACAAAAGAAACTGCCAGTAAGCTAAACGAGCTGGAAGAATTCATGGAAACCCTGCGAGGAATCTTAAACCTGAACCCAAAATTTGGTTAAGATGGAAAACTTTATGTTGTTATGAGAAAAGTTTCTGAAAAAGAAGTTGCGGCTCTTTACCAATTCACACGTGCGCATTATGTGGAATATTATGACGTGCAGACGGAGCTGGTAGACCATCTTGCTAATGGAATTGAAGCACAGTGGACAGAAAACCCCGAAATTCCTTTTGAAAAAGCTTTACAAAAGGAATTTAAAAAGTTCGGAGTTTTTGGCTTTTCAGAAGTTATGGGAAAACGGCAGCGAGCAATGGAGAAAAAATACTGGAAGTTCATCTGGAAAGAATCGAAAAGCATTATCAGGGAGCCAAAAATGGCACTTCCTATCATTTTCCTGTTTGGAGGTTCTTATTTCCTGCTTACTTTTCAGGAAGGAATATATGGTCTTATGGCTCTTGTTGTTCTGTTATTTGTCTTCTCCATCATCTATATGACTAAAAAATCTGCTGCCCTCAAAAGAAAAAAGAAAAGCGGTGTGAAAATCTATCTTCTGGAAACTATAATTCTACATTCAGGTGGTTTTTTTACTTTTATGTGGCTGCCATTCCATATTCTGAATATTTCAGAGGCATCCGGTAATTTTTATGTAAATCTTTTAATGGCATTCCTGATAGTGATAATAGCTCTCACCAGCTACATTTGTTTTAATAGACTACCGAAAAAAAAGGACGAGATCCTGAAAAAGGTACACCCGGAAATGAAATTTTCATGATACTTCTGTAACAAATCGGGAAATTCTCCACTAATAAGCATAAAAGCCAACCATAATGTTTAAACATTTCATCTATCTTCAGTGGAAAGCGTTTTTCAGGTCTTCCAGTCTTGGAAAAAGCATTGGCCTAAAAATCCTCATGGGATTCCTTGCCATTTATTTTGCTGTCATTTTTCTCCTTTTAGGAATTGGAATGTATCCGCTGCTTACCGAATTTTATCCCGATCAGCCTCCGCTTCACATGGCCAATAGATTTGTGTTGTTATGGCTGGTGATGGAACTGGTTTTCAGGTTTATGTTGAAAACCCTTCCGGTAATGACGGTGAAGCCCTTGTTGATCGCTCCCATCAAGAAGAGAAAAGTGGTGAATTATGTTCTCATAAAATCATTAATTTCTTTTTATAATCTGTTACCGCTTCTATTGATCATTCCCTTCGGAATTTTCCTTTCCTTCAAAACAGAGATCGCTCCTCTTTCTATCATTGGGTGGATGGTAGCCGTGTATACGCTTATACTTTCTGTAGATTATTTTAATTTTCTTATAAAGAAGAAGTTTACAGATAACCTGAAAGCTTTACTTCCGTTAGTGCTCATTGCAGCGGTTTTGGCAGCGCTGGAGTATTTTGATGTTTTTAGGATTACCCTCTATTTTGGGAATGGTATGGATTATCTTGTTGAGAATCCATGGCTGGCGATCGTTCCTGTACTTCTTTTTGCTGCCCTGTACAAACTGAATCAGCATAACCTGGAGCGCAGATTTTACCTGGATGATTCCCTGGGAGGACCTGCAAAAGAAGTTAACACCCAGGAGTTTAACTGGGTGAGAAGATTTGGAGATATTGCGCCATTTCTTCAGCTGGACCTAAAACTTATCTGGCGAAACAAAAGACCAAAAACTACTATTTTTCTCTCGCTGATCATCATGGGGTACGGACTCATTTTTTATCCGCAGGACACGTACGAGAGCATGAGAACGATGTATGTTTTTGTAGGAATCTTCATGACAGGAATTTTCATGATCAATTTTGGACAATTTATCCCCGCCTGGGATGCCACCTACTATTCCATGATGATGTCCCAGAACATCCCATTAAAGAAATACCTGGCTTCAAAAGTTGGATTGATTACCTTCAGCATTGTGGTATTAACGATTCTTACTACTCCGTATGTCTACTTCGGAACTCATATTCTGGTCATGAATATTGCCTGTGCCATTTATAATATTGGCGTAAATGTTCCTATTTTATTATACACCGGCTCTTTTAACCGGAAAAGGATTGAGCTTGAGAAAAGTCCGTTTATGAACTACCAGGGAACGGGAGCCGCACAATGGCTGGTGGGAATTCCACTTATGCTAATCCCTGTTGCTATTTTCTGGCCGCTTACCAGGTGGGTTTCCTACGAAGTAGGAGTAGCAGTATTAGCCGGACTCGGCTTACTTGGAATCATTTTAAGAGGTCCTATAATGGATTTTATTGAAAGAGCATATCGCAAAAACAAGTATGCAATGATTGAGGGCTTTAAACAAACAGGGGAATAACCTAAAAAAATTAAGGAGATGATTACAATTACAAATTTGTCAAAAAATTACAACGGTACAACCGTCCTAAATATAGACCATCTTAAGATTCCCAAAGGTCAAAGCTTCGGATTAGTGGGAAATAACGGTGCAGGAAAAACAACGCTGTTCAGCCTCCTGCTCGATTTGATACGGCCTTCTTCCGGAAATGTATTTAACAATGATATCACCGTGAGCCAGAGTGAGGAGTGGAAACCTTTTACGGCCTCTTTCATTGATGAAAGTTTTTTAATAGGATATCTCACTCCTGAAGAATACTTTAATTTCATTGGAGAACTCCGGAACCGGAATAAAGCCGATGTAGCCACATTCCTGAAGGATTTCGAGGATTTCTTTAACGGAGAGATCCTGAATCAGAAAAAATATCTTCGTGACCTTTCGAAGGGAAATCAGAAGAAAGTGGGTATTGTCGCTGCTTTGATTGGTGATCCAAAGGTCATTATTCTTGATGAACCTTTTGCCAACCTTGATCCTACCACACAAATCAAACTGAAAAAGCTAATAAGGGATCTTACTGAAAGTTCAGAAGTTACGGTGCTTATCTCCAGCCATGACCTTATTCATGTGACCGAAGTTTGTGAACGTATTGTGGTTCTCGACAAGGGAAAAGTGGTGAATGACATCAAAACTTCTGAAGCTACCCTTAAAGAACTGGAGTCTTATTTTGCAGGAGACCAGCAGGTGCAGGAAGTTCAGGAGGATCTATCTTAAAATCTCATAAGTTTGAAAGTTACGACCATACAATCAGGAGATTCAAAAATTGAATTTTTCAATTCAATTTTTGGGAAGGAAACAGTGAAGGTGAATGAAGAGATAGTTTCAGAAAAAAGATCTTTGTCGGGTACCGAACATTTCTTCAAGATCAAAGATTCGGATTCCGAAGTTAATTGCAGGCTGGTAACGGGTATGGGCAGGTATGGGCTGGCAATAGATTTTTACAAGGACAATAAGCCAGTAATACAATCTTATAAATCAGGCGGATTTATTATTCCTTTTCTAACGGCTTTTCTGGGGGTCTTAATCTATAATTTAATGACAGATTATCTTTTCTAGATCACAAAAAATCATTCTACAGAATAGTACTTCACATGCAGGATAATGAAATAAAAATCAAAGGCTGGGCACGAATACTTCTCATTATATTTCCCTACCTGGTTATTGTAGGAATCTTTCAGTTCATAGGACTTACGATATCGGATGTTTCTTATGGTGAAATGGATTTTAAGGAATCATCTGAACAGCAATTAATTATTTCATTTTTTGGTTTTCTGGGCACTTTCCTGGTGCTTTGGATCTTTATGAAGTATATAGACCGGGAGAGATTTATAGATCTTGGTTTTCAGACGAAAAACAGATTCTGGGATTTTATTGTGGGAACGGGAGTGGCCCTTGTGGCGATGGTTTTAGGTTTTTTTGTATTGCTCGGGTTGAAGGAAATAAAGTTTTCAGAAATAGTTTTGAATAATGATGAAATAGTCATCTCAGTACTGTTGTTTCTAATTGTTGCAGTGGTGGAAGAAGCTTTGTTTAGGGGTTATGTGTTAAAGAATTTGATGCTTTCTTTCAATAAGTATGTGGCGCTAGTGATTTCCTCTGTTCTTTTTTCACTCATGCACGGATTCAATCCGAATATGAGCCTGTTCAGTTTTTTTGATCTTTTTTGCGCCGGGATGATTCTGGGGATCACCTATATCTACACAAAAAACTTATGGTATCCTATTGGTTTACATTTTGGCTGGAACCTTTTTCAAACCCACCTAGGTTTCAACGTAAGCGGACAGGATTTTTATTCGATTATTGAATTTAATTATACTTCTCCAAATTTAATGAATGGCGGGGAATTTGGTTTTGAAGGCTCCATATTCTCCGTTTTTGCACAAATAGTTATTTTTGCCGGATCTATATATTACTATAAAAATTCTTCAGGAGAAATGGTACCAAATCCTCATGAAAGTGCAGATCTCCTCACTTGAAAGAAATCTCCTCTAAAATCCTCTAAAGCATAGCGGCTAATGCTTTAATCAAAATTTAACCTATTTTTGCCTTCACAATAATTTAGGTACAATTCAGTTATCCCTATACTAAAGAATCGTTTGATTTGAAAGCATTTACAAAAGGCCTTTTTCTACTTATTACAATATTGAGTATTGCGGGTTGTTCAAGGAAAAATAATACTTTTCTGAACCGTAACTGGCATGCTGTTACTGCAGAATATAACACGCTGTATAACGGGAATTTGGCGCTGGAACTGGGGAAAGAAGAATTAAACCAGAATTACCTTGATAATTACTGGGATATTCTTCCTGTGGAAAGGATGCAGGTGAGTGAAGAGGTAATGCTACCTGGAGATGCAAGAAATCCTAACTTCGAAATAGCCGAACAAAAGGCGGTAAAGGCAATTCAGCGGCACTCGATGCTGATAGAAGGCAGCGAAAAAAATCCGCAGATAGATGAAGCGTATTTATTATTGGGAAAAGCCCGGTATTTTGATCAGCGGTTCATTCCTGCACTGGAGGCTTTTAATTATATTCTTCATAAATACCCGCTTAGCAACACGATCAATCACGCCAGGATTTGGAGAGAAAAAGCAAATATCCGTCTCGAATTTGAGGAACTTGCTATAAGAAATCTCAAGAAGATCCTTGAACAGGAAAATCTGGAGGATCAGGACAGAGCAGATGCTGCTGCCATGCTTGCAGAGGCCTATATTAACCTGACTCAGCTGGACAGTGCGGTGACACCACTCCAAACTGCGGCAGAATTCACCCGGGACAAAGCCGAGCAGGGAAGATATCTTTATATCACTGGGCAGTTGTACAATCGCCTGGGTATGAAAGACAGTGCCAATATGGCTTTTGATGAAGTGATTGATCTTAAGAGAAGGTCGCCCCGCATTTATTTGATCAATGCTTATATTGCGAAGACACAGAATCTTTCGAGAAGTGCGCAAGACCAGGAAGCCATCCTGGAGCTGCTTACAGATATGGAACAGGATCGTGAAAACAGGCCGTTTTTAGATAAAATTTATTTTCAGCTGGCAGAATTCCATTATCAGGCAGATTCTGTGAACCTTGCTATTGATTATTATAACAAATCCCTGCGTACCCCTACAGAAGACGCTTATTTGCAAAGTCTGGATTATCAAACACTGGGAAATATTCATTTTGACGCTGCCAATTACCAGGTTGCGGGAGCTTATTACGATAGTACCTTAACAAGATTACCACCCAATTCACGTGAATTCAGGCTTATAAAAAAGAAGCGCGATAATTTGGTAGACGTGATTTCTTATGAAGAAATTGCAAGAAAAAGTGACAGTATTTTATACCTCTCAGATCTTTCAGAAGAAGGGCGAATTGAATATTTTACGGATTATACAGAAAGACTTAAAGCCGAAGCAAAGAAAGAGGGAGTGGCTGAAAACCAGGCTCCGGCTCAATCCCGGTCTCAGGAATTCTTTGAAAATAACAGGACAGGAGTGCCGGGAGTTCCAAACCCCGGAAATGCTTTTTATTTCTATAATACTGCTGCTGTTGCTTATGGTAAACAGGAATTCTTCAGGACATGGGGAGAGCGGGATCTTACAGATAACTGGAGGACAGCGAGCGGTGTAAGCAATCAGGATCAAGATAATGAGATGCCCATAGCCGAAGCTGCTTTTGAAGCAGATCCCCTGTACGATCCACAGACTTATATTAGTCAGATACCCAATGATCCCCAAATTCTCGATAGCCTGGTGGTAGAGAGAAATTTTGCTTATTATCAATTAGGGCTCATTTACAGGGAGAAATTCAAAGAAGATGAATTAGCTGCAGAAAAACTGGAGTTGTTACTGGCAGGAAATCCGGAAGAAAGACTTGTGCTGCCTGCAAAATATCATCTTTATAAAATATATTCTGAAGGAGGATTCACTGCAAAGGCTCAGGCATTAAAAATAGATATTATGGAGCAGCACCCAGATTCCAGGTATGCTATGATCCTGAAGGATCCTGAGGCTTTACTTCAGGATGAAAACAGTCCGGAGGCTCTTTACGGTGATTTGTATACAATGTTTGAGGATCAGGAATATCAGGAAGTAATCTTGCAATCTGAAGAACTATCGGTGAGGTTTACTGGAGATCAAATGGCTCCAAAACTAGAACTTTTAAAGGCCATGGCCATAGGTAGGCTTGAAGGTTTTGAGGCTTATAAAGAAGCTTTGAATTTTGTGGCCCTCAATTATCCGCAGAGTGAAGAGGGGAAGAAAGCGCAGCAGTTATTTAACGATGCCCTTCCGGGAATGGCCGACAAGAATTTTCAGCAGGACAGTATTGCCCGCTCTTTTAAGCTTGTTTTTCCGTTTGAAAAAAATGGAGTGGAGGAAATAGCAGATTTCAGAAGAGAGATAGAAGAAGCTTTGGAGGAGTTGAATTACAGCGGTCAGGAAGTGTCTATAGATGTTTATAATCCGCATCAGGACTTCGTGGTGGTACATGGCTTTTCCAGCCCGGGTACAGCAAAAGGCTTTGCAGAATTACTTTCTGTGAATGAGAAGTATCAAATCGACAAAAATTCTTTTTATATTTCCACCCCAAACTACAGGATCGTACAAATACATAAAAATGTAGATTCTTATATAGAAAGCATAACAAATCCCCCCAAATAATGTTTACACAAGAAAAAAGGTCTAAATTTTCTTCTGAAGGAAGCAAAGACCAGAACAAGATAGCACAAGGCACAAAGATCATTGGAAACCTTGAGGCAAAAGGATGTTTTAGAATAGACGGAATTGTAGAAGGTAATGTCAAAACACCCGGAAAGGTCGTCATAGGGAAAGATGGTTTTATCAAAGGTTACCTGGAGTGTGAGAATGCAGATATTGAAGGTAAATTTATTGGCAAGCTCTTGATCAAAAACACCCTTAGCCTGCGATCTACGGCCCTGATTGAAGGAGAGGCTATTGTGGCAAAACTAACGGTTGAACCGGGAGCCACTTTTAATGCTACCTGCTCTATGAAAGGCGGCGTAAAAACCATTAACAATGAAAGAGGAGGACAGGAACAAACCCAAAAAGGAAAAGAAAAGTCAGCTTAGAAACTGGGCCATCTTCACCGGAATCGCTTTTGAAATGGGCGGTACTATTTTTGTGTGTGCCTGGATTGGCAAACAACTGGACGAGCGATACCCATCCAATAAGAACTGGTTCACCATTGGATTGGTGCTTTTTGGTTTACTTGCTTCTATATTTTTAGTGCTAAAACAATTAAAAAAATTCGATAATTGATCTTTTCATGCTGCAACACCTTTTAAGGTTTTCCCTGCTGCTATTCCTGGTGACAGGAATAGCTTATGGCCTTCATCTCTATATAAATCAGCTCTTTTTTGATGTATCTGTGGAGCTCATCAACTTCGCCTACAAATTCAACGTGGGATTTACTTTTATATTTACGACTTCCATCATTCTGGCCAGTGAAAAACTGAAGGATCAACTGGGATTTATTTATCTTTTAGGTGGTGCGGTTAAGCTGGGAATTTTTGCTTATCTCATCCAAACTTCAGACGTATCCATTAGTAAATCAGTGTTTTTGCATTTCTTTGTGCCTTATGTTGTGTGTGTCATCCTTGAGTTATTTTATGTAATAAAGCTGTTAAATGCCGCTAACTTCCGACAGGACAAATAATTAGCGAGTTTCCTAAGTGAAAAAAGTAATTAGCTTTAGGGGGTAATTATTTTTATTTAATTGTTTACATTTGCAGCCAAATTTGGAGGACTGAAACTTTACCTGAAAATGCAAAAGGAAAACATTTTGAAGATTTTTTTAGCGTGCCTTTTAATGGTTGTGTCGTTCAGCACGCCGGCCATTTCTCAAGAACATGACCAACACCCTGAGCCCGAGCAGCATGCTACTCATCAGGAATCTGCTGAGCATGATGAAGTTGGTGCCATTGATACCGAAGAAGAAGTGAAGGAATATATAGACCATCACCTTCAGGATTCACATGATTTTACATTCTTTTCAGATGCTGAGACCGGAGCACATTATGGTTTTCCGCTTCCTATAATTCTTTGGGATGGTGGACTGAAGGTTTTCTCTTCTTCAAAATTTCACCATGGTGATGAGGTTGTTGAGGCAGATGGACAATATTACAGACTGTATCACAGTAAAATTTATAAAACTAATGCCGAGGGAGATATTGCTTATGGCGAGGATGGATTTCCTTCCAACGAGCGTCCTTTGGATTTCTCCATAACCAAGAACGTTTTGACAATGTTATTGGTTTCTGTTCTAATGTTTATTCTTTTCCGTTCCCTTGCGACCTCTTATAAATCGAGAACAATCCCAAAAGGATTTGGTCGGGTGCTAGAGCCTTTAGTGATCTATGTGAGAGATGACATCGCAAAACCGAATATTGGTAAGAATTACAGAAAGTACGTAGGATTCCTTTTAACGGTTTTCTTTTTTATCTGGATCCTTAACCTTTTAGGGATGACTCCACTGGGGGTGAATGTTACAGGAAATATCGCTGTTACTTTTGCTCTGGCTTTATGTACCTTCTTTATCGTACAATTTAGTGGAAACAAAGATTACTGGAAACACATTTTCTGGATGCCTGGAGTACCGGTACCCATGAAAATAATGCTGGCCCCAATAGAATTACTGGGGATTTTCATTAAGCCGTTTTCATTGATGATTCGTCTTTTTGCAAACATGACGGCCGGGCACATCATTATTATGACGTTGCTTGGATTGATCGTAGTATTCCAAAACTGGATTGCAGGACCTGCATTTTTCGGGTTCACCATTTTCATATCGATCATCGAACTGTTAGTAGCATTTTTACAGGCGTATATCTTTACCTTGTTGAGTGCGCTTTACATAGGGATGGCTGTTGAAGAGCATGATGATCATCACCCTGCAGACAACGAAGATATTCCCGTGTTATAACAATATTTAAAAACAATAAGAGTAAGTAAGTTTAATTTTTAATAGATAAGTATGGAAGCCTTAGATTTAAGCATGATTGGAGCTGGTATTATTATTCTTGGAGCCGGATGGGGTCTTGGAAAGATCGGTAGCTCGGCAATGGAAGGAATTGCACGTCAGCCAGAAGCAGCTGGAAAAATTCAGACTGCGATGATTATTATCGCTGCACTTCTGGAAGGTGTTGCTTTTGCTGCACTTTTCGCAGCCTAATCAAAATTAGTAAAATTCAGGCTTTGCAGCGGTTGGCTGCAAAGCCTGAATTATCATTAAATTAAACATTACATAAGATATTATGGAAAAATTAGTCAACGATTTTTCTTTTGGATTGTTTTTTTGGCAGTTACTGATTTTAATTGTACTTGCCTTTTTACTTTGGAAGTTTGCATGGAAACCTATTCTTGAAGCTTTAAGTAGCCGGGAAGAGGGAATTCAGGATGCGTTGGATTCTGCTGAAAGAGCCAGAAAGGAAATGCAGAACCTGCAGGCCGATAATGAAAAATTGCTTCAGGAAGCCAGAGCAGAACGTGATTCCATGATCAAAGAGGCTAGAGAGATCAAAGAAAAAATGATTTCTGAAGCTCGTGCAGAAGCTCAAAATGAAGGAGATAAAATGATTTCCCAGGCAAAAGTTTCCATTAAGAATGAAAAGAATGCAGCCCTGGCTGAAATTAAAAATAAAGTTGCCGCCCTATCTATCCAGATAGCAGAAAAGGTGGTAAGACATGAGCTTTCATCGCGTGAAGAGCAACAAAAGCTGGTTGATGACATGCTTGATGATGTAACTTTAAACTAAGGTTATGACAGGAAGCAGAGCAGCTCAACGATATGCCAAAGCAATTCTTAGTCTGGCTAAAGACAGGAATCTGGCTAAGGAGGTAAATGAAGACATGACTTACATTGCAAAGACGGTAAAGTCCAGCAGTGAATTGCGTTCAGTTTTAAAAAGTCCAGTGGTTAAAGAAAGTGCAAAGATGAATTCTTTAAAGCAAATCTTTAAAGATGTGAATCCTATTACTTTTCAATTGTTCGGAGTGCTTGCGGAAAATAACCGTTTAGAATTGTTAACAATGGTTGCTACCCGGTACAATGAACAGTACAATGCTATGATGGGAATCCAGGTAGCGAGGGTGACAACTGCGGTACCATTAACCCCGGCACTTGAAGCAAAGATTCAGGCTAAAGTAAAAGAACTTACCGGAAACGAGGCTGAGATAAAAAATACTGTTGATGCAAGCATCATTGGAGGTTTTATTTTAAGAGTAGGCGATTTGCAGTTTAATGCCAGTGTTGCTTCTCAGTTAACCTCCATAAAAAGAGAATTACAAAATAATACATACATATCTAAAATCTAATTAAAACGGTCACCTGTTAAGGTGACATTTAATTCTGAAATATTATGGCAGAAATAAATCCCGCTGAAATATCAGCAATATTAAAAAAACAACTTTCCGGTTATGAAGCTAAGGCTTCTTTAGACGAAGTTGGTACCGTGCTCAATGTTGGGGATGGTATTGCCAATGTTTACGGACTAGCAAATGCACAGTACGGAGAGTTGGTTGAATTTGAAGGCGGATTGGAAGGAATTGTTCTTAACCTTGAGGAGGATAACGTTGGGGTTGTACTTTTAGGACCTTACAGACAGGTAAAAGAAGGTGCTACTGTAAAAAGAACGCAACGTATTGCTTCTATTAATGTAGGTGAAGGAATTGTAGGAAGGGTAGTAGATACTCTGGGTGCGCCAATTGACGGAAAAGGACCTATTGAAGGAGAAACTTTCCAGATGCCATTGGAAAGAAAGGCTCCGGGAGTAATTTATCGTCAGCCGGTAACCGAACCTTTGCAGACCGGTATTAAATCAATCGATGCAATGGTGCCGATTGGACGTGGACAGAGGGAACTTGTTATTGGTGACAGACAAACAGGTAAGACTGCTGTTGTTATCGATACCATCCTTAATCAAAAAGAATTTTACGATGCAGGGGAACCTGTATATTGTATATATGTTGCAATTGGGCAAAAAGCCTCTACTGTTGCCGGGATCGCAAAGACCCTTGAAGACAGGGGAGCATTGGCCTATACTACGATTGTAGCTGCCAACGCATCAGATCCTGCTCCAATGCAGGTATATGCTCCGTTTGCAGGTGCTGCTATCGGAGAATATTTTAGAGATACGGGTCGTCCTGCTCTTATTGTTTATGATGATTTATCAAAACAGGCAGTAGCATACCGTGAAGTTTCTCTTCTTTTACGTCGCCCACCGGGACGTGAAGCATATCCAGGGGATGTTTTCTTCCTTCACTCAAGATTACTGGAGCGTGCTGCAAAAGTGATCAATGATGATGAGATAGCGAAGAACATGAACGATCTTCCTGAAGTATTAAAAGACAAAGTGAAAGGTGGAGGTTCTTTGACAGCACTTCCGCTTATTGAAACACAGGCAGGAGACGTTTCTGCTTATATTCCTACCAACGTAATTTCGATTACGGATGGCCAGATCTTCCTGACTTCAGATTTATTTAACTCAGGGGTTCGTCCTGCAATTAACGTGGGTATTTCGGTATCTCGGGTTGGTGGTGCGGCTCAGATCAAAGCGATGAAGAAAGTTGCAGGTACCTTAAAACTTGACCAGGCTCAGTTCCGTGAACTGGAAGCTTTTGCTAAGTTCGGATCAGATCTTGATCCTGCGACATTAAGCGTGATCGAAAAAGGTAAGCGTAACGTGGAAATTCTTAAGCAGGCACAAAATGATCCATATCCTGTAGAAAATCAAATTGCTATCATCTTTGCAGGTTCTAAAAACCTGTTGAGAGATGTACCGGTTGACAGAATTAGGGAATTTGAAAAAGATTATTTAGGATATCTTGATGCCAAACACAGAGATGTTCTTGATACTCTAAAAGCAGGAAAGTTAACCGATGAAGTAACAGATACACTGACTTCTGTTATTAAAGAACTTTCTGCTAAATATAAAAAAGAAGCATAATAAGTAGTGTCATTCCCGCGAAAGCGGGAATCCTATAGAATGAATAGATTCCCTCCTTTGAGGGAATGACATAAATAAATTTATGGCAAACTTAAAAGACCTTCGAAACAGAATAACCTCGGTTTCTTCAACCATGCAGATTACGAGCGCCATGAAAATGGTATCGGCTGCAAAGTTGAGTAAAGCTCAGGATGCGATTACGCAAATGAGGCCTTATGCCGAAAAGCTTACTGAATTATTGCAGAGCCTTAGTGCTACTTTAACAGATGATCAAAGCAGTAAGTATGCAGAGCAGCGTGAGGTAAATAAAGTTCTTGTGGTAGCTATTTCTTCGAACAGAGGATTGGCAGGAGCTTTTAATACCAATATAATCAAAGCTGTAAAATACCTGGCAGAGAGACAATACTCCGGAAAAAATATTGAGGTGATGACTATTGGTAAAAAAGCCAATGATATTCTTTCCAAGACTTTTGAGATCCATAAGAATGTAAATGATATTTACGACGATCTTTCCTATGATAATGTAGCGGAGATTGCCGAAGGATTGATGCAGGAATTCGTGGACGGGAAATACGACAAGATCGTTCTTGTATATAACCAGTTTGTGAATGCAGCAACTCAGAAGGTACAGCATGAGCAGTTTCTGCCGATAGTTCCGGTAGAAAGTGATGAGAATATTGTGCTTGATTATATTTATGAACCTTCAAAAATGGAGATCGTTCTTGAGTTAATTCCGAAGTCTTTGAAAATGCAGTTGTACAAGGCGTTAAGCGACTCATTCGCTTCTGAACACGGAGCAAGGATGACTGCGATGCATAAAGCAACAGATAACGCTACAGAGCTAAGGGATTCCCTTAAATTGTCTTATAACAAAGCTCGCCAGGCTTCTATTACAAACGAGATCCTTGAGATCGTTGGTGGGGCTGAAGCTTTAAATAACTAAAGTTTGCACTAGTAGCAGACATTATTTATAAACAAATTTTTTACTTAAAAACCTCATATTCAGTATGAGGTTTTTTGCTTTCTGGCTCTTTTTCAATAGAAAGGATAACGTGGTACTACTTTTGTCTTTACATTTAAGAACTCTAAACCCTTCAGCATGAAAACAGGTGTTTTTTTCTTATTCGGAATTTTTACCGTAATAAGTTTTTCGAGTTGTGCCAACAGTAAAAATATTCAGGAGAAGGCGCCTGTAGATCTTGAGCAGGCTTATTACACCACCTGGGTGGGCGGTACTAAAGGAGCCGGTTCGGGATTAAATTTCTATATTCCGATGATCCAGACGCAGGATATTGATATAGAAATGGACAGTGTTTATTTCCGCGGAAAAAGAGCAGAGCTGCAATTCAAACCAGAAAATGAGAACCTATATATTGGATACTTCAGGACTGGAGAAAATTCAAATAAGGCGCCAGACGTTATTATGAGCTCAGATCCAACTGAAGAATACGGGAATCAGCTGCCTCAGATGACGGAAGATTTTCCGTTTGATCTTGAGGAAAATGAAGCAGTTTTAAGCTTCAGGAAAAATGGAAAAAGAGGCTATTACAAAATGGATGTCGTAGAGCGGAAACAAGACCGTGACGTAATAATAAAAAATTATCCCGAAAATATTCAGCATTAGTTTAGCCTGTGTACCTTTGTCCAGGTAAATTATAAGTAAAGAAATATTGGCGCTCTTCCAGAAGCTTTTTAAACAAACTGCCATTTATGGGATCGCTACGGTTGTTCCGAGGATGCTGTCCTTCCTGTTGACTCCGCTGTTCGCCATCTATTTACCTTCTCCCGAAGAGTTTGGGGAGGTTTCTATTGTCTTTTCCTGGATAATATTATTTAACGTGCTGCTTGCCTATGGAATGGAAACGGCCTTTTTCAGGTTTTTTCATGATGACAGGTATAAAGGGCGGGTGACGGCTACCTCCACCATTTCCCTTGTGGGGTCTACAATATTATTCCTTATTCTAGCTTTCTTTTCCCGAGATTATATCTCATCGGCAACAAATATTGCCTCACATTATATTGCTTACGTAATTCTCATTTTGGCACTGGATGCTTTGGTGGTTATTCCTTTTTCCTGGCTGCGAGCCACCGAAAGACCCATGGTTTATGCCGCTATAAAAGTGGGAAATGTGGCTGTTAATCTGGGCCTGAACATTTTTTTCCTGGTTTTCCTGCCCGACCTCGCTGAAGAAAATACCTTTTTCAGCTCGATCTATCAACCCGGTTTTGAAATAGCTTATATTTTCATAGCGAATCTCATTGCGAGTGGACTTACTTTACTGGCTGTATCACCCTTCTATTTAAAATTAAAATATCGTTTTGATCCTGAGCTTTGGAAGAATATGATCTCCTATGGTACGCCAATTCTTATTGCGGGAATTGGTTTTGCTGTGAATGAAGCCTTTGATAAAATTCTTTTGGGCCGCTTACTGCCAGAGGATATTGCAAAATTTGAAGTGGGGGCATATTCTGCATGTTACCGCCTGGCACTGTTTATGACTCTTTTTGCCACCGCTTTTAGAATGGGAATAGAACCATTTTTCTTCAGTTATGCCAAAGAAGATAATGCACAGAATACCTATGCATTGATCACGAAATATTTCGTGATCTTTGGGGCTATTATTCTGGTGGTAATCACCGTTTTTGCAGACCTGCTTAAGTTCCTAATCATACCCAATGCTGCTTATTGGGAGGCAATGACGGTGGTACCTATCATATTACTGGCAAACCTGTTCCTGGGGATCTATCACAACCTGTCCGTTTGGTATAAAGTCAGTGACCGTACTCGTTTTGCAGGATATATTTCTGTTTTTGGGGCGGTGGTTACCCTGGCGCTTAATTTCTGGCTTATTCCGCAGTATAGTTACATGGGATCTGCCGTAGCCACCCTGGCCGCTTATGGAAGTATGATGCTGCTGTCTTTTTACTTCGGAAGAAAATATTATCCCGTACCTTATGATTTAGGAAAGATAGGAGGCTATTTATTCCTCTCTATAGGATTTTCAGCACTCTATTTTTATGTTTTTAGAAATAATTATTACATCGGGAGTATATTAATTCTTATCTTTTTTGCCACTATTTATTTAACCGAAAAAGATCAGTTACGGCAGATGCTTACTAAAAGATAAAGCCTGAAATCAGAAGAAATTTGATAAACAATGAACGTTAAAATAATCAATAAATCTCAACACGAATTACCGTCTTATGCCACCGGTTCTTCCGCCGGAATGGATTTACGGGCAAACCTGACAGAGCCGGTGACTTTAGCTCCTTTGGCAAGAACTATAGTGAAAACGGGATTGTTCATAGAACTTCCGGTAGGTTATGAGGCTCAGGTGCGTCCCAGGAGCGGACTGGCTGCTAAAAAAGGGATAACAGTACTCAATGCACCGGGAACCATAGATGCCGATTACAGGGGAGAAATTGGAGTGATTCTGGTAAATCTTTCTAATGAACCTTTTACCATTGAAAACGGCGAGCGCGTAGCACAAATGGTTATTGCCCGTCATGAGCACATTTTTTGGCAGGAGGTGGATGCTCTTGAAGAAAGTAGTCGTGGGGCAGGAGGTTTCGGTAGTACCGGGAGTAAATAAGTTTGCAGCGCCCAGTAGACATAATTTTTTTAGCAAAAAGTCAAACACCTGTGGTATTTTTCCAGAAATTAAAAGCATTAGCATTAGAGGGAATCAGCTCCATATAATAAAGCAATAAATAATAATAAAAAGAGAGATAAGATTTAAAATCTCAAATCTTACATCTAAAATCTAAGAAAAAATGAAAATTATAGTACCTATGGCAGGTCGCGGTTCGCGTCTTCGTCCACATACATTAACAGTTCCAAAACCATTAATCCCAATTGCAGGAAAACCTATTGTTCATCGCCTGGTAGAGGATATAGCAAAAGTGCTGGATGAGAAGATTGATGAAATTGCGTTTGTTATTGGAGCAGATTTTGGAGAAAAAGTAGAAACAGATCTAAAAAATATAGCTGAATCTTTAGGTGCAAAAGGTACTATTTACTACCAGGATAAGCCTCTGGGAACAGGCCATGCAATTATGTGTGCCAAAGAATCCCTGGAAGGCCCCGCTGTGATCGCTTATGCCGATACACTTTTCAAAGCTGACTTTACGTTAGATAAAGACGCCGATGCGGTGATTTGGGTGAAACAGGTGGAGAATCCGAGCGCCTTTGGAGTAGTACAATTGAACGATAAACGAGAGATCGTGGATCTGGTAGAAAAACCTGAAGAATTTGTATCAGACCTAGCAGTAATAGGTATTTATTATTTTAAGGATGTAGCTGTACTAAAGGGTGAATTACAAACGGTGCTGGATAAAAATATTATACGTGGTGGCGAGTACCAGATCAATGACGGCATTGAAGCAATGAAAGCCAAAGGAATGCGCTTTGTTCCCGGAAAAGTGGATGAGTGGATGGACTGTGGGAACAAAAATGTAACGGTAGAAACCAACAGCAGAATCCTTAATTTCCTTCAGGAAGATGGAGAACAACTGGTTTCTGAAGATTTGAAAATGGAAAATTCAGAAATCATCGAACCTTGCTTCATTGGTGAGAACGTGGTGCTTAAAAATGCCAAAATAGGACCAAATGTTTCTATCGGGAATGGGAGTAAGGTAACAAATGCCAGTATCGAGAACAGTCTTATCCAAACCTTTGCTGAAGTGAGCAATGCAAAGCTTAAAAATGCCATGATTGGTAATTTTGCCCGTTTTGACGGCGAGTTTCAGGAGATAAGTATTGGTGACTATTCCGTACTTGAATAATTTCCCTGTATTTCGGGGCTTATGAAAAAGAGATATGAGAATATATTTGAAAATAGCATTTTCGCTTACGCTCTTCCTTTTTTCTGCAGAAGTCATTTCGCAGGAGGAACAAAAGGTGATTCAGATAGATTCTCAGGATGATCTGGGAAATGTAGATGATGCATTTCAGGAGTATTTCTTCGAAGCGCTGAAGCAAAAAGCCATTGAAAATCATGAAAAGGCCATCAATGCTCTTATAAAATGTCTTGCAATAGATGCATCCAATGCTGCTGTTTTTCTTGAATTAGGCAAGAACTATAATGCTTTGGAAGAATATGAGGAAGCAAGAACCTATTTAGAAAAAGCAAGAACAGCCGAACCTGAAAATGAGGCTGTTCTTGCTGAATTATACCAAACATACTTTCTGAACAATCAGTTTAAAGAAGCCTTGCCGGTGGTGGAAGAACTGGCTGCGGTGAATGCAGGATTTTCTGAGGACCTCGCTAATTTATATGTGATCAACAAAAAGTATGATAGCGCATTACAGTTACTTAATGAATTGGATGAACAATGGGGAAACAGCAGTTACCGCAATATGCTGCGCAACCAGATCTACGCTAAAACCGGAAACATAGATGCGCATATCCAGGACCTGGAAAGAAAAATAGAGGAGGACCCGAAGGAGGAGCAGAATTACCTGAACCTTATCTTTGTATACAGTGAAGAAGGGAATACGGACAAAGCTTTTGAAGTGGCCAAAAAACTTCAGGAGATGAATCCGGCTTCAGAGCTGGTGCACCTTGCACTATATAAGTTTCATCTTACCGATGAAGCTTCAGAAGAAGCAGTGAATTCCATGAAGATCATTTTCCGAAGTGAGGAGATAGATATGGAAACGAAATTTAAGGTATTAAACGATTTTTTAATTTATGTTTCTCAAAATCCGGAATTGGAAGAGGAACTGGTAGAAGTGGTAAAGTTATTTTCTGAAGATGAGGAGAACCCCAAATTGTATGGGAAATTAGGACTTTTTCACCTTGAAATAAATAAAAAAGCACAGGCCCTCAAATTTTTTGAACTGGCTCTACTGGGAGAGATCAAAGATTTTACGCTCCTCAAACATACTTTATCGCTGCAATTAGAGTTAAAAAGATCACAGGAAGCAAAGCAATTAAGTGAAAGGGCGCTGGAAAATTTCCCTTCACAACCTCTGTTGTACCTTTTTAACGGTACGGCGCTTAACCAGTTGGGAGAGTTTACAGAGGCAGAGGAAATGCTTACATTTGGCCTGGATTACTTAATAGATGACCTTCCAATGGAGCTGGAATTTTACCGGCAACTGGAAGTCGCCTATTCAGGATTAAAAAATCATAAAAAAGCTGCGGAATTTCGAAAAATGGCAGCAGAATTAGAAAAGGAAACTATTGATGAATAAAATAAAACTTGCTGTTTTACTGCTTACCCTCGTAATACTTTCTTCCTGCGGAAGCGGAAGGACACCAACAATGGGTACTGCACCTGCCGAAGATGCTGCCGTGGCTGCTGTGGTCAAAAACCATTATGAAAATGAAGCCGATTTTGAAACGGCGCAGGGAAGACTAAGAGTGCAGTTTCAGAATGAATCTCAAAATCAGACCGTCACCGTTACTTATCGTATAAAAAAGGACGAAACTATTTGGATGAGTGCCCAGTTGATGGGTTTCCCTTTGGCCAAAGTAATGATCACTCCTAAAAGCGTTCAATTCTATGAAAAGATCTCCGGAACTTATTTTGACGGGGATTTCAGCCTTTTGAGTAATCTTTTAGGAACTCCGCTGGATTTTGATAAAGTGCAGAATCTTTTGATGGGCCAGACCATTTATGATCTTAGGGAGGAAAGGTACAGGCTTACCGAATCCTCGAGAGGATATCAACTGGCTCCGGCCCGGGAGGAAGGCATTAAAAAGCTGTTTTTGCTGGACGGAGGTAATTACAAAGCTCTTGCACAGCAGTTATCCCAGGAAGGTGCAAGCCGTGGTGTAACAGTTACATATCCGTCATATCAAACGGTGAATCAGCAAATTTTTCCACAGGAAATAAAAATCGTGGCGAATGAAGGAAGTTCAAATACCCAAATTGATATGCAGTTTCGATCTGTAGAATTTAATGCACCGGTTTCTTTTCCGTTTTCCATTCCTTCAGGATCTGATGAAATTATTATAGAATAAGTATGAAAAGTCTCTTTTTCAAAGGTCTCTTTATTGTATTTCTCCTTTTCAGTTTCAGTGTTTCTGCACAATCCGATAAACGCAAGGAACTGGAGAACCGGCGTGTTCAGCTTCAGCAGGAGATAAAAAGGATCAGTGATTTGCGTACCTCCAATCTTCGGAAGGAAAAATCCATCCTTACCGAAGTGGAAAATCTCGACCAACAGATCCGGTCTACTGAAAACCTGATCAGAGTAACCAATCAGCAGGCAAATTTATTGACCCGCGAGATGGATGCAAACCAGCGGAAGATAGGGGAGTTGCGGGAAGAACTTAAAAAACTGAAAGAAGATTACGCCCGAATGGTGCAGAAATCTTATAAGAGCAAATCCCAGCAAAGCAGGATCATGTTCCTTTTATCTGCAGAAAGCTTTTTACAGGCTTATAAACGGCTTCAATACATGAAGCAGTACACGAACTATAGAAAACAGCAGGGAGAGGAAATAAAGACACGTACGGCTCAACTACAAAGCCTTAATGAGAGCCTGGCAGAACAAAAGAAAGCAAAAGATCGTTTGGTAGCCGAAAACCGTAAGACGCGCGCAAGGCTTGCAGAAAATAAGAAGTCTCAGCAAACATTAATAGCCTCCATTCGAAAAAAAGAAGGTCAGTTTGCTGCCGAACTTAATCAAAAGCAGCAGGAAATAAATTCCATAGATAGAGAGATTGAAAGAATCATCGCAGAAGCTATTGCCAGGAACAACCGTGAGAGCGGGAGTGGCTCTACCTCCAGGGAAATCTTTGAATTAACGCCCGAAGCAAAAGCTTTGGCTGCAAATTTTGAAAGCAACAAAGGAAAGTTACCGTGGCCGGTGCGTTCGGGAATTGTTTCCATGCATTTTGGAGAACAGCGACACCCTGTGGTTACTTCTACAACCATCAACAGTAACGGAATACGTATTGATACAGAAAAAGCCGGTAAAGCCAAAGCCGTTTTTGCCGGTACCGTGAGTGAGGTCCAGGCTGTAAAAGGTGCTAACAAGGCTGTTATGGTAAGACATGGGGATTATATCTCCATCTACAATAACCTTGATAAGATCTTTGTAAAACGAGGGGATGATGTTTCCATAGGGCAGGATCTTGGAGAAGTGGCCACCAGTAATTCTTCCGGAAAAACCACCCTTCACTTTTTACTTTACAAAAACAACCAGAAGCTGGATCCTGAACAATGGATTATAAATAGATAGAGATAAAGTCAGGATTTAATCTTTAAAAAGAGCTTTAAGTTCTGTAGCATCTGCAGGTTTCATTTTTCCTGCCAGGACAAGGCTAAGCTGTTTTCTTCTAAGAGCAGCGTCAAACCGGTCCTTTTCAAGCTCAGATTCCGGTGTCAAAGGTGGTATTTGAACAGGAACTCCCGTTTCATCTACTGCAACAAAAGTGTAGATAGCTTCATTAGCTTTGCTTCTTCTGCCGCTTTCACGGTCTTCTACCCAAACATCAATAAATATTTCCATGGAAGAGTTAAAAGCCCTGGAAACGGCAGCTTCTACTGTTACTACACTTCCCAGTGGGATCGCTTTGTTAAAGGCTACATGATTTACAGATGCAGTAACCACAATCCTGCGGCTGTGTCGCCTAGCAGCGATACTTGCGGCCCTATCCATCCTTGCCAGCAGTTCTCCACCAAAAAGATTATTCAAAGGGTTCGTTTCGCTGGGAAGTACTAAATCTGTTAGTGTAGTTCTTGATTCACTGGGAGTTTTTGCGTCCATTTAAGCTAATTTTTGCGCAAAGGTAAGGTGGAATCGCATTTTTTCCTCGTTAAAGGAATAATAAATTACTATTCCTGAAAAAGGCAATACAATGGAATACTTCTGAAAAATGTAGGATTAAAGTTCCTGAACCAGTAACCAGGCTCCGGAATTGGAGGCTCTTTTTACAGCATTCAAAGCATTTATGGCATCTCTGCGTCCCTCGTGGCTACTGTAAACCACTTGATATAATCCAAACTTGTTGGCTCCAATCTGACGGGCTTTATAACCTTCTTTTTTTAGCTCCTGAACGCGTTTTTCAGCATTTTCTTCTAATCGGAAAGCACCGGCCACAATATGATAGTTTCCGGTTTGTTTGGCTACTTTGAATGTAACTGCTGGTAAAGGATTGTCAATTACAAATGTAGCCTGCTGAATTTGATTTTCCAGCTGGCTGGCAGCTTTTTGCTGCTCAGCTACATTGTGCTCAGTTACCTGGTCGCTGTAAATGTTGAGTCCGGCAAATCCACTTAAACCAAGGGCAACAAGACCAACGGCTGCATATTGCAGGTAAGATTTTCTTCTCGATCTTCTTTCGGGAGTGAAAGCAACAGGAGCTTTCGCTTCGATCTCTTCTGCTTGCTTTTTATAGCTTTCCCTAAGGATCTTTTCAGAAGCAAAAGAGCTTAATCCAAAAGCTTCTTTTAGGTAGTTGGTTTGTGCTGCAGGTTCAAATTGTAATTTCTCCTCTTCAGATAAAGTAAAAGAACCAATATGTTGAAAATTCACCATTTTGTTCTTCTGAAGCACATTTTGAAGATCCTGAACGAAAAAATTCAGTTTTTCGATGGCTTGATCATATGAAATGTTTTCTACCTCAGCAATGTGATTTGCAAGCAAACCATCATTTTTAACCAGTTGCCGGTTGAAGGACACAGTTTTTTGAGGCGGATAAAATTCATTTGTAGAAGCGTAAATACGCGCAGATTGTCTTTGGGTGATAAAAGCACCAAATCCAGGAAGGATTACACATTCGTACCTGTAGAGTAAATCGTTTATGTAAGTCGCTATTGCCATTAGAAGCAAATGTAGAACATTTTCTTTTTGAAAAAAATAACCTGCACAATTTTTATCAACAAATAATTATTTTTCTTTTATTGCATGATGAATATTATGTAAGATTCTTATTAACAATATCTTATGGCGTTGCAACATGTTCCTGATCTGGGGGGTGCCACGGCAAAAAAACTGATTCGTTATGCAGGATCGGCAGAGGCTGTTTATCAGGAAAAAAATCGAATCTTTTAAGAATTGACTGGGTCGGGAATTTCGAGATCGATGGCTTGGAGGATCCCGTTCATTTAACGGAAGCAGAAAGGAACTGAAATTCATTCAGCAGCAGCACGTAAAAAGTCTTGGTTACATGGATGAGGATTATCCTGAAAAATTTAAACATTGTTTTGATTGTCCCATTCTCCTTTTTCAGCGTGGTAATATAGATCTTCATAAAAAGAGGATCATAATTATTGTAGGTACCAGGAATGCAACCTCTCATAGGATTGAATTCTGTGAGCAGTTTATTAAATACCTGGAGCCTCTTGATCCTGTGATCATTTCGGGATTTGCCTACGGAATTGATATCACTGCGCAACGGACAGCGATCAACCACAATCTCCAGACGGTCGGCTGTCTTGCGCATGGATTAAATCAGATTTACCCGAAAGTACATTTCAAATACATGAAAAGTGTAGAGGAAAACGGCGGATTTTTTACTGACTTCTGGAGTACAGATGCTTTCGACCACAGTAATTTCCTGAAACGAAAACGCATCATCGCCGGATTAAGTGAAGCAACCATAGTGATTGAAAGTGCCGAAAAAGGAGGTTCCCTCGTTACTGCAGATATTCCAAATTCGTACGACAGGAAAGTTCTTGCAGTTCCCGGAAGGCCGGCAGATTTACTGAGCAGGGGCTGTAACGAATTGATCAAACGCCAGCAGGCACATGTGCTTACCAGTGCAGCCGATCTTATTTCTATGCTTAACTGGCAACCGGAAAGGAAAGAAAATGTTGTCCAGAAACGGCTTTCTGTTGAACTGGAGGATGATGAAAAAGTTTTGTTTAAATTCCTGCAGGAAATGGAAAAGAACAACTTGATCTAATTGCCCTTAAATGCAATATTCCCACCTTTAAAGCAGCAACTTTGTTGCTCAACATGGAAATTAAAGGGGTGGTCAAACCCTTACCAGGAAAGCTTTTTGAAGCGATATAATTTTTTATTTCAGCAGGTTATGTCATATTTGCCGGGTCTAATTATAAAATATTTTCAATGAAAAAAATCACCCTTTTTGCATGCCTGTTTCTGTTGATGGGGATCTCATCCTGTAGCAGTGATGATCATGCAACAAAAAACTAAAAATCAGTAATTGGAAAATGGCAGTATGAGAGTACTACTTTTAATGGTAGCCTTTATACACCCGATGATTGTGAAGCGCAGTCGACCATTGAATTTTTTAGTAATGGAAAGTTAACTTATATTGACTATTATATTGATTCTGAAGAAAATTGTGTTTTTGAGGCGGAGCAAGAAACCTGGAATTATTTAGCAGATGACATTTATTCCTTTACAGTTGAAGATGGTGACTCTTATTCTGTTCCAATTACAATTTCGGAAGACAACTCCTCATTTACTGTCATGGACAAGGATGAAGATGGAGAATATGAAACAGTTTACGTTAGGATCTAGAAGATTCCCAACTTTAAGAAGAATAGAAAGCTGTCTGAAAAGTAAGGATTTAACTCCTGACTTTCAGACAGCTTCTTTTTAAATTAATAACCCAGTTTCTGCCGCACACGTTTCAGCACTTGATCGGCTGTTTTTCTCGCTTTTTCTGCTCCCACGGCAAGGGCTTCTTCTATTTTTTCAGGATTTTGCATGTAATAATGATATTTTTCACGCTCTTCTCCGTATGTCGAGATGATGAGATCATACAGAGCTTGTTTTGCATGACCGTATCCATAGCCTCCCGATGTATAGTTATTTCTCATTTCAGCCGTCTGCTCCTTTGTGGCTAAAAGTTTATAGATGTTGAAAACATTATCTGTTTCGGGATCTTTCGGTTCTTCCAGCGGAGTACTGTCTGTCTGTATCCCCATGATCTCCTTCCGAAGTTTTTTATCGGATAAAAAGAGGTTGATCGTGTTGCCTTTTGATTTACTCATTTTCGCCCCGTCTGTTCCGGGAACATACATGGTTTGTTCGGCTACTTTAGCATCGGGCATTACAAAGATCTCTCCCATTTTTGCATGAAATCTGGCAGCTACGTCCCGGGTCATTTCTATATGTTGCAACTGATCTTTTCCTACCGGAACAATTTCAGCATCATAAAGCAGGATATCTGCAGCCATTAGCATAGGATATGTAAATAATCCGGAGTTTACATCTTCCAACCTGTCTGCCTTGTCTTTAAAAGAATGGGCAAGGGTAAGTCGCTGGTACGGGAAAAAACAACTTAAATACCAGGAAAGTTCCGCCACCTGCGGAATATCACTTTGCCGGTAAAAAACTGTTTTTTCGATGTCGAGTCCAAAAGCCAGCCAGGTCGCAGCGGTAGAATAGGTGTTTTGACGCAGGGTTTCGGCATCCTTGATTTGAGTTAAAGAATGCAGGTTTGCGATAAACAGGAAAGATTCATTATTAGGATCATTCGCCAATTCTATAGCGGGAATAATAGCTCCAAGGAGATTTCCAAGGTGTGGGGTTCCGGTGCTTTGTACGCCTGTAAGTATTCTGGACATTGCCTTTTTTATTTTTTTACAAAGGTACTTTTTTTAAAGAATTCCCTCAATGCAATTCCTTATTTTTGGTGCCTATGGGAATAATACGATCGTTTCTAATACTACTATGGCGCATCTGGTTTTACATTTTAATGGCTATTCCCATTATAGTAATGTTACCCGTTTTAGTCATCTCCTCGTCCCGGGAGAAGTGGTACCCAGCTTTTTTCTGGCAGGCAAGGGTATGGGCAGGCTTTATTCTTTTGGGAATGGGGTTTCTTCCGAAGATCAAAAAAGGACAAAAACTTGAAAAAGGAAAAAGCTATATGCTGGTGGCCAATCATACTTCGATGACAGATATTATGCTCATGCTGGTCGTCATGAAAAGTCCGTTTGTTTTTGTGGGAAAAAAGGAGTTGGCAAAGATTCCGCTCTTCGGATATTTTTACAAACGTACCTGCATCCTGGTAGACCGGGGCAATCAAAGGAGCCGGAAAGAAGTTTTTGACCGCGCACAGAAACGGCTGAGTGAAGGAACCAGTATCTGTATTTTTCCTGAAGGCGGAGTGCCAGATGACCGCTCTTTAATATTAGACACTTTTAAAGACGGCGCTTTCCGGCTTGCCATAGACCATCAAATCTCCATTGTTCCAATTGTTTTCCACGATAACAAAAAACGGTTTTCGTATAAATTCTTTTCGGGAAGTCCCGGAAAAATGCGGGTGAAAATCCTTCCTTTTATTCCAACAGCCGGAAAAACTCAGCTTGAAAAAAAGGAATTGCGTGAAAAGACTAGAGCTGTGATTCTGGAGGAATTAACCAATCCAACTGTAAAGTAGGTTCGGCTTCTAAAGTGAATCTTTTAAAAGCTTTTATTCTGAATTTACTCCAGAAGAATCATGTTACTGTGATTTCCCCGGAAATTTTTAGAACTTGAACCAGGTTCAGGTTGAAGTAAATCAGGCTTTTTAAACTCATTTTTTTCACTCCCTTCCCTTTGAGAAGGGGTGGGATCTTAGAATTCAAAACTAAATCCTGAGTAGATTCCAAGGTAGTATGGCTGAGCTTCGGCAGAAGCTCCGCTAAAAGTATTGATTTGATATTTAAACATAGGCTCCACATTCAATTTGAACTGTTTGGTGAGGTTGTAATCCACACCCACTCCAATGTTCGTGCTGAAACTTACATTGTTTAGGTTATTCGCCTCTCCAAGATCTGTGGATAAACTCCCGGAATTCACTGTGATCATATTCTCATCAAGGAACAAAGTACTCGCCCCTCCAATAATATTTACTTCAAATTTGTGGTCGATCAGTTTGTACTCAAGTTCTACAGGAACTTCCAGGTACCCTAATTTTTGATTAAGCAAACCTGTGGCTAAATTTCCAAAAGAAGATTTGTTTGCCGTGGCAGGTAATGCATCACCTTTGGTTCTGGGAGATGATGATCCAATCACAGTATTTTCAATATTGCCCTGGTCGCGATAGTTTATGCTGCTCACAGCCGCAGGGTTCACTACCGAATGGTAGGCAATGTCATTGGTATTATAGCTCATTGATACCTTATTGATCCCCGAGCGTACCTTCAACTTTTCAGAAAAGGCATACGCAATGTTAATTCCGTAGGAATAAGTTACTTCTCCCTTGCTGCTGTTCCCATCAAACTGAGTATCCAGAAAATTCCCTTTTCCGAAGTTGCCGTAATAAATGGGGGCGGCATGCGTTTTCACTTCGATTCTCTTCTCAAAAGAACTGGCAATCTCTTCCTCTTTAGATGTATCTTTCAAATCTTCCAGAATAGCGTTTTCTTCTGAATTTTTCGGAGTCTTATCTTTTTCTTCAGCAGTCGTAGAAACAGAACTTCTTAAACCTGTAAAGGAAGAAATCGTTTTCCTGATTCCAGATAAACTTATGGAAGAAATTTCTGAAACTTCTGTTTTCTGCTTCTGAGATAGGTTGCTGGTATTAGTTTTGTCAGCAACTTCCTCCACATCTTCTGAAAGGGTCTCCTTTTCAGAAGTATTTGTGGCTGCTATGGAAATTTCATTTGGTAATATGATTTCCTTTTCTCTGTCCAGGGTCTGTTCTTCGCTAGATACCAGCTGGGTTTGTTGAGGCTGAAGGATCCAGTCTCCAATCAATACCAACAAACTTATAATAGCGGCAACCCCGGCAATTCTGTACCACAACGGCCTAACAGCAGATTTCCGCCTTTCTTTCTCCTGCAGTTTTGCAGAAATAGATTTCCAGACAGCTTCTCTTGGAGTAGCTTCAAGATCCCGGAATTTCTCCTGGTATAATCTGTCTATATTTTTTCTTTCTTTCATCTTTACACGGTCCGGGCAATGGTTTTTACTTGGGCGGCTTCTATTTTTTCTTTTAAAATTATTCTGGCCCGTGCCAGATTGGATTTAGAGGTTCCTGTTGAAATCTTTAATAATTCGGAAATCTCTTTATGGGAAAATCCGTCCAGCGCATAGAGATTAAAAACCTGCCTGTATCTTTCCGGCAGTTCCTGGATGATCTTCAGAAGAAAATCTACAGATACCGTTTCATCATCAATTTCTATTTCCGGCTCTTTGAGCTGATCATCCCGTACGATCTCAAAAACCGACTGTTTTCTGTATTTCTGAAGTGCTGTATTAATGGTAATCCGTTTCATCCAGCCTTCAAAAGAACCTTTGTTTTGGTACTGTGAAATCTTGTCAAAAATCATCATAAATGCGTCCTGCAAATTATCTTCGGCTTGCTGATAACTTGAAGAATATTTGAGGCATACGGGGAATAACTTATGCGCATACAACCTGTAAAGCTGTTCCTGAGCTTTGATATCCTGCTTTTGGCATTTACGTATGAGTTTCTTTATTCCCAAGCTGTGCGATTTTCAACTTTCGTGCTCTGAAGCTACAGGCTCTACAGGAACTTGTATGGTAAGAAACAATGGTTCTCCCTCTTCATCCTGGCCTCTCCAGAAGTTAAATATATAAAAATCATTTGTTTCGGGGGTGAATCTAAAGCTGGTTTCAGCTGTTAAACCTTCTTCTTCGTTACAGGATGGATCATTGGGAGAGAAGGAGTTGGCCACTCCAATGAAAAACTCATTTTCGTTGATCTCGTAATCCATACCGTCAAATCTGTGACAACGGGTAGGAGGGCTGTATCTCACTTTGATAGCATATTCCTGTCCGGCGATAAAAGTATCAGGAAATTCAGCAGAAATTACGGGAACAAATACACGAAGAAAAGAATCGGCAGAATCATCATCCGGACTGCAACCAGATAAGACGGCAAAAGCCATAAAAAGCAGTAAAAATTTTTTCATCGCAGGTTGTAAGATTTGAGGGGGTCTCTCTATCAGATGCAAATAACTCCTAAAGGTTGCGCTGAAAACAAAAAAAATCCCGTTTCCGGGATTTTTAATTATGCTTTTGCAATTTTGATGGCCTCCTTGATTTTTGTCTCAAGTTCATCCATAAGATCGGGATTATCTTTTAGCAGTATTTTCACTGCATCACGACCCTGGCCAAGTTTAGTGTCTTCATAGCTAAACCATGAACCACTCTTTTTGATGATCTCGTAATCAACTCCCACATCAATGATCTCTCCTATTTTGGAAACACCTTCTCCATACATAATGTCAAATTCGGCTGTTTTAAATGGAGGTGCCACTTTATTTTTCACCACTTTCACCCGGGTTTTGTTCCCCTGTACTTCACTGTTGCTGTCCTTGATCTGGGTGGATCTTCTAATATCCAGTCTTATGGAAGCGTAGAATTTTAGGGCATTACCACCGGTAGTGGTTTCAGGGTTTCCAAACATAACCCCAATCTTCTCCCTTAGCTGGTTAATGAAGATGACAGTACAATTCGTTTTGCTAATGGAAGCCGTAAGCTTTCGCAGTGCCTGAGACATTAAACGGGCATGTAACCCCATTTTTGAATCCCCCATTTCCCCTTCTATTTCGCTTTTTGGAGTAAGTGCGGCAACAGAGTCGATCACGATAATGTCAATCGCACCGGAACGGATCAGGTTATCGGTAATTTCAAGAGCCTGTTCTCCGTTATCGGGTTGTGATATGATTAAATTTTCAAGATCTATTCCTAATTTTTCGGCATAGAAACGATCAAAAGCATGTTCTGCATCAATAAATGCCGCGATGCCTCCTGCTTTTTGTGCTTCTGCAATGGCGTGTAATGTAAGGGTGGTTTTACCCGAAGATTCTGGTCCGTAAATCTCAATCACTCTTCCACGGGGATAACCTCCAACTCCGAGTGCCAGGTCCAATCCTAAAGACCCGCTGGGAATGGCATCCACATCTACTACAGACTGGTCGCTCATCTTCATCACGGTGCCTTTTCCGTAGGTCTTGTCCATCTTGTCTAGCGTGAGCTTCAAGGCTTTAAGCTTTGCTTCTTTTTCTTTATCGTTACTCATTTCGGTCTACTTATTACTTAAAATACTGCTGCTAAATTACTATAAGTTTTGATGCATGACAATTTTATGACGCAACCTTTTACAGTTTTCTGCATCTATAGAGTGAAAGCAAACATAAGAACTATATGAAGTTTCTTAGAAGAAATATTATTTTAAACAGTACAGGCTGTTCTACAGTGGTGAATTTATGCTGTAGCTGCCGAGTGGACGGAGGCTAGCGTTATTCCTATTTTAAGATGAAAATTAAAATATTAATAACGAATTAGCCGTTCGAAAAAAAATGCCCTGGTAAATCAGAGGGCACTGAAAAAGTCTCTCATTTAATTGAATTAAATGAAGACAAAGGAGCAGAAACCGTAGTGTTTCTGCTCCTTTTTTCGTATATTAAATGCTGACAAACA
>NZ_BMXB01000008.1 GCF_014651535.1 Salinimicrobium marinum
TCTTAGAAAAAAACTGTAATATTGTCATTAACTTATCTTTTTGACCAAAATCTCTAGAGGGGTCAGTATGGCCTGAACGGGGGGTCAGCATCACCTGAATATCCATCTAAGCCTAGATGAGGGTTTAGCGCCATTAATTGGTGAACAGTCGTACTAATTTTAATATATCTGTTGCTCGTAATGACTTCTGGAATAAAAAGTTTGCTGAACCTTACTTCCTCTTCAAAGACCACATAATCTTTTCCTTCTAAGTTATAGTCCTCCAGGTTGTCATACCTTATATTATTGTATTTCTTATCCCCCTTTAGGTCACATATCTTCTTTTTTCTTTTTTTGGGTACCGTGAGGGGGGTATTTACTATTTTATTATCTACTTCCTTCTTACAGATATAAGTGATACTATTGGAATTGATATATATATCTGGGTCATAGGATATAACTACCTGCCGAGAAATATCCTTAGTAATATGGTCTACTTCTAGTCCTAATTCCTTTGCTAAAGATTCATACACAATAGAAAAGTTGCCTCTACTTAAACCTTCAGCTTTTACCAGAACACCTCTTCCAGTGCCGCTTAGTGACAGCCAAGTTGCAAAGATGTAAGGGTTGTTGAGGTCTATATCTGTGCAGCCATCAATATCCAAATAGACCAGGCCAGACAGCTTTTTAATACTGCCTAGATTTCTTTTGTGGGTGAAAGTCGCATTCGGTGTGAAGGTGTTCAGGTCATTCGTTTTTACCTTTACATAAAAAGAGTTGTTTTTGCCCTCCTGTTGTGCTTTTAAAGCTGCTGTACGTGCTTTTATTTTTAAGTCGCGGTCTTTACCACCCGTTTTTATATTGTGAAGAATTTCAGTTACTGACACCTCTTCTATCACAAAAGGGGATTTACAACATTTGAAAATGCTTACTGTGGGATTATATAATTGATTACTTTCCATTCCGCAGTCCCTTTTTAGTGTTTGAGACGTAAACTACTGCCTTTTGCTCTACCTCGCTTTTTGACTTTCTACGGCCAATTTTAAGATATTCCATCAAGTCAGTACTGGAAAAATAAAGGTGCTTACTCCTCTTCGTAAAAGGAAGTTCACCTTTACTTACTTTGCTGTAAACGGTTGGAACTGCAAGGTTCAGGAACTTAGCTACTTCTTGGACAGTTAATATATGTTCAGTAGTTTCGGAAGGAGAGCTTTTTGCCTCGACCTCCATTTGTGACTCCTTCATCCACCTTTTAAAGATGGACTCAAGTTCTGTTAAAGGAAAGTTGAAAAATACTTGTTCCATTGTTTTTTAATTTTTAGTTAAACAATGGCTGCAAATACAGGCGGGGTAACTGGTTACTTAACGGTTACTTGGAGTTTACTACATAGTTATTTCAAATATAGCGGGGGTAGAAAAACTTATTTATCCATTTTTTCTTTTTCCTCCTTGAGAAATGTTAGGTCATTTTGGACTCGACCAATCGTCTTTGGGTAATTCTTTTCCAGGTATGGGATTAGCAATTCCAGCTTTTTTAAGGGATAATCGTGCGTCCTGTTTATTTGTTTCTTTGCCATAGAATATTTATTCTTGAAACTATTCATGGTTGTGTGGAAAGGATGCTCGCTAATGAACTGCTGCATTTGATTTTCTTTGGTGTTATCCTTTGGTAAGAGTCCTGAGTCCTCAGCATAATAAAATATAGTAGCCCATTGCAAAATGCTAAACCCATTCTTGTAGGCTTTTGAAGCTCGGATTTCCTCCCTTTCCTTTTGTCCATTATCATTAAGGTATTCTTTGGACTTTTTGTTGTTCAGGAGAGCTGGAGAGGCAGTTCTTGTGCTATCATAAGAAATTTCGTTGATAAGGCTTATAACCTGCTTATAATACTGTCTATAGTGTTCAATAGAGGAATTTTCGGGAATAGCGAAATCGATATACCCACTGCCATGATCATCCTCACAGTAATAGTATTCGTATTTCGAATTATTAGGTGGCGAACCTAGCCATCGGTAATCTCGGGAAAGGAATCGTTCTAAATCATATAGAGTAAATCCAAAAACGTAACTTACGAAATCTTCCTTTTCTGCATAAGGAAAATATTTCCTATAGGTAGAGATTAAATCTTCTATGATAAGCTTCAGTAGAGGCAATTCAACTATGTGTAAATAGCTTACATACAGTGTTTCTTTTGACCTAAAATCCTCCATTCCCCAATCTAAATCCTTGTGGTGGAGCCAGAGTTCCAAAGATTCCACACATGATAAATTCTTGTTCATATTGGAATGAGATCCAATTACTATACGAGAATGCAGAAGGTTGATTTCAAATCTTTCTTCCATAGTATTTCTTTTTTGGGTATTATAAATCCACCTTGATTTTTTGGCCGCTGTTCCCTTGACCTGATCTACAACGTTAGCATATATTTCCGTGGTTTTTAAATCCTTATTACCTAACATTTTTGCCTGCAAAATTACAGTTAATCTGAACGTAAATTCCTAATTCGTTACTTCTATTCAATCCTCGTTTTTTATTGATCTTAATAGACAGGTTAAAAACTTTAACCTTAATACTGTATTAAACCTGTACTAAAATCTTTTTGGATTCAAAAAGAATAACCGCCTTGTAACTGGAAAAATCCTCAGGTAAGTTGTTGAACGGATGAATTTCGCAGTAGATATTGAGCTCTCTAACTCGTCTTGCAATTAATTGCGTGTACTGCGAACCAAAGTCTAAAATGAGTACGTTGTTTTGCATGTGCAAAAATAGAAATTTGAGGCAATAATAAAATAACAAACCTATTATTTTATACCTTTCACGCTTACTTTATCATTAGAATTATGAAATATCTTGGAGCAATTATTTTTTCAATAGCTATTGTACTGGCTGCATGGTTTTTAGGAAACGCTTATGTAAGCCGTGCCAATCCCGATGGTGTGATTTCAGTTACCGGCTCTGGCAGTGAGAATTTCACATCAGACCTTATTGTGTGGGAAGGACAGTTCAGCCGTGTAAATTCAAACCTGGAACAGGCGTATAAGGAACTGAATCAGGATAAAGAGACGGTACGGCAATATCTTTTGGACAAAGGCATCAAACAAGAAAATATTGTTTATAATTCTGTTCAAACCAATGAACAACGTGAAAACCAGTACCAGAACGGAAATTATGTGGGCAGTATTTTTAAAGGCTACGAACTTGTCCAGTCTGTGAAAATAGAATCCAATGATGTGGAGCTGATTGAAGGTGTCTCCAGGGAAATTACAGAATTACTGAACAAAGGCGTACAGTTCAACTCCACTCCTCCCCGATATTACTACACCAAAATTGCCGATTTGAAGATCGAAATGATCTCTAAAGCTACCGAAGATGCCCGACTTAGAGCTGAGAAAATTGCACAGAACAGCGGCGGAGAACTGGGAGATCTAAAAAGTGCGAATATGGGTGTCTTCCAGATTACCGGCCAAAATAGTGGTGAAGATTACAGCTGGAGCGGCGTTTACAATACTGCCGACAAGAAAAAAACAGCGTCCATTACCATGCGCCTGGATTACGAAATAGACTAATAACAGCTCTTGAAGCTGTGGAGCTTTAACCATTTTTTACCAGTCGGCATTCTTTCAAATTTGTATCTTGAAAGTTCTATTCCTGAATAGAATTTAAAACTGTGTAAAATGAGCGTACTTACCTGCGAGTGGAAAAAACTGGCATTTGCCAATTATATCTTTCCTGCCGAAATTCTGCAAAAATATCTTCCTAAATATACCAAACTGGATTACTTTAACGGAAACTGTTATGTCAGCCTCGTAGGATTTCAGTTTCAGAACGTGAAGATTGCAGGAGTAAAAGTTCCGTTTTACACTAATTTTGAGGAAATAAATCTGCGATTTTACGTGAAACGGTTCGACGGAGCAAATTGGAGAAAAGGAACGGTTTTTATTTCTGAAATCGCAGACAAAGTCGCTTTAAGCAGCCTTGCAAATTCTGTTTTTCATGAAAATTATCAAACCCTGCCTACCAAACAGGAAGTAGAGGAAAACAAAGAGTTCCTGAAAGCGAAATACAGCTGGCAATTCCATGAGGAATGGCAGCACCTGGAGGTGATAAGCAATACGTTGCCCAATCCCTATGCTGAAAATAGTGAAGCTGAATTTATTCTTGATCGCCCTTACGGGTATGGAAAGCAGAGCGAGGAAGAAACGAATGAATACAAAATATCCCATCGTGACTGGCCTATCTACGAGGTGCAGGAATACAGCATTAAAGTAGATTTCACCAAAGTATTCGGACCTGAATTTAATATACTAAATTCTGCTACACCTCATTCGGTGATCCTTGCAGAAGGTTCTTCGGTTTCTGCTGATGACCGGGTGATGATCGGGTGACCGGAAAAATAAATTCCAATGAGAAAAACCCAAATTCCAATATTGATTATTCACAAATGCTTCCATTTCTAGAATTATTTGTTTTCTTGACTTCTGACTATTTTTCACGCAAAGACCGCAAAGAAAAAATTAAATTAGATGGTATTTAAATTCTATATGTAATCGTTGCTCAAAAACTCTTTTTTAAAATAAATTACCAAGGAATTTATAGGATCCTGAATAAATAATTCACCATAAAAGAGATCTCGATCTCCCCGCCCACCTATCGGTCGGCGAGGCTCCTTCGAGATGACAATTGAAAAACATTCTCAATGTGCGATCCTATTTTACAGCTCGTACTTCGGAACCTCTAACCTTATTTTGTCTTGTCTCCTGGCTCTTTTTTCTTCTTTCTATGCCACAATTATCTTCAAACGCTCAGATTAAAACCTATTCCATCGAATCCAGAATAATATCAATATCCTCTTCGGTAGTTTCAGGATTTATAAAACAGAAACGGGAAATTGTTTCGTAATCATCTCCTTTCCTCCATTTTGTCGGAGTTACCAGCGCCAGGCCTTCTTTATGATTTTTATAGGTCCAGTCACGATATTCAGAAGGACTCCAGCCTTTTCTTCGGAATAATACTACAGACAAACTTGGTGGCCTTACCAGCTCCAGGTTCTCCCTGCTTTCAATCTTTTCACCGGCTATTTTCGCCAGTGTAATTCCGCGTTCAATAGACTCACGGTATTTATCGGTTCCATGCATGGCAAGAGAGAACCATAAAGGCATTCCTCTCACCCTACGGGTCAGCTGAATCTGATAATCGGCCGGATTAAAACCTTGTGCTCCTTCATCTTTAAAGATCTCCAGGTAAGAACCTTTCTGAGAATGAGCTTCTTTGGCAAGTTCAATATTTTTATAGATCACTGCCCCACAATCGTAGGGCGAAAAAAGCCATTTGTGAGGATCTATAGTGATACTGTCTGCTCTTTCGATTCCGTTGAAAAGATGGCGTACAGAAGGTGCTGCCAGGGCTCCGCCTCCATAGGCACAATCCACGTGTAGCCACAGATCTTCTTTTTGACAAACATCTGCAATAGTATCCAGCTCATCAATAATACCTGCATTGGTGGTTCCGCCGGTGGCAACAACGGCAAATAATCTTTTTCGGTCTTCTCCCTTCAGTTTCGTAATAGCAGATTGCAACGCATGACCCTGTAGATTTTCATCGGGACAGTCAATAATTTCCACATCTGCATCCATCACTTTTGCCATGGCCTTTACAGAGGAATGCGCTCCGTTAGAAGTTAGCAGCAGGGATTTCAGGTTTTTATTTTCAGGGTTTTTGGATCTCCATGTTTCACGGGCTGTCACCAGGGCAGATAAATTGGCGGCCGTTCCTCCACTGGTAAACACCCCAAAAGAACCTTTTGGTAATCCGGTGAGGGAAACAAGCCATTTCATCGCCTGATTTTCACAAAAGATCCCGCCGGCGCCTTCCATCCAGTAAGCTCCATGAATACTGGAAGCTGCTGTAACAAGGTCAAACATTATTGCTGCCCTGCTTGGTGCAGCCGGCACAAAAGCCAAATGCCGTGGATGATCAATTGGCACAGTGGCTTTCACAAGAATATCCTTGAACATCTTAAAGGCTACTTCTCCGCCTATTCCTTTGGGAGTAATGGTTTCTCCCACTAACTCAAACAGTTCTTCTTCTTTTTTTGGGGAACCTAATTCGGGGGTGACATTGGATATCCGGTCAATCGTGTATTTCATGACGTCTAAAGTCATTTCTACCAGATCCATGTCTATTTTATGCATTTTTGTCAAAACGAAATAATTTTAAAATTGTGATCTAAGGGTTGTAATTCCCGGAATAATTCAGCAATAAAATCATCACCATATTCCAGGTAAAATTCGGAAAAATTGTGATGTCTCTCCTGTAAACTCTGATTTGGGAAAAGTTCATTCTGAAGATCTGTAATCCTCGTCACCTCATCCTCCAGCTTCCTTTTTTGAGCCTTTAAGAGTCGCTTTTCAAGATTATCCAGTCCTTTTAACTGTTTCACTTCCTGGGCTTTTACAGCTCCTAAAAATGATTTATCGGTTTTTTCTGCCAGCTCATACATCTTCTGAAACTGTTCCACCAAATGCTCTTTCTGAGGTCCGAAATCAATATCAATATTGGAGATCTGCCGTACTTTTTTGTTGATGAGTTCGTGCTGCTTCAGGAAGAGTTCTTTATTGGAAATATCCAGTTTCCGGCGCTTTTCATCCTGCTTTTGAGTCTGGATCAAAGCAGAATTCCGAAGTAACAGAATCGGGAAAGGTATGTCTACGGCCCCGAAATAATCCTTGAGCTCAAACCAGTACGCCAGCTCTCCGCCACCTCCAATATAACACAGGTTTGGCAGGATCACTTCTTCATACAAGGGACGTAAAATGACATTTGGACTAAACTTTTCAGGCTCGCTCTCCAGCAAATCCAGCATTTCTTCCTTACTCCAGGAAATTTCAGTGTCGTGCACAAAATACCTTCCGTCACGTTCCTTAACCCGTTCCCGAAGGCCTTCAGAAAGGTAAAAAAGATTGATCTCTCTTGGGTTCACCTGTACTCCATAGCCCATCCCTGCCAAGGCTTCCGCTTTAGGAAGTGTCGTTGCATGAGATTTTTGAGAAAGCAATTCCTCTTTCATATACGGTATAAAAAACCGCTTCAGGTCCCTCTCGTGCGCATCTACAATAACGAGTCCGTGGTCTTTAAAAAGCTCGTTGGCAAGATAACGGGTGGCATCGGTAAGGTTGGAATGCTTCAGGTAAGCCGTTTCAAAAAATTTCTTTAGTTTTTCAGCTTTTTGGCTGCTTCCTATTTCCGCAGAAAAAAGTTTCAGGACTTCCTCCATCCCTTCTGTCGGCAATTCGCCTACTGCACCTCCGTCTTTTTCACTTTTAGGTGGATTCCACTGAAATTTCTTTCCGTGGAGGTTGAAAAAGTTGATTTCCTCGAAATCGTGATCCTCTGTCGCCATCCAGTAAATTGGCACAAAATTATATTCCGGATATTTTTTCTTTAATTCGGAAGTCAGATTTATGGTGGAAATGATCTTATAGAGAAAGTACAACGGACCTGTAAAAAGGTTTAACTGATGCCCGGTCGTGATCGTAAAAGCATTATTTTCAGCAAGGGAGGCTATATTTTTCGCGGTTGCTTCTGAAACATCTAAATTCTCATATTGATTCTGAAGAACATTTACCAAAGTGGCACGTTTGTCCTTCCCACCTGTAGCAGAATCGTTAAAAGATTCCCCTTTTTCTTCCAGCTGCAACTTGAAATTCTCCAGCTTCGGAAACCTGTGATAGAAAGGTTTCAGTTCCTCTTTCTCATCTAAATAATCGCTGATTAGCGGTAAAAAATAATTGGTTTCAGAAAACGGAATACAGTCTGTTGGCATAGAATTTTATTGAAAATGTAAAGATACCGAAGTTAAAGATTTTATACAGCTAATTTTAATTAAATCCCGCCGGTATGCTATCTTTACTCATTTAATTCTGCTCAAAAGAAAATTTTTGATGAAAAGACCATTCCTTCTTCTTACTGTTTTATTCCTCCATTTTCAGTTCGCTACTTCTCAAAATATTCAGTCTCCCGAAGAATATCTTGGATATGGAATTGGATCCCAATTCACAAGGCATTCCCAAGTGGTAGATTATTTTAAACATCTCGCAGAAAATTCAAATTTGGCGGAATACCACCCCTACGGAAAAACCTATGAAGGACGAACGCTTTCTTACGTCATCATTTCTTCGGAAGAAAACCTGCAAAACCTTGAGCAGATTCAGAATCAACATCTACAAAATATCGGTCTTGCTGAAGAAAATTCCGCAGCCAAACCAGAAAAAGCAATCGTATGGCTGAGTTATAATGTCCACGGAAATGAAGCTTCCAGTACCGAGGCGGCGATTAAAACGATCTACGAGCTGGTTACTTCCCGACAGGAACTGCTTGAGAATACTATTATAATCATGGATCCATCAGTAAATCCCGATGGTCGTGATCGCTATGTAAACTGGTACAATCAGGTAAAAGCAACTCCATATATCACGTCTCCTGTGGCTGTGGAGCATCATGAACCATGGCCGGGAGGACGACCAAATCATTATCTTTTCGATTTGAACCGGGACTGGGCATGGGCTACTCAAGTGGAAACGCAACAACGCCTGAAAGTTTACAATGACTGGATGCCACACATTCATGTAGATTTTCACGAACAGGGAATTAATGATCCTTACTACTTCGCTCCCGCAGCCGAGCCTTTTCACGAGATCATCACTCCATTTCAACGTGAGTTTCAAACAGAAATTGGCCGAAACAATGCCAGATATTTTGATGAAGAAGGCTGGTTGTACTTTACCAAGGAAAAGTTTGATTTGCTGTATCCAAGCTACGGCGACACCTACCCTACCTATATGGGGGCGATTGGGATGACCTTCGAGCAGGCCGGACATGGCCGCGCCGGACTCGGTATCGAAACCACTGAAGGTTACAACCTGACTTTAGTGGACCGGGTGGAACACCATTTCACTACCGGTATTTCTACGATTGAAGTCGCAGCTGCCAATGTAGATCGACTGAATTCCGAGTTTCAGAAATTTTATCAAAATCAGGATTTGGAGACTAAAAGTTATGCTTTAAGCGGAAATCCCGATAAAATTGAAGCCTTAAAAGATCTGCTTGACCGTCACGAAATATCGTACAGCAATGCTTCCTCTGGAAGAATACGAGGCTATGATTACACAGAGGACAGGCAGGTAAGAATGGATGCTTCAGAAAACACCCTGGTGATAAACACGAATCAGCCAAAAGGAAAAATGGTGCAGGTATTATTTGAACCTTCGGCCAACCTTGTGGATTCCCTAACGTACGACATTACCGCCTGGAGTCTTCCGCACGCCTTTGGACTTAATGCGATTGCCAGCACCACGGAGATTTCCGGTACCCCTTCTCCTAAAACACCTGCAGTAAATAATACCGTTAATCCTTCGGGGGCCGGTTACATTACGAAATGGAACAGTATGCAGGATGCCAAATTCTTAAGTGCTTTGCTGAAAGAAGAAGTTAAAGTCAGGTTTACAGAAGTTGCTTTAGAAAATGCCAATCAGCAGTTCGCTCCCGGAAGTCTGATCATCACCAAAAGCGACAACCGGAATCTGGAGGATTTTGATGCAAAATTAATAGCAATAGCAAATAACCACAACCGACAGCTAAGCACTTCCAGCACCGGATTCGCCACCAATGGCCCCGACTTTGGTTCTTCAAGTGTGAAGATCATCAACAAACCCAGGATTGCAATTTTACGTGGTGAAGAAATTTCCTCTTTAAATTACGGAGAAATATGGTATTTCTTTGAGCAGGAGCTGGAATATCCTGTAACTTCCGTAGGAACCGATTATTTCGGCAGCGTAGATCTTAATCATTTTGACTTGCTGGTGTTAGCTTCCGGAAGATACTCGGATGTATTTGAAGATGAAGAACTGGAAAAACTGAAGAGCTGGGTGAAAAGCGGCGGTAAAGTCATTGCTCTTGACAATGCTGTTGGCTTCTTTGCAGGAAAAGAGGACTTTGATCTTGAGGAAAATACCTTTGAAACCGAAAAAGACAGCATTCAAAAGAAAAATCTTATTCCGTACAATGAAAGAGAGCGGGAGAGCATCAAAGATCTCATCACCGGTAGTATTATTGAAACGCAGATCGATAATACCCACCCGATGGCTTTTGGATATGAGAAGACCTACAGAAGTCTTAAACTCAGCAATGACAGCTACAGCTTTTTAGATGACGGATATAATGTTGGATATATAGAAAGAGAACCAAAGATCATTTCCGGATTTGCAGGTAGCGAAGCTAAAAAGAAAATAGCCAATTCTCTTGTTTTCGGAGAAGAACGTATGGGAAGTGGAAGCTTTATTTATTTGGTCGACAATCCGTTATTCCGCGCCTTCTGGCAAAACGGAAAAATGTTCTTTGTAAATGCTATTTTCTTTGTGAATAATGAAAATTACAGAATGTGATTTTGAGGCAGTGGGTTGGCCACGAATTCACGAATAGTTAAGTGGGCTAATCCTTTAATCTTCTCTCCCCCGGATAAAGCCCGGGGCTATTCATTTATAGGCAAATCCATATTATTGGTGTCACCGGCTTTAACCTAACCGACATCACGAGTGAACCTTTTAAAAAACAAAAAAAGTTCTACTTTCTTATCGGTATTCCCCAGGGAACATTAGTTCATTCGTCGCAAACCTTTAAAATACCTCCTATAAATTAACTATAAAAATCCCTTCCGGAATAGTATATTTACTCCCTTATTTAGAAATTAATGATCATAGACATTCTTCTTTTATTTGCTGGTTTTGTTGCGCTTATCTTTGGCGCAAATAGTCTTGTGGATGCTGCTTCCAGTGTAGCTGTCAAACTTGGTATCCCAAACATCGTTATCGGATTAACCATTGTGGCTTTTGGAACTTCTGCCCCCGAACTTGTTGTGAACCTTTTTGCTGCAATTAGCGGCAGTACAGAAATGGTGCTGGGAAATGTGCTGGGAAGTAATATTTTCAACATCCTGGGGATCCTGGGGATCTCTGCCATCATTTATCCGTTGACGGTAAAAACCAGTACTACCTGGCTGGAAATTCCGCTGAGTTTACTGGCTGCTATTTGTGTGCTTATCATCGGTGCCGACATGTTTCTGGATGGTGCGACCACCAATGCCATTACAAGGTCGGAAGGAATTGTTCTGCTGCTGTTTTTTACTATTTTCCTCGTTTACAACCTCACCGTCGCCAAAGCCGGCGGGGAAGAAGAGGAAATGGAAACAAAAAGTTATACCACCGGAAAAGCGATTCTCTTCATCCTCCTCGGATTGGCCGGATTGATCCTCGGCGGAAGACTTATTGTTGACAGCGCCGTAAGTATCGCAGAAGTCATCGGACTTTCAGAAAGGGTTATTGGGTTAACAGTGGTTTCCATAGGAACTTCCCTACCGGAACTGGCGACTTCCATAATCGCAGTGAGAAAAAAGAACGTGGATATTGCCATTGGGAACGTGGTAGGATCCAACATCTTCAACATTTTCCTAATTCTGGGAATTTCCACTACAGTAGCACCGCTTCAGTTAAACGACGGCGCATTTTTTGATATCTTCGTGAATATTGCAGCCGGTTTACTGCTTTTCATATTTATTTTCACCGGAAAAGGTCGGAAATTGGAGCGCTGGGAAGGGATCTTTTTACTTGGACTGTATATTGCATACGTCACTTATCTCGTCACCGCCTAACCATGATCTTATATTAATTCAGTTTTATAATGAACAAAAAACATCATTTTTTAGCCTTTTTTCTGCTAGTCTTCTGCGGAAATATTTTTGCACAGGATTCTAAAGCTCCGGCTACAAATTTTAATGTAGAATTTGAATCCTACACTCTTGACAACGGATTAAAAGTCATTTTCCACATAGACCGCTCAGATCCTGTGGTGGCAGTTGCTTTGACCAGCCATGTTGGTTCTGCCAGGGAAAAAGAAGGTCGTACAGGTTTTGCCCATTTGTTTGAACACCTGCTTTTCCTGGAATCTGAAAACCTTGGCAAAGGCGGACTTGACAAACTGAGTGCCCGCATAGGTGGTTCGGGAGCCAATGGTTCTACCAGCCGCGACCGTACCAATTATTTCCAGACAGTTCCCAATGATGCGCTGGAGAAAATGATCTGGGCAGAAGCCGATAAGCTTGGATATTTCATCAATACCGTGACCGAACCTGTTTTGGCCAAAGAAAAGCAGGTGGTGAAAAATGAGAAGAGGCAGGGAGTTGACAACAGGCCCTACGGGCACACCATGGCTGTGATCGATCACCATCTATACCCAGAAGGACATCCATACCAATGGCAGGTAATTGGTTCTCTGGAAGATCTGCAAAATGCCACTTTGCAGGATGTAAAAGA
Source organism: Salinimicrobium marinum (assembly GCF_014651535.1). Taxonomy (GTDB): domain Bacteria; phylum Bacteroidota; class Bacteroidia; order Flavobacteriales; family Flavobacteriaceae; genus Salinimicrobium; species Salinimicrobium marinum. Next base: position 12,342 of record NZ_BMXB01000008.1, read on the forward strand.
TTTTTACAATCAGTGGTATGTGCCCAATAATGTTACTTTGACCATTGCCGGTGATTTTGACACCGCACAGGCGAGAGAGTGGGTAGAGAAGTATTTCGGGGAGATCGAAAAAGGTGAGGAAATAGCTCCTTTGGAGAAGCAGCCTGTAGTTCTTCAGAAAACGAAAAAACTTTATTATGAAGATAATTTTGCACGGCTTCCGGAATTAACTATGGCATGGCCGGCTGTTTATTCCTACCACCCAGATTCTTATGCGCTTGAAGTTTTAGCAGAATATTTATCTCAAGGCCAGAATGCCCCTTTTTACCAGTCATTGGTAGATGAGAAACAACTGACTTCCACTGTTAGAATGTTTAATTACACTTCAGAACTGGCAGGACAATTTATGCTTCAGGTGAGAGCTTACGACGATAAAGATCTGGATGCTGTTCACACTGCAATTGAGGAAACCTTCCGGAAATTTGAAAAAGAAGGAATTTCAGAAAAAGATTTGAAAAGGATCAAAGCGGGACAGGAAACCAGTTTTTATAACAGTCTTTCCAGCGTACTCGGAAAAGGGTTTCAGCTGGCACAATATGAGATCTTTGCCAATGATCCCGGATTCATCAATACGGAAGTCGGTAAAATCCTTGCAGTTACTTCGGAAGATGTGATGCGGGTTTATGAGGAATACATAAAGAACAAACATTATGTTGCCACTAGTTTTGTTCCGAAGGGGCAGCCGGAATTGAGTCTGGAGAATTCTTCGGAAGCAAAAGTTGAGGAGGAAGAAATTGTGATGGGAGCCGAAGAAGAGTTCGATCTGGAAGAAGTGGTGGACTATGAAAGAACCCCTTCCAGCTTTGACCGGACTGTTGAACCAGCGTATGGTCCTTCCCCGGTCACCAATGTTCCGGAGATCTGGAAAGACAGTCTTTCCCCCGCCGGACTCGAAATTTTCGGAATTACCAATTCTGAAGTTCCGGTGGTGCAGTTTCAGCTGGAAATGAAGGGCGGACTTCTTTTAGAAAATCCGGAGAAAATTGGGGTTTCCAATCTGCTGGCAGAAATGATGACCAAAGGAACGGCAAACCGCACTCCCGGGGAGCTGGAAGAGGCTATTCAGCTTTTAGGTGCTACAATTTCTGTGAATGCAGGCGATGAAAGCATCGTTCTAAGAGGCAGCACACTTGCTAGAAATTATAATGAAACCATGGAACTTGTAAAGGAAATTATTCTAAATCCACGTTGGGACGAGGAAGAATTCAACCTTAGCAAACAAGAAGTTTTAAGCAGTCTTCAGCAACAGGAAGGTTCGCCAAATAATATCGCCTCAAGAGAATTCCGGAAGGTCGTTTATGGGGAAAACCATATCCTTTCCAACGACATTCTGGGCAATAAAACGTCTATTGAAAACATCAGCCTTCAGGACCTAAAGGATTACTACTACAGTTACGTGGTTCCAAATGTTTCGACCTATTTTATCGTGGGAGATATTGATCGGGATGAGACCGCTATGGCTGTTCTTGACCTTGTGCAGGATTGGGAAACAAAAGAAGTACAATTCCCTGAACTCCCAACCCCGCAGATCCCGGAAAAACCGAAGGTCTATTTTTATGATGTACCGGGAGCAAAGCAGTCGGTTTTACAACTGGGATATCCTGCCCTGGCAGAAACCCATCATGATTTTTATCCGGCTACCATCATGAATTACCGGTTAGGAGGTGGCGGATTCGCTTCTCAACTAACCCAGGAATTGCGTGAAGGAAAAGGATACACCTACGGAATAAGGTCTTCTTTTAATGGCAGCAAACTTCCCGGCCCCTTTAGTATTTCAACGGGAGTACGTACCAATGTCACTTTTGAAGCAGTGAGCCTTATTAAAGAGATCCTGGCAAAATATCCTGAGAATTTTAATGAAGAGGATCTGGAGGTTACTAAAGGATTTATGATAAAAAGCAACGCCAGGGAGTTCGAAACTTTAGGTTCAAAACTCAATATGCTGCGGAACGTTAGCAATTACGATTGGGCAAACGATTATGTAAAGCAACAGGAAGAAACCGTACAGAATATCACTGTTGAGCAAATAAAGGAACTGGCAGAAAAATATCTCAACCCAAACAACATGTATTATGTGATTGTGGGAGATGCTGAAACCCAGCTGGAGAGATTGAAAGAAATAGGCCTTGGAGATCCGGTTCTGCTCAATGAATAAATGAAAAACTCAGATATAAAAAATGCCGCATAAAGCGGCTTTTTTTATATAGCTCAATCTTTCTTTGCACGTTTCTTTTTCCTGTGTTTTAGAACTTCGGCTTCCCTAAAGAAAATTATTTCTTCAGCAATATTGGTTACCAGATCACCAATCCTTTCCAGTTTTTTGATTACTGTAAAAAGCAGTAAATACTGGTCGATGGTTTTAGGGTCCTTTTGAACTTCTTCAGAAATTATTTTAAAAGATTCAATATTGATCTTGTTAAGCACCTTGTCTTTTTTAAAGACTTTTCGGGCTTTTTTGGTATCCTCTTCGTTATAGGCTTCTGTAATATCATCCAGCATCGACAAAGCACATTCATACATCTCCTCAAACCGGAGTTTTTCCAGTTGTCCCGGAGCTATGGGAGTATCCACCTCCACGATATATTTGGAAATTCCGTAGGCATGATCTCCCACTCTTTCCAGATCAAAATTTATCTTTCTCAACGCCAGCACAAACCTTAAATCACTTGCCACAGGATTGTGCAAAGCAATAAAGCGTTCACAGTCCCTGTCAATTTTAAGATCCAGGGCATTCACCCGGTTTTCGGTATGCAGCACCTCTTCAGCAAGTTCACTGTCATGGTTGAGAAATGCTTCCCGTGCATTCTCCAGCTGTTTTTTACACAGGCTGAACATCTCATGCCCCGCCTGATTCAAAGCTTCTTTATTCTGTTCTAAACTTATCATAGCTCAAAAATTTATCCGAACCTACCGGTAATGTAGTTTTCGGTTTGTTGTTTTTCAGGATTGGTAAATATCTTTTTGGTCTGATCGTACTCTATCAACTCCCCCATATAAAAAAATGCAGTATAATCACTCACTCTGCTCGCCTGCTGCATGTTGTGAGTTACAATGACGATGGTATATTCCTTTTTCAGCTCGTAAATAAGCTCTTCGATCTTCGCCGTAGAAAGTGGATCCAGCGCTGAGGTTGGTTCATCCATTAGGATGACCGATGGCTCTACGGCCAGCGTCCTGGCGATACATAACCGCTGTTGCTGCCCTCCCGAAAGTGCCAGTGCAGATTTATTCAATCCGTCTTTTACCTCATCCCAAAGTGCTACCTGTTTCAACGATTCCTCTACTTTCTCCTGAAGGAATCTCTTATCTTTGATCCCCTGAATTTTGAGTCCGTAAGCTACGTTTTCAAAGATTGACTTCGGAAATGGATTCGGCTTCTGAAAAACCATTCCCACCTGTTTCCGAAGCTGCTCCACATTGATCTTTTTCTTGTAAATATTTCCTCCATCAATGGTGATCTTACCTTCCATCCTGAAGCCATCTACATAATCATTCATCCGGTTGAACAACCTTAGAAACGTTGACTTTCCACAGCCAGAAGGGCCAATAAAAGCAGTAACTTTATTGGCTTTGATGCTCATGTCTATCCCTTTGATCGCCATGAAATCATCATAAAACACCTTCACGCCTTCTGCCTGAAGTTTATATTTCCGTTTGATATCGCTATCAATTATACTTTCTTTTGTTTTCAATTTGCTCATTTCAAAGAAGCTCAATTATTTTAATTTTTTCTGCCATTTATTTCTGAAATAGACTGCAATTCCGTTCATCAAAAATGTGATGGACAATAGTACAATAATTGCCGCCGCTGCATTTACTTCGAATCCGTGTTGCGGCCTGGAGATCCAGTTAAATATCTGTATAGGCAGTACCGAAAATTCATCCATTGGGGACGAAGGCGCAAAAGGGACATAGGTCAATGCACCAATCACAATCAACGGAGCCGTCTCTCCCACCGCCCTTGATAAAGCCAGAATGATCCCCGTTAAAATCCCACCGAAAGAGGCCGGCAGTAATTGCCGGGACACTGTTTGCCATTTTGAAGCACCCAAAGCAAAGGAAGCATCCCTTACCGATTTTGGCACTGCTTTAATGGCTTCCCTTGTGGAAACAATGACGATTGGCAGAATGAGTAAGGCAAGTGTAAAACTACCTGCCAGTACACTGGCCCCCATCTGCATGATACGTACAAAAATCTCAAGCCCCAGTAATCCATAAATAATGGACGGAACTCCTGCAAGGTTCGAAATGTTTACTTCCAGCAGTGAAGACAAACGATTCTTCTTCGCATATTCTTCAAGGTAGATTGCCGCAGCAATACCCACCGGAAGCGCAATGATCGTTGTTAAAACCAGCACCCATACACTTCCCATAAGTGCCGTAAAAATCCCTGCTCTTTCGGCTTTTCTCGAAGGAAGACTGGTAATAAAGTCCCAGTCAATCCTTTGTAGTCCGTCGACGATGACAGAACCTATAAATATGACCAGCAATACTAGCCCCAGCAAGGTACAGGCAATGCCCCAGACCTTAAAAGCCTGATCTTTCCATCTGTTCTTTCTGATATTATTCATATTTCTCCTGGAATCTTTTTCTTATCCTGTAACTTATAGTGTTCAGCAAAAATGTAAATACGAACAGGGTGATTCCTGCTGCGAAAATCGTTCTGTATTCCAGACTTCCATGCTGCACATCTCCCAGACTTACCTGAACGATATATGCTGTAATAGTTTCCACTGGAACCGTAGGATCTAACGTCAGTCTCGGCTGTTGTCCTGCGGCAATTGCCACGATCATTGTTTCTCCGATTGCTCTTGAAATAGCCAGGATAATGGATACTATAATTCCTGAAGAAGCTGCAGGTACCATGACTTTAAAAGCATTCTGCAATTTCGTCGAACCCATTCCATAAGCTGCTTCCCGTAAAGAATGTGGGACTGCATGCAAAGCATCTTCACTTAAAGAAGATATAAAAGGAATGATCATAATCCCCATTACCAAACCTGCTGAAAGTGCGTTAAATCCGGATAAACCGGGAATAAAAGATTGCAGAAACGGAGTTACCACTGTCAAAGCAAAAAAACCATAAACTACTGTTGGGACAGCCGCAAGAAGTTCTAGAGCCGGTTTAACGGTTCTCCTGAAACTCTTCGGTGCATATTCACTTATGTAAATACTAATGGATAATCCCACCGGCACTGCAAAGGCTATTGCAATAAAAGAAGTGAGTAGGGTTCCCGACAGTAAAGGTAAAATTCCAAAATGCTTATCGGCAAACAGGGGTGTCCACTGGGTATCTGTAAAGAAATCTATGATAGAGACTTCACTAAAGAAGGCGATAGCTTCAATAGACAACACCAGGATAATACCAACCGTTACCGCAATGGTAATGAGGGCACTTGACAAAAGCGCCTTTTCAATAACCATTTCCTTTATTCTTCGCATAGGTTTATTATTTGAATCAATTCAGCAGATCAATTTATTCTACAGGCTGCTGATTCTTCTCTACAAAGTCTGAGAATTTCTGCTTTTCTCTCTGGTATTCTTCATCTGTTAAAGGCACATAACCTACGTCTCCCAATATTTCCGGAGCTTCATCAAGATAAAAATTCACGAAATCTGCCACTACAGGATTCTGCAATGAAGAACTGTTTACATAAACAAATAAAGGTCTTGACAATGGACTGTAGGTACCATTACTTACTGTCTCCATACTGGGTTCTACACAACCTTCTCCACCATCAACACCAACTATTTTAAGCTTATTTGCATTTTCTTCATAATATGCTAATCCGAAGAAACCTAGTCCATATTTATCACCTGCAACTCCCTGCACGAGAATATTATCATCTTCACTGGCAGTATAATCCCCTCTGCTGGAACCGCTTTCTCCCACGATCGCTTCGGTGAAATAGTCAAAAGTACCTGAGGCAACTCCGGGTCCGAAAAGGTGGATTTCCTCATCAGGCCATTCAGGATTTACCTGGTTCCATCTCGTAATGGTTCCCTGGGCTGCAGGTTCCCATATTTTTCTCAATTCTTCCACCGTAATACAATCCAGCCAGTCATTTTCAGGATTGATCACAACTGCGAGTCCATCGTATGCTACTTCCAGCTCCACAAAATCAATATTGTTGCTTTCCGCTATAGCTTTTTCGTCTTCCTTTATGGGTCGGGAAGCATTTGCCAGATCAGTCTCTCCCCTTCCGAATTTCTGAAATCCGCCCCCGGTTCCAGATACCCCAATGGTAATATCCACATCGGGCTCTACCGTACGGAATTCTTCGGCCATTGCTTCAGTAACAGGATAAACTGTACTTGAACCATCAATGGTAATGTTCTGCTTATCTTTTTTATTATTTCCGCAGGAAAGCATCAACCCTGAAATTGCGGTGATAAAAATTAATTTTTTCATGAATTTTAGTTTTAAAAATGAATGTCAAATTGTAATCTGTACATTAATCCGTTATCCTGATTATCTTCGTAATCATTAAGGCTTAAGTCTGTCTGAATTTTTAGTTTATGTCCTACAAAGTATTTCGAAAGTCCTACTGTATATTGTGTTTCAACCCCTAAGCCGGTGATTCCCTCATCCAGAGCAATGGTTGTATAGCGGCTCACCACCTCGTAATTGTTCTTAAATAAATATCCTGCCTGTAGGTTCAATCCGTTCCCTACATTCACAATATCTCCTGTTGGAGTACCATCACTATTCAATGCTATAGCCTCCCCTGCTGTTCTGTTGGCAAACTCTCCCATAAAAGAGAAGCCTTTGTATTTGAACATGGCGTCCAGGAAGAACGTATTGATATCGGTTTCAAAAAATCCGGTGTCATTGACCATATATGTACCGGAATTTGACCTTGTTCTTACAGCGCCTGAATTGTGGTCATAGCTGGCACCTATCGCCAGTTTTGGTGTTTGGTGCCGCTTAAGGTCTGACCCTACGTAGGCATCAAAATCACCAAACGGAAGTATTTCTGCCCTACCGGTGAACTGATAACCTCCTAAATTTCCGGAGGTGACATTTCTGCCTTCTCCCTGCGAAAAAGCAAAAGCTTCCCTGATGAGAAATTCATTTCCAACCACAAAAAAGTGATGTAACTGAATTCCCATATCACGATCTATATTAAAACGGCTGTTCACCAGTGAGCGGTCTACTGTTTGCATATTAGCCGAAGAAACTACTCTCTCCCTGTTCCCCGGAAGTTTGGTTTGACCTGCCCACAGCTCAAAATTCTCATGGAAATTCCATTTTACGACAGCATCCAAAATCATTCTTGGTGCATTGCTGGTGTAAATAGAAGTACCTGATAAATCTCTGTTTGATAATCCAAGCTCGAGTTTATATTTTAATTTTGGGGTATAAGCAAATCCATCAAATTTTAATCGCGCCCTGCGAATTAGGAAGTTTGATTCCCCTGATGCAAATTCTTCATATTCCGGAAATTCCCATTGAGAAGTATACAGTGACTGGAAACGTGCCGCAAAACGCATACTATAGGAGCTGTCTTTAGCCACAATATTAATCAGGCCTTTTCCAAAAGTGTTTTCTGTTACATCCTGGGCAGAAACATTCATTGCAGACACAAGCAGAAATGCCGGCACCAGAAACCATTTAAAATTCATATCTGTTAGTTTTTGTCACTGCAAATAACCAACTTCAATGTTAATTCAATGTTACTGGCAAATTATGTTTGTATAAATGAAAAAAAGGCTGCCCGGCCATGGCAACCTTTCCATACATCAAAATCGACAAAAACTAAGATGATATGAATTTTCCTTAATGACATTAAGTAGTTCAAAGATGATGGATTTTTATGATTTCCAGGTAAAATTAAGTTTACCGAATGTTTACTTAATGGTAAGCAGTCATAGATGGAAATATGATTAATTTTAAGAAACCCTCAACAGTATAGCCGCCAAAAAAGCTATAATTTGGGGGTGCTCCAGGACTGTAAATATTTTTTTTAATCAAATCTCTTTAAAAGATCAAAGCTTTTATACAAAAATATCTTTCCTTCATCCTTAGCGGAATTGTTATTCTGGGGCTAGTTATAGCATATTTTACCTATACCCCGTTTCAGGAGTTTGCAGATCAAACCTGGCAAATTCTCATGAGTGAAGATCATGACAGAATTCAGGAGTATTTTAAAGATTTTGGCTTCTGGGGACCTGTTGCTATCGTCGTTTTCATTGTGCTTCAAATGTTCCTGCTTATTTTTCCTTCCTGGCTTCCCATTATTATTGCTGTCCTGGCTTATGGATTCTGGTCAGGAGTATTAATTAACCTGGTTGGAATAGGAATCGCTTCTACTCTGGGCTTTTTTATAGGAGATAAACTGGAAGACACCCTCTTCAGGAATTTTATGAGTAAGAAGAAATCAGAAAAAATGAAATTCTGGATCTCCAATTATGGCTTCGGAACTGTGGTATTGTTCAGGATCTCACCTTTCTTTTCCAATGACAGCATTAGTTTTATTGCCGGAATTTTTAATATGAGCTTTAAAAAATTCATGGCGGCCACGTATGCGGGGATGATCCCTTTATCTTTGGCTGTTGGTTATTTTTCCCAGGATTTAGAACGCATGGAAGATGGTTTGTACTGGGTTGGAGGTGTTGGTTTTGTACTGTACGCCATCTATGTGTATATTGATCATAAAAAGCGAAAAAAGAAGAATTGATGAAAAATTTTCAGATAGAAAAGGTTCGGGCGTCCTTTCCCGCACTTCGGATAAAAGATAAGGAGCAGGTTTTTCCGATCTATTTTGATGGTCCCGGCGGAACTCAAATGGCGCAGCCGGCATTAGATCGTATGGTGGAATATATTAGTACAGGCATGGCAAACCTTCACGCCACTTTTCCTACCAGCATCAGGACTGATGAATTACTTGCCGAAGCAAAAGCTGCTGTGGCAGACCTTCTGAATTGCAAAGCTGAAGAAGTGGCTTTCGGACAGAACATGACCAGCCTTGCGTTTCAGGTTTCCAACAGCCTGAAATCTTTAATTCAGGAAGGCGATGAGATTGTGGTGACACAACTGGACCACCGGGCCAATGTAGATCCCTGGATCAGCCTGGCAAAAGAAACCGGGGCTACTGTAAAATTCATTCCTGTCGATAAAGATACCCTTACCCTCGACCTTTCGGGACTTGATAAGATCATTACTTCAAAAACGGCTTTGGTCGCCGCTGGCATGTCTTCCAATTTAACCGGAACAATTTCAGAAGTTGAAAAGATCATTAAAAGGGCAAAAGAAGTAAATGCTTTTACTGTGCTTGATGCCGTACATGCGGTGCCACATTTTAAGGTGGATTTTAAACAATTGGATTGTGATATATTGTTTTGCTCTGCCTACAAATTCTTTGGACCACATTTGGGAATTGCCGTCATAAAAGGAGCGCTATTTCAAAAACTTCCAGTACAAAAACTGGAACCTGCTCCCAATGATATCCCCTACCGCCTTGAAACAGGAACCCAAAACCACGAAGGGATCGCAGGCTTGTGCGGTGCCATTTCTTTTATCGAAAGCCTTGGAGAAGGAGAAAACCGAAAGGAGCGCCTTGCTTCGGGAATGGAAAATATTGAAGCTCATGAACAGTCTCTCATTGCAGAAATGGAAACTTTTTTAACTGAAATTCCTGAAGTAACCTTATATCGAGCCCCGGAAAACGTTGCAAAAACTCCCACTTTTGCGTTTAAAATAGAGTATATTCATTCCAGGGATGCTACCCGCTTCTTTGCCGAAAAATACAATCTTTGCATTGGCGACGGACATTTCTATGCATCAACCATGACAGAAGTATTTGATGTAATGGACAGCGGAGGCTGGATTCGTGTAGGATTCGCACCTTACAATACGCTCGAAGAGATCGATATCTTCAAAAAAGCATTACAGGAATGTATCCGGTTGTTTATTTCAGCTTAAATAAGAGGTATGGGTATAAATACGCTGTAACATTTACAGCAAAACCTTAGAAACATTAAAAAATGAAGGCTACAGACGTTGGCATAAAAGTTCTGGAATTTTTAGCCAAAGCCCTGCTGTCTTTTTTGCTGGTGATGCTGCTGTATTTTGTTGCAGCCGTTATTGGCTCTGTTATTCCGGTGAATACAGCCCAGCCAGAAGATGGAACAATTACCATTTACCTAAGGACCAACGGCATCCATACCGATTTTATTTTTCCGGTAAAGAACGAGATCATGGACTGGCAGGAAGTTATACCTTCAGAAACAATCCTGTCAAAAACGGCAGATTTCGAATACATTTCTTTTGGCTGGGGCGATCTCAAGTTTTACAAAGAAACCAAAGAATGGTCAGATCTACGTTTTCCCGTTGCTTTTCAGGCAGTTTTCCTTGAAAACCCTTCAGCACTGCATGTGACATTTGAGCAGGGGATAAGGATGAACAGGCCTGTTGTTCCGGTAGCTATTACAAAGGAACAGTATAGAAATCTGGTGGAATATGTGCATGCTACTTTTAAGACCGATAACGCCGGAAAAGCAAATCCTGTGGAAGGTCTGCACTATAATCAACACGATGCTTTCTTCCACGCCAATGGTTCGCTGCACTTTTTCTACACCTGTAACACCTGGATCAACGACGGACTCAAATATGCAGACCTCAGAGCTTGTTTGTGGACCCCTCTTGACGAAGGAATATTTTACCAGTACCGGTGATTTATCATTTTTTTACAATTCTTTTTAACTCCTTCAATACAAAACACTTATCTTAAAGGAGCAGTGAAATTACCTGATTTATAACCTCGGAAAACTCCACTGCGGAAATAAGAAAATTAAACCAATAATTATAATTATTACACCTATGAAAACCATTGATAAGATTACTGAAGTTTTAGGATCCGACGCATCTTTGCTGGAGTACAAAAGTGAAAAAATAAGCAAAGACCGATTGATGATCCCGGGGCCACATACGGTGGATTCTTTTGCAGATAGTGACCGGAGTCCGCAGGTTTTAAAGAGTTTGGCCCAACTTTACAACCACGGAGCCCTCGGCGGAACCGGTTATGTAAACATACTGCCAGTCGATCAGGGAATTGAACATAGCGCCGCTTTCTCGTTTTATAAAAACCAGGATTATTTTGATCCCGAAAACATCATTAAACTGGCTATGGAAGCCGGTTGCAACGGAGTCGCCTCCACTTTTGGCGGACTCGCACTGCACGCCAGAAAGTATGCCCATAAAATCCCTTTTATCGTTAAGATCAATCACAATGAACTGCTCACCTACCCTAATAAATACGACCAGATTCCCTTCGGAAGCGTTCGTGAAGCCTGGGATATGGGAGCCACGGCTATAGGAGCGACCATTTACTTCGGATCTGAAGAAAGCACCCGGCAAATTCAGGAGATAGCGGCGGCATTTGAAGAAGCCCATCAGCTGGGGATGGCCACTATTTTATGGTGTTATACGAGAAACAGTCAGTTTAAAACAGATCAGGAAGATTACCACGCCGCAGCCGATCTTACCGGGCAGGCAAACCACATTGGGGTAACGATAAAAGCCGATATCATCAAACAAAAATTACCCACCACCAATTTCGGATACCGGGAAATCGGCTTCGGAAAACAGGATGATGCCATGTACGAAAGTCTGGCTACAGATCATCCAATTGATCTTTGCCGGCTGCAGGTAGCCAACTGTTATATGGGAAAAATCGGATTGATCAACTCCGGGGGAGGCTCGAAGGGAGAGTCTGATGTGAAGAAAGCGGTTAAAACAGCTGTGATCAATAAACGCGCGGGCGGCAGCGGACTCATCATGGGAAGAAAAGCCTTTCAGCGGCCATTTTCCGACGGAGTGGATATTTTAAGAAGTGTTCAGGAAGTATATCTCGAAAAGGAAATTACGGTTGCGTGATTTTAGAAGCAGGCAGTACGCAGTGAATTAGTTGGCAGTTGAAAAGGAAGGATTTCACGCAAAGTTGCAAAGCTTTAAAAACGCCAAGATCGCTAAGCATTCCCAGGAATCTGACCTGCAAGGTTTTTGGAACCTTGTAGGTCTTTTTATGTAATGCGCTACCCCTGAAAGGTTTTAATTTAGTTCGTCACCCTGTCCCGAAGCGTCGGAAGTTTCAGGGTCTTAACATGAGATGCTGAAAATGTACTAAACATGACGTCAGTCAGAAAATAATCAGGCATAAAAAAACCAATGATTCACAAACAGTATTTATTCGTGAAGCCGTGGCAGTACTTAATCAGAAGAACTTTATACAGTTCTTACCTTCAATTCTTTTCGTTTAGGTTTTTCGGTGGTGACGTTGATAGCCTCCCCGTACAAATCAAAGTCGGCAGCATCTGTAATTTTTACATCATAATATTCGGCAGTTTTCAGATATACTGAAGTAGCGTCAATCAGGACTTCATTATCAACATCGGGGGAATCGAATTCTGTTCTTCCGACGAAATAATTTCCTTCTTTTCTGTCGATCACAACTCTGAAAACCTTTCCTATTTTCTGCTGATTCAGTTCCCAGGAAATCTGCGATTGAAGTTCCATAATTTCATTTGCCCGTTCCTGCTTTACTTCCTGAGGCACATCGTCTTCAAGGTTGTACGCATGGGTGTTTTCTTCGTGAGAATAGGTAAAACAACCAAGACGTTCAAAACGCATCTCCTTCACCCATTCCTTCAACTCCTGAAAATGAGCTTCAGTTTCGCCCGGATAACCCACAATAAGTGTGGTCCTGATGGCCATTTCCGGCACCCGGTCTCTGAATTCCTTCAGAAGATTAGTAGTTTTTTCATGCGTGGTTCCGCGGCGCATGGATTTCAGAAGATCATCAGAAATGTGTTGCAACGGAATATCAAGATAATTACAAACCTTCGGCTCCCGCTTCATCACATCAAGCACGTCCAACGGAAAACCTGTCGGGAATGCATAATGCAATCTTATCCATTCGATTCCTTCCACCTTTACCAGGTTTTCAAGAAGTTCGGCCAGATTTCTTTTTTTATAAAGGTCAAGTCCGTAGTAGGTTAGGTCCTGAGCGATCAGGATCAATTCTTTTACTCCGTTGGCAGCAAGCTTTTTCGCTTCCTGTACCAGGTCTTCAATAGGTGTGGACCTGTGTTTTCCACGCATTAAAGGAATAGCACAAAATGAACACGGTCGGTCACAACCTTCTGCTATTTTCAGGTAAGCATAGTTTTTCGGAGTAGTCGTTAAACGCTCCCCGATTAGCTCGTGTTTGTAATTTGCATCAAGAGCCTCCAGTAATCCGGGAAGTTCCGTCGTTCCAAAGTATTGATCAACATCAGGAATTTCCTTTACAAGATCGGGTTTGTAGCGTTCACTAAGGCATCCGGTGACGAAAACCTTGTCCACCTCGCCCTGATTCTTCCGCTCCACATATTCCAAAATGGTGTTTACCGACTGCTCTTTTGCATTATCGATAAAGCCGCAGGTATTGATCACCACGATATTTCCTTCCTGCTCGTGAACTACCTCCTTGTCGTTTGCTTTGAGTTGCCCCATAAGCACCTCACTGTCATAGACGTTCTTGCTACACCCAAGGGTCACTACATTTATCTTATTCTTCTTTAATGTCTTCGTTCTCATATTCCTGCTTCTTTTTTCAGACCTCACAAGGTTTGGAAACCTGCTGGGTCTATTCCCGAACCTATCCGGAAATCGGGTGCAAAGATACGATCTAAAATCAGAACTACCTTAACAACTTAAGCTTGTTTAATTTAGAAAAGTTTCAGGAAATAATTTAAATTCCCGATTATTTGAAAATTCCACCATGAAAATCAGCCGGTTCCTTTATTTCACATTATGCATAATGATTAGTTCTCATAGTATTAGTCAGGAACGGGCGCGGGAGCTTGGCATTGAAATCGGCGTGATCCCTACCGGACAAATGAATGCCATAACGGATGTTTCCGGAGTGAAAGTCGGTCATACCACCCTCATAAAAGGAGATTCAGTAAGGACCGGAGTGACTGCAATTCTTCCCCACGGCGGAAATATTTTTCAGGATAAAGTTCCGGCAGCTGTTTATGTTGGAAATGGCTTCGGAAAACTGTCCGGAAGCACACAGGTAGTTGAACTGGGAAACCTGGAAACCCCGGTGATCCTTACCAATACGCTCAGCGTTCCCACAGCAATGAACGCTGTGATCAATTATACGTTGCACCAGCGGGGAAATGAAAATGTTCGTTCAGTAAACTCCGTGGTGGGAGAAACGAACGACGGATATTTAAATAACATTCGCGGGCAGCACGTACAGGTGGAAGATGTGATTTTAGCTATCGAGAAGGCCTCAAAAACCAATACCGAAGAAGGAAATGTTGGAGCCGGAACCGGCACGGTTGCTTTCGGATTCAAAGGCGGAATCGGTACTTCCTCCCGGCTTCTTCCTGAAGAGCTGGGCGGTTATACGGTGGGCGTACTGGTACAGACCAACTTCGGCGGCGTGTTACAGATTGCCGGCGTGAATGTGGGAAAGCAACTGAAGCAATTCAGTTTCAGCAACAATTTAATGAATAATGTTGACGGTTCCTGTATGATCGTGATAGCAACCGATGCGCCTCTGGACAGCAGAAATCTGGAACGGCTGGCAAAACGTGCTTTTATGGGACTTGCAAAAACCGGCGGCATCGCCTCCAACGGCAGCGGAGATTACGTCATTGCATTTTCTACTGCTGAAAAAGTTCGGATTCCCTACAGGATTGAATCCGATCAGCTACAAAAGGAATTCGTTCCCAATGATCGTATGTCTCCACTATTTATGGCCGCCATCGAAGCTACAGAGGAGGCTATCATCAATTCCCTTTTTATGGCGGAGAGTATGACGGGGTTTAAAGGGAGAACTATTAAGCAATTGCCGGTGGAGGAAGTGCTTTCTCTGCTTGAGAAGTAAATTCCAATTATTCAATCACCAAATTTATGGTGACACACTATTGCTCAATAGAGCTGGTGTCAGCAGAGGTCACGGAATACGACGTCGCCTCTTCTCCGAAAAGGACTTCGACTATTCCTCCAGCGTCGGACTCAGTCTGAGAGCCGTGAGGCTAACGGAATTGGTTGGATAATTAAGAAATTAATAACGTTGTCACGCTAAACCTGCCCGTTTTCAGGGCAGATTAGTCGAAGCGCTGGGGAGCACGATTACTCAAGTGTCGGCAAAGTTTCTAATTTCAGGGGTCGATGAAGGGGTTTAAAATTGGAACTTGAGATTTTACCTTTCTCTCGTCCTCTTCACAAACTCTTCCTGAAGCCTTGCCGTAATTTCGCCTTTTTGAGACGCAAACATTTCTTTGCCTTCTATAGTTACGGAAGAAACTGGAGCTATTTGCGTGGTGGTGCCGGTGAGGAAAATCTCATCCACTTCCTTTAAGCCTGAAACAGGAAAGGCTTCTTCCTTTACCACAATATCCAGGTCGCGGCAGAGTTCCAGAACCACCTTTCGGGTGATGCCGGAGAGGATCTGCCGACCTTCGGGATGGGTGTAGACGGTTTTGTTTTTGACGAAAAAGATCGTGGTGTGTGAACCTTCGGTGAAATGTCCGTTTCGGAATAACAGGTTTTCATCGTATCCGGCAGAGAGAGCAGCATCATTGGCCATCGTGTTTGCCAAAAGTGCAGTAGACTTGATATCACACCTGTGCCATCGGAAATCTTCTGAAGCCATAACTTTCCAATGCCTGTCCTCAAAATCCGCCAGATTCACCTGGAAAGCGTACAGTAAAAGCGTCGGCTTTATCTCTTGCGGAATAAAATGAGAACGCGGCGCCATACCACGGGAGATTTGCAGATAAACAGCGGCGTCTTCTTTAGAAAAAGTGGATCGTTCCACCGCTTCCAGCATGAAGTCGTGCAGGGCGGAAATATCAAAATCGATGTTCATTTGCTGCAGGCAATATTTCACACGCGCCACATGGTCTTCTATTCGAAATGGTTTGCCGTTGTAAAATGGTGTCACCTCATAGATCCCATCTGCAAACATAAAAGAACGATCAAATACAGAAACGGTGGCTTCCTGCGATGGCATCCATTGGTCGTTCAGGTAAACTTCCACTGGATATTTCTTTTTGGTTTTCATGGATGATTGGAAGTAGCTTTATAATGTATTTTTTGAACTGTCTTCGGTTTGCAGGATTGTTCAATTTATTTCTGAAACCCTGCTTCTGGATGTTGTCCAAATATACATTTTCAGATAGGATAGAAATCGGATTTTTCTCAAAAATTATAGGGCACCGGATTATTCCTTCAATTCTAATTGATAAAAAAAAGCCTTCCGAATCGTACGGAAGGCTTTATCAAAGAAGAATGAAAAATTCTAATATGCCCTTTTTACAATCTCCTGAACATCATCTGGGGTTAGGGACTGGTGTTCTCCAAGCCCGGTCCAGCCTCTCTCTTTGAATCGTTTGGAGATCTCTTCTGCTGTGCCGTGGTAATCCCTGGTGTAGGCAGATAATTTTGTATCGATACCCATCAGATTAAAAAACTCCTCGGTCTTCTCAATGGCCGCGGAAGCTTTGTGATCCAGCGAACCTTCGGTGATGTTCCATACTCTTTCTGCGTACTGCGCCAGTTTCTCTTTCTTGGTTTCGAAATTGAATTTGTAATGGCTTGGCGTGATGACTGCAAGGGTTCTGGCGTGGTCGATTCCGTAAAGGGCTGTTAGCTCATGCCCCATCGCATGCACCGCCCAGTCTGTAGGCACACCTTTTTGAATAAGTCCGTTGAGGGCCATGGTGCAACTCCACATAAAGTTGGAAGCCGCAACATGATCTGTAGGATCATCCAGGACTTTTGGTCCGACTTCGATGAGGGTCTGAAGAATGCTTTCAGCAAACCTGTCCTGCAAAATGGCTCCGCTGGGATAGGTCATGTACTGTTCCAGCACGTGGGTGAAAGCATCGGTTATTCCATTAACCAGTTGTCGGGAAGGAACCGACTGGATCACCTGCGGATCTAAAATGGAAAACAACGGAAATAATCCCGTGCCGCCCATTCCGAGTTTTTCTTTGGTCTCGGCGCGGGTAATTACTGCTCCGGAATTCATTTCTGATCCGGTTGCAGGCAACGTAAGTACGGTTCCGAAAGGCATTGCTTTGGTGGTTGGAATTTTCTGCGCAAGAATGTCCCACGGAGTTTCACCTTCATATTCGGCGGCAGAGGATAAAAATTTGGTTCCATCAATGACAGATCCTCCTCCTACAGCCAGCAGAAACGTAATGTTTTTGTCCCTGATAACCTTCAGGGCATCCATTAATACGGAATATTCAGGGTTGGCAGGAATTCCGCCGAACTCCACCACTTCATATCCTGAAAGTGCCTCTTTTACCTGCTCATAAATGCCGTTCCGAATAATGCTTCCGCCTCCATATAACATCAGGATTTTAGCATTTTCAGGAATTTCCTGGCTCAGCTTTTCTATTTGTCCTTTTCCAAAAATGATTTTGGTTGGATTCTTGAATTCAAAATTCTTCATGAAATACTATTAGTTGATTACAGTTACCAGGTCTTCTTTACTTTTCCTGACCTTCACAAGTCCGGCCAGCCAGTCATTTTCGGTATCGCGGTAACCAAGCGGAAGGATCACACAGCTCTTCAGGCCTTTTCCCCGAAGATTAAGGATCTCATCCAGGGCAGCTTCATCAAAACCTTCCATAGGCGTGCTGTCCACTCCTTCAAAAGCAGCGGCAGCAATGGCCTGTGAAAAAGCAATGTATGCCTGCCTCGCAGCATGGTTAAAATTCTCTTCGGCTTCGCGCTGCGGATAATGACTCAATAATTTCTGACGGTAATTTTCAAAACCTTCACTTTTAAAGCCTCTTTTTTCATTGGTCAGATCAAACACCTTGTTGATGCGTTCTTGGGTATAGGTATCCCAGGCCGCAAAAACCAAGAGATGCGAACAATCGGTCACTACCGACTGGTCCCAGGCAATGGCCCTGATCTTTTTCTTGATCTCCGGATTGGTCACTACCAAAATTTCGAAGGGTTGTAATCCGCTGGAAGTTGGTGCAAGGGAAGCCGCTTCCAGAATGGCATCGATCTTTTCCTGTGGCACTTTTTCGCCGTTCATGGCTTTGGTGGCGTAACGCCAGTTGAGTTTATCTAATAATTCCATAGTTCTGATATTTAAATATTAATGAATGTTCATTCTTTTTTATAGAGAAAAAAATTTTCGTTTTAAATAATCTTAAAAATTAAAGTTTAATGCTGTCCCAGGCTGCCACGTAGGCTTTTTCCAGAGCTTGTTCATCCACTTTACACAGCCCGCCGTTCTCAATGTTCATGAGGAAGGTGATCGGGTAAATAGTGAAGGCATATAAAACGAATGGGGAAAGGGGTTTCAGGATGCCTTCTTTTTTTCCGCGTTCCCAGAGTTCCACGAGTGGCTCCAGGTGTTTTAGGCCCTGCTGCCTGCTTTCTTCATCGATCATGGGGGTATTGTCACATTGTGAAAGGAACAGCGCATGGTCCACTTCTCTAAGCTTGAATGTGGCAATATTCATCCATATCTTCTGAAAACCTTCTTCCACGCTCATCCCCGGATCGTAATCTTTAAAAGCAAAACTGCTGAACTCCGCTTTCACCTCCATGTACACCTGATTCGCCAGATCCTGTTTATTTTTGAAATAGAGGTAAATGGTAGCAGGGGAAACATTGGCCATTTTAGCGATCTTAGACATGGGAGTAGCATGGAAACCGTTGTTGTTTACCAGGCATATCGTTGCTTTTACTAAAGCATCTCTCTTTATCTGACTTTTGGAAATCGCCTTCATGAATTTATTTAAAATGCAAAGATATAAAAAAAGAATGAACGTTCATTTTTACAAATGATTAATTAGTTCCATGCTACCATTAAGGAATATTATCATCTCCTGTTAGCGATAACTGAGGTAGCTCTCATGTTTGAAAAATCCGGACTGAATACCTCATGTCTTAAAGGAAAATCATTCGTAAGGAACTGAATTGCCTTTTGTGCATTGTCTTCCTTCTTGAAATACATGACGGAATCCCTTTTAATGTGATTCTCAGTTAATACAAATATTTGGAAGGAGTTGAATTCTTCGCTTAAATCGGGTTTAGCAGCTGAGAAAAAGGCAAATTTCTGACTCTTTTTAAATTTTAAGATTGAAACCACAGGCCGGTTGTGCAGGTATATCTTCCTCTTAAAAATGGTGGTTCCAAGAAAGAATTTTCCTTTATACAATTTATTACCTTTTTTGATCAGTCCTTTTTTAGAGAATGCCAGGGAAATAAACATCAGGAAAAGAAATAAAATGCCTGAAAAGAAGATATACCCCCTCCAATTTAACTGAGAGTCAATAAAGAAAAGAGCAATTAAGAATAAAAGTGGCGGAAGGGAAAACCCGATAAGGATTATCTTCTGGTGAAGAGAAAAACCTGCTTCAGAAATAAGTTTTTGTGCTTTCATCTTTTCTTGGGCTCAAATTTCAACTTAAAGATATTGCTACTCGATTTCAATTATTTCGTACACCTCAGCCATTCCGGGAAGTTCTTCTTCTGAAATCTTGATTTCCATTGGAAAAGTCTTTGGAAGAAATTTTCCCAGGTTTATAACCGAATGTATCGGCAAATCAATTTGATCAGTTACATACATTTCATAGATTAAATTTCGCAAATCACTTTCTTCATCAATTTTAACCAATCTTAATTTGAAATAGTCATAACCTTTGATCTCTTTTCTATCATTTCTATCTTCTGAAATTTCATACACATTGTTTCCAGCAAAAAGATCATATTTGTCATAATTAATAGATTTCGATCTATCGTAATAGTTGAGGATTCCAGTATTTTTCAATATCATCAAATAATCGCCAATCATTTCCCCTTTTAGTTTTTTGTACCTCCAAACAGAATCGTTTTGAACCTCAACATAGATTTCCGTATCTGGTGATTGAGTTAGAAAATCGGTCATTTGAAGCTCCTTGAGCTGCTTGTTCATCAAAGAATCTTTTCCATTTGGATTGACCATTGCATCAATTAAAGAATCATGCTTTCTTTCTAAGTTTGAGATTCCATTTTGGGAAGCCACCATTGACTTCTTAAAGACAAAATTTGTTGGTTCAGAGGTGTTTTGAGCTGTAATAAATGATGATGAAAAAACCATCAGGAATAGAAATATCGGAAAGGAATTCAGGTGCTTCATGATTAAGGTTAGTTAGGAGTTCATAATTGATGTTACCACGGTTGTTCTTATGGTATAAATTCGTAAAAGTCAAAACCTGTAGAGCCTCCTGAATTGTATATCCCGCCACCTCCAATATAAGCTTTGCCGTTTATTGAAAAGGAAAAATGTCCACCTCTATCAATATGACCTATATCATCTACTTGTGTCCAGGAATCCAAATTAGGGTCATACCTCCAGGAATCTTTCATGTTCCCCCAACCTGTTGGTGTTCCTCCTGTGACATAGCCATATCCATTTAAAACAAAGGAGGCTGTGTATCTTCTTGAATCATTAAAATCTGCAATCCTTATCCATTCATCAGTCTTTGGGTGATAAGACCAGTAATCCACCATTCCGGTATTTGTTGCTCCATTCCCAACATATGCAATCCCATTAATTGTAAAAGTTGATGTCTCTGTTCTTAATGCATTGGCTTGATAAGTAAAATCAGCTATTTGCGACCAGCTGTCAGTTGTTGGTGAATATTTATAAAAATCTCCATAATTTATACTTGTGTAGGGATCAAAGTCTGCTCCCATTCCAATATATATATCTCCGTTTATTGAAAAATGTGTTGGATAATCCCGCCTTGCACCAGGAAAGGAAGCCATCTGATTCCATTGGTAAGTTCCCGGGTCAAATTCCCAAAAGCCATTCTCGGATTCAGCATCATAGAGATAGAATTTACTGCCGTTTGAAACCGAAACACCACTCCATTTAAATGAGAAGGGAATTGCAGATTTTTTCCAGCTAAAATCCTTCGGATTAAATTCCCATAAATAGGAGCTGGGTCTTTCACTAAAATCGCCAGCAGACGGCGCAATTACAAAAGCTTTATTACCGGCAACCACAGCATTATTCATAGACCTGTGAAATCTAAACGGCAAATTATCAGATACCATAACCCATTTATCCAGAATATTCAGTTCAATTTCATATTCTGTAACTAAATCTAAGAGTTGTATTTTCACCACGGCTTTTCTTCTTGGAAAAGGACCCAGCGGTACTTTGGTATTGATACTTTTAGTATCTCCAGAGGTAACTTCTGCGTTAACTTCCTCTATGGTAATTTTATTCTTTTCTAAAACAGGATGAAAAAAAGCACCCTTAATGGTAATCTCCTGATTGGCAAATACATCTTGTGGAACAAAAGAGATTTCAGGTTGAGTTAGCTGAAAGTTGTATTTAAAAACTACTTCCTGAAGTTGTGCAATGACTTTAATCGGCTCCGAACTGCTCTCCAAGTCGTCTGGCACTAATACTTTTAGAATGTTTCTGTCAGCATAAGTGATTGTTGCTTCTATGTTTCCAAAATAGACTTTATTTCTGGTTTTTTCGATATCAAAGTTTTTGCCCGTAATCGTTAGTTCATCCCGAAATGTGGCATTTAAGGGAGAAACAGAACTTATTTCAGGCTCCAGCAACCGGAATGGAGTATCAGAAACTACCGTTTGCAGTTGAGCATTTATAGAAATTGACTCAGAAGTATTTTGAATGTTTTCAGGAACCAATACCTTTACCACCTCTCTGTTTGATTCTATAACATTAGCGCCGGTATTACCAAAAAACACCTTGTTTCTAGAGTTTACCAGATCGAAGTGATTTCCTGTAATAGAGAGCGTGTCACCAATCAACCCGGCAATGGGATCAATAATTTCAATTGAAGGTTTAAAAAGTGTAAAGGAAGAGTAGAAACCTATCCTGTTGTCAATTCTTACTATTATATCATTAACAACACCACTGATATTCCCGGGAACCTTACATTCAATCAGCGTATCGTTTAATGAAATTACTTGTCCCTTGATATTTGAAAAATAAACATCGGTGGAATATTTACTGTCTGTAAAGTAATTTCCGTAGATCTTAAGAGTATCTGCAATATGGCCAAAATCATTTGAAATAGAATCTACTTCCGGGGCGACACTGCCATCTGAGATAAAGCTATTATAATTACCGTAGAACGATTCACCGGCTGATGTTACAAAAACTCTGTAATAATATTTTACGTTCTCGTCTATGCCGTTCGTAAGAAAAAATTCCAGCTCACCATTTGATGTAGGTTCTGTGTAAAGCCTGGTTTTACTATTAAAAAGGTTATCTACTGAATATTCAAACCCTGCTTCTGAAATAACTTTTCCATTGGATGTATAGGTTCCTGATAAATGAACACCTCCTTTTGTTCCAATAAGTGCATTTGAAGTTTCAAATATAGGTTCCACCTCTTGAGGATCAACCTCGTCCTCATCTGTACTACAGGAAATAAACATGGATATAAAGATGATAGCAAGTATTCGGAATTTACTAATTTTCATATTCTTATGGTGATGTGCGATAAGTCATTGAGGTGAAGTTGGGGATGAATAATTATTAATTAATGAAATTTAGAATTACTCAAAAATGGCATTTTAAGAGGTATTTCGCGATTTGTGTCATTAATTATAAGATAAAGTTTTTATTTAATTTTTAATTTATGTCTCATTTTTATTATTTGTTCATCTACAGATGAATCTCCAATCTCTACTGCTTCCAAATATTTCTCTAAGTAACTTTCAATTACCACATCAATAGTAAATAAAAATCCATTATTTCCAGTTTTAGGTATCGAAAATTTAATATGTTCAGTGTTTTCAATTTTCAACTCCTTTACATTCTGATTTATAACTAATAATTCTCCTTAAAGTACTATTACAGGTCTATAATAAGCTCCGAAAATTAGTTTATCAAGTTCAATTAACGTTTTTTATGAATCTTGGTTGTATTTTATATACTTGAATAGTGAATCAATAGCCTCGTGTTTTAAATCTGGATAAGTAGCAATCCAACCATTATTAATTGTTTTAGTAAGTTTTTGGACTCTTTGGAAACTACAATATTGAGTAGAATTTACGTGAAGCTTGTTTTGGAGCATTTCGAATTGAGCATTGCTTAATATTTCTCTAAAATGCTCATTGAAATCATTATAATTTAAACCAGCTATAATACTTGGAAATTTTTCTTTTTTTTCAAAAAAAAGCAATTGGTTCTTTATTATTCATACACTCAATTATTAAAGAGGAGTGTATAAAATCCATCTCGCTATCAAAATCACCTGACATAGAATATCCAAGAATATCTATTTCACGTTCCTTATCTGTATGAGAGTCAACGTATCTATCGTTAGGTATTGTATACCACTTTCTTTTCTGTAGAATTTTATTGGCTCTGTCTTCAAGTAGATATCCAGAATCCTTTATAGCTTCTTCATTTTCTTTTTTGATATAGTGCTCAATTTTTTGAGATTTTACCTAATTCGTTATACCACAACAAAATTTTTGGATATCCTTTATTTCAAAAGGATAACTACATCTTTTGCCGTGTCAGTAAACCTACTAAAATTTTGTTAAATAAAATTACGTGTAAACGTAAAGAAGCGCACAGCTTATCAACAAAGTACTGTGAATAAAGTTTTTACAGATAAGGTTCTAAAGAAAATATACCTCTCGTTAAACTTTTTAGAAAGGTAGCCAGGGAAGGAACTTTTCTATACTTCAGAAGAAAATTAATTCCCCACCTGCTGTTGAATCCAGTGAGTCCATTGGGTTTCGTAGATGCGCATCAGGATAATGACAGCGGCACCCACGGCTACAAAAAACCAGGAATAATTTTCCTTTTTCACCATTATTCCGGAGACAACAGCGAGGATCAGAAAGGGTAAGGCCAGCACTAAATTTGGGATGGGCCAGCCCCCACTTAATATTACAAACAGCTTTAATCCTACAAAAAAGATACTGTAGAACAAAATGATCTTTGTAATGATGATCAGGTTTCTTTGGGACATATTAGTTGTAGGTTTCCGGGGCTATTCTTTGGCGGGATGCTTTCTCAAAAGCAGCACCGAGCTGAAGCAGCTTATCTTCTTCAAAAGGTCTGGCGATGAAAGTGGCATTTTTAGGCTCTCCCGTCTTCTGGTAACCCATAGGCACCGTAAGCGCAGGATATTTTGCCACGGCAGCATAACCGGCGTGATAGTTATTGATGGAAAGCACCACATCGAGCTTATGCTCGTCCATAGGCTCGTCAAAAAATCTTCTTCCGTTTTCCTGAAGCCGGATTTTTAACGCTTCCAGTTCTTCTACGGTCGTAGTGTCGCGTACAATTCCTTCAAAAAGTGCCTGACCATACGGAGCACGGGTTAAACTGTCTCCCAAGTTAAAACCTACAATGTCTTTTACATCCCGCACTTCAAGATCCTCATCTCCTGCGGTAGCGATATAATTTGGCAGATCCTGTTTCATATCCACATCAAGCAAGGTGGCAAAGCCTTCCATAGACACCTGCGGCGGATCGAATTCGATCACGGTCGCACCTGCAGTCCGCATTTGCTCCACAGCTGCATTGTACAATGAATCCTGAAGTAATTCTTTGATCACCCCTACTCTTTTCCCTTCTAAACTCGCCTCCTGCAGCCCGTGGAAATAATCTTTATCACTGGCCACAGAGGCTTTATCCTGCCTGTCCTCGCCAATCATTGCCTGCAGGAAAATAGCATTATCGATCACCGACTTTGTCATTGGCCCGGGAGTATCCAGCGTGCTGGAAATTGGTACAATTCCGGTGCGACTGAGTAAGCCAACAGTCGGTTTTAATCCGACTACAGAATTCTGACTGGAAGGAGAGATGATAGAGCCCGAAGTTTCGGTTCCCACGGCGGCCACCGCATAATTTGCAGCCACGGCTACGCCACTTCCAGAACTGGAACCTCCGGTTTCAAATTCTTTTCTTCCGTAGGGATTCAGGGTTTGTCCGCCGACAGCACTGTAGCCAAGCGGACAGCCGCTACAGAAATAATACGCCCATTCGCTTAGATTTACTTTTCCGAGGATCAACGCATTGTTCTGCTGCAGCCTGTCAACGATAAAAGCGCTTGCCTGCGGCTGATTTTCAGCAAAAGCAATGGCTCCGGCTGTAGTGTTCATTCCGGAAACATCAATATTATCTTTTAGCAGCACCGGCATTCCGTAGATGGAATACACGTCTGTGCCTTCAGTTCCTTTTTCATCTAACGCTCTCGCCTGGTCTACCACTTCAGGGCTTAAAGCAATCACGGCATTCAGCGAAAGATCGTTGTCACTTTCAAACTTCCGGATGCGGTAAATGTAAAACAGGGTAAGATCTGTATAGGTAAGATTTCCGTTTTTGATGCTTTGCTGAAGCGTGGGAATATCCTGTTCCAGGATAAGAGGCTTCAGCTGATGGTATTTTTCTTCAGAAAATTCGGCTAAATCTGCCTCAAACGAATTCCAAATGGTGTTCTTATCGAGAAACTTTGAGTTGATCAATTTAAACTGAAGTCGTTCATTTTCATTTAATGCCTGTTCTTCCAGCTCGGCAGTTTCATCGTAAGGTTCCCAGACTACGGCCGGCTCCAATGGTTTTTCTTCCGAAGTTTTACAGGATACTATCAACAAACAGAGTACGGGAAGGAGGAAAAATCTCTTCATGAACGGAAACTGAATTTAATTTGCTTTAAAAAAGGAATCTACAAATTCGTATTTATTGAATACCTGAAGGTCTTCAATCCCTTCACCAACGCCAATATATTTCACCGGCACCTGGAACTGATCACTGATCCCAATCACTACACCACCTTTGGCAGTTCCGTCGAGTTTGGTCACTGCAAGGGAAGTCACTTCGGTAGCCG
The DNA here is from genome assembly GCF_014651535.1 of Salinimicrobium marinum. Lineage (GTDB taxonomy): Bacteria > Bacteroidota > Bacteroidia > Flavobacteriales > Flavobacteriaceae > Salinimicrobium > Salinimicrobium marinum. Next base: position 38,235 of record NZ_BMXB01000008.1, read on the forward strand.
CAGTAAACTGCTTTGCCTGCTCAAAAGCATTTTGTCCTGTAGAGCCGTCCAGCACTAATAAAACTTCGTGAGGCGCATCGTCCACCACCTTTTGCATTACCCGTTTGATTTTGGTAAGCTCGTTCATTAAGTTCACCTTATTGTGAAGGCGCCCGGCAGTATCGATGATCACCACATCTGCATCCTGTTTTACAGCACTCTGAATACTGTCAAAAGCCACTGAAGCAGGATCACTTCCCATTTGCTGTTTTACGATGGGAACATCTACCCTATCAGCCCAAACCTGCAGCTGATCTATGGCTGCCGCCCTAAAGGTATCGGCTGCGCCAAGAACCACTTTTTTACCATTTTTCTTAAACTGGTACGCCAGTTTTCCAATGGTAGTGGTTTTCCCAACCCCGTTTACGCCCACAACCATGATCACATACGGCTTTTTCTCGGCAGGTACATAAAAGTCGGTTGCTTCGCCTGAATTGGTTTGGGCTAGCAGCGCTGCAATCTCTTCCCGCAGGATCTTATTCAGTTCGTCGGTGCCCAGGTAGCGGTCCTTTGCAACCCTGGCTTCGATTCGGTTTATAATTTTTACGGTGGTCGTAACGCCTACATCACTTGCCACCAGTACATTTTCCAGATCATCAAGAACTTCATCATCCACTTTAGACTTACCGGCTACAGCTTTACCCAGTTCTGAAAAGAAATTCTTTTTAGATTTTTCTAATCCTTTGTCTAAAGTCTCCTTTTTCTCTTTGGAAAAAATTTTCTTGAATAAACTCATTTTCTATTTGCTATTGAAATTGATCAAATCTTGAGAAGCTATTGTGTAGCTCTTACGCGTGTAAATATACACAAAAAGAAAAAGCCGTCCCGATTTGTCATCGAGACGGCTCATAAAATATTTTATTGAAATAACTTATTTTTTATTCAAAAAGTCATTTACTGCTTCTGGAGCCATAATTTGTTCCACAAAAGTATAGGCGCCGCTCTTAGGAGATTTTACCATTTTAATAGCTTTGGTTAATCTCTTTGATCCTGTCTGTAATGATGCTACTGATTTCTTTGCCATGACTTATTATTTTATTTCTTTATGAACCGTCATTTTCTTTAGGATAGGGTTGAATTTCTTCAACTCCATTCTATCTGGCGTGTTCTTTTTGTTTTTTGTAGTGATGTATCTTGATGTACCAGGTTTTCCAGTCGCTTTATGCTCTGTACATTCTAAAATTACCTGAACTCTATTACCTTTCTTTGCCATTTTACCGCGTCTTTATTGTGAGGATTATTACTTATTCAAAAATCCTTTTTCTCTTGCTTCCTTGATAACAGCAGAGATTCCTTTTTTATTGATGTTCTTAATTGCAGAAGTAGAAACCTTTAAAGTTACCCATCTATCTTCTTCAGGAATATAAAAACGTTTCTTCACCAAGTTGGCGTCAAATTTACGCTTTGTTTTGTTCATTGCGTGGGAAACATTGTTTCCTACCATCGCTTTTTTACCTGTAAGTTCACAAACTCTTGACATTGCTCTATACTTTAACTCGTTATTTCAAAACAGGCTGCAAATTAACGATTTTTTTACCTAATTGCCAACACTCTGTTGAAAATATTTTTTCCCTGTAGTATTTTTTTCCTGAAAGCCTGCTCCCCCTGTGAACAAAAGCTTTTCAGGAATCCTGCTGCCTGCAAGTCCCTGTCGGGAGTACTTCGCAGCATAATATTTTTTCCTTTCTTCTGAAAAAAAAACAGCAACTTTCTAAAAAGCAGTGGCTAAAAGGACACTTTTTGGTTGCCGGTTCTGAGTTTTCGGATATCGGTTCTCGGTTCTCGGTTTTCAGTTCTCGGTTGTGGTTTCAGCTTAGCTGTCTTGTTTCTTGTTTCTTGCAGCGAAGCGGTCTTGGCTGCGAAAATTTCTTAGCTCTTTTCTTCGGAGGTAATCTCCCGCAGGATCATTTCGAATGCCTTATAAACCGAATCTTTCACTACCTGATCCCGCTGATTTCCGAAGCGGAATTTTTTAGAGATCACTTTTTCGGGAGTAGCAAGGCCTATGTAAACCGTACCAACCTCGGCATCGCTATCCCCTTTAGTGGGGCCTGCGTTTCCGGTGGTTGCCAATGCATAGTCGGTTTTTAACAGTTTCCTGGCATTTTTCGCCATGGCTTCGGCTACCTCAGCACTAACCACGCTATACTTTTCGATCAACTCTTCGGGAACCTTTAGAACCTCCTTTTTAATTTGTGTAGAGTAACATACCAGGCCGCCCTTGAAACAGGAGGAAGCCCCGGGATGCGTGGTAAATTCTGCTGCAAGGGCACCACCCGTACAACTTTCTGCCGCCGAAAGGAATTGTTTCCGGGAAGTAAGGATCTTACTTATCTGCACAGCGATCTTCTCGTCCTCCTCCTGCTCATCTGCAATGACATCGCCCAGGATATCATACAGCTTCTCAAATTCCCGCTCTACAGCCGATTTAAGTTCGTCTTCGTTCTCTCCTTTTGCCGACAGTCGCAACCGCACCGTTCCAAGATCGGGTAAATAGGCGAATTTCAGGAAGGAAGGCAGGTTATTTTCCCAGTCCTCCAGCTTATCTGCAATCGCACTTTCCCCCATTCCTTTGGTGAGGATAGTTTTATGGTAAATAAAAGGACGTTTAAATTTTTCCCGAAGCTGCGGGATCACCAGTTTTTCCATAAGCGCCTTCATCTCATAAGGCACTCCCGGCATGGCTACATAGACTTTTCCTGCCTTTTCCATCCAAAGCCCCGGCGCCGTCCCGAATTCATTGTACAGCACTGTTGCTGTAGACGGCACCATCGCCTGCTCCTTATTAAGTTCGGAAAGTGGGGAATCCACATATTTTTCGAAGATCTTTTCTACCTGCTTCAGGACCTTGTCATCCCGCACCAGCTCATCTTCAAAATATTCACAAAAAGTATATTTTGTTACATCGTCCTTAGTTGGACCAAGTCCGCCGGTAAGAAGGATGATATCTGCCCTTTCAGAAGCTTCCTTTAAAGCATTTAAAATATGCTGCCGGTCATCCTGAACCGAAGTGATCTGATACACCGAAATCCCGATCTCGTTCAGCTCTTTTGCCATAAAAGCAGAATTACTGTCCACGATCTGGCCTATCAGGATCTCATCCCCAATGGTGATAATTTCGGCTGTCATTACAGGTCAAAATCATTTTTTAGCTCCTGCTCGGCGGTCAGGACTTTCGTAGTAATGGTTTGCGCAGCTTCGCCTACCTCCTCTTTGGATTTACCGGATTTTGCCCAGGCCTCAATGATCTTAATTTCCGGCATTAGTTCAAGTCCGAACATTTGCAGGTTCGGTTTCATTTTATGCGCGTATTGATAAGCCACCGCAGGGTTGTTTTCGGCCACAGCCTCATTCATAGATTTAAGATCTGGTGGGATCTCTTCTATAAAAGTCTGCACCACGATCTTTACGAAATCCTGGTCTCCTCCTGCCATTTCTATGACACTTTCTAAATTGTAACTGCTCATCTATTTTACCTGTATTGAAAAGATTTGTTGGTCTTCTATAAAACCTGTGAGTTCATCATTTACGTTAACCTTACCCACTCCTGCAGGAGTTCCGGTAAAGATCACGTCTCCTATTTTTAGGGTGAAATAGGTAGAGATATATGCTATTAATTCATCAATCTTCCAGAGCATATGAGAAGTATTTCCCTGCTGTACCTGCTCCTGATTCTTGTTCAGGGAAAAATTGATGTTCTGTAAATCCTGAAAATTTTCTTTTTTTAACCATTTTTCACCAATCACTGCGGCACCATCGAAAGATTTGGCTTTTTCCCAGGGCAATCCCTTTTCCTTTAATTTCTTCTGAAGGTCGCGTGCTGTGAAATCTATGCCCAATCCTATTTCTTCATAGTATTTATGGGAAAATTTCTGCTGAATATGTTTGCCAACCCTGTTGATGCGGACCAGCAACTCCACTTCATAATGTACATCTTCGGAAAATGACGGAATAAAGAAAGGTTGTTTTTTAAGTAAAACTGAAGTATCGGGCTTTAAAAAAACCACCGGATCTTCGGGTTTTTCGTTTTCAAGCTCCGCAATATGCTCGGTATAATTTCTGCCAATACAGATTATTTTCATAATTCCGAATCAGGGTTTTATTTCAACTTGGTGTTAAGTTTTCGAAGTTTGATTGCCGTAAGCACCTTTTTGGTGTACAATGGAAAATCTGAATTCTGGATCCACCCGAAGTAGCCGGGTTCCTGTTCCAGGATCTCTTCCACACATTTACCTTTATGCTTTCCGAAGGAGAAGATCTCGCGTCCGCTTTTATCGAAAGAGATAAAACCGGCGAAATCTGCACAATTTTTCCTCGCACTGAATTCAGATAAAAATTTGGTGTCATTTTCAAGATCTTCGTACCGGTCCAGCTGGGATTTCAGCACTTCGTAGGTAGCCATCGTATCGGCTTCGGCCCCGTGAGCACCTTCGAGTTCTTTTCCGCAGTAGAATTTATAGGCTGCAGAAAGGGTTCGCTGTTCCATTTTATGAAAGATCGTCTGTACGTCTACTGCCAGCATGTTTTTCATATCAAAATCAACATCTGCCCTCAACATTTCCTCGGCCAGTAGCGGAATATCAAATCTGTTGGAATTATAACCTGCCAGGTCACAGCCTTTAATCATATCATAAATAGCAGCAGAAAGCTGTTTAAAAGTGGGCTCATTAGCCACTTTTTCATTGCTGATGCCGTGAATTGCCACCACCTCTTTCGGGATGGGCATTTCAGGATTTACGAGCCAGGTTTTGCTTTCCCTGTTTCCGTTTGGAAATACTTTTAAAATTGAGATTTCCACGATCCTGTCCTTCGCGACATTGGTTCCGGTGGTTTCCAGATCGAAAAAACAGATGGGTTTCTTGAGGTTTAACTCCATGGATACTTGAACATTTATTTGTAAAGATAGAATAATTTATCAGCTTAAAAAGCCATGCCTTCCCTGCCGTTGTTTCTTTTCACCTGAAAATCATAAAAGCCATAAATCTATTTCGAAAAACAGATTTATGGCTCTCAAAGACCACGGAACATTTAATTTTTAAATATTCCTGTCTTTGTCAAAATTTTCAAGGTATTGTGCCACTCTTTGCACAAATTGTCCTCCCAAAGCACCGTTTACGACACGGTGGTCGTAACTGTGGGAAAGGATCATTTTATACCTGATTCCTATAAAATCCCCGTCGGGCGTTTCAATGACCGAAGGCATTTTTCTTATCGCCCCCAGCGCAAGGATTGCAACCTGCGGCTGATTGATAATAGGGGTTCCCATGATACTTCCAAACGTACCCACATTGGTGACCGTGTAAGTTCCTCCCTGGATATCATCGGGTTTTAATTTGTTGTTTCGAGCGCGGCTAGCAAGATCGTTTACGGCTTTTGCCATGCCCACCAGGTTTAACTGATCTGCATTTTTGATCACCGGAACGATGAGATTACCATCAGGTAAAGCTGCTGCCATCCCGAGGTTAATATTTTTCCTTTTAATGATCTTTTCACCATCAAATGATATGTTGATAAGCGGAAAATCCTTAATGGCCTTGGCCACTGCTTCCATAAATATTGGCGTGAAAGTTAATTTTTCACCCTCACGTTTTGCAAAAGTATCTTTATTTTTTTGCCTCCAGTTCCAGATGTTGGTCACATCCACTTCAATAAATGACTGAACATGCGGGGAAGTCTGAACACTCTCCACCATGTGGTGAGCGATCATTTTACCCATTCTGCTCATCTCAATGATCTCATCTTCTCCACCAACACTAATGGTTTTAGGAGCTTTTGGTGCGGCCTGTGGTTGCGCTGCCTGGCGGGCAGGTTTTTCCGGAGCAGGTTTTTGAGCTGCAGCCTGTTGTTGAGAAGATCTGATTTCCAGGTACTCTAAAATATCATTTTTAGTCACCCTTCCATCTTTACCACTTCCTTCTATCTTCTCCAGTTCATCGAACGAAACACCTTCTTCTTTCGCTATATTTTTGACCAACGGAGAATAAAAACGATTACTATCAGAAAAATCCTGAGTAGTGATTTGCTTCGCTTCAGAAACCTGTCTTTCTACTTCCTCTACCGCTTCCTGAACTTCTTCGGAAGGGATCTCTTCCTCTGTATCTGTCCCTGCAGGAGCCTCATCTCCTTCGATTTCAATAATAGCAATGGTCTGGCCTACTTGCACTACATCATCCACTTCAAAAAGCTTTTCCACTAAAACGCCATCAACTTCACTTGGAACTTCGCTATCTACTTTATCTGTAGCGATCTCCAGTACCGGCTCATCGGCCTCAATAGTTTCTCCTACTTCTTTTAACCAACTGGTAATGGTTGCTTCCGCAACACTTTCCCCCATCTTGGGTAATTTTAGTTCGTATTTTGCCATATTCTTATTTAGAAGGTGTTTTATTATATCCTGACTGCGAATTTACTAAAAATTCGGCTCTTTGAATAAAAATTATTTATTCAACTACTTTTTTCGGTGTCTAAGCTTCTTCAGCCATAGCATTTGAATCCTCGTAAAATTACAATTTCACAGCTTTAATCGAAAAGTATTAAGATGGTTTTTTGAATCTGCCGCTTCAGAAGAGATTTATCTTTCCGAAGCAATTTTAGCTTTTCATGGAATTTTCAAAAGGAATCCTGTTGGTAATACTTCTCCCAAGGGTCACCTCATCTGCATACTCCAGCTCATCACCAACCGAAATTCCGCGGGCAATCGTACTGGTTTTGATTTCCATCCCCTCCAGCTGTTTAAAAATATAGAAATTAGTAGTGTCCCCTTCCAACGTACTGCTAAGGGCAAAAATAATTTCCTCGATTTTTCCTGCCATGGCTTTTTCAACCAGAGATCTTATGGTAAGCTGGGAAGGACCAATCCCATCCATCGGACTGATTTTTCCTCCCAATACATGGTACAGTCCCCTGTACTGACTCGTATTTTCAATCGCCATCACATCCCGAATATCTTCTACCACACACACAATTTCACTCTGCCGGTTTGGATTTGCACATATTTCACATAATTCTGTATCACTAATATTGTGGCAATTTTTACAGAATTTCACTTCGGTTTTTAGATCGACCAAAGATTTTGACAAAGCCACCGTTTGAGATTCCGGTTGCTTGAGTAAGTGTAAAACCAGCCGTAAGGCAGTCCGCTTTCCAATGCCGGGAAGCTGAGACATTTCATTCACGGCCTGTTCCAATAATTTTGACGAAAAATCCATAGCGCAAAAGTACAATTTTTGAAGAGCAATGTTTAAACAATTTAATAGTTTAGCGGACAGATAATCCGGAGGACTAAATTCTCCGACTTCAACTGAACCTAAATGGAACCCATCTTTATACTTCTCCTGGTCGCTGCTTATTTTGGCGTACTCTTACTGATCTCCTACTTCACCGGAAAAAATGCCAGCAATGAGACTTTTTTCAAAGCCAACAAGGAATCACCCTGGTACATTGTGGCTTTTGGAATGGTGGGCGCATCCCTTTCGGGAGTAACTTTTATTTCGGTACCGGGTTGGGTACGGGATTCTCAGTTTAGTTATATGCAGGTAGTGCTGGGATATCTTGCTGGTTACCTGGTCATAACATTTATCCTGCTTCCCATTTATTACCGGCTCAACGTCACCTCGATCTATCAATATCTACAACAGCGGTTTGGCGATGTGAGTTACAGGACCGGAGCCTTTTTCTTCTTTATTTCCCGCGTTCTGGGAGCTTCCTTCAGGTTATTTCTAGTAGCAACGGTGCTGCAATACTTCGTTTTTGATGCCTGGAATATTCCGTTTGTAGTTACTGTCACCATCTCCATCCTGTTGATATGGCTCTATACGGCGCGCGCCGGAATCAAAACCATTGTGTGGACAGATACGCTTCAAACCTTATTCATGCTGGGGTCTGTAGGAGTAGCCATTTATTTTGTTTCTGATGAACTGAACTGGGGATTCATGGATTTTTTCACCGCGCCCGAATTACAGCCGTATACCAAAACCTTTTTCACCGATAGTGTGCTGAATAAAAACTTCTTCTGGAAAGCCTTTTTTGGAGGGATGTTCATTACCATTTGTATGACAGGGCTGGACCAGGATATGATGCAGAAAAACCTGACCTGTAAAAACCTTTGGGATGCCCAGAAGAACATGCTTTCATACAGTTTCGTTTTTGTTCCGGTGAACTTACTCTTCCTGTTCCTGGGAGCACTTTTGTTCATTTATGCTGAACAAACCGGAATTGCTGTTCCAATAATGGATGGAAGTGAAAAAACAGACCTTCTTTTTCCTGAAATCGCTCTTAACGGAAGTATGGGAGTAGGTCTGCCTGTAATCTTCATCCTTGGACTTATTGCTGCAGCCTATTCCAGCGCCGACAGTGCACTGACTTCCCTCACTACCAGCTTTTGCGTGGATTTCCTGAACATTGAGAAGCGCCAGCTTTCCCTGCAAAAAGGTTTAAGACAGCGAGTACATGTGGGAATAAGCATACTGCTTATTGTCGTAATCATAGCTTTCAAATACTTACTTGACAGCAACGTCATCGACCTGCTGCTCACCGCCGCCACCTACACCTACGGACCTCTTTTAGGTCTCTTTACCTTCGGAATATTTACCAAAATGCAAATTAAAGACCGCTGGGTCTGGATCGTTGCCATTCTGTCGGTGATCATCACCTATATCATTGGAAACTTACCTCCGTCCTATCTGGGAGGTTATGTGTTTAATTATGAACTATTGATCCTGAATGGTGCCCTTACGTTTTTAGGTTTAGTATTGATTCGTAGAAAGTAGCACGAGCGTACAGGCTACTTCTACTTCAATATTTTCCCGCTGAAGCAACCGGTAAAACTCCGGGTTTTCTGTTCCGGGATTAAAGATAACTCGTTTAGGGCGCAGGGAAACAATGTAATCGTAATACTCTTCCTGCCGCGGAGGCCCCAGATATAGGGTAACAGTGTCTACATCTTCAAAAGGAACCTTCTCCTTTTGAATAGACACTCCTGCAACAGAGCCTTCTCTTAATCCTATCGCCACAACGGGTTGTTTGTGAGAAGCGAGTCGGTTGATCGCTATATTTGAATATCTGGAAGGGTTTTCAGAAGCTCCAAGAACTAGTGTTTTCTTCTTCATTTTTTATTTCTTCAGGGTGTAACAAAATTAAATTTATTCTGTCATTAAGGTAAGAAATATTTCCCGCATTACAGTTTCTATGTTCATTGATGGTTAGTGTCTATGGCGCTGTAATGCAAGGCCCACCCTTTTAGAGTGGGCCTTTTTAAAATTTTATCACTTTTAACTGTAACAATAGAGTTTTTTAGGCGTCTTTATAGTAGAGTACCTTTTTATTTTCAGGAAATCATCACTCCTGGAATTATGCATAACAAGGTATTATGCTATAATTCATCATTAAATCAATCAAAAAATGAAACAGTTTATCTTATTCTTTTTTCTGGCTGCGGGTCCGCTCCTAGCATCAAATTCTTCCATCAACCCCGACCTGGGATCGGTAACAGGCACTGTCATGGACAGCGAATTTAAGGAGCCGATTCCCTATGCCACCATTTCCATTAAAACTCCGGAAGGGGAACTGGTCTCAGGAACAGTGAGTACCATTGATGGTACTTTCCGGCTCGAGAAGATCAAGAACGGAAGTTACATTTTTGAAGTACAATTCATGGGCTACAGAAGCTTTTCTAAAGAAGTGGAGATTTCCGGAAGTAACAACAAAATTGATATCGGAACCATTTTTCTTGAGGCCGAAGTAGCCCAGCTGGATGACGTGGAAATAGTCGCAGAACGTTCTACCATTGAACAGCGCATCGACCGCAAAGTCATCAATGTTGGGAAAGATCTAACTACCATGGGAGCCACCGCAAGTGACATTATGAACAATGTTCCTTCTGTAAGTGTGGACCAGGACGGCAATATAGCCCTGAGGGGCAATCCGAATGTAAAAATCCTACTCGACGGGAAACCGACCAATGTAGATGCCGCCACTCTTTTAAGGCAGATCCCCTCTACCTCTATTAAACAAATTGAGCTTATCACCAATCCGTCTGCCAAGCATGATCCCGAAGGAATGAGCGGAATTATCAATATCATCCTTCACAAGAATTCCAATCTTGGGTTCAACGGAGATTTTAGTGGGGGACTCACCTTTGCAAGGGAAGTGAGCGGAAATTCAAACCTCAACCTCAACTATCGTGAAGGCAAGGTGAACGTATACGCCAACCTGGGTGCGAACCGACGCAGAAGCGAATTCAGGGGTGAGATCTTTAACCACGAACTGGAATCTGGCGAACATCTAAACTTTGTGGGTGGCAATGACAGTTATCTTCTTAAAACCGGACTCGATTACTACTTAAATGACCGCAACACCCTTTCCTTTTTTACCCGCCAAAATTTATTCTATGAATATGATAATGGCAGCCTGGGCGTAAGATACCCAGATGAGCCATCAGCGAATTTCATTCAGTTTTCTGATACCGATGAAGAAAATCTCTCCTCGACTTATAATGTAGTGTATCGCCACACCTTTCCAAAAGAAGGTCATACGCTGGAGTTCGAGATCGATCACAACCGCTACAGCAACGATGAGATCACAGATTTCACCTACACCGGGTCTACAGATGCCTCTCCTTACACAGATGATGTGGACAAAACCCGTCACCAGACGATTGCAAATATAGATTACGTACTTCCCCTTTCTGAAAGTTCAAAGATCGAAGTGGGCGGGGAAAGCAGGATTCTTCGCAGTGAAAACAGCTATTTATCTACCAATCCGGGGCTGGATGATGTGTTATTTGATTACGACAGAGACATTTATTCCTTTTACACCACATTTGGACAGAATTTTGAAAAATGGGCGTACCAGCTGGGTGCCCGACTGGAACAATTCAATGTAGAAGGAGTGCAGGAAGGAGCCAGCGGTTATGAAGATGATTATCTCACTCTATATCCTTCTGCTTTCCTCTCTTACACCCCCGGAGAAAATAACAGTTTTCAGCTAAGTTACAGTCGCAGGGTAGACCGGCCTTCTTTCAATCAGGTAAATCCTGTACGCCAGATCTCTACTCCAAGACTTTCCATTGTAGGAAACCCCGAACTGGAGCCGCAATTCACCAACTCGGTGGAGCTGAACTATACCCGGAAAATGGGAAAAAATTCCCTTACCGCCGGCGTTTTTCATCGAATGATCAATGAAAACATCACCCAGGTAATGGAACAGGACCCATTGAACCCAGAAAGGATCATTTTAAGTTTTGATAATACCGGAAAAAGCGAATCTTCAGGAGTTGAAGTTTCAGCAAACCTGAAACCAACCAGCTTCTGGGATTTTAGTGCCAATTTCAATTTATACAGCCAGGTGTTGGAAGGTTATCTTGGCACCACCTATATTGAGGAAGACAACACCAACTACAGAATCCAGACCAATCATTCGTTTAAACTAACCAAAAGCCTGAGGTTTCAGTTATTCGGAATGTATGTGGGGCCACAAAAAACCCTGCAGTTTAATATTGAAGAATTCTATTTTATGAATGCCGGGGCACGATATTCCTTCCTGAAGGACAAAGCTTCCTTAAGCATCAACTTCAATGATATTTTCAAAACCAATGAACAGCATATTACTACAGATCGTCCTGTTCAACAAACTGCCTATTTCAACCCTGATTCTCAACAAATAAATGTGGCCTTTTCCTACCGCTTTGGTGGAGGAAAGAACAGAGCCCTTGAAAGAAAACAACGTGATGACAATACTGCCAATGGTGGCGGCATGTTCTAATAGTTTGTTTGTTTTAGCCAAAAAACCCGCAACGAGAGCCGTTGCGGGTTTTTATTTTTATCTGCAAAACCTCCACTCCAATATGGATAAGGATTTCTAAATCTTCTTTCTCTTCTCTCTCTCAGCGAAACGGTCTTTTCTCTAAAGAATATTCAATGATCTTCTACCACTTTATCACCGCACTTGCCCAGGTAAATCCACTACCAAAAGCTGCCAGTACCACAGTATCCCCTTCTTTAACCTTTCCTTCTTCCCAGGCTTCAGTCAGTGCGATGGGAATAGAGGCTGCAGTAGTATTTCCATACTTCTGAATATTGTTGTACACCTGGTCATCTTCCAGTTTAAATTTCTGCTGAATAAACTGTGAGATCCTCAAATTCGCCTGATGCGGAATCAACATATCAATATCCTTCACTTCGAGTCCGTTAGCCTGCAATCCTTCCATGATCACTTCAGAAAACCGAACCACAGCATTTTTGAATACAAATTGTCCGTTCATATAAGGGTAATAAGGAATATCATCTCCCTGCGGATTTTCAGCTATGATCTCCGGAACCCAATGCATGGTGCTTGGCCCTTTCAGAGAAAGTTCCAGCGCATGTTTTCCTTCAGAATGAAGGTGGGTGGAAAGTATCCCCTGCCCGTTATGGTCGCTTTGGGTTAAAACTGCAGCTCCCGCACCATCACCAAAAATAACTGATACACCTCTTCCCCTGGTGGTAAAGTCCAGTCCGCCACTATGATTCTCACTACCAATTACCAGCACGTTCTTATACATTCCGGTTTTGATAAACTGGTCGGCTACCGAAAGTGCGTAGATGAATCCACTACACTGGTTTCGCACATCCAGTGCCGGGCAGGTATGGATGTCCAGCATTTCCTGAACCTGTACCCCACACCCAGGAAAATAGTAATCGGGACTCAGGGTTGCAAAAACGATAAGATCGATATCATCTTTAGAAATTCCGGATCGTTCTAAAGCCACTTTTGCAGCTTTCATGCCCATCACGGCTGTAGAATTGCCATCTCCTTTTTTAATGTGCCTGCGTTCTGTAATACCTGTACGTTCCTGAATCCAGGCATCATTGGTATCCATCACTTTAGAAAGATCGTCGTTAGTGACCACATTTTCGGGAACATAACTGCCAAGGCCGGCTATTTTTGTTTGATACATTTTACTATATTTAGGTCTTTATTACCTTCTCTTTTCAATTTAATGATTTAATAAAAAATTGAGGCGCAATATAAGAAATATTAACATTCTTTAAATTCTAATATAAGCAAATTCATTAATCAATAAAATTCACTCCATGAAAAAACTATGTTCCAGTTTTTGTCTCCTGCTCTTTATAAGTTTTGGTCATGCCCAGGAGAACCTGACTTACCAGAAACCTCCGCAGGAAATTTTAGAGCTGGTAGATGTTCCTTTAGCTCCTTACACCCTTCTTAACGACGATGGGGAAATGATGGTTTTCCTGTACAGGGACCAGTATAAATCTATTGCAGAATTAAGTGAAGAAGAAATGCGACTTGGCGGACTCCGAATCAATCCTATAACAAACATTAGTAGCAGGGCTACTTATTACAACAAGCTCGAAATGAAGATGCTTGAGGATAACGAGCCGACACAAATCCAGGGTCTTCCGGAAAATCCACGGTTAACGAATTTCAGTTGGTCACCTGATGAATCAAAGATGGCTTTTACCCATACTACAGATAAAGGTGTAGAGTTATGGGTGGTAGATTTTGAAGCCGCAAAGGCAAGAAAACTGACTGGTGCCAACCTGAACGCAAACATGGGCAATACCATCAATTGGTTCAAAGACAATTCGGCCGTTCTTGTGAAAATGCTTCCCGAAGACCGAAAAGAGTTAATCGACGAAGTAACAGCAGTTCCTACGGGACCTACAGTTTCTGTAAGTGATGGAAAAGAAGCCCAAAACCGGACATACCAGGATTTGCTGAAAAACCCGAATGACGAATTCAATTTTGAGCAACTAGCAAGATCAGAACTTGTAAAAGTTAACCTGGACGGCACTACCCAAAAATGGAAAGATGCCAAAATGTACAGTGGCGTTTCCTTTTCTCCTGATGGGGAGTATGTTATGGTCACCCATATCAAAAAACCGTTTTCTTACCTGGTCCCTTATTACAGATTCCCTTCAGAAAGCACCATTTACGAAAAAGACGGTGATGCGGTTGCCATGGTCAATGATGTACCGCTAACTGAAGATCTTCCGCAAGGTTTCATGTCCGAACGGGAAGGACCAAGAGATATGGAATGGAGGGATGATACCCCTTCCACCCTCGTATATGTGGAAGCGCTGGATGGTGGAGACCCCGAAAATGAAGTGGAATTCCGGGATGAAGTTTTCCTTTTGGAAGCACCTTTTACAGGCAACGGAAAATCAATCCTGAAAACAAAAGACAGGTTCTCCGGCATTACCTGGGGAAATGAAAATAAAGCGATTGCAGAAGATTACTGGTGGAACAACAGAAACACCAGGACATATGTTTTCAATCCTTCAAATGCTGCCGACGAACCAACTGTGATTTTCGACAGGAATTACCAGGACCGGTACAGTGATCCCGGTAGGTTTGTGACCACTAAAAATGAGTTTGGACAAAATGTCCTTAAACTTGATGATAACCATGCATTTTTATTGGGTGCAGGATTTACCGAAGAAGGACAGTTTCCCTTTGCAGACCGTGTAGACCTGGAAACCGGAAACACAGAGCGGCTTTACCAATCCAATTATAATGATAGGAAAGAAACTCTTGTGGAAGCACTGGATATAGAAAATGGCGAAATCCTGGTCCGAATAGAATCTTCGGCAGAATATCCGAATTACTACATCAGGGATATCGACAATGAGGAAGATATCACCCAGATTACCTCTTTTGAAAATCCATTTAAAACCCTGGAAAATGTTACCAAAGAAGTAATAACATACGAGCGTGAGGATGGACTTGAATTAAACGCAACATTATATTTACCCGAAGGATACGACAAAAACAATCCTGAAAAACTACCTATGATCGTTTGGGCTTATCCAAGGGAGTTTAAAGACAAAAGTTCGGCTTCCCAGAATACTTCCAATGCCAATGATTTCACTTATCCTTATTACGGTTCCCCAATTTACTGGGTAAACAGAGGATATGTGGTTTTAGATGATGCCTCCTTCCCAATCGTCGGTGAAGGCGACGAAGAACCAAACGACAGCTTTAGGACACAGCTGGTAGCCAATGGAAAAGCCGCCATAGATGCGGTAGATAAAATGGGATATATAGACAGGGACCGAGTAGCGGTTGGCGGCCACAGTTACGGAGCTTTTATGACTGCCAATTTATTATCACATTCCAACCTTTTTGCTGCAGGTATTGCCAGAAGCGGCGCTTATAACCGAACCCTGACACCTTTCGGGTTTCAGAGCGAAGAACGTAACTATTGGGAAGCACCCGAGGTTTACTATAATATGTCACCTTTTATGCATGCCGATAAAATGAAGACTCCGTTGTTGCTCATACATGGGGAAGCAGATAATAACTCGGGGACGTATCCTATGCAAAGCGAGCGATATTTTAATGCTTTAAAAGGCCTTGGCGCTACTGCACGGCTGGTAATGCTACCAAAAGAAAGCCATGGCTACAGTGCAAAAGAATCTGTTTTACACGTTCTTTGGGAGCAGGATCAATGGCTGGAACAGCATGTAAAAAACAAAAAAACTGCAGAAAATACAGTTCAAAATACTCCGCAGTTAAAAAATTGATCTATTAATTTTTTAAAACCAATAAAGCCCGCAAAAGCGGGCTTTACTAATTTTTAGAATGAACTTTATCTTCTAGTATTCAGCGTCCAGATAAGACGATCCAAAACGGTCATATTCATCACGATCAATTGTTCCATCCTGGTTTCCGTCCATACTGTTATAAACCCCTTCGTTCATTTCATCTTCATCAATTCTATTATCTCTGTTGGTATCGAAAGAGTTATAATAATCTGTATCCCTCATACCAGTATAGTATTCATCTCGTGAGATCCTTTGATCCCCATCCACATCAAACTGTGTATTATCATTGGTTTCTAAATACTCACCGTAAACATTATCATATCCTTCATTCCATTCATTCGCGTCGAGATATTCATCACTGTTAGTATCTACACGGTCATAAGTAGTATCATAGAATTCGCGATCATCTATGGTACCGTCACGGTTGGTATCCCACTGTTCATACGTTTCTGAATAGGATTCATTAAACTCAGTCTGGTCAATACCTCCATCCATATTCGTATCGAAATCATCATATACCTGCGAAAATGCAACAGAAGATCCTAACAGTAGCATTGTAAACAGGCTTGCTTTTAAAGTTTTCATAGTTTTCTTTTTTATATTAGACATTAAGTTCAGATTATTCTTTTCTAAACATCGGCCTAATATAAAACTTCAAAATACTGATTTAAAGCATTTTAAGATTATTAACTTGAAGGCTGTTTTTATTATGACATCAATAACAATACTTACAAAAAGTATCAAAACTCTATTAATGTTCTGCTCCTGTCCTCAATTTTCCTGTTAAACAAACCTCTTATAATTGTTGATTTTCACTGTGGATCCCAAACTATTTAGTAGCGTATAAAGTCCCATAAAAGTCCGGCTGATGTATATAAAATGTTCACTCCCGCGGTTTACATTCATCTTTCTTAGTTCGGGTTCCCTGCTGTACTTTTCACTCAAGGCCGAAATTGCCTCCAGGAATTTATTATCCCCAAAATCAAAAGTATCGGAGTTCAAAGGCTTCGCAAACATGCTCAACATTTGATAATACAGCTCTGAAAAGAAGTCCACTTCTTTTTCTGAATCTCCTTCTTTAAGAATATCGAGTTCCAAAAGTTTATTTCGGAAAAAAGCTGGGTCTTCAAAATTTTCTTTTTTGGTAAGTTCAAAATAAGGCTCATAGAATTCTTCGGGCAGTCTTTTAATACACCCAAAATCTATGGCAATTAGTTCTTTCTTGTCACTAATAAGAAAATTTCCGGGATGTGGATCTGCATGCACTGCTTTCAGTTCATGCATCTGGTACATATAAAAATCCCATAAGGTCTGTCCTATTGTGTCTGCGGCTTGCTGATCTTTATTCACTTTTGCAAACTCACTCAGGTGCTTTCCCTGCATCCAATTCATCGTGATGATCTTTTCACTGGAGAGCTCCTCGTAATATACCGGAAATTTTAGGTTGGGAATATGAGCACATGCTGCGGAAATCTCTTTGCTTTGTGCTACTTCAAGCTTATAATCTGTTTCTTCCAGCAGCTTCCCTTCTACTTCCTTAAAATATTTTTCTGAATCTTTGCCCTGAAGGTTAAACATCTTAAGGGCGATGGGTTTTACCATGGCAAGGTCTGAACTTATACTGTCGGCTACTCCGGGATATTGAATTTTAACAGCCAGTTCTTTTCCATCTTTCGTCGCCCGGTGCACCTGACCAATACTGGCAGCATTGACCGATTCCAACGAAAACGTATCATACAAATCTTCCGGAAATTGTCCGTGATATTTCTTAAAGGTTTTTCGCACCAGCGGCCCTGAAAGTGGCGGCACACTAAACTGCGCCAAACTGAATTTTTCCACGTAAGCACCGGGAAGCAGGCTCTTTTCCATGGAGAGCATCTGGGCAACTTTAAGGGCACTTCCCTTCAGGCTTTTAAGTCCGTTATAAATATCTTCTGCATTATCCTGATCCAGTTCTTCGCGGGAAAGGTCGGAATTCAGGGCTTTTTTTCCGTAGTATTTGAGGTAGTTTCCACCGATTTTTATTCCGGTTTGTACCATTTTACCGGTACGGCCAATTTTGCCGGTAGGGATCTTATCTATTGTCTTCATGTAGAATTTATATTAATATCCCGCAGTGAACGTTGTAGGGGGCGCCCAACTGCGGGAATTAAACGGTGGCTTATGCCATTTTCTCTTTCCAAAGGAATTTCCCCAGATCGAGAACCCGTTCTAATGTAGTTGTGTCAAGAAGGTCAAAAACAGTATTTACAGATTTTTCTATAGCAACATCGGTACTTTCAAATTTTGGGGAATTATCATCCATCCAGAATTTAATGAGAAACAATAGTTGTATCCAGGCACCTTCAGAAAAAACGGAATCAGGTCTCTGTAGCATTTTCGTTTGTTGCTCTTCCTTGTTCTCCCTAATAATTTCTGAAGTAAAATTCTTTACCCTCTTCCGAAGTTCTTTTAACTGCTCAAGATTTTTAAGTTTCTGGTCATGCTGTTTCAGAATAAACAGTACATAGCTTCTGTTGGCAGTGAGGACTTCAAAAAATGTGAAGTAAAAGGTGAGCATCTTTTCACGGGAAGAAAAAGAATTAAATTCCGCACTTTTTTGAATAACCTCCAGGGTGTGATCAAAAAAGCGGTTCCAGACCCCTTTTTGAAGTGCTTCAAAATTTCCAAAGAAATTGTAAAATTCTTCTTCCTTTATATTGTTTTTCTTGCAAAATTTATACACTGTCTTTGGAGTGGTCTCATTTTCCAGCACATATTCCATGTACAGGTCAATAAGTTTCTCCCTGTCCAGAATTTCTACTTTTTCAACTTTAGGTTTTACGGTGGCCATATATTTTTATTTAGCAACTACTGCATAAAAATCACTAGTTGTTGGTTAAAATTTTCATTAGATACTTATTAGACGTAATTAGCTTCTTTTCATTACATCTTTATGTCAGTTTGTCAGCGGGTAACAATTGGTATTTTTTTTGACCTGTGCAGGGTACATAATCAAACATATAATTTAAACTTAAACATATATGGCAACCGGAAACATCAATGTATCTGTAGAGAACATTTTTCCTTTAATAAAGAAGTTCCTTTACAGCGATCACGAGATTTTTTTACGTGAACTTATTTCTAACGCAACAGATGCTACATTAAAACTTAAACACCTTACCAGTATCGGAGAGGCTTCTGTAGAATACGGGAATCCTGTTATTGAAGTAAAAATCGATAAGGAAGGTAAAAAATTACACATCATCGACCAGGGAATCGGGATGACCAAAGAAGAGGTTGAAAAATACATCAACCAGGTAGCTTTTTCGGGAGCAGAAGAATTCCTTGAAAAATATAAGGATTCAGCTAAAGACAGCGGAATCATTGGACACTTTGGATTAGGTTTCTATTCTGCCTTTATGGTTGCAAACAAGGTAGAGATCCTTACCAAATCATACAAAGATGAGCCTGCAGCTCACTGGATTTGTGAAGGAACAACAGAATTTACCCTGGAAGAAGCCGATAAGCAGGAACGTGGTACAGAAGTGATCCTTCATATCAACGAAGATGATAAGGAATTCTTAGAAGAAGGACGCATTAGGGAATTGCTGACCAAGTACAACAAATTCATGCCTGTTCCAATTAAATTCGGAACACGTGAAGAAGAACTTCCGCTACCTGAAGACGCTCCAGAGGATGCAGAACCGGAAAAGAAAACAGTTGACAATATCATCAACAATCCCGAGCCGGCATGGACCAAACAGCCAACCGAGCTTGAGGAAAAAGATTACAACAACTTCTACCGCGAATTGTACCCAATGCAGTTCGAGGAGCCTTTATTCCACATTCACCTCAACGTGGATTATCCTTTCAATCTTACCGGAATTCTTTATTTCCCAAAGATGACTCAGGATATGAACATCCAGAAGGATAAAATCCAGCTTTACCAGAATCAGGTTTTCGTTACAGATAACGTAGAAGGTATAGTTCCGGAATTCTTAACGATGCTTAGAGGGGTAATTGATTCTCCGGATATTCCATTGAATGTTTCCAGATCTTATCTACAGGCAGATGGGGCCGTTAAGAAAATTTCCAGCTACATCACCCGAAAAGTGGCCGATAAGCTAAGTACACTTTTCAACAATAACCGTGAAGATTTCGAAAAGAAATGGAATGACATCAAAATAGTCATTGAATACGGAATGCTTTCTGAAGATAAATTCTTCGACAAGGCTCAGAAATTCGCGCTTTACCCAACAGTAAATAATGAGTATTTCACGTACGAAGAACTGGAAACAAAAATTAAGGAAAACCAAACCGACAAGGAAGGAAATCTGGTAATGCTTTATGCTTCTAATAAAGATGAACAACACAGCTATATTGAAGCGGCTAAGGAAAAAGGATACGAGGTACTGTTATTAGACTCTCCAATTGTGTCCCACCTGCTTCAAAAACTGGAAGGTTCTAAAGAGAAACTTTCTTTTGTACGTGTGGATTCAGATCACGTGAACAACCTTATTAAGAAGGAGGATGAGGAGATTTCTAAACTGAGTGACGAAGAAAAAGAGAAGCTAAAAGCCGATTTTGAAAAAGTAATTCCTACGGAAAAGTATACCGTTCAGCTGGAAGCGATGGATAGCAACGCAGCTCCATTGATCATTACCCAGCCTGAATTTATGCGAAGAATGAAGGAAATGCAGCAAACCGGTGGCGGTGGAATGTTTGGAATGGGTAATATGCCCGAAATGTACAATCTTGTGGTAAACACCAACCATGAGTTGATTAACGAAATCCTGAACAGCAAAACTGCCAAAAAACAGGAACGTTTGATCAAACATTCGCTTGACCTTGCAAGGCTTTCTCAAAACCTTTTAAAAGGGGAAGAGTTAACTGCCTTTATCAAACGTAGTTTTGAAATGGTGAAGTAGGTTAGACCGCTTTGCTGATAGAATTTAGATACGAGACCGCTTCGCTGTTAGAAAACAGGGAGCGGTTTTTTTATGTGTTTGAATCGCTGAGAACGAAAAAAATACTCTCTATTCAAATATAAATTAACTGGTATGAGACATGGAGTTAAAATCATCTTTTAATCTAACCCTGCTCCAAGAACCCCTCGACTCCGCTCGGGGTGACACCAAATGAACAAGAATGTAGGAAATATTGCCAATTCTTCTGCTCCCAACCAGCGGACTC
Organism: Salinimicrobium marinum; assembly: GCF_014651535.1. GTDB lineage: Bacteria > Bacteroidota > Bacteroidia > Flavobacteriales > Flavobacteriaceae > Salinimicrobium > Salinimicrobium marinum. Next base: position 59,000 of record NZ_BMXB01000008.1, read on the forward strand.
GGATGACAGCTAGAGAATCAATTGACGGGAGTCATTAAATTTCTGAAGATTGTATTGAAAAATGTTGGAATATCGTAAGGTTTCACGATGATATCATTCATTCCGGAATCAAGGATCTCCTCCCGCATTTCCTGAATTTCCACTGCCGTCAAAGCAATGATAGGAACAGTAGTATTAAACTCCCGAATCTTCTGAGTAGTCTCCATTCCGCTTAGCCCCGGCATATTTACATCCATTAGTACCAGCCCAAAAGCTTCGTTTTGCAACATTTCTATCGCCTGATATCCGTCCCCGGCAACTTTACATTCAAAATCCCGTTTCTCGAGAATCCTCCTGGTCACCACCTGATTGATCCTGTTATCATCTACAATAAGTGCTTTCTTAGTAGCATTTTCCTCCGAAAATCCGTTTACTCCTGGTTGAGCTTCCGATTCCTCAACCTCTCCTTTTTCAAAGAGAATCTCGAATCTAAACACAGATCCTTCCCCTTCTTTACTATCCAGCCTTATTTCTGCTCCGAATAATTTCAGCAGATTCCTAACAATTGGGAGACCCAATCCGGTTCCCTGGTAGTTGTAGTTATTCGCTTTTAATTGTGAAAACTCTTCAAAGATCTCCTGTTGTTTGTTCTCTGGGATTCCCATTCCCGTATCCCCTACTTCAAAATAGATCAAACATTTTCCATCCTGACAGTTCACACAACTGGCTTTGATCCAAACTTTACCTCTTTCAGTAAACTTTACAGCATTTCCAACAAGGTTCATAATGATCTGGGAAAGACGGACGGAATCTCCTATCAATCTTTTTGGCAGATTGTCATCCAGCTGCAGTTCTATACAGTTTTTGTTCTGGTGGCGGGTAAATTCAAATGATTTAATGATCCCTTTCATAAGATCATGTATGTTAAACGGAGTACTCTCCAGCTTCACCAGCCTTGATTCCATTTTATTCATTTGCAGCACATCGTTGATGAGTGCCAGTAAATAATCTGCAGAAAACTTAAGGGATTTAAGATCCTCCTCCTGTTTTTTATTCTTATTATCTTCCAGCAACAAGGAGGTTAACCCTACCACTCCGTACAGAGGAGTTCTCAATTCATGACTGACAGTAGAGAAAAATCGGCTTTTTAATAAAGATAATCGTTCAGCTTCCTCTTTAGCAGTAAAGAGTTCACTGTTTTTATCCTTTAACTCAGAAATGAGTTTCTTCCTGGTACTATTATTTTTGAAGAGTAGCAGGATAAACAAGAACATCACAATTAATGAGATGATCATGATGATAGAGATTTGCTGAGATTTTTCTATCACCTCATCTTTATATTTCTGTTCCCGGCGGGCTATTTCAAGATTTTCACGATATTGTTTGGTCTCAAAACGTGCCTGTGCAGCTTCCATCTGCTTGAGCTTCTCTTTTTCGTACAACTCGGCATCGTACTCAATGTATTTATCGAGGGCATTGTAGGCTTCTTCAAATTCCTTGTTCTTGAATAAAACTTCTGCATAGCCATCATAGGCCATTGAAGCTTCGTAAAACAAAGAATCCTCTTCTGCTAGTTTTATGCCTTTTTCGAAATATTCTTTCGACTTCTCATAATGGTTCTTTCCCGAATAATAGGTTCCGAAGAGAGATGCAATCTGACTTTGGGTATAAGAATCGTCAAGTTCACCTATCAGCTTTTCCACTTCCAAAAGGTAAGGATAAGCCTTATCATACTCTTTCATATAAAGATAGGTCCACCCTTTATTCATTAGCGGGGTAGCCTTACTGTCGGGATCTTCAAGGTTGGAGGCGGCAGCAATAGCTTTATCGTAATAATCAAAGCCTTCTTCCATCGTCTCTTTGTTGGAAGTATACATGTTCCCCAGATTGTTATAGGCCCACCACAGGAGAGTATCATTCTTTACGATCTTTGCATATTCAAGTGCCTTTTCGTAATTATTCTTTGCCCTTATAGTATCATACAATTCATCATAAGTGATTCCCAGATTATTATATCCATGATAAAGGTGATAATAATCCTCTTCATCCTGGGCAAGTTCAATTAAATTGTGAGAGTAATCTATGGCCTGCGTATACTCATAGGCATACATTGCTTCTGTAGATAAATCCAGAAGCTTTTTTAGGCTGTCCCTGGATTTACTTTCTTCAGATTGAGGAAAAGCAAAGCCGCTAATAAGAAAAGCCACTAAAATGGAAACGTTTTTTGCGCTCAATCTTTAACCGTGTTAAGTTCAAGCCTATGGGGTACAGGCAATGTTAAATTAACTATTTTTTAATATTTTGCCAACAAAAATACATTTATTTTCAGTAAACCATTGAAAGACTCAATAATATATATTCATAATAATATCCTAAAACCCAATATTTAGGCTGTTTTTCAAATAAAATAAATAATATTTATGGTTACTGAATTATTCCCTCTCAGAGATCCACAAACCCCTCTTGTGTTAAAGAATTCTGAAATTTATTTCTATCAGGATTTTTTTGATGCAGCATCTGCAGAAAATTATAATAATTCACTCCATAATAAACTTCCCTGGCAACAGGACTCCATAAAGCTTTTTGGAAAAGTTCATCCACAACCAAGACTTACAGCCTTATTTGGTAACAACCAGAAGCCATATACTTACTCTAATATCACTATGCACCCGCATCCTTTTTCTCCGGAATTACTGGAGATAAAGAAGAGAATAGAAGAAGAAACAAAAGAAGAATTTACTACCTGCCTTGCCAATCTCTATCGTTCGGGGCAAGATAGCATGGGCTGGCATGCAGATGATGAAAAGGAACTGGGCCGGAATCCGGCAATAGCCTCAGTAAGCTTTGGAGCTCCCAGAATGTTTCATTTAAAGCACAAAACAGATCCAACACAGCGATACAAAATAAGGCTCCCTTCCGGAAGCCTTTTATTAATGAAGGGGCCGACACAGCATTTCTGGCTGCATCAAATCCCTAAAACCTCCCGTCCTCTGGAACCGAGAATAAATCTCACTTTCCGAAGCTTGTAGCAGGTTATCCTAAAACTTCATTCAGCACTTTAGCCAAACGGATTCCGCCTTTTTGCAGCTGTTCCCGAACAACAGGAAACCATTCATACATATAGCTGTATCCCAATTTTTCTCCAATCTCCACCGAGTCATACACTCTGCTGCTCAACTCCTTAGATTCATACATCCAGTCAAGAAGAGATCCAGATGCTATTTCGCGTTCCTCCTTTTTTGATAATCTATCTGCCGCAGATGCCAGTTCGGTGTAGCTCATCTGGAAATCATTGATCATTTCACTATCCCATACGCGGTGGATATTTGATCCATCATTAAACCAACGAACCTGAATATCATTTCCACCTTTATCTTCTCCCCTTCCGGCGTGGAACGGTTGATGAAGGTCCCCAACAAAATGCACCAGCATCTTCAGGTAGAATTCCTTGTCTTCCCTAGTAGCATTTTTATCCTCCAGCACTTCCATACATTTCCTTATGGCCACTACAAGGTCCCCCGCAGGATTTGCCTCCTCTACAGAATATTCTGTCTGGCCTTCTTCCAGATTCACATAATGCCAGGGCCCGAATTCGCGATATCTGGGATCACTTTTTATGTCATCGCCAAAAGTGGACACCAAAGCAAGGCTCTGGCCTCCAAGAATCTCATCGATTTTCTTTTTAGCCTTTTTTGAAAGATATTGTTCGGCTATCTCACCGGTGGCACGATGGCCTGTTCTTCCCCAGTCTTCTTCCGAAGCAAAAGAAATTGAAGAAATAAGTACAGCAACAAGTAATAACAGGTTTTTCATATTTATTATTTAAGTCCGCAAAGATATAAAAGCAGATAATATTTCAGCTTCATCTTTTACAGTCAATTCCCGTACCATCTTTCTTTACGCAACATTCCTGCAAAGCGGAAAGAAATTCGTAACTTTAAATGAAGAAGTATTTAGAATGGACTTATTTTTAAGCCCATTCTTTTTTATAATCAAACTTAACCGCAAAAAAAATGAATGTATTTCTTGAAAAACAATTCATCAAAAGATGGTGGCTGTTCATGCTTATTCTCGCAATTATAGTTATTGGAGTGGGAACAGCGTATTATGCCACCGTAAATTCCGAAGAAAATATTGCCCTCGTCGTCTCTGTTATTAGTCTAGCAATAACCATCCCCATAGTTATAGCATTATTATCTTTACGCCTCGAAACCCGGATTGATGAAAAAGGGATTTTCACCTATTTCCATCCCTTGGGATTTACTAAAAAATTCTATTCCTGGAGCGAGATAAAAGACATTTATGTACGTACCTATGATCCCTTGAGCGAATATGGCGGCTGGGGAATACGAGGTTTGGGAAGAGACAAAAGAGCTTATATTATTGAAGGGAATACAGGAATCCAGATCATTACAAAAGATGATAAAAAATTCCTGGTGGGCACACTTAAAGGAGAAGAAGCTAAAAACGTAATACGGCAGTACCATACCTCTGTTACCAATGAAGTATAAATATTTATCCATCATGCTGTTCTTGACCGGCAGCATGCTCTTTGCACAGGAAGCACCTGTTAAGAGTGAAGAAATAAGAATTAACCCATTTATTGAAGGAACACTGGTTACTCCTGCTGCTTCTGAAACTGTTCACTCTTTAGTCATCATGCTTCAGGGTTCGGGACCAACAGACAGGGATGGAAACCAGTCTTTCATGAAAAATAATTCCTTCAAAAAGATCGCTAGCGAACTTGCTGAAGCAGGGATTGCCAGCTTCCGGTATGACAAACGGATTTTTCAGATGCAGCGACTTGGAATTACTCAGGCAGAAATGCGGTTTGATGATTTCATTACAGATGCAGTAGCTATCATAGATCATTTTAAGGAACTGAAGGCTTATGAAAAGATCGTAGTGCTTGGACATAGCCAGGGCTCGCTGGTTGGAATGGTGGCTGCCAAAGACAGGGCAGATGCTTTTATTTCTATTGCCGGATCTTCACGCCCAATCGATCAAATAATTACTGAACAGGTTGGGCAGCAAATGCCAGATCTTAAAGAGCAAACCCGGGCGGCTTTTTCTGAAATGCGCGAATTGGGGAGCACCAGTAATTACAATCCTGTATTAGGTGCTGTTTTTAATCCGGAGATCCAGCCTTTTATGCTATCCTGGATGCAGTACGATCCTGCAGAAGAACTGAAGGAACTCGATATCCCAATTCTTTTAATCAACGGAACAAAGGACCTCCAGGTAACAGAGAAGGAGGCAGAAACTCTTTTTGCTGCTAAACCTGAAGCAGAGCTGATGTTCCTTGAAAACATGAATCACGTATTAACCCCAATTGAGGGCGACGGCCTCGAGAACTCCAAATCTTATAATGAACCAAACCGGCCATTACACCCCGAACTAATTCCTACTCTCGAGCAATTTATTAAATCCATAGAATGAGTTACAAAATTATCTTTTCAGACATTGACGGAACTTTACTGAACAAGGATCGTGTACTGTCTCCCCTTACAAAAAGTGTTTTCAGGCAGCTTCAGAAGGAAGTTCCGGTCATCTTAATTTCCTCGAGAATGCCCGAAGCCATGCGGCACCTTCAGCATGATCTGGAAATAGCACATCGACCTCTTATTTGCTATAACGGCGGACTCATCCTGGTAGAAAACAAAACAGTAAGTTCAACTGAAATTCCTGTAACAACCATTGAAAAATTACATCTTCATAACAAGGAACTTCAATGTCATATTAGTTTATACCATAATGATGAATGGTACATTCCACAGATGGATAAATGGGCAGAGCGAGAGGAAAGCAACACAAAAGTGACTCCGCAGGTATTATCGAACAGCGAAGTAATTGAGAAATGGAAAAAGGAGAAAAAGGGAGCACACAAGATAATGTGCATGGGCGACAAGGAACATATAGATCAAATAGTGGCATTTTTATCTGAAAATTTTGAAGATCAGCTGCATTTGTACCGTTCAAAATCCACGTACCTGGAGATCGCAAATAAAGAAGTTTCAAAGCTTACTGGCATAAAGATCCTTCTGGATGATTATTTCAACCTCAACCTGGAAGATGCGATTGCCTTTGGAGATAATTTTAATGATTACGAGATGCTCAAAGCAGTAGGCATGGGCGTGGCTGTCGAGAATGCCAAACCTGAAATTCTTGAGATCGCCAGAGAGATCACTTTCCACGGAAAAGAGGACGGAGTAGCCAGAAGTCTGCAGAAACTTTTTAAGCTTTCTTAAAGCAGGATTTCTCCATGAAGGGTTTAGCAAAAAATTGTATTTTGGCTCCCTGAACCTGAAAAAATATGGAAAACACCCCCGTTTTTACGAATGATGCCATTGTTCTTGGTATTCTTATGCTATCACTGGGATTTGTATTTATCACCTCTTCTAGAAAAGAAGGATTCTGGTATAAATTCTACAAAATAGTTCCGGCACTTTTAATGTGTTACCTAATTCCTGCGATTTTTAATTCTCTGGGAATTATTTCAGATGGTACTTCACAGTTGTATTTCGTTGCCAGCAGGTATCTTTTACCGGCATCGCTGGTATTAATGACTATTAGCATTGATTTAAAAGCCATTTATAACCTGGGGCCAAAAGCCCTTATCATGTTTTTCACGGGGACAGTAGGAATCATTATTGGAGGCCCCTTAGCGATCTTACTCATCTCTACCTTTTCTCCCGAAACTGTAGGTGGCGTTGGTCCCGATGCCGTTTGGCGCGGACTCTCAACCCTTGCAGGAAGCTGGATAGGTGGTGGAGCCAACCAGGCAGCCATGCTAGAGATCTTTGAATATAATCCTGAACTCTATGGCGGAATGGTACTGGTGGATATAGTAGTAGCCAATCTCTGGATGGCCATAATCCTGATGGGGATCGGAAAAAGCGACAAAATTGACAACTGGTTACGAGCAGACAATTCGGCGATCACCACTTTAAAGAAAAAGGTATCTGCCTACGCCGAAAGTGTTACAAGGAACCCCTCCCTTGAAGATTTCATGGTCATGCTGGCCATTGCTTTTGGTGCAGTAGGTTTTGCTCATTGGGGAGCCGAAAAAATGGCAACCTTTTTATCGGCAACCTTCGAAATGGTAAGCGATCCTAAATCTGCCATGTCTTCATTTTCTTCGGAATTCTTCTGGATGATCACTATAGCAACTGCCATTGGAATCATTCTTTCCTTCACGAAAGCAAAAGAATATGAAGGCGCGGGAGCCAGTAAGATTGGAAGTATCTTTATCTACTTCTTAGTAGCGACCATAGGGATGAAAATGGACCTAACTATGGTGATGGATAACCCGGGACTCATAGGCATCGGACTTGTTTGGATGACCATACATGCCCTGCTCCTCATTGGAGTAGCCAAAATGATCAAGGCTCCCTATTTCTTTCTTGCCGTGGGAAGCCAGGCAAACGTAGGAGGAGCAGCTTCGGCACCAGTGGTGGCGGCAGCTTTCCATCCCTCTCTGGCAACAGTAGGTGTGCTTCTCGCCGTGTTTGGTTACGTAGTTGGTACCTATGGTGCCATCCTGTGTACAATTTTAATGCAAATCGCAGCTGCAGGCTAGTTATAAATATAATTTTTTGGCATATTTGCGCCCTGTCACTTATTACTCAAAAATGAAAAAATACAGCTTACTTTTTATCGTTTTATTCTGCCTTGCAGCCTGCTCTACAAAAGATACAAATTTAACCATCAACGGCCATGTAGAAGGGCTAAAAAAAGGCACTTTATATCTTCAGAAGGTTGAAGACACTGTTCTGGTCAATATTGATTCTCTAGAGATTTCGGGAGATCCAGATTTCACTTTTCAAACCTATGTTGAAAGTCCGCAGGTATTGTATCTATACCTTCACAAAGTGGATGATTCAAATTTTGATGACCGAATCACTTTTTTTGCTGAACCGGGAGAAATGGTGATTAATACTTCCTTAAAGAACTTTGAAACCGATGCAGTGGTGGAAGGATCAAAGAACCAGCAAAAGCTGATGGAGTACCGAAAAATGATGAAAAGATTTAATGACCGTAATCTTGAACTGATTCAGGCAAACCTTGAGGCACAGCAGCAGGCAGATGAAGCCACTGTTCAAAGCACCAACGATCAATTTAACAGCCTTACCAAAAGAAGATATTTATTTACGGTGAATTTTGCACTTAATAATAAAGACATGGAAGTTGCACCCTACCTGGCAATTTCAGAAGTTTATGATGCCAATATTAAGTACCTCGATACTATTTATAAGTCATTGACTCCGGGTGTTAAAGAATCCATGTATGGAAAAACACTTTCAGATTTCCTGGAGGAGCGTAGGAAACTGGAAAAGATAAGTGAAGAAGCAGAAATTCCTACTGAAGAAGAGGAAGAAAACAGCTAATCTTTATCATCAAAACATAAAAAAATCCCGTTTTTCGGGATTTTTTTGTTTATAAATCTGTTGGCTGAAAAAGGATTTCCAGCCATTAATTTTAATCTTTAATATTTTCTTAGGAGGTAAAGGCACAGGATTTTTCTAATTTAAGGAAAAACTCAGCTATGACTAAGAAAGTAAAGATTGATAAAGAATATGATTTTATATGTGTAGGCGGTGGAATTATGAGTGCTACGCTCTCCCTGATGCTAAAATTCCTCGACCCCGATTTAAAAATACTCATTCTCGAACGCCTGGATGAAGTCGCACAGGAAAGTTCCGCCGCGCCAAATAATGCAGGCACCGGTCACTCTGCTTTTTGTGAACTTAATTACACCCCAGAAAAAGAGGACGGTAGCATAGACATTTCTAAAGCAAAAAGAATTTTTCAGGAATTTGAGATCTCCAAACAATTCTGGGCACACCTGGTAAAAGAGGATCTAATAAAGGATCCACAGAGTTTTATTCATACCAATCCGCACCACGCGTGGGTTCCGGGGGAAAGAAATTCCATATTTCTGAAAAAGAGATATGAAGCCATGAAATCCTGCTTTATGTTTGAGAACATGGAATTTTCTGAAGACCATGAAGTGTTAAAAAAGTGGTTTCCGCTTATTATGAGAGACCGTGATCCTGGAGAAAGAATGGCAGCCACCCGAATGGAATTAGGCACCAGTGTCAACTTTGGCAGCCTTACCCAACAATATCTCGATATTCTTAAAAATCAGTTTGATGTCCCTGTACTCACAGAACATGAAGTTACCGATGTGGATCCCGGTAGAAAATCTGAATGGCTTATGGAGGTAAAGGATTTGAAGCAGGGAATCAAAAAATATTACGATGCCGAGCATGTTTTCATTGGAGCAGGTGGCGGAGCTTTGCCCCTGCTACAAAAAGTCGAAATTGACGAAAAAGACGGTTACGGCGGATTTCCGATTAGCGGACAGTGGCTCTTCTGCAAAAATGAAGATATTATCAAAGAACACCACGGAAAAGTTTACAGCAAAGCCGGCGTAGGAACTCCCCCAATGTCTGTACCGCACCTCGACACCCGCTATATAAACGGAAAAAAAGAACTTATGTTCGGACCTTTTGCAGGCTTCAGCACAAAATTCCTGAAAGAAGGTTCCAAAGCTGATCTGCCAAAGTCAATCAATTTATCAAATATACCCTCCATGTGGGGAGTTTTCTGGCATAACCTCACGCTAACCAAATATTTGATAGAGCAGGTAAGCATGAGCCATTCAAACCGGGTTGGGGAATTGCAAGCCTTTATTAAAGATGCCAAACCCGAAGACTGGCAACTGCAGGTTGCAGGTCAACGTGTACAGATCATTAAAAGAGATAAAGATCAGGGCGGAGTGCTGGAATTCGGAACAGATGTGATTCATAACGCCGACGGATCTATAACTGCATTGCTGGGTGCTTCCCCCGGAGCTTCGGTTGCTGTAAAGATCATGCTCGATGTTCTGGAAATAGTGTTTCCAAAAAATCTGCAGTCCGACGCATGGAAGCAAAAGCTTTCTGAAATGATTCCGATGTGGAACAAGGATATTACAGAACACGAAGAAGAATTTAGAGCTGTGCAGGAAGAAAGCTCGAGGCTTTTAAAATTAGATGCAGTGCATTAAAACTACCCCTCCTTGAAAAGTAGGGGATCATTAAATTTGGAACAGCGATTTTTCCTTCCTTCGGAAGGGCAGTGCCCCGTCCGTCATTCAGAACGCAGCGCAGCGAATTGAGGAATTTCTGGATACTGAAATATTGAATTAAGAAGTGAATCAACTTCTAAGAGTTCCCTCCTAGCGTCGCAATGACAAAACATCATAAAAAAAGCTCCCGAAAAAGGAGCTTTTTTGAAGAGCCGATGGAGGGACTCGAACCCACGACCTGCTGATTACAAATCAGCTGCTCTAGCCAGCTGAGCTACATCGGCCAATAACTTATATTACAAAGCATTTACTTTTTCAACTAAAGCTGTTGCTTTAGCTTCTAATTCTTTTTGAATAGATTTGAAATGTTGTTGCTTATTCTCAACATCTTTCTGATTCATTTTATTGATCAGTTCGTCAAAATCTGTGATCGCTTCGTCCACAATTGCTTCAGATTTTGCAGGATCCTCATCCGGGTTGGCTACCTGATGAAGGTAAGCTGCCTCAATAATATCACCCATTACGTAGTTGATATCCCTTTTTAATGTTCTCTTATTTGCCATTTAAATGCAATATTTTATCAGCTGCGAATTTACATATTTTCTCAGTTCAACAATACATTTCAGAAAAAAATTTTTCTATCCTTTGAAAGTAACAAAATTCCGCGGAGTTTCATACAAGGTTACCTCAAGATCAAGGTGTTCCGCCAGTTTTTTCCGGAGTTTTTTCCAGATCACCATTGAAATATTTTCAGCAGTAGGGTTAAGATCTTTAAATTCTGCTACCTCAACATTCAGGTTTTTATGATCAAAAGGAACTTCAACTTCAGCATAAATAAGATCTTTTAATCTCTTCAAATCCATTACAAAACCTGTTTCCTCATCGATTTTACCGGTTACAGAAACAATAAGCTCATAATTATGTCCGTGGTAATTGGGATTACTGCACTTTCCAAATACCTCTTCATTTTTAAGATCATCCCAGTCTTTATGGAAAAGACGGTGGGCCGCATTGAAATGAGCTTTTCTGTTGACGGTTGCTTTCATTAACTAATATGTTTGTAGTACTTATCGAAAATTATCTTGAACCACTCGGTATATTTATCGGGATTTGCCGCCATATCAATCTTTAGATCATCAATGGAGATCCACATCCAGTCACTCACCTCCTCAGGATTAAGATTAGGTTCTCCTTCAAAGTTTCCTACCAAAATGTGATCGTATTCATGCTCTGTAAGTCCGTTATCAAAAGGAGCTTTATAAATAAAAGAAGTGGTTTCTTTTAAATCTGTAGAAAAGCCCATTTCTTCCTGCAACCTTCTTTTTCCGGCGTCAATATTACTTTCCCCTTCCCGCTGATGACTGCAACAGGTATTAGTCCAAAGTCCGGGGGAATGATATTTTTCCAGGGCCCGTTGCTGTATCATTAATTCATTCCTGTCATTAAAAACAAAAACAGAAAATGCACGGTGCAGCAAGGCTTTTTCATGAGCTTCCATCTTAGGCATTAAGCCAATTTGCTCATCTTTTTCGTTCACTAATATTACTTTTTCCTCTTCCATTTGAATTTTTGAAGCTCAAAAGTACAAAAACAGCACCGAATTCATTCCTTCAAACATAACGAAAAGAATTTAATGAAAATTTGGAAAGGCAGGAATTCAATTACAAATAATTATCTTTGCAGCCTTAAATAAATATATGAAATTTTCAGAAGAGATCAAGAGAAGGAGGACGTTCGGAATTATATCTCACCCGGATGCCGGTAAAACCACTCTTACCGAAAAATTGCTTCTTTTTGGAGGGGCCATTCAGGAAGCAGGTGCAGTAAAATCAAACAAGATTAAAAAAGGCGCTACCAGTGACTTTATGGAAATTGAGCGGCAAAGAGGGATCTCTGTTGCTACCTCTGTCCTTGCTTTTGAATATAAAGATATAAAAATCAACATCCTCGATACCCCGGGGCACAAGGACTTTGCTGAAGACACTTTCAGGACGCTTACAGCGGTGGATAGTGTGATCGTGGTAATTGATGTTGCCAAAGGGGTGGAGGAACAAACGGAAAAGCTTGTAGAGGTTTGCCGGATGCGGAATATCCCCATGATCGTTTTTATCAATAAGCTTGACCGTGAGGGAAAAGATGCTTTTGAACTGCTGGACGAGATAGAACAAAAACTGAATCTTACCGTTACTCCTTTGAGTTTCCCTATTGGAATGGGATATGATTTTAAAGGAATTTACAACATTTGGGAACAGAATGTAAATCTTTTTACTGGTGACCCTAGAAGAGATATCGAGGAAACTGTTGAAATATCCGATCTGGCTTCTGAAGAACTGGATCAATTGATCGGGCAAAAGGCAGCCGGTAACCTGCGGGATGAATTGGAACTGGCGCAGGGTGTGTATCCCGAATTTGACAAGGAGGCATATCTTGCAGGTAATTTACAGCCGGTATTCTTTGGCTCTGCCCTTAACAATTTTGGGGTGCGGGAGCTTTTGGACTGTTTTATTGCTATAGCCCCTACTCCACGTCCAAAAGACAGCGACACCCGAAAAGTAGAACCCGACGAGAAAGACTTCACCGGATTTGTATTTAAGATCCATGCCAACATGGACCCCAAGCACAGGGACAGGCTGGCTTTTATCAAAATTGTCTCCGGAAAATTTGAACGTAATACTCCTTACCTTCACGTAAGGCACAACAAAAAACTGAAATTCTCCAGTCCAAACGCCTTTTTTGCTGAAAAAAAGGAGATCGTGGATGTTTCCTATCCCGGGGATATTGTAGGGCTTCATGACACCGGAAATTTTAAAATAGGTGACACCTTAACTGAAGGAGAAGAACTACGTTACAAAGGGATCCCAAGCTTTTCTCCCGAACATTTCAGGTACATTAACAATGCAGACCCTATGAAATCAAAGCAGCTGGAAAAAGGGATTGATCAGTTGATGGATGAGGGAGTTGCCCAGCTTTTCACCCTGGAATTAAATGGCAGAAAAGTTATTGGAACTGTAGGAGCCCTACAGTTTGAAGTAATTCAATACCGACTGGAACATGAATATGGCGCAAAATGTACCTACGAAAACCTGAATGTACACAAAGCCTGTTGGGTGGAGCCCAACGACCCGAAAAGCGAAGAATTCAAAGATTTTAAGAGAGTGAAATCAAAATTCCTGGCCAAAGATAAACGGGGACAACTGGTTTTTTTAGCAGATTCTGCTTTTTCACTGCAAATGACACAGCAAAAATATCCCGATATAAAATTCCATTTTACTTCTGAGTTTTAGGTAAGATTGGAAATTTAGACGTGAGATATGAGGTCACTATATCCCCGGAAAAGAAGTTTTTCGGGGTTTTCTTTTTGAAGTATATTAGATGAAGGAAATTGGGAACGGCCTTTTTAAAGACCTACAACCTCAATTGTTATTTCGAAGGAGCCTTTTCGGCGACTGAGGAATCTCTTCTGGATAAAATCATTAGCATTGAAGATTTGAAGGAATGTCCTAAAGATTCTGAAGTAAAAAGTAATTTTTCAGCTCATCACAGATTTTTCATTCCGCTGTGCTTCAATCAGAATGACATTTTGATATCAATGAAATTTCACTTCCCCATCCTCTCCTCGATAAATTCGGGGGCTTTTCGTTGGTAAAATTCGATTAATTCAAGCATTTTCTCCTTCCGAAGCAGACTTTTAAAATATATGGTTTCGGTACAGAAATAAATAAAATTCTTTACTTCAGAGGGAGGTAGCTGCAGCTCTTCTACAAAGAAGGAGTCGGGAAGGGCATTCATCCCGGCAATTACGAGGTTATTCAGGTCCTGATTCTCTTTGGCTTTTTCAAGCATCTCGATCTTTCCGTTGAAGGTATTAATAATACCATCCAGACTTACATTCACCTGACCCGGGGGATTTCGTACGGAATGTTTTTGCACTCCCTTAGCTGTGTGCAGTTTTCTCTCAATGGAAGTTGGGATGGGTTTATCTGACATTGAAAAACCCATATCTACAGGCGTAAAGGTTGGAATTTCGGAAAGATCTTTTGTAAGATTTCCCGATAAGCCCACATTTGTAAGCCGCACTTCACTAAGTTCATTCACATTTTCCTCCAGCCTGATTTCCAAAAATCCTATTTCAATGAGCTCCTGCGTAACTTTTATTTTTATCTGCTCATACTGTACAGAAGAAAACCATAGCGAATCATTCACTGTCACTTCAATTTCAAAACTTCCTGAAGCAGTGTTTACAGTTCCGGTTTTTTGAGTGAGATTAATAATATTTATGGCAGTCTCCATCAAAGATTCGGCTTCTATTTTTCCTCTTAGAACCGTTTTTTCCTGCGCAGACAAAGAAATGCTACAACACGCACAGATGAAAAATAAAAGAGTTCTAATCATGTATTCTTTGTCGAGATTTTTCTTTAAAAGTAATTCGGATTGAAAATTACTTTTATCAATTTGAGATTAAAAAGCTGCTCGACGTTTACCATCCCATTCTGTTTTCAATAAATTCGGGCGCTTTTTCTTTATAAAATTCAATTAGTTCGAGCCTTTTTGGATCGGCTAAAAGAGATTCATATTCTGGACTTTCGGTACAGAAGTACACAAAATTAATAATCTCGTGTTCCGGAAGCTTAAGATCTTCGGTATAAAACTCTATGGGCATAGTGCCCATTCCTTTATCTGCCATCATTGCTAAAAGCTCGTTATTCCGGGCCTTCTTCAGCATTTTGAGATCTCCGTTTAAGGTGTTAAGTAAGTAAATAAGCGGAGAACTTTTTGCTGTACTCAAATGCCGTTCCACAGGAGCCATATGTTTCGAGGTGGAAAATGCAATTCCAACTGTCGATTGATCAAAGATTTGAATGTTGGAAAGATCTGTAGAAAGATTTCCAGTGAGATCAATATTGCTGATTTGCACTTCAGCCAATTCGTTCACGTTTTCTTTTAGCCAGATATTCAAAAAGCCTCTTTCAAAAATTTCTTCTGAAACCTTTATCTTTACAGGCTCATACTGAACCGAAGAAAACAACAGACTGTCATTCACGGCTACGTCTATTTCAAAATTTCCCGATGGTGCATTCACAGTTCCTGTCTCCCCGCTAAGGTTGATAATATTGATGTATACATCTGTAAGCGAAGAATCTGCATGAATCTTTCCCTGAAGAAGTTTAGTTTCCTGAGAGAAAGCAAATGCATGGGATAACAGGCAGAAAAGAAAAATAGCTTTTTTGATCATTCGCTAATCCTTTCGGGAGTCGAAGCTTTTTCTTCCGAAGAGAAGTTCGAAGAATAATTTAAAATCGAAAGTGAGACTCCAGAAGGGATACTTAAGGTAGCAGGCCTATTTTTTTCATAAAAAGCGTGGCCTATCCAGGCAAATGTATAACCTACAACGGGAATAAATATCCACTCCCTGCCCCAGCTATTGAAGATAGCCAGAAACAGTAAAACAAAAACAAGAAAAGTACCAGTGAAATGAAGGATACGGCTGGTTTTGTTTTGATGCTCGGTTAAATAAAAGCGGTAAAATTCACTGTAGGTTGTAATACGTTTTGCCATTATATAAAATTCATTTTAAAAGAAAATATTATCAATTCATAGCACTTTTTTAATCATTTAACTAATATAAATTTCAAATATTACTTTTTTTTCAAATAATAAATGATTTTCAACCAATATTATCGATTCATCATAAATGTAAATTTGTCGAAATTATTGGGAAGGACATTGGTCACCTCCAGCTTATTGGAAGTAACAGTCGGTTTCACCATAATGACTTTTGTATCCTCATTAACCTCCAAAGAATGTCGGCTTCTCATTTTTACGGCATCCAGGTGCAACAGTTCGATATTGTACTGCTGATTATCCAGATCTATTACAACATATTCCCCCGGCCTAAGCTGGCCCAATGCTTTATCATCAATCCAGATGTTGATTCGGGCAGTATTATCCATGGTATGCAAAAAGTTAGCACCATTATACAGCAGCACCTTTCCATTGCCAAGGCTGCTTGCTGTAATCTGTTCCTGATTTTGAGGCACAACATTATATTCGGAAGGAATGGGTTTCAAGGCACAGGAACTAAAAACTACAAATGATAAAAGCAACAAAAGATGCTTTGCGGCTGGTAGAAAATTGTTTTTCAAAATATGTCAAATTAGCTGGTTACAAATTGGCTTAAAAAATATATCTGCAGTAGGCAGGAATTCCAATTCAGATACCTGAAACTCCTTCTCTGATCTTATTTCTGAATCTATGGTCAATTCAATAATGGAATGTTTCCTGAAGGCACTCTTACTCATCGGAATTTACTTCCCAGCTTCATTTTCATGAGATATAAATCAAATCCCGGTGCCCAGTAATCTTTTTCTATCTTCAGCAGTTCAAAGCCCTGTTTTTGGTAAAACCCGTGAACCACCTTTGTTGTTCTCACTACTATTGCTTCTACTTCAGGATGTTTTTTAATTTCGTTGATTCTGTATTGGGTCAGTTTTGTTCCAATTCCTTTTCCATGCCAGTCCGGATGAATCATTCCCCAGGAAATCCTCGCAGTCTTACCCTTATCAAATCCGTAATTGAATCCGCCAGAACCAATTATAGAATTAGCCTCTTCAATAATAAAATAATTTTCGGAATCCTGCTGCAGATAATGCGAAAATTCTTTTTCTTCTGAAGGATCAAAGAATTGCGGCGTATTCAACCTGAATAGTTCAAGAAGTTTAGGCTGATCCTTAGTATCAATTGGTCTAATTTTCACTACTGAAATTCTATTTTCCTTTAAAAATAGAAAAACCCAAAGCTTTCACTTCAGGTTTTCCATTCTAATTATAAAATATTTTTTAAGCCTGTCCCGTCGGTCCAAAGTTTAATGGGAGTGGCGCCTGCTCATAATCCTTGATCTCTCCGTGTGCCTTCTCGAATCGCTGAACATTATCTCCAAGGGCCTTTAGAAGCCTTTTAGCGTGCTGCGGAGTAAGAATAATCCTTGACTTCACCTTGCTCTTTGGAGTGCCCGGCATGATACTTACAAAATCTACAACAAATTCTGAAACGGAGTGGTTAATGATCGCCAAGTTAGAATAAGTGCCTTCAGCAACCTTTTCATCTAGTTCTATATTGATTTGTCCTTTCTTAGGTTTTTTCTCTTCACTCATGATATAATGTTGTTTAATGTGATATAAAGGTACAAAAAAGAGGCTGTCCAAAAAGCGGGTTTTGCTTCAAGCTGAATTTAGCTCCTCATTCATGAGACTCTGGAAAAGATCAGAGTGACGGTTTTACCACATTTTTAGACAGCCTCCAAAATAGTATCTAAAAAATCAGGGCCGCAATTGCGGCCCTGAAATTCATTCTTAGTTATAATTTACTTCCTGCTTTTTCTCAAGCATTTCGTCAAATTCTTCTTTAGAACCTACAATGATATTTTCGTACTCTCTCATACCGGTACCGGCAGGGATTCGGTGTCCTACAATAACATTTTCTTTAAGTCCTTCAAGCGTATCAACTTTACCACTTACCGCTGCTTCGTTCAGAACTTTTGTAGTTTCCTGGAAGGAAGCTGCCGAGATAAATGATTTTGTTTGAAGTGATGCTCTTGTAATACCCTGAAGTACCGGAGTCGCTGTTGCGGCGGTAACATCCCTTGCAGTTACAAGATTCTTATCTTCCCTTCTCAACAGAGAATTCTCATCTCTTAGCTGACGTGGAGAAACAATTTGTCCAGGCTTTAGGTTTTCTGAGTCACCGGCATCATCCACCACTTTCATTCCGAAAATTGCATCATTCTCTTCAATGAAATCTGATTTATGTACCAGTTGGTTTTCAAGGAAAATAGTATCTCCCGGATCAACCACTCTTACTTTACGCATCATCTGTCTTACAACTACTTCAAAGTGTTTATCGTTGATCTTCACCCCTTGTAGTCGGTAAACTTCCTGTACTTCATTTACAAGATACTGTTGTACAGCACTTGGACCTTTGATACTCAAGATATCCTCAGGAGTCACAGAACCATCAGAAAGTGGCATACCTGCACGAACATAATCATTCTCCTGAACAAGGATCTGGTTCGAAAGTTTCACAAGATACTTCTTCACCTCTCCTAGTTTGGACTCAACAATGATCTCACGGTTACCACGTTTGATTTTTCCGAAGGAAACAACACCGTCAATCTCACTTACTACAGCAGGGTTTGATGGGTTACGTGCTTCAAACAATTCAGTTACTCGTGGAAGACCTCCTGTAATATCACCAGATTTAGATGATTTACGTGGAATCTTCACAAGAATTTTACCTACACCAATCTTCTCGTCGTTGTCTACCATAAGGTGGGCACCAACAGGAAGGTTGTAAGAACGTATCACTTCATCCTTCTTACCTAAAATCTGTAAAGTAGGAATCAGTTTTTTGTTTCTTGATTCAGAAATTACTTTTTCCTGGAATCCTGTCTGCTCATCGATCTCTACCTGATAAGTAACACCCTGCTCAATATTTTCGTATCGGATCTTACCTGCAAATTCAGAAATGATCACCCCGTTATAAGGATCCCACTGACAAACTACATCATCCCTTTTAATAGTATCTCCATTCTTAATAAAGATTTGAGAACCGTAAGGAATATTACTTGTACTCAAAACAATTCCTGATTTCGGATCCTTCAGTTTCAGTTCAGAAGTTCGGGAAATTACAATTTCAGACTGGCTTCCATCAGGAGCTTCTCCTTCAACAGTCTTAAGATCCTCGATCTCTGCAACACCGTCAAATTTAGCAATCAATTTATTTTCTTCAGAAATGTTTCCTGCAATACCTCCCACGTGGAATGTACGTAAGGTTAGCTGTGTTCCAGGCTCCCCAATTGACTGGGCTGCCACAACACCAACCGCTTCCCCGCGCTGAACAGTTTTACCGGTGGCAAGGTTACGACCATAACATTTCACACAAATACCTTTCTTGGCTTCACAAGCAAGTGCCGAACGCACTTCTACGCTTTCAATTGGAGCCTCGGTAATTTTCTTAACACAATCTTCATCGATTTCCTCTCCCGAAGAAACAAGTAATTCATTGGTGATAGGGTTATACACATCGTGCAACGCTGTTCTACCAAGAATACGCTCTCCTAAAGATTCAACGATTTCTTCATTTTTCTTCAATGGAGCAACATCTACTCCTCTTAAAGTTCCACAATCTTCTTCATTAACAATCACATCCTGGGAAACATCCACCAAACGACGGGTTAAGTAACCAGCATCGGCAGTTTTAAGAGCGGTATCGGCAAGACCTTTACGCGCACCGTGAGTCGAGATAAAGTATTCAAGAATCGATAGACCTTCCTTAAAGTTGGAAAGAATCGGGTTCTCAATAATTTCTCCACCTCCTGAATTCGATTTCTTAGGCTTCGCCATCAATCCACGCATCCCGGTAAGCTGACGGATCTGTTCTTTAGATCCCCTCGCACCCGAGTCAAGCATCATATACACCGAGTTGAACCCTTGATTGTCCTCACGAATACGCTTCATCGCCAATTCGGTTAAACCAGCATTGGTAGATGTCCATATATCAATTACCTGATTGTAACGCTCGTTGTTGGTAATAAGACCCATGTTATAGTTTCCTATAATACCTTCAACCTGCTCATTCGCATCAGCGATCATGGCCTGCTTTTCTTCAGGAATAATAATATCACCTAAACTAAAAGAAAGTCCACCTCTAAATGCAAATCCGTAACCAAGTCCTTTGATTTGATCTAGGAATTCGGCAGTTTCAGGCACACTTGTTACCTTCAGGATATTTCCGATGATATCACGAAGCGACTTTTTAGTCAGTACTTCGTTTATAAATCCGGCTTTTTCAGGAACTGCTTCGTTGAATAGTACTCTACCAACGGTAGTCTCAATAATCTGGTAAACAAGTTCCCCAGCTTCATTGAAATCTTTCGCTCTGATCTTAATGATAGCATTAAGATCTACTTTCTTCTGGTTGTAAGCGATATTCACTTCTTCGGCAGAATAAAAAGTCAATCCTTCCCCTCTTACAGGAACTTCAGGCGTCGATTTTCTTGGTTTGGTCATGTAATACAGACCCAAAACCATATCCTGAGATGGTACTGTAACCGGAGATCCGTTTGCAGGGTTCAATATGTTATGAGAAGCCAACATTAAAAGCTGGGCTTCCAAAATAGCCTCGGGTCCAAGTGGTAAATGCACCGCCATCTGGTCACCATCAAAATCGGCGTTAAATGCAGTACAAACCAATGGGTGTAACTGTATCGCTTTACCTTCAATAAGTTTAGGCTGGAAGGCCTGGATACCCAATCTGTGAAGCGTAGGAGCACGGTTAAGCAATACAGGGTGTCCTTTCAATACATTTTCAAGGATATCCCATACTACAGGCTCTTTTTTATCTATGATCTTTTTAGCAGATTTTACTGTTTTCACAATACCTCTTTCGATAAGTTTCCTTATCACGAAAGGTTTGTAAAGCTCGGCTGCCATATTCTTCGGAAGACCACACTCAAACAATTTCAATTCTGGTCCAACAACAATTACCGAACGTGCTGAATAATCCACACGCTTACCAAGTAAGTTTTGACGGAAACGTCCCTGCTTACCTTTTAAGGAATCGGAAAGGGATTTTAACGGCCTGTTTGAATCTGTTTTTACTGCTGAAGATTTTCTCGTGTTATCGAACAACGAATCTACAGATTCCTGCAGCATACGTTTTTCGTTACGAAGAATTACTTCAGGAGCTTTGATCTCCATTAATCTTTTCAGACGGTTGTTACGAATAATTACCCTACGGTAAAGGTCGTTCAAATCTGAAGTTGCGAAACGTCCTCCGTCAAGCGGCACCAATGGACGTAATTCCGGCGGAATGATTGGGATTACTTTCATAATCATCCATTCCGGACGGTTCTCGCGGTTTTTATTTGCATCACGAAGTGCTTCAACAACCTGAAGTCTCTTAAGAGCTTCAGTTTTACGTTGTTTAGAAGTTTCGTTGTTTGCTTTATGTCTTAATTCATAAGAAAGTGAATCAAGGTCTATACGTTGCAGAATTTCGATAAGACATTCTGCCCCCATCTTAGCGATGAATTTATTTGGATCGTTATCATCAAGATAAAGGTTTTCCTGCGGAAGGGTATCCAGAATGTTCAGGTACTCTTCTTCAGTAAGGAAGTCCATTTTCTTTAAAGGCTCGCCCTCTTCATTCTTTGCAATACCCGGCTGAATTACCACGTATCTCTCGTAGTAAATGATCATGTCCAGTTTCTTGGACGGAAGACCAAGAAGGTATCCAATTTTGTTTGGTAACGAACGGAAATACCAGATGTGCGCAACAGGAACTACCAGGTTGATATGCCCCACGCGGTCTCTACGTACTTTCTTTTCGGTTACCTCTACACCACACCTATCGCAAACGATCCCCTTATAACGGATTCTCTTGTATTTACCACAAGCACATTCGTAATCCTTTACAGGACCAAAAATACGCTCACAGAAAAGTCCGTCACGTTCCGGTTTATGTGTACGATAATTGATAGTTTCCGGCTTTAGAACTTCCCCACGAGACTCAGCCAATATAGACTCAGGTGAAGCTAAACCAATAGAGATCTTGTTAAACCTCTGTACTGTATTCTTATCATTGTTTCTAGCCATAATAATGGTGCTATCTAATTATTGTAAAATCTGCAGTGCGCCGAGTGAACAACGCACTGCAAAATTTTTATTCTTCTAATCTAATATCTAATCCCAGACCTTTCAGTTCGTGCATCAACACGTTGAAAGATTCAGGTAGTCCCGGCTCCGGCATAGGCTCCCCTTTTACGATAGACTCGTAAGTTTTAGCCCTACCAATAACATCATCAGACTTTACTGTCAAGATCTCACGCAAGGTAGCAGAAGCACCATATGCTTCCAGTGCCCAAACCTCCATCTCTCCAAAACGCTGACCACCAAATTGTGCTTTACCACCAAGTGGCTGCTGAGTAATCAATGAGTATGGACCGATAGAACGTGCGTGCATTTTGTCATCAATCATATGCCCTAGTTTAAGCATATAAATAACACCAACGGTTGCAGCCTGGTCAAACCTGTCTCCCGTTCCACCATCATAAAGATAAGTGTGCCCGAAACGAGGAATTCCTGCGCTGTCTGTCAATTCATTGATCTGGTCTATAGTTGCACCGTCGAAAATTGGAGTAGCATATTTCTTCCCTAATTTTTGTCCGGCCCATCCAAGAACAGTTTCATAAATCTGACCAATGTTCATACGTGAAGGTACCCCAAGTGGGTTCAACACGATATCAACAGGAGTACCATCTTCAAGGAACGGCATATCTTCCTGTCGCACAATACGTGCCACAATACCTTTGTTCCCGTGACGTCCTGCCATTTTATCCCCTACTTTCAGTTTACGCTTTTTAGCGATGTAGATCTTAGCCAACTTGATAATTCCAGATGGCAATTCATCTCCTACCGAAATAGTAAATTTCTCTCTTCTTAGGTTACCCTGAAGATCATTCTCCTTAATCTTATAGTTGTGCAGAAGGTCAGCAACCAAAGCATTCAGATGATCATCTGTAGTCCATGTACCCTGCGTTAAATGCGCATAGTCATCTACCGCGTTTAACATCTTCTGAGTATATTTCTTACCTTTTGGAAGAACTTCTTCTCCTAAATCATTCTGAACACCCTGAGCGGTTTTACCACCAATGATGGCGAACAACTTATCAACCAGTTCAGATTTCAGTAAAGCGAATTTCGCTTCATATTTCTTCTCAAGAGCTGCAACATCTTCTTTATCCTGAGCTCTCTTACGCTTATCCTTTATAGCACGGGCAAATAACTTTTTGTTAATTACCACACCACTTAATGAAGGAGAAGCTTTTAGAGAAGCATCTTTCACATCTCCGGCTTTATCACCAAAAATCGCTCTAAGAAGTTTTTCTTCAGGAGTTGGATCACTTTCCCCTTTCGGAGTAATTTTTCCGATCAAGATATCACCAGGCTTCACCTCTGCCCCAACGCGGATCATTCCATTCTCGTCAAGATCTTTGGTAGCTTCTTCTGAAACGTTTGGAATATCATTGGTCAATTCTTCATTACCCAATTTGGTATCCCTAACTTCCAGTGAATATTCATCAATGTGGATAGAGGTGAAAATATCATCTCTAACTACTTTTTCAGAAATTACGATCGCATCCTCAAAGTTATATCCTTTCCATGGCATGAAGGCAACCTTCATGTTTCTACCTAAAGCAAGTTCACCTGCTTCGGTCGCATAACCCTGACAAAGCACCTGTCCTTTAGTTACCCTGTCACCTACTCTAACGATTGGCTTAAGGTTGATAGAAGTCCCCTGGTTTGTTTTTCTGAACTTTACAAGGTTGTAATCTTTAGAATCAGAATCAAAACTTACCATTCGCTCTTCCTCTGTTCTGTCGTACTTAATGGTGATCTGGTTTGCATCAACATATTCTACAGTTCCTTCTCCTTCAGCATTGATCAATACACGAGAATCTGTAGCAACCTGTCTTTCCAGTCCGGTACCAACAATTGGAGAATCAACTCTCAATAGTGGAACGGCCTGGCGCATCATGTTTGATCCCATCAAAGCCCTGTTCGCATCATCATGCTCCAGGAACGGAATCAATGAAGCTGAAATAGAAGCAATCTGGTTTGGTGCAACATCCATGTGGTGAACCTGTGAAGGCTCAACAACAGGGAAATCCCCCTCTTCTCTTGCAATTACTTTATCTGCCTTGATCGTACCATCATCATCCATAGCGATGTTCGCCTGGGCGATCATCTTATCCTCTTCTTCTTCGGCACTTAAATATCTAGGCTCATCATTGATGTTCACTTTTCCATTGATCACTTCACGGTAAGGAGTTTCAATGAATCCCATTCCGTTTACTTTTGCATATACCGCAAGTGAAGAAATAAGACCAATGTTTGGACCTTCCGGAGTTTCAATAGGACACAACCTTCCGTAGTGTGTGTAGTGAACATCACGAACCTCAAATCCTGCACGCTCACGGGAAAGACCACCTGGCCCAAGAGCAGATAACCTACGCTTGTGCGTAATTTCTGCAAGAGGGTTTGTCTGGTCCATGAACTGAGACAACTGGTTGGTACCAAAGAAAGAGTTAATCACAGAAGAAAGTGTCTTCGCGTTGATCAAATCTATTGGGGTAAACACCTCATTGTCACGAACGTTCATACGCTCACGAATAGTACGTGCCATACGAGCCAGTCCAACACCAAATTGCTGAGACAATTGCTCACCTACTGTTCTAACACGACGGTTAGACAAGTGATCAATATCATCGATCTCTGCTTTTGAGTTGATCAACTCGATCAAATACTTTACAATGGTGATGATATCTTCCTTGGTAAGCACCTGCTTATCCATTGCGATATCAAGACCTAATTTTTTGTTCATTCTGTAACGACCCACTTCACCTAAGTTGTACCGTTGATCTGAGAAGAACAATTTGTCAATAATACCACGCGCCGTTTCTTCATCGGGCGGTTCAGCATTACGTAATTGACGGTATATATGTTCAACCGCTTCCTTTTCGGAGTTGGTTGGATCTTTTTGTAATGTATTGTGGATAATCGCATAGTCACCTGTTTGATTATCCTCTTTATGTAATAGAATGGTCTTTGAACCAGTTTCTACTATTTCTTCAATATGTTCTTTTTCAAGAACCGTGTCACGGTCAAGAACGATCTCGTTACGTTCAATCGAAACTACCTCTCCAGTATCCTCATCTACGAAATCTTCATACCAGGTGTTCAATACACGGGCGGCCAGTCTACGGCCAAGAATCTTCTTAAGACCAGTTTTGGAAACTTTTACCTCTTCTGCAAGGTCAAAGATCTCCAGAATATCTTTGTCACGCTCAAATCCAATAGCACGGAAAAGAGTGGTAACAGGTAATTTTTTCTTTCTGTCGATATACGCGTACATTACGCTGTTGATATCGGTAGCAAATTCAATCCATGATCCTTTGAAAGGAATTACACGGGCTGAATAAAGTTTAGTTCCGTTGGCATGGAAAGACTGTCCAAAAAACACCCCCGGGGAACGGTGTAACTGAGAAACAACTACGCGTTCTGCACCATTAATACAAAAAGTCCCACTTGGGGTCATGTAAGGAATGGTTCCTAAATAAACGTCCTGCACGATGGTTTCAAAATCTTCATGCTCCGGGTCTGTACAATAAAGCTTTAACCGGGCCTTAAGCGGTACACTATAAGTCAAACCTCTTTCAATACATTCCTGTATGGAATATCTTGGCGGGTCCACAAAATAGTCTAAGAATTCTAGTACGAATTGATTACGGGTGTCCGTAATTGGAAAGTTCTCCATGAAGGTATTGTATAGCCCTTCATTTCCTCTTTCTTCTGATTTCGTTTCTAACTGGAAGAAATCCTGAAACGACTTAATTTGGATATCCAAAAAGTCCGGGTAATCAGGTCTGTTTCTAACAGAAGAGAAATTCAATCTTTCAGTTTGCGTTGCTAACATCAATGGACGGAATTATGTTATTAAAAAAATGGGTGCGAAATAAACCGTAAATGTTTATATACGCAAAAGGGTTTAGACCTCAGAGAACCTAATCTCCGGGTCTAAACCTATATAAGTTTGTTGGTTTCGCTTACTTAAGCTCAACCTCAGCTCCTGCTTCTTCTAACTGTGCTTTTAGTGCTTCAGCTTCGTCTTTTGCAACTCCTTCTTTAACAGCTTTTGGAGCGTTGTCTACCAATTCTTTAGCATCTTTCAAGCCAAGACCGGTAAGTTCTTTTACTAATTTCACTACGGCTAGTTTAGATCCACCCGGAGCTTTAAGAATTACGTCGAATTCAGTTTGCTCTTCAGCAGCATCCTCACCACCAGCGGCAGCACCACCAGCAACAGCTACAGCTGCAGCAGCAGGCTCGATACCGTATTCTTCTTTCAAAATATCAGCTAATTCATTAACTTCTTTTACTGTCAAGTTAACTAATTGTTCTGCGAAATCTTTTAAATCTGCCAT
Organism: Salinimicrobium marinum; assembly: GCF_014651535.1. Classification (GTDB taxonomy): domain Bacteria; phylum Bacteroidota; class Bacteroidia; order Flavobacteriales; family Flavobacteriaceae; genus Salinimicrobium; species Salinimicrobium marinum. The sequence goes on from NZ_BMXB01000008.1 coordinate 85,090, forward strand.
TTTCTATCGTTTTTAAAATGTTCTTTAATTTATAATTGTTAAAAAGTGCGTACTTGGTTTATCCTTCTTTTTCAGAAAGAGTTTTAAGAATTCCAGCAATCTTACCGCCACCAGATTTAAGCGCAGAAACAACGTTCTTCGCAGGTGATTGTAACAATCCAATGATATCCCCAATAACTTCTTCTTTAGATTTGATGTTAACCAGGGTATCCAGGTAATCATCTCCAACATAGATCGCTTCTTCAACAAAAGCTCCCTTTAGAAGTGGTTTATCAGATTTTTTTCTGAATTCTTTTATTACTTTAGCCGGTGCATTTCCAGTGTCAGAAAACATGATGGAAGTATTTCCTTTCAATGTAGAAGGAAGCTCTCCAAAATTCTTATCAGAACTTTCCATGGCCTTGGCCAGTAAAGTATTTTTAACTACCGCAAGCTTTACGTTTGCTTTAAAACATGCACGACGTAAATTTGAAGTATTTCCGGCGTTTAAACCTGAAATATCTGCTAAATAAATAGTGTTATTTTCAGCTAACTGGGCAGTTAAATCTTCAATTACTCTTGATTTTTCTTCTCTTGTCATAATCTAATATTATTATTGCTCAGTGAACCTTTTAGTATCTATCTCTACGCTAGGACTCATGGTACTTGACATATAGATACTCTTAATATATATACCTTTAGCAGCCTGAGGTTTTAACTTAACCAGGGTAGTTAATAATTCTCTGGCGTTTCCTGCAATTTTCTCGGAATCAAAAGATGCCTTTCCTATCCCTGCATGAACAATACCAGTTTTGTCAACTTTGAAATCTATTTTACCAGCTTTAACATCTGAAACCGCTTTTGCAACATCCATAGTTACAGTTCCGGTTTTAGGGTTTGGCATTAAACCTCTTGGTCCTAAAATACGTCCCAATGGTCCAAGTTTTCCCATAACGCTAGGCATGGTAATGATCACATCAACATCTGTCCAACCTCCTTTGATCTTATCAAGGTACTCATCTAAACCAACGAAATCTGCACCGGCTTCTTTAGCTTCTGCCTCCTTATCTGGAGTTACAAGAGCCAAAACTTTTACGTCCTTACCTGTACCGTGTGGTAAAGTAACTACGCCCCGTACCATTTGATTAGCCTTGCGTGGATCTACGTTCAAACGAACTGCTAGATCTACAGAGGCATCAAAATTTACATTGGTAATTTCTTTTATTAAAGCTGAAGCTTCTGCAACCGAATAAGTCTTACCTTTTTCAACTTTAGATTCTGCTTCCTTTTGCTTTTTAGTCAATTTTGCCATTTTTAATTTCTTTTTGGATTAAAAAGGTGCTTGCCCTTTTACAGTAATTCCCATAGATCTTGCTGTTCCAGCCACCATTTTCATTGCAGACTCAACAGTAAATGCATTTAGATCCTGCATTTTATCTTCAGCAATAGCTCTTACCTGATCCCAAGAAACACTAGCAATTTTTTTACGGTTAGGTTCACCTGACCCTTTTTTCGCTTTTGCAGCTTCCAAAATCTGAACAGCTGCAGGTGGAGTCTTGATCACAAAATCAAAAGACTTGTCTTTGTAAACAGTAATAGCAACCGGTAAAACTTTACCTTGCTTATCCTGGGTTCTGGCATTAAATTGCTTACAGAACTCCATAATGTTTACTCCGGCAGCACCTAAAGCTGGTCCAACTGGTGGTGAAGGGTTAGCAGCACCTCCGCGAACTTGTAACTTAACAACCTTACTTACTTCTTTTGCCATTTTTCTAATTTTTGAATGATAGTTTTGTTAGTGGAAGCTTACTTAAAACTATCGAAAATATGTGTGTAACAGTTATTATACTTTTTCAACCTGCATATAGCTGAGTTCAAGAGGTGTCTTTCTTCCAAAGATTTTCACCATAACCTCCAGCTTACGCTTCTCTTCATTTATCTTTTCAACGGTTCCATTGAATCCATTGAAAGGCCCGTCTATCACTTTGATTGTTTCACCAATGGTAAAAGGAATAGCAACATTATCGGACTTAACCGATAATTCATCCACTTTTCCTAACATACGGTTTACCTCAGATCTTCTAAGAGGCACAGGATCTCCTCCTTTTGTCTCTCCTAAAAACCCGATTACTCCGTTAATAGATTTAATAATATGGGTAACTTCCCCACCAATATTGGCAAGAATCATCACATATCCGGGGAAATAAACGCGTTCTTTGTTTACCTTCTTTCCGTTACGGATCTGAATGACTTTTTCAGTAGGAACCAGGACCTGATCTATAAAATCTTCAAGTCCTTCATGAGCGATCTCCCGCTCTATATATTCTTTAACCTTATTTTCCTGTCCGCTAACGGCACGAACCACATACCATTTTTTATCTTTCACCTCTGCCATTGCAATATTTTTTTAAGATTTAATCCACTCGAAATATTGCTCAATAACACCACTAAAAACAGTATCAACCCCCCAAATAGCGAGGGAAAAAATAATTGAGAAAACAGCAACTATGATTGTTAGTCTCTGCGCTTCAGGCCAGGTTGGCCATGTAACGTGATTCTTCAATTCGCTATATGACTCCGATACGTAATTTGCAAATCCTGCCATCTTGTTATATTTTGAAAAACAGCTCCTTAAAGGCAATTTTCCGATTAAAGCGTCTTTCGTTATTGCACGGGTTGAGAGACTCGAACTCCCGACACCTGGTTTTGGAGACCAGTGCTCTACCAACTGAGCTAAACCCGTAAATATAAGTCAAGGTGCTCTGTGAGGAACACCTTAACTTAAATATTTTTAATCCTTATTAGTCAAGAATTTCAGTTACCTGACCAGCTCCAACTGTTCTACCACCCTCACGGATAGCGAAACGAAGACCTACGTTCATCGCGATAGGTTGGATAAGATCTACAGTAATTGTAAGGTTATCACCTGGCATTACCATCTCAACTCCTTCAGGAAGGTTAATTGTTCCAGTCACGTCAGTTGTACGAACGTAGAACTGTGGACGGTAGTTGTTATGGAATGGAGTGTGACGTCCACCTTCCTCTTTCTTAAGGATATAAACCTCAGCTTTAAATTTAGCGTGTGGAGTTACAGATCCTGGCTTAGTAATTACCATACCTCTTGAGATTTGAGTCTTCTCAATACCTCTTAGAAGGATACCAACGTTATCACCAGCTTCACCTCTATCAAGGATCTTACGGAACATCTCAACTCCTGTAATAGTAGAAGTAAGTTTTCCAGCTCCCATACCAATGATCTCTACAGGATCTCCAGTGTTAGCAACACCAGTCTCGATACGACCAGTAGCAACAGTACCACGTCCAGTAATAGAGAATACATCTTCAATAGGCATCAAGAAAGGCTTATCAACATCACGCTGTGGCAATTCGATCCATGTATCAACAGCTTCCATCAAAGCCAATACAGTATCTACCCATTTTTGCTCACCGTTAAGTGCACCAAGAGCAGAACCTGAAATTACAGGACCGTTATCACCATCATATTCGTAAAAAGAAAGTAAATCTCTTACTTCCATTTCAACTAATTCTAGTAATTCTTCATCATCAACCATATCCACTTTATTCAAGAATACAACGATTCTTGGGATACCAACCTGACGACCTAAAAGGATGTGTTCACGAGTTTGTGGCATCGGACCATCAGTAGCTGCAACCACAAGGATAGCACCGTCCATTTGAGCAGCACCAGTTACCATGTTCTTAACATAATCGGCGTGACCTGGACAGTCAACGTGTGCATAGTGACGCTTCTCTGTAGAATACTCTACGTGTGAAGAGTTAATGGTTATACCTCTTTCTTTTTCTTCCGGAGCATTATCAATTTGATCAAAAGATCTAGCTTCTGAATAACCGGCATCAGCCATTACCTTAGTAATTGCTGCTGTTAAAGTTGTTTTTCCGTGATCTACGTGTCCAATAGTACCTATGTTAAGGTGCGGTTTGGAACGATCATAAGTTTCCTTTGCCATAATTAATACTTATTTAATCTTAGTTATATATTAGTGTTCAATTTTATACAAAACTAGAGCCAACGACGAGAATTGAACTCGTGACCTCTTCCTTACCAAGGAAACGCTCTACCCCTGAGCTACGTCGGCAAAAAAGTTTTCTCCTAAAAAGCCAGGCTTTCCGGAGAGGTGCGCAGAGAAGCAATTCCACTGCATTTTCAAAAATGAATATCACATCCAGGACATGATATTTAAATTAGAATATTCGTTAAAAAATAACGATATTTGAATCGAGCAAAATATTTACTCTAAAAAGCCGTTTCAAAATAGCTCTTCAGGCTAGGCTACTCGCCTTGCTTTCAACTCAGAAAAAAAACAATTTTCATTAATTTCCTTTAGAAAGCTTTGAGCGGGAGACCGGGTTCGAACCGGCGACATTCAGCTTGGAAGGCTGACGCTCTACCAACTGAGCTACTCCCGCAATTTCAAATCCCAAGCCTCAAGCACCAAATTTCAATCTGGTTGTTGAACTTTGTTATTTGGAATTTAATTTGTGGGGAGAGCAGGATTCGAACCTGCGAAGTTAAAAACAGCAGATTTACAGTCTGCCCTCGTTGGCCGCTTGAGTATCTCCCCGTTGGTATTCCAGTATTTCATAGAACCGCAGTCGCTTTAAACGACTCTGCTTTATGATGATTTTAACGGCTGCAAATTAACTGAATTTTACAGCACCATCCAAAGCATTTTTAGATTATTTTGAATTAATTTTTCTTTTATTTAATAATCAGGTTTTTACACCCGGGAAAAATTAATTCTTTCAATATTTCAGAGCCGATGGAGGGACTCGAACCCACGACCTGCTGATTACAAATCAGCTGCTCTAGCCAGCTGAGCTACATCGGCCTATAACCTACTTTTTTTCACAAAAAAAGTCCGCTTTTTCAAACGGACTGCAAATGTATAAATTAATTTTAGTTTCCAAAACTTTTTCTTCAGAAAAATCAGGCAACATTAGCATTAAATTTTTTCTTCCTTTTTCTGAGTTGGCGCTGCAATGAACTAACACATTCATCCACACCTACTTCGAATCTCGTTGACTTCTTTTTGCAAATGACTCCTTCACCAGGAATACTTAATAAAATTTCTGAAATTTTGTTCTCCTTGTTATTTGTATTCTCAACTTTCAGGTATACATTGGCATGAATGACGTTATCAAAATGACTTTCCAGTTTATCTAGTTTTTCCTGAATGAAATTAACCAGTTTTTGATCTGCATTGAAGTTGACGGATTGAAAATTGATTTTCATAATGCTTGAAGTTTAATTAAACAATTATTCCAGAGTCATTACTTTTTGTTCCGGGGATGTGCGTTTTTATAAACCTTACTCAATTCCGCCATACTACTATGTGTATAAACTTGTGTAGCAGCAAGACTGGAATGTCCTAAAAGTTCTTTCACCGCATTTAAATCGGCTCCCTGGTTCAACAAGTGAGTAGCAAAAGAATGTCGCAGTATGTGCGGACTCTTCTTTACCTTACTCGAGACTCCCCTAAAATAATTATTAATTAATCTATAAACAAGGCTTTCGTTCATTTTAACGCCCCTCGAAGTCAAAAATAAATACCCCTGTGAAAGTGCATTTTCAATTGATTTTCTTGCTTCCCGGTAAGTTTTAAAAGTTTCTACTACAGAGGCCAGCAAAGGAACGTACCGCTCCTTATTTCTCTTTCCCTTTACCTTGAGAACGCCACCTTCCAGATCTATGTTCTGTAGCTTAATTTCGATCAATTCACTACGCCTGATTCCTGTGGAATAGAACATTTCTATGATCAACCTGTCCCGCAATCCTTCAAAGGAATTAGAGTCAAAGTTCTGAAGCACGTTTTCCACTTCTTTTTCAGAAAAAGGCACCTGGATCTTTTTGGATGTTTTTAAAGCCGAATGCTTTGCTAGCGGAGAAACCTCCAGCTGCTTTGTTTTTTGTAAAAATCTAAAGTAAGCTTTTAGCGAAGAAACCTTTCGGTTAATTGTCCTGTTGGAAAGACCTTTCTCCACCAGCAATACAATCCAGTTCCGGATTTGAGGATAATTTACATCCCCGATCCCTTCCTGTTCATATTCCGAAGAAATGAAGTTAGAAAATTCGGTGAGATCTGCCCTATAAGCTGTGACCGTGTGAGCCGAGCATTTTTTCTCTAACTGAAGATATTCAAAAAAGTGGTTTAAGGGCATAAAAAAACTGTTAGCAAACAAAGTTATTAAACTTTAGCTTACCAACAGTTAATATAGTGTATACCTAAGATGTAGTGCTTAGGAATTGATACTAGATCTCTTCCTGATCTCTTAAGTGCTGAATGTACTGCGCTTTTTGGACTTGAGCTCTACGTTCTACTGACGGTTTTGTGAATGCCTGACGTGCTCTTAACTGACGCATAGTTCCTGTGCGATCAAATTTACGTTTAAAACGCTTCAGCGCTCTATCAATATTCTCTCCGTCTTTAACTGGTATAATTAACATAGTGTCACCTCCTTTCTTTAGAAATTATTAAGGCTGCAAAGATAACTCAATATTGCAAACTCACAATTATATTTAAATTAATTTGAAAAAAATTTATGCCTGGGAAAAAAGATTGATTTCCTGAAAAGAATTGAGAGCTGGAATTTAAAATCCAAAACGATTTCTTCTATAAATTTCCTGGCTTCATTCCCAATTAACCATTCACCATTAACTGAAAATTATTTCGCCGCCGGTTTATATTCTTTTTTATCAATAACCATTTTAGCGATCACTTCACGTAAGATTTCTGAAGTTCCGCCGCCAATAGGCCCAAGCCTGCTGTCTCTGGACATTCTTGCCAAAGGATAATCTTCCATATAACCATACCCTCCAAGGAACTGCAGGCATTGATAAATTACATTATCTGCAATTTTTGTAGAAAGCAGCTTAGACATACTTGCTTCTTTCACCACATACTCACCTTTTCCAAGACGATCGGCTACCGAATAATTGAATTCTTTGCACATCTCCACTTCGCTGGCCATATCTGCTATAGAATGTCGCAGCGCCTGAAATTTATCGATTGTCTTTCCGAAAGCAACTCTTTCAGACATGTAGTTCAGCGTATAATCCAGTGCAAATTCGGCTCGTGCATGGCCATTGATCCCCATGATAAGCCTTTCGAAAGCAAAATGCTGCATGATATATGGAAACCCCTTTCCTTCCTCACCCATTAAATTCTTGGCAGGAATCTCCACATTATCAAAAGCAATTTCTGCAGTATCTGATGCTCTCCATCCCAATTTATCAAGTTTGGTTGCAGAAATCCCGGGGGTTTCTCTGTCCATGATAAAAATGCTCATTCCTTTATTATGAGCCTTCGGATTTGTCTTTGCGGCTACCACCAGATAGTCTGAATAGACTCCGTTGGTAATAAAGGTTTTGGATCCGTTAATCACATATTTATCTCCTTTTTTAACCGCCGTGGTTTTCATACCTGCCACATCACTTCCCCCAAAAGGTTCCGAAATACATAAACAGCCTATTTTATCTCCTTCAACACTTGGAGTAAGGTAATTTTTCTTGATTTCCTCATCTCCTTCTGCATTGACATGCGTCATGGCGAGGTAGGAATGAGCCCACATTGCCGCAGCAAAACCGCCGGAATTTATTTTCTGAAGCTCCTCCAGAAAGATCACTGTATAAAAGATGTCCAGTCCTAAACCTCCATATTGTTCAGGATACTTTAATCCAAAATATCCCATTTCGCCGAACTTCTTCCAGATGAATCTTTCTATCGTACCGGTTTTCTCCCACTTTTCAATATGCGGAACTACTTCCTTCTGCAAAAATTCCTGAAAACTTTTTCTAAAAAGCTCGTGTTCTTCTGTAAAATACCTGCTATTCATAAATTATATCTGTTTTTTCCCTTTCTAAACCGGATGTTCGCATATAGGATTCACAACAAATGATCCATAAACTCCGATTTATTGCTCAATGCTCAAATATAATTTAATTCTTTGTATTTTGTCCCGCGGAAAACCCTTTATATCTGTCAGATCCTCAAAAGAACTTATTTTCCCATTCTTGTCTCTGTAGCTCATCACCTTCCACGCTAATTCAAGATTTAAATTAGGCATTTCAGAAAGCGAAATAAGAAAGATTCAATTGAGATCCTGCTTTTTCACTACAGGTTCCCGCACAGTGAACTGCCGGGAAATCCTTTCCACTACTTCGGGAGACAAACCATACAGATCTTTTAGCTGAATCTCTTGATTAAATCCACCAAGACTTTCCCTGTAATTGACAATTCTTTGCGAAAGCACGATTCCCACTCCGTTCATCTTCCGAAGATCTTCGGGTGTAACCTGATTAATATCCAATTTTTCAAAGGGAAGAGAGTTCTTTCCATTGGTAGATGCCCGTTCCTGTGAGCGCGTCGCCCACTCCAGCAATGTAAATAACGGAGTCATTTGCTTCAGTATAGAATCGGATACCCCTGTTACCTTTTGAAAATCTTCAGCCGTATTCACTCATTTATCCAGAGCTCTTTAGGAATGCAACCGGCCGATTTCCCCAACAGACATTCCCAGGGAATAGCCTTTGTAATCTGTAATATAATGAGGATTGAAAGGAAATACTTCAGTAGAATCCCTGAAGGAATTTTGCTTTTTAACCGAATCTATTTGTTTTTGAAATTCAGTTATCTTTTTCTCCTGTTCTGGAGAAACAGTGGCTCCCGAAGAAAATTCGTTAAAGAAAAAATTCACCTGAAGAACAATGATTATGAGCACCTAAAGAAAAATCCCATTTCGCTGACTTCTATTGAAAACGAAATGGGATTTTAAGCCTCTCATTATTTATTAAAGATTAAGAAGCTTTTCTAACCTCTTTTTTCTTACCCGGCTTTTGAAAAAGCTCACCTGCTTTAAGCCTTCGAAGATACTCCTTTAGGTCTGTCTTCACTTCACCAGACATTAAATAAAGCCCGATGATGTTAGGGAAAGACATCGCCAGGATCATCATATCTGAGAAGTCAAGTACTGCTCCAAGACTCACTGATGCTCCTATTACTACGAAAACAAGGAATAAAAATTTGTATACATATTCAATTTTCTTACTCTTCCCGAACAGGTAAGTCCAGGCTCTCATGCCGTAATAAGACCAGGAGATCATGGTAGAAAAAGCAAATAAGAAAACTGCTGTTGCAAGCACATAAGGGAACCAGGAAATCACACTACCAAAGGCACTGGAAGTCAATTCTACTCCTCCAACTCCTTCTACTTCATGCATTCCAGTAAAGATCAACACAAGCGCCGTCAAGGTACACACTACCACGGTATCAATAAATGGTTCCAATAATGCCACAAAACCTTCAGAAGGAGGATTATTAGTTTTCGCAGCACTGTGAGCGATCGCAGCAGAACCAACCCCGGCTTCATTCGAGAAAGCAGCTCTCTGGAAACCTACAATCAGCACCCCTATAACCCCTCCTTTTAAAGCACTGGGACTAAAGGCACCATCCCAAATGGCAGCAAAAGCAGGACCTATATTTCCAATATTGACACCAATCACGACCAAAGCACCTACGATATAAACCGCTGCCATTACCGGAACTATTTTTCCGGTTACTTTGGCAATACTACTAATACCTCCAATAATAACGATTCCTACCAAAACTGCTACTACCAGTCCAAAATAGAATCCATTTCCAACAAGCGCAGGAAATTCTCCAGCAAGAATAACAAAAGACTGGTTGGCCTGGAACATATTTCCACCACCAAAAGAAGCCCCTATAGCAAGAATAGCGAATAGTCCCGCTAATATTTTACCTAAAAATCCTTTATTTCTTTTCTCAAGACCATACCTTAAATAGTTCATAGGACCACCAAATACACGACCTTCACTATTAATGAATCTGTATTTTACACCTAATGTACATTCCACGAATTTTGATGACATCCCTAATAAACCAGCGATGATCATCCACATAGTGGCTCCTGCCCCACCAAGAGATATAGCCACTGCCACACCTGCAATATTTCCCAATCCTACAGTTCCTGAAACTGCAGTCGCCAGGGCCTGAAAGTGGGTTACCTGTCCCGGTGCATCGGGATCATCATATTTACCACGGGCAAGATCCAGGGAATGTTTGAATCCTCTAATATTGATGAACCCAAGTTTTATGGTAAAAAACAATGCTCCAAATAAAAGCCAGACCACAATAAAAGGAATATTCTTCTGCTGAGGATCTCCATTGGGATGGGTCAAAGGCACCGGCTCATCATATTCAATAGCCGCAAGATACTGTGCTCCCTGCTCAATAACATGCTCTTTATTTTCAGAATTATAAATTACGCCACCTTCCTTTACAAGGTACTTTACTTCCCCCCCTGCGTTAGCATAGGCATTGATTTGTTCACCATCTTTAGAGACCACTGCAATCAAATCTCCTTCTTCAACCTGGGTGCCTTCAGCAACCATCCATTCCTGAAGTGTATATTTTGCATCTTCTGTAGCAGACCATCCCGGCGCGGGAACTCTGCGCAAGTCGGCATAAACAATAGGATCATAAACGCCTATGGCAGAAAAAGGGTCCCAGAACAATACTGCGCCCATACTTTCTACTATGGGTGCGAAGGTTCCATTAAAATGTTCTGTAATGGCTTCAGCCTTTACTTTGTATTCCTGCTCGATTTCATTCCCTGCAGCATCGGTTACAGTTACCGAATAGGGTACTCCTTCAATAAGGTTCTCGGTTCTCGGAGAGTCTAATGGGGTTTCCTGATTGGACCATTTGTATTGATATGGAGGAGTTCCTCCTGTAACATTTAATTCAACATATCCATCATTAATAATCTTGGAAGGGTTTACTACGTCTGCATTTACCTGCAACTCCTGTGCATAAAGTGAAACAATAGAAATAGTAAATAAAAATGAAAGTAAGTACTTTCTCATAAGTTTAGATTAATTGTTTTTGTAAGGATCCTAAATAGGCGAAGCAAGATGCTAAAAAAATTAACGTTTTCAAATTTTATGGAGTTAAATTGTAAACAAAACGTTAAGCTGCATGGGAGTTACATAAGATTTACGACTCCCATCGAGAAATTCCTCATTACAGGTCAAAGACAGAAGTTCTCTTGGCATAAACCATATCTTTAAACTTGAGGAGAAAAGCGAGGGTAAGATAAATGGCAAAACCAAACCCGAAAGTGGCAAAAGAAAGATATATAAAGAACAAGCGTACATATTTTGCACGCATCCCAAGCTTATCGGCAAAGCGCGAAGAAACGTAGAAACCGTGTCTTTCAAAATAATGCCGAATGTTGTTTACGAATCGTAGCATACCTCAAAGATATTAAATTTGCTTCTCCCGATGCAATAATTTTACTCCCAAACTACATTGAACGCACCTATTCAGGCCACAGTAATTTTTCTTTAACTGAATTAAGGCCTGTGAATGTAAGGCATTGATGGCAGATTTGGGTCGCAGCGATTCAAATTTTCTAATGGTTTGATATTCCTCATTTTTCATCTCCGAAATCATTTGGAAGATCTCTTCATTATGATCTTCCCCCTGCATTTTTGCTTAACAAACTTAAGAAGGATGAGCGTGTTGATGATGATCAAATCAATATAACTTATGGTGAGCGGCTTTTTCTTAGGTTTATGTAGTTTCTGAAAAGTGTAATGATTTTCCCAGAATTCGGAAACCTCAACCTCAAAAAACCGGTAGAAATCTTTATTATTTTTGGCGTTTAATATTTCAGAAAATAATCCGGTTTTCCTGGTGTAAAGAGAAGTGAGTTGTGCCAGCCGGATATTGGGAAAATTATCGGGTCGTAAACGGACAAATTTTACAGCAGTAAATCCTTTCCCTGTTCAGTTTATACTTGTGCTTTACACAATCATATTCTGCCTGTAATTTCTGATAAGAACTCTCCTGTATTTCCTGATCCACCATTCCTGCCTGCCCCTTAAACAGCGCTTCCAGTCCTACTTTATTTTAATTTTCCTTACTACGGAAAATAGAATAGAATGAGCCAGGCTGTAAAAAGCCTCACCATTCACAGATGATCATCTTAAAAGGTACCTCTTCCCAGTTATGGAAGAAGCTTTCAGCATCTTAAAGACTACTGCAGATTTACTTTCAAGCCTTTCGAAATATAACCTTTTCAGCCAGTGATCCAGGTGGTAACTATCAGAAGAACCAAAATCATTTTCACATTTGATCCATTTTCCGGAAGGTTGTTTCATGAGCTCTCTGTATTGCATGAAAGTATGTTCTTCTACCAAATCCCCCAGCTCCAACACCGGAATTACAGAATTATCCTTTCGGAAAACATCGGCATCGTTGTTCCACACCACATGAAAAATTCCATTATCATAATTTGAATCTGTTTTATGGCCATGCACATACCAGTCTGAAGAATTAATATGGATCTCCACATTCCCCGCCCATAACTGCTAACAATTTTGAGCCTGGAATTAAAAAAATCGGGGCCGGAATGATTATTTAAAGTTCCAGAATCGACTATAGTCACAGGTAACCCTCAGGCAGTAAATGCTTCACTAAACCTGAACTTTTTAAATTGCCACACGTATTGGAGAAATTCTTCGTGCATCAAATAAAAATAGCACAAATACTTATACGATTCTATTTTTAAAATGTTAAAAATAAAAACCATTCTTATTCTCCCATACCCTGGAATTAACCTTTGGGATGTTAAATGTGGAAAGCGAGGGCTTATTGTTCTAATTTTCCGGCCACTTCCTCAATAAATTTCTCCACCCATAAGCCGTACATTTTGCCACTTGGATGAAGACCATCATCAGCAGTTAGATCCGGCTCTTCTTTTGCTCTTTTTGAAACAGGAGTAATATTGTAAAAATCTATATTATACTCTCCTGCGACTTTTTCAAAAATGGCATTAAACTCATCTATTTCCTTCGCGATCTCTTCCGCATTGGATGCTCCAAAAGGAGTCACTCCATAATCGGGAATACTTACCGCAAAAACCCCTTCTTCTCCCTCAACAGAAAAATGAATCGCCTGCCTAAAAATTTCGTTCAGATCCTGCTCGTAGGCATCGGGTGATTTCCCCTGATACTGGTTATTAACACCAATTAGTACCGAAACCAAATCGTATTGCTCCTCTCCCGTCAATTGTTCTTCCATTGCAGACAGAAGATTTTCGGTGGTCCATCCTGTCCTGGCAATAATTTGAGGATCCTGCATTTTATAACCTTTGCCCCTTAATTCCTCTGTTAATTTTACCGGCCAGCGGGAAGATTCTTCCACACTCTCTCCTATGGTATACGAATCTCCCAACGCCAGAAAACTTACTTCCTTTTGAACAGGTTCCAGTTCACCGGGCACACTCTTTAATTCAGAATTGCTGTTACATCCCATGAATACAAAAAACAATATACAAACAGCACCAAATTTTATCATTTTAATACAGATTTTAAAAACTAAAATAAGTCATTTCTTCCGAAGAAAATTATCAAGAGCTATTAACCTCATAGTTATAATTAAATCTTATATATAGAATCATTCCTCCGGGATCATTCAGTTTGCGTCATTTCCTGCTTCTCCTGCTGAGATATGGATTCTTAATGCATGGTTAAAAAAGAGTTCCCGACCCTTTAATTGATGGAAATTCAATATCTTTTTCTCCAGGCAAAAGTCCTGCAGCATAAGGAAAGGAGAAAATGAATGACGATGGAAAACAATAATAATCCCACTTCTGAAAATCGCGGCACTGGTAAATCTACTAAAGAAGAAATTCCGGTAAATGAGCATGACCAACTAGAACCGAAGCCGGAAAATGATCTTAAGGAAAAAAACGAATCAGGGTTTATGAAGATCTTGAAAAAGGTAGGGTTTTCTGTATGGCTCGGGGTAATGATCATAGGCGCCGGACTTGCTTTCATAGCCGCTTTATTCCTGTTATGAACCGAATCTTTATTTCCTTTGCTTTTTTTATAGTCGCTTTCCTGATCATACAATTCCACCAGTTTCTAAACATAAGCCTCCCAGACTGGATCCTTTTCTACGGAAAAGATTTCATCTGTTTACCCATTGTTCTCACTGTTTGTCTACTGGCAATGCAGTTCCTTAAAAAAGACCACTCCATTAGATTAGATCTTTTTACCGTTCTTTCAATGGCTGCTTTTTATGCTTTTTATTTTGAACTTTACTTACCCAAAGTTAAGGTACGTTACACTGCAGATTTTACAGATGTTGTAATGTATTTTCTTGGCGCCCTACTTTTCTATTTTCTGCAAGAAAAGCCTGAACAGAAGACAATTTCCTGAATTTTTTCCCATCCCATAACTCAAATTTTTAATCACAGTCGAGATTTTCATCCGGAAAAAAATTATAAAAAGAGGCTGTCTAAAAGGCACTTTTTACGTCAACCTGAACTTGTTTCAGAATGACGGTTATGATCGCTTTTAGACAGCCCCTCTTTGTGTTATTCTTATTTACACAAAGAAAGATTATTCAATATATCCCATTTTTCGCATCCACTCATCATTGAACATCTTACCTACATACCGACTTCCGTGGTCATGGAATAAAACAACCACCACATCATCCTTTTTAAACTGTTCTTTTAACTGAAGTAGACCTTTTATGGCTGCCCCGGCGCTGTTTCCCAAAAACATTCCTTCCTCTTTTGCCAGACGTTGTGTATAAACAGCAGCATCCTTATCAGTTACCTTCATAAAGCCGTCAATGACATCAAAATTTACATTTTTTGGAAGTATATCCTCTCCGATGCCTTCGGTTACATAAGGGTAGATTTCTTTTTCATCAAAAATCCCGGTTTCATGGTATTTTTTAAAAACAGATCCATAGGTGTCGATTCCCCACACCTTGATATCAGGATTCTGCTCTTTCAGATATTTCCCAACCCCAGAGATGGTTCCACCTGTTCCCACTCCTACCACAAAATGGGTTATTCTTCCATCAGTCTGTTTCCAGATTTCCGGTCCTGTAGATTCATAATGTGCTTTGGTATTAGAAAGGTTGTCATACTGATTCACATACCAGGAATTGGGTGTTTCTTCAGATAACCTTTTGGAAGTAGAATAGTAACTATTTGGATCATCGGGTGCCACATCTGTTGGGCACACGATCACTTCACTTCCCACAGCTTTCAGGATATCCATTTTCTCTTTGGACTGCTTGTCGGACATTACACAAACCATTTTATATCCTTTTACAATAGCAGCCAGGGCAAGTCCCATTCCCGTATTTCCGGATGTTCCTTCAATAATGGTTCCCCCCGGTTTTAAAAGTCCGGCAGCTTCAGCATCTTCGATCATTTTTACAGCCATCCGGTCCTTTGCCGAATTTCCGGGGTTGAAAGTTTCATATTTTGCAAGTACCAGCGCATCTACTTCTTCAGTCAATTTATTTATCTTCACTAAAGGAGTATTTCCGATCGTACCCAGTATGTTTTCAGCGTATTCCATATCAAAATTTTAAGGCTGCAAAGGTAAGAAAAAAAACCACTTTTGCCTTGCTCCTCTTCAGAAGCGTCGGCTAAGAAAGCAACCTAATCAAATTTCATGGCTTTTACAGGAGAGATCCTGGTTACAATATATGAAGGGAGCAACAGCATGAACATACACAGGACAAGAGTACCTACGTTAACAGCTAAAATATATTCCCAGCCAATATACACGGGAGCTTCTGTCACATAATAGGTTTCAGGATTCAAAGGAATCAGCTTAAAATATTTTTGAGCAAACAAAAGCCCCAGGCCTATTAAATTCCCCCAAAAAAGTCCTAACACAATGAGGTATCCGGCGTTGTAGAGAAATACTTTTCGAATACTCCAGTCGTTGGTTCCCAATGCTTTTAAAATTCCGATCATTTGCGTGCGCTCCAGGATAAGTACCAGTAAAGCAGTGATCATGTTAATTCCTGCCACAAGGATCATGATTCCTATAATTAGAGCGATATTAAAATCGAACAGAGAAAGCCATTCAAAAATGTTTGAATATTTCTGTTTTATCGTGCGTGTGTCCAGGAACGAGCTGGTGCTTTCATAAATTTCCTGCCCTTTTTGGTCTATCTCACTAAAATCATCAATAAACACCTCAAAACCACCCACTTCATCCTTTTCCCAGCCATTCAAACGCTGAATATGTCTTATATCTGCTACCAGATAGAGCTCATCGAATTCCTGAAATCCGGAATTATAAATGCCCTTTACCTCGAAAGCCACCAACCGGGTCCTTTCATAGTTTTCTTCCCGCAGGAAATACGTCACTACTTTATCCCCAACTTCAAAGCCAAGCCGGTTAGCCATATATTCAGAAATTAAAACTTCAGCATTCAGGGAACCCGAAAAATCGGGCAATTTACCCGCTACCAGAAAATCCTCAAAATAGCTCCAGTCATAATCTGTACCCACTCCTTTTACCACAATTCCTTCAAAATCTGTTGAAGTACGAATCACTCCGGCTTTATAAGCTGTAGCCTGCACATGTCGTACGCCGTCCACAGTAGTAAACTCGGGATAAAAGTCCTGGTGAATAGATACAGGACGAATGGAAACCTCAGAATTATTATTATCGTAACTGGTAATAGCGATATGGCCGGTAAAAGCAGACATTTTTTCCCGTATCTTTTCCTGCAAACCTATACCGGTAGCAAAGGATACCAGCATCATAATCACCCCAATAGCTATTGCAATAATGGCTATTTTTATTATTGGAGCCGAAATGCTACTTTTGTGCTGTTTAGCACCAATTAAACGTTTAGCAATAAAAAATTCCAGATTCAAGAGTAGCCTATGATTTTTAAATTATTCAAAAGTACATTAATATTCGTATTAATTGCCACAGTTTCCTGCGGAAACAATATGGGAAATGAAAACACAAGGGCTATGGCCCAGGAGGCTGCTCCAAAAGCTGAACAATCTCAAAACATTACACTAGGCGTGCAACGTACCGAAAAGTACCTGCCACTTCTGGAAGGAAAAAATGTTGCGGTGGTTGGCAATCAAACAAGCGTTATAAACAGAAACTCCGATGCTCAGGACAACCAGATCCATCTTGTAGATTCTTTATTATCTTCCGAAGTGAATGTAGTAAAGGTATTTGCACCCGAACACGGATTTCGTGGAACTGCCGATGCCGGCGAGGTGATAAAGGATGGAAAAGACCTTAAAACTGGACTCCCAATTGTTTCCCTGTACGGAAGCAACAAAAAACCATCTGCAGAACAGCTGAAGGATATCGATGTGCTGATATTTGATATTCAGGATGTGGGCACGAGATTCTACACGTACATCTCTACCCTACATTATGTTATGGAAGCCAGTGCCGAAAATGATATTCCTATCATTGTTATGGACAGGCCAAATCCAAACGGACACTACATTGACGGACCTATTCTTGAAAGTGAACATACTAGCTTTGTTGGGATGCATAGAATTCCAATTGTGCATGGCCTCACCATTGCAGAATATGCAAAAATGGTAAATGGAGAACAATTTCTTTCAGATGGAATTCAGGCAGATCTTACGCTGATTGAGATGGAAAATTACAATCATGAGATGCCTTATGATCTACCAATAAAGCCCTCTCCAAATTTACCCAATGCCACATCCATCAATTTGTATCCAAGTTTATGCTTCTTTGAAGGCACCAATGTAAATGCCGGCCGTGGAACTTCCAACCAGTTCCAGGTTTTTGGATCTCCTTATCTTGACAAGAAAGTATTTGATTTCTCTTATGTTCCAGAATCTAATGAGGGCGCAAAACAACCCAAACACCTCGGAAAAGAATGTTACGGAAGAAATCTTACAGATTCTGAAAAGTTAGATAAAATAAACCTGGAATGGCTTATCGAAGCTTACCAGAACACCTCAGAAAAAGATGCATTTTTCAATGCTTTTTTTACAAAACTAGCCGGGACCACGAAGCTTCAGGAACAAATAGAAGTGGGGATGTCTGCCGAAGAGATCAGGGAAACTTGGAAAGAAGGACTTGAAGATTATGCAGCAGTACGGGAGAAGTATTTGATGTATGAATAAAAATGTCTTAGTAGAAACGCCTAGTAGGGCGTTTCTACTTCACAGGAACCCTCCTTCTCATTTCTTCCACAATATTAAAAGCTGCGGGACAAATTGCTACATTTTTTAAAGTCAGGTTGGAAATTTTATGGAAATCCTTGCGGTTGGTGTGGGGGAATTCCGCACAGGCTTTTGGACGCACCTCGTATATACTGCAATAATTATCGGCTCCTAAAAAGGTGCAGGGCACTTCCTGAAGCACGTAATCATTGTCTTCATCAATCCTTAAGTATTGCTCGATAAACTGCTGGGGCTTAAGCCGGAAGTGTTTGGAAATCCTTTCAATATCTTTATTGGTAAATAAAGGGCCGGTTGTTTTACAGCAATTGGCACATTTAAGGCAATCGGTTCTTTCGAACTCCTCCTCATGCATTTCCTGCATTTCCCGGTCCAGATGCCTGGGCGGCTTCTTTTTAAGCTTTGAAAAAAACTTTTTATGTTCCTTATGCCTATCTTTGGCCCGCTGCGGGAGCCCATCTATTTCTTCCTGCATGCCGCAAAGATAAAAATAACAAGCGCGTGAACAACGATAAAACCAATCCGGATATCTTCGGAAATGCCATGAAAGCTTATTTTATGAATGGGAATGAGGAAGAGATCATAGTACACTCCCCCGATTTTGATGACGATGTTATTCCGGTTCCTTATTTATTCCGGAAATATAAGGAAATGCCTCCACTGGAAAAAAAGGCCATGGATGGATGCTACGGAAAGGTTCTGGACGTAGGTTGCGGCGCCGGAAGTCATTCCTTATACCTTCAGGAGAAACGAAAACTGGAAGTTACAGCCATAGACACTTCTGCAGGTGCGATAGAAATCTGCAGCTTAAGAGGAATTAAAGATGCACGAAAAATTGCATTTGAAGATCTTTCCGGAGAAAAATATGATACTGTCCTCCTGTTAATGAACGGTACCGGAATCGTGGGTCGTTTAAACAGACTTGATGATTTTTTCAGAAGACTTAAAGATCTACTGCTCCCAAAAGGACAGGTTCTTATAGATTCTTCTGACCTCAGTTATCTTTTTGATCCAGACGAAGACGGCGGCATCTGGGTAGATGCAGCCAACGGATATTACGGAGAACTGCAATATAAACTGAGCTATGGGAATGAATCTTCTGAAACTTTTGAGTGGTTGTACCTGGATTTTAATTCCTTATATTTAGCCGCTTCTAAGAACAACTTTAACTGTGAGCTGGTGAAAGAAGGAGAACATTATGATTATTTGGCCAAACTCACTCTCATTCCATAAGCAATGACAAAGCATTTTTTAAAGCTCCTTTTTGCATTCATTTTAGTTATAACGGTCTCGGGCTGTACAAAAGACAGTGATGAAAACCTTCATAACTCCAGCAACAATCTTAATCTTGGAGTTTCCTCCAATGATCTTTTAAGTGACGAAAAATACACCTCTTTAAAGCTAGAAGTTGCTTACGTTAAAGACTATGAACCTTCTCCATCTACTTTAAACAACATTAAATCTTTTTTAGAAGAGCACATTAATAAGCCCAACGGAATATCTTTGGTGACCAAAGAAATACAATCCACCGGTAGTGGGCCTTTTTCTATAGAACAGGTAAAGAAAATTGAAGACGAAACCCGAACTTCTTTTAATTCAGGAAATAAAATTTCAGTTTACCTCCTTTTCCTGAACGGGAAAAGTGATTCTCAAAAAGACAACAAATTAATCCTGGGAACGGCCTACAAAAACACTTCCATGGTAATTTACGGGGAAACCATCCACAGACTTTCAGAAACTTCGGGAATTTCCAAAAGTGAAATCGAGAGCACTACCATCATGCATGAATTCGGACATCTTTTCGGACTCGTAGATAACGGTTCCCCGGCACAATCTGATCATGAGGATACCGAAAGCAAATCTCATTGCAATGTCCCCAGCTGCCTAATGGTGGCCACCGTAGAATTTGGACACGGAACTTTGAAAATGATTGAAAAAGGCCAGGCAATAGGTTTTGATGAGAGCTGCAGGCATGACCTTAGAGCGAATGGCGGAAAATAAGAAAAGCCGTTTAAAAATTTATTTGAACCTGAAACTCCCAATGCTTCGGGACAGAATGACATTAATATTCACTTTTCAAACAGCTTCGCTTTACTCTAGTATACCTTCTTTCCTCCTAAATATGTTTCAAGGACTTTGATCCCGGGAATCTGTTCTTCGGGGACTTCCATAATATTTTGGTCAAGAATAATAAAATCGGCAAACTTACCGGCTTCTATACTCCCTTTTTCACCCTCTTCGAAATTGCTGTAAGCTGCCCAGATAGTCATTCCGCGTAAGGTTTCTTCCCGCGATAGCGCCTGTTCTTTCATGTATCCATCTTCAGGATAATTGTCGGTATCTTTTCTGGCAACCGCTGCGTAAAAAGTCATAAACGGACTCACCTCTTCCACCGGAAAATCGGTTCCTAAAGCAATGATCCCAGCCTGGTCCAGTAGTTTTTTATAGGCGTAGGCTCCTTTTTCCCGCTCCTCTCCCAACCGGTCGACCGCCCAGTACATATCACTGGTGGCATGGGTAGGCTGCACAGAAGGAATAATATTTTTACTGAAATAAGAGAAATCCTCCTCATCAATGATCTGGGAATGTTCCACTTTCCAGCGCCGGTCGCCCTCGTTTCCAATTAGAGAATCATAGGTTTTCAGCACCACTACATTGGCAGAGTCTCCAATTGCATGTGTATTCATTTGGTATTCTGAAGCAGCTATACGTGCTGCTGTTTTTTTAAAATCTTCTACTGAAGACAAAAGTGCGCCGTAATGATTATGACGATCTGAGTATGGTTCCTTCAAAGCGGCTCCCCTGGAACCCAGGGCACCGTCCCCGTAGAATTTTACCGATCGTACATTGAGCTTTTCTGTCTTGTATGGTTTTCGATCCAGATAGTAATCCAGGTTCTCATTGGTGTTACTAATCATGGCATAGATCCTAATTTCAAGATTACCGTTTTGATGAAGGCTGTCAATAAGGTCAATCGTTTCCCGATCAATACCGGCATCGTTAATTGTAGTTAGTCCATTTTTAAATGCTATTTTCTGAGCATCCAACAGGGCCGTTACCTGTTCTTCGATGGTTGGCTCCGGAACAACATTGTTGATCAGGTCCATTGGGTTATCAATCAGAATTCCGGTCAGTTTTCCGTTTTTAACCTCTATGTCACCACCTTCTACAGGGTTTTCAGCAGTGATATTTGCAGCATCCAACGCTGCCTGATTGGCCAGCAGTGCATGACCGTCAATCCTGGTAATGGCCACAGGAGTATCGGGAAAAAGCACATCCAGGGTATCCTTCACAGGAAATTCTTTAACTTCCCAGTCATTTTGATCCCAGCCACGGCCGGTAATGAAATCGGCATTTTTCTCTTCCTGGAATTTTATGATCCTTTCCACCACCTCATCAAAACTGGTAGTTCCGGTAAGATCTACTGTTTGCAGTTGTATTCCATACATGTAAAAATGCGCGTGAGCATCTATAAACCCGGGAACAACAGCTTTTCCTTCGGCATCTACTGTTCGCAGGACATTATATTTTTCCTGAAGTTCTTCACTACTTCCAACAGCTATAAATCTACCTTCATCAACCGCAAAGGCTTCAGCAGTAGAAAAACCATCGTCTACCGTATAGACTTTGGCATTTACCACAAGAAGGTCAATTTCATCTTTCCCATTGTCACAGGAAGAGAACAAGATTCCGAAGAAAAATATAAATAATAGTTTTTTCATTATTGTTTTTATTAAGAAGTAAAAATAAAAAATGCGCCCTAAATACAAGGCGCATTTCAAATATATCATGAATTTGGCATTAGAACCAGCTTGTTACAGTATTTACAATTGTAGATCTAATCTCACGGTTTGCGCCTGCAGCAAGGGCTATAGAAACAAACAGACCAATCATAGCGTAGGCGAAATCACGGAAGATCATTTTCCCGGCTCTCTTACGGTGTTTTTTACCTTTCTTGGTTCTGGCAAGACTTACGGCTATTTCACGTCCCCCTATGACCCCAAGGAAAACCCAGGTGGTACTCATAGGAACGGTACTGATGAATAATTTGTAGATAAGCAGAATCACGTAGGTTGCATCGATCAAAGTTGCTGCCCGGACATCGGATATTCTGGCTTTTTCACTTACTACTTCCTGAATCTTGTCACCCCTTAAGTAAAACAACAGCCCCAACCCTATAAAAATAGTAAGAGCAAAAATGATGAACTGAAAAAGGTCCAACTGCCTTGGCAGGAATACCGCAATGTTGGCACCATCCTGCATCACCCAAACTCCCCAAAGGGTACCACTCACTACCCATTGAACTATGTTCCAACTCTGGTTAAATTTCCGGCTTTTGAAGTATTTTTTAATCAGGTTATAAGAAAAATACCATACCAGGAAAGAAAGTATAAAGGCCATGATATAACCTGTCCAACTCTTCCAAACCACAGAAGTAATCCCGGAGGTATCGGCACTAAAAACACTTAAAATAAGGAAGGTAGTGGATACCGGCATCTTCATACGGGTAAGGATCAACAACACCAGCGGCGCTATGATCTGGAAAAAGCTGAAATTCTCGGGGTGCGGATATTTCGTAGTTCCATCGGGATTGAGTAAACGCTGATAGGTCACATCCCCATCATAGTAAAACCAACTCCAGGTGACTACGGAGAGGAAAATGAAGCCGATAAACAACCACATGACCCACCATTTCTTAGTTTTATTACTTTCAATAAAAGTTCCCAAAGACTGGATACTGTCATTAGCTACCGTAGCGTAGGCAGCAAAAAAGAAACCGAGCCACATTCCTGCCTGCCCATATCCCGTTAACACTCCTGCCAACACCAGTCCTATGATAACGATCGCGAGGAAAGTTTTCTCCTGAACCATAAAATCCAGGACATTCAAATAAGGCCTGTTTCTTTTTGTACGTTTAAACTTCTTGGTTTTTGCCATTTAAATTATATGTAAAAATGAATAAGCGTTCATCAGATAACGAGATTTTCTGGCCTCATTTCCGGGGTGCAATATTAAAAACTAATCGTATGAATTCTAAAATCTAATGTTGTGTAATTGTTAAGTTACCTTTAAATCAATATTTCCCGAAGTTAGCCAAAAATGAAGAAATCGTAAAACTTACTACTCCTAGTATAATTTTTCCTAAAAGCCATAAAAAAAAGCTGTTTAAAAACTGAATTTATGATCTTAAAGTGCTTCAACACAAGCGCCAAAAATAACATAAAAAGTTCTTAAACAGCCTGTACTTTTTACAGTACTTAATTTATTTTAAAAATCAAATTTATAGGTTATTCCACCCATTACCTGTAAGCCAAGTACCGGGAAATCCATCCATCGTTCGTAATTATTGCCTAATAAATTATTTCCCCTTACAAATGCAGAAAGCTGCTCATTAAAGCGGTAACCAAGGTTGACATTAAGATCCGCATAGCTGTCGAGACTCACTACCCTGGAGTTGATTGTAAGTTCTGTTGAATTAGTAGAAAAATAATCTTTTCGCTCCCCTACAATGAATAAATTCGTTCCTGCATACAATTTTTCGGTAATCTGGAAATCTCCAAGTAAAGAAACTTTAAAATCGGGCAGGTTCCAGGCTTCTCCTTCTTCATCGGTATCATATATGAAATATTCTCCGTTAAGACCTAAAGTTACATTCCTGTTTACCTCAACGTTCAATTCCCCGTAACCGGAAATCGTGTTGACCCTGTCATATACTACCTCGAATGAATTTCCGTAGCTGTACTCTTCCAAATTATTTTCACTTACATCTACAGGATTGCTTCTGAAAAGCGGTTTGTAATCCTCCGTTTTATATTTGGCGCGAACATTATATCCTACAGAATTGGTAAGTTTTCCTTTACCTCCAAAATACAGATCGTACTGCTGATCTGTCGGCTGAATCTCCAGAGTTGGAGAGATAAAAGGATTCTCCTGCGCAAACTGATAGTAGGTGTTTTGCCTAAGTTCTCCCTCTAATCCTGCATACGCCACCAGATATTCCCCGGCAAGCCTATAGCTGGCAGTTACCTGCGGATATAAATAGACTCCGCTGTCACTGTTCTCCAAATCCTGACTGTAATACACTGCGGCTCCAAGATTAAGAGTAAGGTCATCCCGAAGCACTACCAGGCTGGAGCTAAGTCCCAAATTTAAAAATCCGTAGTTGATTCCTTCTTCCGTTAGGAAGTTTCGGTCAAAGCTACCTCCCACATAATCCAGGATGAGGTTAGTATGGAACAGCTCGCCTCCAATAGGGATCTCCAGCTCTGGTTTTACTGTTAAATGATGTTCTGCTGTGCTGTAGGAGTCTCCTGTGAACCGGTATTTGGCTTCTGCGCTGTCGAAGAAAGAATCATCGAAATTAAGCTCTCCTCCTACATACACGCTAAAATAATTTTGCTGAGGATCTGAAGGCGCTTCAGTACGATAACCCTCAGGAACTCCATACCAGTTAAAAAGCCTGTGCTCTGCTCCAAAATCAGTATTCCAAGACATATTTCTCTTCCTTGAAGTATAATTAAGGTCCAATTCGGTATCATAGTATTTATCGTCGAAGTTCACTTCTTCAATTCCTCCCTGCGATGAATTGTGAGCAAAGAAAATTCCGAAATTATCGGTTCTGTTTACCTCTAGATTGCTGTAGAATTCTGCCAGTAAACTGGTGTAACTTCCGGCAGCAAAGGTGGCATAATTATCATAGATCTCTACAGGCCGCTCCCGTTCCACATTCGTAGCACGTCCTTTAGCGGGCGCAAAAGTTGAAGCTACCGGAACAGAAAAGATGCTGTACTGCACCTGTTTTTTCTCAAGGTTTATAGAATCTGCTATAGAAGGGGTTTCCCTTACTTTAAAAGCATCGTTTACACTTGGGGTATATGGTTTAACAACCTCGACTGTCTCGCTGCCCAGATCCTGCGAAAAAACAGCTCCTGTGATTAAAAACAGCATGATGAATACACTATTCCTTATTGAAATATTTTGCATATGGCCAGACTTAAGTTTTTTTTATAGATAATTAGTTATTGGGTTGTACAGAAGCATTGGTTTTTGCTTCTTCCGCTTTGATTCGTGCCAGTTCTTTTCTCGCCTGCTCTACTTCACCCGGGAAATTGGAGAAATTCTTTATCACATTTTCCAGGATGTAAGTAGCCTGATAAGAATCTCCTAACTGATAAAAGTTCTTGGCCATTACCTGCAGCCCTTTGACCCCGTATAATTTGTAACTGGAATATTCTTTCGTTAGCTTTTGAATTACCTCATTGGAAGCCTGATAATTTCCTGCTTTGTTTTTGAAATAGGCATCGTAATAAAGTGCTTCTGCCGCCAGTTCTCCTGTTGCAGTTTTCTGAATTTCTGCATAAGCTTCTTTGGCTTTTGCTTCATTGCCCGATTGCATGGCTACTCTTGCAATGATTACCTGTGCATCATTTTTCACTTTACTATCTATCCCCGGATTTTGTAACACCTGCTGCGCATATTGCTCTGCCTTGCTGAAATTCTCAAGTTCAAGATGAGACTTCATCAGGTTGGAAAGTGCAAAAATCTTGTTTTGAGAATTTTCAGCTTCATTGGCCAATCTTTCAAGTACCGGAAGCGCATCATCATATCTTCTGTTTTCAAGATAGATCTGCGATAAACTAGCCAACGCCTGCTCGGTAAACTCGGTACGTTCCTTGTTGATCACAAATTGATAATGTGGAATAGCATCCTGCTTCCTGTCATTCCTGAAGTATAACTGAGCGAGGTAGAAATTACTTTTCACCGCATGAATTCCATTCGGAAAAGAAGAAAGGTACTTTTCAAATCCGCGCATTGCCTGCTCGTTATTGTTCTGTAAATACTGGTTTTCGGCAGCTTCATAAGTGGTGTTATCAAGATCTGCATCGGTTACTTCCACAAAATCAATATCCTTCACCCAGGTAGCATATTCATCTGTCCTTTCAAGATCAATGTAAATAAGTCGGGCGGTTTGAACTCCCTGAACAGCTTCAGGAGAATTGGGATATTCACTTACCACTCTTTTCAATTTCTCAAGAGCATTGTTCCCCTGGTCATTGTTGTAATAGATCAATCCCTGTTTCAGTAAAGCTTTTGGTACATAAGAACTTCCTGGAACATCACGAATAAGCCTGTCATAGGCATTAACCCCTTCAGAAGTATTGTTCATCGCCACATAAGTATTCCCTAATTCATACAACGCATCATCACGATACGAAGAGCGCGGGAAACTTCGGGCAAATTGATTAAGCGCATCAATTTTGGTGTCATTTCTATCTACAAATCCATAGCTTATTGCTTTTTGGAAAGCTGCATAATCACTGTCTGCCCCTCCCATTTCCACTGCTTTATTATAAGCTTCCATGGCAGGCCAGTAGCTGCTGTTCACGAAATGGCTATCCCCCAATCTCACATATGCGTCATTGCGACGAGTTTTATCATTGGCCGTTTTTTCTGCATACCTTTTAAAATATTCGATGGCGCGGTTATAATCGCGTTGTTTAAAATAGGCATACCCAATATTGTAATCGAGATTTTCTCTTTCAGAAACACCCTGTGCCCCGCTCATTCCGGAAAATTCACGGTAGCCGATCAATGCTTCCTGATGTTTATTGAGATTGAAATCACTTTCTGCTTTCCAGAAAGTTGCAAGTGCGGTGAATTTAGGATCACGACGTTCACTCAACGACCTTTCAAACATTTCATTTGCCCCCCGGAAATCTCCTTCCTCAAACAATTCAAGTCCGCGGTAAAAAGCCACTTTTTGATATACTACATTATTCTGGAAATCGCGGTTCCCCTGAAGCAAACGCATTGCCTCTTCAAAGTTTCGGGAAGTAATAAAGGAATCGATCAAAAGATCCTGAATCTCATCTTTTGCAGGCGAATCAGGATATTCTTCCAAATACCCCATCAATACCTGCGGCACGCTTTCATAGCTGTTCCCAATTTCGTAGCTCAGTTTCGCATAATTTAAAGAAGCATCTGCCTTAATTTCCTCATTAAAATCCATTTCACCGGCATTTTTGAAGGCATTGAGAGCCTGCTGTTTTTTATCGGTCTTTAAATAGGATTGAGCTAAATGGTAATATGCATTCTGGGCTACTGCATCATTTCCTTCAATTATTTTATTAAATTCTGAAATGGCATTTTCGAAATCTCCCTGCTGAAAATAGGCATAACCCAATTGATAATAATCGGTATTGTCCCATTTCCCACGTTGCCCGTTATATTCTTTCAGGTAAGGAATGGCTTTTTCGTATTCCCCTAAGTTGAAATAACTTTCTCCAATAATCTTATTCAATTCTGATCGCTCCAAACGGTTTGCCCGTGGCAGTTGTTCCAAAGCAGAATCTATAGCATTCTGGAAATTTCCATTTCTGAAGTTCATGTCACTTTCGAAGTAAGACAGGTCTTCCTGATATCTTGTGTCGCCTTTCACTTCCTCAAAAAGCTCATTAGCTTCTTCATAATTATCACCTTCATATGCCATGAATCCCAGATAATAGGTAGCCTGTGATCCGTATTCCTTAGAATCCTGAACCCGGCTTAAATAATTTCTGGCTTCATCGTACTGGTTGGCCTTGAAATAAGCATATCCGTTATTGAAGTAAAACTGCCGGATTTCTTTCCGGCTTAAATTGCTTTGATCTACCCTTTCATACCACCTCCGGGCAAGGGAATAATTTCCGTTATCAAAATAGTAATTCGCCACATCAGAAAAGGCCGAATTTCTTTTGGTACTGGTGGGGTAACGTTCCACAAAGTCTTCCATTAACTGGTCTGCACCCTGTTGCTTAAGCCGTATGGCTGCATTTGCAATATAATAAGCTGCGTCTGCTTCGATCTTTTCATCCTTTGCCTCGTCTTTTACTTTTTCAAACAATCTTTGAGAAGCCAAATACTGGCGATTGTTATAAAGTTCAAGCGCACGGTTATAATCTACCAGTTCATTGGTATGAATAGCAGATTGTTGTGGAAAAACCGAAACGGATAAAAAGAGAAAAACAACAAAAAAGAAAGTTTTGCTATGTATCATTCGTAGTTTTAAAATTTGTTGATGATTCAAAGATAAAAGAAACTCTCTCTTAAAACGTCTCTCCCGCTGAATATATTATACGGAACAGTAAAATGAGGAAACGCGCAGGATTAACGGCAGAAATTTATTCTGTAAGAATGGCAACACAACATATTATATTTACGTTCACTTTCTTACTTTTACCTCACAAAAAAATATCTTCATGTCTCAAACGGTTTTAAGATTAAAAGACGCTGCAATTTACCAGAGAGAGAGCCTCATTCTTTCTGAAGTCAATATTGAAATCAAAAAAGGGGAATTTGTTTATCTCATCGGAAAAACCGGAACCGGTAAAAGTAGCTTCATGAAAACCCTCTACGGAGACCTTCCATTGACTGAAGGTGAAGGGAGCATTGTGGATTACGATCTACGCTCACTGAAAGAAAAAGAAATTCCGTTTTTACGCCGGAAGCTGGGGGTGGTATTTCAGGATTTCAAACTGCTCAACGACCGGAATGTAAGGGACAACCTGCTTTTCGTCCTTAAAGCTACCGGGTGGAAAGACAAACAGGCCATGGACAACAGGATAGAAGAAGTCCTTGGAAAAGTGGGAATGAAGACCAAAGGATTTAAGAATCCATATCAACTATCGGGTGGGGAACAGCAGCGCATCGCCATTGCCCGCGCCCTGCTCAATGACCCTGAATTGATCCTGGCAGATGAGCCTACCGGAAACCTGGATCCACAGACGTCTGTGGAAGTCATGGAAGTCCTGCAGGCCATCAGCAACAACGGAAACACTATTCTTATGGCCACGCACGATTATGCACTGCTTCTGAAGTATCCTTCAAAAACCCTTAAATGCGACGGACAAAAAGTATTTGAGGTGGTACAGAAAAATGTATGATCTCAATTTCTAAAGAAGAAAAAAGTAAAAAACTGACTTTGAATAAACAGATGCTGAAATAAATTCAGCATGAAAAACGGTTTGAAGATTCCCAAACCTTCACTTAAAAAATACTGAAACAGTAGATCTTTTCTAACATAAAACCCATTCGAATAAAAATATTTTCGTGTTCTTATAAATAATCAGAGGTCTAATTTCTAATTTTTCACCTCCTCCCTGGCAGGTTCATCTTTTCGGTTAATGAACAGGTAATAGGCATTTATTAAAACTATTGCAGCGTTAGTAACTGCCACCGGCCAGGCATCCAGTAAAAATCCGTAGGCGACGAAAAGAATACATCCAAGGCTGTTAATGTACCTTAGGGTGGTGATGTTTCTCATCATAAAGGAGAGCAGCAGAAAAAAAGAAGCTGCATATCCAATCCATTCAACATAAGATATTCCGAATAGTTCCATAAAGATCAATTATAAATTATTTCAAAAAAAAAGCTGTCAAAAATTGCATCTTTGTCCCGTATGAACACTTTGCAAATCTTTGACAGCCTAATTTATATAATTACTTCTAAAAATTTGTACTTTTTAAACAGTACTTCGTTTTTACATGATCTTATTCCTTTTACGGTCGTTTTCTGTAAGGTAGATTTTTCTTAGACGTAGGAAGTTTGGTGTTACCTCAACATATTCATCTTTCTGAATATATTCCAAAGCCTCTTCAAGAGAGAATTTTATTGCAGGAACGATCTTCGCTTTATCATCTGCTCCAGAAGAACGTACGTTAGAAAGCTTTTTGGTTTTGGTAATGTTCACTACCATATCATCCTGACGTGAATTCTCTCCAATCACCTGACCTTCGTAGATATCCTCTCCCGGATCTACAAAAAACTTACCTCTATCCTGTAGTTTATCGATAGAATAAGGAATAGCTTTCCCTTTTTCCATAGAAACCAAAGAACCGTTCTGGCGCTCGGGGATTCCACCTTTTAAAGGCTGGTATTCTTTGAAACGGTGAGCCATAATAGCCTCACCTGCAGTCGCTGTAAGCAACTGGTTACGTAAACCAATAATTCCGCGGGAAGGGATCATGAACTGAATAGTCATTCTGTCTCCTTTTCCTTCCATGCTAAGCATCTCCCCTTTTCTCATGGTCACCATCTCAACCGCTTTTCCTGAAACATCTTCCGGAAGGTCAATGGTCAATTCTTCAATCGGCTCACATTTTACTCCGTCAATTTCTCTAATGATAACCTGTGGCTGTCCAATCTGCATTTCATAGCCTTCTCTTCTCATCGTTTCGATCAATACCGAAAGGTGCAATACACCACGACCAAAAACAAGAAATTTATCTGCACTGTCAGTTTCGTTTACACGAAGTGCCAGGTTTTTTTCAAGTTCTTTCATCAGGCGGTCTTTTATGTGCCTTGAAGTCACGAATTTTCCGTCTTTTCCGAAGAAAGGGGAATCGTTAATAGTGAACAACATACTCATGGTAGGTTCATCTATCGCAATAGTCTTTAATCCTTCTGGATTTTCAATATCGGCAACAGTATCTCCAATCTCAAAACCTTCCAATCCCACGATCGCACAAATATCTCCTGCCTGTACTTCTTCAATTTTTCTTCTTCCCAGACCTTCAAAAGTATGAAGTTCCTTTATTTTTGTTTTTTTGATGCTTCCGTCACGTTTTACAAGTGCAACCTGCATTCCTTCTTTCAAAATCCCTCGTTGAAGACGCCCAATAGCGATCCTTCCGGTAAAGGAAGAAAAGTCAAGGGATGTGATCAACATTTGAGGAGATCCTTCTTCGATTTTTGGCGCAGGAATATGTGCTATTACCATATCAAGCAATGGCTCAATATTTTTGGTTTCGTTTCTCCAGTCATCGCTCATCCAGTTGTTCTTTGCAGAACCATAAACGGTTGGGAAATCCAATTGCCACTCTTCAGCACCAAGTTCGAACATAAGGTCAAAGACCTTTTCGTGAACTTCTTCGGGAGTACAATTCTCCTTGTCCACTTTATTTATTACAACACAAGGCTTCAATCCAAGATCGATCGCTTTTTGCAGTACGAACCTTGTTTGAGGCATTGGGCCTTCAAAGGCATCTACCAAAAGTAAAACCCCGTCTGCCATATTCAATACCCGCTCTACTTCCCCACCAAAATCGGCGTGACCAGGAGTATCGATAATATTAATTTTTGTGTCTTTGTAAACAACCGAAACGTTTTTGGAGGTGATGGTAATTCCACGTTCCCGCTCCAGGTCGTTGTTATCAAGGATAAGATCCCCGGTATTTTCGTTTTCCCTGAAAAGTTGACAATGGTACATAATTTTATCTACCAGAGTAGTTTTTCCGTGGTCAACGTGTGCGATAATCGCAATGTTTTTAATAGATGTCATATAAACGCCTGATTTTTAAGGCTGCAAAGGTACGTTTATTTTTTTCGAAAAAAACAGCCTCATGCTGAATTCTTTTCAATTTATTATTCAACATACAATTTTGACTATCAGTTAATTATCTTGTTGCAAACCTTAACTCTTTTAAAACCAATAAACTTAGGTGGTCTCCTGCCTTATATTGTTTTTCTTAGATGTCAATAAGAATAAAGAACTGCAAAATCTGAATAGCTGTTCATTTTAAATAAAAACCCACAGAATTTAAAGCAGAGAATCGGCAGAAATTGTAAAAAAAGTATCTTTGTTCTAAATTTTGTACTATGAACTTGAAAAATATTCCACAGTTAAAACATACAGATTCCAACAACTTTTTCCTGCTAGCAGGACCCTGCGCCATTGAAGGTGAAGACATGGCCCTGCGCATTGCCGAAAGAGTGGTGGAGATTACCGACAAACTGGAAATTCCCTACATTTTCAAAGGCTCCTTTAAAAAAGCAAACAGAAGCCGCATTGACAGCTTCAGCGGGATTGGTGATGAAAAAGCCTTAAAAATCCTTCGGAAGGTTTCTGAAAATTTTCAAATTCCTACCGTAACAGACATCCATGAAGTAAGCGACGCAAAATTAGCTGCAGAATATGTGGATGTACTGCAAATTCCGGCGTTCTTAGTGCGTCAAACAGATTTGGTGGTGGCCGCTGCTGAAACCGGAAAAGTAGTGAATCTCAAAAAAGGTCAGTTTATGAGTCCGGAGAGTATGAAACATGCGGTCCGGAAGGTGGAAGAATGCAACAATGAGCAGGTGATGGTTACTGACCGCGGAACAATGTTCGGGTATCAGGATATGATCGTGGATTTCAGGGGAATTCCTACAATGAGAGAATTTGCACCGACTGTTCTGGACGTGACCCACTCACTACAGCAGCCCAATCAAAGCAGCGGAGTAACTGGAGGCCGGCCCGATATGATCGAGACCATCGCCCGCGCCGGAATTGCCACAGGAGCAGACGGAATTTTCATTGAAACCCACTTTGATCTTTCAGTAGCAAAAAGTGATGCAGCAAATATGCTGGACCTAAAATATCTTGAAAGATTACTGACGAATTTAACCGCCATCAGAAAGACGATTAACTCGTTTTAAGTATATATTGTCAAATATAAAAAGAACTCACAGGTTTTTAAAATTTGTGCGTTCTCATCAAAAAGAAACCCCGACATTCTACAATGCCGGGGTTATTTTTATTGTGAAAGTTTCTTCAGTAATTTACCCACACTTGGAGTAACCACAGCTTTTGCATTCAAGACATCCTTCAGAGAAATGGATTCCTTCAGGATCTCCACATTCCTCACATTTTTTATCGGCTGCGGGTGTTCCGTTGGGAACAAACTGCTTCAAAGCACGAACCACACCGGCCTTCCAGGTGTTGATGTTTTCATCCAGAAGGTTCAGGTTGTTGATCAAATCTACAACGTAAGGTATCGGCATTCCGTGGCGAAGCACTCCAGAAATCAGCTTAGCATAGTTCCAGTATTCTTCGTTAAAGGATCTTGAAAGTCCTTCTATCGTCACTTTATATCCGTGTTTATCACTAAACTGGAAATCGTAACGTGACCTTCCATCTTCATCCTTATTTTTAAGCACCCATCCATCGGCTACCCAGTTTGGAAGATTGAATACGTCTTCCATCTTTCCGGTAAAGATTTCGTAAGGACGGTTGTGCAATAGTCCAACAACAGCAATCCATCTTTCTTTTTCGTTATTGAAACGAACAATTTTAGCTTCCAGTTTCTTCGGACGCTTCGGAGCAAAAGTTTCAGCAAAAACAGATTCCTGAATAGCTTCTTTCTTCTCTTTTTTATCTTTTTTATCATCAGAAGAAACAAGGATTCCGCTACGTGATCCATCACGATAAACAGTAATTCCTTTTAGACCCTGTCTCCATGATTCAATGTAAATATCACTCACTTTCTCCTCACTCACATCACTCGCTAAATTGATGGTGGAACTGATGGAGTGGGTAGTATATTTCTGAACAAGGGCCTGCATTTCTACCCTTTTTTGCCAGTTAATTTCTGAAGCTGTTGCGCCTGCATACGGGCTTTCTTCAATAGCTTCTTTTCCGGCGGCTGCCATCCAGGTTTTAACTTTTGGATGGTATACTGTGAATTCTTCAAAAGCATCTCCCGTATCATCGACAAATGCCACTTTTGCATTCTTTTCTGATGGATTTACTTTTCTTCTTCTCTTGTAAGCAAGCATAAAAACCGGCTCAATTCCCGAGGAAGTTTGTGCAAGCATACTTAAACTTCCTGTTGGAGCTACTGTACTTATGGAAATGTTCCTTCTCCCGTGCTGCATCATTCTACCGTAGATCTCCGGAAATTCATTCTTCAGCATTTGCACAAAATCAGATTTTTCTTCAATGGCAGGATCAAAAACTTTAAAAGGCTCACGGGTGATCGCCATATCGATACTACTGTCAAACTCACCTTTCAGTTTAGTTTGCATGATCTTATCGATTTCGGTCAAAGCTTCATCGGTGTCAAGCTTGATTCCCAAAGCAGCAACAGCATCGGCAAGGGCTGTGAAACCTAAACCTGTACGTCTTCCGTTCTTACCATTTTCAGCAAGTAATTTCCAGGTATCAATTTCATTCTGTTTGATAAAATCGGGTTCCTTATCATTGGAGATTTTAGCAAGGATACGCTCTACTGCTTCCAGTTCGAGGTCTACTAAATCATCCATTAAACGCTGGGTTTCATAGATCACTTTATAGAATTTCTCGTGGTTGAACGTAGCATTTTCGGTAAAAGGCTCATCCACAAAACTGTAAAGGTTTACCGCAATCAATCGGCAGGAATCTCCTCCTTGCATGGCAATTTCTGAACAAGGGTTTGTTGAACTGTTTTTGAATCCCGGGTAAAAAGAAGATGTTGAATACGTATGCTGCTTATCCCAGAAGATCAAGCCAGGTTCGGCTGTATTGTGTGCACATCTAATTACCGTTTCCCATAGTTCTTTTGCACGAACGGTTTTAGTGTATTTTGGCTCCGGACTTTCAATTGGCCAGCGAAGTGTAAAGTCTGAATCCTCAACAACAGCCTTCATAAATTCATCTGAAAGTCGTACAGAAATATTAGCTCCGGTTACCTTTTTAAGATCCTGTTTTACAGTGATGAAATCCTCCACATCGGGATGAGCAATATCAATAGTAAGCATTAAGGCACCTCTTCTTCCATTCTGGGCAACTTCACGGGTGGTGTTAGAGAAGCGGTCCATAAAGGAAACGGCTCCGGTTGTAGTTCCCGCAGCATTGGAAACCAACGCATCTTTTGGACGCAACCCAGACAGGTCCACTCCTACCCCACAACGTCTTTTGAACAGCTGCACCAGTTGTTGATCTGTATAAAGGATTCCGCCGTAAGAATCGTGCACTGGTGGAACCACCACACAATTGGAAAGGGATGCAATCATTTGTTCATTCCCAAGAGCGGCCATGACACTTCCCTGCGGAATGCTGTATTTAAAGTCTTTGAAAAGTTCAAAAATGCGCTCCTCGGTTAAAGGTTCCCTGGTTCGTCCATATCCCGAAAGGTTTTCTATTCCCGAAGATCTGTCGGAGTATTTTGCTTCCACTCTGGCAAATTCTTTTGCCATTCTATGGTGCATATCGTTGGGCGTCAATTCAAGGTAATTACCTTCCCGGTCCTTGATCGCGTATTTATTGATCCAGGTGGTGGCAGCAAGTTCGTCATTATTGAAGTATTTTAAAGATTCCTTCAACACTTCATCATAGGTATACGTCTGGGTACTAAATAGTTCTTCAACCATGGCAGCTAATTATTTTATTTAAAGAAAGAAATGTAAAGTTATTTGAATAGTTGATTTTTCAACAGCCAATTGGGAAGTTGTTATCAACTACTCACTGTTGAAAAAATTATTAAAGAAAGTTGTGAAATTGGCACCTTCAGATTTTGCGGCTGCTCAAACGAATTATTCAAATTTTTCTTCGGTAAATATACGATGAAAAACTTAAAATTTTAACACTTTTTCATCTTCCGAAGGATTTTATCCTGCTACAAACTAAAATAATTTTACTGAAAAATCTATTCCTTTTTCAGCACTAGTTTTACCAGAACCGGAAAATGATCTGAAGGATATTTCTCCTCATTGGATTCTGTAAGCACTGCATAATTTAGCACTTCAACCTTTTCATTTACAAAGATATAATCGAATCTCCCTATGGGCTCCTCATCGAATTCATAGGCATTAAAAGTCTCTTCAGGACCCGGGGTCACCTTCCCGGATATCTTTCTGCTGTCGTTGAGAATTTTCGCCAGATATTGAACTGGAAGGTCTTCAGGTTCAAGGTTAAAATCCCCCATGAGGATTACAGGATCATTCCCTGTATTAACGGCAACAATTTGCTTTATGATAAGTTCGGCACTCTCTTTCACAGCCTGTTTTCCCTGATGATCAAAATGGGTATTAAAGACCCAGCATTTTTCACCG
Source organism: Salinimicrobium marinum (assembly GCF_014651535.1). Classification (GTDB taxonomy): domain Bacteria; phylum Bacteroidota; class Bacteroidia; order Flavobacteriales; family Flavobacteriaceae; genus Salinimicrobium; species Salinimicrobium marinum. The sequence continues at coordinate 120,976 of NZ_BMXB01000008.1, forward strand.
GTGATCGTATGTTTTAAAAATCCGTAAGTGCAGATACGTTTATAGGACGCATCCCATCCTATAGAAGGCTCTAAGGGCGTTTTTGACAACCAGAAGGTCGCCTGCCCCGAGACTTCAAAAAGCTCTTTTCTATAAAAAATAGCGTTAAACAGCCCTTTTTCACCTCCCTCTCTTCCTGTTCCAAAGTAGCTGAAATCTTCAAGCTGTTCCTCCAAAAACTGCAATTGTGACTGCCGTGCTTCCTGCACCCCAAGAATGTCGGGATTGTAAGACGAGATCAAATCCTTAAGGTGGTCTTTTCGTTTAGACCAGGAATTCTCTCCATCCTCTTCGGTAGCATATTTAATGTTGTAGGACATTACCTGAAGGCTATTCTCCCCGGCCATAGAACACTATCTTTAATACTATTTATTACTTCTGAGAATAATCTAAAACCTATTGTAGTTCAAGGGTTACGAACACCGGTAAATGATCTGATGGATATTTAAGATCTTTTGAATCACTTAAAACCGCGTATTTAAGCACCTTAAAGCCTTCATTTATAAAAATGTAATCAATACGGTCTGTTACCGGTTCATCAAAGTGGTATCCATTAAAAGTACCTTCCGGACCAAAAACCACTTTTTCAGCTACGTTTTTGCTGTCATTCATTTGTTCAGACAAAAACTGAATGGGTTTTGTCTCCGGCTCCAGGTTTAGATCTCCCATGAGGATCACGGGAAAATCTTTAATGTTTATCTCTTCGATTTTATCTATTATTAATTCCGCACTCTCCTCTCTGGCCTGCTCCCCAATATGATCAAAATGTGTATTAAAAACATAAAACTTTTCCCCGGAATCTTTCTTTTGAAAAAGTGCCCAGGTACAGATCCTGGGGAGGGCCGCATCCCAGCCTTTTACAGGTTTATCTGGTGTTTCAGAAAGCCAGAAGGTGTCTTCTTCCAGCACCTCATACTCCTTAGATTTATAAAAAATAGCACTGAACTCTCCTTTATCAGCTCCGTCCTCACGTCCTACGCCTACATATTTGTAATTTTCCATACTGCCCTCAAAATGTTCCAGCTGCTCCAAAACAGCCTCCTGGACTCCAAAAATTTCAGGTTCATAAAACTTCAGTTGAGCTGTTAGATGAGCCTTTCTCTTGGACCATGAATTCTCTCCATCATTTTCATTTGCATACTTAATGTTGTATGACATGACTTCCATTTGGGCAGTGGCTGCACCGGGCACACACACGAATATTAGTAAAACGACAATGCTTTTTAAAATTTTCATCCTTTTAGTATTGATTCACGTATTCCTGTAAATATTCAAAACGTTTAGTAAGTTTACCATCTTTAGTCATTCTTGCCCGCTCCAGGATGCCGTCTTTATCATTATTGAAAAAAGCCGGAATAACATTTTTCAAAAACATTTCTCCAAAACCTTCACTGGCATCTTTGGGTAATTCGCAAGGCAGGTTGTCTACTGCCATTACCATGATGGCATCTTTTTCTTTAAAATCAACTTCGGAATGGTTTGTTGGGTTGTAGCCGTAGAAAGGCTCAGCTATAGTAGATGGTCGTATGGTACTTGCAATTGGGCCATTGATGTCGCAGGAAATATCTGCCACATACTTGATCCTGAAATCGGGATCTTTCATATCTTCAGCAGAATAAAAAACCGGAGCCCCTTGTCCATAGAAATGTCCTGCGATGAAAAAATCTGTTTCCCGGGCAAAGCGCATAAAATTTCCATCATATTTTTCGGGACTGCTGAAAAATTCCTTTTTTGAAGCCTCCCTGCCGGCTTTACGCCGGTTATAATCCAGTACATCTACACAACAGTATACCGGCTCTTCAAACCCTTCCTGCAAATATTCCTTAAGACTTACTTTTCTAATGTTTAAATGATCAAGTAATTCCTTAGCGCCCCGGGCAACCTTACCGCTGCCGGTGAGCAGGATCTTTATGGGCGGCACTTCAATTCCGTCAAGTTGGTGCAGCATAGCATCAAGATCAGACAAGCTTTCTGCTTTCGGAAGGTCAAAAATTCCTTCCTTCAAACCAATGCCCCTAAAGCCGTTGTAGGTCCCTACCAAACCCGCATATCTTCCGAAGCCAATGAGTCGGGTTCCGTTTTTCTTCACAATCACTTCGTGATCGTACAGCTCAATATTCTTTTGGAGAACTTCCCTCAAAAGATCGCGGTTGTAAGGTTGTTTTTTAATGGTATGTGAAAAGAAAAAATATTTTTTATCTGGGATCAAAGCCGGAACAGGGACTTCCTTCACTCCCAGGAGCACGTTACAGTCTGACAAATCTTCAGACACTTCAAAACCAGCTTCCCGGTAGGCATCATCAGGAAAGATCCTGATCTTTGAACTTTCTACCTTAAAATGTGCTTCCGGAAATTTAGTTACAGTTTCTTTTAGTTTTTGAGGAGAAAAAACCACTCTTCTGTCTGGCGGAGTTTTTCTCTCTTTAATGATTCCGAATTTTATCATTTTTGGTACAGGTTTTGCTTTTTATTGGGTGTTCTTCAAAGATATAAATTTTAAACTGTATCTTTGTCACCTTCCTGAAGCTTCAATGCACATTTCGATGCTTTTACCTGAAGTTTTGGCGAAGATATTTCCGAAACATTTATGGCACAAATTCTGCAATAATGTTTTTTAAGTTCTTTACATAATGGGGTCGACTTGGTTTTGACAGCGAGTCTAACTGAGTTGTAAGCACGTCGAGCGCTGGGATACAGCTCGTAAATCTCATATTTCACACTTTTTTAAACGGCGAGAATAACTACGCCTTGGCTGCATAATCCGAATCATAGTAGGATTGCTTAGTCCCTGCAAGGCAGGGAGCCAAGATGTCTCGTGGAAGCCTTGATTTACGGCGTCCACAACAGAGGCACCGATAAAGTAAATATAGGAACCGCAGGGCCTTGATGCGGTTTCGAAATCTAATTGAGGATACGTGTAAAGTTGGTGGTTTTCGGCCGGCTTTGCATCGACAATCAAGTGAAAACTAAACGTGTAGAAAGCAATTGAGTTGCTTGTTTGGACGAGGGTTCGAACCCCTCCGACTCCACTTTTTGAGTATCAAACTCGATCAAAAACCCCGGAATCCTAGGATTTACGGGGTTTTTCATTTTTAACGATATCATTTAATATCATTTAATTCCATCTGAAACGAGACCAATACGGTGACCCCCTTAAGTGACCAAAAAAGGGGTCTCGCCAAGCCTTTAAATTACTGTTTTTCAATTCTTTATATAAAGTTAAAGTTTTAAATCGTATACTCTTTTTAGCTACTTTGGGTGACCTATCGAGACCTAAAATTTTTAAAGCTTATGAAAACTGATTTTCACACCCACTTTCACCTCCTCGCGAAAAAGAAAAATAAACGCGGACTTGCACCTATTTACTTGAGACTTACCGTTGACAGAAAAAGAATGGAATACAGTATTTCACGTAGAATCCAACCCGAATATTGGAACGGTAAAATGGAAAAAGTCATGGGTAACAATACAAATGAGAAAGAGATCAATACCCACATCAATAATATTCGTCATAAGCTGAATAAAATTCATCAGATATTGTCTGATAACGAAGAACCTATTACGGCTTCCAGAATGATCCAGGAATTAAAAGGTGAAAACAAACCGAAGCCCAAGATGACCCTGGAAGTATTTAAAGAACATAATGAACAGATGGATCGTCTCTCGGGTAAAAGTATTTCTAAGAGTACATCAAAGAGATACTGGACTTGCTATAATCATTTGGAACAATTCATCAACGAAGAGTATAAGGCAGATGATTACCCGATAAATGATGTCAATCACCAATTCATCTCCAAATTAGAATATTTTCTCAAGACTAAACGGGAATGCAATCACAACTCCGCATTGAAATATGTCAACAACTTTAAAAAAATTGTGCGGATAGCACTGGCCAACCAGTGGATGGACCGGGATCCTTTCTACAATTACAAAGTCCAGTTCGAAACCGTGGAACGTGAATTCTTAAATGAGGAGGAAGTTCAACAACTAATAAATAAAGACCTTCACCTGGACCGATTAAAACTGGTGAGGGACATGTTTGTTTTTAGCTGTTATACGGGTCTGGCCTATTCTGATGTAAAAAAGTTAAGTGAGGCTGATATTACTACAGGAATCGATGGCGGTAAATGGATTAGGACAAGGAGAACCAAAACAAAGACCCTTAGCAGCATTCCTATATTACCTGTTGCTGAAGAAATTCTGGATAGGTATAAAGATCATCCTGAAGTAAAAGGAGGAGATTATATTTTACCGGTTTTAAGCAATCAAAAATCAAATGCATTTTTGAAAGAGATAGCAGTTATGTGCGGGATAAGGAAACCTCTCACCACTCACCTGGCGCGGCATACCTTTGCAACTACTATTACTTTGACAAATGGCGTACCTATCGAATCTGTGAGTAAAATGCTTGGACATAAAGATTTAAGGACTACTCAGCATTATGCAAAAATCGTCGACCGAAAAATAAGTGATGATATGAAGGCTTTAAAAATAAAACTGGCAGAAAAAGAAGCGGAAACACCTACAGATGAAAAAAAAAGAAGGTTTAAAAATCAAATTTAAAATTTAGAAAATATTCTGAAAGAGCAATCAAAAAAATGGATGGGGGTCTGTAAATTCAACTCTTTCTGAATAGAATTATTTATTAATCTCATTCAGAAAGAGTTTATTTACACCCTCATGATGGTGAACCGCCGTATACGAGCCCCGTATTAACGGTGGTGTGAGAGGCGCACTCCGTCCGTTACTGGCAGAGCCGTCAACTCGATTGGATGCCCGTGCTTTTTATTCTTTTGTGCATTGGGCAGCCCTACTCTTTGGCAAGGTTCTGGCTTGTGCGGCTGCGTTGAGCTACTTGCCTATGTGTATGGATGCCCACGTCAAGTTTTCTTAGTATTAATTACTCCTTTTAATTCTTTTTTATCAAAATAATAAGCCCCACTAATTTCTAACCGTTCTGGGTAGTCCGCTCCGAATGATCGTCCGCCTATTATTTGTTTTTCTCCCAATACCGTCCAAACAATCTTTAAATTGTTCTCCTTTAAAAACTTCAAAAAAGAAGGTTTTCGAACAAGCAAGTAAGATTTTGAATTATGATAAACATTAGGAGCAAAACATTGCACCACTTTGGAGTTGTCCATAAACTCTCCTTCCCTTTCACTATATTTTAAATCCATACCCTTATGAATTACAGTACTTGGTTTTAAAAAGCTAATCGTTTCCTCTTTCGACTTGTCAAATTCTTCCTCCCATAAAAAGCCTTGTGCAGTTACATTGACTTCAGCTACATATTTCCCTGATTCTTTGTCGTGGACTTCTTTCCATTCAGACCCTCCATAATATTCAGTCATAAAATAATCCTGAGCAGGTGACCAATAATATTCTCTGCTGAACATTTCATATCTGTCACCGCTTTCAGGCATCCAACGCCCCATGAATTCCTGTTCAATAGCCCAATCTTTAAATGAATTGAATTCATCATTTTTGATTAGATAACTTCTAATATGACACCAAAGTTCTTTATGCGGTTGGTCCCATTTTTCTTCACCAATTTTTTTTGGTTCTGACCAAGAGGGGTAACCCTCCAAAACCAACCATTCTTCTCCCTTATCATCTTTTATCTGGATGATTTCTTCCATATTGGGTAAGACACTTGAATCATTTACCCATTTTTCATTTGTACAATCCCAGTTAAATATATTTTTGTTAACCCACCAAAATTCTTGTTGCAGTTCATCATCATAACTTCCTGTTTCACTAATTAGCATTGTCGGGTCAATATCTCTAACATAAGGATCCCATGGCCCCTGATATGGATTTTCTTTCTTATTTCCCCATCTTTCTTGTTTAATGAAATTATCACATAGAAGTGCCATATATTCGTAATATGCTATCCATTGATATTTCTTTCCTATTCGTTCGTTAGAAGAAGCCTTTCTTCCGTTAGAATGATTTTTTTTATCAAACGAAAGGTGCAGATCTGGATTCCATCAATTAATGACCTTTGAAAAGATTAATCTTTGTGCAATCCTTAAATCAAAATATTCCCCCGTGTTAATAATTTTGAAATTATGATCTAAAAATGGTTCTATTTCTTGCTCATATTGAAATAAAAACTCAGGTGTTAATAATTTTTTAAATTTAATTCTTATCTCGTCTAACTCTTCTTCCGTCTTTCGACCAACGGCAATTTTAATCTCAATCCCATCTCCAAACTTAAAATCGTCATCAGGTTCTTTCGTTATTATCGGATCAAGACAATTCAATAATTCCAGTTGCTCAGAGCCTAATTTATTCTTGAACTCTTCAAAAATCTGTTCTCTATCAATGGGTGTTTCACCTATTTTGCAACCGGACCAATCTGAGGCACCACTATTAGTTCCTATTGTATACCTCGCAAAGTCTTCAAATCCCATTACTGAGTGCCAAATATCCCAATATTTATCATTATCATATTTTTCCTCTAGTTCTTCACGAGAAGGAATTTCTCCTGGCCAAACACTTTGATATGGAGGTCGAACCTCTGATAACTCGAAACTTAATTCTATACCAAGGTAATTCGCATATTCAATTGCTCCTCTTGCGTAATCTCTTAATAATATGTGTGGAATTACACCTGTTGGATCGCTAAAAATTGTTTTAAAAATGTATTCACTTAGCTTAGCTATTTTCTCTTTTTGGTCAGTTCTTAAGGTACATCCGTATGCAACAGCGAATAACCGTTCATAAACATATGGGTCGTTAACTCCTTCAAATATTTTCAAGAGTTTTAGTAACACATCTATTCTATTTTGAAGTAAAGAAACCAATGCTTTTGTGGAACAATCCCTGAGCTTTCTATTTGTAGAAGTATGAAACCATGCCAACGTGATACTAGAAAGCAAAACCGATTCATCAGAAATGTGCGATTTGTCCGTCTGATTCCAAGCCCAATCTATAAGACGTTTTACTGATGATTCATCATCATATTTGAATTTGAGCAATTGAGTCCAATTTGCATCTCGGTCAGCGAGAGAGAATTTTATTAAGTGATTATGTAGAGAATGAGCATTAAAAAAATGGTTTGGTATTCCTGTAACCGCAAGAATAATTTCCCAGAAATAATCATGCGTGCCTTGGTAGGAAAACACATGTTCATTCACATATTTTTTTGACTCTTCATTAATGGTTTGGACCTTTCTCCAAAGTAAACTTTCGACAAAGGACTCGACAACAGGATATTTATCCTTAAGATCAGGAATAAGAGTATAAAACTCATTTCCATTTTTCTCAGGAACCTGAATAGAAAAAGCTTCAATTAGTCCTTTATATCTATAAATCGCATTTTCATCTTTTACATAATTACGGAGTTTCCCACCTTCTTTGAACTCATGCTCTAATTCAGAACACTGCTCGAGCAAATATTGAACAGTTAGGTGGTCTTCAAATCGCTCATACGCTAAATAAACTCCTTCTTCATAATCATTCCCTTCTTTCCAAAAACGGTTTTTTGATAGAACACCTTCTGTGATTAATGTAGGTATCATGATTTGGTTATTTAGAAAAATTTGGGTCTACTAAATTAATGCGAGTTATTGATCGCTCCTTGAGAACGATCAAGCTTCAAATCGTAAAAAATCACAGTTAATATTGCTCCCAGGATATATTAAACCCCTACATATAATACATGTTCCGGGAGCAATTATTTTAGGGACGACTATGACTATCCAGAGTTTCTTCAAAACTAAATTTTTTGTTAAACCAAACGGAACTCGCTTAGTAATCGTACGGAATCTGGAAGTAAACGTAAAACATATTCACCTAAGCAATTGATTACCAGTAAATTCATAAATATCCCACAGTCGCTATGAGTACCCATCTTTCAGGAATACCTTTAAAATAAAATATCGCCTCGCCATACTTATCTTTTTCCCTCAACACCCTACCATCAAGGAAGTACAATTTTCTGCCGAAGCGATCTTTAGTTCTTATAGTCTGGCCATCGAAGAAATATAATTTTTCTCCGTACCTGTTCTTATGCCGTACCTCGTTTCGGGAAATATGATATAATTTATCTCCATACCTGTCCTTTCGACGAATTGTGACCCCATCCCAGTGGTAGAGTTTTTCACCATATCGGTCCTCATTCTTAATGCTCCTGTCTTCTACAAAAAGCACTTTTTTGCCGTAACGGTTTTCCAGATGGATAGGTTGGCTCAGTGAAATGCCAGAGATCATAAACAGAAGCGAAAAAAGAATCGACTTTTTCATATCTTCCTTTTCCTCGATTCAAATTCTCTTCGGTAGAACCGATACCTGTCGATAAGCGGTAATTGATATACCTCAACGTTGTTCGTTCTTGTCATAAGCACCCCCTCCAGGAATTGCTTATCTTTCGGATTCAGGACGCAGAGGAAAATTTTCCTTTCCGGTTTCTCTTCTGTAAACCTCAGTACCGGAAGAAGGTTTTTCCGAATTTCCTCGCTCCGCAATGCCACTACAAACTGTTTTTCTCCTGCCGAACCTTCCGAAGTGACGGTGAGATAATCCATCCCATATGCTGTTCCAAAGTCGAGAGAGCAGCCATTGTTCAGCAATATTTCCACAACAAATTCTGTAAAAGCTACAGGCCGGTTATAAAAATCTTCGAGTGTCATACCTTTTTCTGTTTAGCCAAAACTATCGATCCAAAGCGCCAAAACTTGTCGTCAGAAGGAAATCTTTTTCTTTTTAGTTGAAAATTTTATTTTCTATTCTGCTGATTGATTTATATAAATTAAGTCGCTATCAGCTTTCTACATGTGCAAATGGAGCTGTAACCCCTGAAAAAACCTGTCGGCCCTTCTGAATCTGATACTCACACTACGTACTTTAGAAGAAAAAATCCTACTTTTAGATAATAGCTCCAGGTGCTGCCGAATAAATTTTCAGCACTAGGTCTCTATAGAATATTTATTTGCTCATCCGAAAAATACTCACCCTGCTTTTACGGCTCCATTGTGGGGCGATTTCAGGGAATTGTGCCGGTAATTGAATTTGAAAGAATGATTGTTATAGGTAAAAAATAAGAAATCAGGAGGTGCATTTGATCTATTTTAGGAACCTGGCACAACAGATCAGCAGGAAACACAGGTCTCAAATGGGGCATTGTCAGCACTGAATCGAATTACAAGGCCTCAAATCAGCCCCAGGTCACCGAAAGGAACAGTAACAAATTAATTGATGATCTTATAAGGGAAATGCATCAGGTGAATTTTTTCGTATAATGGATTGCGAAAAAAAATTGTTTCATTTCCGAAATCTACTTTCTGAACATGATAACACAAAAGACAATTAATTCAATAGCACACCCTGAATAATACCAAAATCCATTGTTGGTTACTGCGTACACAGCAATTTCAGAACTAAAAGCACTGCCTATTACCGAAATAGGAGAAATGAAACTATGCCACACCCCTGAAAAGAAACCATATTCATATTCTGTTGGACCTGCAGGAGCACAAGATGTCAGGCAAAGAACCAGAAATAGAAATAGAACTATTGTAATCAGTCTTTTAGATTTCATATTTATTTTTTTAGGGATAATATCCAGTAAAATTGTAAATTATAAGAGTTGGTTTTATTGGTTCTGATAGTTGAACTGGCTGGATAAATTAGACCGGGGCAGGCTGACTCCTTAGCACATCTGCATCATCCAGTTCTTGATACAGTTCTGGAGCAGGTATTCCAGAATTACTTTTTATTCGATTTTGCTTTTTGTGGTGAGGACCACTAAAAGGTAACAAATCGCAGGTCACCATATATATATCAGAACATTAGCTAGATATCCCGGGATCATTTAGCTCTTGAAAGTATTTTTTTTACCTTTTGTTCAATTCCCATATCTGCTTTAGCTGCAGCACTTTTAGCTAATGCTATGCTTATTCGATGGTTAGTGACATTGTCAGTATTCGACAGCCAATCTTCTATCCTCGTTTTTCCTTTAGACTGATTAATGGTTCGTAAAGTCACGGTCACATTCTCCGCGCAATTTACCACCTCTGCAATTTCAGAATTTGTTAAGCGGTCGCGATAAGCCATAAAAACCGCTTTTGAAGAACGAATGTGCTCATAATCATAGTGGTCACCACCGCGTAAGGTTTCTCCTGTGTAGCAATCGGTATAAAGTGTTTTTCCGTCACCACCTCTGGCCAGTGCTTCTTGATGCATTTGTGCCTTTACTTTAGTAAATAGTAAATTTATTTCTGTGCGGTGGTACGGGCGGTTCGGGTCTAACATGGTATAATATAATCTGGAATTTTTCTACATCCCCAGGCTTTGCTTATATCTTCTCCACTTCCAAAAACGTGGTACTCAGCAGACCTTGAGGTTTTAAATCTATTCCGTAAATTATTATTAAGGCATTATTTACATCAGTGCCTTCATCATAGTCCAACGGATTTGCAGCAAAAGACGAATCCTGCACAGTCATTCCTTTGTCAATCAAAAGATTGCCATTCACGAATTTCCTTTTGGTGGTTATTTTGTATAATGCCATAGCATTTCTTTTTTTGCAGGAATTTTCCCAATGACGCTAATCTTATTTTAAAAATTCCGGCCAACGTCCATATCCCTCACCACATTTCTCTACCCTTCATTGTTTTATAACACGGCTTTATAGCATTTCATTCGAGAGTAGCTGATAGTAAGGCCATCGCTGTACTTGATTTCCTTCAAAACTAAATTTTTTGTTAAAGAGAAGAGACCTGGTTTAGTAAACGTGTGGAAATCGGAAGTAAACGTGAAAAATTATGAATGGCAGTGATTTTTTATTCATCCTTTTTGATTAGATTTAAAACACTGTATTTCATCCGATTACATGTTCTAATTCTCCCCCATAGAACATAGTTAATTCGCTTATAGATCTTAGAACCTGCATAACCTTCTAAACCATATTATATGAAAAATTCATTTCTTACCGGCACCTTATCATTAATTCTGGCGATCATGTTATGCTCCTGTAGCAATGACAATGAAATTTTAAATGAGACAAACAATGGGAAAACTTCTATTTCCTTTGCTGCTGTACTCAATGATCTTACTTCCAGCCGTGAAGCAGTAAAACAACAACTGGGAAATATCCCGCAGTGTAGCCAGAATGCTCCGGCCTTTGTAGAAGTATTTGTAACTCATCAAGAAGTACCCGTAGCAGGGACATCCCAGCAACCATTAAGATTAGTAGTAAAACAGGATGACCAGGGAATTTATTTCACTGAAGAAACTCTGGAACTGGAACTTCTACCGGGTATTTATACCTTAGAATATTTCCGGGTTCTAAATGAGGATCTTGAGGTTGTTTGGATAGCTCCAAGGGAAGAAGGTGAAGAGGTGAATTTTTCCGGCCTCGTAGATTCTTCGTTACCCCTTGAGATTGATCTGCGAGCAGGAACAAAGAAATATGTAAATGTGGATGTACTTTGCTATGATAACCGGCTGGTTAATTACTACGGTTATCTCTTCTTTGACTTACAGACCAGCGAGGCGATAAAGTTCTGTATTTTCGGCAATTATTGTGATGAGAATGGACGGCATATAGAGGCAGTAAGCTATAGTGTAAATGTATGGAGCTTCAGTGGAGATGATGCTGCCCCTAAAGGAACTCTGCTTTACGAGAACCTTCAAAACGGAATTTGGATCTCAGATGATTTTGAAAATGGAATATCTGAAATTGGATCGGAACCCATTTGCATAGCACTACCCGATACTGCTGGACAGGATCAATATTATTTCGAGATTACCGTGTTGGACGGTGTGGGCTCGAGTGCTCCCAACTCATTAATAAGACGCGGCGTTATAACAGATGAGGACGTTAGATCCCTTTACAACGGAAATAATTATGTTGATTATTACCATTTCCGGGAAGGGAATTGTAATTTAGAAGATTCTCCAAACCTTTTTGAAGAGGTAACGGACCTGCCTTCCGTGGTAGAGCCAATCTCTTTATAAGAAGGATATGATCTTTTGAAGATCTCAAAAACAACAAAATAATAATTGCCCCGGAAAAACTTTATACCCCCCCTTATAATGTATGATCCGGAGCAATTTTTGAATAGATACAACAGTACCTTTTCTTTATCTGTCGTCAAAAATAAGGCTTAAGTAACAGGCAATAAAATTCGTTTAGTAGACGTATGAAATGTGAAAGTAACCGTTAGACCTATAGTTTTATGAGGATAGAAGTACCCTTATTTTTTGCAGAAGTTATTTTTACGGCTTTTTCAATGTTGTAACAAAGCACGGTTAAGCGCTCTTTTACCAAAGAAACTCCTTTGAATTCGCACCGATTTACAGGTTGAGCCCCTGGAAAATCCAATCCAGTTGTATTGGATTTGCATTCTAAAACACCTTTTGAAAACAAATTAATGCGTATTCGTTATTCCCCACATAAATATTAAGATTTTTTTCACATATTTGTCGAAATTATCAAGCCCCTCCCCTACAGGCTATCAACAACATACCATGTTAAAAAAATTTTGTTGCCTGGCTCTTTGCCTGGTTTTGTTTGCTTGTTCTAAAGAAGAGGAAGGAAACGCTGTACCCTCCGGGTTTGAACTGGAAGATTTAACCTTTAACGGTACAGCAGCAAGTATTAGCTGGTCAACGGCTAAGGATGCCGATGAGGATGATATTTATTACAATGTGTACCTGAATTCCGAACTCATTGAAGGACCAATAACAAAAAATCACATGTCAACCACCGTCAAGTATAACCAAGACTATGAAGGTACTATCATCGCCACAGATAAAAACGGCGGTACATCTGAGCTCAAGTTCGATTTTAGAAGTCCAACCAGTAAAATTGCATTAGTTACAGATTTCCAAAGTGCCCATGTAGTGGCCATTGACCTTCATACTCATCAAAGGCTTTGGACGGCTCGTACCGAGGAACGTGTAAACAGCATTCAAAACGGTCTCGTGTTTTTAGGCTTTGAGAATCTCATCGCACGCAACATAATAACAGGAGAGAAGGTTTGGGAAGCACAACCGGTAGTGAACGATTATTATACAGGCTATCGTGATATTCTTGCAGATGACAAATTTTTGTTTGCAAAAGCACAGGAAGGAAGTTTAATTTGTGTTGACCTTGAACGCCAGGAAAAACAGTGGGAAGTACATCTTTCTGGAAGTATTTCCAGGTTCTCTATGGATAAAGATCACCTTTACGCAACGCAACGTGGAACCGATGATCTTATTAAAATCAGCAAAGTTTCGGGAGAGACAGCATGGGGTTTTGAATTAGATCGTCCCGTTGGTAGTCTTGCACCTCAAATTGAGCATGCTCCTCTGATTTATAATGGGAACATATTTTTCCAGGACAATAACGGTCGCTTCTATTCTGTGAACAAGGATACCGGAAAAAAGAATTATAGCTTGTACAACCGAAAAAACTCCCAAACGACTCCTGTTGCTTTTAATCAAAATATAATTTTCACAGCAGGAGACGAAATTATTTCTGTAAAAGCAGATACCGGAGAAATTACCTGGAAGAATAGTGTAGATATGTACTCCCAATCCTCTCCATTTATTGAGAATGGAAGGATCTACGTAGGAGCAGGAGATAAACTTTTTTGTTTTGATGCTGCCACAGGCCTACACTTGTGGGACACCTCCCTGGGAGGGGAAATTTGGTCCTCTCCCGTTGTGTATGATGGCAAGGTTTATATAAGTTCTCACACTGCGAGATTGCACTGCATCAACGCGGCAACCGGTGAAATTGAATGGAAAGAAGGAAATGTGGAATTCTCCGTCACCTCTCCTACCCTCGTAATTGGGGAAACCGAGAAAATAATCTATTCCTCAGATCATGGCATGCACCTTTAATTTATACACTCCAGCAATGAAAAAATTATGTTTGTTTCTTCTTTCTGTCCTGGCCCTCTCCTGCAGTAAAGAAGAAAAACCCCGGGAATTAAGCAGTAAAAATCTCATTTCTTCATTTATCCTGAACATAGATGATGAACAACTTGAGGGGAAAATAGATCAACAAGAAAACACTATTAGCTTTTCGACCGAAGGGAAAGATGTTTCCTCTTTAAAACCCACTATAGAATATTCTGAAAATGCAAGAATTGCTCCATCCCCTAATCAGGCTCAGGATTTCAGGGAAAAGGTTTCCTATACAGTTTATGCAGAAGATGGTTCACCCAATGTTTACCGCGTCCTTGTGAGTAACCGGTCTATTTCTTCAGATAATGAGATCAACAGCTTAACCTTTGAAGTTGACGGTGAAACCATCCAAGCCAGTATTGACAGAAATACAGGAATAGTTCGTGCCGATGTGCCTTTTACAGAAATCAACGATCTTACGCCGACAATTTCCCTTCCCGATCATGCTTCTATTGACCCTCCTTTAGGAAAGGCATTAGATTTTACAGCACCGGTAACTTATACAGTGACCGCAGAAAATGGGGATAGCCGTACTTATGTAGTACAGGTAAATGAGCCAAAAATAGAAAGGGTTATTGGCAGGTATTTCCCAGATAACCAAAAATTTTATGTTGGTGCAGAAGCCGGAATTATGGGAAGGTTTTTAATGAATGAGGGAGTGAACCCCACTGTATATCTTTTCGACGGATCAAAGAAATATCACCTGGAAAATTTGGAGTATCATTTTTCCTATACCGATACATCTTCCGGGATAGATTATTACGCTGTTACCTTTGTAATTCCCGATGACACCCCAACAAATATGTACACAGTAATACTTGAGAAACAAGGTTATAAAGTGGAATTTGGTGGTTTTGATGTAAAGTTTGAAAATGCTCCCAATCCACAATCCCTAAGCCAGGAAATATTTGAGAGGGAGGACGTACTTAAAATCTACGGAGAGCATCTAACTGATGGGATAATTATACCATCTAACGGTAGTGATTATATACTGTATAATTATGCTAATAGTTCCAAAGTAAAAATATGGGTGAATGAAGACGGAACAGAAATGAATTTTGAAGCCGATTATAATTACCATCGCCTGTACCCTTCCTATTATGGTCGTGAGCCCCAGGAGAAGAAGATCACCTTTTTTGACCCCGAAACCTCGCGTATTGGCAGAAGCATTAAAACCATGTTTAAATGATGAGATTGAACTGACAGCGATTTCACAATATCTATCCTCTTTCTTTCCTAATATCAAAACGACAAAAAAAAGCACCTGTTGGGAAGAAGTAAAAATTTATTATTGAAAAAAATTTCTTCGGAACCGACCCCACCTTTATAATAAACTTATGGCAAGAATTCTACCTATAATTTTTATCTTTCTCATCACTTTTACCTCATATGCACAAAATAATTGGGAACTTCTAAACCCCACCCCTTCCCCCGAAACAGGTAAGGATGTTCTTTTTGTTTCCACCAGTAAAGGTTTTATAATAACGGCAAAAGAGCTTTTAATTACTGAGGATGCCGGCGTGACCTGGACCAAAAAAATGGAACTACAGGGGGCAGCAGACATTGATTTCCTTGAGAATACTGGTTTCATAGTAGGAACTGGAGGATATGTGGTTACTTCAAAAAATGGTGGGGAGACCTGGACAAGAGTTTCTACAGGTTCTTCAGATAATTTTAATTCCGTACAGATCATTGAAAATAAGACCATCATTCTTTCTGGTACGAAAACTATTGTAAGATCTGATGATGGTGGAGCCACATGGAAATCTCATAACATAGGAGGTAATTATGCCATTACTAAAACCTTCTTTACAGGAGCTCTAACAGGACACGCGGTATGTAAGGGTGGTTTTATTCTTAAAACAGTTGATGGAGGGCAAAATTGGAAGATTACGGAGAAGACTAGCATCTACCCCAATGATTTCTTTACCGTTTATTTTGTCAATGAAAAAGTTGGCTTTGCCACCAAACAACACAGTACAATATTAAAGACTATAGATGGAGGGGAAACCTGGAAGGAAACTAGGAATACTACAGATGCCTTTTATTCTCTTTTCTTTTTGGATGAAAAAACAGGTTTTGCTACCGGAGATAACGGGGTAATCTTCAAAACCAGTGACGGAGGCGACACCTGGGAATGGATCAGCTTTCAGAATGGGCGCTATGATCAAACCAGTATGTTTGGAATCTATTTCCATAATAGCACAGAGGGTTACGTAGTAGGGCAACGGGGAAGGATCCTCAAGACTAAAGATGGTGGCAGCTCGTGGGATCAATATTCACCTTTTTATGATGATGTATCTGAATTTCAGCTTATAACAAGTGATATTGCCTATGCTTCAATCTGGTCTAAACTCTTTAAAACAAGGGACGGCGGAAAAACCTGGCAGGATATGGGAAGTCCCGTAGAAGGAGTCGGATTAAGTAAATTCGAATTTCTTAATGAAAACATAGGTTATGCTATAGTGGGAAATTCCAATTATTATTATGCTGTTTATAAAACTACGAACGGGGGTCAATCCTGGGTACAAACCAACAGTGGAGAAGATATTATGAGGGACAACCTGTACTCCATGGATTTTATTGATGAAAAAACGGGCTTCGTCAGTGGCGGGTACAATCAAAAAGGTGTATTCAAAACCACGAATGGAGGAAACAGCTGGATTATTGTGGAAGGCAATAGTTTTGGCGAAATGCAGTTTATAGATGAAAAAACAGGCTATGCCAGAGAAGTAGGTTACTACGGAAAAAGGATCTATAAAACCACAGATGCAGGGGAAAACTGGGAGGAGATATTCGAAACTGAAGAATCGCTTACGAGTATGTATTTTGTAGATAAGAAAATAGGTTACCTGGCAGGGGAACGCGGGGTAATTTACAAAACCACAGACGGTGGGTTATCCTGGAGAAAATTAGAGGTGCCTTACCAGGACTACATGCAGATAAAGTTTTATTCGGCTAATGTAGGTTACACAGTGGACGATGATGGAGGTTTATGGAAGACCATTAATGGAGGATCCAGCTGGCAAAAAAATGCTGCTTTTTACAAGATGAATTCCATAGACATATCAGATGATAAACAAATATACCTTTCTGGAACTCACGGGAAAATTTTAAAAAGTAAAGTATCTTTTGATCCCTTTAGCTTATTAGCCGGCCCTGCAGAAGAAATTTCGAACAACAGCGCATGGTTAATAGGCAATGCCAGTGCCAACGTAGGAAATATAAAAAATATCCAGTTTGAATACGGCACCAATAATAATTTTGATAAAATAATTTCAACTTCTGTTCTTGTTGCAGAAAATGAATCTGCCACTCTGGCTGTGGAAGCCAATGATCTGCTTCCAGCTACTAAATATCAATACAGGATTAGAGGGACCGTTGGGAACAGCAATGTATATAGCCAGATCATGGAGTTCACTACAAAGGCTGACTATGAGTTGAATTTATATTCTCCCTATGTTGAGGTTATGAATTCTGTGACATTTAGTGCGGATATCATAGCGAATAAAGCAGAAATTTCTAAAATAGAATTCCAGTATGGTACCGAAGACAATCCATTTGCAGAAAGTATTTCTGCGTCACCAGTATCCGTAAGTCCCAATAATCCAAGAAATGTACAGGCGAAAGTTAACGAACTGGAAGCGGACACAAAATACCAGGTAAGGATCAAGGCGATACACGAAGGAAAAGTGATTTATAGTCATGTAAGGGAATTTAAAACACAGGCAGAATATAGGATAAACCTTCATGCTCCACATATTACAGATAACAATGTTTCCTTATCGGCTAACGTTACTGCCTATCTTGAAGACCTTGAAAATCTTGCTTTTGAATATGGAACACGCGAATTTGAAAATGAAATAGCCGCAACACCTGATGTGGTTTCAATATGGTATTCGGAATTTGTTTCTTCAACGCTCACCGATCTCAACCCTGAACAAACCTATTATTTCAGGTTACGTGGTACCATGGGCAAAAAAATTGTTTACAGTTCCATTGGAGTTTTTAATACCTCAAAAGAATCTATTGTGGTGCCTGATGGAGCACAAATGAAAGAAGACCATACTGTCATTGCTAAAGGACTAATAAATCCTGGTGGAAAATACCTTACCAATATCCGGTTTGAATATGGAGAAAACGACAAGTTTAATATGTCCGTCAGTTCAAATCCTTCAGAAATAAGTGGAAATACCACAACTTCGGTTAAAGCTACATTGCTAAACCTCGCTCCCGGCAGTTCTTATTCTTACCGGATAAAAGCTGTAGAAGGTCAAAAAGAAATAATTTCTGAAGAATTTAAGTTCGTTACAGAAGAAGGAGTTCAACTAAGTCAGGATATTTTGAGTATGCAGGTGACTGACGAAACCTGTACCGGAAAAAACAACGGTGCTCTCATAATTACAGCTGAAGAAGAACATAATTTCACAGCAACTATCAATGGCGAAGAATATAATTTCACATCTCAATTAAAGCTGGAAAATCTCAGTCCCGGACAATATACGGCCTGTATAACAGCCGCCGCTGCTCCGGAATTCTATCAGTGCTTCGAATTCACAATTTCAGGAGGAATTTCTCTCATCGGTAATGCACAGGTTAAACGAAATGCCGTTGGCCATTCCACCCATATTCATATGGAAGAGGGCACAGCTCCTTTTTTTGTAAGCATTAATGGATCTGTCGTCGGGGAATATGATTCTCCGGATTTCTCTGTAAATGTTCGGCAGGGGGATAAATTGGAAATTGCCTCACAAGCTGCTTGTGAAGGAAAATTAATCTTAGAGGTTGATCTGGACGAAAGCCTTACCGCTTACCCAAATCCCGCATCCTCATTCCTTCATATTCTTATTCCATATTCTGAGGAAAAAACAACACAAGTAGATATCTATAATAATTCGGGAAGTTTAATGTCTTCCAAAGAATACAGCATTTCCAATAATGTGGTTTCCCTCCCACTAGAGGATCTGGTTAGCGGGATCTACTTTGCAGTAGTTAGATTACATTCTCCAAAAACAATCAAATTTTCCAAAAAATGAAAAAAATAAATCTGCTCTGTCTTTGTGCTATCCTGTTTCTGTCCTGTAGTACAGAAGACCAGCCTTCATCTGAAAACAGTAACAAAGCGCCCTCCCAACCTCAGCTTCAAGCTCCGGAAAATGATCTTTTTTGTACAACGGATGTACAAATCTTTGAATGGAAAGAAGTAAATGATCCGGAAGAAGATGAAGTTATTTACATCCTGGAAATTTCTACAACTGAGGATTTCAAGCAACTATTCTTTTCAGACGAAACCGGGGACATTTCCACTACGGTTTCGCTGGAAAAAGGAAAAAGTTATTATTGGAGGGTAACAGCAAAAGATATTAATGGGAACAAGAGTCCTTTTTCTGGTATAAGAAGACTTTATACGGAAGGGGAAGCATCTTCAAATTACTTGCCTGGAGCTCCCTCCCTTATTGCTCCGGAAGAAGCAGCTACTGTTACGGGGATTTCTGTAAAACTTGAATGGGAAGCAGAAGACCTGGATGGGGATGAACTAACCTACGATCTATATTTCGGAAAAACCACCGATCTAGAATTGATTGCCGAAAATGTTCATACCTCCTTTTATGAAGTAGAAATTGAGGCAAACAATAGCTACTACTGGAAAGTAGTTGTGAAAGATGAACATAATGCGAAAACCACAGGAAAAACCTGGTCCTTCCATTTGAAATAAGTTTTTTTAAGGTTACAATTAAAAACCTGCTCATTTGAAATCATTTCATACCAGAATATACTTTAAAGTACCTCAAGAGTTAAAATTTGTTAAAGCGAGACCAATCCGGTGACCAATTTTTTTCAACCTCTGGAAAGACTTGAAAACACTGGAAATCTGAAAAAACGGTCGTTCCCTCCGACTCCACTTTATAGCCCCGAAACACCAGTGTTTATGGGGCTTTTTTGTATTAAGGTGATAAACAGGATTACAATTCCTTATACTTGAAACGGTTGATTATCCAAAAAATAATACGCCATTAGATTTGAGTGAAGAGACTATCATCTTATTGAAAAAAGTTTAGATGGAATCCATTAATTATATAAAGGAAAATTGTATGGAATATATAAATCTCTTCCTTACTTACAGATTCAATATAAGTATAGAAGTCATGTAACTTCTCACGTTATTAAAGTTAAGCCACCTCAATGTTTTGAGCGAGTTTCAGATAAATTAAAACTTGAAGAAAATCCTGACTTTTTTCACCTCAATTCAATTGCAATTCTTTTCCTTTATTTGCGAACTATTATAAGCAAGTTAACATTACAGTCAAACACTGGAGTTATTATGCTCGATAAAATGAATCTCTCGAGTTTAAAAGAGATTTTAATAGAAAATAATATTTGGGAATAAATAGGAATAAATACCTAAAGCAAAAGGAAGAAAACAAAATATCTATTGTGGATCTTAATTCTAGCTTACTTAAAAATTTAGAGAACTATCTCAACCCTGACCCGAAAGCTTCTCCCCGAATGGTGGTTATTTATCTTATCCTCGTACAAACTATTTAAAATCTTAAAATTTCAGAATCTATAGTTATTAGGGTTTTTGCAAGACTAGAATCACTCTGGAAGTGTCTGATTCTAGTGGGTTCTCAAGTAGGAATTTTCACACTCCCGATTTCGGTATCTATAGAAAAATTTAATTTTCCATTTTCTTTAGGATCAATTAAATTTAAGCAGTGTTAGTTGATATATCGACTACTATTTTAATGTAAACAAAATCAAACGATAGTAGATCAGGTATAAATATCAGACCATTTGATCTATTTCATAAAAAATCCAGGCGCATAAATAAACTTCCGAACTTCGATAGGTTCCAAATCTGGATTGGCGCCTTTTTCTCCGGCAACCAACGCTCCTACTGCACAGGCATAATCTAGAGCCGTTTGAGGTTTTTCTCCTTGCAGAAGATTGGCTAAAAGAGCTGCCATAAAAGAATCTCCAGCCCCTACAGTGTCCTTAACTTTGACTTTAAAGCCACTATTGTAAAATAATTGTCTATCTCGCCACAAAACTGCTCCATGCCTTCCTTTAGTGATGCAGATTGTTTTTGCAGAAGTACGTGTCGCAATAAAATGGAGGTTCTGTTCAAGAGAATTGTATGGCGAATCTAACATTTCTGCTATCTCGAACAATTCATCATCATTAAATTTTATAAAATCAGCATTTTGAAGCAGGTCCAGTAGTAATTCTTTTTTGTAATGTGGAGGCCGGAGATTGAAATCCAAGACTCTGTATTTAGCTTTCTTCAGAAGTTCAAATAAAGTGTTCCGACTAACTTCATCCCGGCAAACAAGACTTCCGAAAATAAAAATATCCGCATTTTCCACAACCTTAAATTGTTCCTCTTGTAGTTCAATTTTATCCCACGCAGAAGGATAAGCAATTTCATAACTTGCAGAACCACTTTGAGATAAAGTTACCTTTACCACACCTGTTGGATACCTGCTGTCCCTATTTACATTTGAGGTGTCGACTTTATTACGCTCCAAGTAGGAAATAATCTCCTCACCCTTGGGATCAGCTCCAGTTTTACTTATCATACTCGTCTGCACACCCAGGCTGCTAAGCCGGGAAGCAACGTTCAAAGGTGCTCCGCCTATTCTTTCCTCATCCGGAAATACATCGTAAAGTATTTCTCCAAAACAAACTGCTTTTAAATTTGCCATTCTTTTATACTGATTTTTTCTTCTGATAGAACTTTAAAGTCCTGACTTAATCTTTTGAGACTGGTAGAATACTTAAAGAACGAACAAACTCTTCTCCAGAATTTGATCGAATCTTAAAATCATCAAATGGAGTATTAGGAAATATAAGGAATGTAATCACCCTCTCTCCTCCATTTACAAAAACCTCCACTGAAGATTTATCTACCCAAATTTCCAATTCTAACTCATTGCTTTCCGGTAAAATGTATGGAACGACTAGATCGTTATTATTCATATTTTTAAAATTATAACCAGCATCACTTCTGTCTATAAGAATTTCTGAAGTAGTCTTATCAAAATGAATTGACACTCCGCTCGTCCCATTTCCCCAGAAAAGCTCTACTGACTTTTCTTCAGACAAATCTAATGTAGTGCGTATTTGAAAAGTCCCGCTTTTTAGAACCGGATTATCCTGTATTTCTACTTCAGAAGCATTAAATTCGACATTATGAGAAGCCAAAACGGAACTAATCTCTTCAGCAGGCTTACTTAGAAGCAGATCACCGGAATCGGATAATTCAAGGGTTCGTGGCAAAGTCATTGCACTTCTCCACGCTGTTGTAGGAACATCCTGCGCATACTCCCAATTGCTCATCCATCCAATAAATAAATTTCTGTCATTCGGTTCATTACTCCAGGTTACGCCAGCATAATTGTCGGTGCCATAATCGAGCCATTTAGTTTCTGTCTGACTTGTTTGAAAAGTTTCGCCATCAAAAGCACCAAGGAAATACTGAGTCCCGGAACCTCCATTAGGTGCTCCCGGATTAATACTTACCAGTAGTGCCCATTGCTCTTGTCCATTTTCATTTCGCACAGTAAAAAGGTCCGGACATTCCCAAACCCCTCCATGGGCTCCCATGCCATGACCAAAACTCTGGAGATACTTCCACTCCTTAAGATCAGGTGAGGAATAAAACAGAATTTCCTGCCCTGCAGCGACAACCATTACCCATTGTTGCGTTTCCTCGTGCCAGATCACTTTCGGATCCCTGAAATCATCTTTATCTTCGTTGATCAAAACTGGATTCTCTCCATACTTTTCCCAGCTACGTCCCATATCATTGCTATATGCAAGGCTCTGGTATTGTTCTTTCGTCTCTGGATTCTGATGTGTAAATATTGCTACCAGCACATCTTCATTTCCCGTTTTGAACCCGGCAGTATTATGCTCATCTACAACTGCACTGCCGGAAAATATGTTTCCAAGATCATCAGGATACAACGCCACCGGAAGTTCCTCCCAGTTTACAAGGTCTTCACTAACGGCATGCCCCCAGTGCATAGGCCCCCAAACATTGTCGTCTGGATTGTACTGAAAGAATAAATGATATTCACCTTTGTAATACACCATTCCGTTGGGATCATTCATCCAATTCTTTTCCGGCGTGAAGTGGTAGGTAGGCCTATAATTACTATCTCCCACTATAATCACTGAAGGCTCATTTTCTTCATATTCCTTAGTACAGCCCAAAAGGATTAATGAAAGCACAATAAGTAAATATTTATTTTTCCTGATCATATCCTGATTTTTAAAATTATTGCACTTTTAAGTAATCCAATGCATTTTTTGTAATAGCTTCAATGTTTTCCTGAAACGTGTTTTCTCCATTGTTTTGGTTCCATTCAAAAGATCCAAGACCAATTCCAACTGCGGTACCTTTATACTCTTCATTTGGCAAGGTTTCAAAAATTCCCATCATAAAATAATCTGCAATGCCGTCCCAGGTGCCCAGCATATTTATTTGACTTTCTTCACTTATAGCCGTATAGGCAGCTTCATCTGCATTTCCATAACCATAGTAAGCCGGAAGATCAACAAATACATAATTATGATCTTCTTTCCATCCGGGGCCAAGAAGTGGGATTACTTTCCGACCATCAACATTGGTAGAATTTAGTCCTTCATAAATAGGATGGGAACTTTTATCGTGAGCCCGGCCAATGTTAATATTAACGCCCCATGTGTCTGGGTTGTCAAATCCTCCTCCGGCACCTATAGCTGTCCCGAAATTAGGGTCCATACGGCCAATGGTCCAGAGATACTGCACTGCATGAGTATTCAAAAGTAGACCACCTCCATTTCTATGGAATTCAGCAATAGCAGATACTACCTTTTCGGCTGTAGCCTCAGCAGGAAGGGTTGCGTTATCCGTGTCATTATCATAATGCCACCAAAGCACTCTAAACTCACTTAAGTCAAGCCCTTCTTCAATATCTGAAAACTGGATATATTCAGCATCAGGATAGTTCTCAAAAAGCCAGTTTGCGGAAGCGATTTCATCATCATCACTGATAGAGGCAACATTTGGTGCAATCCCCAGGTAGCCTATTTTGGTTGCGCCCACAGTGAAGTTTAGATATTTGGAAGGCGATGAATTTCCATCTGCATCCATAGCGTTGAGTTGAAAGCGATAAGTACTGTAGGTATCATTTTCAAAAGTATAGGAAGTGGCATCTGCCGGGAGGGTTATCTCCTGCGAATCAATTTTTAGACGAATACCGGAAATGTTTTCTTGCGGCAAGGTCCAGCTTAAGTTTACATTTGTCCCATCCTGCACCCCTCGAAAGTTGGTTACGGCCTGAGGTCCTTCCCGGTACATGTTTACTGTCTCTCCTAAAGAATAATTTCCTTCATCATCCTGAAGCTTCACGGTGAAGAAGTAATCTGTATTTACATCTATAATTCCGTATTCAAAAGAGTTGACAGGAGCATTTATATTTTCGACCCCATTGTTGTAATTGATCCTGGTGCTAAGGTTTCCTTCGTAGGTTGGATTGCTCCAGGTAACAACAGCAGTATCCCCAACCAATTCTACCTGTAGATTATCGACTGAAGGTATTACCGGTGCTGCCGCAGATTCAATTTCCCGATCATAGGAACATGAAATAAAAGCTCCAAAAAATACCGCTAATAATGCAAAGCCTTTTAATTTATTAAAGTTGATCATAATTTGGTGTTTTAGTAGCCTGTATTTTGTAAATATACATCCTGACTGAAGTTTATCTGAGCCTGTGGGATGGGTAAATATTCTTCCCGGCCTTCATCAAAAGAAGCTCCCTCATAATAGGATATTTCCTCCGCCTCTTCATCGTAATATCTGTTAAGAGTTTCTCCTGCGATTCCCCATCTTACAAGGTCAAAGAAGCGATTTCCTTCCATTGCAAGTTCTAACCTCCGTTCCCAACGCAATGCCTCGCGGGCTACATCCTGCGTCCAGTTGACATTTTGACCGTTTATGTAAGGACTTACTCCTGTATTAGTAGCGTAAGAGGAAATTAAGGAAGTACTCTGATCTGCTCTTTCCCGCACTTCGTTTATCAAAGGAAGAGCTTCATTGTGACGTCCCAGTTCAATTAAAGCTTCCGCCCTCATCAACAGCACATCAGCATAGCGGATCTCGATTCTATTTTTAGAATTTCCATAAAAAGGATCGATATTGACAAGGAATTCTGAATCTGCAGTTACATTTTCCTTTAAAGAAGCAGTATATCCATAGGTACTTGGAGACCTAACCCAATCTTCCTGATAAATATCCTCTTCATCATATTTCCAGGGTAGACCCGGAATTGCTACAGTATGATATAATCGAGGATCTACGTCATAAGCTTTTAAATTATTGAAATCTATGTTTGAATCATTATAATCGGAAAACAGAGGTAATCCTTCTTCATTAACTTTATAGGCATTTACTAAATTTTGACTGGGTTTATGGAAATCGCAACATCCAATTCCTTGTGGAGTTGCCAATACATCTGAATAATTTAATCTTCCATGAAGTGTACCGTCGTTGTTCGAGAATTGAATTGAGAATACTGCTTCCGGTCCATTTTCAAAACTCCCCGGCAAAAAATTATAAGCAAAATCCACTTCAAGTTGATGTTGTCCAATAACATGATCTGTTGCATCTAAAACCTGCTGTAATCTTTGTTGATTTACACTTACAACATTATGGTCTTCGTCCTGTTCAAAAGCCTGGTACAGCCGTGTTTTCGCCAGGTATGCATACGCTGCTGTTTCATCTGCCCTTCCAACTTCAGGTTGAGAAAGGGGAAGACCCTGCGCTGCTGCTTCGAAATCACCGGCAATGGCATTCCATAAATCATCATTACTTAAAGCACGATTTGAATAATTCCCGTATTCTTCCACAGGAATGTCTTCTGTGATATAAGGAACGTATTTATACATGATTTTAAGCATAAAATAAAAGTGTCCTCTTAAAAATCTCATTTCTGATATCCTTGTTTGCTTTTCTGGAAATTCAGCCTCATCTATCTGATTAAGGGCAGCCAATGCTTTGTTTACTCGTGAAATAGCAATAAAGCTGTTGTACCAGAAAGCATCCAGTTCGCCAAAATCCGTTCTTATGTTCTCAGAAACTTCAAAGAAGTGAAAAACCTGGATATCATTTGTTCCACTTCCACCTTTGTAGGCATCATCAGATCGTACATTTCCATAGGGCCAAAGACTAAAAGGTATATCATAATGATCATTACCCAATGCTGCATAAGCTGCTGTAACAAAACCATCTACATTCTCAGGAGTTGTCAATTGTTCTTCAGAAAGAACCGCATATGGATCTTCTTCCAGAAAATCTGAACATGCAGCGAGTAAAGTTAGAAGAACTATACCTAGTATATATTTTATTTTCTTCATAATAAAGCGTTTATTGTTATTAGAGTGATAGGTTTAATCCCAGAGTTACTGTAAGTGGCTGAGGATAACCCCATCCCGCATTTTCAGGATCTACTCCCGTAAAATCAGAAGAAGTTATCATTAGTAGATTTTGACCGCTGACATAAAATCTTGCATTTGTAAAATTCATCCTTTCCAGAAGTTCTTCTGAAAGGCTATATCCAACCTGAAGATTTCTCAATTTCAGATATCGGCCATTCTCCACGTAGTAAGTTGAAAAGCGGGATTCGGCATTACTGTCGATTGTGGTTAGAGCCGGAACAGATGTATTCACGTTTTCTGGAGACCAAGCATCGAGAAGACGGGTTCCTTTGTTGGATCCCACATCATCCACACTCCAGAAATCTGTCTGGAATTTTCGGTCATTGATCACATCTACATTTCCAACTCCCTGCCAGAAAGAGGTGAAGTCAAAATTTTTATAGCCAAGGGTAATATTAAAACCATAGCTAAAATTGGGATGTGGTATTCCAATCCATGTGCGATCATCATCAGTAATTACACCATCGCCATCCAAATCTCTGTAACGCATCCGACCTAAACCTTTCCCCTCTTGTTCTGCAGAATTCATTACCTCCTCCTCACTGGTGAATAAACCATCGGTAACATAACCATACATTGAGTTTATAGGTCTTCCAAGGATATTATCTTCACCTCCATCTCCACCATAGTTGTTCTGCACTTCCTGTGGCAGATAAGTTATTTCGTTTCTGTTAGTAGAAATATTAGCTGAGAGCTCATAGCTGAACTCCCCTTCGGTTTCATCCCGATAAGTCAATGCGAATTCCCAGCCTTCATTTTCCATGGAAGCTCCGTTCACCCATCTGTTGCCTCCTTCACCTATTGTTCCCAAGTATGGAGGTAGTACCAGGATATCTTCTGTCTCCTTGAAATAATACTCGATATTTCCAAATAATTTATATCCAAAAAATCCGAAATCAAGCCCTACATTAGTTTGAGTAGTAGTTTCCCATTTTAGGTCATCGTTCCCTATTTGAATTCCTCTGAACCCTGAAGGCAACAAACCTGAACCGCCTCCAGAAAGATCGTAGGCAGTTCCATATGAAGTTCCCCAGGTAGGATCACCCCCGGCGTAATCTGATACATATAATGAATAAATAGCATTATTATCTATCTCCTGATTTCCGGTTTGTCCCCATCCCAGCCGAAGTTTCAGATCTGATAAAAATGAGTAATTATCCTGAATGAAATCTTCCTCGCTTATACGCCAACCTGCAGAAAAGGCGGGAAAAGTTCCGAAGCGGTTATTTTCTCCAAATCTTGAAGAGCCATCACGACGTATGGTAGCCGAGAAAAGATATTTTCTATCAAAAGTATAATCTATTTTTCCAAAGAAAGATAACAAGCTGTAGGAGGTGGCAGACCCACCGTTATAAGCTTCCCCACTTCCAGCATCCGGATACATATATTCCGGAGTTTCAAGGATAAAACCCTCCCTTCTTAAATTGATATTTTTATAGTCATCTCTGAACATCTCTGTACCAGCCAACAAACTGAAGTCATGATTTTCGACATTAAATTCGTAAGTAGCTGTATTGGACCAGGTCCACTTCAAACTTCTCCAATCTTCAATATTTACTGCAGTTTCATTATTTTGCAAATAACCCGACCTGTAACTTCTTTGCAGAGAACGGCGATAAAAATTGCTGTAATCAATACCGAAGTTCGTTCGTATATGGAGATTTTTAACAAGCTCAAGGTCACCGTAGGCATTCCCGAAAATTCGGTGATATTGATATCCATTATCTTTATTGTATTCCAGTAAACGTACAGGATTCTGCCTATCGTTCATCCCTCCAACTGGTCCACCCCAACCTTCTCCATCTGCGGTTCTAACAGGAATAATAGGAGATGCTTTTAAGGCAAGGTCCAAAACTCCTGGATTTTCTATCTCGTGAGTTTTATTAAAGGTGAAGTTTTCACCTATTTCCAGTCGATCATTAAATAATTTATAGCTACTATTCATTCTCGCGGAAATTCTATTAAATTCTGTTGTCTTTACGATTCCTTTATTGTCATAATATCCAAGAGAGAAGAGGTAGTTTCCTTTTTCGGTGCCATTAGAAACAGATAAATCATACGATTGCGCAAAGCCTGTTTGGGAGATCTCATCAAACCAGTCTGTATCTGCGGATAACAAAGTTTGTTCCTCATCCAGGTATTCCGGTACAATGATATTGGTTAGAACAGCCTCGCCATTATTATTATAATCCCAGTCGAACTGGTATCTTAAATTATTGGAATTGGGATCGATACCATCGTTTACCTGTGCCTGCCACAGAACGCGACCATATTGTTCTGCATTGAGCACTTCTTGTCTATTAACATAAGTTGAGGCAGACACATATGTATTAAGGTTAACCTGCATCCTTCCTTCCTTTCCTTTTTTGGTAGTAACTATAATAACTCCGTTAGAAGCCCTTGATCCATATATACTTGCAGAAGAAGCATCTTTCAGTACTTGAATTGACTCGATGTCATTCGGATTCAATTCATGCATTCCAGCCTTGGTTGGAACTCCATCAATTACATATAAAGGATCTGTATTGTTAAGAGTACCGACTCCACGAATCACTACCTGAGTATTAGATCCACTTGGTGAACCGTCTGAAGTAATTTGCACACCGGGAAGCCGTCCCTGTAGAGCCCTTACTGGATTTGGTTCCGGTTGCTTGTTTACCTCATCCATGTCTACCACCGAAACTGCACCTGTAATATCGGTTCTCCTTTGAGAGGTATACCCCGTTACAACAACATCATCCAATTGTTGAGCATCCATTGTGAGGGAGACATTGATAGTAGTTTGATTATTTACAGCTATTCTTTCAG
This sequence comes from Salinimicrobium marinum, assembly GCF_014651535.1. Taxonomy (GTDB): domain Bacteria; phylum Bacteroidota; class Bacteroidia; order Flavobacteriales; family Flavobacteriaceae; genus Salinimicrobium; species Salinimicrobium marinum. The sequence goes on from NZ_BMXB01000008.1 coordinate 150,211, forward strand.
TCTGAAAACCTAAATAACTAAATACCAATATGGCCTCGGGCTCAATATTTTCAATTGTATAGTTTCCATCAAAATCTGTCACCACACCTTCATTTGTCCCTTCTACCTGGATAGAAACTCCTGGTAGAGGCATTTGATCATCTTCGGAAATTACAGTTCCCGATACGTCTATTCCCTGAGCCCAAATAGAAAAGGGTAGGAGAAATAATATAAATAACTTATTATTCATAGGTTATGGGTTAGTTTATTTTTAATTGATTGATCTGAAGATTTTCTATAATAAAATCTTGCTCTCCATCCGCCGTTATCGTCTGGTAGGGTTCATTGGGAAAGAAAATTTCTGTCATTACTGTTTCTCCCCTATCGTAGAAGATTTCTATTGAGGTTTTGTCAAGGACTATTTTTACTTTTAGAGTTTCCGCATCGGATGTTCTTGGTGCGGTCGAGACGTTCTTACCGAAAACATCTTTAAATTCTGTAAGGCCTGAATTCCCTCTGTTTAGAAAAAACTCCTTGTCTTTACCGGAATAGCCAAATAATAATTCTTCTCCTTCAGTATTCCCGAGTTTGAATTCATACCGTTGTTCCTGAAGATTTGGAATTTCAAAACTTATAGCAGCTTTCGAAAAATTTATATCTTCACTAGCAATCTGAGTACTCTGCTCAACTATTATTTCTTTTTGCTCAACTCCTGCAGAATAATATTGTTCCAGTTCCTCTACCGGAGAAGAAAAAATCCTATAGGTATCTCCTTCTTTTTTTAATTTAAGGGTCCTGGGTACGGTCATAGCGCTACGCCACTGTTCGGTAGGAACTTCATTTGCATATTCCCAGTTAGACATCCAACCAATAAATATATCACGTCCATCAGATTCCGGGATGTTAGACCAGGTAACACCGGCATAATTATCTTTCCCAAAATCTATCCAGTAGTCATGTTCTTCCCCAATCTCTGCAATAGATTCATGCGGAGTGAAGGTTGTTCCATCAAAATCGCCAATAAAGTATTGGGTTGCCGAGCCTCCATTAGGCCCGCCTGGATTTATGCTAACAAGTAGCACCCATTTCTCTTCACCTGTCTCTTCCACAGTCATTTTAAAAAGATCAGGACACTCCCAAACACCTCCGTGACCTCCAAGGTTCTGTCCGAAATCACTTTCGTGTTCCCACTCAAGAAGATTGGGTGAGGAATAGAAACTTATATGATCCTGAACTGCTAATGACATAATCCATTTTTGCTCTTCTTCATACCATTCTACCTTGGGATCTCTGAAATCCCTGATGCCAGGATTTTCAAGCACTGGATTCTGATCATATTTGGTCCAGGTTATCCCCTTGTCAAGACTGTATGCAATTCCTTGAGTCTGGAAATCATCCCTTCCTGCAGCCTCGGCTTCAGCATCGTGATAAGTAAAAATGGCTATTACTGGCGGAATATCCCCTTCCCCAAGACCCGAAGTGTTGTTATGATCAACAACTGCACTTCCTGAGAAAATTGTCCCATGTTCATCTGGTTCGAGGGCAATGGGTTGTTCCTCCCATGTAATAAGGTCGGTACTGGTGGCATGGCCCCAGTGCATAGGCCCCCATACATTATCATCGGGATTATGCTGAAAAAATAAATGATATGTTCCATCTAGATAGAACATTCCGTTGGGGTCATTCATCCAGCCCGAATCCGGTGTGAAATGGAAATTTGGCCTGTATGCAAATTCTTCTTCACTTTGTGCCGGTGACACTTCTTTTTGTGGAGCTGCTCCTTTTTTATCTTTATCCTGGCAAGAAGACAAACCTACACTCGTGAGAAGAGAAATCTGTAATAATAAGATATACTTTTTCATATTGTTAGATAGTTTGTTGTTTTTTATTTCGTGTTTTATTGATAGATAATTCCTCACTTAATTCCTCGAGAGACTTTCCTTTAGTTTCCGGCATCATGAATATGACAAACAGTAGTTGAAGCACCATCATAAATGCAAAAAATGCAAATACGTAAGCTGGACCTATAGTTGAAAACAAAAATGGTATCAGTGATGGAATGATTGCTGCTAACAACCAGTGAGTGGAAGATCCAAAAGCCTGCCCTGAAGCACGTAGATGATTCGGGAAGATTTCAGAAATGAAAACCCAAATTACCGCTCCTTGTCCAATTGCATGCGCCGCAATAAAAAGGAACAGGAAGATTGGCACAGATAACCCTCCCCAATTCAGGAAAAAAGATGCAGCCACCAGGGAAAGGGAAATAATATAACCTATAGAGCCAATATACATTAACAGTTTTCGACCCAGCTTATCAATAAGTACCACCCCAAGGATCGTAAAAAGCAGGTTCACTACTCCAATTCCGATACTGCTCAGCAATGCAGTACTTTCACCTAAACCGGCTGCTTCAAAAATACGGGGAGCATAATATAAAAAGGCATTTATGCCAGAAAGTTGATTGAAGAAAGCGACAAGGAAAGCTAGGATCAACGGAAATCTGTACTTTTTCATAAAAATATGTTCCCCTGTTAAGTTTGACTCAGATTGCTTTCTAATTTCAATCATCTTGTTTTCTACTTCGTCATCTGGATGTATTGAACCCAATATCTTACGGGCCTCCCCTTCTCTTGCCTTGGATATGAGCCATCTGGGGCTACGGGGAACCAAAAATACAAATGCAGTATAAATGAATGCGGGAATGGCTTCCACGCCCATCATCCACCTCCAGGGTTCCTCTCCCGTATTTCTCAACAAATAATTAGATAAAAAAGCAACCAGTATGCCCAGAACAATATTGAATTGATAAAGAGACACAAGACGCCCTCGATATTTTTGTGGAGCGATCTCGGATACATAGGTAGGCGCTGCAATAGTGGAAGCTCCCACTCCAAGTCCTCCAATGAATCTGAAAATGGCAAAAGTAATTGGATCATTTGCAAGTGCTGAACCAAGAGCGGAGATGATATATAACACTCCTATAAATAATAAAGTATTTTTTCTCCCAAACATATTTGTTGGAATACCTCCAAAAATGGCACCTATGACTGTTCCCCAGAGTGCCATTGCCATTACGACCGAACCATGAAATGCATCTGTGGTACCCCAGGCAGCCTGAAGAGATTTGTCGGCTCCTGATATAACAACAGTATCAAATCCGAATAAAAACCCTGCCAATCCCGCAGTTATTGACCACGCTAATATTTTGTTCATTTTTCCATTTTTGAATCGGTAACTAAGATAAATGGAAATAAATCTGAAGTAATTTAGGAATAACTGAAATGGTTATAATTTTGTTAAGTCGGGAAGTGAGTTACTACTAAAGCACTAAACAATAGTGATTTACATATTTTAATAATTTTATACTATATCGATGTAGTTTTAAATATGATACACAAAGTATAATAATGTTACATTCAATTGGTTTCAAAGGGAGTCTTTTAATGATTCTTTAGAGTCTCTGAATTTTTTAGGTGTTACACCATATTTATTTTTAAAGGAAGTGGAAAAATACCCCGGGGAAGAATAACCAACACTATAAGCAATTTCAGAAACATTTAAATCTGTTTCCTCCAGTAAACCCCTTCCTTTCGCCAGTCGCTGGGAATTAATGTATTCATTCACCGTTAAACCTAACATTGCTTTAACTTTCCTGTACAAATGTACTCTTGAGATATTGAACATGCTGGAAAGTTCCTCTACAGAAAATTTCTGATCGTGTAAATTTTTATCAATGGCCTCATTTAATTGGTTCAGAAATTCCTGGTCAGATGTATTGAGCTTATCATCTTCAATTTCATTAATCTTATTGGTATAATAGTATCTCAGTTTCTCGCGGTTGTACATTACAGAAACCACCGATTGCTTAAGAACTTCAAAATTAAATGGTTTGGTAATATAGAAATCGGCACCACTTTGCAACGCCTTTATCCTTGATTCCTGATCGTTAAGGGCGGTTAAAATAATAACAGGAATGTGAGAGGTTCGAAGATCATTCTTTAATTCTTTACATATTTCAAACCCGCTTTTGTCCGGGAGGTTTAAGTCACAAATTATTGCGTCCGGTATTATATCAAAAGCTTTCTTCATGGCGTAGGTCCCGTCAGAATGAAGAAGGTTATAATCTTTTTGAAAATTCCTCTGAAGTAAATTTGCCAAATCAAGATTATCTTCAATTAAAAGTATATTCAGTTCATTGTCCGAAATAGCAGGATGATCTTTACTCACTGCCTCTCCAATAACTGTTTCTGTAGAATGAGTCTCTAATCGTTCATATCTTAAAGGTGTATTCTGAGCAAGGGGAATATCTTTTAGATGTTCTGTCCCTTTAGATAAGGAAATGCAGAATTCTGTACCTCGTTTTGACCTCAAAGAAACCGTGCCTTGATGAAGTTTCACAAATTGCCTGGTAAGGTACAATCCCATTCCTGAACCAGGTTTTAAATTATTTGTTGCTTGAAAGAAGGGATCAAAAATATGTTCTTGTTCCCCTGAAGGAATTCCTATACCTGAGTCCCTCACGTAAATATTGACTTTTTTAAGATCTGAACTCTCTTCAATACGTACTGTAATTTTTCCGTTTTTCGGTGTGAATTTTAAAGCGTTTGATAGCAAATTGAAAAAGACCTTGTCCATCATATTTCTGTCAATATAAAGTTCAATTTCCTTATTTTTACACTTTAACTCCATATCAATGGAATGTATGGCAGCTTCTGTTTTAAAGTCAAAAAAAATAGTTTGTAAAAACTCATAAATATTTGTTCGACTTGGTTTTATTACAAAAGATCCTGTTTCCAGTTTCCGGAAATCCAGCAATTCATTAATAAGGCGCAATAACCTCCTGGAGTTATTCATTATAAGCCTTGTCTCATATTTAAAATTATCAAGGTTTCGGTCTTTTGCTTTCGTCAAAGACTCTACAGAGCTCGTAATAAGGGTAAGAGGAGTCTTGAATTCATGGGACAACGCCGTAAAAAAATTAATTTTTGTCTCATTGGTTTCCTTCAATTGTTGAGCGAAATTCTCAATCTGATTTCTTTGAACCACAATTTTTTTATTAATAAGCTCTAGTTTTCTCTTTCCCCGCTTAACCTTTATTAAGAGATATATACTATAGATTGCCAGGACCAACAGGAGGAATAACAAAAAAGCCATCAGCTGAATCAAACTATTTTGAGTATTGTAGGAGGTGATCTGTTGCCGAATGATCGCCTGCTGTTCTTCAATATCTGTCTGCTGCTGGTTTAATTTATTAAACTGGTTCTGCATAATATCTACATTAACAGAATCTATAACCACTGTTTTAAGGATATTATTTTTTTCTACTACTTCATTTTGAAGAAGATTCTGTGCAAGCCGTATAGCTTCGCTTCCTCCTGTTGGATAAAGAATGGTAGCTGAAAGTATTCCTTCCCTTACCAGTTGAATTCCCCCGCTTGGACCATATAAGCCATCCACTCCCACAAAAATGATGTCATCATCAAGCCCTCTTTCCCTGGCTACTTCAAGAGCTTCCTGGGCCATTCTATCATTATGAGCAAATATATAACCTACATTAGAGGTGGAATCAAGAATTTTTTTAAGCCCTTCTTTTACTGAAGGTTTCTCCCAGTCGCCCTGAACTGTGCCTATGATCCTTAAGTTCGTTTGGCTGTCAATAATATTTCTGAATCCGAGAGATCGTTCATATGCCGGAGAAGATCCCGCCAGCCCTTTAATTTCAATAATATTACCCTTTTTATGGTCCGCATGAGATATAATATACTTTGCAGCATTTCCTCCTACCTCAACATTGTTTGCCCCCACATACGCTGTGTAATTACTCCCTTCTATTTTTCGGTCGATCACAATGGTTGGTATACCAGCATGCATAGCCTTTTCTATTACAGGAGTTATAGGTGCGGACTGAATGGGAGAGACTATCAGTACATCTACCTTTTGATTAATTAATAGGTTTATGTCCTCTATTTGTTTATCAATATCTCCAGCTGCGTCTAAAACCTTGAGATCAAGTTCAGGATGCAAAGAAGTTTCGATCATCATAGATCGATTCATTTCTTTTCTCCAGTTATCTGTTGTCATTGCCTGGGAAAAACCAATGAGGTTTCCTTCACGATCTTTATTTGTGTCACAGGCAAAAAGAAAACATAGGACGAGGATGCAAATAAGGTTACAAAAGTATTTCACTATCGCATTTATTATAATAAAAGAAAATCACCTTTTCCCAGGATCGTATTACCGGTACCAATTCTGAATTTTCATTATTCGCACAAATAATAAATAACTCCTGTTCACTGTAAAATAAACTAATACCGAATAACAAAAGTAAGAATAAGCTCCTCAAAAGCCCGAGAGATCCTGATATTAAATTTAATATTAAAGGATTGAAAGGTAAGAAAAATGCTATCGGCTGGTACATCTATTCTCACCCTACAGAAAATACAGATAAAGGCCACAAAATATAATATTTTACATTACTCGAAGCTAATAGCTAGTACGTTTTCAGATATCTGCTTATTAAACTTTACAAGACCTCCGCTCCTCTTTTTAAAATTGTATTTCTTATTTATTCCATATTGGAATAAATAAATGTTGAATGATTGGTTTTAATGGCATTTTTGTATATTCAAATTTAGATATATGAATAGTAATCTGGATGGTTTTTGAAGCGGATTTTAATCCGGGTCCTAAAGGTAATGTCGGATTTCCAGAGGACTGAAAACGAATTTAGCACTTAGTTTAAATCCTGATCCTTAAAAGTCAGGCAAAAGGTGGTACCTGAATTTACCTCACTTGATACATTAATAGTGCCTCCTACACTATTCATATAGTTTTTTACCAGGTAAAGACCAACACCATTACTGTTGCTTTGATCGGTAAAGACCTGGTTCAGAGTAAATATTTTACTCCCGTTCTTCCCCATGTCAAAACCTATTCCGTTATCCGTAAAAAGCAGTCTGGAGGTATCCTTATCTTTTTGAGAAATAATTCTAATTATGGGAGGAATACCCGGCCTTGCATATTTTATGGAGTTCGTTATAAGGTTCAAAAAGATACTGTGTAGATAAAAGCTATTCCCTAACAAAAATTCCACTTGCGAAAAATCGATCACGAATTTGGTCCCTGAACCATCGATCAAACTGCGAATCGAATCTGTGGTGGCCTGAAACACCTCTTTCAGAGGAATCAGCTCCATGGTGGATTTAAGTAAAAGGGTCGCTTTCAAATGTTGCATCTGGTCATCAAGGGTATCCCTCAACTCGTGTACAGATTTCTCCAGCAGGTTAAGGTATTGTAAGCTGTCTTTATCTTGTATTTGTGAAAGATCAAGTAAACTGAAAATCGACATCATATTGCTTACAGGTGATCTTAGATCGTGAGAAATAGTATAAGTGAGCTGTTTAAGTCCCGTATTTATGGCTGTGAGATCCTTTATTAGCAACTGTCTATCCTCTTCCAGTTTTTTCTTATGGGTAATATTTTTAGAGACGGCATATATAAGTTCTTTAGAATGATCTGGTATGGAAGTCCAGGAAAGCCATACAATTTCACCGGCTTTTGTGATGTAGCGGTTTTCAAAGTTCAGCAGGGGTTTATCATTGAGAATTAAGGAGCGGGTCTCAGCTGTTATTTCTTTGTCTTCTGGGTGTACAAAAGAACTTATGGGGACGGCAAACAATTCTTCCTCACTATAGCCCAGAAGCTTTACAAAGGCAGGATTTACCTTTCTAAAGTAGCCATCGTACCCGGCAATACAGAGATTATCGTAGGATAAACGAAAAAATGCTTCCAGGTCTGGCTGGTTTTCGGGAGTAGGGCTGGTCATAATGGATACCGATTTAGGAATCGTGCGAAATTTAAGAAATAGATTCAAGCCAATCATTTAAACCAAAAAAGATTTTACAGAACCCGGAGAGAAAACGTCCCCAACTCACAACGAAATTTAAAAGAGATCATGCACCCATAAGAATTTTTGTTCATATTTTAACGAGGGTAGAAATCAAAAGAAAAAGCCATTTATTAGTTTTACTTTTTAAAAAATAGGTGCACAAAATTAGTCGATTCTGAAGTAGAAGTGAATGAAGCGCAGCGTAGTGCTGCAAGCCCCATATCTACCGAACAAATACTATGCTGTAAGGCCTGGAGTAGTTATTTTCACCAACACTTTCAATAAACACTCCAGTAACAGCAGTACTTTTCAGAGCGTTTTGCATCGGATAAGTAATCTTGTGAGAAACTAAATTTTAGAAACCTTGTAAATAAAGGGGAGATCCTATATCATCGCGCCGCGAGAAGTCCTCTTGCTTTCTCCCCCCTTTGTTTTATTCACCGCCTGCGGAAGCTCTAATGCCCACTACCAAAAATTTATTTTCAGATTTTGTGAGCGCTTCATAGGGTGTCTTATGTTCAGCTCCTTCATGTGTCTATGGGGGCAAAAAACTTAAAGGTAAGTTATATAAAAGGTTCCATAGATTTACTTAGCTTTTAAAGTACTTCTCTTTCAATCTACCTGTAATCCTAGCGTTTACGGGATGTTTCATTTTTAATCTTATCATTTATATCCAAATAATTGCTCGCTAATCGACCTTGGATTACTCCTTTTTAAGTTTTAATCATCTACTTCAAACAATTTCTTCGGAATAGCATATTTTTGCGGCATGGCAGCAAGAGGTGGATTTTCAAGCAGAATTGGATTTATAGCAGCCGCGGCAGGATCGGCGGTTGGATTAGGAAACATTTGGCAATTCCCGTATGTGGCGGGACAAAATGGGGGTGCAGCCTTTCTGTTGATCTACGTCTTCTGGATCTTTCTTATTGGCTTTCCAATTATGTTGGGAGAAATCACCCTTGGGAGAAGTGCACAGGCAAACCCATATGGTGCCTATAAAAAATACGGTGGAAAAGTCTGGGGTCTTGTGGGACTTTTTGGAATTCTATGCGGGATAATGATCCTCTCTTTTTATAATGTCGTCTCAGGATGGGCCTTTGGTTATTTCCTTGAAACTTCCTTTGGAAATCTTCTGGAAAATGAAAACCATTCTTCATTTTTTGGAGAATATGTTTCCGATTTTACCGACAACCTATGGTTTAGTCTTGGCTTTATGGCTATCACGGCAGTCATTGTTCTCCAGGGGGTTAAGAAAGGCATTGAAGGTTCAGCTAAAATCCTTATGCCTGCACTTTTTGCGCTTTTAATTGGAATTATTATATACGGGCTCACCCTTCCCGGTGCTATGGAAGGTCTTAAATTCTATCTGCTGCCCGACTTTAGCCTTATTACTGGTGCTACCATCTATTCTGCTCTGGGCCAGGCTTTCTTTTCACTTAGTCTGGGAATGGGTGGTTTAATTACCTATGGCTCTTATCTAAGCAAAAAAGAAAATATTGTAAGTTCTGCAACCATGGTGGCTATTGCCGACACCATGGTGGCTTTTCTGGCAGGTTTAATGATCTTCCCATTAGTTTTTTCCCAGGGGCAGTCTCCTTCCGAAGGACCAGGATTGGTTTTCGTCGCTTTGCCGGGGATCTTTCAGGCCATGGGACCCATATTAGGTAAAGTCGTAGGCAGCAGCTTCTTCCTGCTGCTGTGTTTTGCAGCACTCACTTCTACCATTTCCTTATTAGAAGTTGCAGTAGCATATTTCATTGATGAAAGAAAATGGTCCCGAAAAAAGGCCGTAATTGTCATGGCGATTTTGATCTTTCTCATTGGTATTCCAAGTATGCTTGGCTATGGGGCCATTCAGGGCTTAACTGAATTTATCTTTTACGAAGGTAACTCGAAGAGCTTCATGGATCTGATACAGGATCTTTTCTCGGTGATTGCTTTACCCCTTGGAGGCTTCCTTTTGAGCATTTTTATTGCCACTCGCTGGACTACCGCAAAATTTTCTGAAGAGATCAGTCTGGGTGCCGAAAATTATAAAGGTTCCTTCCTGGAAGGGTTTCTTAATATCATGATCAAATTTGTATGTCCAGTGGTGCTGGGCTTCATGTTTGTTCTTACGGTGCTTCAAAAGTTCTTTAACGTAGAGCTATTTTAAAAGTACTTCGGAAGCAAAAACAATGACCTCATTTCTTCCGAAGTAATTAAAACCTGATGATTTAAAATGTCATTTTTAAATATTTAGCTTCCTGAAGCTTTAACAAAAAGGATGTATTCCCTACTTTAAAAGATACAGTAGAATCTGCATACAAGAAGTTCAGGGTCATGTTTTTGGGCTCATTAAACAATTCGCTACCTTAGATTTTCAAAAGCTACTTTCTAAACCCTGAAAGTAAGCTGGCATGATGTCGGCTTCATTGGCAGGGATTTAAAAATCTCCGAGCAATGAAAACAATTTTTGATCGAAATATCAGGGAGGAACTGATTGATAGAATTAACCAGCTTAATAAGACCAGTAAACCTGATTGGGGGAAAATGGACGTTTCCCAAATGCTTAAACACAATACATACTGGAATGCATGGGTTCTTGGAAAAGGAAGCCATACTTATCAACAAACTTTTTTGGGGAAAATATTTGGAAAAATAGCATTAAGGAAGATGATAAAAGATGAAAAGCCTTTTGATAAAAATATACCAACTTCAAATCAGTTTAGAATTAAGGATACGGTTTCTGATTTGGAATCTGAAAAATCTGAATGGATATCGTTGATCAAAGAGTATGATGATTATTACAATCCTAACTTCGTCCACGATTTCTTTGGTAAAATGACTAAAAAAGAAATAGGAATTTTAGTTTACAAACATACCGACCACCATTTAAGGCAATTCGGAATATATTAAAGTTGACTGCCCAATCTCCATAAAATTAATATTAAGCGGGTTATAAACGAGAATCTTTTAGGTAAAAAGAGTCTTCAAATAAAAAAATATGTAGTAATTGCAAATCCTCTATAGCAGAAGAAACAAATGAAAATTTTAGAAATCCTGAATCAAAGAATATTAATAATCTCGGTATTGGTATGTTTTCCGCTGATTATTCAAGCTCAGGAAGATAAAAAATTGTACACTTCTACAAATATTCTTGAAATATATATAAACACAGAGGAAAGTTTGATTCACGACGAAAATCAAATTAATACCGGCTGGGGTTTCGAACTAAATTCTCTTCACGGAATATTCATTTTTAAAAAATTCGTTTTATCCGCAGGAATTGGAGTGAATTTCAATATTGATGAAGAGTATAAATCACTTCCAGCTATATTGGAGATTAGATATAGTTTATACGATTACGGAGTTAACAGCCCTTTCGTTCTTCTGAATACTGGAAAAAATATAAAAATTGGCAGCTTTTTGCCGGGCCAAACAGCCAAATTAGGATTAGGGTATAATTTTGAGAGTGATTATAATTTCCAATATACCATCGAGTTCTTTAAAATATCAAAAACTTATTACACCAGTGAAGTTCAGGATGTCGATTACAACTATCCCGCCGATGGCTATGGGATTTCTGTGGGAATCACATTTTAATTGTGTGTTAAATAAAGACATGTGAAAACGTAGGACTCCCGGCTGTTCACAAGAACTGCATAAAAGGCTTAAAATCAAATGATTTAAGAAATTTAAAATAACTAAATTGAGAATGAAGAATATAATCTATGGCCTCCTTCCAATTATAATGATTGGTTGCAACTCGGGAAACAAAGAGGCCAGCGAGAAAAATTCGGGAACTTATCCCGACATTAAAACCCTTGGAGCCATGAAAAATGTGATGTGGAATGGAGAATTAGGAAGCAGTATTGATCTGGATACCATTTCGGATAAGAACGGACTTTATGCACTTGGACCACTTAGTTACTTAAAAGGAGAATTGCTCATTATCAACGGAAAAAGCTATGTATCAAAAGTGACCTCCGATTCGACAATGAGTGTTGAAAAACGATTTGATGTTTCTGCACCTTTTCTTGTATATACGAACGTAACTGAATGGACCAAAACTCCACTACCTTCTCAAGTAAAAACTATTCAAAACCTGGAAAGATTTATTGACGGAAAGACCTCCAATTTCAAAAGACCTTTTGCTTTTAAACTAACCGGAAAAGTTTCCAGTGCAGTGATCCATATTCAGAATTTGCCTGAAGGAACAAAAGTATCTTCACCTGAAGAAGCCCATCAGGGACAAACAAATTTTAATATCAATAATGAAAACGTCAAAATAATTGGATTTTTCTCAACTGAGCACCAGGGAGTTTTCACTCATCACGATTCCTTTTTACACATGCATTTAGTAACAAAGGATGAAAATAAAATGGGACATGTAGATGAATTGGAAATTGGAGAAATGCAATTGCACCTGCCGAAAAAATAAAAAAGTACTCCTTAAAAGGAAATGCTCTTAACATGGGCAAAATCAAAAAAAAGCTGATTCTTATTTCAGTTTTCAGGGTTAGACCTGTTGTCACACCAAAACCATTTGGAAATCCTATTCCGTCTCCTGCTATTGGATTTTTTTTGAAAACACAACTATTTTATCTTCTTCGATTTTACGAGGTAGCGACATGACCCACCCAACAAACCCTTAGGAAACTTTAAATTAAACCTAATTCCCCCTATCTTTGCCGCTTATCTACATGTAAAGATTATGAAAGAGAAAAAAGTCCTGAATTATATCAAAAATGTTTTAGAAAATTTACCGGCAGATTGGTTAAAATTAACCACTCATCGACTGGATATTTATAATGAAGAACTGGCAAAAACCCATTTCTTACAACAGTTTAATAATTTATATAACGACAATAACTTTGAAACCTCAGCACTCAAAGATTTACCCACGGCGTTCGATTATATCCGGTTGGGACATCCATTGTCTTCTGTACTGGAATGGACCATTGCTAATCTCAATGATCTAAAACCGGAAAATGTAATTAGCTTTTCATCCCGTACGATTCCCGTATTAGCCATTCTAAGAAAAAATCTATTCGAGAATAAGTTTACTCAAATTGTATATACCGGAGAGCTACCTCAATATTTTGATGCTGAAGCAATAAAAACTGTCTATGGCTATCATTTTGAACTAAAGAAAATTAATAGTAAAAAAAATATTTCAGAGTTTGATGGCAGTACTGTTTTTATTTCTGAACAAGACGAATCTGATAGCGCCGACCTCAATCCGAAAATTGACTTCTTTGTCAGCATTCAAAAGCACCTTGGAAGCGTCTTATTGGTGAATGGCGAACGAAATGAAGATTACATTTCAGAAATACAACATGTTAGAAGAAGAGAAACCATTGCGATGACACCGGCCGACTGTTTTTCTGCCTTGCAGCAGCTCGCAGGAAATTCTACTTCTCATCATGATAATAGTAATGTGGAGGTTAATAAAACAAATGTATTAGATTCTATTAAAACCATTACTAGTACAAAAGCAGAAGCGTTATTGGCCTCTTCGGGCTTATCTATGCAATATGCCATTATGATGGGGCTCATTGACGAGGCACTGGAAAATCACAAAGGAAAAAATATAAAACTTGTTGTTCCCCCGAATTGTTACGGTGGGACAAATGACCAGGCAAGACGGGTTGCTGACTGTATTGATAATGTTGAAATCGTAGATTTACTTGTGGATGGTGATAATGATATGGTTCAAAGTATTGATACTGTTTTAGGACAAATTGCTGCTGAAGATGCTGTCCCTTACATCATTGCAGAAATCCCAACAAATCCCAGAGTTGAAGTTCCAGATCTGGAAAATTTAAGAGATGCTCTAAGCAAAGAACGTAAAACAGCTACTGGCGAAGTTGCCATAGATCCTGTTTTTATTTTAGACCAGACCTTCTGTCCCAATGTACAATTCCTGGGTGATCATGGAATACTTTCAACGATCAGGACCATTTCATACGTGAGTGGATCGAAATTTCCAAGTGGAGGAAAATGTACAGCCGGTTATTGTGTAGCCAATGAAAAGGCTGAAGCTTTGCTGGATAAAATTGAGAAGCATTTAAAACTTTGTGATAACCAGGCTACAGATCTTCAGGTTGAAATATTAGCTAAGCAGTTGCCTTCCATGAACCAGAGGATTAAAGATGCCTATATAAACACCCGGGAATTTGTAAATTTTATCAGGCAGACATTACCAGAGGCTAAGATTAACTTTGTTTCTGAAGAATTGGCTCAGCAAGGATTTACCCCATCGGTTTTTTCATTAGATCTTCCCACAAAAGGTACTACAGCCGAAGAAAGAGAAGCTTACAAACGAGCGTTAAATCTTCAGCTTATTGATATGATGATTGGTGAAATCCCCAATGAGAGCAAGTACTGCGTGAGCTATGGGCAGTTAAAAGGATGCTACTGGACGATTCCTGCAACATCCACTCAGGGCACCACCAAAGAAGCCGACAAGGATTACATTGCCCGGGTTTCTCTTTCTCCCGATTTAGATCTTGAACGTCACAAAAAAGTATTTTTGGATTTTGTTGAGCAAATTTAGCCCTGGTAGAGATCGTTACGGAAATAGATCTTTAATTCTTAATTTTTAAGCATATTTATTTATAGATAATAGAAAAGCAAAAACAGGTGATTGTCTTCCAATCACTTGTTTTTGCTTTTTTATTCCCATTTGTATCATATTTTTCGATTTTCAGAAAAGTCTGAGTACCTTCCAATTATTTCCTATTAATATAATTCGGCTTCCCCTTTTCAAACCTGCTAACACATGTAGTAAACTAACACAATTCTAAAACTACTTCATCATGAAAAAAATTAAACATAATGAAAGCTGGCCTGCCAGCTGGAAATACTGTTATCCCTATGATGAAATAAAAGTATATAATAACAACAAAAGAAGTTTAGGCTACTGGTATGCCTATAAGAACAGGCAAGAAGCAACATTTCTCTTTATTACTAGCTGAAGAAGGTTAGACAGTGACCTGGAATGATTTACGGGAGGATTTGGCAGACTATGTTAAGCTTAAATATGCAATTGGAGAGTTAAATTTTGCTCCGGGCAATGTTTTTGATCTGGGGTATGAAAATCATTTCGATGGAGTAATAATAACCGAAGTTATTGAACATGTAGCCCATCCAGATGATTTTTTAAAACAAACTGCAAAACTCGTAAAACCAGGTGGTTATATTATTACGACTACCCCTTTGGGTAACTATTTTTTAAATAAGCTTCCAAAGTTTACAGAATTCAATAATCCTGAAATCTTCGAAAACATACAATTTGGTCCTAATTCTGATGATCATATATTTTTATTACATGCTAATGAAACAAAATTATTAGCAGAAATGGCTAACCTTGAACTCATTTCACAGGAAATTTATATTAACTTTCTCACTAATGGACATATTAAAACCCACCATTTATTAAATGTCTTACCAAAATCATTTGTTAATCTCTTCGAAAAACTCACCTTTAAACTGCCTGAAACCATTATGTTGAAGTTACATAATAACATAGCTGTACTCTATAGGAAATCGTAACTTTCACTCCACTCCCGCGAGGAATGTCCTGAATTCTTCTGAATCGAATTTCCCCATTCCATCATGTTTCAGGACTAGATATCCTTCAGAATTAATCACGAATGTGGTAGGGATCAATTTTGTATAATACATGGCAGGAATTGCACTTATAGGACGATAGATCTCGAAGTTGTAGCCGTATTTATCTCTGTACGCAATGGCTTTCTCAAATTCCTGATCCATTGAGAGCATCAGGAAAGCAACCTCTTTATCTCCCACGTCCTCGTAGAGGTTATGAATAGTAGGCATTTCTTCTATACAAGGTGGACACCAGGTGGCCCATACATTAAAAAATATTATTTTGCCTTTAAATTCTTCCATGCTAAGCCGCTCGCCCTTCGAATTTTCAAGTTCCATATCAAAATTAGCCTTCTTTAGCTCCTTCTTTTCTTCGTTAGAGCCACACGCCTGCGTGAGAAGCCCTAGTCCTGTGATTAAAAGGAAAGACAGGAAGAATCTATTTATTGCTGATGCTTTGATATACATAATTGCAAATTATTGGATCATCTTAAATTTTCTTCCAGAAAAAAAGATTTTATCCGGATTTATTTCCTGCAAATATACAGTGCAAAAGCCGTTTTCTAATGGATTCACACCCGAATTTCCGGTGCAGAAAACCAATTTAAAATTCTCCTCTTCCCACTCCATTTTCCGTTATAAACATCTATGATTAGATCCGGAATAAAGGAGTACATTTAAAAGATTAATCTGGAGGCTAATGTCGAAAATTTTACAACGTGTACTTCTTGTATGCTTTACTGGTGGTTTGTTAACCCTGGCCGGCTGGAGCAGCTTTCAGGTCTACAATTATTCTTCGGAAGCAGCTGAAATCAAAAAAGATTACAGCGAACTAAACAGCATTACCCACGGAATTCTGTCGGTAAATATCTGGAGAGATCATTTAACCAATATGGTCCTGAACCGTATTGACGAATTTGAATTCACTCCCGAACAGGAAGACACCCTGGTTCTTCAGGTAGAAAATATTCTTACCGCTGGTATTGATAAAGGGGACAGTCTAATGAACCTAAAGCAAAAGAGCTTAAAAGGAAAGCTCAGGAAATTTGCGGTAAGAACACTGGTACCCGAGGAAAAAATAAGAGCACTGGTACCTATGTTTGCCCAAACCATTGTTGATGAAATACAGAAACCGGAGAATAAGGAGGCGCTAAAGTTTGTCATTAAAAGCAAACTCAAGGAGTATAGTGATCTTACTCATGACAATTCACAAGCTGCCGTTCTACGATTAGAAGCACTTTTTGAAAAATATGAGGTAGTAGACCTAAAAGGTTTTAATAAAAAAACTTCAGAAAACTTAATGGAACTGGAAGAGCAAACCTATTTTCATACCTATATCCTGCTCGGAATAATTTTGACATTCCTCCTGCTCTGGTGGTTGCTCAGAAATCAAAAACTACTACATACCCCACTGTTCATAATTTCTGTACTGGTATCTCTGGCGGTACTTTTTGCTGGAATCACAGCACCTATGATAGAGATAGACGCACGTTTTCAGCAAGTGAATTTTCAGCTGATCGGTGAGCAAATCGTTTTTAATGATCAGGTGATTTTCTTCCAAAGTAAAAGCATCCTGCAGGTCATCGAAATTTTGTTTGCTACCGGAAAGATCGATTCATTTTTGGTAGGAATCCTTATTCTTGTTTTCAGCATTGTATTTCCTGTGGCCAAACTAATTTCTACTCAAATCTACTTGGCCGGAAACGAAATCTTAAGAAAGAATAAAATTTTAAAATTCTTTGCTTTCAAATCGGGTAAATGGAGCATGGCAGATGTCTATGTGATCGCGATCTTCATGGCTTATATAGGTTTCCAGGGAATCCTGGATCATCAGCTTTCAAATCTGAACATGGAAACCGAATCGCTCGTGAGCATTTCTACCAATAAAACTTCCCTCCAACCGGGGTTCATTATATTCATTGCCTTCGTCCTGTTCAGTTTAATCCTCTCCACCATTTTAAAAAAGATAACTGCCTTACATAAGAAGAAAAGCCTCCGGGATGAATAACTGAGAAAAGATTGATTAATTTCGGTATTCTCCTCATTACCTGATCCTGTTGAATCCTGTTTTATAAATTTATTATTTTTAAATCACGCAACCTTTTCCAAATTCCGGGTCATTAAAGTATAACTCACAACTACTTAAAAATTCCTGATGATGAAAAAATTCTTATTTCTTGCAATATCCATTTTTATTATTACCTCCTGTAATACTGATGATGATACCCCAACTGAAACTAATTTTACAGGAGAATGGGAACTGGTAAAAACCACAAGCTCCATTGGCGACGAAACTAAAACAGGTGCCGAAATGGAGTGGCAGGAATCTTATGTATTAAAAGCGGATAGTACTTTTACAAAAACAAGAGTGCGGGACAACAAAACCTCTGTTGCTCAGGGAACTTTTACCATAAATGATAATACAGAATTTTACGGCCTACCGGCAATTGCAAGTATCACCATGATTTATGAATCTGAAAATGATATTATCGCCACGTGTTATTCAGATAAATTACACGAGGAACTATATTTTGATGCAAAGGACGTGATGATTAGCACTTATGAACAATGTGATGGCTTGGGACTGGAATATGCTAGAATTCTGGACTAAATAATAGTTCTACAGGAAGTATAATACTCCTCTGAGCGCTTAGACTGAAAAATATTTTCCCGTAAACTATAACAGACTTTTCACCCCTTTTCGGAAAGGCGCTCCAGCGCAATCCTATTCCAGAAGGGGATTTCTCTTTTGAATGTTTCATCTGCTGCTCTACTTTAGGTGCGTTCGGAATTTCTACAAAAAGTATTAATAAAATTTCTTCCGTTTCTTATTTTGTACATCAGAAATTGAATGCAGCATCCCATCATCCGCCAAATATTGTGACATAGATCACATTTCTTTCTTATCATAGATCATTGTCCACGCATTGTTATGCGTTTAAATTTGCTTCAGAATTACTAAACAATTTGAAAAGTTCCTTAAGGGAGAAATTTTCATGAAAAGATTAATTGGTAATTTTTAAAAGGCAAATGACATGAAAATAGCAATTATAGGTGCCACAGGATTTGTAGGATCTGAAGTTTTGAAGGAAGCTCTGGATCGCGGACATGAGATTACCGCCATAGCACGGAATACAGAAAAATTTTCAGAAGAAAATAAGCTGCTGAATACTGCCAATGTAGACGTGAGAGATGTGAGAAAATTAGCTGATATCCTGGAAGGGAACGAGGTGGTAATAAGCACTTTTAATCCCGGCTGGACCAACCCAAATATTTATGATGATTATTTGGAAGGTTCCAAAGCAATTCAGAAGGCGGTAAAAGATTCGGGAGTAAAAAGATTAATAGTGGTTGGCGGTGCTGGAAGCCTCTATTTAGACGAGAGAACACAAGTATTAGATGACAAAAATTTTCCGGAGGAAATAAAACCGGGAGCCACTGCTGCCAGTGAATACCTTGAGATCATAAAACATGAAAAAGATCTGGAATGGACCTTTTTTAGTCCGGCGATTGGAATGGCTCCGGGAAAGCCAGAAGAACGACGGAATACCTACAGAAAAGGGTTTGAAAATCCTGTGTTTGACGAAAATGGAAATTCCGAACTCTCTGTTCAGGATACTGCAGTAGTTCTGGTGGATGAGGCTGAAAATGCAGCACATATAAGACAACGTTTTACCGCAGCATATTAATAATTCAATTTATAAACTTTAATAACCAATTTAAAAATGATACTTATGAAACATTTATTTTCTTTTCTGTTTATTGCTTTTTTAAGCACCAGCATGTTCGCACAAACCACATGGAAAGCCGATCCTGCACATACCCAGGTATCCTTCGGAATTACTCACATGGGAATTGCTGAAGTTGAAGGTACCTTCAGTGAATTTGAAGGAACTATTGTGGCTACAGAAGATGATTTCAGTGATGCAGAATATGATATCGTGATTGAAGTACCTTCCATTGACACCGGAGTGGAAATGAGGGACAACCACCTGAAAAATGAGGATTTCTTTGATGCGAAAAATCATCCAAAAATGACCTTTAAGAGCAATTCTTCCGAGAAAGTAAGCGAAGGCAAATACAAGGTAACCGGTGATCTTAGTTTCCACGGAATCACTAAACCGGTTACGCTGGATGTGTGGTACCGCGGAACTGTTGAAAATCCACAGAACGGTGATGTAATCTCCGGATTTGCAATTTCGGGTGACGTAAAAAGATCTGATTATAATTTAGGATCCGATTTTCCTGAAGCTGTCCTTAGCGACAAAGTCGTTATTGATGTGGACGGGGAATTCAAAAAGCAATAAAGCCCATTATAACATGAGGAAGCCGATGATCTTTTCTGGTTTTAGATCCCCCCTACCGGCTTCCTCTTTTTCAATTAAAAATTAACAATGTCAACATTTTCAGCTTTCAGAAATTTTACGGCAACCCTGGTACGACAGGAAACGACGATGCCGGTGTTATTAGTAGGTCACGGTTCGCCCATGAACGGGATTCAGGATAATGAATTAAGTTCCCGATGGAGAAAAATAGCCGAAGACATCGTTTTCTTTTTTTAACGATAAAGCTGTTGCGGGATCTTTGACAATGACATCCCTAAAAACTGGATAAACTAACGAACATGAGTAAATTCTTCAAAACAACTTTTGCAACAACACAAGTAGATGTTGTTCTATTGATCATACGAATTGGAGTGGCAACATTAATGCTCACTCACGGAATTCCGAAGCTGCAAATGCTTTTCTCAGGCGGGGAAATTCAGTTTCCCGGAGTAATGGGCCTGAGTTCCACCATCTCCCTTGCCCTGGCAGTTTTCGCAGAAGTGATATGTTCGGTGCTACTTCTTATTGGATTAGCCACCCGTTTAAGTTCTATTCCGCTTATCATCACGATGTTGATGGCAGTATTTGTAATCCATGGGAATGATCCCTTCGCGAATCAGGAACTAGGATTACTTTATCTGTTCCTCTATGCGCCATTACTGATCCTTGGTGGAGGAAAATTTTCAGTAGATAAAATTATAAATTCAGCACAACGGCCAGTCCCAGCGAGAGGATAAGCCGGGCATTTAATGTCTAGTCCTGAATAATCGATACAGATTATTTAATTAAATTTTTTATAAAGGTAGTGATTTCGGTCACTACCTTTCCTTTTTATACCTCACTGGTTGTAGTTG
>NZ_BMXB01000009.1 GCF_014651535.1 Salinimicrobium marinum
TACTGCATCCAGTGGGAGAGTATGTCGCCGCCTTTTTTTAGAACCCTTCATCATGTATTTGATGAAGGGTTTTTTTTTGTAGTAAAACCAGCCCGGCCTGCAGGTGCCCCTGCTCAAGGAGGGGAAGTCCTTTGAATAGAAGTAGTACGAGTGGCATTGAGCTTTAAATGGTTTTAGTCTAATGGTTTTTAGTCTTTTCTTACATCACCATAAATAAAAAAGCAGCCCATAGGAGGCTGCTTTTCTAATTAGGTGATCTAACTATGCCGCCGGTAGATCTCCTTTTCCTTTAGTGGGTAATGCGGTTTTCCCCATTAAATATTTATCAACTTTTCTAGCGGCTTCCCGTCCTTCAGAGATGGCCCAGACGATTAAAGACTGTCCCCTACGCATATCACCTGCAGCAAAAATGTTTGGAACATTGGTCTGGTATTTATCAGCCTTTATATTTGTTCTTGTATCGACTTCAAGACCTAATTGCTGACTCAAGGTATTTTCTGGTCCGGTGAAACCCAGGGCTAATAAAGCCATTTCACATGGCCATTCTTTTTCTGTTCCGGGGACTTCCTGTAGCTTTGGTGCTCTTCCTTCTGTTTTGACCCACTCCACATCAATAGTTTCAAGCGCCTTTAAATGGCCATGATCGTCGGTAATAAATTTTCTGGTGGCTATACTCCAATTTCGTTCTACTCCCTCTTCATGGGAAGAAGTTGTTTTTAATGTAAAGCTCCAGTATGGCCAAGGATTTTCAACTGTCCGGGAAGTGGAGGGCATCGGCATTATTTCGAAATTTGTCACAGATTTAGCGCCATGTCTGTTAGAGGTTCCCACACAATCAGATCCTGTGTCGCCACCTCCTATAACAATTACATGTTTACCTTCGGCCGAATATTCTTCTGTTGGTTCAGCAATACCATCGACCACCTCATTATTTTTCTTAAGAAAATTCATT
Organism: Salinimicrobium marinum; assembly: GCF_014651535.1. GTDB lineage: Bacteria > Bacteroidota > Bacteroidia > Flavobacteriales > Flavobacteriaceae > Salinimicrobium > Salinimicrobium marinum. Next base: position 953 of record NZ_BMXB01000009.1, read on the forward strand.
GCCTGGACTACTCCTTTTGCGTCTGCCCCCGGTATTGGTAGTGATCTTTTTTCGGTGGCACCACCACAAAGCACAATGGCATCAAACTCTTCCAGCTTTTCTACGGAATAATTTATTCCTACGTTTGTTTCCGTTTGAAATTTAATTCCTTCTTCTTCCAGAACCGCCAGTCTCCGGTCAATGATTTTCTTTTCTAGCTTAAAATCCGGGATTCCATATCTTAGCAGACCCCCAATTTTCTTATCTCTTTCCAAGACAGTCACTGTATGCCCGGCCCTGTTCAATTGCTGAGCTGCAGCTAGTCCTGCAGGACCAGAACCTACCACGGCAACCGTTTTTCCGGTGCGGTGTGCAGGCGGATCTGGCTTTATCCAGCCTTCCTGAAAACCTCTTTCCGGAATATACTTTTCAATAAGTTCAATGGATACGGGAGGTTTTATAATACCTAATACACAAGCAGATTCACATGGTGCAGGACATAACCTTCCGGTGAACTCGGGGAAATTGTTTGTGGAATGTAAAATTTTCAGGGCCTTTTGCCACTCATTTTTATATACGGCATCATTAAAGTCGGGAATAAGATTGCCAAGCGGACATCCACTGTGGCAAAATGGAATTCCGCAGTCCATACATCGTGCTCCCTGCTCATTTAATTCTTCATTGCTGAGTTCTTTGCTAAACTCACTGTAATTTTTCACTCTTTCCGGAACAGCAATGGTGTCTTCCTCTCTGCGTTCATATTTCAGAAATCCTCTTAATTTATCCATTTTTATGCTGTTTTTAATTCTACTTCTTCTTTTGCCATTCTTTCTTCTTCCAGTATTTTTAATGCTTTTTTATATTCAGTAGGCATAATCTTCATGAAATTTCCTGATGTCACCTCCCAGTTTTTAAGGATCTCCCTGGCCACATCACTTTCGGTATAAAGGAGATGGTTTTTAATTAATTTCTTCAATTCGTCTTTGTCATGTTGTGAAGGATCTTCAAAGCCTATCATTTCCATATTGAAATTGTGCATGTCTATATTTTTTTCAGGATTATAGATATACGCGATTCCGCCACTCATTCCTGCAGCAAAATTTCTTCCTATTGTTCCTAAAATGACTGCCACACCACCGGTCATATATTCACAGCCGTGATCCCCAATTCCTTCAATAACTGCTTTAGCTCCTGAATTCCTCACGCAAAAACGTTCACCACCTATACCATTGATATAGGCTTCGCCATTGGTGGCGCCATATAGTGCCACATTTCCAATGATTACATTTTCATTGGATTTAAAAGTCGCTTCTTTAGGTTTTCTGACGGTTAGAGTAGCTCCACTAAGACCTTTTCCGAAGTAATCATTAGTATTGCCTTCCACATTTAAGGTGAGTCCCTTTGTGGCAAAAGCACCAAAGCTCTGGCCAGCAGATCCTGAAAAATTTAAGGTTAAAGTATTCTTCGGAAGACCTTTTGCTCCGTGAATCTTTGTGATCTCGTTGCTTAGAACAGCTCCAGTGGTCCTGTTAATATTATTGATAGGGAAATTCAGTACCATTTTTTCCTTTCTATAAATGGCTGGATGTGCCCTTCTCAAAATCTCAAAATCAAGCACATCGTCTAACTTATGATCCTGCTTCGCCGTATTGTAAAGTGGCATATCCTTATCAATATTCGGTTTGTAGAGGATGTTCGAAAGATCCAGCCCCTGTGCTTTATAGTGTTTTATAGCCTTGTTCATATCAAGTTTCTGACTTTGCCCCACCATTTCATTAATGGTTCGGTAGCCAAGATCGGCCATGATCTGCCTTAATTCCTGTGCTACGAAATACATGAAATTGATCACATGCTCTGGTGTTCCCTTGAAATTTTTTCGTAATTCCGGATCCTGTGTTGCGATGCCTACAGGACAAGTGTTAAGATGGCAGGCACGCATCATAATACAGCCCGAAGCCACCAACGGAGCGGTAGAGAATCCGAATTCTTCGGCTCCCAGTAAACAAGCAATAGCGACGTCTCTACCAGTTTTTAGCTGTCCGTCACATTCTACAACAATCCTGCTTCTAAGGTCGTTTAAAAGCAAGGTTTGTTGCACTTCTGCGATTCCCAGTTCCCAAGGAAGACCTGCATGTCGTAAGGAAGTTAAAGGAGATGCTCCCGTACCTCCATCATAACCCGATACCAGTACTACATCGGCTTTTGCTTTTGCGACACCGGCAGCAATGGTTCCGACACCTATTTTTGATACAAGTTTTACATTGATCCTGGCTTCTCGGTTCGCATTCTTCAAATCGAAAATTAACTGGGCAAGATCTTCAATAGAATAAATGTCGTGGTGTGGTGGTGGTGAAATTAATCCGACATAAGGGGTTGAATTTCTGGTTTTAGCAATATCCGGATTTACTTTTGGACCCGGTAACTGTCCTCCCTCTCCCGGTTTTGCCCCCTGAGCCATTTTTATTTGTATCTCCTGGGCATTGGTAAGATAATCTATGGAGACGCCAAATCTTCCAGAAGCCACCTGCTTGATAGCAGAATTCCGCCAGTTTCCGTCCGTGCTTTTGTGAAATCTTGAGGGATCTTCACCGCCTTCACCCGAATTGCTTTTACCCTGCATCCTGTTCATGGCAATTGCCAGATTTTCGTGGGCCTCTTTACTTATGGAACCAAAGGACATGGCACCCGTTTTAAACCTTTTTACGATCTCTGTCCAGGGTTCTACTTCTTCTACAGGAATAGGATTAAGATCTCGGAACCTGAACATTCCTCGTAAGGTCATTAAATTCTTACTCTGCTCATTTATAAACTGAGAATATTCTTCATAGCTTTTCGGGTTGTTCTGTTTGACAGCCTGCTGAAGTTTGGCAATGCTCGCGGGATTGAACATATGCCGTTCTCCGTTTCTTCTCCAGCGGTAATCTCCTCCAATTTCCAGTTCCAGATCTGTACCTGTTTCCGATGGTTTAAAAGCTTTCTTGTATCTCTCCTGAATTTCTTTTTCTATTTCGTATAATCCAATACCTTCTATTCTTGTGGGGGTATTGCAGAAATGTTTGTCCACGAATTTCTGATTTAGCCCAAGAATCTCAAAGATCTGGGCACCTCGATAGGAGTGAAGGGTAGAAATTCCTATTTTATTCATGATCTTGATGATCCCTTTTCCTATTGCAGTATTAAAATTTTCTACGGCCTCTTCAGGATCTCCTACAGGGATTTCTTTTTCTACCACCAGGTTATGAATAATCTCGTTCACCATGTATGGATTAATAGCGCTAGCACCATATCCAAACAGAAGTGCAAAATGATGGGGTTCCCTGGGTTCGGCAGATTCGATGACAATCCCAAAAGAAGACCTTCTGTTGTGCTTTTTCACCATATGGTGAACGAATGAACAGGCCAGCAATGACGGAATTGGAGCTAGCTCCGGATTCACATTTCTGTCTGACAGGATGATGATATTACAGCCACTGTCTACCGCTGCGGTGATTTCCAGGATCATTTCATCCAGGCGGGTTTCCAATCCATTCAGGCCTTTGTCGGCTTCATATAGTATGGAGATCGATGCTGCTTTAAAGCCCGGCTCATCAATGTATTTTATCTTGTCAAGATCTTCATTGGAAATCACCGGATTCTGAATCCTTAGCTTTTTGCACTGCTCAGGAATTATATCAAAAAGATTTCTGTCTTCCCCAATAGCAAGGCTTATATCTGTAACAATTTCTTCCCTGATGCCGTCCAGGGGTGGATTCGTCACCTGGGCGAACAGCTGTTTAAAGTAATTGAAGAGTAATTGCGGTTTGTCTGAAAGAACAGCTAAAGGTGTATCTGTTCCCATGGAACCGGTAGCTTCCTTTGCCAGGGTAGCCATGGGGCTAATAATGGTTTTGATATCTTCAATAGTATAGCCAAAGAGCTTTTGGCGGGTAAGAAAATCCACTTTTTCTATAGGAGTGCGGTTTCCCGTATATGGCACATCTGCCAGCTGAAGTAAATGTTCATCCAGCCAATTCTGGTAAGGCCTTTCGGTAACAATTTTTCTTTTTACTTCTTCATCTCCAATTATTCTCCCCTCATTCATATCTACCAGGAACATTCTTCCCGGTTCCAAGCGGCCGTGCAGCTCCACATTTTCAGGTGCTATATCCATAACCCCTGTTTCTGAAGCCATCACCACATAGCCATCTTTTGTAAGGGTGTATCTTGAAGGACGAAGTCCATTTCTGTCGAGTAAGGCACCTATATATTTCCCATCGGTAAATGGGATAGAAGCAGGGCCATCCCAGGGCTCCATGATGCAGGAATTGTATTCATAGAAAGCTTTTTTTTCTTCTGCCATGGAAGGATTTTTCTCCCAGGCTTCGGGGACCATCATCATCATTGCTTCAGGTAAGGATCTGCCTGTTTGTACCAGAAGCTCCAGTACAGTATCCATGGAAGCAGAATCTGATTTGCCTTCGGAAGTAATTGGTAAAATTTCTTTTATATTCTCATCTCCGAAAAGCTCACTTTTGAAAAGTTCTTCCCGTGCTTTCATTCTGCTTAAGTTTCCGCGAAGTGTATTAATCTCACCATTATGGCACATGTACCTGAAGGGTTGCGCCAAATCCCAGCTAGGAAAAGTATTTGTGGAAAAACGCTGATGCACCAAGGCAAGCTTGGTCACTACTTCTGGATCATTCAAATCAGGATAGTAGACATTAATATCCTGAGGCATTAAAAGACCTTTGTAAATAATGGTATTGGTAGATAAACTGGTAAGGTAGAAAGTGGATGCTTCAGAAAGTCCGGAATTCTCTATTCTGTGTTCGGCAATTTTTCGGGAAGTGAAGAGCCTGGCGCTGAATTCCCTGTCCGAAATCTCTTTTTCTCCTTTCCCAATGAAGATTTGTTGCACATTGGGTTCGGTTAATGCAGCAATGCTTCCAAGGCAGGTTTTATCTACAGGAACTTCCCTCCAGCCAATAATTTGGAGCTGCTGTTTATTAATTTCTTCTTCAAATATTTCCTTACAGATGTTGCGCTGGTTTGAGGAAGGTGGAAAGAAGACCATTCCTACTGCATATTCCTGAAATTCGGGTAGTTCAAAGCTGCATTTCTTCCTGAAAAAATCATGAGGAATTTCAATCAGAATTCCTGCTCCATCTCCTGTTCTTCCATCTGCACTAACAGCGCCACGGTGTTCCAGTCTTATTAATATATCTAGCGCCTTGTGAATAATATCATTTGTACGCTTTCCTTCTAAATTACAAATAAATCCGGCGCCACAGTTGTCACGTTCAAATTCGGGCGAATAAAGCCCTTGCTTTCCTGGTTTCATATATCTTTCTGCTTATATTATTTTCACTAAAATATAACATTCTATGTATAATACGAAGCATAACCTTTGTTTCATAGGAAGAAATGCAATACTATTATTTATTTTGCGCTAAATTCATATATTCGGAATTGTAAGGCTTCAGATTACGAATCTTTCAGCAGCAGTTATGACAAATAAAAAGCCCGACTTGAAAAAATCGGGCTTGGAAAAATATATTTTATGTTTTCTTTAATCCTTAAGAATGCTTCTTGAAATTACTATTTTTTGAATTTCTGAAGTTCCTTCGTAGATCTGGGTTATTTTTGCATCCCGCATCAATCTTTCTACATGATATTCTTTTACATAACCATTTCCTCCATGTACCTGGACGGCTTCAATTGTGACATCCATGGCAGTTTTGGAAGCAAATAACTTCGCCATTGCGCCCGAAAGATCATAGTTCTCACCATTGTCTTTATCGCAGGCGGCTTTCATTACCAGGTGTCGGGCTGCTTCGATAGAAGTATGCATGTCGGCCAGTTTAAAGGCAATCGCCTGGTGGTTCATAATCTCGGTGCCAAAAGCTTTTCTTACTTTAGAATATTCTTTGGCCAGTTCGTAAGCACCTGCTGCGATCCCCAGGGCCTGTGCGGCAATTCCAATACGTCCTCCGGAAAGGGTTTTCATGGCAAATTTAAATCCGAAGCCATCTTCACCTATCCTGTTTTCTTTTGGAACTTTCACATCGTTGAACATTAAAGAATGTGTATCACTTCCTCTAATCCCCAGTTTTTGCTCTTTTGGTCCTATATCAAAACCTTTCCAGCCCTTTTCTATAATAAAAGCATTGATGCCGCGGTGTTTTTTCTCCACATCTGTTTGGGCAATTACAATATAGAAATCTGCAGTACTTCCGTTAGTAATCCAGTTTTTGGTTCCGTTAAGGAGGTAGTGGTCTCCTTTATCGATTGCGGTAGTTCTCTGAGAAGTAGCATCGCTTCCGGCTTCCGGCTCAGAAAGACAAAAGGCTCCAATAGATTCGCCGGTGGTGAGTTTTGATAAAAACTTCTTTTTTTGCTCTTCGTTTCCGTAGGTGTCGAGTCCCCAGCAAACCAGCGAGTTGTTCACAGACATTACCACCGAGGCCGATGCATCGATTTTTGAAATCTCTTCCATGGCAAGAACATACGCAACCGTATCCATACCGCCGCCGCCATATTCCGGTGAAGCCATCATTCCAAGGAAACCAAGTTCCCCCATTTTTTTTACCTGTTCTTTAGGAAATTCCTGTTTTTCGTCCCTTTCTATTACTCCCGGCAGCAATTCATTCTTTGCGAAGTCACGTGCTGCTTCCTTTATCATTAAGTGCTCTTCTGTTAGCTTGAAATCCATTAGGTCTTAAATTTTAAAAAATGTAAATTTTTGTGATCAAAGATACCTTTTTGAAGGCATATTTTCAATTAAGATTGGCTAATTTTACATTTATGGAAAAAATACGATACGATGTGCTCGGGGTAATGTCCGGGACTTCTTTGGATGGTATTGACCTGGCTTTTATTCAATTTGAATTTAGAGATTCCTGGGAATATCAAATCATTACTGCCGATACGCTGGCATACCCAGCAGAGTGGCAAAAAAGGCTTTCTGAAGCTATTTCTTATAATGACCAGCAACTACATGAACTCGATGAGCAGTACACACAATTTTTGGCTGAAACCATTTCAGGTTTCCTGACAAAAAACAACATTAAGGAATTGGATGCTATTTGCAGTCATGGCCATACCATAAAACATGAACCTGAAAACGGATATACTCTTCAAATTGGCAACCTTCCGGAGCTTGCACAACTTACCGGGAGAAAAGTTGTTTGTAATTTCAGGGTTCAGGATGTAAAGCTGGGAGGGCAGGGAGCTCCGCTGGTACCTATAGGAGATGAACTACTTTTTCCGGCATATCAATACTGCCTCAATCTTGGCGGTTTCGCAAATGTTTCTACGGTTTTAAATGGTCAAAGGGTGGCTTATGATATTTGCCCTGTGAATACGGTTCTGAATTTTCTAGCCGCGGAACTCCATCTTGCCTACGATAGAAATGGAGAAATAGCCGCTTCAGGGACTACAGATAAAGCCCTTCTTCAGCAATTAAATGCGCTTGAGTTCTATTTTCAAAAACCGCCAAAATCTTTAGGTATAGAGTGGGTGAATAAGCATATCTTTCCGATGCTTAATAATAAGGACAGTATTCCAACACTTTTAAATACCTATACGTTGCATGCGGCTATTCAGATTTCAGAAATGTTTGATAATAAACCTGCCTCAAAAGTTTTGGTGACCGGTGGGGGAGCCTTCAATGGATTCTTAATGGATCAAATAAAGAAGAGGACAAAAAATGAGATTGTGATTCCGTCTCCAAAGGTGGTCAACTTTAAAGAGGCGTTGATTTTTGGCTTTTTGGGAGTATTGAGATTGAGAAACGAGGTGAATGTATTAAGTAGTGTTACGGGTGCTTCAAAAAACCATTCTTCCGGAAACATTTTCACTCCTTAAAATATATTTTGATTTCAACTTTCACCATACATAGTTTTTTATATTTGTGCAGCAATTAAAATAAATAATGAAAGAATTACTGAATTTATATCAAGATAAAGATCCTGAATTAGTTTTTAACTGGAAAGACCCCGAAACCGAGGCAGAAGGCTGGACGGTTATTAATTCCCTGCGTGGTGGTGCAGCCGGCGGAGGAACCAGAATGAGACAGGGGTTGGATATGAATGAAGTGTTGTCTCTTGCTAAAACCATGGAGGTGAAATTTACCGTTTCGGGGCCTGCCATTGGTGGAGCAAAATCCGGAATTAATTTTGATCCTAACGACCCCCGCAAAAAAGGGGTTTTGGAGCGATGGTATAAAGCCGTTTCCCCGCTTCTGAAAAGTTACTACGGAACCGGAGGTGATCTGAACGTGGATGAGATCAATGAAGTAATTCCTATTACCGAAGATTGTGGTGTTTGGCATCCGCAGGAAGGGGTTTTTAACGGACATTTTCAACCTTCTGAAGCAGATAAGATCAACAGGATAGGTCAGTTAAGACAGGGTGTGATCAAGGTTCTGGAAAATGTGAATTATTCTCCCGATGTTTCCCGGAAATATACGGTAGCCGATATGATAACTGGTTATGGGGTAGCCGAGGCTGTAAAACAATATTACGAGATCTATGGTGGCGATGTCAAAGGAAAAAGAGCCATTGTTCAAGGATTTGGAAACGTAGGGTCTGCAGCAGCTTATTATCTGGCGCAAATGGGCGCGAAGATTGTTGGGATCATCGATAGAGCAGGAGGATTGATCAAAGAGGACGGATTCAGTTTTGAAGAAGTAAAAGATCTTTTTCTTAATAAAGAAGGAAACACGTTGAAAAGTGATCAAATGATTCCTTTTGCAGAGGTGAATGAAAAAATATGGACGCTGGAGGCCGAAATATTTGCTCCGTGTGCAGCTTCAAGGCTAATTACTAAAGATCAGATCACCAAAATGATCGAGACCAAACTTGAAGTGATCTCCTGTGGCGCAAATGTTCCTTTTGCCGACAAAGAAATTTTCTTTGGACCTATTATGGAATATACAGATGAACGGGTAAGTCTTATTCCCGACTTTATTTCCAACTGCGGAATGGCGCGTGTATTTGCATATTTCATGGAACGAAGGGTGCAAATGACAGATGAAGCTATTTTTAATGATACTTCTATAACTATAAAAAATGCCATTAGAAATACGTTTGATCACAACAGCAGCAAAACCAATATTAGCAGGACTGCATTTGAAATTGCGCTGAAACAATTGGTATAATCAAAGATCCGTATCTTTTTGAAGACCAAGAAATACAATTAAAATAAGTTTACCACGTTTAAATAAAAAACCAAGAACTACATATGCTACATTTTTTTCAGGAGGATGGATTGGCAGAAAGCGCCCAGACTGCAGAACCTATAGTCGAAGAAAAAACCCTCTCATTATTTGATCTTTTTTTAAGTGGCGGAATTGCAGGGCAGGTCATTATCGCCCTTCTTTTTATTATGCTCTTCGTGGCGGTGTATATTTATTTTGAACGCCTTTTTGCGATTAAAGCGGCTTCGGAAACCGACAGTAACTTTATGAACCAGATAAAGGACAGTGTATTAAACGGAAATATAGAATCGGCAAGAATGAGATGTGCACAGGCAAATTCTCCTGTAGCCAGACTTACTGCCAAAGGTCTGGACCGTATTGGAAGTCCGCTGGAGGATATAAATACTGCCATAGAAAATGCGGGAAGGCTTGAAGTTTACAAACTTGAAAAGAATATTAGTATACTGGCGAGTATTGCCGGGGTAGGACCTATGATAGGTTTCCTGGGAACGGTTATAGGAATGGTAATCGCTTTCCATGAGCTGGCCACCAGTAGTGGACAGGCAGAAATGGGAGCTTTGGCAGAAGGTATTTATATTGCAATGACAACAACCGTTGCCGGATTAATTGTAGGGATCGTTGCTTATATAGGATACAACCACCTGGTAGTAAAAACCGATAAGGTAGTACACCAAATGGAAGCCACAGCAGTAGATTTCCTTGACCTCTTAAACGAACCAGCATAATATGAACTTACGAGGCAGAAATAAAATAAGTACGGAATTCAGCATGAGTTCCATGACAGATATCGTATTTTTATTACTTATCTTTTTCATGCTTACTTCGCCGTCGATAACGCCGGAGGCGCTTGATCTTATCCTGCCAAAAGCAAAAGGGAAAACCACCTCTGTACAAAATGTATCCGTGAGTATTACAAAAGACCTGCAGGTGTATATTGATGATGAAAGGGTAAGCACAAGCTCTTTGGAACAAAGATTGAAGAGTAAACTTGGAGGGGTGGATGATCCAACCATTATTTTAAGAGCAGAAGAAGGAGTTCCTATTGAAAATGCTGTAAATGTTATGGACATTGCTAATAGGAACAGATACAAGATCGTTCTTGCGGTAAGACCGGAATAAATTATAATTTCTGAAAAAGTGAAATATCTAGAGACACAACACGAAAGAAAATCATTTGCCATCACGGTAGTGTTGCACGTGTTGTTGATCCTTATCCTTTTTTTCTTCGGATTTAAATATCTGGACCCGCCGCCGGAAAGCGGAATCGCTATAAACTTCGGCACTTCTGAAGTCGGTTCGGGTGTCGACCAGCCAACCGAGCCGGTTCAATCTGCGCCTCAACAAACACGGCCAGAAGTTACTCCGGTAGAATCAAATGTGCAGGAAGAAATAGTAACTTCAGAAATTTCTGATGCACCGGTTATTGAGAAGAAGAAAAAAGAAGAGCCTGTTGTTAAGAAGCAGGAGCCGGTAAAAGAGCAGCCAAAAGAACCTGCCAAGAAACCCGAACCAAAACCCGATAAATCGACTACAGATGCTTTAAGCAGTATCCTTAACGGACCCGAAAATGACGGCAGTGCAACAGGTGGGGAAGGAAACGATAATCAGGCCGGAGACAAAGGAGATCCAAACGGAGATCCTAATGCCAGTGCATATTACGGGAACGGTTCCGGGCTTGATGGTGATGGGAATTACCGTCTTGGAGGCAGAAGAGCTTTGAATAAAGAGAAATTTGTTCAGGATTGTAACGAATCGGGGATTGTGGTAGTGCAGATAGAAGTAAACCAGAACGGGCAGGTGACACGAGCAATACCCGGTGTTAAAGGAACTACCAATAATGCCTCCTGTTTGACAGATCCTGCAAGAAGGGCTGCGCTTGCTACCAGGTTCAACAGCGATGACAATGCTCCCTCCAAACAAGTGGGGACAATTATCTACAACTTCAAACTTTCAGAATAATATTGATGAACTATCAGGAAACTGTTGACTGGATGTTTCAGCAGTTACCCATGTATCAGCAGCTGGGAAGCAAGGCGTACAGGGTAAACTTATCCAATATTGAAAAACTTTCAGCACATTTACAAGATCCGCACAAGAAGTTTCAAACACTTCATGTGGCAGGTACTAATGGAAAAGGTTCTGTTTCTCATATGCTGGCTTCAGTATTGCAGGAGTCAGGATTTAAAGTCGGATTATATACTTCTCCGCACCTTAAAGATTTTCGGGAACGGATAAAGATCAACGGAAAAGAAATCAGTGAAAATGCAGTTACAAATTTCATTTCTGAAAACAAAGCATTTTTGGAGGAAAGGAACTTCTCTTTTTTCGAGATGACGGTAGGAATGGCTTTCGAATATTTTTCTGCTCAACAAGTAGATGTTGCTGTTATTGAGGTGGGGCTGGGCGGAAGATTGGATTCCACCAATATCATTCATCCGGAACTTTCTGTAATCACCAATATTGGCTTTGATCATACAGCTATGCTGGGGAATACCCTGGCAGCGATTGCCGGCGAAAAGGCCGGAATTGTCAAGAATGAAGTCCCTGTAGTAATTGGTGAAACTCATCTCGAAACCCTTCCTGTTTTTAGAAAAGTGGCAGCGCAATTTAATGCTCCGCTTTTTTTAGCTGAAGAATATAGCGGCAAGATAGTAGAAACTGATCTTAAAGGTACGTATCAACAAAAGAATATAAGAACTGTCCTGGCTTCAATAGAAGTGCTGAAGGAGAATGGTTGGAACATCATCCCGGAAGCGGCAGAAAAAGGCCTGAAAAACGTTGTAAGGAATACCGGGCTGCGGGGTCGTTGGGAGGTGCTGCAGGTTAATCCTAAAGTGATTTGCGATACAGCACATAACAGGGAAGGTCTTGTTTATGCGATGAAACAGTTGCAGGAGGAACAATTTGAGAATATGCATATAGTTTTGGGAGTGGTCAACGATAAAGATTTATCGGCTGTTCTTCCCCTAATGCCAGATTTTGCAACTTTTTATTACTGCAGACCAAATATCCCCAGAGGTCTTGATGCTGAAATCTTGGAAGAAAAAGCTGGGGAAATTGGGTTAAAAGGGCGGTCATATTCTTCGGTTTCAAAAGCTTACGGATCTGCTCTGAAAGCAGCCGGTGAGCGGGATGTTATCTACGTTGGCGGCAGCACTTTTACGGTTGCTGAAATAATTTAATTTTTTTAATTTTTTTCTTTGCATAAATAAAAATGTAGTCTATATTTGCATCCGCATTCAGAGAGAGACTAGCACTTGAAGAAAGCGAAAGTTCAAAAGTTTATTGGGGCAATTAGCTCAGTTGGTTCAGAGCACCTCGTTTACACCGAGGGGGTCGGGGGTTCGAATCCCTCATTGCCCACAAAAGAAAGGCTTCCATTTGGAGGCCTTTTTTATTATATTTAGAGAGGGATTGTTTTTTAATTCCAATCCTGAAAAAGGGTGATTAGCTCAGCTGGTTCAGAGCACTACCTCGACAAGGTAGGGGTCACTGGTTCGAACCCAGTATCACCCACAGAATGACAGAAGAACTTCGGTTCTACTAAAAGAAAGTTTATTGGGGCAATTAGCTCAGTTGGTTCAGAGCACCTCGTTTACACCGAGGGGGTCGGGGGTTCGAATCCCTCATTGCCCACAAAAGAAAAGGCTTCCATTTGGAGGCCTTTTCGATTTTAAGATTTGTCCCGTCCTGAAATTTCAGAGGTTGTTCATTACAATAAATCGACAATCCGTTCCAGGGCCATACCTCTTGAGCCTTTTATCAGCAGAAATTTCCCTTCTGTTTCCTTGGGATTAAAAGCAGCTTTGAAATCTTCAAAATTTTTGAATTTCTGGATCTTTTCTGTAGCTGTCGTCGTTCTATGAAAATTCTCGCCAAGCAGAATGACCTTTTCTATGTTCGATGCTTCCATTTTATTTACCAGCTGTTGGTGTTCGTCTGCGGCTTGTGCTCCCATTTCAAACATGTCTCCCAGAAATACTATTTTTGAAGCTCCTTTTAGGTTTTCAAAATTTTCTATCGCCGCGACCATACTTGTGGGATTTGCATTATAAGCGTCAAGGATTATCTTTGTGCTGCCCTTCTGGATGATTTGTGATCTATTATTCCGGGGAGTGTATTCTTTAATAGCGGCCTTAATTTGATCTTCAGGAACATCAAAATATTTTCCGATGGAAAAAGCAGCGGCCATATTCTTTGCGTTGTATGCTCCGATAAGATTAGATTCTATTTTCAGGTCATTGTACTGTATTGAAGCGTAATCTGATCCCATTGGAAACTGAATTTGAAGATCGGCTTCTTTGGAACTTCCGAAGCTATATGTTTTATGATAATCAAATTGCTTTTTTTGAATAGGATCATCGTAGTTTAAAAAGACAGTTTTATTGTTTTGCTTGAGGAAATCATAAAGTTCACTTTTACCTTTTATTACTCCTTCCACGCTTCCAAAACCTTCCAGGTGTGCTTTTCCGAAATTGGTGATATAACCATAGTCGGGTTGGGCTATTCCGCATAGAAATTCAATTTCCTTTTGGTGATTGGCGCCCATTTCAACAATTCCAATTTCAGTTTCTCTGGTCATGGAAAGGAGTGTTAAAGGAACTCCAATGGGGTTATTAAGGTTGCCAACAGTAGCGGTAGTCTTATATTTCTTTGAAAGCACTGCATTGATTAATTCTTTGGTAGTGGTCTTGCCATTGCTTCCGGTAAGGGAGATTATTGGTGTGTTGAGGTAAATCCGATGAAAGGTGGAAAGTTCCTGAAGTGCTGTTAAAACATCCTGTACCAGGATGAGCCGACTGTTTTGTTCGACAGGTTGCTCATCAATGAATGCGTAAGAAGCTCCTTTCTCAAGGGCCTGCAGGGCAAAGCTGTTTCCATTGAAGTTATCTCCTTTAAGTGCGAAGAAGATGCTATTGTGATTGATTTTTCGGGTATCGGTACTAACGCCGGAGCTGTTCAGGAAAAGCTCATGTATCTGTTCAATTTTCATGAAAATAAAGCTATAAAAAAAGCCCTAAATCAATTAGGGCTTTTCTGAATTTATTTAAATATGCAATTAATTTCTTGCAGTCTTGTTTTTTGACTGTGATTTGGATCCTACGCGCGACATTGCGTTTCTAAATCCAATATAATCTGTAGCCATATCCTGAGGGAAATATCTTCTTTGTGCAGGATCGAGCCAGTAAGCTCTGTCTCTCCAGGAGCCTCCTTTGTATACTCTTACGTTGTCATCGATAAGGGTTGTTCTTCCTGATGTTTCATCGTACTGAAGGCTACGTCCGCCTGCACTGTCAATACTTGCAGTATGGATTGGTGAGTTGTACATTCTTTGCGAAGGTTCTTCGGTTTCTGCAAAAGAACCATAATTTCTGGAAGACCTTTTGTCTCCGTCACGGAAATTCCTGTTGTCACTTTCTGAAAAATTTGGTCTCAGGTAAGTGTCCTCTTCAGTGATAGGTTCTGTAGCAATCTCCCCCGGAAGGTTTCTTGCGACAATTCTTCCGTTACTCAATGTATCATACTGGATTTCGTCAACTCCCAAAACCTTGATGGTGCCATCTTCGGTAATGGAGTGTTTTGTGTAGATGTTTCCGCGGTAATAGTTGAAATCGTTGAATTCGTCATCGACTATAGGGCGATATACATCTAATACCCATTCTGCAACGTTTCCGGCCATATCGTAAAGTCCGAAGTCATTAGGTTCGTATGATTTTACCTCTGCAGTAATATCGGCACCGTCATCACTCCATCCCGCAATTCCGCCGTAATCTCCGTCACCTTGCTTAAAGTTTGCCATCTGGTCGCCACGACTTGTAGCATCTCCAGATCTGGTGTACTGGCTATCCCATGGATATTTTTTTCTTCCGCGGTATGCATTGTAGCTTCTTATGCCAACCATGGCAAGTGCTGCATATTCCCATTCGGCTTCAGTAGGAAGTCGGTATTCCGGAAGAAGGATTCCGTGCTTACGTTGTACGTAAAGGCCGGTACTGTCTCCCTGAGTATATCTATCTGAATTATTCCCGCCACGTAAAATTTCTTCATTTCCTCCATAAGCCTGGGTTGGAGTATTTAGGTAGGTTTCTGTATTGAAAGTTTGTCCGGCTTCGGCTTCCATACGTGCGCCTTTCTGGGTAATCCCTTCTTCTTCCAGTCGTAGCTCATTCACCCTGTCGGTTCTCCATTTACTGAATTCAACTGCCTGTATCCAGCTAACCCCAACTACAGGATAGTTTGCATATGCGGGATGGCGCAGGTAGTTATTAGTCATGGTCTCATTGTAGCCTAACCGGTTTCTCCATACTAATGTATCGGGTAAAGCACCATGATAAATGTTGCGGTACCTTTCTTCGCTTGGAGGGTATACTCTTTTTAAATAATCTAAGTATTCGAGGTACATTAAATTTGTAACCTCTGTTTCATCCATATAGAATGACTGTACGTGTTGTTGGGTAGGAGTGTTGTTCCAATCGTGCATTACATCATCCTGAACTCTTCCCATTGTAAAAGTTCCGCCTTCAACAAAAATAAGACCGGGACCTGCTTCCTGTTCCTTGAAATCTGCATTGTAGTTGAAGCCACCATCTTTGGAATTAATATCCCAGCCCGTAGCACGGGAGTTGTTCTTGTAATCCCTAGAGTTGTTACAGCTTAATAAGCCGGCGCTTAATGCGATGGCGAAAAATGCTTTTACAGCAACCTTATTTCTCATATTCACAGTATCTTTTGTAGCAATTTTTGGCTTTGCAATATAGTAATTAACGTCAAACTTTCAAGAATATTACAGAGGATTTGAAATACTGTAATATCCTGTAAATCCATAACTAACGTTATGAATTACGGTTTATTATTTTAATAAAACCCACTTTTTACTTTTAATCCTTTGTATCAAAATTAATACCTATTAACTAAGATGGGACAAAAGTAGCTGTTTTTTTCGAATTTGTTCAAATCTTATATGGCTGTAAAAGAGGTTGTACGTCAAATTTTTATCATTTTTAAAATAGATTTTCTGAAAAGCTGCGTGGGCAGTGGTTTGGAGGATCCTATTCGATGCTGTAAGGATTTGTAGGAAAAGATTAAAAGATACACAAGTTTATAGTAAAAAGTGCGTTATACACTAAGAAAGTGGAGAATTTCTGTAATTTGGTTATTTTGTAGCGGGAATTCAGATATATTTGTTGATATTTAAATTATTCTATGAGGAAATTTTCACTCTTATTAATAAGTGGCTTCTTATTGATTAATGCCAAAGCGCTGGCGCAGGAACAGGATAGAGTAATAACTACAGCAGTGCCTTTCCTTCTGGTTGCGGCAGATGCTCGTGCGGCAGGGATGGGAGACCAGGGTGTTGCAACCCCGGTGGATGCCTTTTCTCAGCAGTGGAACCCCGCAAAATATGTTTTTGCACCTAATGAACACGGATTTGGAGTTACTTATACTCCATACTTAAGTGAATTAGTAAATGATATTTTCCTTGGAAACATTACCTATTATAACAGGATCGACGAAAGAAGTGCTTTTGCTGCAAGTTTTAAATATTTCAGTTTGGGTAATATTGAAGCCAGGGAATTTCCAGATGACCTTCCCCTTATCTTAAGTCCTAATGAATTTACGTTTGATCTTTCTTATTCCCTTCGTCTTAGTGAGAACTTTTCTATGGCAGTAGCGGGGCGTTACTTAAGGTCGGACCTTAAACTAGCTCCCGTAGATCCAGACGCTACTGCGGCAGGTTCTTTCGGGGTGGATGTAGCGGCATTTTATCAAAGTAATCTTATCTTTTTTGATTCTTTTGACGGGCAGTGGAGAGCCGGTGCGAACATCTCAAACATTGGCCCTAAAATAAAATATGATGAAGGCGGACAGGAAAATTTTATTCCTACTAACTTTAAATTAGGAGGGGGTTTTGACTTTATTCTTGATGCTTCAAACAGGATTGGAACATACGTCGAATTTAATAAATTGCTGGTGCCTACGCCTCAGGATTTTAATAACGACGGGCAAATAGATGCAGAGGATAACAGGGAGTATAATGATATTGGGGCTATTGAAGGTATCTTTAAATCTTTTGGAGATGCACCCGATGGTTTTAGTGAAGAACTTAAAGAAGTAACCTGGGCTTTAGGGGCAGAGTATGTATATGAAGATGCTTTTGCTTTAAGAGCCGGGTATTTTAATGAAAGCGAAGAGAAGGGTTCCAGAAGGTTTTTGTCTTTTGGTGCCGGATTTAAATATACCATGGTGAATATTGACGTTTCTTATTTGTTTTCTACCTCAGATGTTGTGAGTCCTCTTGAAGGAACTTTAAGGTTTGGGTTAACATTCAATTTCGGGGATCAATATGACAACGGATATTTTTAGAAAAAACTTATAACATTTAAAAACTAAACAGGCCGTTGCAAATCATATTTGCGCGGTCTTTTTTATCTTATATAACATGGAAAAATTTACAATCACTGCAGATCTTGATATTTATAAAAGTATTGATGAATTACCGGAAGATGTTAAGGCCTTGATGGGAGATGCATTTACGGCCAGGGATAAGGCGTATTCCCCATATTCAAAGTTTAGTGTAGGTGCAGCTATATTGCTCGATAATGGAGAGATCATTACCGGCAGCAATCAGGAAAATGCATCCTATCCTGCCGGCCTTTGTGCCGAGCGTACTGCCATTTTTTACGCAGGGGCAAAATTCCCTGAAGCAAAGATCATTAAGCTCGCACTTTCTGCTAAGTCTGATAAGCACACTGTAAAAATTCCTACCCCGCCTTGTGGCTCCTGCCGGCAGGCTATCGCAGAGTATGAAATGAAACAGGAAACACCAATTGAGATTTACTTTATGGGAGAGACAGGAAAGGTGGTAAAAGCTAATTCTATATCAGATTTACTTCCCTTGATTTTTGATAGTTCTTTCTTATAGTCTTTTTCTTATTTTTTACACCTAAAACTGTTTTCAATTCATCTTGAAAATAGTACTTTTGTGTTTCGCTTGGCCTGAGCTTTTGCTTGGCAAATTAAAAACTAGTAGTTAATGAAAAAAATCACAAAAGCCACGTATTTAAAGTGGTATGAGGACATGCTGTTTTGGCGCAAGTTTGAAGATAAACTTGCTCAAGTATATATTCAGCAAAAAGTTAGAGGATTTTTACACCTTTACAATGGCCAGGAAGCTATTCTTGCAGGGGCTTTGCACGCCATGGATTTATCAAAAGACAAGATGATCACTGCTTACAGGAATCACGTTCAGCCAATTGGAATGGGTGTTGATCCAAGAAGGGTGATGGCTGAACTTTATGGTAAGAAGACAGGAACTTCCCAGGGATTAGGTGGTTCTATGCATATATTTTCTAAAGAACACCGTTTTTATGGTGGTCACGGGATTGTAGGAGGGCAAATACCTTTAGGTGCCGGTCTTGCATTTGCCGATAAATATTTCAAAAGAGATGCAGTTACCCTGACCTTCTTAGGGGATGGAGCTGCTCGACAGGGTTCGCTTCATGAAACCTTTACCATGGCCGTGAAATGGAATTTGCCGGTTGTTTTTTGTGTTGAGAATAATGGATATGCCATGGGTACTTCTGTTGCACGTACTTCAAAGAGTACTGAGATCTGGAAACTTGGGTTAGGCTATGATATGCCTTGTGGTCCTGTAGATGCAATGAATCCGGAGAAAGTGGCCGAAGCTTTAGATGAAGCCATTGTACGTGCCCGTAAAGGAGAAGGGCCTACTTTCCTTGAGCTTAAAACATATCGTTATCGTGGTCACTCCATGAGTGATGCGCAGCAATATCGTACCAAGGATGAAGTAGCCGAGTACCAGAAGATCGATCCTATCACCCAGGTGAAGGACATCATTAAAGAAAATAAATACGCTACAGATAAGGAGATCAAAGAAATCGACAAGAGGGTAAAAGATCTTGTTTCTGAATGTGAGAAGTTCGCAGACGAATCTGATTATCCAGACAAAAATGTGATGTACGATGTAGTGTACGAACAAAAAGATTATCCGTTTTTATCCCATAAATTAGACTAAGCTATGGCAGAAGTAATTAACATGCCGCGTTTGAGCGACACTATGGAAGAAGGTGTTGTTGCAAAGTGGCTAAAGCAAAAAGGAGATAAAGTAGAAGAGGGAGATATCCTTGCAGAGATCGAAACAGATAAAGCGACCATGGAATTTGAATCTTTCCATGAAGGTACGCTGCTGCATATAGGGATAGAGGAAGGAGAAACAGCTCCTGTTGATACTCTTCTGGCTATTATTGGTGAGGAAGGCGAAGACATATCGGGCTTGCTCGATGGAAATTCTTCCGATGAAAAAAAGGATACTTCTGAAGCTAAAGAAGCAAAAGCAGAAAAAACAGAAGAGAAGAAGCAGGAAGAAGGTGATGAGGAAGAAGTAACCGGTGCCGGTGAAATTCCTGAAGGTGTAGAAGTAGTTAAAATGCCTCGTCTTAGTGATACTATGGAGGAGGGTACTGTTGCTTCCTGGCTGAAGAAAAAAGGAGATAAAGTAGAAGAAGGAGAAATCCTTGCTGAAATCGAAACCGATAAGGCTACAATGGAATTCGAATCTTTTTATTCGGGTACATTACTGCACATTGGCATTGAAGAAGGAGAAACCGCTCCTGTAGACAGTGTTCTTGCGGTGATTGGGCCGGAAGGAACCGATGTTTCTGCTGTTTTGCAAGGTGGAGGAAGGAAGAAATCTACTTCTCCTGCAAAATCTGAAGAAAAGAAGGAAGAGAAACCTTCTGAAGAAACTGAAAAAGAATCAACTTCTAATACCACTTCTAAAGATGGAGGAAGAATATTTGCTTCCCCTCTAGCTAAGAAAATGGCAGAAGATAAAGGGATTAATCTTGCAGATGTAAAAGGATCTGGTGAGAATAACAGGATCGTTAAGAAAGATATCGAAAACTTTAAACCTTCAGAAAAACCGGCAGCTGCTCAAAAGCAGGAGGCTGGTCTTGAAAAAGGTGAACCTGCGAAAGCTGCAGTTCAGCCATACGTTCCTGCAGGAGAAGAGAGTTTCGAAGAAGTTAAAAATTCGCAAATGCGTAAAACCATTGCGAAGAGGCTTGGAGAATCAAAATTCAATGCTCCTCACTACTATCTTACCATTGAAGTGGATATGGCCAATGCAATGGCAAGCCGTAAACAGATCAATGAATTACCAGACGTGAAAGTTTCTTTTAATGACATGGTGATCAAAGCATCTGCTATGGCATTGAGAAAGCATCCGCGCGTAAATTCTCAGTGGACAGGTGAGAGCACGAAAATTGCAAAACACATTCACATGGGAGTTGCCGTTGCTGTAGATGAAGGCCTTGTGGTTCCTGTGCTTCCATTTGCCGACCAGATGAGTATGACTCAAATTGGTGCAAATGTGAAGGATCTTGCTGGAAAAGCAAGAAATAAGAAACTACAGCCAAAGGAAATGGAAGGAAGTACCTTTACGGTTTCCAATCTGGGAATGTTCGGGATCACAGAATTTACCAGTATTATAAATCAGCCAAACTCTGCTATTCTTTCAGTAGGGGCTATCGTTGAAAAACCGGTAGTGAGAAACGGGCAGATTGCGGTTGGAAACACAATGAAAGTTACACTTGCATGTGACCACAGAACTGTAGATGGAGCTACTGGTGCTGCTTTTCTTCAAACATTAAAGCAATATCTTGAAAACCCGGTGGTAATGTTAGCATAATGCTGTCATACTTAATTATAAATATCAAAATCCCACTCAATTGTGGGATTTTTTTATCTTTAGCTTTATGAGAAAAAATATATTGTCAGTCTTCTTTTTATTTACTTGTTCGCTTTTCCTGAGTTGCGGACAGCCAAAAGAGGTTGCCGAAAAAGAATCAGGATCAGAGAATTTTTCAGGAGAAGTTAGCGTTGTAGAATCGGAGGTTTCTGAAACACTTCAGTACCTGGCTTCAGATGAGCTGCAAGGCAGAAATACAGGTTCCGAAGGAATTGAAAAAGCAGCAGTCTATATTGAAAACATATTCAGAAAGAATAATATTAAACCCTATTTTGAAACTTACAGGGATTCTTTTGAAACCAAAGGAACTACCGGATATAATGTCGTGGGGTTCAAAGAAGGAAAAGACCCGCAGCTGAAGGATGAATTTATCATTATTGGAGCACATTATGACCACATTGGGCAGGGGGAAACCGTTGGGAACGATTCTTTGGCTAACGGGGCCAATGACAATGCTTCAGGGACTACTGCCGTCCTGGAACTGGCAAAATACTTTGCAGATATGGATACAAAAAGAAGTATTCTGTTCACTCTTTATTCAGCCGAAGAATTGGGACTGGTAGGTTCCTCTCATCTGGCTCAGAAACTTAGTGGGGAGAACATTGATCTTTATGTAATGTTTAATATCGAAATGATTGGGGTACCTATGAAGGACAAAAGTTATTCTGCTTATTTGACAGGATACGAATTATCCAATCTGGCTGAAAAGTTCAATGAATATGCAGGAGCTGAGGTGGTGGGTTTTTTACCTCAGGCTAAGGAATACAGTCTTTTCAGGAGAAGTGATAATTATCCATTTTATCAGGAATTTGAGATTCCAGCGCAGACGATTTCCACGTTTGATTTTACCAATTATGAGTATTATCATCATGTAGATGATGAATTTGAACTTATGGATGCCGGGCATATGACAAAGCTGATAGAAGAGATCATTCCTGGGATTGCGAGGATGGCAAACACCCCGACAAAAGAAATCAAAATGAACGAGTAATGAAGAAGGTTGTTATAACGGGTACGAGCAGGGGAATAGGATTGGAGTTGGTAAAATATTTTGCTAAAGAAGGACACCACGTGCTTGCAATTTCACGAAATGAGAAACCGGTAAAAAATCTTGACCTTAAAAACGTACATAGTCTCTCCTGTGATATTACTAAAAGAGCGCAATTACAAGCTGTGTCAGATTTTGTAAAGGAAACCTGGGGAGAAGTAGATATTCTTATCAATAATGCAGGGGCTATAGTAAACAAAGCTTTTGCTGAAATTACGGAAGAAGAATTCGAGCATGTCTATAAAACAAATGTTTTTGGCGTGGCGTGTCTTATTCAGCAACTTTTGCCGGTGATGACTTCCAAGAGTCATGTGGTAACGGTGAGCAGCATGGGCGGAGTTCAGGGAAGCGTGAAGTTTCCGGGACTTTCGGCCTATAGTTCCAGCAAGGGTGCGGTCATTACCCTTACAGAATTACTCGCAGAAGAATATAAAGGAAACGGACCATCCTTTAATGTACTGGCTCTTGGAGCTGTACAAACAGAAATGCTGGAAGAGGCCTTTCCCGGGTATAAAGCGCCTACTTCGGCTAAAGAAATGGCAGCATATATTGGTCATTTTTCTTTGACCGGAAATAAATATTACAACGGAAAGTTACTACAGGTGTCCAATAGTACCCCTTAATTGAATGAAAGATATTTTAGCAAGATATATTCCCAGTCACGCAGTGGAGCCCGTTTTTGGGCTGATAGAAAGAAATCATATCCACCTGAAGATTGTTAATGAAAGGAAAACAAGACATGGTGATTACCGGAGAATGCCGGATGGCACCCAGCAAATCACCGTTAATGCTAATTTAAATAAATACCGTTTTCTAATTACGCTCGTTCATGAAATTGCGCATTTACTTGCATTTGAATCGTATGGTAGATTAATTAAACCTCACGGAATTGAATGGAAAAGTACTTTTCAGAAGTTGATGTTGCCGTTTATACGACCTGAAATATTTCCGACGGAATTGTTACCTTATATTGCAAGGCATTTCAGGAATCCGAAGGCGAGCAGTGATACAGATGCGCATCTTGCGGTAGCTTTAAAAAGATTTGATCAGCCCAATGATAAAAATTACATTTTTGAAGTTCCGCAAGGCAGTACTTTTAGGATTTATAACGGAAAGGTTTTTAAAAAAGGAGTGAAGAGGGTAAAAAGATATGAATGTGTGGAGGTGAATACAGGAAAGGTGTATCTGTTTCAGCCTAACGCAGAAGTAGAGTTGCTTAAGGCAGCTAATTAATCATCTTAAATGCAGCATCATGGATAAGAATAATTTTGCGGTTTTGATGGCAGGAGGGGTTGGGTCCCGGTTTTGGCCCGTGAGTACAACAAGACATCCCAAGCAGTTTCGGGATCTTTTGGGTACGGGCGAAACGTTGATCCAGACAACCTATAGAAGATTGAATAAATTAGTGCCTGCAGAGAATATTATCATCCTTACGAATGAGATATACGATCAACTTGTAAAGGAGCAATTACCGCAGCTACAAAGTGATCAAATAGTCCTTGAACCTGAAATGAGAAATACTGCCCCGGCGGTTTTACTCGCAGCTCTCAAGATCTATAAGAAAAATAGTAATGCGGTGATGATCATGGCACCCAGCGATCACTGGATAGAAGATGAGGATGCTTTTGCCAATGACGTCTCCCTTGCTTTTGATGCGTGCCGTACAGGAGATAAAATACTTACCTTGGGGATAAAACCTACTTTTCCCAATACCGGATATGGTTATATTCAGTATGATGACAGTAAGGAGAAGATAAAATCTGTTCAAAATTTTACTGAAAAACCTTCCATTGAAGTAGCTCGCAACTTTATTTCCCAGGGTAACTACGACTGGAATGCCGGAATTTTCATCTGGAATGCTTCCTTTATCCTTGATTCTTTCCGAAGAAATCTTCCTGAGATGCATCGGTTATTTTCAGAAGGTACCGCCGTTTTTAATACTTCTGAAGAAAAGGATTTTATAAAGAAAAATTATCCTGAAGCAGAAAATATCTCGATCGACTACGGGATTCTTGAAAAGGAGGAGCACATATTTGTCATTTCAGCTTCTTTTGACTGGAATGATCTGGGGACCTGGGGTTCTCTTTACAATGAAGTGGATAAGGATGAAAATGAAAATGCTGCTCTTAACGTGAAACTTCTTGCAAATAAATCTACCGGAAATATTATTAGTTCGGCTTCCGGAAAAGTGGTTGTCGTTGAAGACTTGAAGGATTATATAATTATCGACGAAAAAGATGTTTTAATGATTGTTCCTAAAGAGAAAGAGCAGGAGATAAAACAAATAAGAGCAAAGGTGCAGCAGGATTTTGGTGAACACTTAGGATAAAATATGGAAGACAATAACAGCATTCCCCCCATACATACAAAGCCTTCGGGTAAGTCACATATAAAAGGTGCTTTTGAAGAGATCAAGGTTTTTTTAAAGGAACTTCTTGATATACACGAGGAAACCGACAGGGATACTACTATAGAAATGGTGAAAAGGGATATTTCCTTTAAAGGCCACAATGCCTGGATTCTTATTTTTTCCATTTTTGTCGCTTCCATAGGTTTAAATGTGAGTAGTACAGCGGTGGTCATTGGTGCCATGTTAATTTCACCACTTATGGGTCCGATAGTTGGAGTGGGGCTTGGTGTGGCGATCAACGATATTGATACGCTTAAACGTTCCCTGGTGAACCTTGCCGTCATGGTAGTTTTGAGTGTTTTAACGGCTTATTTATATTTTCTAATATCGCCTATAGAGCAGGAAACTCCTGAGCTTAAGGCAAGGACCTATCCTACTATTCTGGATGTGCTGGTGGCTATTTTTGGTGGTCTGGCGCTAATTGTGGCCAAAACCAAAAAAGGCACGATTGCCAGTGTGATCATGGGGGTGGCAATTGCCACAGCCCTGATGCCTCCATTGTGTACGGTAGGATATGGATTGGCAATTGGAAACTGGGAATACGCCGGCGGCGCATTGTATTTATTTGCCATTAATTCTGTGTTCATAGCTCTTTCCACATTTGTGGTTGCCAAGATCCTTCGGTTTCCGCTTGTAAAATATGCTAACAGCAGGCGCAGGAGAAATACAGCTAAACTGGCTTCTCTTATAGCTATTCTGGTGATGATCCCTAGTATTTTTCTCTTTATAAATTTATTAAGGGAGCAGGTTTTTCTTTCTAATACCAAGGATTATGTGGAGAATCAAATTGATTATCCGGGAGCTGAGGTGGTGAAGTATGATCAGGACTACAAAAGAAAATTTGTAGATGTATACCTCATAGGAAGGCCGGTACCTCAGGGTCAGATTGGTCAATGGGTGGAAGAGATAAAGGAAGGACGGGATATGGAAGATGTAAACCTTAGAATTCATCAGGGGAGTGATCAAAGTTCAGAAATTGCCCAGCAGCTCACCAGTGATGTAAGAGCAGGTATCCTGGAGGATCTATACGTAAGGAATCAGCAGATCGTTGAGGATAAGGATGCAAGGATCCGTTTGCTGGAACAGGAGCTGGTGCGGCACAGGGCTTCCGGAATTCCATTTCAGACAATAAGCAGGGAAGCAAAAATAAATTACAGAAACATTGAGCAGTTAAGCTATGCCAATAGTATAGTGACAGATTTCTCCCGCACAGATACGGTTCCCACATTTAATGTAAGGTGGAATAAATCTCTGTCAAACCAGGTACGGCAAAGTGAAATGGAGAAGCTTAGGGAGTGGCTTCAGGTAAGGTTGTCGCTCGACACCATTTCTGTACAGGCGATAAATTAATATGGTGTAAAGCTGTAGTTTTTTAAATCCCCCTTTGCTGGGCTACTCTTACTTTTTTGAAAAGATCTGATGAATAAACAAAATCTGTTACAGTTTCATCCTCAGTTTTAAAGATCTGGGTTTTGTCACCTTTCCAGGCCAGTACGCCGTCTTTCAAGAAGGCAATATTCTCGCCAATTTCCAGTAATGAGTTCATATCGTGGGTAATCACCACAGTGGTAATATCATACTCTACGGTTAGATCATGGATCAGGTTATCGATCACGGTAGCTGTATGAGGATCGAGCCCGGAGTTGGGCTCATCACAGAATAAATATTTAGGTCTGTTTACGATGGCACGTGCAATAGCTACCCTTTTTTGCATACCACCACTAATTTCTGCAGGGTATTTTTGTCCTGTATCATTTAAATTTACCCGTTCAAGAACCTCGTGAACCCTGTCTTTAAGATCTTTCTTTTTTGTTTTTGTAAACATCCGGAGAGGAAACATGACGTTCTCTTCTACCGTCATGGAATCAAAGAGAGCACCACCCTGAAACAGCATCCCAACTTTTGTACGCAGATCCCTTTTTTGCTCTTCATTGAAGCTCGAATAAGCATCCCCGTCATATTCAATAGTTCCCTGTTCGGGGGTAAAAAGTCCAAGCATACATTTAAGGAGTACACTTTTTCCGGAACCAGACTGGCCAATGATCAAATTGGTTTTACCAGTTTCAAAGACAAAATCAATTCCCTTCAGAATTTTTTCTTCACCAAAACTTTTATGTAAATTTTTAATTTCTATCATTAGCTAAGCATTAATTGTGTAACAATGTAATTTGTTACGATGATCACTACACTGGTCCAGACGAATGAGGTGGTACTTGATTTTCCAACTTCAAGCGATCCTCCCGTCATATAATATCCGTGATATGCAGGAATGGTGGCGAGAATAAAAGCAAAAAGGAAGGTTTTGAAGAAGGCATAGAACACATGAAAGCCAATGAAATCTTCCTGAAGACCAGTGATAAAAGCTTCTGAACTTACAAAGCCACCCAGCACAGCCGACGTATATGCACCCAAAACTCCCAGGAACATAGAGATGGCTATCACAAATGGATAGGTAAGCATTGCTATGATCTTTGGAAATACCAGATAATTCAGTGAATTGATTCCCATTACTTCAAGAGCATCTATTTGTTCGGTCACCCTCATAGATCCAATACTGGAGGTAATGAAGGAACCCACCTTACCTGCCATAATGATGGAGATGAAGGTAGGGGAGAATTCCAGGATGATCGATTGTCTTGCAGCAAATGCCACGAGACTTTTCGGGATGATGGGATTACTAAGGTTAAGGGCAGTTTGCAGTGCTACAACCCCTCCAATAAAGAAGGAAAGAAAAGCAACAATCCCCAAAGATCCTACTACCAGTTCATCGATCTCTTTAAAAATAAGTTCCTTTAGTACTGAGCCTTTGGTCATTCGACCAAAAACCCCTTTTATCATTAATAAGTATTCACCAATAGATTGCAGGTAGTTCATTTGCACGTTTTGTAACGCTAAAATACTAATTTTTTTAAGCAAAGTATTTTAACCTTCTGGAAACTTTAACTACAGGATATTTGGTATTTTTGGGTTTAAAGAACAAAAACCATGAAACAACTTTTGCTAATTATCTTTGGCTTATTTATTACCGGAAACATTTCGGCACAGGAACAGAAAATTTCTTCAGATGCATTACATTCTACCCCAAAACTAGTGGTTGGAGTAGTTGTAGACCAGATGCGTTACGACTATATCACCCGATTCTGGAACAGGTTCGGAGATGGCGGGTTCAAAAGGATCGCTGGTGATGGATTTAATTTTAAAAATGCACATTTCAATTATATTCCCACCTACACCGGTCCCGGACACGCTTCGGTATGGACTGGGGCAACTCCCGAGAGTCACGGGATCATAGGGAATAACTGGTATGATAAATTTGCCGGGGAAAGTGTTTACTGTGCAGGCGATCCGGAAGTAAATCCCGTGGGAACTTCTTCTTCAGCAGGGAAAATGTCTCCCCACCGAATGTTGACCACCAGTGTGGCTGACGAAAACCGACTTCACACTCAGATGCGGGGGAAAACCATAGGGGTAGCACTAAAAGATCGCGGTTCTGTCCTACCTGCCGGGCATACGGCGAATGCGGCATACTGGTTCCACGGCGAAGATGAAGGAAAATGGATCACCAGTAGCTTTTACCGGGAAGATCTTCCGCAGTGGGTGATGGATTTCAATGCTTCCAAAAAAGCAGCATCATATTTTAAAGAATGGAATACTTTATATGATATAGAAACCTATGCTGAAAGTGGTCTGGATGTAAATAATTTTGAAGGTGGATTTAAAGGCCAGAATTCAGCAAGCTTTCCTTACGATCTTAAAAAACTAAGTAAACAAAACGGAGGTTTTGATATTATCAAATCTACTCCCTTCGGAAATAATCTAACAACAGATTTTGCTATAGCTGCATTGGATGGAGAAGAGCTTGGGCAGGATGATATTACAGATTTCTTAACCTTAAGTTATTCTTCTACCGATTATGTAGGCCATAATTTCGGAGTGAACTCCAAGGAAATACAGGATACGTATCTTCGTCTGGATAAAGATCTTGAACGAATGCTGAATGTCCTGGATGAAAAAGTTGGAAAAGGTAATTACACGTTATTCCTGACTGCGGATCATGGTGGGGTTCATGTGCCGGCATACCTGGAAACCGTAAAAATACCTTCGGGATATTTTAACTATGGAGAATTCAAATCCTCTTTAAATGAATTTATTGCTTCAACTTTTGAAATGGAGGATGCTGTTTCGAATATTTCCAACAACCAGATTTTCTTTAATTACGAAAAATTGCTGGAAGAGGAAATTGATGTTCAGCAGTTAGAAAAAGCAGTAGCTCTTTTCAGTCTTCAGTATGATGCGGTCAATAAAGTATATACCCGTCGTCAGCTGGAAGCAACAAACTACACCCGTGGAATGGATGCCCTGATCGATATGGGATATCATCAAAAGCGGAGTGGAGACGTGGTGTTGGTTTTAGAACCTTCTGTAATTTCCTATTCCAGAACAGGATCTACTCATGGTAGCGGACAAAACTATGATACGCATGCTCCTATATTGTTCTATGGACACGGGATCAAACAGGGAAGCAGTATGGAACGGGTGGAAATATCTGACATTGCACCAACGATCTCAGCCTTACTTGGAATAACTTATCCTAATGGTTCTACCGGAAGACCTCTGGAAGTGGCTTTGGAAAAATAGATCTATAAAAATTTATTTACCATTTTTTTATACCGGAGCCTTCTTATGAAGGCTCCTTCTTTTTTGGATACTAGAAAAGGCAAATCGCTGGTTTTTGCGTGAAAAAATCCCTCCAGATAGTCTTTAGTAAGACCCGGCATCCTTTTGTTCCAGGCGAGTTTGGCCGATGCTATTAATGTAATTAAAAAGCCATAGCGCAGTTTATAAAAAGCTTCCCCTTGTTTTAATTTAGCAGCTTTATCATAAGTGAAACCTGTAGGTCGTAAATGTTTTACCGCAAGAGATTCATCTGTAACTATTTTCCAATTATGATATTGGGCCAGCAGTTCATCGACAGTATCCCAGCCCATGGA
The DNA here is from genome assembly GCF_014651535.1 of Salinimicrobium marinum. Taxonomy (GTDB): domain Bacteria; phylum Bacteroidota; class Bacteroidia; order Flavobacteriales; family Flavobacteriaceae; genus Salinimicrobium; species Salinimicrobium marinum. Next base: position 30,350 of record NZ_BMXB01000009.1, read on the forward strand.
AGGCTTAAGACCTCCAATTTGTTTAAAACAATCTTTTCGGTAGGCCTTTAAAGCGCCCCGAATGTGGTCTTTCCCCGTGAGATTTTCCAATTTCCATTTATCGTTTTTTAAGATATGGCAGAATCCGCCGGCCATTCCGGTTTTAGGATCGGCATTAAAATGAGCTGCAATCTGCTCCAGGTAATTCTTCGGAAAAATAAGGTCGGCATCAAACTTACAGATGATATCATACTCCTCATCCAGTAGGTCATAACCTTTATAAAAAGCATTTACAACTTTGCTTCCGGGGAGATGTGCTTCGGATGAGGTAGTTTTTACAAGAGAAATGAAGGAGTGTATTTTAGCAAAGCCGGCAACAATTTCAGCAGTATTATCTGAAGACTGATCGTCTACAACAATGATCTTCTCCGGAAGATGGCTTTGCTCCACCAGTGACTGAAGCGTTCGGCTTATAAATGCTGCTTCGTTGTGCGCCGGAATGACAATGTAAACTTTCAAAAAGAAATTATTTTGGGGCTAAATTACAATTTTTCAGGCTCATCTTGGCTGAAAGAATTACCCGGAGAGACAAATTGATTTCTTATTTAAAAGTAACCCCCAAAACCGCCATTACCGAAGAAGTGATGTATTCTATTCCAATAGCAATTACAATAAAACCAATAATTCTGGAAATAGCATTGATCCCTGATGCACCCAACAGGCGTACAATGTAGTGCGAACATCTCAGCATTAAAAATGTGGCAAAACAAACAGTAATGATAGCAAGAATTACGGTTGCTTTTTGAGAAACCAGCGCGTATTCTTCAAATAAGCCAATCAAGAGAGATATAGATCCCGGCCCTGCAAGCATGGGGATGGCAAGGGGTGTGAGTGCGATTTCCTCCCGCTGGAAAGCGTCATCTTTTACCCGTTGCTTATCCATTCCTTTATGCTTGGAGAAGGAGCCAGTAAGCAAGGCAAAACCTGAAGTAGCAATAATAAGTCCGCCGGCGATCCTTAAAGATTCAATGCTTATTCCGAAGAACTGTAAGATATACCTGCCGGTGAAAAAAGAGGTAATCAGGATTACCAGCACATTTATAGCAGTAAAAAGGGATATTTTTGAGCGTTCTTTCTGGCTGTGATCACCCGTTAATCCTACAAAAATAGGGACAGTGCCTAACGGATTAATAACCGAGAACAATGCGGCAAATACATAGATGAATAAATCCATTTGTTTTTGCTGCAAAAATGCATCTGCTAAGGGAATTCTCTTTTACGCCTGGATTAATTTAGCGTTACGAAATAAATACAGGAAAAATGATTCTTCTGATAGAATTCAGTAGTCAATTGGAGGATGTTGTAAATTACTTCCTTTCGGCGTAAACAGCATAATACCGCGGAGTGAAGTTCCGCAGAAGGGGTCTAAGTCCAATTTTCTTTACCGGATTCGTCCATTTATGTCGCTTTTTAATTTGCCATCCGGTTTTTTCCAGAAGCCAGTCGAATTGCCAGTCTTCAAACTCGTGGAAATGCCGGTCCCACATATCGGTTTTACTGCGATAGGCGGGGGAGAACCACAACTTTAAAGGTACGGTGGCAATCAGCTTTTTTGCTTTTATTTCCTGGAGAACATTAAAAGGAGCTAGCAGATGTTCAAAAATTTCAAATGCGGTTACAATATCTGCATTGGAAGCTTTGAGGACTTCCCTGTCAAAGTCCAGGTCTTCGCCGGTAGTATTGGACACCGTATAACCGCTTTTCTCCATCAATTCAGAGAAAGGATTTCTTACACCGAGATCCAGGATGTTTGCGGGAGACGGTGCTGTTTCCTGTAAGAATTCCAGCGTATGTTTATAGCGTTTGTTAGGAAAAGTGCCTTCGTACATCCTACAGCTTATAGACGATTGAATTTATGTTCATACCGGCACCTACGCTGGCAAGAATGATGGTGTCTCCTTTTTTAAGCTCCTGGTTTTCCATATTTCCTTTCAGGATGAGGTCCAGGAGAGTAGGCACTGTAGCAACACTGCTATTCCCAAGTTTGTCAATACTCATTGGCATGATGCCCTGCGGCACAGATAAGCCGAATAATTTGTAGAAGCGTTTGAGGATCGCTTCGTCCATTTTTTCATTTGCCTGGTGGATGAGGATCTTTTTGACATCAGCAATGTCAGTTCCACTTTTTTCGAGACATGTTTTCATGGCCTCGGGCACATTACTGAGAGCAAATTCATAGATCTTACGGCCGTGCATTTTGATGTAGCGTCTTTCTTCGGAAATAGTAGGGTTATTTGATTTTCCGAAGTAAATAAAGGTTCCTTCATCAAGGGCATAGGTAGCACTTTCGTGCGCCAGGATTCCGCCTTCTTCATCGGAAGCTTCAATCACTGTGGCACCGGCACCATCTGAATAGATCATGGAATCACGATCATGTTTGTCAATGACTCTTGAAAGAGTTTCTGAGCCGATCACCAGGCATTTTTTTGCAATTCCCGCTTTGATAAAAGCATTTGCCTGGATCACTGATTCCACCCATCCCGGGCAGCCAAAAAGCATGTCGTATGCCACACATTTCGGATTTTTAATTTTGAGCTTTTGCTTTACCCGGGTGGCAATACTTGGTACGGTATCACTTTGCATGTGATTATGGGCAACATCCCCATAATTGTGCGCCACGATTAGATAATCCAGCTCTTCGGGATCTATGCCTGCATCTGCAATGGCTCTTTCTGCAGCAAAAAAAGCAATATCGGAATTGAAAAGTTCATCCTCAATGTATCTTCTCTCAGCAATGCCTGTTATAGCTTTGAATTTTTCAATGATAACTGCATTAGGCTGATTGAATCCGGTGCCATCGAGATTTAGAAATTCATGTTCATTAAAATCTGAATTTCTTTCAATTCTTTCCGGGATAAAACTTCCAGTACCTGTGATTTTGATACTCATAACTTCATTTAAATGGGGTAATCTATTCAAAATTAATAAATGCAGAGGCATAAACCCTCAATTTCTGGTAATAAAAATTCAGTTTTACGGAATTCTCAATACCTGAGAAGAACATTAAAGACTCATTATAAATTATGATAAAATAGGGAATTTTTGTTAAGATATAGTTAAGATTTAGGAGGCAAAAAAAAGCCTCCGGAATTCATTTTTCGGAGGCTCCTTTTAAGTGAATCCTTTACATGTATTCTTCTATGGGAGCACAGGTACAAATAAGGTTCCTGTCTCCGTATGCGTCATCTACCCTTCTAACAGATGGCCAGAATTTATTGTCTCTTAAATATTCCAGAGGATACGCTGCCTTTTCACGATTGTATGGTAAATTCCATTCATCTGAAGTCAGCATCTGTAATGTATGAGGTGCGTTCTTCAGAACGTTGTTTGGCTCATCTTCGCTTACCTCCTCAATTTCTTTTTTGATGGAAAGCAATGCATCACAAAAACGATCTAATTCGGCTTTGCTTTCACTTTCCGTGGGTTCGATCATGAGCGTTCCTGCCACAGGGAAAGAAACGGTAGGAGAGTGGAAGCCATAATCAATAAGCCTCTTTGCAATATCTGTAATCTCAATCCCTTTGGCTTTGAACGGGCGACAGTCCAGGATCATTTCATGAGCTGCGCGACCTCTTTCTCCGCTGTACAAGGTCTTGTACTGTCCTTCTCCTTCAAGTCGGGCTTTGATATAATTGGCGTTTAAAATAGCGTATTGTGTGGCCTTTTTCAATCCTTCACTTCCCAACATAGTGATGTAGGCGTAAGAGATCAAGCAAACCAAAGCAGAACCCCATGGTGCTGCAGAAATTGCAGGAATGGCAGATTGTCCCCCGGTTGGTATTACAGGATTACCTGGTAAAAACGGAACCAGCTGAGGTGCCACACATATAGGCCCAACTCCGGGACCACCACCGCCATGTGGAATAGCAAAAGTTTTGTGAAGGTTTAGGTGACAAACATCGGCTCCAATAGCTCCGGGATTTGTCAAGCCTACCTGGGCGTTCATGTTGGCGCCATCCATATAAACCTGTCCACCGTTATTGTGGATGATTTGAGTAACTTCTTTAATGGCAGATTCAAACACTCCGTGTGTCGAAGGATAGGTCACCATCAGGGCGGCAAGATTATCCTTGTATTTGATCGCTTTTTCCCGAAGATCGTCCACGTCGATATTTCCGTTTTCTGAAGCTTTTGTTACCACTACCTTCATTCCCGCCATTACAGCAGAAGCAGGGTTGGTACCGTGAGCTGAAGAAGGGATCAAACATACATTCCGGTGGGATTCACCACGAGATTCGTGATAAGCCCTTATCACCATTAATCCGGCTAACTCCCCCTGTGCTCCGGAATTTGGCTGAAGCGAAGTTGCTGCAAATCCGGTGATCTCATTAAGCTGCTTTTCCAGTCTTTTCAAAACGATCTGGTAACCTTCTGCCTGATCAAGCGGCACGAACGGATGAATATTTCCCCACTGCGGATAACTGATTGGCAACATTTCGGCTGCGGCATTCAGTTTCATTGTGCAGGATCCTAAAGCTATCATAGAATGATTTAAGGAAAGATCCTTTCTTTCCAGCTTTTTGATGTAGCGCATTAGTTCTGTTTCTGAATGGTAGGAGTTGAAAACCTCATTTTGAAGAAATGCTGTTTTTCGCGCTACCGCTTCAGGTATTCTGTTGGCTTCAGTTAAAGCAGAAACTTTTTTAGCTTCCTTTTCTGCAACTTCAGCAAAAATAGCAATAACAGTATGAATGTTATCAAGGTTTGTAGGCTCATTAAGCGAAATAGCTACTGTTTCTGAAGACGGATAGTAGAAATTCACTTCGTTTCTTTCAGCAACAGCTTTTACTTTGGCAGCATCTGCTTTCAGAAGAATAGTATCGAAATAAGCGGAGTTTAGTTGAGAAAAACCTAGTTTCTCAAGCTCCTCTGCCACAGTAACTGCGGATTTATGAACTTTGGTAGCGATGAATTCTAGGCCCTTAGGTCCGTGGTAAACGGCATACATCCCGGCCATTACTGCCAGTAGCACCTGTGCAGTACAGATATTTGAAGTGGCTTTATCCCTTTTGATGTGTTGTTCCCGGGTCTGAAGTGCCATTCGAAGGGCAACATTGCCGTCCATATCTTTCGTAGCTCCAATGATCCTACCTGGAATGCTTCGTTTGTATTCTTCACGGGTAGCAAAATAAGCTGCATGTGGTCCACCGTACCCTAATGGTATTCCGAAGCGCTGGGTAGTACCAACTACCACATCTACTCCAAACTCTCCCGGAGCCTGAAGCTTAACAAGGCTTAAAATATCGGCTGCGACAGCAACTTTAATTTCAGCATTTTTAGCTTTGGAAACAAAATCGGCATAGTTAAAGATCTGTCCCAGTTTCCCCGGATATTGAAGAAAAGCTCCGAAAAACTTATCTGAAAAATCAAATTTTTCATGATCCCCAATCACTAGCTCAATGTCCAGTGGAAGTGCTCGTGATTTAAGTACATCGATGGTTTGCGGTAAAACTTCTTCAGAAACAAAGAATTTATTTACCTCATTCTTCTTTTGATCCCGGCTTCTAACAGAATAAAGTAATGACATGGCTTCCCCGGCAGCCGTCGCTTCATCCAGTAGGGAAGCATTGGCAAGTTCCATCCCGGTAAGATCTGCAACCACAGTCTGGAAATTGATCAAAGCTTCCAGCCTTCCCTGCGCGATCTCTGCCTGGTAAGGCGTGTAGGCAGTATACCAACCCGGATTCTCCAGAATGTTTCTCTGGATCACCGGGGGGGTGATGGATTCGTGGTAACCTAATCCAATATAACTTTTAAATATTTTATTTTTGGCAGCTAAAGAAATGCTGTGGGTGATATATTCGTTCTCGCTCATAGCAGGAGCAAGATCAAGATCTTTTTTCAGGCGAATGTCGTCGGGCAGGGTTTCGTAGATCAATTGATCGAGCGAATCTGCTCCAACCGCTTTTAGCATATCCTGAAGATCATTTTCTTTAGGACCTATGTGTCGTAGGGAAAAAGAATTTGTATTCATGAAGAATAAAGTTGTGTTTTGAGCCGCGAAATTACGTATTTTAAACCTATTTTTTCAGGATTTTTACCGGAAGTCTTGTTAACTTTTTCAATTTAAATCATATGAAAGAATAGTGCTGAAGAAGTGATAATGAGAATTCTGAAAAATCTTTTTGCATTTTATATAGCCAGTAGTATTCACGTGGCTTTTGCCGTGGTGGCACTCGCAGTGATTTCCACAATTCACCTGGGGATTTCCCCTGATATAAACCTATTACTTTTTATCTTTTTCGGAACAATTACGGGCTATAATTTTATAAAATACGCCGGGGTGGCCGGTTTGCATCACAGGAGCCTGACTCAAAATTTAAGGCTTATCCAGATTTTTTCATTCCTGTGCTTCGTGGGCCTGGTGAACTTTGCCTTCAGGATCAGGTTTGAGGTCATAGCAGTGGCAGTACTTTTAGGGTTTCTCACCCTTTTGTACGCCCTTCCCTTTTTCGGGGAAAGAAACCTGCGCACCATAGGCGGCATCAAAATCTACATAATTGCCCTAATTTGGGCGGGAGTAACTGTTTTTCTTCCGGTAATAGATTCGGGAATGCTGGTTAATGCAGAGGTAATCCTGGAATTTTTTCAGATTTTTTTGTTCGTGCTCGTCTTGTTAATTCCTTTTGAAATACGAGATCTTAAGTATGACCGGGCAGAATTGAAAACCCTGCCTCAAAACATTGGGGTTCGCGGATCAAAATTGATCGGAGTTATCTTTATGATCTTGATGCTGGTGGTGGAATTCTTGAAAAAAGCGGGAACGCCCGAATCCTTAGGAGCTTTGGGGATGGTAATTGTTGTGACAGGCTTTATGATGATAGAAGCAGAGGAGGAGCAATCAAAATATTTTTCTTCTTTTTGGGTAGAAGGGCTTCCTCTTTTATGGCTGGGGATACTATTACTGTTGGAAAATCTCGTTTAAAGATTCTCCTCAATTTGCTTTTTATAACGTTCCTTTTCCTTTTTGGTACAGGTTTTAATGGAAGCTTTCTTCAGAAGAGAAGTTAATTTCAGGTTTTTTTTTGTGTATTCCTGGCATGGAGGACAGAAAATGAGATGAAGGCGCAGTTTAAGCTTGTTCAGGAAACCGGCTTCCCTATACTGTGCTTTGTCGCAGAATTCGGCTGCTTCTGAACAGTTTAACTTAAATAATTCTCTAAGCTTCATAATTAAAACCAGTTTTTTTCTAAACATTTTGCCAGGGATGTTCTGGCTCTGTGGATGATCACCCATAAATTAGACGGACTAATATCGAATTCATTACAGATGGCATCTGTATCAATTCCGTCAATAGTTTTCATTTTAAAGATCGTAGCCTGTTTTTCATTCAGTTGATCAAGGCATTCCAGGATTGCCATTCCCAGCTCTTCATTTTCCATGGTGTCCTCGGCAGTTTTGTCCGAAAGGTCTGCTATCTGTTCTTCCAGCCAGTCTCCATCGTTGTCATCACTGTTGTAATTAACTTTAACTTCTGCTCTGCCCTTATTAGAATTTATTTTCCTGTAATAATCAACAATTTTCCTTTTTAGAATAGAAATAAGCCAGGTCCTCTCGGTGGATTCTCCCTTAAAATTCTTCATCGACTTAAGCCCGGCAAGAAAGGTTTCAGAAATTAGATCATTGGCAACTTCCCTGTCATTTACACGCACAATGGTGTAATTGAAAAGATAATCTGAATATCTATCAACCCATTTTGTAGGATCAATAATGTTAGTTGCCATATAAAGTTAGTTATTCTTTAAAAATAGGAAAAAGTTTTCTTCTCTTTATTGCGAAGAAACAACAAATTAAAACGGAGTGATCCTGAAAAGGGTCCCTCCGTTTTAAATCTACTTTTTCTCAATCAATCCGGCTCTTCTTAGTAAAGCCTCGGGCTCGGGTTCTTTGCCTCTAAAGCGTTTGTAAAGGGTGAGTGGATGTTCTGTTCCTCCCTGAGACAATATGCTGTCCCTGAATTTATTCGCAGTTTCCCTGTCAAAAATGCCTTTTTCTTTGAAAAATTCAAAAGTATCTGCATCCAGAACTTCTGCCCATTTATACGAGTAATATCCTGCTGCATAACCTCCCTGGAAAATGTGGGAGAAAGAGGTGCTCATGCAATTCTCTGTAACATCGGGATATAATTTTGTGGCTTCAAAAGCTTTATTTTCGTGCTCTTTTACATTATCGATTTCTGAAGGATCAATTCTATGCCAGCTCATGTCCAGCATTCCGAAACTCAATTGTCGCAAAGTTGCCATGCCCTCGTGAAAAGTAGCAGATTCCTTGATCTTCTCAATTAACTCCTCCGGAATGGGTTCCCCGGTTTTATAGTGTTTTGCGAACAACTGAAGTGCTTCTTTTTCATAGCACCAGTTTTCCAGCACCTGACTCGGAAGTTCTACGAAATCCCAGAAAACATTGGCACCCGAAAGGCTGGGATAGGTAGTATTTGCCAGCATTCCATGTAAAGCGTGTCCAAATTCATGGAAAAGGGTGGTTACTTCGTTAAAAGTAAGTAAGGAAGGCTCCTCTTCTGTGGGTTTCGTAAAGTTACAAACGATAGAAATATGTGGACGGTCATCTTTGTCACCTTTTTTCTGCTGAGGTTTGTAAGAGGTCATCCATGCACCTCCTCTTTTTCCTTCCCTGGGAAAGAAGTCTGCGTAGAAAAGGGAGATTTCATGATTATCTCCGTCTGTAACACGGTACGTCTTAACTTCCTCGTGGTATTTATCTACATCAAATACTTCCTCAAATTTTAATCCGTATAGCTTTTCTGAAACTGTGAACACACCGCTGATGACATTCTCAAGTTCAAAATATGGTTTTAACTGCTCGTCATCAAGATCAAATAGTTTTTGTTTGAGTTTCTCACTGTAGAAAGCAGCATCCCATTTCTCCAGTCGGTCGATCCCGTCAAGATCTTTGGCGAAATTCTCCAGTTCTTTAAACTCTCTTTCTGCAGCTGGTTTTGCTTTTTCCAATAATTCCTGCAGAAAGCTATCGACTTTATCTGGTGTTTCTGCCATACGTTCTTCAAGGATGAAATCTGCATAGGTCTTGTATCCCAGTAAATTTGCTTTTTCATGCCTTAGCTTCGCAATCTGAAGCACATTTTTCTGGTTATCCAGTTCATCATTATGAAAGCCTTTAGCTCCAAAAGCGATGGCCATTTTCTTCCGAAGCTCACGATTGGTAGCATATTTCATGAATGGAAGATAGCTGGGGTAATGAAGGTTGAAGATCCATCCTTCCTTATTCTTTGATTTAGCGAGACTTCTTGCTGCACTTCTCAACCCGTTAGGCAATCCTTCGAGTTCTTTTTCATCGGTGAGATGAAGTTCAAACCTGTTGGTTTCTGCCAGTACATTTTCTCCGAAATTAAGGCTTAAGGAGGATAATTTTTTATCAATCTCCCGCAATTGCTGTTTTTTGTCTTCGGTTAAATTAGCTCCGTTTCGGGAGAACATTTTGTATTTTTTATCCAGTAAAGTTTGTTGCTCTACGTTGAGGTCCAGATTTTCCTTTTGATCATATACCACTTTTACTTTTCGGAAAAGTTCTTCATTGAGAATGATATCATTCCTGAAATCTGAAAGGACAGGAGAGATTTCCTGGGCAAGTTTCTGGATCTCATCATTGGTTTCAGCGGAGTTGAGATTAAAAAAAATGCTGGTTACCCGGTCCAGTTGCGAGCCGGAAAATTCCAGTGCTTCAATGGTGTTTTTGAATGCAGGCTCGGCTTCGGAAGAGGTGATTTCTTCAATTTGCAGCCGGGCAGATTTTATTGCTTCTTCTATTGCCGGTTTAAAATGTTCGGTCCTTAGTTGGGAAAAAGGAGCGGTTTCAAAAGGTTCTAAAAGAGGATTTTGTTGAGACATAAATTAATTTCTGATTAAAAATGTTTAAACTGTTTATCGATTTTAAGTGCTTTTCCCCGAAAAAGAAATTACATTTTCATATCTTTACAGCTTATCGGGAAGATAACAGGAAAAACATTAAAAGAAGTAGCTTTTAAGTTTTGATTAATATATTTAGAATGGTTAATAAATAATATTAAACATTTAAATGCTACCAGAAAGCCACACCACACGGTGTGGCTTTTATTTTTTCAGGTTTTTCGCGCCTTCGATGACTTTATCTTTTAAGCCTTCTTTGTACTTCAGAATTTTATGCTGAATATCTTTATCTGAAGCGCCTAAGATCTGGGCGGCAAGAATTCCGGCATTTTTTGCGCCATCCAGAGCCACTGTAGCTACAGGCACTCCGCCGGGCATTTGTAGGATAGATAGTACAGAATCCCAACCGTCAATGGAGTTGCTGGATTTCACCGGCACACCTATCACTGGTAGCGGTGACAAGGAGGCAATCATCCCAGGGAGGTGAGCTGCCCCGCCGGCTCCGGCAATGATAACCTTAATTCCACGGGTATGGGCATTTTTTCCATAGTCAAAAAGCTTATCTGGCGTACGGTGAGCAGAAACTATGTCTACTTCCACTGCAATATCAAAACTTTCAAGAATATCAATGGCGTCCTGCATAACAGGCATGTCACTGGTACTTCCCATAATAATTCCTACTTTACTCATATAAATTAAATTTAAACCTTCCCGATTTTGAAAATCTGTGAGGTTTGTTTATTATTTATTCACTAATAACTTTAATGGTATTTTTTACTTCTTCAGCAATTCGACGGGCTTCTGCGAGATCTTCATTTACGATTGTTACATGCCCCATTTTCCGGAAAGGCCGGGTGATTTTTTTTCCGTAGATATGCGGAGTAACGGCTTTCATAGCCAATATTTCAGAAATATTCTCATAAACCACATTTCCCGTGTGACCTTCTTCGCCCACTAAATTAACCATTACACCACCCACTTTACTCTGGGTGTTTCCCAACGGAAGATCTAATATAGCTCTAATGTGTTGTTCAAACTGATTGGTATAACTGGCTTCGATAGAATAGTGTCCACTGTTGTGAGGTCTCGGTGCCACTTCATTTACCAGGATCTCATCCTCTTTAGTCTGGAACATTTCCACCGCGAGTAAGCCTACATGTTCAAATGCTTCGGAAACTTTCTTAGCCAACGCTCTGGCTTTTTCAGCTACTGAAGCATCTATCCTTGCGGGGCAGATTACATATTCTACCTGATTTGCTTCGGGATGGAATTCCATCTCCACCACAGGGTAAGTTTGTACCTCGCCTGAAGGGCTTCTCGCCACGATCACGGCAAGTTCATTTTTAAAAGGAATAAGTTTTTCTGCAATACAAGGAGTGTCGGGAAGATCCTTTAAAGCATCTTTTGTTTTAATGACCGCCACACCTTTTCCGTCATAACCTCCGGTGGTATTTTTCCACACAAAAGGAAGGTCGACCTCTACATTTTCTATAGCTGAAATTAAATCGGCTTTGGAGGTGAACTTTTTGAAAGGAGCGGTTGAAATATCATTCTCAAGATAAAACTCCTTCTGAATTCCTTTATCCTGAATTTTTCTTAATGTTTCCGGAGCCGGAAAAACTTTGATTCCTTCCTCTTTCAGTTTTTCAAGTGCCTCCACGTTTACAGATTCTATCTCGAAAGTAAGGACATCTACTTTTCTTCCGAAGTTGAGAACAGTTTCGTAATCCATGAGATCTCCCTGTTCAAACTGGTTACAGGCTATCCGGGAAGGGGCTTCATTGCTGGGGTCCAGTACAAAAGTCTGTACATCAAACTTTCTGGTTTCATAAAGCATCATTTTCCCTAACTGGCCGCCGCCAAGAATGCCTAATTTAAATTCTGAAGAAAAATAATTGGTCATATATGAAGAGTTTCAGCAAAAATAATTCATTAAGACGGAAAAGGAGAAATAAACCTCTGTAAATGTACTTTTTTAGGGCCTGTGGGTTTGATTGGAATATGTATCTTTGTTTCCCAAAAATAATTCTGTTTTGGTACAACTACACGATTTAAAATTTACTCCTTTTATTTCTGAAGCCGAGATCACATTGGCAATAGAACAACTTGCGCTAAAGATCAATGAAGATTTCAGGGACGAAAAACCTGTATTTCTGGGGATTTTAAACGGCGCTTTTTTATTTGCAGCCGAGCTAATCAAGAGATTTGAAGGAGATTGTGAGGTCAATTTTGTGAAGTTGAGTTCTTACGAGGGCACTGGTACTACCGGAAATGTGGATACTCTGCTGGGGTTAACCCAGTCTCTTGAAAACCGAACAGTAATTGTTATTGAAGATATTGTGGATACAGGAAATACCCTGGAAAGTATTCACAGGATTTTAAAAGCAGAAAAGGTAAAGGAATTTAAAGTGGTGACTTTGTTCTATAAACCCGAAGCTTATAAAAAACCACTGCCTATTGATTATATAGGTATGGAGATCCCTAATGACTTTATTGTTGGTTACGGCCTGGACTACGACGGTTTGGGACGAAACCTTACTCAGGTATATAAACTTAAAGAAAGCAGCAACATGACAAATTTAGTGTTATTCGGACCTCCGGGTGCCGGAAAAGGAACACAGGCGAACATCTTGAAAGAATCCTATCAGTTAAAACATATTTCTACCGGGGATGTTTTTAGATATAACATTAAAAATCAAACTGAACTTGGTAATCTGGCAAAATCCTATATGGATAAAGGTCAGTTAGTGCCAGATGAAGTGACGATCAACATGTTGAATGCTGAGGTAGAAAAAGATATTAATGGGAACGGATTCATTTTTGACGGCTTTCCAAGAACAGTGGCCCAGGCGGAAGCTTTGGCTGAACTTCTGGATGAAAAAGGTACGGAAGTGAGTGCTATGATTGCACTGGAAGTTGATGATGAAATATTGGTGCAACGTCTTTTGGAAAGAGGGAAAACCTCGGGAAGGCCAGATGATGCAAATGAAGAAGTGATAAGAAAAAGAATTAGGGTGTACTACGAAGAAACTGCTATTTTAAAGCAGTTTTACCTGAAACAGGATAAATATTACGGAGTTGACGGAGTAGGTAGTGTGAATGAAATAACACAGCGCCTGAGTGAGGTGATAGAAAAGATTAAGAAGAAGCAGTAAATACCTGCTGAAAGATAACAGGAAAAGAATATGACAGAAGGGAATTTTGTTGATTACGTAAAGATACACGTAGCTTCCGGAAACGGAGGTAAAGGATCTGCTCATTTACACAGGGAGAAATATATTGCCAAAGGAGGTCCCGATGGGGGAGATGGTGGCCGTGGAGGGCACATTATATTGCGTGGTAACAAAAACCTCTGGACACTTTTCCATCTAAAGTTCAAAAGACACGTCAAAGCGGGCCATGGGGAACATGGCGGAAAACAAAGAAGTACCGGGGGTGACGGGGAAGATCAATATATTGAGGTTCCATTGGGAACGGTGATCCGGGATACTGAGACGCAGGATATCCTTCATGAGATAACTGAAGATGGTCAGGAACTAGTGATAGCTGAGGGAGGAAAAGGAGGCCAGGGAAACTGGCATTTTAAATCCTCTACCAATCAGACACCGCGTTATGCACAACCGGGGATTCCTGGGGAAGAGCATGATATTACGCTGGAGCTTAAAATTTTGGCAGATGTAGGTCTGGTCGGTTTTCCGAATGCCGGAAAATCCACTTTGTTGTCTGTCATTACGGCTGCCAAGCCAAAGATTGCAGATTATGAATTTACTACGCTAAAGCCAAACCTTGGAATCGTGGAATACCGCGATTTTAAGACCTTTGTGGTTGCAGATATCCCTGGAATTATTGAAGGTGCTGCGGAAGGAAAAGGTATTGGACATCGTTTCTTAAGACATATTGAGCGAAACTCTACATTGTTGTTCCTGGTCCCTGCAGATGCTGCAGATATTGTGAAACAGTACGAGATCTTGCTGGATGAGTTAAGAAGGTACAACCCTGAAATGCTGGACAAGGACCGGTTGATCGCCATTTCAAAAAGTGACATGCTGGATGATGAACTCAAAGCTGAACTAAAGTCTGAACTTGATAAAAATCTTAATGCTCCTTATCTTTTTATTTCTTCTGTAGCCCAACAGGGACTTACACAATTAAAAGATAAACTTTGGGAAATGTTGAACCGAGAACCTGAAGTATAGCTGCAATATTATTGGGATAGTTTTTGCTAAATTTAGTAAAAACTATTTCGATGAAAATTCTAAAAATTTTCTTTCTATGCCTGTTGGCTTCTTCCTGTAATACGCCTCGAGCTGTCCACGATTACGATCCACAGGTGAATTTCGATAACTATGTTACTTATTCACTATACCCCGAATTCCATTCGGGGCTTAGTCAGTTGGATGAACGCCGGCTTGTTTCCGGTCTTGAATCAACTCTCCAGGAAAAAGGCTTTTCAAGCTCCCAAATGCCCGATCTTTACGTGAATGTATATACGGAAGAATTTCAGGAACAGAGCCGTAATAATATAGGTATAGGAGTTGGTGGAGGAGGAGGGAACCTGGGCGTAGGAGTTTCTGGTGGCATCCCTTTAGGCGGACCTAAAACTTTCCTGAAACTTACGTTCGATTTTATAGATGTTCAGGATGATTCTTTGATTTGGCAGGCAGTAGTGGAGAGTAAATTTGATCCCGATGCCAGTCCGGAAAAGCGGCAGGCGAGATTTGAAAGGATCGTAAAGAAAGCTCTAGAAGGTTATCCGCCTAAAAAATAGAATTATTGTTTAGCAGTTTTACTACAGAATATTATGAAGAGATGTTTTCCTGTTTAGAAAACAAGGGGCTAACATGCCATATGTATAAAATTCTTAGCTCATTATACTATTAGCAACAGGGAAGTTTTCAAGGGACGTCTTATAGTATTTTGCATTTCATTAAACAGGCAATTTTAAGTTGTGAAAGTAATAATTCTTATTCTGGATTGAAGGCAGGTTTTTAATGTACTGGAAAGTGTAACAGTTATTGCAACTTCTGAAACAAGGAATATAGATAGTATAGGTTGGATAAAATAAAAAAGGCTCCGTTTCCGGAGCCTTAATTTTGGTTGGTTAGTCAGAAACCTGCTTAGTTCATAATAGTGAACTCGCTTCGTCTGTTCCTTGCATACTGTTCAACTGTACATCCGGTTGGTTGTGTACAATCATTTAATGGTCTTGATTCACCATATCCCTGAGCGCTCAATCTGTTACGATCGATTCCCTGACTTACAATGTACTCAAGAGTTGCAGCTGCACGTCTTTCAGATAATTTTTGGTTGTATTGATCTGGACCACGAGCATCAGCATGAGAACCTATTTCGATTTCAAGCGTTGGATACTCCTTCATGATGTTTACCACCTTATCCAAAGTCTCTTCGGCTTCTGGTAAGATTTCAGCTTTATCAAAGTCGAAGTGAATATTTCCAACGTCTCTAAGTTGCTGCCTTCCGGTTTCAACATTGGTTTCTCTCAGGTCTTTTGGGACAACTGGCTTTTCATAGTCTTCACGAGTGAAGG
Organism: Salinimicrobium marinum; assembly: GCF_014651535.1. Taxonomy (GTDB): domain Bacteria; phylum Bacteroidota; class Bacteroidia; order Flavobacteriales; family Flavobacteriaceae; genus Salinimicrobium; species Salinimicrobium marinum. The sequence goes on from NZ_BMXB01000009.1 coordinate 45,821, forward strand.
CGTAAAGGTTGTCAGATCCTCTTCTGTTAGAAGCAAAATATCCTCTGTCTTCACCTTCTTTTAATACAAAGGCGAAATCATCTGAACTACTGTTTACTGAACTCCCAAGGTTCTGAGCTTCTTCAAAAGAACCGTTTGAACCTTCGCTTCTGAAAAGATCAAGGTTACCAAAGCCCATTCTTCCTGTAGAAGCGAAGTAAAGCACTCCTTCATCACTGATGTAAGGAAATTGCTCACGCTCCGGAGTGTTTACATTTGGCCCTAAATTTTGAGGTTCTCCAAAAGTTCCGTCTTCATTTACATCTACAACGTAGATATCAAATGATCCGAGACCACCCGGCATGTCACTGGCGAAATATAATTTCGTTCCATCGGCACTTAAAGTTGGGTGCTCGGTAGAGTAGTCATCGCTTGTGAAAGGTAATTCTTCAATATTATCCCATTCTCCGTTTACCATTTCTGCACGGTAGATCCTGATGGTAGCTACAGGTACTTCAGACCAAAGAGTTTTAACTCTTCTTGCATTCGTTCTGTCAAAGTACATGGTTTGTCCATCATCACTAAAAGCTGCAGAGCTTTCATGAGTATCTGTATTTATCTCATCTGAGAATAAAGAGATGTTAGAAAGTTGTCCTTCTTCAGAAATATCAGCAGTATAAAGATCTAAATATGGCTTGTTGTTCCATTTGTAGATTGGTCTATCCTGATTTCTTGTAGAAGCAAATACCACACGGTCTCCCATAAAAGTGATTCCAAAGTCAGAAGAGGCAGCATTCTGCATAACCTGATCTGTAGTGTAGGTATGAACAACAGTTGAGTCCAGTTCATTTTCCCAGTCTTCGAAGTTAACTTTAGTTCCAAGATACTCACTCATGTACTTATCCGCTTCCTCATGATTTCCGGAAGCTCTAAGAGCATGTGCAAAACGGAATTTGTATTCCGGAGCAACTTCTCCTTCATGTCTCAAAAATAACAGACGGTACGTTTCTTCGGCATTGCCCATTCTGTTTGTGTAGAAGTAGGAATCGCCAAGATTCTGAAGTATCTCCTGGTTTTTGTCGGCAGCCTTCCGATATTCATCGGAGGCGTCCATGTATGCTCTTTGGAGGAAAAGCTTGTCGGCCTTTTTGATATTGGCATTCTGAGCGAATGCCGATACTCCAATAAGTATGGTTAAAATTGTTGTATATACGTTTTTCATATTAAGTGTTTTTTAGAAGAATCGGGGTGATACGTTGTAACCTTTTGATAATCCAAGTAGGTCGAGGTCAAATAACACCATGATTTCATGGGTGCCGTCATTATAATCTCCAAGGTTTCCGGTTGTGTAATCATAGGCATACCCAATTCTAAGTTCAGGAGTAACCCTGAAATTAACCAAACCACTTACAGTTTCATCAAGACGGTACGCTATACCGGCTTCAAATCTATTGTAAAGTAAGAAGTTTGCTGTGATATCTACAGATAATGGTGCACCTTCAACTCCACGCATCATGAAAGCAGGTTTAAGCTTTAAATTTGGGTTAAGATCAAACACATATCCCCCTGTAAGGAAATAGTGAATGTTTTCTTCACCTAATCGAGCCAGTCCTGTTTCATTCTCCAGGTGTTTTGCAGTGAACAGGTTTGGAGCAGATAAACCTACATAGTAGTTGTCTCCAAATAAGTAAGTACCTACACCAAAGTTAGGAAAGGCCTCACTTATGTTCTGCATTGCAGGATCGTTTTCCTGCTGGGTGCGCAACCTTGTCAAATCAGCATCAAAGAAGGTTACCCCTGCTTTAACACCAAAAGATAGTTTAGTTGATTCAGATACCGGAAGCACGTAAGCAACATCTGCATAAAGGTTGTTTTCCTTTACAATATCACCAATCTCGTCGTGAACAATAGAGATACCAGCTTCAAGTCTGTTAGTTAAAGGAGTATGAGCAAAGAAGGTAGCCGTTTCCGGAGCTCCTTCCATACCTGCCCACTGATTTCTGTAGATCCCTCCAACATTTAGCATTCCCATGTCATCGATAGCATAAGCTGGGTTAATCACGCTCATGTTATACATGTATTGGGTATACATTGGATCTTGTTGAGCATTACCCTTTATAGAAAAAAGGGCAATGCTTACAATAGTTAAAAGTTTAATATATGAATTTCTCATGTGTTTCGGATGTTTCAAATTATCTGCTTAAATACACTCTACCTTGGATAGGTGCGGTTTGTCCGTCGTTAAAATTCAGGATGTAGAAGTATACTCCTACCGGTAGAACTCCATCTCCCAATGAACCATCATCGGAAGTACCATCCCATGAAGAGTTGGAAGAATTTCCGGTGAACACTTTGTTACCCCATCTGTTATAAATTTCCATTCCGAAATTTGGATATTCAGCTGAAAGATTTTCAATATCAAATCTGTCGTTGATTCCATCTCCGTTTGGAGAGAATGCTTCAGGGATTAGAAGTTCACAAGATTCAAGGGTAACGGTTACTGCAAGTCTTTGAGAGCTTTCACATGCAGATGTTGCATCTGTCAATGAAGCGTAGTAAGTCATACCATCTTCTAACAGTTCAGCACTACTGTATGCTTCTCCGCCGGTTGCAGCATCATACCAGGTGATATCTCCTGTTTCAGTGATATTGTTTTCCAGATCCGCGATCGTAGGATTATCGAATTCACAGAATACATTTCCATCCTGTCCCAGAGTTGGAGCTGCAGTGTCTTCCAGTGTAACTGTAATCTCTGTAGCTTCAGATTCACATCCGCCTTCATTGGTTTGAGTTACGTAGTAAGGACCTTCCACAAGAACATCGTCAGCTAATGCGGGAGTTCCCAAATCGGCAGTTGAATACCAGTTAAGGCCTCGTTCTGCGTCAAGATCTGCAACAGTAGCACCTTCAGATACACAGTAAACTGCGTTGTCAACTTCTGGAGCTTCCGGAGAATCACTTAGAGTAACAGTGATAGTTGCGGTATCTGCACCTCCACATTCACCTGTTGTAATAACAGTGTAAGTGTAGGTGTATTCACCAGCTTCCAATTCAGAAGGATCAAAAATTCCATCTTCCAGACCTTCAAAAGATCCGGTAGTATTAACTCCGTCTGCAAGGTATTCAGTAAGATCCTGAGCTCCTTCTGTAGTACAGAAAGCAAGATCCATATCTTCACCTGCATTAGGTTCTTCGCCAGTTATTACATTAAGTGTTAGTTCTACAGAATTTTCACAATTTCCATTAGAAACTGAATAAATAGCAGTGAATGCACCTATTTCATCACCACTGTCATACCTGTCAATAAGATCCTGAAGATTTGTAGTAAATGTTCCTTCTCTTGAAACACCTTCATCTAACAAATCTAAATAGAATGCTCTCAATAAATCTATATCACCATCAAACAATCCTGCTTGAATATCGGCATTACATAAATCTGCACTATTATTACTACCTGCATCGGGACCTTCAAGAACTTCTATTTCAAAAGTTGTTGAATCTTCAGTTCCAGAAGTAACACAATCTGCAGAATCATCTACGAAGTAGGTGATGGTGTAAACGTCAACACCTGTAGCAGGGTTGAACATTCCATTTTCATCAACACCTGTTCCTGAGAAAGTTCCACCAAGTGTAGCTTCATCAGATAAATAGGCGCTAAGGTCAATTAGGCCGTCAGTAGAACATACAGTCTGGTCTGCGATTGTACCTGCATTTGCATCTTCTTCTTCGTTAATAGTTAAAGAGATTTGTACAGAATCTTCACATGCTTCACTTCCTACAGTATATGTTGTAGTAAATGTTCCAGTTGATTGATCGGTATAATCATCGTAAAGAGATGTCAGGCTAGGGCTAAATGTACCGTTGGCTGGCAAATCTCCCAGAAGGCTCATATAGTAAGCTGTGAAATCATCTGCACCAAAATCATCTGCAAGATCAGTTTCACACACAGTTGCTGTAATGTCTTCACCAAGATCTGCACCCTGAAGCACTTCAATTTCAAAAGTTGTTGAATCTTCAGTTCCAGGAGTAACACAATCTGCAGAATCATCTACGGAGTAGGTGATGGTGTAAACGTCCACACCCGTAGCAGGGTTGAACATTCCATTTTCATCAACACCTGTTCCTGAGAAAGTTCCACCACTGGTAGCTTCATCAGATAAATAGGTGCTAAGGTCAATTAGACCATCTGTAGAACATACTGTCTGGTCTGCAATTGTACCAGCATTAGCATCTTCCTCTTCGTTAATAGTTAAAGAGATTTGTACTGAATCTTCACATGCTTCACTTCCTACAGTATATGTTGTAGTAAATGTTCCAGTTGATTGGTCAGTATAATCATCGTAAAGAGATGTCAGGCTAGGGCTAAATGTACCGTTGGCTGGCAAATCTCCCAGAAGGCTCATATAGTAAGCTGTGAAATCATCTGCACCAAAATCATCTGCAAGATCAGTTTCACACACAGTTGCTGTAAGGTCTTCACCAAGATCTGCACCCTGAAGCACTTCAATTTCAAAAGTTGTTGAATCTTCAGTTCCAGGAGTAACACAATCTGCAGAATCATCTACAAAGTATGTGATGGTGTATACGTCAGCACCTGTAGAAGGATTGAACATTCCATTTTCCTCAACACCTGTTCCTGAGAAAGTTCCGCCATTGGTAGCTTCATCAGATAAATAGGTGCTAAGGTCGATTAGACCATCTGTAGAACATACTGTCTGGTCTGCGATTGTACCAGCATTAGCATCTTCTGCTTCGTTAATCCTGATTGTTAGGTCTACTGAAGCAACACATTCCCCATTGTCCACAGTATATGTAGTGGTGAAATCACCTAATCCGTCACTGTCATCCTGATATTCCTCAACCATTTCTTGAATAGAAGGCTCAAAAGTTCCGGTTTGAGAAACACCTTCTGGTAGAAGGGCAAGGTAGAAATCTTCAACAGCAGTATTATCAGGAAAAGTAGAAGAAACATCAGATTCGCAAATAATTCCAACCTGCTCTTCACCTAAACTTGGTCCATCTTCAGTTACCACTATGGTGATCTCGGCAGAATCTTCACACTCGTCGTTACCAACAGTATACGTTGAATTAAAGGTTCCAATAGGATTAGAAGTCCATTGAGCTACTATAGAGCCTAGTGAAGGTTCGAATGTCCCTGTCTGGTCTACATCTTCATCAATGATACCGCTCAAGAAAGCTATTGCTTCAGCCGGATTGGCTATAAAGTTGTCTACTTGTGCAGCGCAAAGCTCAATAAGAACATCATCACCTGCATTGGCCGTTCCTTCCGTTACATTAACGGTGAAGCTGGTAGAATTGGTTCCCGTCAAACAGGTTTCCTCATCATCTTCGCTTACGGTATAAGTGATTGTGAATTCACCTTCTTCAGAAGTGCTGAACGTGCCATTGGCAATTTCATCACCAGCTTCGTTAAAGAAAGTTCCGCCTGGGGTGTTCGCTTCTGAAAGTTGAGCAAATAGATCAATGCTCCCTTCAGCTGAACAAACGGTAACATCTGCAATGTCACCTGTATTGGCTTCAACTGCTTCAATAATGCTAATTGTTAGATCAATTGATCCTGTGCATTCGTCGTCACCTACAGTGTATGTAGTGGTGAAATCACCTAATCCGTCACTGTTATCCTGATATTCTTCAACCAATTCTTGAATAGAAGGCTCAAAAGTTCCGGTTTGAGAAACACCTTCTGGTAAAAGGGCAAGGTAGAAATCTTCAACAGCAGTATCATCAGGAAATGTAGAAGAAATATCAGTTTCACAAATCACTGCTACCTGATCTTCACCTAAATCTCCTTCACCATCATTTACAATAATGGTAATAACCGCAGAGCTTGTTCCTGTAATACAGCTTTCTTCATCACTTTCGCTAACTGTATAGGTTATTTGATAAGTTCCAGCTCCCTCGGTTGAAGGATCAAAGGTACCGCCATCATAACCGACAAATGCTCCTCCCTGAGTAGCATCCTCGCCTAAGAGGTCGAAAAGGTTCTGTTCACCTTCACCAATACATAAAGTAGCTTGCTGATCTCCTCCGGCATTCGCTTCTGCAGCTGGGGTAATGCTTATCGTCAAATCTGCTTGAGATTCGCATAGACCTGTATTCACTGTGTACGTTGTGGTGAAATCACCTGTTCCGTCACTGTTTGCATAATCTTCTATAATTTCATCAATAGTGGGTTCAAAGGTGCCGTCCACACTATAGCCGTCTCCTAAAAGATTAACATAAAATTCTCTGATAGAATCTTCATCTGGAAAAGTTTCACTCACTTCAGTTTCGCAAACAGTTCCAACCTGGTCTTCTAATTCTACTGGCTCTTGAACTGTCACTGTAACAGGAGTTCTTAATTCACTCTCACAACTTTGTCCTAATGTGGAAACATAATATGTTCTTCCGTCTTCAAGAAGTGCATTTTGGCTGATTTCCACCTCTGAAGTTGCAGTTGAATAGTATCTATTGTCTCCAGAAGCAACGATGTCACCTACAGTTGGATTATCAGATGAACAAAATTCCTGTTCTGGAGTGGCCTCTGGCGCTGCTTCTGCAGTAAGTAGAACTAATGTTCTGGCTCTGTTTGTAGCACAATTAAGTTCAGAATCTACAGGGTCATTGTATACGCGTTCAGCATAATAATAAGTGTTGTTCTGAAGTTCTTCTGCAGCTGGATTAGCAATCGGCTGTGGTTCTCCTGTACCTGTAGCACTCATGTACCACTGAATTGTTCCTTCAGGTGCATTAGTCCTAAGGTCCGAAACAAAAATTCCTGGACTGTCGACATCTGCAACACAAAGGCCTAAGGTTCCTAATGATTGCTTAGTACTTGCTTCCGGTCTTCTTGTCAATGCATCTTCTTCAACACCTAAAATTTGAGGTTGGTTGAAGATGGTTACTGTAACAGAAGATGAACAGCCATCAACATTGATGTAATAGGTTGTTCCGCCAACTAATAAGTCTGTGGCGTCTAGTTCAGTTGAATAATTGGAATCTTCATAATAAGATATGTTTGTTCCGCTTACCAACAGGTCGTTAAGCTCAGCCTCCTGGCTGTCACAGAAATACTGCTGATTACCAGCAGCCTCTGTGTTTTGGTCAGTTACTCCACAGCTGTCTACCTGCTGTCCATAGGAGTAAGTTCCACTAAATAGAATAAAGGCAAAATAGAATAGGGTTATTCCATTCTTGCCCAGAGTAAAAATTCGCATAGGCTCTAAGTGTTAAATTAAATCGATTGTGTTTATGGTATTCAAGGTTCAAATATATGACAAAGATTAAAAAAAAAACCTAAACTCCTGTTAATGGGGAGCTTTAAATCACAGGCTGGTTTGCGCTGCTATGTCGTTGAAGTAGGGGGTGGTAAAAGTACAATTTTTTATGTAAGAAAAAATTTTTAAGGTTTTTTTTAAATTCTAATTATGAACTTTTTTTTAACAGGGTCAATGGAATAAGTAAAGTGGATTCCTACTTGATAATTTAGACCTGTCAAGGAGATTATTTTCATGAAGAAAAACGTTCTTCCTTCAGTCTTCTTACTTCTTTAGGATTCGGTTATCTTTGCTTAAATTTTTTAATTCATGAGATTACATTTTATTGCTATTGGAGGTAGTGCAATGCATAATCTGGCACTGGCCTTGCATCAAAAAGGATACATAATCACCGGAAGTGATGATGCTATTTATGAGCCATCCAGAACAAGATTGTCAAATCACAGCCTGCTTCCGGAGGAGTTCGGATGGTTTCCGGAAAAAGTGACTGCGAACCTTGATGCAGTAATTATTGGAATGCACGCAAAAGCCAATAATCCGGAGCTTTTAAGAGCAAAAGAGTTGAATCTACCAATATATTCTTATCCTGAATTCATATTCGAGCAATCCAGACGAAAAACAAGAGTGGTGATAGGAGGCTCGCATGGTAAGACTACTATTACTTCCATGATCCTCCATGTGCTCAAATATCATCAAAAGGAAGTAGATTTTATGGTGGGAGCACAGCTGGAAGGTTTTGAAACCATGGTGCACCTCACCGATCATAACGATTTTATAGTTCTGGAAGGCGATGAATATCTCTCTTCTCCTATTGATCCAAGGCCAAAGTTTCATTTATATAAACCCAACATAGCTTTATTGAGTGGAATTGCCTGGGACCATATAAACGTCTTCCCTACGTATCCGGAATATGTAGAGCAATTCAGAATATTTGTAGACTCTATAGTGAAAGGAGGAATCCTGGTTTATAATGAAGAGGATAAAGAACTGGAAAAAATTGTAGAAGAGACCACAAATACTATTAGGAAGCACCCTTATAAAACGCCAGAGTATAAAATTGAGGAGGGTATTACTTTGCTTGAAACCCCCGAAGGGGATATGCCGATCGAGGTTTTTGGAAAACACAATCTGAATAATCTGGCCGGCGCAAAGTGGATCTGTCAACACATGGGAATAGATGAAGATGATTTTTATGAAGCAATCGCTTCTTTTCATGGCGCTTCCAAACGACTTGAGAAAATTGTGGAGACTGGAACAAGTCTGGTTTTTAAAGATTTTGCTCACAGTCCATCTAAAGTTTTGGCTACTACGGTTGCTGTTAAAGAACAATATCCCGATAAACGTTTGATCGCGTGCCTGGAATTACATACCTATAGCAGTCTTAATGGAGAGTTTTTAGAACAGTATAAAAGTGCTTTGAACCAGGCCGATGTGCCGGTGGTATTTTATTCTCCTGAAGCAGTTGAAATGAAACAATTGAAGGCAATTTCTAAAGATCAGATCCACGCTGCTTTTCAGAGGGAGGGGCTTATGATCTTTACAAATCCTGACAGTTTAAAAAATTATCTGAAAGACCGGGATTTTGAAAATTCTGTACTGCTTTTAATGAGTAGCGGAAATTATGGCGGACTCAATTTTGATGAAATAAAAAGCTGGGTAAAATGATGACTTAGAGCGTGATAAGAGTTCGTTTTATTATATTTAGTCAAAAAAAAGAATTATGGCTGAAGAACATCGGACTCCATTCACGATCAAAAACTGGGCAGAAGATGACCGCCCAAGGGAAAAACTTATTCAAAAAGGAAAAGTTTCTTTAAGTGATGCAGAGTTGCTGGCCATTTTAATAGGAAGTGGTAGCAGAGATCAAAGTGCTGTTGATCTTTGCAAAAAGATTCTCTCGGGCACAGGCAATAGCCTGAGCGAATTGGGGAAACTTTCAATAAATCAGTTAACCGACTATAAAGGAATAGGGCAGGCGAAGGCTGTGGCAATAGTTGCAGCTCTGGAACTAGGTAGAAGAAGGCGTACAGAAGAAGCACTTGAAAAGAAAAAGATCACTTCCAGTGCTTCTGTTTTTGAATTGATGCAGCCAATAATAGGAGAATTGCCTCATGAAGAATTCTGGATCATTTACCTGAATAATTCAAACAAGGTCATTGATCAGCTACAGTTAAGTAAGGGCGGCATTACCGGAACACTGGTTGATGTTCGTTTGGTTCTGAAAAAAGCATTGGAGCTCGGTGCAACCTCCATCATCCTCAGCCATAATCACCCATCCGGAAATCTCTCTCCTAGTAGTGCAGATAAACAACTCACCCAAAAATTAAAAACCGCCGGAGAAAGTCTGGATATAAAGATCCTGGATCACATCATTGTGACCGAGAAATCTTATTTTAGCTTTGCCGATGAAGGTTTGCTTTAAACACACTTGCTGCAGCTATGCTTCTAATTTATACTCAAAAAGTTACCCCTAGGATTACTTATTCCTTTAAACATATTTGTACGGGTATATTAAAGATCCCGGTGACTTTTACTTCCAAAATTGAAGAATTCATAGCTCATGAAGGCATGAAGATCTCCTATGGAAAACAAAGTTTGGGGAATGAAATTTTTATTCAGAGTGTCGATTTGCTTCAGGAGCAGGGTTTTGCCGATGTAGAATTTAAAGTGCAGGATTGGGAGGGAACTCCTTGCTTCTTTACGGTTTCTGAAAAGAGTTCCATTCCGTTTGATATTTTTGCAGCCTCTTTTTATCTGTTGACCAGGTATGAAGAATATTCTCCCCACGTAAAGGATGAACAGGGACGTTTTCCTGCATCAGAAAGTCTTGCTTTTAGAGAAGACTTTCTCAATCTTCCGGTGGTAGATATTTGGGCCTACAAATTCAGAAATTTGTTGCAGGAAAGGTTTCCGGAGAATGTATTTCCTGTACGAAAAAGGCAGATCCATAATGTGATTTCTGTAACTGAAGCCTTCTGTTATAGGAAGAAAGGAATTGTAAGGGCCGTGATTGGTTTTCTGGTAGATCTCATACAGTTTAAAATAAAATATGTGGTAGACAGGGTTCAGGTGATGATGAATTTCAAAAAGGATCCCTTTGATAACTACACAGGAATCATTAAATTCCTGAAAAAGTACAGGATTTCGCTGAAATTCATGTTTCAGGTAAGTGATTTTTCAACCCATGACAGGAATATTAATCACAATCGACTCGAATTTCAGAGTCTCATTAAATCTGTAGCTGATTATGCAGAAGTAGGTTTATTGTTGGGCTACTATGCCAATCAAAAAATGAAGGTTCTTAAAAATGAGAAATTACGGCTGGAATCTATCCTGAAACGTTCTATAGAAAGTGGTATGAACAGTAAATACAACTTGCTCCTGCCAGATACTTATAACCATATGGCCGAACTTGAATTTAGGAATGATTATTCTATGGGTTACCCCGAAGCTGTAGGTTTTAGAGCAGGGACCTGCAGTCCTTTCCTGTTTTATGATATAAATTTTGAAGTGACTACGCCCTTGCAGGTACATCCATACGCTATCAGTATTCAGGCTTTAGAGGGCATTAAAGAAAATGAAATAAAAAGCCGGATTGCTGAAATTAAGCGGAATATCAATAATGTGGACGGAAATCTTATTGCTGTTTATACCAATGAAGATTTTTCTGAATATTCCAATGCTAAAAGAAATTATGAAATCTTAAAGAACATCAATGAAATTAAATAATGTTGAGCATATATTTTTCGACCTTGATCATACCTTGTGGGATTTTGATAAAAATTCCGGAATGGCCTTCAATTCGATCTTCGAAAAAAACAAAATAGGAGTAAAGCTAGATCGATTTATGGAAGTTTATTCTCCCATAAATGAGAATTACTGGAAGCTTTATCGGGAAGATAAAGTGACCCAAACAGATCTTCGTTATGGGAGGCTGAAGGAGAGTTTTGATATGCTCAAGATGAGCGTGAGTGATGAACAAATTGAGATTTTATCTATAGAATATATAGATCATTTGCCCAACCACAATATTCTTTTAGAGGGAGCGGTAGATCTTCTGGAATACCTGGCGCCAAAGTACAGGCTGCACATCATCACCAATGGTTTTAAGGATGTACAGCATAAAAAATTAAAAAATTCTGGAATTGAAACCTTTTTTGATACGGTAACAACCTCTGAGGATGCCGGAGTAAAAAAACCTAATCGGTTAATTTTTGAAAAAGCCCTTAAAACTGCAGGAGCTTTGGTCTCCAACAGCATCATGATTGGTGATAATTTTGAGGCAGATGTTCTGGGTGCTCAAAAAGTTGGAATGAAAGCGATCTTATATAATTATTATAAAAGAGAATTTTCTCCCAAATACCTGCAGGTGCTGAAAATGAAAGAAATAGCTGCCTATTTGTAGCAATAAAAGATTGCCCTAATCGTTAGACTACTTAAATTGCCCCCCAATGTCTACAATGAAACTGTTATTCAGGCTTACGTTGCTGTCTATATTTTTCGTCATGACCTCCTGCGTTAAAGATTTGGATTTGGATCAGGCGCAGGAAATAGTAATTCCTCCTTCAGTTGCGTTAGATCTCATTTATTTCACTATAGATTCTTCTGACTTTTTTTCTGCCGGGGCTTCAGGCCCTTTAGTGGCCAGGGATGAAGTGCGGTTGGAATTTCTGGATGATGATTATATAAGGGATGGCTTGATGAGAGCTGATTACAATTTTATTTTTGAAAATTCCTTCACACAAACCTTTAATGCAAAATTCACCTTTTTATCTGAAAATAATCTGGTAAAGTACCGTGTGAATTTTGTTATACCTGCAGGAAGTTCGGCCTCCCCGGCTACCATTGATTATACCGAGATAATCAATGTAGACGAGATCAAGGCGATAAGGGAATCTATAAAAATGTTTGTTGAAATTGAGATGGTGCCAAATGGAGAAGCTTTTGAAGGAGAGCTGCAATTAAAGTCCAAAGCATTTTACAAGTTTGAATTTAAATAGATGGATGTAAGGATCTTCCTTTTATTGATTTTTTTGAGTTCCGTTGCTTTTGGGCAAAACAAACAACTGCTGTACAATTTTGAGAGTTTACCTCAAAATTTAATGGCCAATCCCGGTGCAGAAACTTCTTTTGACATGCATGTTGGGTTGCCGTTTTTTTCCCAGATTTCTGTTTCGGCTGGTTCTACCGGCATCACGATGTATGATCTTTTCAAAGTAGATGATGGAACTATAAATGACAGGATAAGAGAATCTCTTTCAGATTTATCAAACAGAGATTTCTTTACAGTTAATCAACAAATGGAACTTATATTCCTTGGCTGGAGAGATCAACGGAAGAGGTACTTTTCAGCAGGAATATATCAGGAGCTGGACGCCTTTCTATATTTTCCAAAGGACCTTGCCATTCTTGCCTACGAAGGCAACAAATCTCATATGAACAAGTCGTTCAAATTTGCTGATGCGGCTTTTACAGCTGAAGTGGTGAATGTTTTCCACTTCGGATTCACAAATTTTTATTCTGAAGATCTTAATTACGGAGTGAGGGCAAAGCTTTATTCCGGAATATTTAATGCGCAAAGTATCAATAACCGCGGCGTTTTCAGAACCGTTCCCACACCTGAAGATAATAATGTTTACCGGCACTTTGTAAATGGACTGGATGCTAATATCTATACTTCGGGATGGGCATCTTTGACCGATGAGGACATGACTGGCATGCAAACCATGAACAGCCTTGGGAAAAAAGCATTTTTGGGAGGAAATCTTGGACTGGGGGTTGACCTGGGATTTTCCTATTACTTAAATGATAAGACCAAAATAACCGGAAGCATCCTGGATTTAGGATTTATAAATCAAAAAAAGGATGTTGAAAATTACCGTTATTACGGGAATTACTATACAGATGGAATTGAGATTTTATTTCCGGGTCCGGGGGAGGAGCGGCCCTCATACTGGGATGACTGGGAAGACCACCTGGATGAAAACCTTCAGGATGAAACTTATTATGACTCCTATCTTACCTGGCGGCCGGTAAAACTCAATGCATCTGTGGATTTTGGTTTTAATGAGGATGCTGAACCCTGTAACTGCCGGAAACCTACCGGAAGGAGAAGGTATTTGCAGCATCTGGGATTTCAGTGGTTTGCCATACGCAGGCCTAAAGGTTTTGTTCATGCCCTAACGGTTGCATATGATAAAAAGATAAACGATAATATTAGTGGGAAGGTTTCTTATACGGTAGATTCATTTTCATATTCTAATGTGGGATTGATGGTTTCTACAAGATTAAACAAATTTAATTTTTATCTTGCTGCAGATAACTTATTGAGTTACCCGAATTTGGCGAATGCAAACAACGTATCCGTTCAATTGGGCTTGCAATTAATATTTAACAGAGAATGAAAAAAGTATTTTTAATATTGTTTTTAAGTCAGATGGCCGTGAGCCAGGCACAGGAAATGACCTATAAATACGTGAAGGTTCCTGAAAAGTTTGAATTCCTTAAGGAAGAGAATAAATTCCAGGTAAATGCACTTACTGCTTTTCTTTTTGAAAAATATGGCTTTGAGGCAATTTACAAAGAAAAGACGCCTGCAGGAGTAGACCCCTGTGAGATTTTACATGCCAATGTAGAAAATAAATCCGGACTTTTCAGAACGAAATTGCAGGTAAACCTTGAGGATTGCAATCAGCGGGTGGTATTCACTTCGGAAGAAGGCATGAGCAGGGAAAAAGACTATAAAACTTCCTATCATGAAGCTCTTCGGGAAGCATTTCAATCTTTGGAGAATTTTACTGCTGAAATGCCCGGGCATGCCCAAAACATATCTGAATCTTCTGTAACTGAGGAGTCTTCAGTTCAAATTAAGGACACTTCGGGTGAGGAGCCGCAACAAGTAGGGATTACCATTACTTCTAAAGAGCTTTCCAGAGATAAAACTTTGAGAAATGGAGGGCAGGTATATCAACTTAAGCAGGATTCTTCAGGATACTCCTTGTTTAGAGAAGGAGAGGAAGAAAAGTTTGGTAGCCTTATAAAATCCGGAAGTGGCTCAAATTATATTTACAGTTCCAAAAACCTTCAGGGGAGTGCATTTTTCGATGCTGCAGGAAACCTGATCGTTGAATATGTAGATGTCAATACCGGCCAACTCGTTTCAGTTAATTATGAACTTCAGGATTAATAATTGTATTTAGTTTTCCACCGTTTTTTTAGGAACTCCCTCTGAGCCTGTTCCCGCTGATTGTTTCCGGGTTCATACAAGGTGGTATTGGAGATCTCCTCCGGAAGAAATTCTGCTTCCGAAAAATTTCCTTCATAATTGTGGGCGTATTTGTAATTATCACCGTACCCAAGATCCTTCATTAGCTTGGTAGGAGCATTTCTTATGGCTAAAGGCACTGGCAGGTTGCCTGTTTTCTTTACCAGTTGTTGTGCCGTATTGATCGCTTTATAGGAAGCATTACTTTTTGGAGAAGTAGCAAGATACGTGGTGCACTGACTCAGAATAATACGGGATTCGGGATGCCCAATAGTGGAAACAGCCTGGAATGTGTTGTTAGCCATGATCAAAGCAGTAGGATTAGCATTTCCAATGTCTTCACTCGCTAAAATGAGAAGTCGCCTGGCAATGAATTTTACATCTTCTCCTCCTTCTATCATTCTTGCGAGCCAGTAAACAGCGGCATTGGGGTCGCTTCCCCTAATAGATTTTATAAATGCGGAAATGATGTCATAGTGTTGTTCTCCCGTTTTGTCATACAGTACGGTGTTTTGCTGCACCTTGTCCAGCACCATCTTATTGGTGATCTTCACCTCTTTATTTTCTTCTGAAGTTACCAGAAGTTCAAAAATATTCAGAAGCTTGCGGGCATCACCGCCACTAAGCCTGAGTAAAGCTTCGGTTTCGACAAGTTCTACCTGCTTTTCGGCCATTATTTTGTCTTCCCGCATAGCTCGTTTTAACAATGCTACAAGATCTTCTTTTGAAAACGGATTCAAAACGTATACCTGACAGCGGGACAGCAATGCCGGAATGACTTCAAAACTCGGATTTTCTGTTGTGGCGCCCATCAGGGTTACCCAGCCTTTCTCTACCGCACCCAACAATGAATCCTGCTGAGATTTGCTGAACCTGTGGATCTCATCAATGAACAGAATAGGATTTTTTGTGGTAAATAATCCGTCGCTTTTTTTGGCTTTTTCAATAACTTCCCGAACATCTTTCACTCCGCTGCTAATGGCGCTGAGGGTGAAAAAAGGCCTCCCCGATTCATTGGCGATAATATTGGCCAGCGTCGTTTTTCCTACGCCGGGAGGGCCCCAGAAGATCATGCTGGGTACTATGCCCTGTTTGATTTGTCCGCGAAGTGCTCCGGTTTCACCAATAAGATGCTGCTGACTCAAATAGTCATCGAGTTTTTGAGGTCTTAACCTTTCTGCCAATGGTTTGTTCATGCTGTAAAAATACTAATTATAAGATTCAGGAAAAAAGGATGGAGCAGCTGGTATTAAAAATAGGATTATTTCCGGGTTAACTTTTTTCCTTTTCAGACAGGTGGAGGTGAAAATGACAAAGTAGCAGGAAGAAGTACTTTGGTTGTTTTTTTGTATTATTAGTAGACGCAAATAAGCTGATTTGAAACAAAAAGAGCCATTCGTTTTTACCCCGGGAGTTGTGGGGTATCCTATAGCATTCGTGCTGGCTATCTGGATCGTTTTCTGGATGGAAATACGTTTTGGTTTTGATTTTACCCGATTCGGGGTTTATCCACAAACCCTGAAAGGTTTAAGGGGAATTATTTTCTCCCCATTTATACACAGCAACATAAAACATCTTTTTAATAATACCATTCCGCTTTTTGTGCTAACTCTCTCCCTTTTCTATTTCTACAGAAATTTAAGCTGGAAGATCTTAGTTTACGGTTTGCTCATCTCGGGGTTGTTAACCTGGCTCATTGGAAGGCCTGCCTACCACATTGGTGGCAGCGGAATTATATATTTACTGGCAGGATTTTTGTTTTTTAAGGGGATATTTTCAAAACATTACAGGCTCGTTGCCTTGTCATTGATCGTGGTCTTTTTGTACGGCGGCTTGTTGTGGTACGTTACTCCTGTAGATCCAAAGATTTCCTGGGAGGGTCACCTTTCTGGCCTTGTTACGGGCTTTATATTCTCCCTCATTTATCGAAAGAATATTGCCACTCCACCAAAATACGAGTGGGAAAAAGAAACCTATAAAGAGGAAGACGACCCCTTTATGAAGCATTTTGATAAAGATGGAAATTTTATAGAAAATCCAGATGGGGAGGAGACAGAATATATCTATCACTATAAAAGTGCAAATACAGAGATGGAAGAAGAATAGATCTCATTCATTGGATTACGTAAGGACGCACAATTAATATGTATCCACTTAGATTTGAAAATTATTACGCGTCTCCACAACTCATTTCCCCAGGCACCGCTCTACAACCGCTGCCTTACCACTTCATAAAGAAAAGCTCCGCAGGCTACTGAAACATTCAGAGAACCAATAGTTCCTTTCATGGGTAATTTTGCTTTTTCATCAACAATTTTTAATACCGAAGAAGAAATTCCTTTTCCTTCATTGCCCATTACAAGAGCTACGGGCTGGGAAAAATCTTTATCATACAGGAGATCATCAGTTTTTTCGGTAGCTGCGATGACTTTGATACCTGAAGATTGCATGTAATAAATAGCATCTTTAATATGGTCTACTTTGCAAATGGGAACCTTAAAAATAGCACCCGCAGAAGTTTTTACCGTATCGGCAGTGACAGGCGCACCTCCCTTTTTCTGAATAATGATCCCGTCCACTCCACTACATTCCGCAGTTCTTATAATGGCTCCAAAATTCCTCACGTCATCGAGCTGGTCGAGTAAAAGGAAAAGAGGTGTAGATTCTTTTTCTGAAACAGAAGAAACAAGATCCTCCAGCGCAACAAATTTAATAGGAGAGATCGTCGCAACGATTCCCTGGTGATTTCCCTTTACTAGTCTGTTTAATTTTTCAATGGGTACATAAGAAACATTGTATTCCCGTGAGGACATGTGCTGTTGCAATTCCTGGTATAAATGCCCTGAGAGACCTTTTTGAATAAAAATCTTATCAATGGTCTTATCGGTTTGAATAGCCTCTATGACCGCCCTTAAGCCAAATATTTTTGTAGTTTCTTCCATAGGTGCAAATATAGATATATTTAGAAGCTATTGAAAGGTGTTTAAAATTACTTCAGTTCATCTTCCACTGTAATTGTTCTTTTTACCGTAACAGGTTTCCCGTCTTCTGTAAATCCCTGTAATTCGATCTCAAAAACTCCACTGATGTCTGAGGTGTAAAATTCCAGAACGGTTTCTTCCTTATTAAAGTTTACATCAGGTTTCCAGAGTAATTGGGTTCTGAAATCGGGGATTCTGGCAGTGGTTTCATTGCTGTCACCGTAGGTTTGATGAAAATAGTTTTTCTGAGGCTCTGCTAATTTGATGTTTACAGTAGTGGCAGCTTCATCGGGATTTGTTCTCCAGAAATCACCTTCAATAGTTTTTACATCGATCACTCCTGCAAAAATGTGTGACCCTAGAAACACATTGTCTTTCAAGATTCCGATGCTCTTTACTCTTTTTGCAGGATAATCAATAAATCTGCTGTGATCCTGCACCATGATCCCGTCTACGAGCAGCAAAGTTGGCAGGTTGTAGTTGGTGGCTCCTTCGGGTTGTCTCACGACAATAATCCTGTTTCCTTCTTTATCTCTGGAAAGATATGAATACATGATGATCTCAACAAAGGTTTCTTTAATAGTAGCAAACCTGGTGTAAGCATCGAGATCATAGAGTGTGGGAGATTTTTGATAAAATGGCTCGATTTCCTGCTGTTGTTTAAGCGTATCAGGTTTCACGCTGTAGTATGCATTTTCTATTTGATTGTACACACTACGGTCGAGGATCCATTCTTCCATTTGTGGAGTAATATGGAATCCGGTAAATTTTGTGTTAGCCGGATTAACTGCAGGTTCGGGATCCAGTTGGATGGAAAGATCTTTTCTTGCTTCGCCCAGAACCTGCATTATGGCTTCGGAAGTTGAAAACTCCTCATCAAGATTCAGATAAAACCTTCCTTTTTCATCTGCAGTAGCGATCTTGAAAATATAATCTTCTCCTGGAATGGAAAATGCGACTTTTTTACCGGCAGGGTTGATACCTTCTGAAGAAGTAGATAAAAGCTTTCCGGAAATTAGATTTCCACGAAGTTCCGGTATATAAACGGAATCCTGTGGTGAGTGGTTCTTTTCAAATAACCGGGTGTAGGTTTTTGCTGAAACTTTTTCAGGGAATGGAATGCTGTCTTTTTTTCTTACCGAAACAGAATACCTTCCGGATATATCTCCACTTAACGTTAGTAAAACCTGATCTCTGGTACCGAATCTCATTTTATGAGTGCTTAACTGAATCGCGTGTTCCGGAGCTGCTGTAGTGGGATTTTCAGAAGAAAAAGACGCAGGAGCAGCCTTCACACTATCAGTTCGTCTTGTGGAGTCGGGAGTAAGTGCAGATTGATCTCCCCGATAAGGGTTTATAATGACGATATCCCCCGCAAAGAAATTACCGGAGTTCCTCATCCAGTTGGTATACCCTAAAAGTTTATATGTTCCTGATGGGATCGTGGTAGGGATAAAGAAATCTCCCGCCCCCAATCCATTTTTCAGGCTTAGTTTGTGTTTGAAAACAGAGGTTCCGTCCTTTGCAATGAGCTCCACATAGCCTGTTTTACTTATATTGCTGGGTTTTTCTGTTTCAGAATTTACAGTGTACGCTTTGTAATACAAATACTCTCCCGAAAACAAAAGGGAAGTGTTGTAGTGCACAAACATTTTTTCCTGCGGAATTCCTCCTCTGAATTCTGAAGTTTCGGAAGAACTAATCGCTTGTGCCGATAACGTTCCAGCAGAAACCAACAGGCAAATGATCAAAAATAGTATCTTTCTCATATCTTTATTCTTCTATCCAGAATTCAGGTGGTTCATTCGTGCCATACACAGTGCAGTCCACGCATTCTGTAGCTATCACTCTCATAGGCCCATCCCCCAGTTCTCCTTCCACAGGCGAACCGGCGAGGCCGTAATATCGAACTGTTCCACCTTGGATCATTCCAATTGGAGTATCAAAATTTTCTCCCGGGCGAAAGATCATGCAGGATTCGGGAAATTGTGGTCTGGATTCATCAAATCCAAAATAGTCATAATAATTAAAATAGATCCTTTCGGTAGATGTAGCAGAAAGGGTGAAAAATCCGATCACCTTGTCATCTTCATTTTCCTGCGAATATATATTGCCGTTCACAAAGCCCGGCTGGTTGTCAGAAAGTACGCTTTCAGATCCGGAGATCTTTTTTAAGGTAGAATAGTAAGAATAAGCTTCGGGAGTTAGGGAATATTGCTTTACCAGGATACTGTAACGATGGGCGAGAACGGGATTGTCCTTCGTTAAGAAACGCACCACAAAAGACTTGAGGTTATTTTCACTTAGGGAACTTGTATTTGAGAGTATGATCTCATTGGAAGGAATGGTGTTGTAGCAAACGGTCTCATTACGGGTATTTGGGACAATGCTCCAGTTATTTCCTTCAAACTCTATGGTGTTGCGTACCGTGTATGGAGAGACAATCTTGTAGGTCTCCTCATACTCATAAAGAGCAAAATTAGAAGCTGCAGAGGAACTTTCACTGTCGACCATAAGGGCAACACCATCTTCACCATTAAGAAAAGTGCGTTCGGCATAGAGTTCATCTATTTCAGCCCCGGGTAAGAATGCTGCAGTATCCGATTCATAGGATCTTCCATCCTGCGTCTGGATGTGCAGCTGATAACTGCGGTTGGGTTGTAGACCAAATATCATATTGGATGCATATACTCCCGGTGTTACTGTTTCAAAGAAAGTAAATTCGTTCCCGGTATCATCTGTAATAGAAACAGAAGCATTCCTCTCGGCAGCAGGCACTTCCTCTTCGAGTCTATAGGTTCGGGAAAGGATGATTTCCTGCCGTTTAACTTCATCTGTAATGAGGGCTTCTACCACCAGCATGTCTTCGAAGGTCTCCGTTTCAAATTCATAAGGTTCCACACAGGAATTTATAGCTGTTGCAGAAACCAGCATTAGAAAAAAACGGACTATAATTTTGATGTTTGTTGATCTCATATCCTTTCCGTTTAAAATCTGAAGTTATAGGTAATGGTAGGTACAGGTATCGAGAAAATAGAACTTTTATATGCTTTTACTTCCCCTTGCTCTGTGACGAAAAATACCGAGTATGGATTGTTTCTACCCAACACGTTGTACACGGAAATATTCCAGAAACTGTGTGCAAACTTTTTGATCTTGTGGTTTCCTTCTACATTAAAACTTAGATCCAGGCGGTAATAATCAGGAATCCTGAATTGATTACGATCACTGTACAGCACATATTCAATTCCGTTTTGCATATATTTTCCGGTGGGGTAGGTGACCGGTCTTCCGGTTTGGTATACGAAATTGGCTGAGAAACTGAAACGCTGTGTGACTTTGTAATTGGCTACCACACTCAAGTCATGTGGTTTATCGTAATTGGCAGGAAAATATTCTCCGCTGTTTACGATTTGCTCCCGGTAATTTCCATCCAGTTTTAGTTCAGATCGGGAGTAGGTGTATCCCAACCAGCCGTTAAGCCGGCCTTCTGTTTTTTTCAGCAGAAATTCTGCACCAAATGAACGACCTTCTCCCTGTAACACTTCAGTTTCAATATTTTCATTAAGGAAAAGTTGTGCGCCCACCTTGTAATCCAGGATATTTTCTGATTTTTTATAATAACCCTCCAGACTTACCTCATACATGTTGTTATCGAAATTCTTATAGAGCCCCAGGGAATATTGGTCCGCTCGTTGAGGTTTTATGTTCTTATCGGTTAATTTGTAGGTGTCGGTGGGGGAGACGGTAGTATTATTGGATAACGTATGAATGTACTGGTAAGCATTATTGTAGCTAAGCTTTAGAGAAAGATCGGGTAGCAGGAAGTATCGGGCAGATAGTCGTACTTCAGGTCCGCCATAGGTTTCAATGACTTCATTTTTTCCGTATTGTATTGAATCGATAACTGTAGCCTCAGATTGTGGAAGGCCTTCTTCATAAATTTTCTGAGTTTTCTCGCCCAGGGCAGCATAATGTGAATAGCGAAGACCCGCACTAAGGAGCAGCTTGTCATTGACCTTGAAATTGTCGGCGATGTAAATGGCAGATTCTAAACCTTTTTCCTTCGGAATCTGGAGGGGTTCTACTATTGATTCACTACCCAGAGGCTCCAATTCTCCAGGATGGACATTATACAGTTTTGTGGAAATCCCGTAATCAAACTTATGTGCTGCACTGTGAAGGTAGCGCATATTCAGTTTAATTTCAGTTTCGTTTATTTTATAACCGGAAGTAAAGTTGTCGTTAAAATCACTTTCATAATCTATATCGAAATTATAGTTGCTGTTGGAGACGATAAGGCTACCGTCATTTTTTTCGTTTAGCTTGTGATTCAGTTTCATTGAAAACAGCAGATTTTGATAGTTGAACAAAGAATCTGAAGTAATGCTGAAATTATCCCGGCTATAATATCCGGTAGTTCGTAAACTGGTTTTGTCGTTAAAATTGTGATGGTATTTTGCAATGACATCATAAAAGGATGCCTTGCTATCTTTAAGAGATTCGTCGTCCAGGTTTTTCAGGATCCAGTCTGAATAAGTACTTCTTCCTCCGATCAATAATCCAGATTTTTCTTTGATGACAGGTATTTCCAGAGCTACATTACTGGTAACGGGTCCTACAGATACTTCCCCGGCAAACTTTTCGGTATTCGCATCTTTGGAGGTAATGTCAAAGACTGATGATAACCTTCCTCCAAATTGAGCCGGAATATTGCCTTTATAGATGGTGATATCCCCGGTGGTAAAAGGATTAATGGCAGAAAAGATTCCGAAGAAATGTGCAGGATTATATATGACAGCATCATCGATCAGGATAAGGTTTTGATCGGTTTTGCCGCCTCTTACATTGAATCCGGCAGATCCTTCTCCCGTGGTGGAGATTCCGGGGAGCGTTACTGCAACTTTCATCACATCTCTCTCTCCAAGAATCAACGGAATATTTTTAATTTCCTCTACATTGATATTTTCGGTCCCGCCAATCGCATCCTCTACATTCTGAGCCTGATCTGAATCTACGAGTACCTCTCCCAGAAGCTCGTAGTCTTCACGAAGTTTTAGGTTGTAGACCCCATCGTTATAAATGACCACTCGGGTTAAAATATCCTCATTTCCAAAAGATCTTGTTTCAAGAAGATGTTCTCCTGCCGGTAACCTTAAGCTGTATTGACCATTTTGATCTGTTACGGTGCCTATTTCGGTGCCCTTAATAAGCACGGCCAGGTTCGAAATGGGCTCACCTGTTTCGTGAGTGGTAACCCTGCCGCTTAGGTTGAAATAGCCCGAGCCGGTAGCCTGGGTTTCTTTTCCGATATAAACCGTTTCGGTCGTTGTATTGGAACGGGTTTCCTTGTTGTAGAACACAGGATTGTATTTTGTGCTTGCCGTGGGTTGTTCAACAGCTACTCCTGTGGTATCAGGAAAGAATCCCTGAGGCAAACGATCATAAATGATGTTGCTTCGGGTAATCACGATTCTGCTATTGTCCAGCAAGTGAAAATTGAGCAGGGTTTCTTCAAAAACCTGTTCCAATACTGTATCAACAGGTGTGTTTTTAAAGTTTACAGTAACCTTTGACTGTTTCATCCAGTCTTCCACGTAGAAAAAATGTAAATCTGTCTCTTGTTCAATTTTCTGAATAACATCTTCCAAAGTGCCATTTTCCAGAGAAAAGGTGACTGTAGGTAGGTTTTCCTGAGCTATGATGCAGTGCAATGACAGGAGGAAAACCAGAGTAAAAAGTTTTTTCAATCTACTTAATTTTTAATTCTGAATTTGATGATGCCAGATCTTTAAATAGAAGGGTTAGAAATGTATCGGGATCTGATTTTTGTAGGGATGAATTGGATCTGTAAAAATCTCTTATTTGTTCTTCCTGATTGGGAAATAATCTGCGAATGGATCTTCTGGAATTCACTTCATAATACTCACCATTAAACGAAAGAAGATATTCCGGAGAATCTTTTTCAAATTCGAAATAGGTAAAATTCTGGTCCAGATGTTTTCTAGCCTTTTTCAAATGTTTTTTTAACAAGAGAAAATGGCTGCCGTCAATCAAAATTTCAAAAAATTGAGATTTGTTCTCGGGATTCTCTTTTACAGAAATAAAACTCGAGTTATTTATTTCAAAAGAATTCACTTTTTCTTTGTGCAACTCAAAAGCTGCAGTTCCACCGGTGGTGGGTATCCTTACGAGAAGTAGATCATCGTAAACATTATATTTTAAATCAACGTTATAATATGGCTGGCCGTCATAAACAACGGTTCCCGTTCTATATTCCGGAGTATCCAGATATTTGTGCTTATTGTTTTTGACAATATGTTGTTCGACATATTCGGTGCCATTTGCAAGTCCTGTATTCTGAACATGAATTGCAGTGTCAAAGGATTCATAGGCAGACCTAACGGAGGACTGGGAAAATCCAGTAGTTCCATAAAGTAAAAAAATGACTCCGAAAAGTACGGTCGTTCCAGAGTTTTTCATCATCAGGATTTTTGCTTGTAGAATAGTAAAAGAGTTAAAGCCTATACATACATTTATTATGTAAATGTAAAATTTTTCGGGAATTAACAAGAGAAGTGAAGCATTAATTTTAAAATTTTGAATTAAATGTTATGGTTTATTTAATAAATAGAATCATTGCATAAAAAAACCGTCTAAAAATTTTTCAGACGGTTTCTTATAATGTAGCTTAAGAAAGCTTTATCTGCTAATGATTAGTTTACATCCCAGAATACAGGAGTTTGTTGCTCATCACCACCAATTGCACTTGATGCTGCAGCCCAGTTGTCACTGTTCAAAGTAGCTTCACTTGCAGGATATGTGAACCTTAAAGGTACAGGTAGACCAGATTGTGCCGCATTTGGCAATTCCGGAACATCCAGTTTTCTCCAGGTTGACCATGCTTCAAATCCACGGTTGTAAAGAGCGATCCATTTCTGAACCCCGATTCTTTCTACCCAGTTAGCTTCATCATAAGCAACTTCAGGTTGTGCAAGATATGTATCGGCTTCAGCTTCTGTTCCTCCCCAGTATATGATGGAAGAAGTAACAGCCTCATTATAATGAGCTTCTGCGTCTTCAGAAACATAACCTCTTGCAGCAGCTTCAGCAATAAGGAATTCAACTTCAGTATAATCTAATAATACACCTTCTAGAGTTGGATCTTCTAAACGCTCACTGTAGATAGTGCTGTTTGATTGAGTATTTCCGGTGGCACCATAAGTTCCTCCTTCGTATACTCCTTCTCCAAGATTCTCTGCGAAATAATCGTCCCTTCTCGGATCATCACGTTCATTCATTGCGTCAACAATAGTATTTGCTGCAACGAAATCTGCCCGACCTGATTGTACAAGATCTGTCCAGATAGGGTTGGTGTTTGGAGCTGATGCTTCGTACTGCATAGCAGCATTGTCTGCATGAGATTCAAAGACTCCTGCTTCAATAGCTTCAGTTGCCATTTGAGACGCTTTTGCATCATCTACGTTAGCATATCTTAAAGCTAAACGTAACTTCAAAGAGTTGGCAAATTTAGACCATTGACCAGCATCACCATTATAAAGATAGTCAGCTCCTCCGGTAAATCCTGCGGAACCTGCATCAAGTTGTGCAATGGCACCATCCAGTCTGTTCACAAGATCAGCATAGATGGCAGCGTCATCATCATAAACCGGAGTACCATTTTCAAGATCCAGAGCTTCGGTATAAGGTATGTCTCCAAAGGTATCTACCAATACGTGCCAGGTGAAAACCTGTAGTACTTCGATCATCGCAAGCTGATTCTGAATTTGAGCTTCAGAAAGGGAAGCATCGGGATTTTCAGATAAGATCATAGCAGCTTCGTCCAGGTCTTTTAATACATCACGATATAAAATAGTCCATTGTGCACCGTTAATGTTTCTTTCAACCAGATTATAGTTCGCTTCATCGGTATAAGTTGTTTCTGTCCAGTACTGGGCCACAAGCTTAAAAATACCTCTGTTAACATTTGTGCTGACCATCTGGTCAACCAAACCTTTGGTTGCATTTGAGAAAAGTACATCTGCCGGTACTTCTGTGGGGCTTTTGGTGTCTACGTTGACGTCTGATAAGTCATCAGAACACGCCACAACCCCTGCAGCCAGTAAAATAATTAAAAATAGTTTCTTCATGATTTTTTTTTTAGAATTGTAGTCTTACGTTAAATCCATATTCTCTTGCAGTTGGGATTGCTCCTGACTGGATTCCCTGGATGTTTCCTGAACTTAATCCTGCTTCAGGATCTGAGTAAGGAATGTTCTTGTCGATGATCCATAGGTTTCTACCTACTGCAGAAAGAGTGACGTTAGTTAATGAAAGTCTTTCAGCTAAAGTGGTTGGTAGAGAATAGGATAATGTAGCCTCTCTTAGTTTAACGAAACTTCCATCATAGGTGTGGTATGCATTTGGAGCATATCCATACCCAATCGCATTTGCATAGTTCCCCATTTGGGTTCTGGTAGTGTTTGCAGAACCATCAGGATTAACTCCTTCAAGAAGTAAACCACCACCTTCAGAAATAGGATCCCTTACAGGATTTCCAAGTTCATTAAGTCCGGCTGTGTTTGCTGTTACCCCTGTTGCGTAACCGTACCATGTATCAAGGGAGAATATATCTCCACCTTTTTGAATATCAATTAGGAAGCTAAAAGAAACAGCTTTGTAGGACAAAGTATTGCTAATACCGGCTTTCCAGTCTGGATTAATATCACCAATTGGTTGTGGAGTACCATCTACAACAAATCTTCCGTTATCTGGATTGATCACAGGTCCACTTCCATCTTCTAAATAAGTATAATTAGTTCCCCAGATAGTACCATAAGGTTGTCCCACTGTAGCATTAACTGAAATACCTCCCTGAAGAGATGCTATCTGAAGGTTTTGGTTATCTCCGTAAAGGGATAAAACTTCACTTTCGTTAGTAAACCAGTTGGCATTGATCCTCCATTCAAAATCATCTGTTCTTACTGGGCTTACATGTAAACTTGCCTCAATACCTTTGTTTTCAACTTCTCCGGCATTTACCCATCTTCTTGTGTATCCGGTTGCAGCCGTAACAGTAACAGGCATTAACTGGTCAATAGAATTAGATTGGTATGCAGCCAGGTCAAACCCTAAGCGTCTGTTAAAGAACTCCATCTCCAAACCAACTTCCCAACTCTTCGTTGTTTCGTTTTTAAGGTCTGGGTTATTAGCTGTACTGTTTACAGAGTAAAGCGGAGTCCTGAAGTTGGTAGGATTTGAATAAACGTTTTGAACCGATAGTGGTGGTGCATAATTACCTACTTCTGCATAGTTCGCCCTAAGTTTTCCAAAGGACATCCAGTCGTTGTTAAACAATTCTGAGAAAACAATACTTGTGGAAACTGAAGGATAAAAATAAGTATTATCACTTTCTGGAAGAGAAGAAGATTCGTCAACCCTTGCAGTTGCATCCAGGAAAAAAGTGTTTCTATATCCAAAAGAGGCACTTGCAAAATAACCGTTTGTATGTAGTTCCTCAAAATTTTCGGTTGGAGGTACAAGTAAGTTCTGTGAATTTGATAGAGAATACAGCCCCGGAATTACCAATCCACCAGTAGTACTGGCTCTCATTTCGCGGAATGTTTGTCTTCTCGCAGTAGCACCTAATAATCCTGAAAGGTTAAGGTCTTCGGAAAGGTCATAATCGAAGTTTAAAAGTAAATCGTAGTTCAGCTCAGTATAGCTTGCATCATATCTCTGATATGCAGAAACACCATTGCTACCTACATTTCTTCGCTCTTCCCTTAGGTCATTATAAGTATCCATAGACACCCGTCCTGTGGCTGAAAACCAGTCGGTAAATTCATAGTTAAGATTGAAATTACCATATAAACGGTCTCTTACGTCTGTCTGGTAGTTTTCATATAGCTGCCAGTATGGGTTATCTGTATAGATTGGGCTGAAATTTCCTGCTTCTGCATTTGCATAGTTCCAGGTGATGTTTCTTCCGGTTGTGAAATAAGCATCCTTTTGAGCTTCAAAATCTACGTTGTTCTGGTTCCACTGACGCATAGACTGGAAAATGTTGGTTCCACTATACCCAGTACCATAACGTCCTTTACCATCTGTATTTGTGTAGGTAGCAGTAACCCCGGCAGAAAGTTTGTCGGTGAAATCATGAGTAGCTTTAACATCTACTGTATTTCTTTTGATGTTACTGTTTGGGAGGATCCCTTCCTGGTCGAATAAGGTGTAACCTAAACGGTAAGTACTTTGATCTGTACCTCCGTCAAGTGAGATACTGTGGTTATAAGTAACTCCTGTTCTGAATACAGATTCAGGTCCGTTTTCTGCAGCTGTCCATGGAGTAGCCTGCAGGTAATTTGGAGATTCAGGATAAAAAGCATCCCACTGGAAAACCATTAAGCTTGGATCAAATCTTCCTCCAAAGGAAGCATCTTCGGTAAATGGAACTACTAAATCGTCGTTGCCATCACCATCTACATCCCATTCATTAAAGTAAGCATCTTCGTTTGGACCATAAAAAGGTCCGTAACCTGCACCGTACTCTTTCTGATACTCAACAAAAGTATCATCATCCATTTGAGAGAAGGTAATACCTGAAGAGATGGTCACACCAATATCTTCATTTTTACGTCCTGTTTTGGTAGTGATAAGAATCACCCCGTTTGCAGCACGAGAACCATAAAGAGCAGATGCCGCAGCACCTTTAAGGACGTTTACAGAAGCAACATCATCTGGATTGATATCCATAGCAGCGTTTCCATAATCATATCCTCCTCTACCACTGGTTTGGTCAGATGTGTTGGTGTTCTGGTTACTAATTGGCACTCCGTCCACTACGAAAAGTGGCTGGTTGTTACCAGTCAAAGAAGTATACCCACGAATGATGATGTTTGAAGATCCACCAAGGGTACTACTCTTCTTAATATCCAAACCAGATACTTTACCTGATAAGGAGTTAATGAAGTTTCCTTCTTTTGCAGTGTTTACTTCTGCTCCTGAAACTTCTTCAGTAGCATATCCAAGAGATCTTTTTTCCCTGGAAATACCTAAGGCAGTTACTACTACCTCTTCAAGTTGGGCAGCGTCCTGTTCCAGTACCACGTCGATGGTATTTACGTTGGTAACAGGATACTCAACGGTCTGCATTCCCAGATAAGAGAATACCAGCACATCGCCCTGCTCTGCCTGGATAGAGTAATTTCCGTCAAAATCGGTTTGTTCACCCCTGGTCGTACCTTTAATAAGTACGTTTACCCCCGGGAGAGGCATTCCATTTCCGTCGGTCACCGTCCCCGATACCGTCATGCTTTCCTGCGCAAAAGTTATTTGCACGACTAACGCCAGTAATAGCGTTAGAATTCCACTAAACTTTGTTCTCATTTTTTAAATTTGTTTGAATTAGCCAGTGCCAAATTTGATAATTAATTGTTAACCGAACAACTTTTTTTCAGTTAAACTTCACGTTTATTGCATTTAGTTTATGTTATTTAGGCTTTTTTTAACGCTTTTGATGTGTTGCTGGATCCTCCCTCGTGCCAGTCTATCGCTGCTTTCGCCGCTCCTGTCCTCGTACTTCTTCAGGTGAACTGATTTTTAATATTATTTTCTTTTTATTTCAGATTAATTTGCCAAATCTTCAGGAATAGATAAGTCTTTTAATAGCTAACTTCTGCTGGAAACGTAATTTCCGGGGTGAATAGGGTGTAAAAGGAGAGAGCTTTAGGATATAATAGTCTTTGGTGGGGAGTGGATTTTATTATAAAAGAAACACACCTATATAATATGTAATGCAATGCCGGATGTGAGAAAGATCTTTTTTTGTTTGATTTAGTTCAGAAAAAACCCTCTTTAAAATAATACCTCTGAAAATTAATGAATTAAGATTTGAATATTTGGTTTTTAATTCTACCTTTGCAAACCCTAAAAAATGGGAGATTATATTTATTAAATAATAGTGTAAAAGAAATTATGCCAACAATTTCACAATTAGTACGAAAAGGAAGAGCGCAGATTACCAAGAAGAGTAAATCGGCTGCTTTGGATTCGTGCCCTCAAAGAAGAGGGGTTTGTACACGTGTTTACACCACTACACCTAAGAAGCCTAACTCTGCAATGCGTAAAGTTGCAAGGGTAAGGTTGACTAACGGTAAAGAGGTGAACGCTTACATTCCCGGAGAAGGGCACAACCTGCAAGAGCACTCGATAGTATTGGTTAGAGGCGGAAGGGTTAAAGATTTGCCTGGAGTTAGGTATCATATCGTGCGTGGAGCTTTAGACACCGCTGGTGTTGAAGGTAGAACGCAGCGTAGATCTAAGTATGGTGCAAAGCGACCTAAGAAGTAATTAAAAACTTTTAATGTAAAGAAATGAGAAAAAGACAGGCAAAGAAAAGGCCACTTTTACCGGATCCAAAATTCAACGATCAGTTAGTAACAAGGTTTGTTAACATGATGATGTGGGATGGTAAAAAATCGGTTGCCTTCAAGGTTTTCTACGATGCAATTGCAATTGTGGAAGAGAAGAAACAAGATGACGAAAAGACTGCCCTGGAATTATGGAAAGATGCTTTATCTAACGTTATGCCTCACGTAGAAGTACGTAGTCGTAGAGTTGGAGGTGCTACTTTTCAAATCCCGATGCAAATCAGACCAGATCGTAAAGTATCAACTGCAATGAAATGGTTGATTAGCTATTCTCGTAAAAGAAACGAGAAATCTATGGCGCAAAGACTGGCTGCTGAAGTTCTTGCTGCGGCTAAGGAAGAAGGTGCGGCTGTTAAGAAAAGGGTTGATACTCATAAAATGGCTGAAGCTAACAAAGCATTCTCTCACTTTAGATTCTAGAACATGGCACAAAGAGATTTAAAATTTACAAGAAATATAGGTATTGCTGCGCACATTGATGCGGGTAAAACTACAACGACAGAGCGTATTCTGTTCTACACGGGGATTAGCCATAAGATTGGTGAAGTTCACGATGGAGCTGCAACCATGGACTGGATGGAGCAAGAGCAGGAGAGGGGTATCACCATTACTTCTGCAGCGACTCACTGTAAGTGGATGTACCGCGATCAGGAATTTACAGTGAATATCATTGATACTCCTGGTCACGTTGACTTTACTGTTGAGGTGGAGCGTTCTTTACGTGTGCTTGATGGGATGGTTGCTCTTTTCAGTGCGGTTGATGGTGTTGAGCCACAATCTGAAACTGTTTGGAGACAGGCAGACAAATATAAAGTTCCAAGACTTGGATTCGTGAATAAGATGGACCGTCAGGGTGCAGATTTCTTTAAAGTATGTAACCAGGTTAGGGAAATGCTTGGAGGGAACCCAGTTCCTTTGCAGGTACCAATTGGTGACGAAGTTGACTTTAAAGGGGTTGTTGATCTTATCTCTAAGAAAGCAATCATCTGGAACGAGGAAGATTTTGGAATGACTTACGAAACCATTGATATTCCTGAGGAATTAATGGAAGACGTAAATAAATACAGAGCGGAACTTGTAGAGGCAGTTGCCGAATATGATGAGGCTCTTATGGAGAAGTTCTTCGAAGATGAGGACTCTATTACTGAAGATGAAATTATTGCCGCGCTTAGGGCTGCGACAATAGACATGTCTATTATCCCGATGATGTGTGGGTCTTCTTTTAAGAATAAAGGGGTTCAGGCTATGTTGGATGCAGTAATGCGTTACCTTCCTTCACCTGTAGATGTTGAAGCCATTGTTGGTGTAAATCCAGATACAGAAGAAGAGGAAAAACGTAAGCCTAACGTAGATTCTCCATTTTCAGCTTTAGCTTTTAAAATTGCTACAGATCCTTTCGTAGGTCGTTTGGCTTTCTTTAGAGTTTATTCGGGAGCGTTGGATGCTGGATCTTATGTTCAGAACAACCGTTCCGGGAAAAAAGAACGTATTTCACGTATCTACCAGATGCACGCAAACAAACAACAGCCAATTGATAGAATTGAGGCTGGAGATATTGGTGCGGCTGTTGGGTTTAAAGATATTAAAACAGGAGATACCTTAACAGATGAGAAACATCCAATCGTATTGGAGTCAATGTCTTTCCCTGAGCCTGTAATTGGTATTTCTGTGGAGCCTAAAACAAAGGCAGATGTGGATAAAATGGGTATGGCTTTGGCAAAACTAGCTGAAGAGGATCCAACTTTCCAGGTTAAAACTGATGAAGTTTCCGGACAAACAATTATTTCAGGAATGGGTGAGCTTCACCTTGAGATCCTGGTAGATCGTTTGAAAAGAGAATTTAAGGTTGAAGTAAATGAAGGTCAGCCTCGTGTTGAGTACAAGGAAACAGTTACAAAAGTAGCAGATCATAGAGAGGTTTACAAAAAGCAGTCTGGGGGTCGTGGTAAGTTTGGTGACATTGTATTCAAACTTGGACCTGCAGACGAAGACTTTAAAGGTCCTGGTCTTCAATTTGTTGATGAGATTAAAGGTGGTCGTATTCCTAAAGAATTTATTCCTTCAGTGGAAAAAGGATTTAGAGAGGCGATGAAAACCGGTCCTATGGCAGGTTTCACCATGGATACTTTAAAAGTAAATCTTTTGGATGGTTCTTTCCACCCTGTGGATTCCGATCAACTTTCTTTTGAGTTGGCTGCAAAAATGGGATATAAAGAGGCGGCTAAAAAAGCCGGTGCTGTAATCCTTGAGCCAATCATGAAAGTAGAAGTGGTTACCCCGGAAGAGAATATGGGTGATATAGTAGGAGATTTGAACAGACGTCGTGGACAGGTAAACAACATGTCAGACAGGTCTGGTGCAAAAGTGATCAAAGCTGAAGTGCCATTATCTGAGATGTTTGGATATGTAACTACTTTGCGTACCCTATCTTCGGGACGTGCAACCTCTACTATGGAATTCTCTCACTATGCTGAAACTCCTTCTAATATTTCAGAAGCGATCATGAAGGCAGAAAAGGGAACCGCTAACGAATAATTATCAGGAAAATGAGTCAGAAAATCAGAATAAAACTAAAATCTTACGATCATAACCTGGTAGATAAATCTGCCGAGAAGATTGTAAAAACCGTAAAAAGTACGGGTGCTGTAGTAACGGGTCCAATTCCGTTGCCAACACATAAAAAGATCTTTACCGTATTGCGTTCTCCGCACGTTAATAAAAAGTCCAGGGAACAATTTCAGTTAAGCTCTTATAAAAGGTTACTTGATATATACAGTTCTTCATCCAAAACGATTGATGCTCTTATGAAACTTGAATTGCCAAGTGGAGTAGAAGTGGAGATCAAAGTGTGATGATGCTGCATCCTTTCAAAGGGATGTCTAACATGTCCTGAGCTTGTTGGCGAGGGAAAAACGGAGAAAAATACATTCAGGATTGGAAGTATTTTCAATCCTGAATATTTTTAAATAAGTAATATTAATTAATAATTAAACTATGTCTGGGTTAATAGGAAAAAAGATTGGCATGACCAGCATTTTTGACGAGAACGGAAAAAACATTCCCTGTACCGTTATTGAAGCAGGACCATGCGTAATTACCCAAGTCAGAACCGAGGAGG
The DNA here is from genome assembly GCF_014651535.1 of Salinimicrobium marinum. Taxonomy (GTDB): domain Bacteria; phylum Bacteroidota; class Bacteroidia; order Flavobacteriales; family Flavobacteriaceae; genus Salinimicrobium; species Salinimicrobium marinum. Next base: position 78,871 of record NZ_BMXB01000009.1, read on the forward strand.
TTGACGGGTACACAGCTCTTCAACTTGGTTTCGATGACAAAAAGACTGCTAATAAAGCTGCTGAAGGGCACGCTAAAAAAGCCGGAGCCGCAGCAATGCGCAAAGTCGTTGAATTCAAGGGATTTGAAGGAGAGCACAAACTAGGTGATAGTATCACCGTTGAGCATTTTACTGAAGGCGAATTTGTAGACGTTTCCGGTATTAGTAAAGGTAAAGGTTTCCAGGGTGTTGTAAAGCGTCATGGATTTGGCGGTGTAGGACAAGCTACTCACGGTCAACATAACCGTTTAAGAGCTCCTGGTTCTATTGGTGCCGCTTCATATCCTGCAAGAGTTTTCAAGGGAATGAGAATGGCCGGTAGAATGGGTGGTGATAAAGTAAAAGTAGAAAACCTGAGAATTCTTAAAGTAATAGCCGATAAGAATCTACTTGTTATAAGTGGAGCCGTACCGGGACATAAGAACTCTTATGTAATCATTCAGAAGTAATGGAAATAGCAGTTTTAGATATAAAAGGAAAAGAAACAGGTAGAAAGGCAAACCTTTCTGACGCTGTTTTTGCGATTGAGCCTAATAACCATGCTGTTTATCTTGATGTAAAACAATACCTGGCTAACCAACGTCAGGGAACACATAAGGCGAAAGAACGTGCAGAGATTGCAGGTTCAACCCGTAAGATCAAGAAACAAAAAGGTACAGGTACTGCCCGTGCGGGAAGTATCAAGTCTCCAATTTTCAAAGGTGGAGGTAGAGTTTTTGGTCCAAGACCAAGAAGCTATTCTTTCAAATTGAATAAGAACCTTAAAAGATTGGCTCGTAAATCGGCTCTGTCGATTAAAGCCAATGACAACTCTATTGTAGTTGTGGAAGATTTTTCATTCGATACTCCAAAGACCAAGAACTTCACAGAGGTTTTAAAGGCCTTAGGACTAGACAATAAAAAATCTTTGATAGTGTTGGGTGACTCAAATAAAAACGTATATTTGTCCTCACGCAATTTAAAGACTTCTGAGGTTGTAAGTGCTTCAGAATTAAGTACTTACAAAATACTAAATGCAAGTAATCTTGTGTTTTTAGAGGGCTCTCTAGAAGGAATTGAGTCGAATTTAAGTAAATAAGCATTATGAGTATCTTAATAAAACCTATTATTACAGAAAAAGCCACTGCAGATAGCGAACTTAATAATCGCTTTGCTTTTGTGGTAAGTAATCGGGCGAATAAGATTGAAATAAAAGACGCAGTTGAGTCTGCTTATGGTGTTTCAGTTACTAAAGTTCGTACGATAAATGTCCGTCCAGACAGAAAATCCCGTTATACAAAAACGGGTGTTGTTACTGGTAAAACCAGTGCTTATAAAAAAGCACTAGTACAGGTGGCGGAAGGTGAAACTATTGATTTGTACAGTAATCTCTAAGATTAAAAAATGTCAGTTAGAAAATTAAAACCAATCACCCCTGGTCAGCGATTTAGAGTAGTAAACGGATTTGACGCGATTACTACTGATAAGCCGGAGAAGAGTTTATTAGCTCCGAACAAAAGATCAGGTGGTAGAAACAGTCAGGGAAAAATGACCATGCGCTATATTGGTGGTGGTCATAAAAAGCGTTACAGAATTATCGATTTTAAAAGGGACAAGCACGGGATTCCGGCTACTGTCGCTACTATAGAATACGATCCTAACAGAACTGCTTTTATCGCGCTATTGAATTATCAGGATGGCGAAAAACGATATATTATTGCTCAAAATGGACTTCAGGTTGGGCAGAATATAGTATCTGGTGCCGAAGCAGTTGCTCCGGAAATTGGAAATGCAATGCCTTTGGCGAACATTCCATTGGGTACTATTGTCTCTTGTATCGAGTTAAGACCCGGACAGGGAGCTGTAATGGCTCGTAGTGCCGGTGCTTTTGCTCAATTAATGGCAAGAGAAGGGAAGTATGCAACCATTAAATTACCTTCAGGAGAGATTCGTAGGGTATTGGCTTCCTGTATTGCTACAATTGGCGCTGTATCTAACAGTGATCACCAGTTGTTAGTATCAGGTAAAGCTGGTAGACATAGATGGTTGGGTAGAAGACCAAGAACAAGACCGGTAGTTATGAACCCAGTAGATCACCCAATGGGTGGTGGGGAAGGCCGTTCTTCTGGAGGTCACCCTCGTTCTAGAAAAGGTATTCCTGCTAAAGGATTTAGAACCCGTTCTAAAACGAAATCGAGTAATAAATATATTGTAGAACGTAGAAAGAAATAATAAGATATGGCACGTTCATTAAAAAAAGGACCTTACGTTCACTATAAGTTAGAGCAAAAAGTAGCTCAGAACACTGAGTCTGGAAAGAAAACGGTTATCAAGACTTGGTCTAGAGCCTCTATGATCACTCCAGATTTTGTTGGGCAAACTATTGCAGTACATAACGGACGTCAATTCGTTCCTGTGTATGTTACCGAGAACATGGTAGGTCACAAATTAGGTGAATTTTCGCCAACAAGATCTTTTAGAGGTCATGCTGGTGCTAAAAATAAAGGTAAAAAATAATTGAAGCTATGGGAGTTCGTAAAAGAGAAAGAGCAGAGCAGGTAAAAGAAGCTAAGAAGCAAGTAGCTTTCGCTAAACTGAATAACTGCCCTACTTCACCAAGAAAAATGCGCTTAGTTGCAGATTTAGTTCGTGGTGAAAAAGTAGAAAGAGCGCTTCATATTTTGAAATTCAATTCTAAGGATGCATCTAAAAGCATAGAAAAGCTATTATTGTCGGCTATTGCTAATTGGCAGGCTAAGAATGAGGATGCGAGTATCGAAGATGCAGAATTGTTTGTAAAAGAGATTCGTGTAGATGGAGGAAGTATGTTAAAAAGACTACGTCCTGCACCGCAGGGTCGCGCACACAGAATTAGAAAACGTTCCAATCACGTTACAATAGTGCTTGGAGAGAACAATAATACACAAAGCTAAGTAAGAGTATGGGACAAAAAACAAATCCAATCGGGAATCGCCTTGGTATCATTAGAGGATGGGAATCCAACTGGTACGGAGGAAATGACTACGGCGATAAATTAGCCGAAGACGATAAGATTAGAAAATACATCCATGCTCGTTTATCTAAAGCGAGTGTATCAAGGGTAATTATTGAGCGTACGCTTAAACTTGTAACCGTTACTATCACCACTGCCCGTCCTGGTATTATTATTGGGAAAGGTGGACAGGAGGTAGACAAGTTGAAAGAAGAGCTTAAGAAGATTACCGACAAGGAAGTTCAGATCAATATCTTTGAAATCAAAAGACCAGAACTTGATGCTCATTTAGTAGGATCAAGTATTGCAAGACAAATAGAGAATCGTATCTCTTACCGTCGTGCAATTAAGATGGCTATTGCGGCTGCAATGAGAATGAATGCTGAAGGAATTAAAGTTCAAATTTCAGGCCGTTTAAACGGTGCTGAGATGGCGCGTTCTGAAGGATACAAAGATGGTCGTATTCCATTGTCAACTTTTAGAGCCGATATTGACTATGCTTTGGTTGAGGCACACACTACCTATGGTAGACTAGGTGTTAAAGTATGGATCATGAAAGGTGAGGTTTACGGTAAAAGAGAACTTTCTCCACTTGTTGGCATGGCCAAAAAACAAGGAGGAAAAACCGGAGCCGGACGAGGTGGTGCAAACAAATCACGTCGTAGAAAGTAATTTTTTAAAGTAAAGAAAAATGTTACAGCCTAAAAGAACAAAATATCGCAAAATGCAAAAGGGCCGCATGAAAGGAAATGCTCAAAGAGGGCATAGACTTTCTAACGGAACTTTTGGAATCAAGTCTTTAGATTCGAGTTTTGTGACTGCAAGACAAATAGAAGCTGCGCGTATTGCTGCTACCCGTTATATGAAAAGAGAAGGTTCATTATGGATTAAGATATTTCCAGACAAACCTATCACAAAGAAACCTCTTGAAGTACGTATGGGTAAAGGTAAAGGTGCCGTAGAATATTGGGCAGCAGTTGTGAAGCCAGGAAGAATTCTTTTCGAAATAGGAGGGGTTCCATTTGATGTTGCAAAAGAGGCATTGCGTCTTGCAGCACAAAAATTACCTGTAAAAACTAAGTTCATCGTAGCTAGAGATTATCAAGCTTAATAAGAGACGTTATGAAACAATCAGAAGTAAGAGAATTGTCTGTAGCAGAATTACAGGAAGAACTTGGAAAATCAAGGAAAGCATATTCCGATTTGAAAATGGCTCACGCAGTATCGCCATTAGAGAACCCAATACAGCTTAGAGCTGTAAGAAGATCTATAGCGCGTATTGCTACAGAGTTAACTAAAAGAGAACAACAATAAGTGTTATTCTGCTGAAAATGGAAAAAAGAAACTTAAGAAAAGAACGTATAGGTGTTGTTACCAGTAATAAGATGACGAAATCAATAGTGGTTTCTGAAACTAAAAAAGTAAAACACCCCATGTATGGAAAATTCGTTTTGAAAACGAAAAAATATGTGGCACACGACGAAACAAATGACTGCAACGAAGGAGATACTGTAAGGATCATGGAAACAAGACCTATGAGTAAATCTAAGTGTTGGAGATTAGTAGAAATAATTGAAAGAGCGAAGTAAAAATGGTACAACAAGAGTCTAGATTAAGAGTAGCAGACAATACCGGAGCTAAAGAAGTTTTAGTGATTCGTGTATTGGGCGGTACAAATAGAAGATACGCTTCTGTTGGAGACAAAATAGTTGTCAGCGTTAAAGAAGCTACACCTAACGGGAATGTTAAAAAAGGTGCAGTTTCAACAGCAGTTGTTGTTCGTACCAAGAAAGAAGTGCGCAGACCAGACGGATCTTACATCCGTTTTGACGATAATGCATGTGTCCTTTTGAACCCTACCGGGGAGATGAGAGGAACTCGTGTTTTTGGTCCTGTAGCACGTGAGCTTCGTGATAAGCAGTTCATGAAGATTGTATCATTAGCGCCTGAAGTGCTTTAATACAGAGAAAAAATGAGAAAGCTTAAGATAAAAACAGGAGATACCGTACGTGTTATTGCCGGAGACCACAAAGGTCAGGAAGGTAAAGTGCAACAGGTTCTTCTGGATAAAAACAAAGCCATTGTGGAAGGTGTAAACCAGGTTTCCAAACATGAGAAGCCAAGTGCAGCAAATCCACAGGGAGGAATAAAAAAGAAGGAAGCACCTATCCATATTTCTAACTTGTCATTGATTGATAAAAATGGTGACACTACCAGAGTTGGATATAGAGAAGAGAACGATAAGAAAGTAAGGTATTCCAAAAAATCCAATGAAGTAATTTAGTTATGGCGTACGTACCAAGACTTAAACAAGAGTATAAGGAGAGAGTAATCTCTGCTCTAACAGAAGAATTCAGCTACTCTAACGTAATGGAGGTCCCAAAACTTGAAAAAATAGTTTTGAGCCGTGGCGTTGGTGCAGCTGTTGCAGATAAGAAACTTATTGATCATGCAGTAGATGAATTGACTGCAATTACAGGTCAAAAGGCGATAGCGACCATATCTAAAAAGGATGTTGCTTCTTTCAAGCTTCGTAAAGGAATGCCAATTGGCGCAAAAGTTACTTTACGTGGAGAAAGAATGTACGAATTTTTGGATCGTTTGATCACTTCGGCACTTCCACGTGTACGTGATTTTAACGGGATCAAGGCGACAGGTTTTGACGGAAGAGGAAATTATAATTTGGGTGTAACAGAACAAATTATTTTCCCTGAGATTGATATTGACAAAGTGAACCGTATCAACGGGATGGATATTACATTCGTAACCACTGCCAGTACCGATAAAGAAGCAAAATCATTGTTAACTGAACTAGGATTACCTTTTAAAAAGAATTAATTATGGCTAAAGAATCAATGAAAGCCCGTGAGGTGAAGAGACAAAAATTGGTAGAAAAGTATGCAGAGAAGCGCAAGGCTCTTAAAGAAGCCGGCGATTACGAAGCATTACAAAAACTTCCAAAAAACTCATCACCGGTACGTTTGCACAATCGTTGCAAATTAACCGGAAGACCTCGTGGGTATATGAGACAGTTTGGTCTTTCCCGTGTTACTTTCAGGGAAATGGCTAACAATGGATTAATTCCTGGTGTTAGAAAGGCTAGTTGGTAAAATTATAAATTGGAGGAAGGTTCGTGTAATAACGAAAACCACTTTCGCAAATTCAAATAGATGAATACAGATCCTATTGCAGATTATTTAACAAGAATTAGAAATGCCGTTGCTGCCAGCCATAGAGTTGTTGAGATCCCGGCTTCTAATCTTAAAAAGGAAATCACTAAAATTTTATTCGATCAGGGATATATTCTTAGTTACAAATTCGAAGATACTACCGCTCAGGGAACTATCAAGATAGCTCTTAAGTATGATAGAACTACTAAAGAGTCTGTAATCAAGAAAATTCAACGAATAAGTAAACCTGGTTTGCGTAAGTATGCCGGTGCCAACGAGCTTCCAAGGATCCTAAATGGTTTAGGAATCGCTATCGTTTCTACTTCTCACGGTGTGATGACAGGGAAACAGGCACAGCAGGAAAAAGTTGGTGGCGAGGTATTGTGCTACGTTTACTAATATTTAAAGACGAAAAGAAATGTCAAGAATAGGTAAAAATCCAATCACAATTCCTGAAGGTGTTACAGTAGACCTTAAAGACGGAGTTGTTACGGTAAAAGGAAAATTAGGAGAACTTACTCAAAAGATCGAAGATATCGATGTTAAAATCGAAGACGGAGTGATTACCTTTGAGCGTTCTTCAGATAAAAAAGATCTTAAAGCTAAGCACGGTTTATACCGTTCTTTAATCAGTAATATGATTGAAGGTGTAGCTAATGGCTTCACGAAAGAGCTGGAATTAGTAGGTGTTGGATACAGAGCTTCTAACCAGGGTCAAAAATTAGACCTTGCAATTGGGTTCTCTCATAACATTGTATTAGATTTGGCCCCTGAAATTAAGGTGGAAACAATTTCTGATAAAGGTAAAAACCCTATCGTGAAATTGACTTCATATGATAAGCAGTTGGTAGGCCAGGTTGCTGCGAAAATTCGGTCTTTCCGTGCTCCTGAACCTTACAAAGGAAAAGGAATCAAGTTTAGAGGAGAGCAATTAAGAAGAAAAGCAGGTAAATCAGCTTAATAAGTTTAGATTATGTCAGTATCAAAACAAGATAGAAGAAATAAGATCAGGAAGAGAATCCGTAGGGATATCACCGGAACTGATGTGCGTCCAAGATTATCAGTATTTAGAAGTAATAAAGAGATTTATGCTCAGATAGTGAATGATGTGGATGGTAAAACATTAGTATCTGCTTCCTCAAGAGATAAAGATGTTACTTCGGAAGAAGGAAATAAGAGAGAGCAGGCAGCATTAGTTGGAAAAGCTATTGCTGAAAAAGCTTTGAAAGCCGGAATAGAAACCATTTCTTTCGACAGAAGCGGTTACCTATACCACGGAAGAGTTAAATCATTAGCAGAAGGTGCTCGCGAAGGAGGACTTAAATTCTAGAAGATATGTATCAGGATTATAAAAACGTAGAACTTGTAAAGCCGGGCGGACTTGAATTAAAAGATCGTTTGGTAGGTGTACAACGTGTTACTAAAGTTACAAAGGGTGGTAGAGCATTTGGTTTTTCTGCTATTGTAGTGGTTGGTGATGAAAATGGTGTTGTAGGCCAGGGGTTAGGAAAGTCTAAAGAAGTTGCAGATGCTATTTCTAAGGCTGTTGAGGACGCTAAGAAAAACTTGGTACGTATCCCTTTGAATAAGGGTACATTGCCACACGAGCAAAAAGGTAAGTATGGTGGAGCCAGAGTAATGTTACTTCCGGCTGCAGCTGGTACCGGAGTTATTGCCGGTGGTGCGATTCGTGCGGTATTGGAGTCTGTTGGTGTACATGATGTACTTTCAAAGAACCAGGGATCTTCAAACCCACACAACGTGGTAAAAGCTACTTTTGATGCTTTACTAAAGTTGAGAAGTGCTCAAACTGTTGCCAAGCAACGAGGGATTTCTCTTGAAAAAGTTTTTAAAGGATAATACAGGGAAAAATGGGAAAGATAAAAGTTACTCAGGTAAAAAGTGCTATTAAACGCACTCAAAACCAAAAACGTACTTTGGAAGCACTTGGCCTTAAGAAAATAGGACAGGTTGTGGAGCACGAGAATACGCCAAACATCCTTGGTATGGTAAATAAAGTTAAACACTTGGTTTCCGCAGAGGAAACAAAATAATAAATTCACATGGATTTAAGTAACTTAAAACCTGCAAAAGGTTCAGTTCAAAGTAACAGTAAGCGTGTTGGGCGTGGAGAAGGATCAGGGAAAGGCGGTACTGCCACCCGTGGTCACAAAGGTGCCAAATCACGTTCTGGTTACTCCAGGAAAATTGGATTTGAAGGAGGGCAGATGCCACTTCAAAGACGGGTTCCAAAATTTGGCTTCACTAATATAAACCGTAAGGAGTATCAGGGGGTAAATTTAGATGTTCTTCAATCGATGGTTGATGAAGGTCGAATTACCGATACTGTTGATATGGATGTGTTGGTTGAAAACGGATTAGCCCGTAAAAACGAATTAGTTAAGATATTAGGTAGAGGGGAATTAAAGGCTAAGTTGAAGATATCTGTTCATAAATTTACTGCCTCAGCAAAGCAAGCTATTGAAGCGGCTGGTGGTGAAGCTGTTACTTTATAATAGATAAACAATGAAATTCATCAATACAATAAAGAATATCTGGAAAATTGAGGAACTAAAAAACAGAATTTTAGTAACCCTTGGTTTGTTGTTGGTGTATCGGTTTGGAGCACAGGTTGTGCTTCCAGGAATCGATGCATCTCAATTATCCAATCTGGCCAATCAAACAGATGGGGGGCTCTTGGGGCTTCTTAATGCATTTACAGGAGGAGCATTTTCGAATGCTTCTGTTTTTGCGTTGGGAATTATGCCTTATATCTCTGCTTCTATTGTGGTCCAGTTAATGGGTATTGCTGTTCCTTACCTTCAGAAGTTACAAAAAGAAGGAGAGAGCGGCAGGAGAAAGATCAACCAGATCACCCGATGGTTAACCATTGCCATTACGCTTGTACAGGGTCCCGGATACATTTACAACCTTTTTGCTACACTTCCTTCAAGTGCATTCCTGCTTGGAAATGAAGTGACTTTTGTTGTTTCTTCGGTGATCATACTTGCAACCGGTACCATCTTCGCGATGTGGTTGGGTGAAAAGATCACTGATAAGGGAATTGGAAACGGTATCTCTTTATTGATTATGGTGGGTATTATAGCCACTTTGCCACAGGCCTTCATTCAGGAATTTGCTTCCAGAGTGTTCGAATCAAATGGAGGAGCTATCATGATCCTTATTGAATTGGTGATTTGGTTTGCAATTATTCTCGCTTCTGTAATGTTAGTGATGGCTGTACGACGTATACCTGTACAATATGCCAGAAGAACAGCTTCGGGAGGATATGAGAAGAATGTTTTTGGATCAAGACAATACATTCCTTTAAAGCTTAATGCTTCAGGGGTGATGCCGATTATTTTTGCACAGGCAATAATGTTTATACCTGCAGCGGTTGCCGGACTTTCTGAGTCTGAAACTGCACAAGGAGTAACTGCTGCCTTCAGTGATATCTTCGGATTTTGGTACAATTTAGTGTTTGCGTTGTTAATTATAATTTTTACGTACTTTTACACCGCGATTACAGTACCTACCAATAAAATGGCAGATGATTTAAAACGAAGTGGTGGTTTTATTCCAGGGATTCGTCCAGGGTCTGAAACAGCCGACTTTTTAGATAGGATTATGTCTCAAATTACCCTTCCCGGGTCAATATTCCTGGCATTAATTGCAGTGTTCCCTGCTATTATTGTTTCCTTGTTGGGTGTACAGCAAGGTTGGGCGTTGTTCTTTGGAGGTACTTCGTTATTAATTATGGTTGGAGTTGCAATAGATACTATGCAACAGGTGAATTCTTATCTGTTAAATAGACACTATGATGGATTGATGAAAACCGGTAAAAACAGAAAAGCAGTAGCATAATGGCAAAACAACCGGCGATAGAACAGGACGGAACAATTGTTGAAGCATTGTCTAACGCAATGTTCCGGGTAGAATTAGAAAATGGTCACATTGTGACTGCACATATTTCAGGTAAGATGCGTATGCATTACATTAAGTTGTTACCTGGGGACAAAGTGAAATTAGAAATGAGTCCTTATGATTTATCTAAGGCTCGAATAACTTACAGATACTAATAACTATGAAGGTTAGAGCATCAATTAAAAAGAGAAGTGCCGACTGCAAAATTGTACGAAGAAAAGGCAGACTGTACGTGATAAACAAAAAGAATCCAAAATTTAAACAAAGACAAGGGTAGTTATGGCTAGAATTGCAGGTGTTGATATACCAAAACAAAAGCGAGGCGTTATAGCGTTGACCTATATCTTCGGAATTGGAAAAAGCAGGGCGCAAGAGATCCTTCAGGAAGCCAATGTTGAGGAAGGCAAAAAAGTTTCAGATTGGAACGATGATGAAATCGGGAGAATCCGTGAAGCTGTTGGTGGCTATAAGATTGAAGGTGAACTACGTTCAGAAGTTCAGTTGAGCATTAAACGTTTAATGGATATTGGAAGTTACAGAGGGATTCGTCACAGAGCGGGATTACCGTTGAGAGGGCAAAGAACCAAAAACAACTCCAGAACCAGAAAAGGAAGAAGAAAAACAGTTGCCAACAAGAAGAAAGCAACTAAATAATAAGTAGGATGGCAAAAGCAAAAGCAAAAGCAACTCAAAAGAAACGTAAGGTTAATGTTGAGTCTATTGGAGAGGCGCATGTTACTGCTTCTTTCAACAACATTATCGTTTCATTAACAAATAAGAAAGGTGATGTTATCTCCTGGTCTTCTGCCGGTAAAATGGGCTTTAGAGGATCTAAGAAGAACACTCCTTATGCTGCACAGTTAGCAGCAGAAGATGCGTCTAAAGTAGCTCACGAAGCTGGTTTGCGCAAAGTTAAAGTATATGTGAAAGGTCCTGGAAATGGTAGAGAATCTGCTATTCGTTCCCTTCACAATGCAGGAATTGAAGTAACCGAGATCATCGATGTTACTCCACTACCACACAACGGATGTCGTCCTCCTAAAAGACGTAGAGTTTAATTAATTAATAAGTATAACAAAGAAAGCAAAAAGATCTGCGAAGGACAGTGACCTTAATTCCTGATCGCTTTCTTAATAATCAAATTTTAAATGGCAAGATATACTGGTCCTAAGACTAAAATAGCTCGTAAGTTTGGAGAAGCTATTTTCGGAGACGATAAATCTTTTGAGAAAAGAAATTATCCTCCGGGACAACACGGTAACAACCGTCGTCGTGGTAAAAAATCTGAATATGCTATCCAGTTAATGGAAAAGCAAAAAGCAAAATATACCTATGGTATTTTGGAGCGTCAATTCAGAAACATGTTCGAAAAAGCAACGAGTGCTCAGGGTATTACCGGGGAAGTGCTTTTACAATTGTGTGAATCTCGTTTAGACAACGTAGTTTACAGAATGGGTATTGCACCTTCCAGAAGAGGAGCAAGACAATTGGTTTCTCACAGACATATTACTGTAAATGGTGAATTGGTAAATATCCCATCTTACCAGCTAAAAGCGGGTGATGTTGTAGGTGTAAGAGAAAAGTCAAAATCTTTGACTGCTATTCAGGAATCACTTTCCAACAGTAGCAGTGTATATGAATGGATTACCTGGAACAATGAGACCAAACAAGGAACATATGTTTCTGTACCTGGAAGAGTTCAGATTCCAGAAAATATAAATGAACAATTCATCGTCGAATTATATTCGAAATAATAATTCACAGAAGTCGTAATATGGCAATATTAAATTTTCAGAAGCCCGATAAAGTTATAATGATTGATTCAACCGATTTCGAAGGGAAATTTGAATTTCGTCCTTTGGAACCCGGGTATGGATTGACCGTTGGTAACGCTTTAAGAAGAGTACTGTTATCTTCACTTGAAGGATTCGCAATCACATCGGTACGTATCGAAGGGGTTGATCACGAATTTTCAACAATCCCTGGGGTTGTAGAGGATGTAACAGAAATAATTTTGAACCTGAAACAGATCAGGTTCAAAAGGCAAATTGATGAAATAGACAACGAGGCCGTTACAATTTCTGTTACAGGAGAAGACCAGCTTACTGCCGGGCATTTTCAAAAATTTATTTCGGGATTCCAGATCCTTAATCCAGAGTTGGTGATTTGCAACATGGATAAGAAGGTGAACCTGAACATGGAAGTTACTGTAGAAAAAGGTAGAGGGTATGTTCCTGCAGAAGAGAACAAGAAAGCCAATGCTCCATTAGGAACAATCTATACAGATTCTATTTACACTCCAATAAAGAATGTAAAGTACAGTATAGAAAACTACCGTGTTGAACAGAAAACAGACTATGAAAAACTGGTTTTTGAGATCAGTACAGATGGTTCTATTCATCCAAAAGATGCGCTTACTGAAGCGGCAAAAACTTTGATCCACCACTTTATGTTGTTCTCTGATGAACGCATTACGCTGGAGGCCGATGAGATTGCCCAAACAGAAACGTATGATGAGGAATCACTTCATATGCGCCAGTTGCTTAAAACCAAACTGGTAGATATGGATCTTTCTGTAAGAGCTTTGAACTGTTTAAAAGCAGCCGAAGTTGATACTCTTGGAGACCTGGTATCCTACAACAAGAATGATTTGATGAAGTTCAGAAACTTTGGTAAGAAATCGTTAACCGAACTTGAAGAGTTGGTTAACAACAAAGGATTGAACTTTGGAATGGATCTTTCGAAATATAAACTTGATAAAGACTAGTTGCTTTTATTTAGCAAAAGTCAATATATCTTATATAATAACCATCATAGTTTGCTCCTCAAAAAGGGTAGTAGCAAGATGATGAAACAAAAAATGTCATGAGACACGGAAAAAAAATAAATCACTTAGGAAGAAAAACAGCACACCGTTCGGCTATGTTAGCCAATATGGCCTGTTCCCTAATTGAACATAAACGTATTAATACAACTGTAGCAAAGGCGAAAGCCCTTAAACAGTTCGTAGAGCCTTTAGTGACTAAATCTAAAGAGGATACTACTCACAACAGAAGAATCGTTTTCAGTAAACTGCGTGACAAAAATGCACTTTCTGAACTATTTCGTGAAGTAGCGCCCAAAGTAGGAGATCGTCCCGGAGGTTATACAAGAATCATTAAGCTTGGTAACCGTTTAGGAGATAATGCTGATATGGCACTTATTGAACTGGTAGATTACAACGAGATCTACAACGTGAACAAGCCAGAGAAGAAAAAATCTACTCGTAGAGCTGGTAGAAAGAAAGCTACCGATACTGCACAGGCTGCTCCGGCACCTGAAGCTTCTGAAAAAAAATCAGATGAAGGTAAAGAAGAATAGAAATGAAATTTTCTAGATATTTTAAAAAGGATAAGCATTTGTAGCTTATCCTTTTTTTTATATCATTTTTTTAAGTTGTTTTGTATCTGGGAAGGTCAAAAACCCAGGAGTTTAAAATAGAATAATTCGGTATAATAATCATATGAAGTATCAAACCAGAAAAAAAGCAATTGTCCTGTTGGCAGATGGAACTATCTTTCATGGGAGAGCTGTGGGCGACAAAGAAGGTAAAGCCTTTGGAGAAGTATGTTTTAACACGGGAATGACCGGCTATCAGGAGATCTTTACAGATCCTTCCTACTTTGGCCAGCTCATGGTGACCACCAATGCACATATTGGAAATTATGGCACCAACGAAAATGAAGAGGAAGCAGATACTGCCCAGATTTCCGGGCTAATTTGTAAAAACTTCAGTTACTATCATTCTAGGCCTGGTGCCGATATGTCTTTGCAGGATTTCCTGGGAAAAAGTAACCTGTTTGCCATTTCGGATGTAGATACCAGGGCACTGGTTACCTATATTCGTGAAAATGGAGCTATGAATGCTGTGATCACCACAGAGGTTGATAATATTGAACAACTGAAAAGAGAACTTGCAGAAGTTCCTGACATGGATGGACTGGAACTGGCTTCTAAAGTTTCTACCAAAGAACCTTATTTCTTCGGAAGTGAAGAAGCTGATTATAAAGTGGCCGTTCTGGATGTTGGAGTGAAAAGAAATATCCTGAAGCACCTGGCAAAAAGGAACGTATACTGCAAGGTTTTTCCATACAATACCTCTTATCAGGAAATGAAGGAGTGGAACCCTCATGGTTATCTTCTATCTAACGGGCCTGGAGACCCTGCGCCACTAGTAAATGCCATTCAATTAGCTAAAGATATAATGGAAGAGGATAAACCTCTCTTCGGAATATGTTTAGGACATCAGATCATTGCTTTGGCTAACGGAATTTCAACCTACAAAATGCACCACGGGCATAGGGGAATCAACCATCCAATCCTGAACCTGGAAACCGGAAAAGGAGAAATAACTTCCCAAAACCACGGGTTTTCTGTTAACAAAGAAGAGACAGAATCTCATCCTGAAGTAAGTATCACGCACACGCACCTGAATGATCATACAGTTGCAGGAATAAGGATGAAGAATAAAAATTGCTTTTCAGTGCAGTATCACCCAGAGGCGAGTCCGGGGCCTAATGATGCTCATTATTTATTTGATGAGTTCATTCATAATCTTATCAAAGAAAAAGCATAAGAAGTGTAAAAAGCCTAAAATGAGAAATTTAGGCTTTTTTCTTTTTAATCTGTGTAAATCTATTAGTTTAGCGGGCTAAATTACTAGTGTGAAAAACCTACTACTACTTTTAGTATTTTTACTTTCTTTTTCTATTAGCGCACAACATAATCCTGGAAAGACACAAAACCAGTTTTCTGTGTCTTTTTTACTTCCGGGGCTGGAATATGAAACAGTTCTTTCTGATAAAACCACCATTGATTTTAGAGTTGGGACCGGTTTTACCTTTGCTATGGGAAAATCAATCGGGACGCAATTCGGAATTTACCCCAATTTTCATACCCAGTATCGTTATTATTACAACTTTGAAAAACGTGCTGACAAAGGAAAAAATACCAGTAACAACAGTGGAAATTATTTTGCGCTTAATGGTGGCTTATATGGGGGGAAGCCTCTTATAGGTGAAATTGAATACAATATGAATTACGGTGCAGAAATTGGACCGGTTTGGGGGATACAGAGGGTCTATAAAAGTGGGTTTAAATTAGATCTGCATCTGGGGCTTGGCTACTCCTTCAACGACCTTGGAAATTCAGGGTTTTCTTCGTTAATAAGCTTCAGGTTAGGATGGCTCCTCTTCAATTAGGAGCTTTTCTGCTCTTTTTTATCGCCGGATTCCCGCAGGTATATGCGCTGAGAAATCCTGTTCTCAATGCAGGTTTTGATAATTAACATCAAACTCAATTTGATAATCATTACTTCGGAAAATTAATTGCCGGAGTTCAACTTTACCATTGGAAGTTCCTTGCTCCGGAATTGGGTGTGGAAACCTATTATGGAAGCATTCGGGATCACGATATTTACTGGATGCTAAAACCCGGTGGATTTGGGTCGGTTTTCAAACGCCTTGTTTAAGAGTGCTTTTTTGCGGTGGTTTATACGCTAATAACCAAAATCAAAATAGGAAAGGAAGATGCTTTTATTTCATTTAGTCCAACATATCATAACGGAAAATTAAGTGCAAGAGGTTGGTGTTATATTTATAATACAGGAAACGAAACTTATGGATTTACGGAAAGGCAAAGAAATCTGCTGGGATTTCCTTTTGGAATTTTTCACTGGGATTTGAAGGTTTTCAGTTCAAACTGAGAAGTACTGGTTCCCCCTTATTTTTTAATTATACACGCATGGATACCAGAGAAGCTTTTCGGCAAATGGAATTTTCAGATGATTAGGTGCAGGTTTTCAATGGGCCATAGCAATACTATAGGATTCGGGGTGAGGTTCTATTTAAATTCTTTTCCTCCCGCAAACGATTAAGTGAATTTTTGCTAATAAATGCCTTAAAACACCTGCTTTTCCTCGTTTTTTTCGCCTTGTATTCGTATATTGCTATTCGTATAATTTAATCAATAAAAGTTACTATGAGTATCATAATCAACATTCACGCACGTCAAATTTTTGACTCCAGAGGAAACCCAACAGTAGAAGTAGATGTAATTACCGAAAACGGAGTCCTGGGTAGGGCAGCAGTACCTTCGGGAGCATCAACGGGAGAACATGAAGCTGTCGAATTAAGAGATGGTGGAAGTGACTACATGGGAAAAGGTGTTTCTAAAGCAGTCGAAAATGTAAATGACATCATTGCAGAAGAATTGTTAGGTTCTTCAGTTTTTGATCAGAATCTGATCGATCAAACAATGATTGAGCTCGATGGTACTCCAAATAAATCAAAATTAGGTGCAAATGCCATTTTAGGTGTTTCTCTTGCAGTGGCAAAAGCTGCTGCAAACGAATTGAATATGCCGCTTTACCGTTACATTGGTGGCGTGAGTGCAAACACTCTTCCGGTGCCAATGATGAACATCATCAACGGCGGATCGCATAGTGATGCACCTATTGCATTTCAGGAATTCATGGTAATGCCTGTTAAGGCTAAGAATTTTTCCGAAGCATTAAAGATGGGGACGGAAATTTTCCACAACCTTAAAAAGGTGTTGCACAAAAGAGGTCTTAGTACCGCTGTGGGTGATGAAGGTGGTTTTGCGCCTACCTTAGATGGTACAGAGGATGCACTGGATACCATCCTGCAGTCTATCAAGAACGCCGGGTACAAACCGGGAGAAGAGGTGATGATCGCTCTGGATTGTGCTGCGGCCGAATTCTATGAAGATGGGAAATATGACTATACCAAGTTCGAAGGTGATAAAGGAAAGGTGAGAAGCAGTGAAGAACAGGCAGATTATCTTGCCAGTCTTGCTGAAAAATATCCTATTATTTCTATCGAAGACGGAATGGATGAAAACGACTGGGATGGTTGGAAATATCTTACCGAAAAAACAAAAAATAAGGTGCAGTTGGTAGGAGACGATTTATTTGTTACCAACGTGGAAAGGCTTTCAAAAGGAATTGAGAATAACATCGCCAATTCTATTTTGATCAAAGTAAACCAGATTGGTACTCTAACCGAAACTATTGCTGCCGTAAATATGGCGCACAATGCAGGCTATACTTCTGTAATGTCTCACCGTTCTGGTGAAACTGAAGATAATACCATTGCCGATCTTGCAGTGGCATTGAACACAGGCCAGATCAAAACCGGTTCTGCTTCCAGAAGTGACAGGATGGCGAAATACAATCAATTGCTTAGGATCGAGGAAGAGCTTGGTTCTGTAGCCTATTACCCTCAGGAAAAAGCCTTTAAACTGAAGAAATAGATTGTAATATCTTAAACGGAATCCCCTATTGAAAATGTTCTTTAGGGGATTTTTTATTTTAAATGGTATTTTATTGTGAAAATGTCTTGATTCAACCAAAGGAATCCTTCTGTTAACGGGAAATTAAGGGAGAATTTCGTAAATTAGCAATCCGATAAAATATTCACGAAAAGTTATATAAAATATGTCAAAAGTAGCTACTATAGAGATAGATGGGAAAAAATATGAATTTCCCGTTGTTGTTGGAACCGAAAATGAACTGGCCATTGATATTAAGCAATTAAGAGGTCAAACGGGTGCTATTACCCTGGACCCAGGGTATAAAAATACCGGAGCATGTGAAAGTGCGATCACCTTCCTTGATGGAGAAAAAGGTATTCTAAGGTACAGAGGATACTCCATAGAAGAACTGGCAGAAAAAGCCGATTTCCTTGAAGTATGTTACCTGCTTATCTTTGGGGAGCTTCCAAATAAATCTCAGCTGCAAAAATTCAATACAGATATTCTTGACCAAAGCATTGTAAATGAAGATATGAAAACCGTGCTCAATGGTTTTCCTGAATCTGCGCATCCAATGGGTGTTCTGTCATCTTTAACAAGTGCTTTGACTGCCTTCAACCCAAAATCTGTTAATGTAGAGTCTGAAGAGGATATGTACCGTGCTATTGTTAAGATCCTTGCTAAATTCCCTGTGCTTGCGGCATGGACACTTCGTCAAAAGAAAAGCCAGGCGCTCTACAATAAAGATATGAATATTGGCTATGTGGAGAGTCTTCTTAAAATGATGTTCCAGGAAGGAAAAACGTATAAGCTGAACAAAAAAGTTGTAAATGCACTGGATAAATTATTGATCCTGCATGCAGACCATGAACAAAACTGTTCTACCTCCACGGTAAGAATTGTAGGTTCTTCTCACGCCGGACTTTTTGCTTCTATCTCTGCAGGGGTTTCTGCTCTGTGGGGGCCACTTCACGGAGGTGCAAACCAGGCAGTGATCGAGATGCTGGAGGAAATTAAAGCCGATGGTGGTGATACTTCAAAATTTATTGCAAAAGCAAAAGATAAAGATGATCCTTTCAGATTAATGGGCTTTGGACACAGGGTTTATAAAAACTTTGATCCACGTGCTAAGATCATCAAGAAAGCAGCCGATGAAGTTCTTGAACAGCTAGGTGTTGAAGATCCAATTCTTGAAATTGCAAAAGGACTTGAAAAAGCCGCTCTTGAAGATGAATACTTCATTGAAAGAAAACTTTATCCAAACGTAGATTTTTATTCCGGTATTATTTATCGTGCAATGGGAATCCCTACTGAAATGTTTACTGTAATGTTTGCAGTGGGACGTTTACCGGGATGGATCGCACAATGGAGGGAAATGCGCCTGCGCAAAGAACCAATTGGACGTCCAAGACAGGTTTACATTGGTGAAAACCATAGAAAATTCAAGGAAATCGAGAATAGATAAATAATTCTTTTTAACCTCATTAAAAGCTTCATACATCCTATGAAGCTTTTTTTATATTTGCAAAAATTTAGACTGCTATGAAGCTTAATGTGAAAAATGAAACTTCCCGGCTTAGGGCTGTGGTTCTTGGTACTGCAGAAAGTACAGGAGGGATCCCAGATCTTTCGGAAGCTTACGATCCTAAATCCAGGGAACATATAATTGCCGGGACCTATCCCAAAGAGGAGGACATGATTACCGAAATTGAGGCAGTTGGCAAGGTTTTGGAGAAGTATGGGGTGAAGGTTTTTCGGCCTAAGGTGCTTGAAGATTATAACCAGATTTTTACTCGTGACATAGCCTTTGTGATTGAAGATAAGTTTATAAAAGCCAATATTCTGCCAGACAGGGAGAAAGAGATAGAAGCCATACGACATGTAATAGACCAGATCCCGGCAGAAAATGTCATCACTCTTCCCGAAGAAGCACATGCCGAAGGAGGGGATGTTATGGTGCATAACGATCATATCTTCATTGGGACTTACTACGGCGAGGATTATCCAGAATATGTTACGGCCCGCACGAATTTAAAAGCAGTAGAAGCAATTACAGCTTTATTTCCACACAAAACCGTAAAGACTTTTGATCTTCGGAAATCTAATACAGAGCCACGCGACAATGCCCTGCATCTGGATTGTTGTTTTCAGCCGGTAGGTAAAGACAAAGCCATTATTTATAAAGGCGGATTTCTGGACGAAAAAGAGTATCAATGGCTGGTAGATCACTTCGGAAAACAAAACATTTTTGAGATAGAGCGGGAAGAAATGTATAACATGTATTCTAATGTTTTTTCTATTTCTGAAGAAGTGGTCATATCTGAAAAGAAGTTTGTAAGGCTGAATAACTGGTTAAGAGAAAACGGTATTACGGTAGAGGAAGTTCCTTACGCCGAAATTGCCAAACAGGAAGGTTTGTTGAGGTGCTCAACGCTGCCTTTAATAAGAGATTGAAAAAGAAATACATGAAACAAATTACAGATACAATATTAATGGTGCGCCCCGTGGCTTTCAGAATGAATGAGCAAACCGCGGTCAACAACTTTTTTCAGGAAGGCTTACAGCTGGAAAATGAGCAGATCAACCTGAAGGCTCAGGAAGAATTTGATGCCTTTGTAGAAAAGTTGAGGGCTGTTGGTGTGTATGTGATTGTCGTGGATGATGATAAAAGCCTGGACACACCAGATTCCATTTTTCCAAATAACTGGGTTTCTTTCCACGAAGATGCCACAGCGGCTATTTACCCTATTTTCGCCGAAAACCGAAGAAGGGAACGTCGGGCTGAGATCTTTGAGAAGATAGAAGAGGAGGGCTTTCATATTGAAAATGTGATTGATTATACAGATGCCGAAGAGGAAGAAGTTTTTCTGGAATCAACAGGAAGTCTGTTGCTGGACCGGGTAAATGAAAAAGCTTATTGTGCCTTGTCTGCCCGTGCAGATGAAGAGCTGCTTATTGAGTTCTGTGAAGATTTTCATTTTATTCCGGTAATTTTTACCGCTTACCAGGATGTGGATGGAAAAAGGTTACCTGTATATCATACCAACGTGATGATGTGCTTGGCAGAGAATTTTGCGGTTATTTGTCTTGCCAGTATTGATGATCCCAAAGAACGAAAAAATGTATTGAAACATTTAAAACAAGACGGGAAAGAAATTATCGAAATTACCGAAACCCAGCTACATCATTATGCAGGGAACATGCTGCAGGTGCAGGGAGGAAATGGAAAAAAATATCTTGTGATGAGTGAAGATGCCCGCCAGAGTTTAACTTCGGCGCAAATAGCTTCCATTGAAAAACATTGCGAAATATTGAGCAGTGATCTCGAAACCATTGAAACCTGTGGCGGAGGTAGTGCCAGATGTATGATGGCAGAGGTTTTTCTTCCAAAGAAGAAATAGTTTCAAATTTTCGAAAATAATCAAAAGCCCTCTTCAAAAAAGCGGGCTTTTTCTATGGTATTTTTTTCAGGTGATAGCCTTCTTCAAGCTTTCCCCAAACCTGCTGTTCTTCCACATTGTATCCACGGCCCCAGCTAATTAATTTATCTTCAGAAATTATAAGTTGCACGGTAGAATAGTGGGAGCTGGTGGATAGGGATATACATTCCTTTCCCCTGGTCTCTCCCAGAAATTTATCATCTTTTTTCCGGAAATAGATGGTACAGCCCGGCATAGGAATCAGATCTTCCGGTGAGAGAGAATCAAAAATTTCCGAAGCTTTCCAGCCACCGTGGTATTCCTTTGGGTTGTCAATTTCGAAAGACTCCATGATCAATCCTTCTTCTTCATCCCTATCAATTCGGTAGATCTTCTGCGTGTAAGGATTTTCGACCGAGTTACTCAGTGCCTGCTCTGCATAAACCCAATAGTCCTCACTCTCCTCCCATATTGGAACAATGTTAATCGTGATATCATAGTAAGTGCTGTCCTGTTGCGACTGCTCTTTAGAATTAAAGGTTCCCTGGAAATAACCATGCAGTTCTTCCTCCTCAGATTCCTGATGAGAGGTGCAGGCAGAAATGGATAAAAGTAACAGTAGTGGGTATAAATAGTTCACTAAAATGTCAAAAACGTTTTACATTTTGCTGAGTAGGGATGCTAAAATAGATAAATAAAAATGTATTTGTAGGAAAACACTTCAAATTTAACACCTTTCGGGGATTAGTTAAAAGCATGTCTACTGCTTAAAACCCGTGAGGTAGAGGGAATAGCAGTAAATTGATTCTGATGTTATAGATCATCTACACGCGTAGGCGCATTATCGGATTTGTTTTTAATGATCTTTTTGACAAACTGATGGATCTCAGGGTCGTTTGATCCTGCCCAGATCTTAATAAAATGTTGATCCTTGTAAAAAGAATATTCTTCGGCTTTCCCTTTGTACACCTTGAGCTTATAATTGGCAATTACCAGCGCATAGGTTTCCTGCATACTTCTAAAACTAATAATAATCCCATTGGGGCGCATTTCAATATTGCAGGTATTCTCTTTTCCGTTGGCAGTGAGCAGGTTGTAGATATCCAGACTGGCAGCAGTGATGTTTATGTTCTGGTGACTAATTCCCTTCCATTCCTGGCGTTGCGCTAAGGTAAAGGTCTTGCCAACTTCAGCGTCTATTACAGGTTTTTTTGAAGAGTAGTCGTGGGAAATATTCAGGAGCATTTTTGCTTTTTTATAAAGATAAGAAAATGCAGTTAAAATTGTTTTCCTGCGGCCTGTTTTTGAGTTTTTATGAGATCTCTCAGAAGCAGAAGCATCATGACCGCGGTCAGAAATGCAAATGGAAGGGAGCTGATGATGAGCAGCTTTTGCATGGCGGTGAGTACATCGCTTTCCGGTTTTATATTGCCCAATACAATAATAGCTTCTGAAAATATAAGGATTACCAGTGCCCATACAAGCCTGAATTTCTTCTGAGGGTTTCCTCTTCCTTTGTCACTGAACATACTTAGTACATAAATAGCTGAATCTACAGATGTAACAAGAAATCCTATTAGGAGAAGTACAATGATGAAGTTGCTTGCTCCTGAAAAGGGCAGAGTTTCAAAAAACATGAAAATGGAGGTGAAGACATTATCAAATTCACCATGGTAACTTCCCCATTGATCTATAAGATCAAAAGAAGTCGATCCAAAAACACTGAACCAGAAAAAGCTTCCCAGCGAAGGGATCAATAAAAGTCCCAGGACCATTTCTCTTATAGTTCGTCCTCTGGAAATGCGTGCAATGAAAATTCCCGTAAAAGGAGCCCAGGCCAGCCAGAAAGCCCAGTAGTAGTAGGTCCAGTCTGTGAGAAAAATTTTACCCGGATCGTAATTTCCCAGCGCCAGACTCATTGGAATGAAATCTCTCAGGTAATAAAACAGGGACTGAAGGAATTCTTTAAAAACTGCAGATATATCTGCTTGAGTAAAAACGAACATCAGGATGATGATTGTGACCATTATATTCCAGTCAGATATTTTTTTGATGCCTTTCTCGACACCGGCCCATGCAGAAAGGAAGGCAAGAAGGCAGATTAGGAGTACAAGAAAAAGAGTTAGTTCAGTATTTCCCGGGTGGGTGGAGGTAAGGTGACTTATTCCTCCTTCAATTTGGGTTGTGCCGAGGCCAATTGCGGCCACAAGACCAAAAACCGTGGTAAGAATGGTAAGGAGGTTTATTGCCTGTGGCAGGAATTTAATTTTTCTGAATTGGGGTAAACTGGTGCCTAAGGTGATGGTATTCTTTTTGACAAACAGGGAGTACGCGATCAAAAGGGCAAAAATTCCATAAAAACCCCATGCCGTGAATCCCCAGTGATAAAAGGTGTATTCCAGTGCAATAATTTCCGGGGGATTTCCTGTTTCCAGGGGAGGATTTATAAACATAAATACCGGCTCCTGAACTGCCCTAAGCAGGATTCCCGCTCCCATTCCTGCACTGTAAAGCATGGCGATCCAGGATAGTCGGTTAAATTGCGGCGGGGAATTCCCCAGGCGAATTCTTCCGAACCTGGAGAAGGCGATAAAGAGTAAGAAAAGAACACAGCTAAATCCCAGCCATAAATAGAAGCCGCCAAAAAATTCGCGTACCCAGATGGATCCGTTGTCAATAAGTTCGTAAAAAAAATCTGTAGCAATAAAGATGAAGAGGGAAAATATCACCAGAACAGCAGCGGCAATTAAGAAAATGAAATTCCGGAGTATAAAACCATATAAATTTTTCAATGTCTTGTTCAAAATTTAATCATCTGCCGCTTTTCACATCATGTTCCTTATCCCTTAGCTATTTTATTGATCATACCTTCAAAAATGAAATAATGGAAAGGGTACATGGAGTACCAGTATAACCTGCCTGCGATTCCTTTAGGCCTAAAGGTAGCTGTTTGGTGTAAGGTGTTCTTCTCGTCAATTCTAAATTCCAGCCATGCTTCCCCCGGTACTCTCATTTCAGCAAAGAGCAAAAGCCGTTTTTCTTCTTTGTCGGCAAGAAGCACTCTCCAGAAATCGAGGGAATCCCCGGCATTTATTTCTGTTGCATTAGTTCTTCCGCGACGCAATCCCACGCCCCCAAATATTTTATCTACATAACCTCTGAATTTCCATAGCCAGTTCCCGTAATACCAGCCTTTCATTCCGCCGATGGCCCAGATCCGGTTTAGAGCTTCTTGAGGATTTTCCAGCGCTGCAGTCTGTTTATCTGTTAAGCAGCCGTAGGTAGGCACCTGAATGTATTTGTTGATGTCCTTTTTGAAGCGGCCACTGCTAAGGGAATCTTTCCAGCTGGAAACTACCTGATTTTGTTCTATCTTTTCAAAGGCAAGTTTTATAGCTTTTTTATAGGGGATGGGCTCAATTCCAAGGATGCTTTGTAATCTTGTGTCATTAGTAGTGACCTCAATTTTCATGCTGTCTACGAGATTAAGCGCAAGCTTATAAGACGTTGAGGTTACGAAGTACAGCCAATAAGAAGAAAGTCTAGGGGACATAACGGGTACACCGAGAATGACAATTTTGAGTCCGCGAACTTCTGCATATTGCTCCATCATTTGCTGGTAGGTTAACACATCCGGACCTCCTACATCGAAAGAAAGATTATAACATTCCTCTTTCCCGATGACTCCCGTGAGAAATTGAAGAATATCCCTGATGGATATTGGCTGGCACTTAGTTTTTACCCATTGAGGCGTGATCATAACTGGAAGTTTTTCGCAGAGATCTCTAATGATCTCAAAGGAAGAGCTGCCAGATCCTACAATGATTGCTGCTCGTATGACGGTAAGATTAAAATCTCCTTCATATAAAATATTTTCCACTTTCTTCCTGGATTCCAGGTGTTTTGAAAGCTCGTTCTGGTTAATGATCCCGCTAAGAAAAATTACCTGCTTTACTCGGGTACCCTGCATGATCTTATTGAAATTCTCTGCAGCAGCAGCTTCCTGGCTGTCAAAATCATTGGTCGATGCAGACATGGAATGAATGAGATAATAAGCAACATCAATGGACTTAATAAGATCGGGTGTCTTACTGTCTTTTAAAAAATCCAGTTCTACAATCTCCACTTGTTTCAGAAGCATTTTGTCCAGGGATAACCTGTTTCTGTTTCTTACAGCGCACACAACCTCGTGCCCCTGTTCCAGAAGTTCTGGAAGCAATCTCATCCCAATGTAGCCATTGGCGCCTGTAAGCAATATTCTCATTCAGAATTTTTCTTTAAAGTATAAATTAATTGTAACTTTCCGGCAGTCTTATGATTCTTTTATGTTGAATAATACCCTTAAAATTGCGCTGATTATCTTTGGTGCTGCATTTAGCATTTACGGCATCTACACGATTTTTACCCCGGAATTTTACCTGGAAGCAGGCCCTCTGGAGGTAAAAGCACAAGGAGACCACACCCAGGCCTACGCTATGGTAATATTTGGGGTACTGCTTATTCTCGCAGGCCTGGCTTTTAAAAGAAGATAATCCCTTATTTTTTTCAAGTAGTACGCGATTTGGTTTTATTCCAGATAGCCAAAAGCCTTATTTCTATTATCTTTGCAGGCATTAGAATTTTTAATTTAAAATCCAGGAATAAATGTCCATCCTAAGCATACTTTCAGCAGGCGTAAAAGAAGCTGTGAAAAATAAATACGATGTTGAAATTGACCAGATAGAGTTTCAGCCTACCCGCAAAGATTTTGAGGGTGACATTACATTAGTGACTTTTCCTATGCTGCGCCAGGTGAAAACCAATCCGGTGCAACTGGGAGAGACCATTGGTGCTTACCTGGTGGAGAAAAACCGTGCGGTTAGCAAGTTCAATGTGGTGCAGGGATTTCTGAACATTGTTCTGGATGATCGTTACTACCTCGATTTCTTCGGAAATGCAAAAAATGATCCAGATTATGGAAAAATTGCTCCGGAAGAAAAAGCGGTCATGGTGGAATATTCTTCACCCAATACCAATAAGCCGTTGCATTTGGGACATATCAGGAACAACCTTTTAGGGTATTCGGTGGCCGAAATCCTGAAGGCTTCTGGGAAAAAGGTTTATAAAACCCAGATCATCAATGACCGTGGAATTCACATTTGCAAATCCATGCTGGCGTGGAAACGCTATGGAAATGGAGAGACTCCGCAATCGACGGGCTTAAAAGGCGATAAGCTGGTTGGAAATTATTACGTGAAATTCGATCAGGTTTATAAGCAGGAAATCGCTGATCTCATAGCACAGGGGAAAACTGAAGAAGAAGCAAAAACCCAGGCTCCAGTTTTACTGGAGGCTCAGGATATGTTAAGAAAATGGGAAGCCGGCGATGAAGAGGTAGTGAAGCTGTGGTCTACGATGAACCGATGGGTGTACGACGGATTCGAAAAAACTTATGAAAAACTCGGAGTTGATTTTGATAAAAATTACTACGAAAGTGAAACATATCTTTTAGGAAAAAATGTTGTTGCTGAAGGTCTTGAAAAAGGGGTTTTCTTCAGGAAAGAAGACGGCAGTGTATGGATTGACCTGACAGATGAAGGTCTGGACGAAAAAATTGTCCTGAGAAGCGATGGTACGGCCGTTTATATGACGCAGGACATTGGAACTGCGATTCAGCGGGTTCAGGATTTTGCGATCAACGGGATGGTGTACACTGTAGGGAATGAACAGGATTACCACTTTAAAGTACTCTTTTTGATCCTGAAGAAACTGGGATATGTATGGGCAGATAACCTTTACCACCTCAGTTACGGAATGGTAGACCTTCCCAGCGGAAAAATGAAAAGTCGTGAAGGAACGGTAGTGGATGCCGATGATCTTATCGAGGAGATGACCGGTACGGCGCGAAAAATTTCTGAAGAACTTGGAAAGCTGGACGGTTATTCTAAGGAAGAAAAAGAAGAATTATACCGAATCATAGGGCTTGGAGCTTTGAAATATTACATCCTGAAAGTGGATCCAAGAAAACGAATCCTGTTCAATCCTGAAGAATCGGTGGATTTCCAGGGAAATACAGGTCCATTTATTCAGTATACCTATGCAAGGATCCAATCAATTCTGCGCAAGGCAGAATTTGATTATGAAGAGCAAATTTCTGAGTATACACTGAATGACAAAGAAAAAGAGCTGATCAAGCAGCTGGAGTTGTATCCTGAAGTAGTTTCCACAGCAGCCGATGCTCATAGCCCGGCGGTGATTGCCAATTATACGTATGATCTGGTAAAGGAATTTAATTCATTTTATCAGAATGTGACCATATTGGGAACCGAAGATGAAACCGAAAAAAAATTCAGGGTGCAACTGGCGAAAATGGTGGGAGAAGTAATAAAATCTTCTTTTGCTTTGCTTGGAATCCAGGTGCCGGAGAGGATGTAATTCGAAGGATGAAGATAGAAGCATAAAGTTCGAATTCAGATTGATACCTAAAGGTATCATTAACATTAAAAATTCGTGCATTTGTCGCTTTTTCCAGTCCCTGATTTTTCGGAAGCATAGATGAAATAAAAATTTTCACTTCGGCTTCAAATCATTAAATTTGCAACTGCCGGGTTGAACGGCAGGATTTTAATAAACAACAGAAGAGTATGTTTGATAGTTTAAGCGATAAGTTAGATAGTGCCTTACACGTACTTAAGGGTCACGGACAAATTACGGAAATCAACGTAGCCGAGACTTTAAAAGAGGTGAGAAGGGCATTGGTAGATGCAGATGTTAACTACAAGATTGCCAAGGAATTTACCAATGTGGTGAAGGAAAAGGCTTTGGGGCAGGATGTTTTAAACGCTCTGAAACCGGGCCAGTTAATGGTGAAACTGGTAAAGGACGAGTTGACAGAGCTAATGGGTGGCGATGCTGAAGGGATCAACCTTTCCGGAAATCCTTCTGTAATTTTAATGTCCGGGCTACAGGGAAGTGGTAAAACCACATTCTCCGGAAAACTCGCAAATTATCTTAAAACAAAAAAGACCAAAAAACCATTATTGGTAGCCTGTGACGTGTATCGTCCGGCAGCGATCAATCAGCTTCACGTGGTTGGAGATCAGGTTGGGGTTGAGGTTTTCAGCGATGAAGGAAACCAGGATCCGGTGGCTATTGCCAGGGCCGCTATTGCCCACGCAAAGGAAAACGGACACAATGTTGTTATTATAGATACCGCAGGTCGTTTAGCTATAGATGAGGCGATGATGACAGAGATTGCCAATATCCGTCAGGCTATCGAGCCTCAGGAAACACTTTTTGTAGTGGATTCCATGACTGGTCAGGATGCGGTGAATACCGCAAAAGCCTTTAACGAGCGCCTGAATTTTGACGGGGTGATCCTTACTAAATTGGATGGTGATACTCGTGGTGGAGCTGCAATTTCCATTAAATCTGTAGTCAATAAACCGATCAAGTTTATTGGTACCGGTGAGAAAATGGATGCCATTGATGTTTTCTATCCTTCCCGTATGGCAGACAGGATCCTCGGGATGGGGGATGTTGTTTCCCTTGTGGAAAGAGCCCAGGAGCAGTATGATGAAGAAGAGGCAAGAAAACTCCAGAAGAAAATCGCCAAAAATGAATTCGGATTTGATGATTTCCTGAATCAGTTACAGCAAATAAAGAAAATGGGGTCCATGAAGGACCTTATGGGCATGATCCCGGGAGCCGGAAAAATGCTGAAAGATGTGGATATTGATGATGATGCTTTTAAGCACATCGAAGCCATTATTCACTCCATGACCCCGGAAGAAAGATCAAAACCCTCACTTATTAACGCCAGCAGGAAGAAAAGGATCGGAAAGGGATCTGGTACTTCCGTTCAGCAGGTAAATCAGTTGCTGAAGCAGTTCAGCCAGATGAGCAAGATGATGAAAATGATGCAGGGAGGCGGCGGCCGCAAGATGATGCAGATGATGAAGGGAATGCAATAAAGTTTTCAGTGGTTCAGTTTTCAGTCTTGAGTAAAAAATATGGATTTTAAAACTTTACTTGCTTACCAGAAAGCTTTTGATTTGGCAGTGAAGGTATTTCAGATCTCAAACTTTTCCTGCTGAAGAAAAATTTGCTTTGACTTCTCAAATCATTAGATCATCCAGGGGAATTTTTTGCAGGTGCTGAGGCTTACAGAAAAGGAAATATGAAAAAACACTTTTAAAGTAAGATGACGGATGCAGAGAGAAAATTTTGAAACTCAACTATGGCTGGATTTTGCCCTGGCGTGTAATTAAATTTCAGAAAAAGAACAACTAAATTTACAGCATCAAAGTGAAGAAGCAGGAAAGCTTCTCAACTATATGATCAATAATCCGGGTAAGTTTGGAGTTTAGAAGGACTGCCAGCTGCCAACTAATAAACTGCTCACTGAAATGACAATCCTCGACGGTAAAAAACTAAGTAACGAGATTAAGGATGAAATAGCCTTAGAAGTAAAAAAAATGAAAAGCCGTGGGGAGAAAGTTCCCCATTTAGCGGCAATAATTGTAGGAAGTGACGGCGCCAGCCTTACGTATGTTTCCAGTAAAGTGAAGGCCTGTGAAAGAGTAGGCTTCGAATCTTCTTTGTACCGAATGTCTTCCACTACCAGTGAGCTTGAACTCCTGAAAAAAATTGACGAACTGAACAACAATGACGACATCGACGGATTCATTGTTCAGTTGCCACTGCCTCCGCAAATCGATACTCAAAAGGTGCTTTTAGCGGTAGATCCCAACAAAGATGTAGACGGATTTCACCCTACCAACTTTGGAAAAATGTCACTGGATATGACATCTTTTATTCCGGCCACACCATTTGGAATTTTGGAATTGCTGGAGCGTTATAATATCCCGACAAAAGGAAAGCATACCGTGGTGATTGGAAGAAGCTATATCGTAGGGCGGCCAATGAGCATCCTGATGGGACGCCAGGGGTTCCCAGGAAATTCTACGGTTACATTAACCCACGAGTTTACCAAAAATATTACTCAGATCACCTCCCAGGCAGACATTATAATTATAGCCGTCGGAATTCCGAATTTCCTGAAAGCCGAAATGGTGAAGGATGATGCCGTGATCATTGATGTTGGTATCACAAGAGTTCCGGATGAATCTGAGGAAAGAGGATATTATATTTCCGGAGATGTGGATTTTGAGAATGTGAGCAAGAAGGTGTCTTATATTACACCGGTTCCCGGTGGAGTAGGGCCCATGACTATTGCAATGCTTCTTAAGAATACCCTTCTGGCAAGGGAAAACCACCGAGGCAACAGGTAAATTAACCATATACAAAAAAAGCAGGCTTGAATGTTCAAACCTGCTTTTTCAGTTTTAAGGTATGCTGTTTAAGCTTCTTTCTTTGCAATTTTCCAGTCCAGGTATTCATGCAGATCTGTTTCAATAAAACGCAGGACTACGGTGAGAATTAAGAAATCATCTACATAGCCTACTCCTGGTAAAAAATCCGGGACGATGTCTAACGGATTAAAAACATATAAAAGCGCCATTCCTATAGCGGCTACAGAAAACCAGGGTATTTTAGTATAATCTCCCTTTCTGAAATCACTCAGTAAACCAAACATAAGTTTTCCCAGTTCCGTAAATTTCTTCAGGGAACCTGCGTTAGAGATCTTTTGATTGATCTCTTTGGAGTTATCCATGACAAGATCAAGGTCTCCTTCATCAATTTTGGAGATCTCGCTGTTTACATATTCATCATTGATTTTCTTTTTCACATTCTTCAGCATTTCTTGTTTTTTTTAGTTAATAATTAAAGTCGGTCCTGTTCATTTCCGTATTCATGCTTGTATATCTTTAAGATAAGTAAAAATAAGGAGATAAGCAGCGGACCAAAAATAAGTCCGATAAATCCGAATAAGGGTACTCCCACTACGACCCCAAAAAGCGTTATGAGAGGGTGTACACTTGATAATTTTTGCAGGATGTATAACCTTAAAATGTTATCGGTTAAGCCTACAATGGTTACTCCGTAGATCAAAATAAAGATAGCCTGCCAGTCCATATCCATTGAAAAAAGCAGAATAGCCACTGGTAATATACCAAGGGTGGTTCCTACAAATGGTACCATTGCACCAATGGCGGTAATGACAAACCAGAAGAAGGGATCGGGAACTCCAACAATTAAATATCCTACCAGGGCAATAACCCCCTGGAAAAAAGCAACTAAAGGGATTCCAAGAGCGTTGGATTTTACAGATTCATCACCTTCGTGCCCAATGATCTGCAGGTTTTCTTCCCCAATAGGAATATAAGAAATGAGGATCCATTTTAATTTGTTGCGGTTAATCAGCATATAGTACAACATGAAATACATGATCCCAATAGCAATAAATGCATTGAAAGTACCCACACCCAGATCCTGGAGATTGCTGGAGATCCAGTTGGTCACTCGGGAAGAATCAATGGTGTTGTTGAGATCGTAGCCTATATAGGCTTCTGCTTCCCGAACCTGGGTTTTTATGGCAGCCACCACTCTTTCTGAGTTTGCCACTGCCTTCCCGATTTTTGAGGAGAGCATTAAGATCGTTAGAGATATAGGAACCAGTATTCCTATAAAAGAAAGAAAGATGAGAAAACCTGCTGCAATGGATTCCTTCCATCCTTTGTTCACCAGGCGGTCCATCCATTTTCGCAGGATGACATGTAAAGTTATTGCTCCTAAGACTCCGGTGAGGTAAGGAATTATCTCACGGAAAATTAAAACCAGTAGAAATAGTATGAGTAACAGCACGAACAACTGTCGTACCAGGGAAGGTTTTAGTTTATCCATGAAAGATCTTTAATTAAGACTATTTGGCAAATAACTGGCTTTCGTCTTTAAAAGCCTTGAATTCAAGAGCATTTCCACAAGGATCTTTGAAGAACATCGTCGCCTGTTCTCCTACTTTTCCTCCAAAACGTATATAAGGCTCGATCACAAAATTGATCTTTTTCTTCTTTAGATCTTCAGCAAATTGATGAAAGGTATCCCATTCGAGAACTACCCCAAAATGTGGAACAGGAACCTCTTTTCCGTCTACAGGATTACTGCCTTTAACAGAATCTGTACCTGAATTCTCTTTGTAATGAATTACAAACTGATGTCCGAAAAAATTAAAATCTACCCAATGATCGCTGCTTCTGCCTTCTTCACAGTTCAAGGTATCGCGGTAAAATTTTCTTGCCGCTTCAAGGTTGTCTACTGGAACGGCTAAATGAAATGGTCGTACTACGTGTTGCATATAATTTATTAGTGATTTCTTAAGGCATTGATAAGTTCATCCTTACTCATATTGGAACGTCCTTCAATACCAACTTCCTTTGCTTTTTTGTAAAGGTCGTCTTTACTTCTTTCTTCGTAGGTATCAGCTTTGCCACCTTTCTTGCCAGAGTTTGATGTATTGGCAATCCTTGCGGCTTTTTCTTTACTGGCACCTTTATCCCGAAGTGCTTCGTATTGGTCTTCGTTTTTGATTTTGTTGCTGTTAGTTCCCATTTTTTCTTTTAAAAATAGGAAGAACTAGCGCAAATTAACCCTAATGCTCTGTTAAGATTTTGAGCCTCTGTTTCTGTTTCCCGAACGCTGGTTACCACTGGAGGGCTTCCGTTTTTTTCGGTTTTCCACGAATTTCTGATTCCTGTCGCTGCTGGTTTGTGAATGCTTTTTTTCCTTCGGTGGAAGAGAGGCTTCTTCGGTTTTGGTTGAATCCCCGGTTAATTTGTCAAGGGTTTCCAGCTCTTCCGGAGTGATATCGCGATATTTCCCTACCGGAACATCCAGTTTGATATTCATGATCCTTATGCGCTTCAGCTTTACTACTTCATATCCGAGATATTCACACATCCGCCTTATTTGCCGGTTAAGTCCCTGGGTTAGTATGATCCTGAAGGAATATTTGCTAAGCTGTTCTACTTCACATTTTTTTGTTACCGTATCCAGAATAGGTATTCCATTGCCCATACGTTCAATAAAATCGGTGTTGATCAACCTGTTTACTGTTACAATATATTCCTTTTCGTGATTGTTGCGGGCCCGTAAAATTTTGTTCACAATATCTCCGTCATCGGTCATGATGATAAGGCCCTCGCTAGGTTTATCTAGGCGGCCTACAGGAAAAATGCGCGTGGGAAAATTGATGTAATCCACAATATTTTTCTTTTCCTCGGGATTGGTGGTGCAAACAATTCCCACAGGCTTATTGAAAGCCAGGTAAACATTCTTTTTTTTCCTGGAATCTATGACAACATCATCTACACGTACAACATCTTCAGGAGATACTTTGGTTCCCATTTCAGGAACAGTTCCGTTAATGGTTACTCTTCCCTGGTCAATCAGTTCATCGGCTTTCCGGCGGGAGCAATAACCTGCTTCGCTTAAATATTTGTTGAGTCTGGTAAGATTTTCAGAAGACATGGAAATGTTGTTTTTCAAAAATTATTTAAGATCAATCCCAACCAATCATGAAATACTTGATCTTCGCTTCATCGGGAATTTGGGAAGCCTGGATGCGGGTTTGGGTGTCGTAACGAAGTTCTGCGGGGAGCTCCTTTTTACTAATTGTTATATAGGTATTGATGTCGTCAATAAAAATCACCGCAGCAGATAACGTGTTTTCAATTCTGGATATGTTGTAATTTTCTACAATGTCTTTAAAGGTGCTGGCAGTACTTAGGCCTTTGGCTGTTTCAAACCTGGGATCCATGACCTGGATGTACCCAATAGTACTGGTAGTATCAAAAGCCTGTACCGGCTCAAGAAGCAGCAACTGTTTTCCGCTTTGGTCGTAGATCTTTATTTCATTACTGTTCCTGAACAAATCTCCTTCACTCATTTGTCTTACCACTGAATCATTGGCAAAAATCGAATCCAGCTCATAAACGCGTGTACTTTTCTTTAAAAGTCCTACCCGGTCCTTGTCTATTAGGTGAGGGTCTTCGTCTTTGTCACATGAGGTAAAGCACAGCAGTGCAATGAGAATTAAAAAGGATGCTTTTTTCATAACGTGAAAAGAAATTATATGGATTTTAAAATTTTCTGAAATTAATGGAAGGTAAAAATAATGAACTGAATGGAAGAAGTTTCACGGATTTGGTATTATTTACTTCTGAAAATCCTTAAAAACCATAAACCTCAACCAATAAATATTTTACAAACGAAAAAGATCCTGATAAATTCTAGGTGACAGCAGGACTTTTGAGCCTGATGGTGCCCTTTTCGGCATTTATTTCGGCTTCTATTCCGTTTGGAATGGTGAAATTATCATTTATGTGACCTATCATGGTTCCCGAAAAAGCCGGAATTCCAAGGGGCTTTATGTAATGGTCCAGCACCTCTTCCAGGGTAAGGGAGCCATAACCATTTCCAGGGTCACAGTTGGTACATTTTCCGAAAACGAAACCGCTAATACTATCCAGTACCCCTCCCAGCTGGAGCTGTGACATCATTCGGTCTACGGCATAAATTGCTTCTCCTACATCTTCAAGGTACAGGATCTTGTTGTTCCAGTCTGAAGGGAAATATTCAGAACCCATAATTCCGGTGAGAACAGAAAGATTTCCGCCAAGGAGGTTTCCTGTTGCTGTGCCCGGGGTCATTGTTCTTGTACGGTTTTTCACCTGAGTTAAGAGTCCCCCTTTTTCAGAAGGATTTTGCAAGAAAAGAGCTTCCTTATCAAAAAGCAGTCGTTTAAAATGGTCTACGGCAAAGCCATTCCAGGTGGAGGTCGCTAAGGGTCCGTGAAAAGTTATCAGGCCTGTCTTTTCATAAATAGCCATATGCAGTGCGGTGATATCGCTGTATCCAATAAAAATTTTAGGATTAGCTGCAATGGCCTCATAATCCAGCTTATCGATAATTCTCGCAGCACCCGATCCTCCTCTAAGTGCAATTACAGCATTCACGGAAGGATCCCTGAACATGTCATTAAATTCCTGAGCTCTTTCTTCATCCAACCCTGCTAAATGACCATACCTGTTTTTTACATGTGCCCCTAATTTTACTTTCAGACCCATGGCTTCCATAGATTCTACTGCAATTTCATAAGGTTCGGTTTCAAAAATTGCACTCGAAGGGCTTACTATTCCAATGGTATCTCCTGGTTTTAAAGCTTTTGGAAGCACTGCGGAATTATTGTTGCTAAAAATATCTTTTTCAAAGCCCGTTAAAGCTGGTGCAAAAGGAAGTATGATGCTTCCTAAACCCATATTTTTAAGAAATTTTCTTCTTTCCATAGTATATTTTCTTTTCCCTGTTAATTAATATTTCAGGTAGATTTCTTTTAGAATATGTTCCATTTCTTCTTTGATCATCGAAGTGGGAACTGTATAATTGCTGTTCATAAAGCTGAAAATCAACACCCTTCCCGACTGTGTTTTAAGAAAGCCGCTAAGGCTGTGATTATTGTTCAGCGTTCCTGTTTTTGCATAAATATAAGGTTCTTCTTCTCCTTTATACAGATTTTTAATGGTGCCCGATTCGCCGCCTGCGGCCATTAGACTGAATAAACGTGGTTGTGGTACTTCCTGTTGTATTTTTTCCAGGATTTTTACTACGCTTCTTGGGGTGAAAAGATTGTATCTTGATAAGCCTGAACCGTCCACCCATTGAATTTCATCTGGCAGATCCTGAAAATATTCAGATTTTATGTGATCTATGGCTATGGAAGATTTGAGAGTGTCAGAAATCTCATTCGCACTCAGTAACAGGATCTGTTCAGCGATAAAGTTATCGCTTACCTGAAGCATTCTCCTGTACAGACTATCTGCAGGGATGCTGTACAGAGTTTTAAAATCCTTAAAGGAAGAAGGAATTTCTTCAATCAATTGCACATTTTTTGGCAGCGTATCATTCAGCAGTGCTACAATTATTTCTGAAGAATACTTAAAAGGTACCGATTGTTCTCGTTGGGGGTTTCCAGGATTATGTTTCAGAACAAAAATATTTTCAGAAAGATTTCGTGTAGCTCCCGAACGTTTTGTCTTAAGATCCTTTGCAAACTCTATCTTCTCCTGAAAGTAGCCGGGATATACCAGAGGAACGGAATCTTCCGGTGTAAAAGTGAAATTCACATAATTCCCATACATTGGAAAGGCACCTCTTTCTACAGAATAATACCAGTTGTAATCTCCCCAAGCCCAGCCCGGGCCAAAATGGTCTTCGGTAAAATCTGGAGCCGCAAAAAACAATTTTTCCTCCCGATCCTTTAAAAACTGGAAAACCTGTGAATAGGGAAATTCTTCATGTAAAAAAGAGGGATCTCCCGTTCCGCGGAAAATGAGGGAATCATTTTGCACAGCATATTGGAGTCCGGGTACAGAATCTCCCAGGATTTTTAGTCCGGTATAAAAGGTGAGCAATTTCGTATTAGACGCCGGAGTAAAATATTTTTCAGAATTATGTTCATACAGTACCTCCTGCGATGCCGGGTCATACACCATTAACCCCGAGAACCCCTGCCGGAATGCTTCCGAAGTGTCAAAGCGGGTAGTTATTTCATTAGTAATATTTTTCCTGGAGGCACAGGATGTCAGAAATAGCAGCGTACATGCTATGATAGAGAAATGAAGAGGTTGTCTGGAAGAAAGGAAGTTTTGTATTTTCAAAATTATCAGGGAGGGTTTTTAGGATTCGGTTAATTTTTAAGCTGAGATGTTGAGAATAAGTTATTTGTCCAGATGAACAGCAGAATTTTTAGATTAGCTGCTATAAATTTATTTATATTTATGGTTTATTTAATAATTTTTAACAAAAAAGCTGATGAGAAACAAAACTTCATTAATCTTCTTCTTTCTAATTGTTTTTCAAATTTCAAACGTATTTGCACAGGAGAAGACAGTGACGGGAACAGTATTGGTTGCCCGTGACGGAATGCCTTTGCCAGGGGTGAATGTACTTATTCAGGATTCAAACCGGGGAACAATAACCGATATGGATGGAAACTATTCCATTGCGGTAGAGAGTGGAGATGTATTGGTGTTTTCATCTGTAGGTTTTCAGACTGTCGAAAGAACAGTAGGAGATCAGAATGTAATAGACGTTCGTCTTGAAATGAACCTTCAGAACCTGGATGAGGTTGTGGTGACCGCATTGGGTATTTCAAGGGAGAAGAAATCTCTGGGGTACGCCACGCAGGAAGTAGAGGGAGAAAACCTGAACCTTACCAATGAACAGAATGTACTGGGTTCTCTATCAGGGAGGATTGCCGGTGTACAGGTGACAGGGGCTTCTGGAGCAAGTATGGGGGGTACTCAGAAAATTAAAATTAGAGGGGTGAATTCCATCAGTGGAGGTGATCAACCTTTAATTGTTGTAGACGGAACTCCTATTTCAAATGCCAATTTTTCTGAAAGTGCCGGGGCCGATTTTGGAAACCTGGGGCAGGATGTGAATCCTAATGACATTGAGTCGGTGAATGTATTAAAAGGGCCAGCCGCATCGGCTTTATATGGTATTCGGGGGCAATATGGAGTAATTATGATTACAACCAAAAGTGGTCAAAAAGGAATGAAGGATATAAATGTGCAACTAAATTCTTCTTTTACCATTGAAAGAGCTGCCAATTTTATGCCTCTTCAAAATATGTATGGTGGTGGTTCCAGCCAGGAATTCAGCACGCTTCCAAATGGAGATCCCTATGTAGCAATGGGAGTGGATGAAAGCTGGGGTCCAAGAATGGATGGTACGCCTGTAAGACATGCCTGGAGTTTTTATCCGCAGGATCCTGGGTATGGTGAATTGGCACCTTTTAGTCCGCAGCCAGATAATATTGAAGATTACTATGAAACCGGGTATAACCTGAACAACGGAGTAACAGTTTCCGGAGGAAATGAGAATACGGCTTACCGTTTAAGTATCAACGATACAAGAATAGAAGGGGTAGAGCCAAATACCTATCTAAACCGGAACAATGTAGGCCTGGATGCCAGTCTTGACCTTACTGATAACCTGACGGTTTCCAGTAACATCAACTATGCAACGAATGATGCACAACGACCTTCTCAAGGTTCAGAATCGGGTGCAGGGTATCTGGTTCAGTGGTTTCAGCGGAATATCGATATGAATAGATTACGAAATTACCAATATGATGATGGGACATTTCAGCACTGGAATCTTCGCAGCCCAAGTTCCGAAACAGGGGAAATCACCAATTTTGATCCGCTTTACTGGAACAATCCTTTTTTCGAAGCCTATGAAAATACCAGTAATGACAGAAGGGATCGCTTTTTCGGAAATATCGGATTGACCTATAACGTGTTGCCGTCACTGGAACTTCGTGCCTTTGTGCGTTCAGATATGTATACACAGAATATTGAATCCAGATCAGCTTTCGGTGGAACAGGACTTCCGGGATTTTCTATAGGGAAATATCAAAACAGGGAAATGAACTATGAGTTTTTAGCGGTTTATGATAGAACTTTTGGAGACATTTCAGTAAATGCAACCTTAGGAGGAAATATCTTTGACAGGCGATATTCTTATTTATACCAATCTACTGTAGGAGGACTTTCTACTCCGGGATATTATAATATAGAGGCTTCTATAGACCGTCCCGAGGTTACCAACTACCTGTTGCGAAAACAAATACGGAGTGGATTTGGAATGTTGTCACTGGGATACAGGGATACCTATTTTGTAGATGCTTCCATAAGAAATGATAATTCATCTACCTTACCCGAGGATAACAACTCTTACTGGTATCCTTCAATTTCCGGAAGTTTTGTGTTTAGTGAGCTCGTAGACTGGGACCTGCTTTCCTTCGGAAAACTTCGAGCCAGTTATGCTCAGGCAGGATCAGATCTGAGTCCTTACCAAACTACTATGGCTTTTGGGGTAGGGACAGTTTATGATGGCACCAACACCTTAACTGTACCGAATAATCTGAATAATCCTGATATTGAACCTTCATTTGCTCATTCATATGAAGCAGGTTTTGATCTTAGATTTTTTAATAGCCGGTTAGGTCTGGATTTCACCTATTATGAGCAAAAGAACGAGAACCAAATTAT
This sequence comes from Salinimicrobium marinum, assembly GCF_014651535.1. Lineage (GTDB taxonomy): Bacteria > Bacteroidota > Bacteroidia > Flavobacteriales > Flavobacteriaceae > Salinimicrobium > Salinimicrobium marinum. The sequence goes on from NZ_BMXB01000009.1 coordinate 117,704, forward strand.
TAGTCTTGACGTTTCCGGTGCCAGTGGTTATAGCTCCAGCATCATTAATGCTGGTTTGATTGAGAACAAAGGATTTGAACTTAGTGTCAATGCAGTACCTGTTCAAACTGATAATTTTTCCTGGGAGTCTGTTTTTAATATTAACAGAAACGAGAGTATGGTAGTGGAGTTACATCCGGATATTGATGTATATACTTATGGTTCCACTACGTATTCTTCCGTAACCAGCTACCTCAATTCTTATGAAGGCAAACCATTTGGAAGCCTGGTGGGACAGGCTTACCAGAGAGATGAAGCTACAGGACAAATCCTGTTGGGAGCAGACAATATGCCATTGTATACAGATGCAACACATGATTTTGGTAGTGTTTTGCCCGATTTTAACGGAGGGTTCCAGAATACCTTTCGCTTTGGCAATTTCAGTTTAGCCGCAATGATAGATTTCCAGGGAGGCGGACAATTCTTTAGCCGCTCAAAAATGCTAGCAGTACGAACCGGCCAGGATCCTGTTACCGTGGCAACAAATTCGAACGGAATGAATGTGCGGGATCCTCTTGAAGAAGGAGGAGGTGTGGAAGTATCAGGAATTTCTGCCGAAACAGGAGAGCCTGTGACAGCTTTTGTAGATGCCCGCTCATACTATAGAAATGTGGTGGGTAGAAGAATTTATGAGGAATGGTTATTTGATGCTTCCTACGTGAAATTGAGGGAAGTGCGGTTAGGGTACAACTTTGGTCAAAATCTCATGGAGAGGTTGCCATTTGAAGCTGTGAATGTCGCCCTGATTGCCCGCAACCCTGTAATGATCTGGCAGGAAGCGCCGGAAGGGATTGATCCTTCAGAAATTTCTACAGGAAGTCAATCCATCAGCTGGTACGAATCGGGTCAGTTAAGGTCCGTGAGATCTATTGGAGTGAATCTAAACATCACATTTTAAAAATCAGGAAAAATGAAAAAGAGTTATATAATCCTAATGTTAAGTAGTTTCTTTTTGTGGAGCTGTGACAATTTTGATGATGAAATCAATATTAATCCCAATTTACCTAATCAGGCATCAGGTACACAGTTAATTGCCAGTGCCCAGCTTTCCCTTTCGGGGTTAAGTGCTTCCCCTAAAGGGGCATTCATGGCTCAGTATCTTGCAGAAACACAATATGTTGGTCAGTCACTTTACCCGCAGGAGAGCACCAGTTTTTACGGCTGGTATCAGGGTCCTTTGATGGATTTGGAAACAGTAATCACTTCAGATGATCTTAATGCTAATGAAGGCCCGGTCGCCAATCAGGTGGCAGTTGCGAAAATATTGAAAGCTTATTACTTTTGGAATATTACAGACAGATGGGGAGATGTTCCCTATTCAGAAGCCTTGCAGGGATCGGAAGATTTTACCCCGGCTTATGATACTCAGGAATTTATTTACAATGATCTTTTCGAAGAATTGAAGGAAGCCACAGGCATGATGGTCCCGGGAAATATTGACGGAGATATTATTTATGGAGGTGATATGGAAAAGTGGGAAAAATTGGGGAACACTATTCGTTTGCTGATGGCCTTACGTCTTTCTGAAGTTGCTCCCGAAAAAGCGAGTGAAGAATTCAACCTCGCCTGGAATGCCGGGGTGATGTCTTCTAATGGAGATAATTTTGTATTTGAACATTTAAACGATGCAAACAACCAAAACTACTGGTACAATCAGGTGGTAGATCAAAACCGTGAATGGTGGGCAATTACCGAAAATCTTGTAGAAGAAATGCAACCTGTAAATGATCCAAGGTTGCCGGTTTATGCCAATCCTGCCAGAGCAACCGGAGAATTTGTGGGAATGCCATACGGAATAGAAGAAATTGAAGGTGCTGAGACGGAAGATTATTCGCTTCTGGGATCTGAAATCTTTGCCCAGGATGCATCCATTCACCTGGTGACTTATGCCCAGGTCCTATTTGCTGTTGCAGAAGCGGCTGAGCGGAGCTGGATTTCTGAAGATCCTGAAGAAAATTACAACATGGCCGTAGAAAATTCCATTTTACAGTGGACCGGAACAAGCGAAGGTGCAGCTGCATTTCTGAGCAATCCTGAAATTTCATTTAATTCTGATACAGCTTTAGAGCAGATTGCAGAGCAACGATGGGTGCATTTGTACATGTTTGGGTATGAAGCCTGGTCTGAATGGAGAAGGACGGGCTATCCAAATGATCTGGTAACACCCAATGGAGTGGAGATTCCTGCCAGGTTAAATTATCCCGATAATGAAGCTTTCAATAACCGGGAAAATTACAATCAGGCTGTGGAACGGCAGTTTGGAGGTGAAGAAAGCATTTACGGAAAGGTTTGGTGGGATGAATAAATCCCTCCCTTTAAATTTTTGAAGAGGCGGTTTTAAAAGCCCGATTTACGTCAACCTGAACTCGTTTCAGGTTCTTATGAGAACTCGAAATCAATTAAATAGGATTTTGAAATACATTCAGAATGACGAATTAAAAGCTTTTAAAACCGCTTCGTTTATTATTACTTCTATGAGAAAAGTTTTATTTATACTGGGTGCTGTGTTAATTCTTTCCTGTGGGACCGCTAAGAACAACACCGGAAGAATTATTGACCGGCCCATTGTTTTTAATGAAGAGCGGAAAGAGCTTAGCCTGGAATACATGAAGGAACGTTACGGACTGGAGCAGGAAGAGCCAACAATTGAACCTAAAATGGTGGTCCTGCACTGGACTGCAATTCCAACGCTCGAGAGATCTTTTGGAGCCTTTAAAAATCCCATCTTGCCGGGAGCCCGTACCGCAATTTCCGGGGCTGGTAACCTGAATGTTTCTACTCATTTTCTGGTGGATCGCGACGGAAAGATTTACCGGCTAATGCCCGAAACACTAATGGGCAGGCATGTGATTGGCCTCAATCATACTGCCATTGGAGTGGAAAATGTAGGAGGCACAAAAGATACACCGCTTACCTCTGAACAGCTGGAAGCCAACATCTGGCTTGTGAACTACTTGAAATCCAAATACGATATAGACTACGTGATTGGGCATCATGAATACACAAATTTTGAAGGTCATGAGCTGTGGCTGGAAAAAGATGCGAGTTACCGGACCCAGAAATCCGATCCGGGAGATGATTTTATGGTGAAAGTTCGCGCAGCGACACAAGACCTGCAGTTCAAGCCGGTTCCGGAAAAATCTGGGGCATCTTTTTCTCAGAATTCGGAGGTGCTTTCTCAGATATTAGCTAGTTATGAGGATTATAGGGAGCTTTCTTTAAGTGAAAGAAGGATAAAACATGAAGATATTCAGCCGCTGCTCGAAAAGTGGAAGGAGCATCCTGATTTTAAGGTTCAGAAGGTGGGGGCTTCTATTGAAGGAAGAGCTTTGTCGCTTGTTAGTATTGGCTCCGGAGATACAGATGTGTTCCTGTGGTCGCAGATGCACGGCGATGAATCTACTGCTACAATGGCTATTTTCGATATCTTCAATTTTCTTGCTTCAGATTCCTTTCAGAAGGAAAAAGAAGCACTGCTGAAAAATACGAAATTACACTTTCTTCCCATGCTGAATCCTGATGGAGCTGAGGTTTTTCAGCGAAGGAATGCTCTTGGAATCGATGTGAACCGGGATGCGCTGCGCCTGCAGTCTCCCGAAGCTAAAACGTTGAAAAGAGTGAGAGATAGCCTTGATGCCGATTTTGGATTTAACCTTCACGATCAGAGCAGGTACTATAATGCAGAAGGCACTGCAAATCCTGCGACTATTTCTTTTCTGGCACCTGCTTACGATTTTGAGAAATCGGTTAATGAGGTGAGGGGAGATGCGATGAAACTAATTGTGGGGATGAACCGCGAACTTCAAAAATATGTGCCCGGGAAAGTGGGCAGATATAATGATGATTTTGAGCCAAGGGCTTTTGGGGATAATATTCAGAAATGGGGTACGAGCACGATCTTGATAGAATCGGGTGGTTTTCCAAATGATCCGGAAAAACAGGAGATCAGGAAATTGAATTTTCTTGCCCTACTTACGGCGCTTTTTTCTATTTCAGATGAAAGCTATAAATCGGCTGATATTTCTGAATATGAAGCTATTCCGTGGAATGACAGTAAGCTATATGATCTAAAGCTTACAGGTCTGGAATATGAACTGCAAGGAGAAAAATATGTGCTTGATCTTGGAATTAATCGTGGAGAAGTTTCCACGGGAGACGGAAAAAAATTTTATTACCGCAGCCGGATTGCAGATCAGGGAGATCTTTCCACAAACTATGGATATGAGTCAGTGGATGTTTCGGGTACCACGCTAAAATTCGGAAAGATCTATTCTGAAACTTTTTCAGATATTAAAGCTTTGGAAAATCTTGATTTTGCTTCCCTTTTATCGCAGGGGTATGCTTTTTTCAGGGTGAAAAACCTTCCGAAGAATAATTTCACCAACTATCCGGTTCAGGTAGTTGGAGAAAAATTTGAGCTTTCAGAGAATCTTCAGGTAGGGGTGAATCCCACCTTCTTTCTGGAAAAAGATGGCAGGTTAAAGTATGCTGTCATCAACGGATTTTTTCAGGAACTGGAAGCGCCCGGGATAAAGGTAGAGAACGGGCTCATCCTGAAATAGGCTGTAGTCCCTGGTTCCTGCCTGTTGGAAACCTGAAGGGAAAGAAAGTTCTTTCCACAGCTTTTTCCTTATCTTTGCAGGCTATGATTACAGAAGAAACACAGGAATTGGTTGATAAAGGTATTATGCTTCCTTTGATGGAAGAGTTTTATACCATTCAGGGAGAAGGATTTCATAAAGGAACGGCTGCTTATTTTATACGAATTGGCGGTTGTGATGTTGGTTGCCATTGGTGTGATGTGAAGGAAAGCTGGGATGCCGGCTTACATCCTCCCACACATATTGGAAAGATTATTGAAAATGCTATTTCCAGCAGTAAAACGATCGTGATTACGGGAGGCGAGCCGCTTACCTGGAATATGGCTCCTCTTACTACTAACTTAAGAGAACGGGGATGCAAGGTTCATATTGAGACATCTGGAGCTTACAAACTTTCGGGGGAATGGGACTGGATTTGTCTTTCACCTAAAAAGATAAAGTTGCCTACAGAGGAAATTTATCCCGTGGCAAACGAGCTGAAAGTGATCGTTTTTAATAAACATGACCTTGAATTTGCAGAAGAACAGGCTGCAAAGGTTGGAAAAGACTGTATTTTGTATCTACAACCGGAATGGAGTAAAAGAGAAAAGATCATCCCGCTGATTGTGGATTATGTAATGAAAAATCCGAAATGGAAGGTCTCTCTTCAAACGCATAAGTATTTGAATATCCCATAAAAAAAGCGCCAACAGGCGCTTTTTTCAATTCTAAAACTTGTTTTACATGCCGGGATCCTTGAAAGGAACCTCTACATACCTGTCATCCCAGCCAATTAATAGTTTTGCTCCTTCTTCTGAAGGTTCAAAAGCCATGGATAAGGATTCAATGGAAGTCTGGGCTCTTCTTACCGGTACTTTTATTCGCGCCATGTCCTGTTCCACGTGATAATCATAAGCTCCCCATACATTGGTGCTTTTATTAAGGATCACGGTCCATTCATTTTCTTCAGGAATTGTGTAAAGCGTGTAAGTTCCTGCTTTAATAGTTTCGTTACCTACCATCATATCTTTATACAATGTGAGCTCTGTTGCTTCATTTGCCCCAGTTCTCCATACTTCCCCAAAAGGAACCAGTTTTCCGAATACTTCGCGGTCTCTCCTTTGAGGTCGGCTATAAAGTACGCGGGCTACAGCCTCTTCCTCCTGGTTACGAAACAGGGCCACGTCCATTGGACTTACATCCATTTTGGAGAAATTAGGGTTTCCTGTTTTACCGTCATTATCCTGAGCTTTAATTTCTGATGTTCCAAGGCAGCCTAAAATTATGGCAGCCATCAACATAATATTCTTCATAATCTATTGTTTTGATATTTTTGATAAATATAATCTTCCCTAAAGCATTGATAAGTTAAAGGATTGTTTAAAGTTAGTTAATGTTTTTCTGATTATTTAAATAATTCAGATTAAAAAACCGAGTTTTTTACGCCCGGTTTTCACTTTACTGAAGAAGAAGCTGCACCTGTGGAAAAGTTCGGCTAAAAGTAATTTGGAAAATACTCTATAGAAGTACCTGTGACTTCATTAAAGGCTGATTCCTTCTCATTTCTGAGAAAATTAATAGCAAATGTCCGGATTCCTGGGAAATGGCATTTTTTCCACATAAATTGTTGATAACTTCAAGCCTTATATGTAGTACGGAAGAGGCTAAAAAGACCGTTTATTCTTATATTTGTTCGTTATTGAAATTTGACAAAATTTTAACGTATTTATATATGAGCGAAGAGGTTAAAAGAGACAGTTATTCGGCAGATAGTATTCAGGCGCTGGAGGGAATGGAGCACGTAAGAATGCGTCCATCCATGTATATTGGAGATACTGGAATAAGAGGTTTGCACCACCTGGTTTACGAGGTGGTAGATAACTCTATTGATGAAGCTCTTGCCGGGCACTGTGATGTGATTAGCGTTATCATTAATGAAGATAACTCAATCACTACCAAAGATAATGGTCGTGGTATTCCCGTAGACCTTCACCGAAAAGAAGGAGTTTCTGCCCTTGAGGTGGTAATGACCAAAATTGGTGCAGGAGGGAAATTTGATAAAGATTCCTATAAAGTATCGGGAGGTTTACACGGGGTAGGTGTGAGTTGTGTGAATGCCCTTTCAGACAACCTGAAAGCTACGGTTTACCGTGAAGGGGTGATCTGGGAGCAGGAATACGAGAAAGGGAAGCCAATGTATCCTGTGAAATCTGTGGGAGAAACCACAGAAAGAGGTACGGTGGTTACTTTTAAACCCGATCCCACCATTTTTCAGCAAACTACCGAATATAACTATGAAACCCTTGCCAGCCGTATGCGGGAGCTTGCCTTTTTAAATAAAGGAATCCGTATTACGCTAACAGACAAACGGGAGAAAGATGAAAAAGGAGAGTATATTTCTGAAGAATTCCATTCCGAAGAAGGACTTAAAGAGTTTATAAAATTCCTTGATGGCACAAGAGAGCCTATTATTAGTGATGTGATTGCTATTGAAGGGGAGAAGAATGATATTCCTGTTGAGGTTGCAATGGTGTACAACACTTCTTTTAATGAGAATTTACATTCTTATGTAAATAATATTAATACTCATGAAGGAGGTACTCACCTGGCCGGATTCAGAAGGGGGTTAACGACTACTCTAAAGAAGTATGCAGATGCTTCTGGGATGCTGGACAAACTGAAATTTGAGATTTCCGGAGATGATTTCCGGGAAGGTCTTACTGCTATTGTTTCGGTAAAGGTGGCGGAACCTCAATTTGAAGGGCAGACAAAAACCAAACTTGGAAACAGGGAAGTGACTTCCGCTGTTTCACAGGCGGTTTCGGAAATGCTTGAGAACTATCTGGAAGAAAATCCTAATGATGCGAAAATCATTGTTCAGAAAGTAATTCTGGCTGCACAGGCAAGACATGCTGCGAAGAAGGCACGGGAAATGGTGCACCGTAAAACAGTGATGAGTGGTGGTGGTTTACCGGGTAAACTATCAGATTGTGCTTCTCAGGATCCATTTGAAAGTGAAGTGTTCCTGGTAGAGGGAGATTCTGCGGGTGGAACGGCAAAACAAGGTCGTGACCGTCATTTCCAGGCAATTTTACCTTTACGGGGTAAGATACTAAACGTGGAAAAAGCCATGAGCCATAAGGTGTTCGAGAATGAAGAGATTAAGAATATTTATACCGCTCTTGGGGTAACCATTGGTACCGAAGAGGATAGCAAGGCGCTTAACTTATCAAAATTAAGATATCATAAAGTTGTGATTATGTGTGATGCCGATGTGGATGGTAGTCACATTGCTACCTTGATACTTACTTTCTTCTTTAGATACATGAAAGAATTGATCGAGGCAGGTCATATTTTTATTGCCACTCCACCACTATATTTAGTGAAAAAAGGCTCAAAAAAACGTTATGCCTGGAGTGATAAAGAACGCGATGAAATAGCCGATTCTTATAGCGGCGGGGTAAGTGTGCAGCGATATAAAGGTCTTGGGGAAATGAATGCGGAACAATTGTGGGATACCACTATGAATCCGGAATTCAGAACGCTTAGACAGGTAACGATAGATAACAGTGGGGAAGCCGACAGGATTTTCTCTATGTTAATGGGAGATGAAGTTCCGCCAAGAAGGGAATTCATTGAGAAGAATGCAGTGTATGCAAATATTGATGCGTAATCCCTTTTAATAAGGTCTCTAAAGAGGCTGTTTAAAAAGCTTTAAAAACGTCAGTCTGAATTTGTTTCAGAATCTCATAGTTCTGATTTTCAGAATTTAACAGAACCTGATCTACCAGTTAATTATGGGGCAGGTTGACGACAAAAGTGCTTTTTAAACAGCCTTTTTTGTTTTTATATCTGAAAGGGAAATCATCCTGCTCAAATTTTGTAGGAAGGTGAATTTTTTGCGGAAAAATCAAAATATCCGAAAGCTGAAATATTGCAGGGATTTAGAACTGCAACCGGCCTGTTAATGGCTGTAAGAAAGAAAAAAGGACGATATTCTGCTGTTATTTTTTACTACATTTACCCCTGATTAACCCCCAAATTTTAGAATCTTGAAAAATACTCTTAAATGCACAGCTTGTCTTGTGTTGTTTTGTGCTTCTTTTTCTGTAAAAGCACAAAATGATGTAGGCCTTTTTATTAATGATATGCTTAAGGTTGCAGATGACTTCGCTTCCCCTGCGGCCGAAGCTGCTACTTTTCAGTCTGGAGCCGGTTGGTTTACTACGGCAAAGAGTCTTGATTTATGGCAGGTAGAAATTTCAGTCCATGGGAATGCGCTTTTTGTGCCTGAAGATAAAAGAACTGTTGCTATCTCAAATGACAATTACCAGACATTCCATATCCAGGGCGCTACTGCAGCCGATATACCTACCGGTTTTGGTGGTACTACAGATGTAATTTTTGAAGGGCAGATCCAATTTCTTGGACAAACCGAGGATTTCACTTTTGATGCTATAGATGGAATCGACAAGAAGATGGTTGCGCATCCTTTTATCCAAGCTTCTGTAGGACTTCCTTATCATACAGATCTTTCTGTGCGTTTCCTGCCGGAAACCACGATAGATGATATAAGTGTTAGTACGTATGCAGTGGGCTTAAAGCATAACTTTAATCAATATTTTAATTTTTCACGCCCTACAGATTTTCAGTTTGCTGCCCTGATAGCTTACAGTAAATTTGATGTTTTATATGAATATGATCCCATTGAACTGGAGCGTATTGTGAAGTTGCATGATATTGAGGTGGATGCAGATCTTTGGTTGTTCCAGTTGCTTTCATCCAAAAGCTTTGATAATTCGGGATGGGAATTTCTTGCAGCCGTGGGTGTGACCAATTCAAATTTTAATTATACAATGGGTGGTTCCGGGGTGGCTTTGGCGCCTTTGAATAATGCTTTGGGAACCCTTGATAATAATGAAAAAGAGTTCAAAGGTGATTTGGGGATCAATTACAATTTTTCCGATTTTACAATCTCTTCGGCCCTTAGTGTGGGAAAATTTTATAACCTTAATTTAGGCCTGCATTTCAGGCTCTAAAAACGCCTCTTTTAGCTCCATATTTTGCGTAAATCTGTAATAGAATTCGTATTTTAGCAACTAGTACTAATCTTTACAAAAAACCATATAAAATGAAAGTTACTATAGTAGGAGCTGGAGCCGTTGGTGCCAGTTGTGCAGAATACGTTGCTATTAAAAATTTTGCTTCAGAAGTGGTTCTGATCGATATTAAAGAAAACTATGCTGAAGGTAAAGCAATGGACCTGATGCAAACTTCTTCTTTGCTTGGCTTCGATACCAAAATAACAGGAAGCACTAATGATTATTCAAAAACTGCCGGAAGTGATATCGCAGTGATCACCAGTGGTATTCCCCGTAAACCGGGAATGACACGTGAAGAATTGATAGGGATCAATGCAGATATCGTGAAATCTGTTTCTTCCAGTTTAATTGAGCACTCTCCGGAGGTAACTATTATAGTGGTAAGTAATCCAATGGATACCATGACTTACCTGGTACACAAAACTACAAATCTTCCCAAGAACAAGATTATAGGAATGGGTGGAGCTTTAGACAGCGCCCGTTTCAAGTATAGAATTAGTGAAGCTTTAGATTGTCCTTCTTCTGACGTTGACGGAATGGTAATTGGAGGCCACAGTGATACCGGAATGGTGCCATTGACAAGACTTGCTACCAGAAACAGTGTACCGGTTTCTAAATTCTTATCTGAGGACAGGATCAGTCAGATTTCAGAAGATACTAAGGTTGGTGGAGCTACTTTGACCAAAATGCTCGGAACCAGCGCATGGTATGCGCCTGGGGCTGCAGTTTCTTCCCTGGTGCAGGCAATTGCGTGTGATCAAAAGAAAATGTTCCCTTGTTCAGCTTTATTGGAAGGTGAGTACGGCCTTAATGATCTTTGTATTGGGGTTCCTGTGATCCTCGGTAAAAACGGAATTGAGCAGATCGTGGAAATCGAGCTTGATGATGCTGAAAAGGCAAAACTAAAAGAAAGTGCTGAAGGAGTGTCTAAAACCAATGGACTGCTGGATGTTAAAAGCTAGTATGCAGCTGTAAATATTATAAAAATCCAAAAAGGGATCCGCTTTAAAAATCGGGTTCCTTTTTTTGTTTATAAGAGCAGGAAAGCCTTTATGAGAGTGCTCTGTAATGGAGCCGGGGAAGTATGTTATTCACAGGTTTTTAGAGACTTCCCTGGATCCTGAAAGAGTTAAATTTTTCAAAAAAAAATTGTTGGGATTTCTTATTCGAAAGCCTATATTTGTCCGTTTTAAAAATTAGACCATAAATTAAACAATAATGCAGAACAAGGGATTAGTTAAGGTGTTCGCAATTTTATTCGGGCTGGTATGTCTTTATCAGCTTTCATTTACGTTCATTACGAATAAAGTTGAAAATGATGCCGAAGCGTTTGCGGAACAAAAAATCGGGGAGGATGTAGAGAATTATCCTCAGGTAAGGGAAACCGTTCAACAGAGGTATCTTGATTCCATAGGAAATCAGGAAATCATTGCAGGCATCACCTATGAGTCAGCAAAAGACAAGGAATTAAATAAGGGTCTTGACCTTAAAGGAGGTATCAATGTGATCCTTCAGGTTTCTGTTAAAGATATTTTACGCGGCCTTGCCAACAACACCAACGATCCTGCATTCAACCAGGCATTGGCAGAAGCAGATCGTGCACAGGCTAACAGCCAGGAAAATTATGTAGATCTGTTTTTTGATGCTTACGAGAACATTCCCAATGCTCGTTTAGCGTCTCCGGATGTTTTTGCAAATAAGACATTGAGTGATGAGATCAACTACGAGATGTCAAATGACGATGTTAAGCCAATCATCCGAAGAAAGATTGATGAATCCATTGGTTCAGCATTTGAAGTATTACGTAAGCGTATAGATAAATTTGGGGTTACACAGCCAAACATTCAGCGGTTAGGAAATTCAGGAAGGATCCTTGTGGAACTTCCGGGAGCAAGGGAAATTGATCGTGTGCAGGCTCTTTTGCAAAGTACTGCAGAACTTGAATTCTGGCATGTATACAACAGCAACCAGTTCCAGAACTTCTTTGTTCAGGCCAATAACACGCTAAAAAATATTGTTGCTGAAGAAACCGAAACCGAAGTTGATACTACAGATGCTCCGGAAGACGAAATTGATGCTCTTCTTGCAGCTGCCGAAGATACTACCGAAGTAGCTTCTCAGGTGAATCCTTTGTTTGATGCCATGGTGCAGCCAAACTTTCAGGGAGGTCCTGTTCTTGCAACTTTCACTGCTGCCGATACTGCAACGGTGAACAGTTACCTTAAAATGTCACAGATTCGCTCTTTACTGCCTTCAGAACTAAGGGAGGTGAAATTCGCGTGGGGGATCACCGATGAGAATAGTGATGTGGTGCCCTTGTATGCTTTAAGAGGTAACAGACAAAATGAGCCAGCATTAGGTGGAAGTGTTATTACAGATGCTATCCAGACGTACGATCAGGTTGGTAGAGTAGCGGTAAGTATGCAAATGAATGGAAGAGGAGCGAAGATATGGGAAGAAATGACCGGACAGGCTTCTGCAAATCAAACTTCCATTGCAATTGTACTTGATAATGTAGTGTATTCTGCACCAAGTGTTTCCAGCGGACCAATATCTGGTGGAAGAAGTGAGATTACAGGACAGTTCAGCATTAGCGAAGGTCAGGATTTAGCAAACGTATTAAGAGCGGGGGCTCTTCCTGCTTCAGCAGATATTATTCAGAGTGAAGTAGTAGGGCCATCATTAGGTCAGGAAGCAATCGACAGCGGGATCATGTCTTTCGTGATTGCATTGATCCTTGTCTTGCTTTGGATGATCTTCTATTATGGTAAAGCCGGACTTTATGCCGATGTAGCTCTTGTAGTAAACATCCTTTTTATCTTTGGTATTCTTGCAGGGCTTGGCGCAGTACTAACCTTGCCGGGTATTGCTGGTATTGTATTGACAATAGGTATTTCGGTAGATGCGAATGTGCTTATTTTTGAACGTATTCGCGAAGAACTTGCGAAAGGAAAAGTGCAGAAAGATGCCATTAAAGATGGTTTCAGTAATGCTTTGTCTTCTATTCTTGATGCCAACATTACTACCGGTCTTACAGGTTTTATTTTATTGATCCTTGGAACAGGACCAATTAAAGGTTTTGCCACTACTTTATTAATAGGTATTGCGACCTCTTTATTTACTGCTATTTTCATCACAAGGTTATTCATTGACGGATATGGTAAAAACGGTAAATCTTTAGAGTTCTCTACTGGGGCAACCAAGGGATTATTCAGTAATGTTAATATCAATTTTCTCGGAAAAAGAAAAGTTGGATATATCATTTCAGGTATTTTAATTCTTATAAGCGTAGTTTCTTTATTAACGCAAGGATTAAACCAGGGAGTTGATTTTGTGGGAGGAAGAAGTTACACTGTAAGATTTGACCAAACAGTGAATCCAACGGAAATTGAAAGAGATCTGATCGCTGAATTTGGTAGTGCAAATGCCAAGACTTTCGGTGCTGCAAACCAGATAAAAGTGACTACTAAGTATAAAGTAGAAGAAGAAGGAACTGAAGTGGATAATGAAATCCAGCAGAAATTATACTCAGCGCTTCAGCCTTATTTACCTGCAGATTTGAGTTATGACAACTTCGCTGTTGGGGAAGGGGAAAGAGAGCTGGGAATTATGCAGTCCCTTAAAGTAGGTCCATCTATTGCAGATGATATTAAGCAGGCCTCTATCTGGGCTGTTTTAGGATCGCTGTTGGTGATCTTCCTTTATATCCTGTTGCGATTTAGAAAATGGCAGTTTAGTTTAGGTGCCGTAGCGGCTGTAACTCATGATGTGTTGATCGTATTGGGTATTTTCTCCCTTACGTATAAGTTCATGCCATTTAACATGGAGATAGACCAGGCGTTTATTGCTGCTATCCTAACCGTGGTTGGGTACTCGCTGAACGATACCGTGGTAATCTATGACAGGATCAGGGAATTTTTCAATGAACATACCAGCTGGGCAGCAAACGATACCATCAACGCCGCTGTAAACAGTACCATAAGCCGTACCTTGAACACCTCGCTTACCACTCTTGTGGTGTTACTTGCGATCTTCATCTTTGGAGGAGAAAGCATTAGAGGGTTTATGTTCGCGTTAATTGTAGGTGTGATCGTTGGTACTTATTCTTCTGTATTTATTGCAACTCCTGTTACATACGATACAATGAATAAAAGAAATGCAAAGAAGAAATTGAGTGAAGCAGAAGCTGCGTAAGCTTTAGCGGATAATCAATTCCGGGTTAAATAATCAATGCCATCTGAGAGAATCAGGTGGCATTTTTTTTTGGTACAAGGTCAGATTGTAGTAGAATCTTACGGACGGTTAGCTTTATCTGCATCTGGAAGGTACTGGGAATGGGTAATAATCAGAAGAAATAGGAAGACTGAGGGCTTTGTACAGCGCAAGGAGTAGGTTGTGCTAATGAGTGAAAAAGGTACTTTACGGTATCGATTGATGGAGCTGGAGTGAAAGGAAGGACGTAATGGTGAGTTGAAAGAGGGAGGGAGTAATGTTTCAGAAATGATGTGTTGGTATTTTTACAATACACTAATACCTGAAGCCGTCCGAATCATTGAATCCGGGAAAAAATGAGGTCAGAAAAAGCCTTTCAGAAATACATCAGAGAGACTGGTTATTTAGTCTTTTTCGAAGTCGATTTTATCACCCGTTTCAATATTCCATTCCTGAACGAGTCCGGCATTAATTTCCAGGATAAACTGTGCCGGTGCTTCTGAAGGCAGCGGAGTTTCATCCAGAGGTTTTGCATTCTCCTGAAAACTCACTGCAGTGCTGTCACTGCCGAAATAAATAATATCCAGGGGAATATAGGTGTTCTTCATATAAAAAGCACGTGGCGCTTCCTGGTCATACAGGAACAACATTCCCTGGTTTGTTGCCATGCTCTTTCGGTACATGAGCCCTGTTTCTCTTTCAAAAGTAGTTTCTGCAAACTCTATATCCAGTTTTTGTATAGTGTCCCCATCCGTTTTTACAAGGTAGAGTTCTCCTTCTTTAGTGAACTCCACAGGCTCAGTTTCGATCACTTCCTGTTCTGGATCATCATTACAAGCTGTAAGAAGAGTGCCGCAAAGAAGAAGGCTTAGAAGGAAAGGTTTCTTTTTCATTATACACGATGTTTTGTTGAAGTCCGGAACATAAAATAGAAACCGGCAAGGATAAACGGAATACTTAGCCACTGTCCTGTATTAAGCGCCCAGGTTGCTCTTTCTCCGACCTGTGGTTCTTTCATGAACTCCACAAGGAATCTTACAGACCATAACAGCACGAGGAATAATCCGAAAATATAGCCTAATTTTGTTCGCTTTTCAGTTTTCCAGTAAGTAAGCCATATGATAATGAATACCAGAAGATAACCAACTGCTTCATAGATCTGCGCCGGGTGCCGGGGAAAATCTTCTCCCAGTTGCTGGAAAACAACTCCAAAATCACTATTTGTAGGCTTCCCTATTATTTCTGAATTCATGAAATTCCCTATTCTTACAAAGATTCCGCCGCAGGCAACAGGGATCACAATCCTGTCCAAAACCCATAAAACAGGCTTATGCAGCACATTTCTACAGTATAGGTACATTGCAGTAATAATTCCTATGGCTGCCCCATGACTTGCCAGTCCTCTGAAACCTGTAAATTGAAATTCCGGTTCAAAGCGTACGGGTAGAAAGATTTCGAGGAGGTGATTTTGAAAATAGTCCCAGTCGTAAAAAATAACATGCCCCAATCTTGCACCTATTAGGGTTGCCAGAACGGTATAAATAAAAAGGGAGTCCAGCTTTTCCAGCGAAACTCCTTCCCGTTCATAAATATGCTTCATCAGGTACCAGCCAATGGTGAAGGCAACCACAAACATTAAACTGTAGTAATGAATGGTGAAAAATCCCAAATCTATTCCTTCGGAAGGATTCCAGTAGATCTTAGTAAAGAGCATGCAGTAATATTAAGGTTTGAGGTAAAGATACATATTTGTTGGTTTTCAGGAATTATTTTCCTCCTGAAGTTTCTCCGGAACAGGATCATAGCCCGAACCACCCCAGGGATGGCACCGGGCAATGCGTTTCAAGCCCAGCCAGCTGCCTTTAAAGGCTCCGTATGTTTTGATGGCTTGTAGTGTATAACTGGAGCATGTGGGAGTGTATCTGCAGGTTGCAGGTGTCAGTGGAGAAATAAAATGCTGATAAAATTTTATCAACCAGATCAACGGGTATGATAAATATTTCTTCAGCATAAGATCATTTTAAAAATATTAGCTCACAAAAAAAGTAGTGCCTTCTTTGCCGTCTTTTAACTGAATTCCCATCTTTTGCAGTTCATCCCGAATTTGATCGCTGGTGGCAAAATCTTTGTTGGCTCTCGCTTCTGCTCTTAATTTTATTAAAAGCTCCACGGTGCCCGAAAGTTTTTCAGAAGAATCATTGGCTGCAACATGGATGTCTACCAAACCTAAAACTTCAAAAATAAAATCACTCATGGTAGTTTTCAGCTGCTCAAGATCTTCAGAAGTAATAGAAACTTTTCCTTCTTTAATGCTGTTTATCTGCTTTACAGCTTCAAAAAGATTTGCAATAAGTATTGGGCTGTTAAAATCATCATTCATGGCATCATAGCACTTCTGTTTCCATTCCGATACATTAAAAGAACTGGAATTGGAATTGGGAAGTTCATCCAGAAGATGATAAGCATCCATGAGTCTGTGGAATCCTTTTTCGCTTGCCAGAAGGGCTTCGTTAGAAAAATCTAGAATACTCCGGTAATGCGCCTGTAGCATAAAAAATCGTGCTACAGTAGGAGGGAAGCCTTTTTCAAGGTTCTCGTTGTCCCCGCTAAAGATTTGAGTTGGAAGAATGTTATTTCCGGTGCTTTTGGCCATTTTCTTCCCGTTAAGGGTAAGCATATTGGCGTGCATCCAGTAATTCACCGGAGTCTTTCCGGTTGCTGCCTCTCCCTGTGCGATTTCACATTCGTGATGTGGAAATTTGAGGTCCATTCCGCCACCGTGAATGTCAAATTCTTCACCTAGGTATTTGGAGCTCATTACCGTACACTCGAGGTGCCAACCCGGAAAACCGTCGCTCCATGGGGAAGGCCAGCGCATAATGTGCTGCGGTTCTGCCTTTTTCCAGAGGGCGAAATCCTGCGGATTCCTCTTGTCGCTCTGTGCTGTAAGTTCGCGGGTGTTCGGGATCATGTCTTCCAGCTTTCGACCGCTAAGTTTTCCGTATTCGTGGGTTTCGTTGAATTTCAGTACATCGAAGTAAACAGATCCGTTCACTTCATAAGCATAGCCTTTTTCAAAGATCTCTTTGATGATCTCGATCTGTTCTACAATATGTCCCGTCGCCGTTGGTTCAATGCTTGGCGGTAGATTGTTGAATTTCTGCAGGATGTTGTGAAAATCAACGGTATATTTCTGAACCACTTCCATGGGTTCTATCTGCTCAAGCCTTGCTTTTTTCGCTATTCGGTCTTCGCCCGATTCAGCATCATTTTCAAGGTGTCCTGCATCTGTAATATTTCTTACATAACGCACTTTGTAACCAAGATGTTTAAGGTATCGAAAAACAAGGTCAAACGAAATAAAGGTACGGCAATTACCCAGGTGTACATTGCTGTAAACCGTAGGGCCACAAACATACATTCCTATGTTGCCTTCATTAATTGGTTTGAAGATTTCCTTGTCTTTTGAAATGGAATTATAGATTTTTAATTCCTGCTGCTTGTAAAGTGCCATAAATAGAAGTGTTACTCCAAATTTTTAACTGAGTTTGACTTAAAATTCGGTATCCAGATTAATGTAATCCAGGAAATCCCTTCTTGCTTCGGGATCTTTAAATTTTCCGCCGTACTCACTGGTAACCGTACTGCTTTCTATATCACGAATTCCGCGGCTGTTCACACACAGGTGTTTTGCATCGATCACACAAGCAACATCCTCAGTTCCCAGCACTTCCTGTAATTCTTTTACGATCTGCATGGTAAGTCTTTCCTGTACCTGGGGTCTCTTGGCATAATAATCAACAATCCTGTTCATTTTTGAAAGACCTACCACTGTTCCGTTGGAAATATATCCCACATGTGCTCTTCCCACAATAGGAAGCAGGTGGTGCTCACAGGTAGAATAGAGAGTAATATTCTTTTCTACCAGCATTTCGCCGTACTTGTATTTATTTTGAAAAGTAGAAGCCTTTGGTTTTTCATCGGGATGTAATCCACTAAAGATCTCATTGACAAACATCTTTGCCACCCGGCGGGGAGTTCCCTTCAGGCTGTCATCGGTAAGGTCTAAACCTAAAGTATCCAATATTTCCTTTACATTATTCTGGATAATTTCAATTTTTTCAGCATCACTTTTTTCGAATGCATCCTCCCGCATTGGGGTGTTGGTATTAGGACTTACAAAAGCATCACCCATCTCATCCAGGGTTTCATCTATATTATCTTTTTTCATATTTCTTTTTAAAAAAGTCGAAAACTTCGGTTTAGGCTTGCAAAGATACATATTAAAACCCTTTTTTGACAATCAAGGTGTATCGCAATTGTTTATACTTTGATAAAATAAAAAAAGCAGCCGTAAAGCTGCTTTTTGGAATCTTAATATCGTTTATATCCCAAAACTAAGAGTAAGGGTATAATTTGAATTGGTTCTATTGATAAGGGCGGTATCTGTAAGGCCTACCTGGTATAGCTGCGGATTTCTTTCCTGGTCGTAAGCATCGTAAGCAAAATCCAGTCTCGCATTTCCGAAGTTATAACCAACTCCAAGGGAATAGCCTTGAAGGTCTCCAATGGTAGTTTCATTCTGGTAAGGGCTTTCTTCAAATCGATATCCACCTCTCAGGCTGAAGGCTTCTATTCTATATTCTCCCCCAATCCTGTAGGTAGAAGCAGCCTTTAGATTCTGTTCCATAAGGGTGTTTTGGGCATTAAAGCCGGGATCTCCCGTGGGCTTAAATTTATTGTTCGAGTAATCTTTGTAAGAGTAATCAAAGCTGATCAGACCCTGAGTGCCAAATAGCACAGCCAAACTTCCGGTATATTTTCCGGGGGTTTGAAGGGTGTACTCCGGATAAATGTTGACAATATTCGGGTTCACAACAGCTTCATTGGTTTCAAGATACTGTGTGGTTTCTTCTGAAATAGAGTACCAGGTAGGGGATTCATACGAAGCACCCAGTCGAACTCTGTTGCCAAGCCGGGCGATTCCACCAAGCTGAAATGAAAATCCGCTTCCTACAGTTCTTAAATTATCTTCAAAATAAATGGAGTTTATAGCGCCTCCGTTTTCGTTTAGCTCATCCATGATGGTCACTCTCTCGTAATCAAGGAAGTGGCTGTTCAGGTTAAGCCCCAGGTAAAGGTTGTCCTGAAACTGGGTAGCGAAGTTGAAGGAGAATTTTCCATTCATTCCGGTAGCAGCATACGTATATTCCTGATCATAAGTGCCCTGGGCTACGGCAGAATTATAAGTCCTGTTCTCCATATCATCTGGATTATCTGCATTAATGATATATCCCTGATATCCTAATAGTGCTTGCTGCGATCCATATCCTTCATTTTCACCAAGCCATGAATACAGACTAGATACTGTTTCGTCATCCATGGGCATTAGTAGATCTAATGGCACACCATTGGCATAATCGAGAAAATAATTTCCAATGGAAGTAGGAGCATTTGTTCCCGCAATCAAGTAATCATCTTCAAAATCGGAGGTTTTGGCGTAATTGAAACCTATGGTAAATTTTCTCCAGGCGTTACTTTCGTTGTTGCTGTCGAAAACAAATACAACCCCGGCCTGTCCCAGGTCAAGATTGTTGTTTGAATTTGAAGTAAACCCATCAAAATAACTTACCTCATTTTCTTTATTAGCCACATCTAAAGAAATACTTCCAAAGCTTCTTAGAAATACTGCAGATCCTGCAGGATTCACGTTCAGCGAAGAAAGATCTCCGCCTAAAGCTCCAAAAGCACCACTCATGGCTCTGTACCTTGCTGTACCGTATAAGTCTGAGCTGGAATAACGCACAGCGTCGTTAATATTTTGAGCCTCCATAGCCACACTGGTGAGGGCTATGAAGGCAAAAATTAATCTTTTCATTTAAAAATAGGTTTTAGTTTTAGTTTCCTCTTCCTCTGCTGGATCTTGAAGACCCACTGCTGGTTCCTGAAGATCTGGAGCTTGAAGAAGACGATCTTACAGCAGGAGTGCTTCTTGAAGTTGAACTGCTTCTTCGTACCTGGCTGGAAGTATCATAAGATCTTGAACTTCTGGTGCTTCTTGCCTGCGTACTTCTTTCCGAAGATCTGTTGCTGCGATAAATGGAATTCGAATTACTTCTGGCTCTGCTTTGAGGAGATTCTACTCTAGAAGTCCTGGTGCTGTACGTCCTGCTATCGCTGGAAGATCTGTTACTTCTTAATACAGCAGAACTACGGTCTGCACGTACCCCTCTTGAATTTGCATAGCTCTGAATTCTGGAAGAACGAGCCTGAGAATTACTCCTTAGATTATTGTTTGCATTCGAATAGGTGTCACGACGGCTATTGCTGTAGGATACATTATTACGGCCATAATAAGAATTTCCGTAGTAGTTTCCATACCCGTAGTAAGGGTTGTTATAAGCCCATCCTGCATTCCATCCCCAGCGGTTCATCCCCCAATGATTCCAGCCAAAGCCCATATTCCATCTCCATGGATTGTGGTGCCCATAGCCATATCTCCATTGGTTCCATCCGAAACCGTATCCATATCCAAATCTATCCATCCAGAAGGGATCATAAAAACCTCCTGCATAGTAAGGTCCCATATAAGAACCGTAGAAATATGGACTGTTGTTATAAATATTAATGGCGATCTCATCCGGTTGGTCTCCCCATGGAGCGTTGCCTCCCTGGTAAGCGATCCTGTCCTGCATGAATGATTCATCTTCATACATTCCGGCTGAACTATAATCATCTATATTGGTGAAAATAGCCCCTTCTTCAGGTATATTACTATACTGCTCTGCCTGTTGGGCAAACAATTGCTTGTAGTACAAAGCTTCTTCGTAAGATTCATCATAATCATTGGTCGTCACAGCCTCCCGGTTTTCCGCGGAATATATCCCATCGTGCTCATAACCGGCGTACTGGTACGAACCACAGGAAGCCAATAGTAAAAGAGCAGGGGCCAAAAACGAGGGCACTGAAAAACTATCTCTTTTGAGGTAATTTTATGAAAGCGATCAAGCAAAAAAGTATTTTTGACTTGGTCGCTTTTTTTGTGGGTGATTTTTTGAGC
>NZ_BMXB01000010.1 GCF_014651535.1 Salinimicrobium marinum
TCAACTACAACCAGTGAGGTATAAAAAGGAAAGGTAGTGACCGAAATCACTACCTTTATAAAAAATTTAATTAAATAATCTGTATCGATTATTCAGGACTAGACACATTATTGAGCTTATTTGCTCAAATACATCTTTCTTCTTGAATAAAGCTCGTAAAAGGCATCATCTCTCAGGCTGTCAATAAACAGGATGCTTTCCCCGGTACTTTTCATTTCAGGGCCCAGTTGCTTGTTTACTTTATGGAATTTATCAAAGGAAAAAACCGGTTGCTTGATGGCATAACCTTCCAGCTGCGGATCAAATTTGAAATCCTTCACCTTTTTATCTCCCAGCATAACCTTAGTCGCGAAATTCACATAAGGTTGTTTGTAAGCCTTGGCGATAAAAGGAACCGTTCTGGAAGCCCTTGGATTGGCTTCGATGATGTACACCATGTCGTCTTTAATAGCAAACTGAATGTTAATCAAACCAACTGTATTCAATGCCAGTGCAATTTTTCGGGTGTGGTCTTTTATCTGCTGCATAACTAAATCTCCAAGATTGAATGGGGGCAGTACGGCATTAGAGTCACCGGAGTGAATTCCGCAGGGCTCTATATGCTCCATGATCCCAATGATCTGGACATCTTCCCCGTCACAGATAGCATCAGCTTCGGCTTCAATGGCACCGTCTAAATAATGATCGAGCAGCAGTTTGTTGTTCGGTATTTTCCGTAGTAAATCCACTACATGTTCTTCGAGTTCTTTCTTGTTGATCACAATTTTCATTCCCTGTCCTCCAAGTACATACGAAGGCCTCACCAGGATTGGAAAATCAAGTTCATCAGAAAGTTTCAGAGCTTCTTCAGCAGTTTCGGCAACCCCAAATTCCGGATAAGGGATGTCATTTTCCTGAAGCAGTCTGGAAAAACTTCCGCGGTCTTCAGCAAGATCGAGTGCCTTATAGCTGGTTCCCATGATTTTAATTCCGTAGCGATCCAATTTTTCAGCAAGTTTAAGTGCTGTTTGTCCGCCCAGCTGCACGATCACCCCTTCGGGCTTTTCATGGCGGATGATATCATAGATATGTTCCCAGAATACCGGCTCGAAATAAAGTTTATCTGAAATATCAAAGTCGGTTGAAACCGTTTCAGGATTACAGTTGATCATGATGGTTTCGTAACCACATTCAGATGCGGCAAGCACCCCGTGCACACAGCAGTAATCGAATTCAATCCCCTGCCCGATTCGGTTTGGTCCCGAACCAAGAACCACAATCTTCTTTTTATCTGAAGATTTACTGTCGTTCTCTACATATTTTGTGCCTCCTGAAGTTTCAATTTCAGCTTCAAAAGTAGAGTAGTAAAAAGGTGTTTCCGCTTTAAATTCCGCAGCACAGGTATCCACCAGTTTATAAACTCGGTTGATGCCCAGCTCGTCTCTTTTGTTGTACACCTGACTTTCAAGGCAATCTACCATATAAGCGATTTGCCGGTCTGCAAAACCTTTTTGCTTTGCTTCGAGTAAAAGGTCTTTTGGTAAAGAATCAATGGAAAAGTTAGAAATTTCCACCTCCAGGGCATGCAGTTCTTCATATTGTTTGAGGAACCACATATCTATTTTAGTAATCTCGTGGATGCGGCTCAACGGAATCCCCAGCTGAATGGCATCGTAGATCACAAACACCCTGTCCCAGCTTGGGTGAGTGAGTTTATCAATAATCTGTTCGTAGTTGGTATAACCTTTCCCATCTGCACCAAGTCCGTTGCGCTTGATCTCAAGGGACTGCGTCGCTTTATGCAATGCTTCCTGGAAGGAACGGCCAATTCCCATCACTTCCCCTACAGATTTCATTTGCAGGCCAAGGGTGCGGTCACTGCCTTCAAATTTATCAAAGTTCCAGCGCGGGATCTTTACTATAACATAATCTAACGTAGGTTCAAATAATGCTGAGGTAGATTTGGTGATCTGATTTTCCAGCTCGTCCAGGTGGTAACCCAATGCAAGTTTGGCAGCGATCTTGGCAATAGGATATCCCGTAGCTTTTGAAGCCAGGGCCGATGACCTGGAGGTACGCGGATTGATCTCTATCGCTATAATATCTTCCTTCTCATCTGGACTTACGGCAAACTGAACATTACATCCACCGGCAAAATCCCCGATACTGCGCATCATTTTAATGGCCATATCCCGCATTCTCTGGTAGCAGGTATCACTCAGAGTCATGGCCGGTGCCACTGTTATAGAGTCACCTGTATGGATTCCCATAGGATCCATGTTCTCTATAGAACAAATGATCACGACATTGTCATTCTTGTCCCGCAACAATTCCAGCTCATATTCTTTCCAGCCAAGAAGTGCTTTATCAATTAAAACCTCGTGAATTGGAGAGGCTTCAAGTCCCCTTGTCAGCAGCTCGTCAAATTGATCTTCGGTATGTACAAAGGAAGCTCCACTACCCCCAAGGGTAAAGGAGGCACGTATCACCAAAGGAAATCCAAATTCCTGCGCTACTTCCTTTCCTTCCAGATAAGAAGTTACCGTTTGAGCAGGAGCAACAGGTATCCCAATCCGGCTCATTAACTGCTTAAACTTTTCCCGGTCTTCGGTAATATTGATGGCGTCAATATCCACCCCGATAAGTTTCACTCCAAAGTCTTCCCATATCCCCTTTTCATCCGCTTCGATACAAAGGTTAAGGGCAGTTTGTCCGCCCATGGTTGGTAAAACAGCATCAATATTAGGATGTTTTTTTAATATCTCAACAATGGAGCGTGTGGTTAGTGGTTTCAAATACACATGATCGGCCATGGAAGGATCGGTCATGATGGTTGCAGGATTGGAGTTGATAAGAACAGTCTCAATTCCTTCCTCGCTTAGAGATTTCAGGGCTTGTGCTCCTGCATAGTCAAATTCACAGGCCTGGCCAATAATAATTGGGCCCGACCCGATTAGTAGTACACATTTAAAGTTTTGATTCTTGGGCATCTGAAAAATTTATAGTGGAGTTATAAAACTATGAAGCTTTTAGGTATAAAAAAAGGCGTTACTTAAAAAAGTAACACCTTTGTTATTTTCGAAAACTAATTATCATTAGTGTTTGTGTCTGTTCTCTGAGGAAACCGATAATTTCTTTCTTCCTTTAGCCCTTCTACGGGCCAGCACTTTTCTTCCGTTAACACTCGCCATACGCTCTCTGAAACCGTGCTTGTTTTTTCTTTTCCTCTTAGATGGTTGAAACGTTCTTTTCATGATAATTATCTTTAATCTTCTTTGAAATCGCTTGAAATAATGTTTTAAGACCTGTCCCTAAAACTGCGGGCAAATATACAAAGAGTTTTCACTCTCACAAACCCTAAATTAAAATAATTTTCAATTATTTTTCTTACCTTTGCGGCCTTCAAAATAACGAATATGTTCAATAAAAATTTCAAATTGATTCTTGCCGGAATCATTTTCGCCCTCGCTATTTGGCAATTTATAGAAGGAAACATAGGAAATGGTATTTTCTTAATCCTGCTTGCCTCTATCTTCATTTTCCTTTATTTTAAGAATGAAATGATCCTGATGGCTTTTCTTCGACTTAGAAAGCAGGATTTCGACGGAGCAAAAAAATGGCTGGATAAAATAAAGGATCCTGAAAAAGCACTTACCAAAAAACAACAGGGTTACTACTGGTACCTGCACGGACTCATGGTTTCACAAACCAACATTACCCAGGCGGAGAAATTTTTTAAAAGAGCCATTAAACTGGGGCTTTCCATGGATCAGGACCTGGCCATGGCAAAACTGAATCTTGCTGGGATCGCCATGACCAAAAGAAGGAAACGCGAAGCACAAATGCTGCTTCAGGAAGCCAAAAAACTTGATAAGCATAAAATGCTGGATGAGCAAATCAAGATGATGAAACAGCAAATGAAAAAGATCTAAAGCCACTCTGTGGCTTTTTTCATTAAGTGAAAGTTATTTCCTGTTAAAACCATTGTTGGTTAACTAATATACCGGCTCTTTATCGAATACTTTTCGTAACGGCTCACTTCTTCATTAATTTTGTAGAAGGTAATGTTAATGAAGGTTATATGGTAAGAGTTTTACTCTTTTTTTTTACTATTTTTCTTTCAGTTTCGGGAAATGCACAGGATGAAAACCTTTATTTTTCTGAAGCTCTTGCCATGCATTTGCCTAAATATGATACCAAGGCACAGAAGGCTTACCGTGCAGACGACGAGGAGCGGGCTAAATTTCTTTTTGATTCCCTTGTAAATAATTGCCTCAAAGGCAGTTACCTCGACAATTTTAAGGTAAAGAATCTCAAAAAAAGAGTAATCCCATTAGATGAGATCAAGAAACCACTCTACCTCATCACCAATGCTTCCTGGATCGTTCCCACCAAAGGGGAGGTCCCTGCGTTGAATGAACTTGCCGATAAATATCATGACAGGATAGACTTTGTAGTCCTTTTCTGGGACAATCAAAAGACTGCGAAAGCACTTGCCAAACAATACCACAAATCGATCAGGGTGCTTTATGTGGACGAACTAAGCAACGAAAGCAACTACGTAATCAAAAACCTGAAACACTCCCTGGGCGTCCCCACCTCATTCCTTCTTACCGAAGACAAAAAAATAGTGGACATACGCCGCAGCGTAACCCATCCCTACGGAGTAAAATCTGAAGAATCTTTCAATATCAATCACAAAGCTTTTTCTGAAGGAATTTCCACCCTGCTAATCCGTGACAGCAGTGAATTAAGTCAGCATGCACCTGAAGGAAAGTTACCTTAACGTACTTTTTGTTAACCTGAATTTGTCTTTTTGAAGGGATCAGGATGAACATTTGTTTTTCATAAACCTGGATATGTCAGATTGGATCCCGAAGGGTTTGCAGGTATATAAAACCTGGGACCGACATAATATCCGACCCCGTAGGGTCATATCCTTTCCTTACTAGTTAATTTATAAAATATGATACTCTTTCAGGGGGTTGGGTTTATCCTTTTAATTCCACGGTAAGTTTCGTTTTTAATCAGGGTGCGTGAGATCCATTCTCAAAAGGAGTAAATAATTAAAAAATTTCGGACCGGGGTGCGTGATCCAATTCTTAAGGGCTTGCATATTTTCTAACATCCAGAACTCGACATAACATTCGGCCCGTAGGGGTCACATTCCCTACTAGTTGTTTTTACACATATGAGAGCCTTTTAGAGCTGGATTTTCTGGTTTACTTTTTCTAAGTGCTAGAGAATTAACCCTACTAAAACAAACTATGCTTTCAAAAGGTCTTCGACTAATCCTTCCCGCAGTCAGGCTCAGGATAGCGATCAGCTAAAAATAAAAAGAAGCATTTGTAAACCCTCCCTATTTTCTAATCCATCATACTGTAATAACCTTTTTCAGGCAATTCAATGAAGTATTCTTTCCTGGAGCGGTTGTTCAAATGCGCTTCCCGCAGCCAAGGATTATGGATTTTTAAAATCTTGTAATTGATTCCGAAATTTCTGGCAAAGGCAGGGAAATCTGTTACTGCTGTATCTACTTTTACTTTATAGGAAGGCACATCATGGTAAAGATCTTTCTCCCTGAAATTGAACCCGAATCTTTTGGGATCCTGAAGGATCTCCTTTAGCGCCAGAATCCTGAAAACGTATCTTCCCGTCTCTTCACCTAATAAAAGATCGTAATAATCTCCCACTTCCTGCCGGTCCAGCTGCTTGCTGATCCCGTAATTTCCGGCGTTGTATGCTGCTGCTGCCAGTGTCCAGGAACCAAATCTCTCTTTGGACTTTTTCAGATATTGAGCCGCAGCCCTGGTGGATTTCTCCAGATTATATCGTTCATCAACATTGGAATTGATCTCCAGCCCTAATTCCTTTCCGGTGGGTTCCATAAATTGCCAGAAGCCCCTGGCTCCTGCCGGAGACACTGCATTTGTCAATCCACTTTCTATGACCGCGATATATTTTAAATCATCGGGCACCCCATATTCAGCAAGAATAGGTTCTATCACCGGAAAATATTTGTTCGCTCTTTTGATCAGTAAAAAAGCATTGGATTGCCAGTAGGTGTTCACCAAAAGCTCCCGATCCATTCGCTCATAAATATCGGGACTCTCCACGGGAACAGGTTCACCTGCAAACTCAAGGTTATCGGGCACAGGAATCGCGTATACGTTATAATCATTCACGAGCCTTTCCTTTTGATTCTCGTCTGTATTCTCATCCTGCACTGCATAAATACTAAATGCACCGGCTACTATTACAGTACCCAACAACAGCATCTTCTTGGTCGCTTTCATCTTCAGTTTTTTAATATTGTTCTTCTTTTGTTTTCTGTAGCTTACCTGTTTCAATGATCTCATCCAGGTGCTCATTAAACCACCGGAAACGATTAATGATCATTACATGTGTACCCCCGGGAACGGTAATACAACCTTCGATATATTTATGTGGGAAGATCTCATCTTTATCCCCATGAATATGAACGATTTCCTGCATAGGATCTCTTTTATCCCAGCATACCATTTGTGCAATCGCCCAGTCAAGGTAGCGAGTATCAGTAATAGAAAGGTACTTTCGGTAAAGTTTAATCCGTTTCTGGGCATAATCTCCTACCGCCAGCTTTTCCAGAAAATCCAACTGCCCCGCAAGGCTGGTCGGTAAGATCCTGAAGAATCCGGTAGACTTTGCATAGCGCATTCTCCTGGGTAGCTCCCGCTGGCATTTTACACTGGAAATAATGATGAGCCGTTTTACGGTAAGAAACTGTGCCATTTCCTGAACCACAACTCCTCCAAAAGATACTCCTATCAGCACAATGTTATCATGCTTTACTTTCTTACATAACCTTTGGGCATATTCATTCAGCGTTTCCCTTTTCTTCGGCAACAGCCAGTCCAGCCAATGGATCTCATATTTCTCCTTTGGAAGCTCAATGTTTTCAAATATGGTAGGATTTGCAGCCAAACCGGGCATACAATACACATGAATTAAAGAATCTTCTTTCATTTACACAGCAATTGATGCCTAAATTGGCATAAAAACAGTACTTTTATGTTCAAATTTAATGGATTTTTACGGCTTTTTGATGGTTCACACCTCTAAATAGTAAAACTATTTCTGTCCTCTTTTATTATGTGATCATGTCATACATGAAGCCTTCAAACTGTAGGGTCTTCACTACGTAAATATGGCGGACTTTTTGATACAGTATAACAAATAATTCTACCGAAATGAGCACTGAACTATCTATTAATGACAACGAATTCCTCCGACAGTTCGAAAGTGAAATTGAAGGAGAGCTGGTTAAAATCGAATATTCCCAACAGGATCGAAAAATATTTCTTACAAAAGTGGTAATGAGCGACGAACTTCGCGAAAAAGGATACCTGGAAAAATTTATCAACACGGTACTGGAAGAGATCAAAGACAGGGAATCACACAGAGTGGTTCCAACAAGTCCCGCGATTGCAAAATATATGCGCAAAAACAAAAGGAAATATAAAGACCTATTGCCTGTTGGTATAAATATTTAGACAGCCAGGGCAGCCGGCTCTTCTATCCATTCAAATCTCACCAGTCCATCTTCATCGATACGGTCTAACCGAATCTCCTGAAGCGTATTCACCAATGCAGGATTCCACGGAGTTTTTACTTTTACATAATTCTCTGTAAAGCCGTGGATATATCCTTCTTTGTTTTCACCTTCAAATAAAACAGTGCCACTATTCCCTATCTGGGATTCATAAAATGCACGGCGCTTTTTAGCTGAAAGTCCGCGAAGCATTTTACTCCTTTTCTTTCTGACTTTAGCAGGAACAGGGTCGGCCATTTCTGCTGCAACGGTATTGTCTCTTTCTGAATATGTAAATACATGCAAGTAAGAAATATCCAGATCATTCAGGAAATTGTAAGTCTCGATAAATTGTTCATTCGTTTCCCCGGGGAAACCTACAATTACATCTACGCCTATACAGGCATCTGGCATGGTCGCTTTGATCTTTTCAACCCGGTCCACATACAATTCGCGCATATACCTGCGACGCATCGCCTTCAGGATGGTATTACTGCCGCTTTGCAATGGAATATGAAAGTGAGGAACGAATGTATTGCTCCGGGAAACAAAATCAATCGTTTCATTTTTCAGAAGGTTTGGCTCTATGGAAGAGATGCGCAGGCGCTCAATACCTTCCACTTCATCAAGGGCTTTCACTAGATCCAGAAAAGTATGTTCGTGTTTTTTGTTACCGAACTCCCCTTTTCCATAATCCCCGATATTTACACCGGTAAGCACGATTTCCTTTATTCCTTTATCACTGATGGTTTTTGCATTCTGAAGTACATTTTCCAGGGTATCACTTCTGGAAATACCACGGGCCAGCGGGATGGTACAGTAGGTACATTTATAGTCGCACCCATCCTGAACCTTTAAAAAGGCACGGGTCCTGTCCCCAAAAGAATAAGAGCCCACATAGAAATCTGCTTCCTGTATCTCGCAGGAATGGATCTCCCCAAAGTCATTTTTGGAAAGGTCGTTCAGGTAATTGGTGATTTTGAATTTCTCTGTAGCACCTAACACCAGATCCACTCCATCTACAGCCGCCAGTTCTTCAGGCTTTAGCTGGGCGTAGCAACCAACAGCTATGACAAAAGCGTTCTCATTGGCTTTTTGCGCCTGCTTTACGATGGTTTTAAAGCGTTTGTCTGCATTATCGGTCACCGAGCAGGTGTTGATAACATAAATATCTGCAGCTTCTGAAAAATCGACCCTGCTGAAGCCTTCCTCTCTAAAGGAACGAGCAATGGTAGAAGTTTCTGAAAAATTCAGTTTACAGCCAAGGGTATAAAATGCTACTTTTTTGGTACTTTCCATATTCATCTTCTGAAGTACCTGCTCACAATCAGCAGGTTTTCAATTACTAAAAATGCTGTTCAAAATCACCTTTTGAAGCCCGCAAAGATACCAACTATAATTGATTTTATAAAATAGCGGAGGCCTTCTGAAATCTTCTGGATTTATTTTTTTCGGTTATATTTATTAAAATTTAAGAATGAGTTTCGGAAGTGCCATCGGGGCTATTGTAAGTCAGAAAAATAACCGCAGGGAAAGAACAGCCAAAACCGATAAGTTCCTGGCCACCACCGGTTCCGGAATCAGCGGAGTAAAAAGTCATCGTAACCCCAGCGATGGAGAGCTTAAAGAACTCCGGAAAAAAATGATCCTTGCTCACAAAAAAAGAAAGCAGAAGATCCTGATTATCACCGCCGGCATTCTTTTTGTGCTTGCTGTTGTTTTCTTCTATTTTATGTTCTGGTATTAAAAAGCGAAAATTACAAAAGCTGAAGCGTTTTGATCTTAGTGAAGGACTGGGATAAAATTCTGGATTTTTTTGCTATGGGATCAGAGAATCTGAATTACAAACTATACGAATGGATCTCTTCTCCCTTTGCCGAATTTAAACTAACGTTGACTTCTTCCCCATGTCGAGCAGCAAAGTCAGCCACAATACTTTTTAGTTGTTCCAGTTCGCCATCAAACCGAAAAATGACCGGTTCGGCAAACCAGTATCCGTGAAGTTCAGGGAGCTGCATCGCGCCGTTAGCGATCTCAAAATATCCGTAGTGACCATCTTTATGCTGTTCAAAAACGGCATTTTCGGCTTTTAATTCATCTGTGAATTTCTGCGCCAGCGCAGCAGAGGATTCTTCGTGATAACCTATAATTCCCCAATAGGTATTCTCGGGAATTTTGAAGAGCGTTTCATTTTCAACAAAAACATTTACGGGAGAAAACAGCTCCATGAAGTATTTTTCATCATCCACGATTAGTTTTCCTTTATTCGAAACCCCTTCATTGACAAATTCTATCTCATAAGTGCCGTTTTCATACGGAAAGATCCTTTCGGAAGTAGCAGGTCCTATTGCTGTCAAACAAACTTCAGGTATATAAATTCCGGGGTAGTTTATCTTCAGACCTTCGGGTGCGTAATTAAACTCTGTTACCAACCCGTAATTCATACAAGGCTGTTGTTCCACCGTCTCTGACCTGATCTTTAACTCCGGACCTTCTTCCGATAATTCCTCCAGCATTGTCACCTTGATACCAGATCTTATGGGTGCCAGATCACTTTGATCGGGTTCGTTGAAAACTTCAGTAGAACAGGAACAGTAGAGAAAGGCAGAAATAAATATGAAGATATAATTTTTCACCTGATTATCATTTGTTTAGCTAATGCTAAAAATAACTAAAAAATTGGATCTTTTAGATCCTTCTCCATTTTTTTGTCTGCTCAAATACATGCTCCAGGATAGCTTTATCTTCTTCGGTAAATTCGATATTTCTACGCTGCATCACGATTTCTGCAACTTCAAAAGCTTTGGAAGTTTTGTAGGTGGTGATGCCTCCGCTACCTCCCCAACTGAAATCGGGTATAAAATTGCGGGGAAATCCGGCTCCAAAGATATTGGAACTCACCCCAACCACAGTTCCGGTATTGAACATGGTATTGATTCCGCATTTACTGTGATCCCCCATCATCAGTCCGCAGAATTGCAATCCTGTTGAGGAAAACCCTTCAGAATCATAATCCCACAGCCTCACTTCAGCGTAGTTATTTTTCAGATTGGAGGTATTTGTATCAGCTCCAAGATTACACCATTCCCCAAGAACAGAATTTCCCAGGAATCCTTCATGACCTTTATTGGAATAACTAAAAATCACGGAATTTTTTACCTCTCCTCCTACTTTACTAAAAGGCCCCACGGTAGTAGCTCCATAGATTTTGGACCCCATTTTCAAACCAGATCCTTCACATAAAGCAAAAGGCCCTCGCACAATGCTTCCTTCCATGATCTCTGCATCTTTACCAATGTAAATAGGCCCTTCGGAAGCATTTAAAATGCTAAATTCCACCTTTGCTCCTTCTTCCAAAAAGATATTTTCGGGAGCAAGAGTTTGATTGGTAGCCGAAAGAGGCTCGGTTTGCCTGTCACGTGTTAATAATTCGAAATCGGATGAAATGGCTTCTCCGTTTTTTTCAAATAAATGCCATGTCTGACTTACGGTAAAAGCTTCTCCTTCCAGTTCAATAGCTTCAAAAGAGTTAAGATCTACTTCCTGATCTTCATTTGCAAAGAAAGCCACAATATCCTCTTCATGAAAAATAGCCTGATTTTCCTGCAGGTCTAAAATTTGAGCTACCAACTCTTCCGTGGGCAGAAAAGAAGCATTGATCATGATATTCTTTTCGGTCTCTACCATTGGCCATTTATCAGCCAGATAATCTTCGGTTACGGTAGAAGTGGTTGTTTGCAGCCACTTCTCCCATTTTTCCCTTATCGTAAGGATCCCGATCCTAAGATCGGCCACAGGGCGGGTAAAAGTGAAAGGCAAAAGCTGGTTCCTGGCAGAACCGTCAAAAAGAATATAATTCATGTTCGTTATTTTTTCGGTAAATGTACGAGGATCAGGAGAATTATGAAACTGCTAATGTGTGTTCTAACGAAATTGTAACATGTTAGTGCAGACCTTAAGCAGATTTTGTTTCTATGGTGATTAAAATCTCGTCCAGAAGTCTTAAAAAATTACAAAATGAAAAAGCCTCCATTTCTGGAGGCTTTCCTATATATTATAAAAGCAAGAGTTTATTTCTTGAATTTAGCGTATTTGTTCTTGAACTTGTCGATACGACCAGCTGTATCCAATAATTTGGATTTACCAGTGTAAAATGGGTGAGAAGTTCTGGAAATTTCCAATTTTATCAAAGGATATTCCTGACCTTCAACCTCAATAGTTTCTTTAGTATTTGCGGTAGATTTAGAAATAAAAACTTCGTCATTAGACATGTCTTTAAACGCTACCAATCTATAATTTTCCGGATGGATTCCCTGCTTCATCTCTTTAATCTTTAAAATCTTGTAATTTTTTCGAGGTGCAAATTTAATTAATTTTTCGAAAGAAACAACTATTAAATCTTATTTTTCGCACCAAAAGGAAAGTTAACGTTCCTGTGTAACGTTTTGTTATCTTTGCTTACTAATTGTGCATAAAATTTAACCAATCCAAAATTAGTGAAAATGGAACAATCAACAGCACAATCGCCTGGCAAATTTGCCATTACGTATGGAGTAATCCTGGGAATTATCATTGTATTAATAGCATTATTAATGTATGTTACGGGAATGGCTCTTGAAGGAATTCAATGGCCAATGTACATTTATTATGTCATTTTTCCCGTTGTAATCATTATTGCTATTAAGGCTTATAAAAAAGAAAATAGTGGTTTTTTAAGTGTTAGTGAAGCTTTAAAAACCGGCGTTGCAACTGCAGTTATCAGCGGATTGATATTTTTGGTTTACAACCTGCTTTTTAATTACATTATAGAACCAACCTATGCCCAGCAGGCAATTGACGCCACAAGAGATCAATTATCTGAAGCCGGAACAATGACAGATGAGCAGATAGAAGCGACCCTCGAGTGGGTGAAATGGGGATCTGATCCTTTAATTGGAAGTGCCATCTGGATTGCCTTTAGTGCATTTCTTGGATTGATTTATTCTCTCATTGCAGGGTTGATCATGAAGCAGAAAAGACCATACGAAGTTTAAAGAAAATTGAATGCAGTTATCTATTGTCATCCCTCTTCTTAACGAGGAAGAATCTTTGCAGGAATTATATAATTGGATCGTAAAAGTCTTACGGTCCAATTCTTTTTCTTATGAAATTATCTTCATAGATGACGGCAGTACAGATAACTCATGGAAAATCATTCAGCAAATTGCGGCTGAAGATGAAGCTGTAAAAGGCATAAAATTTAATCGAAACTACGGAAAATCGCAGGCACTGCACGTTGGTTTCGATAAAGCCCAGGGAGACGTGATCATCACTATGGATGCAGACCT
Source organism: Salinimicrobium marinum (assembly GCF_014651535.1). Lineage (GTDB taxonomy): Bacteria > Bacteroidota > Bacteroidia > Flavobacteriales > Flavobacteriaceae > Salinimicrobium > Salinimicrobium marinum. Next base: position 12,877 of record NZ_BMXB01000010.1, read on the forward strand.
TCAGGATAATCCTGAAGAAATTCCGGAATTATATCAACTTATCACCACCGAAGGCTACGACCTGATTTCGGGCTGGAAGAAAAAACGATATGATTCGGTGTTATCAAAAAATTTACCTTCCAAATTATTCAATGCCGCTGCCAGAAAAACTTCGGGTTTAAAATTACATGATTTTAACTGCGGACTCAAGGCCTACAAAAAGGCGGTCATCAAAAATATTGATGTCTACGGCGAAATGCACCGGTACATTCCTGTGCTCGCAAAAAACGCCGGATACAGTAAAATAAATGAGAAGGTGGTACAACACCAGGCAAGGAAATACGGAAAAACAAAATTTGGAGTAGAACGGTTCATCAATGGTTTCCTTGACCTCATCACGATCTGGTTCCTGTCAAAATTCGGAAAAAGGCCCATGCATTTGTTTGGTGCCCTTGGAATCCTGATGTTCTTTTTTGGTCTGCTCGCTGCGGCCTGGATAGGTGGTTCAAAGTTATATAAACTGTACCATGGGGAAGCCAGCATTCTGGTGACAGATAATCCATGGTTTTATATTTCGCTGGTTACCATGATCATAGGAACACTTTTTTTCCTCACAGGATTTCTTGGAGAACTCATTCTTAGAAGCAGCAGGGAGAAAGATCGGTATCGCATAAGCCAAACTACCGGCCAATTTTAACCGCCTTTCCCATTAAATCCTTATTTTTGTTGTAAAAAATAAGAGAATCACATGAGCAATCACGATATTAATAGCAAAGCCGAATCCTGGCTTAAGTCCCCTTTTGACAAACATACACAGCAAAGCGTTGAGGAACTATTAAAGAACAACCCAGACGAATTAAAAGAAAGTTTTTATAAAGACCTGGAATTCGGGACCGGTGGAATGCGCGGAATTATGGGCCCCGGTACCAACAGGATCAATAAATATACCCTCGGAAAAAATACCCAGGGTCTTTCAAACTATCTCAAAAGTCAATTTTCGGGCGAAGACCTGAAAGTCGTGATTGCGTATGACTGTAGAAACAACAGTAAGGAACTTGCACAGGTAGTAGCTGATGTTTTTTCGGCTAACGGAATCCAGGTGTACCTGTTTACTAACCTGCGCCCTACTCCCGAACTTTCTTTTGCCGTGAAATATCTCGATTGCCATGCGGGAATTGTTTTGACTGCAAGTCATAATCCACCGGAATATAACGGATACAAGGTCTACTGGCAGGACGGCGGCCAGTTAGTACCACCACAGGACAAGGAAATCGTGGAAGAGATCAACGGACTTGATTATACTGAAATAAATTTCGAAGCAAATAATGATCTTATCAAACCTATTGATACTCAGGTAGACGATGCTTTTGCAAAAGCATCGGTTGAAAACGGAAGTTTTGATACTACAGCTTCGGCAAAAGAAAACCTGAAGATCGTTTTCACCTCCCTTCACGGAACCTCTATCACCATGATTCCGAAGGTATTGGAAAAAGCAGGGTATACCAATTTTCAAATTGTAAAGGAACAGGAAGAGCCAAACGGAAACTTCCCTACAGTAAAGTCTCCAAACCCTGAAGAACCTGAAGCTCTAAAAATGGCACTGGAACTTGCCGAAAAGCAGGATGCAGATATCGTAATTGGTACAGATCCGGATGGTGATCGACTTGGGGTTGCGGTAAAAGACCTGGACGGAAAACTGGTGTTGCTTAACGGGAACCAAACTATGCTGGTGATGACCTGGTTCTTACTCGAACAATGGAAAAAACAGGGAAAAATAGACGGAAATGAATTTATAGGCTCCACCATTGTTTCTACCCCAATGCTGCGGATCGTAGCTGAAGATTACGGAGTGGAATACAAAGAAGGCCTCACCGGATTTAAATGGATTGCGAAAATGATCAAGGACCACCCTGAATTGGATTTTATTGGTGGTGGGGAAGAAAGTTTCGGGTATATGGTTGGGGATTTCGTTCGCGACAAAGATGCTGTGACGGCTACCCTGCTTTCCTGTGAAATTGCAGCCCAAATGAAGGAACAGGGCATTTCATTTTACGAAAAACTACTGGAACTTTATCAAAAATACGGTCTTTACCGTGAAGAATTGATCTCGCTGGTAAAAAAGGGAATTGACGGAGAGGAACAGATCAGGAACATGATGATAAGCCTTAGAGAAAATCCATTGAAAGAAATAGCCGGGGAAAAAGTGGTTCTTGTGGAAGACTATCAGAGCTCTGAAGCTATTAACAGCAATTCCAACTCTCAGGAAATCCAGAAGCTTGATATTCCGAAATCCAATGTTCTTATATATTACACCGAAAACGGAACCAAAGTCGCTGCTCGACCTAGCGGTACAGAACCCAAGATCAAATTTTACTTTAGTGTAAATACTGGTCTGGACAAAATTGAAGATTACCATAAAGTCAGCGAGGAATTGTCTCATAAAATTGCAGGCATAAAGTCCGACTTAAAACTGGCTTAAAGGCCCAATTGAATGAATTACTTTAAAAAGATCCTTCGGTTCGCGATCCCGTATAAAAGGTACGCGATCCTGAATATTATTTGCAATATTTTTTATGCCCTTTTTAGCACGTTATCCTTCCTGGCTTTAATCCCGGTAATACAAATTCTTTTCGATAAAACGAGAAGGGTTGCTGTAGAACCACGCTGGGAGGGAATTTCGGGAATGAAGGATTACGTGATAGACTCTTTTAATTACGAAGTTACCCAACGGATCAATGCAGATGAAGTTTCTGCGTTGGTGTTTGTTTGTGCAATTGTAATTATTCTGTTCTTTCTAAAGAACCTGTTTGGTTACCTGGCGGCTTTCTTTATTACGTTTCTTCGGAATGGAGTTTTAAGGGATGTTAGAAATGCCATTTACGATAAGATCCTTGCACTTCCGGTTTCTTATTTTTCTGAAAAGAGAAAAGGAGATACCATTTCCAGGATCACTGCAGATGTAAATGAAGTACAGACTTCCTTCCTATCTATTCTGGAGTTGGTGGTACGGGAACCACTTACTATCATTTTCACGATCACTGCAATGTTGCTGATGAGTCCCACGCTTACTCTGTTCGTCTTTGTTTTTCTTCCAATTTCGGGATTTATTATTTCTCTCATCGGAAAGAAATTAAAGAGTCAGTCGAATCAGGCTCAGGAAGAGAACGGATATTTTCTTTCCCTGGTGGAAGAAACCTTGTCCAGTTTAAAGATCGTAAAAGGTTTCAATGCTGAAGACAAGATGAAGAAGAAGTTTCACGATTCCACTAACAGGTTAAAAACTATCCTGGACAGTCTTCTCAACCGGCAGAACCTGGCATCTCCTACCAGCGAATTTTTAGGGATCTTTGTGATTGTAATTATCCTTTGGTTTGGAGGAAATATGGTTTTAGTAGAAGAAACTCTGGATGGTGCCACTTTTATAGCCTTTATGGGACTGGCCTACAACATTCTTACGCCCGCCAAACAAATAAGCAAAGCAACCTATAGTGTTAAAAAAGGAGACGCAGCCGCCGAAAGGATCTTTCAGGTACTGGAAACTCCTTCTTCAATTGTAGATGCACCCGATGCTATCGACAAAAAGGAATTTGAAGATGCTGTGGAGATCGAAAACATCTACTTTAGATATGAAGATGAAAATGTTCTTAAGAACTTCAGTATTAAAGTTCCGAAAGGGCAAACCGTAGCCCTTGTAGGACAATCTGGAAGCGGAAAATCTACAATTGCCAACCTGGTTACCAGATTTTATGATGTGAATGAAGGTTCCATTAAAGTTGATGGTACAGATATTAAACAAATCACCAAAAAGTCCCTCCGTGACCTGATGGGACTGGTCACCCAGGACTCTATTCTTTTCAATGACACCATAAGGAACAATGTGAGCCTGGCAAAGGAAAATGCAACCGATGAAGAAATTATTGACGCTTTAAAAATTGCAAATGCCTGGGAATTTGTAAAGACGCTGCCAAAAGGACTGGAAACCAATATTGGTGACAGCGGAAATAAATTGAGTGGCGGACAAAAACAACGCCTTTCTATAGCCCGCGCCGTACTTAAAAATCCGCCTATCATGATTCTGGACGAGGCCACTTCAGCTTTAGATACGGAAAGTGAAAGACTGGTACAAAAAGCCCTGGAGAATATGATGCGTAACAGAACTTCTATCGTTATTGCTCACAGATTATCCACTATTCAAAATGCCGACAGAATTGTGGTGATGCAAAAAGGAGAAATCGTGGAGCAGGGTAAACATGATGAACTACTGGCCAAAAACGGAACTTACCAAAAGCTGGTTGCCATGCAATCTTTCGAGTAATCTTTAGAAAAATGAATTCCCCTCCACCGGAGGGGTGCTCATAGGCCGGGTTGGCTATTTTCAGGCATAAAAAAAATGGATGAAGTAGGTCCATCCATTCTTTTCTAAACCTTACCTCCACCTTGGGGCTGGTGGAAATAAAACAATTTGGAGCAAAAAAGATCTCTCTTTTCTACGCTGTAAATATACTATTAAAATCTACCACACCAAATATTTTGTGTATTTTATCTACTTTATATGTATTTCATCGATTAAATCGACATTTACAAAGCATACTTTCTTACCTGATATTCTACACAATAAATTCTATATTTACAGCCGCTGAATGAGTGTATAAGGGATTTAGCTAAACCAACTTCTTTGGAAACTTCTGAAAAAAAACTTTTACGGAACCTTCAGGGCCAGGAACACCGAAATTCGGCTTTCAGGGAGCTCGTAGCTCTCTACAAAGAAAGGCTTTACTGGCAGATCAGGAATATTGTGAAGAACCATGATGATACAGATGATGTGCTGCAAAACACCTTTATCAAGATCTTCAGGAACATAGACCAGTTTAAAGGGGAGAGTCAGTTATTCTCCTGGATGTACCGCATTGCCACCAATGAAGCACTGAATTTTTTAAATCAGAAATCGAAGAAACTTCAAATAACTTCAGAAGAACTCCAGGATCAAATTGTCTCAAACCTGGAAAGTGATGTTTACTTTGAAGGTGATGAGATCCAGTTAAAGTTACAGAAGGCAATCGCCATTCTTCCCGAAAAACAGCAGCAGGTTTTCAATATGAAATACTTTCAGGAATTGAAGTATACAGAAATTTCTGATATCCTAGGTACTTCAGAAGGAGCTTTAAAGGCTTCCTACCACATTGCCGTAAAAAAAATTGAAGAATTTTTAAAAACCCATTAAACCTTTAGAAGAAAAATCAGTCAAATAAACAAATGAAAAAGAATAAGTTACCATATCATAAAGACAGGAATTTTAAAGTCCCCGAAGGCTATTTCGAGACTTTAGAAGATCGTATTATGCAAAAGGTAGCAGGGCCTGAGAAAAATGATATTCTAAAAGGCAGAAAAGATGCCGGTTTTAATGTTCCGGAGAATTACTTCCTGAATTTTGAAAATGAGTTATTTGAAAAACTTGAAAACAAAAAGAAAACGTCAAAGATCATTTCCATACTTAACAAAGAAGTGTTCTATTATTTTGCAGGAGCCGCTGCGGTTTTTATTGCCGTAGTCACTACGGTCTTTACAAATCCTGTACAACAGGCCGGTAGTATTGAAGACCTGGACATGGTGACTCTAGAGAGGTATCTTTTTGAAACCATGGAAACTAATAACTCGGGAGTCCAGTTTATGAATGAAGAAGAAGCATACGCTGCCCCTGGCGGCCAGCCCGATGTGGATTTTGAAGCTTTGTATGATTACCTCAACGAAAATGTAGAGGAACCGTCTATTTTATTTAATGAAGATTAAAATGAAAAAATTATTTTTATTAGGCTTTGTCCTTTTAAGCTCGCTGCAAATGCTGGCGCAGGATAAAGAAAGTCGCAGGGAGCAGATCAAGGCTCTCAAGACTGCCTATATTACCGAAGGTTTGAACCTGACACCCGAGGAAGCTCAAAAATTCTGGCCTGTATATAATAAATTTGATGAGCAAAGAAGAACGCTTCACAAAAGGGAACGTGCCGACATACAGGCCATAGAATGCATTACTGAAGAAAGGGCCAATGAAATGGTAGAGGAATATGTGCAGATAGAAAAAGAAGATTACCTCCTGAAGAAGAAATTCTTTGAAGAACTTCGAACGATGTTTTCTGCAAAAAGAATCATTCAGCTGAAGAAAACTGAAGATGCCTTCAACCGGAAGTTATTGAAAGAATACCGCGAAAGACATGCGAACGAAAGTAATGAATAGTATTTAAAATTTACTTTAAAAGACCATTAGAACATCCTCTATTTTGAAAAATAGAGGATGTTCTTTTTTATGGCTATCTTATCTGAAATTCAGCCGGGACAACCTGTTTTTTCCCGCAGCGTATGCCACAGAATCATTCAGGAACCTGATGGTATAGAACCCTTCTTCAGAAAGATCCATCCAGGATTCTCCTCTGTCAAAAGAATAAGATATTCCTGTAAACCCGACAGCTACCATTTCGTTTCCACCACTATTAGGCACATAGCGTATACTGCTTTTATAGCCGGGACTGGATCCATCGGCAACCAGATTCCAGGTTTTTCCGCCATCCCTGGTGATGGCCTTATTCGCTGTATTATTTTCGGGAGCGGTATAATCACCTCCAATGATGATTCCGTTTTCTTCATCGTAAAAATCAACCGAATACGCTCCCTTAGTCGCTTCTCCCTGAATTATCGGAGTATCAAAAACCTCCCAGCTCTTTCCCTTATCTGGACTAAAAAACACCCGTGAAGCCATTCCTCCCGTAATGATCCAGGTCTTCTCCCCTACCACAGCGATGTTGGAATTACTGGCAGCAAAAGCGGCTTCCCCTGCTTCAACCTCGGGCAGTACCTCACAGGATAACTTTTCCCAGGATTCTCCTCCATCCCTGGTTATGATCACCGAAAGACAATTCTCAACCGGATCCCCCATCGCTATGCCCTCTTGATTATTCCAGAAAACCATCGCGTCATAAAACACCTTTTCATGTGCTTCTTTATACACCAGTTCCATAGTTCCGTCATCTCCGGTCTTGTACAAAAGAGCTGGATTCCCGACACTCAGCATAAAAAAATCGTCTTCTGTACTGGCCACTGCCCTGTATTCCGGCACCAGGCTGTCATATTTCTGCTGTCTTGCCCTGGCTGAATTTTGTGAGGCATTATATAAGCCGTACTTTCCGTTTGATCCGGCGAATGCCACATTCTGCCCCATTATTTCTATTGCTCTGATACTAATAGAATCTTCAAAAACAGTTTGTATTTCTACTTCAGAAAAAAAAGCTTTTTCCGGTTCTTTTTCGGTTGAATTACAGCCAGCCACAGCAATAAATAACAGCAGATATAATTTCTTCATTAGGTGGAATTTGATTTTCAAAGATAAAATTATTCCGAAGCAAAAAACCGTACCTTTGCAGCTTTAAACACATTTTATGCGCTTACACAGAAATTTGGTATTTGCAACAGTAGATGCACTTTCAAATATATTTAACGAAGGGGAATATGCCGACAAGGTAATAGAGAAAACCCTGAAACGCGACAAACGCTGGGGATCAAGGGACCGCAGCTTCATTGCAGAAACAACTTACGACATTGTTCGCTGGAAACGACTGTACACCGAAATTGCCGAAGTTAAAGCTCCATATTCGCGGGAAAACCTGTTCAGGTTATTTGCTGTTTGGGCCACCCTTAGAGGAATAGAAATTCCTGACTGGAAACAAATTGAACCTACTCCTACCCGCCGCATCAAGGGAAGATTTGATGAACTCAGCAAAATAAGGAAGTTCAGGGAATCTGTGCCGGACTGGATGGATGAAATGGGAGTTGAAGAACTGGGCGAAGAAACCTGGGAAAAAGAAATCCATGCCTTAAACCAACAGGCACCGGTGGTTTTACGTGCTAACACTTTAAAGACCACACGAGAAAACCTTCAAAAGGAACTTGCCAAAGAAGCTATTGAATCTGAATTTATAGAAGGCTATCCCGATGCACTGCAGCTTAAAGAAAGAGCTAACGTGTTTAGAACAGAAGCTTTCAAAAACGGACTTTTTGAAATGCAGGACGCTTCTTCACAACTGGTAGCTAAATTCCTGCAGGTTGAACCGGGAATGCGGGTTGTTGATACCTGTGCCGGAGCCGGAGGAAAAAGCCTTCACCTGGCTGCACAAATGGAAAATAAAGGTCAGTTGATCGCTACTGATATTTATGCAAATAAGCTCAAGGAATTGAAAAGACGCGCCAGGCGTGCCGGGGCTCACAATATTGAGCCACGGGTGATCGATAACAATAAGGTGATTAAAAAACTTTTCGGTTCTGCAGACAGGGTATTAATTGATGCACCCTGCAGCGGACTGGGAGTTTTAAGCCGAAATCCTGATGCAAAATGGAAACTGCAGCCGGAGTTTATCAATACCATAAAAATGACTCAGGCAGAGATCCTCACCCAATATTCCAAAATGGTAAAACCCGGAGGAAAAATGGTGTATGCCACCTGTTCTGTTTTACCCTCGGAAAATCAACAACAGGTTGAAAAGTTCCTGGCATCGGAATATGGAGAATCTTTTAAACTTAGTGAGGATAAAAAAATCCTGAGCAGTAAAACCGGATATGACGGGTTTTATATGGCACTTTTGGAAAAAGAATAATTTTTAAAAAATTTAATTGCAGATCCTGCGTTTTTATATAAAATGCGGGATTTTTTATTTTAAACAAGAACTAATACCGAACTTCGGGGAAATTTTACAATTCCTTAAACCTTCAGGTGGAAAAGAAGTTTATTTTTGCAATAATTGAAATTACACATAAACCTTTAAAAACTTAAAATGAAAAAATCATTTTATTTACCATTTCTATCCATTCTTTTCCTGATTGGATGCAGTTCAGACGACGATGTAACCCCAGTAAACCCGGGACCTGAACCTGAACCTCCAGTAGAGGAAACTCCTTACTACGACATCCCCGATGCACTTTCAGATTATTATGAAGGCATTGATTTTTCTGAAGAAAATGAAGAGCTATATGATGATCTGGCAACCCTTACTATTGCCAAGCACACCAACATGCTGGACTATAATAACAGGCATGATTACCTATACCAGGCAGATGAAGATCCAAATAATGAAGATAATGTAATTCTTATCTATACCGGCGAAAGCAGGTACTGGGAAGAATACCTTTCTGGGGGAAATTCCTATCCTGATCAAACTTTTAACACAGAACATGTATATCCACAATCTTTGGTAAGTAACACTGCCAAAGGAGATCTGCACCACCTGCGTGCAGCCGATGTTCAGGTGAATTCAACCCGGGCAAATTATCCTTTTACTGATGGAGAAGGATCTTACGCACTTGTAGATGGTAATTCATTTTTTCCCGGTGACGAATGGCGTGGTGATGTTGCCCGTATGATCATGTACATGAACCTTAGGTATGATGAACCTTTTTCTGAAATTGGAGGTCTTGATCTGTTTCTTGAATGGAACGCAGAAGACCCTGTTTCTGTTCTTGAAATTCAGCGAAATGAAGTTATTTATGGCGCACAGGGGAACAGAAATCCTTTTATAGACAATCCGCACCTTGCAACCAGAATCTGGGGAGGTGACGAAGCTGCCAACCGCTGGGATGCAGATGCAGAAGAGGACGAAGAAGCTCCCTCTGCTCCTTCAGCTTTAACCGCTTCAGAAGTTGGTTACGAAACTGCAGTTTTGAACTGGGAAGCCTCCACAGATAATGTGGCTGTTACCAGATATACTATCATAGTAGACGGAGAAGAACATGAGAATACTACCTCAACCTCTACAACTATTTCCGGATTAACTCCTGGAACTACTTATACCATAACTGTTACTGCAGTAGATGCTGCCGGAAATGTTTCCGAAGCAAGCGAAGAAGTAGAAATTACTACCAATGAAGATACCGAAGCACCAACCATACCGGCAAACCTTGCCGTTCCTGAAGTTACTGCCACTAGCGCAAGCCTAAGCTGGAATGCTTCAACAGACAATGTGGAAATTGCTGAATACGACATTTACGTGGACGGCGAATATAATGCTTCTACAGCCAACACTACTTTTACAGTTGCCGGACTGGAGGCTGAAACCGAATATTCTTTTACTGTACTTGCCCGTGACATTTACGATAATGAATCTGCCTTAAGTGCTGCTGTGGAAGCTACAACTGCTGCAGAATCTGAAAACGGTGGAGACACTTCTTCTGAAATTTTCTTTTCTGAATATGTTGAAGGAGGCGGACTTAACAAAGCTGTTGAAATCGCAAACCTCACCGGGGAAGATGTTGACCTTACCCAATATTCTGTCAAGAAACAGGTGAACGGAAACGGAGAATGGAGCAATGAATACGCTCTTGAGGGAAGTTTGGCAAGTGGTGCAGTCTTTGTACTTGCCAACGGTGGAACAGAAACTCAGGAAATTCTGGATGCTGCAGATGTAACTTTAAACGGTGCACCGGTAGATTTTAACGGAGATGACCCTGTTGGGCTGTTCAAAAACGGAACTTTGATCGATATGATTGGAGTGGAAGGAGATGTTGATTTTGGAAAAGATAAAACCCTTAGAAGAAAATCGTCTATCACTTCACCAAACACCACCTACACCGAAGAGGAGTGGGAAGTACTGGAAAAAGATACCGTAGACGGATTGGGAGCTTACTAAGTTTCTAAAATTCTTATAAAAAAGCCACAAATTCAGAAGTTGAATTTGTGGCTTTTTTCATTTTAACTCCTATCGTTATCTTCTAAAAAAATGTATTTTTGTTGCCTTACAAACAACACAAAATTATCCAGAATGATCCTATTCTTCGGAAACCATCCTAATAAGTTTTATGCCGTTCAAACCCACAAGGCGCTTTCGGCTGAAAACATCTCCAAATTAAACTGGTTATTTGGAAACGCGAAATACTTAAACAAATCTGCCCTGGCAGATTTTTTTGTTGGCCCCCGTGCCGCTATGATTACTCCATGGAGTACCAATGCAGTGGAGATCACCCAAAATATGGGCATTGAAGGTATTGTTCGTATTGAAGAGTTCCTGCAGGTAGATCGCCATTTTTCCGATTTTGATCCTATGCTTTCTCAAAAGTTTGACGGCCTGGATCAGGATATTTTTACCATCGATATTGAACCCGAACCGGTCATTGAGGTAGAAGATATTGCCGCGTACAATCAGAAAGAAGGACTGGCTTTGAATGCCGAAGAAGTGGAATACCTTGAAAAACTCGCTAAACGACTGGGACGAAAATTAACCGACTCTGAAGTATTCGGATTTTCACAGGTGAACTCTGAGCACTGTCGCCATAAAATTTTCAACGGAACTTTTGTAATCGACGGGGAAGAAAAACCAGTTTCCCTCTTCAAACTCATCAGAAAAACTTCGGAAGAAAATCCAAATGAAATAGTTTCTGCCTACAAGGATAATGTAGCTTTCCTGAAAGGCCCGCGCGTAGAGCAATTTGCTCCGAAAACTGCAGATAAACCCGATTTTTATAAAAAATCTGATTATGATTCGGTTATTTCTTTAAAGGCGGAAACACATAATTTCCCTACTACTGTAGAACCTTTTAACGGAGCAGCAACCGGAAGTGGTGGAGAAATTCGTGACAGGCTTGCCGGTGGAAAAGGTTCTTTACCATTAGCAGGAACGGCCGTTTATATGACTTCTTACTCCAGGCTTGAAGCAAACCGGGAATGGGAAAAGGTGATGCCGGCAAGGCCATGGCTTTACCAAACCCCAATGGATATTCTTATCAAAGCCTCCAACGGAGCATCAGATTTTGGAAATAAATTCGGGCAGCCCTTAATTGCAGGATCTGTATTGACCTTTGAACATTCCGAAAATGAGCGTCTGCTGGCGTACGATAAAGTGATCATGCAGGCAGGCGGAATTGGCTACGGAAAAGCGAGTCAGGCGATCAAAGATGTTCCGAAAAAGGGAGACAAAATTGTTGTTTTAGGAGGAGAAAATTACCGAATCGGGATGGGCGGTGCCGCCGTTTCTTCAGCAGATACAGGAGAATTCAGCAGCGGAATTGAACTTAATGCAGTACAGCGTTCCAACCCCGAAATGCAGAAAAGAGCAGCCAACACAATCCGCGCGATGGTGGAAGCCGACGAAAATCCGATCGTTTCCATCCACGACCACGGCGCCGGTGGACATTTAAATTGCCTGAGCGAACTGGTGGAAGACACCGGAGGAAACATCGATCTGGATGCACTTCCTGTTGGAGATCCAACACTTTCTGCTAAAGAAATCATCGGAAACGAATCCCAGGAGAGAATGGGACTGGTCATTGGAGAAAACGACCTCATCACCATGAAGAAGATCGCTGAGCGTGAACGGACTCCCTTATATTCAGTTGGGAATGTAACCGATGACCGGCAGTTTACCTTCGAGAGTAAAACCTCCGGTGCAAAACCAATGGATCTTGCGCTGGGCGATATGTTTGGAAGTTCTCCAAAAACAATTATGGAGGATAAAACCATCCAAAGAAAATATTCAGAAGTAACCTATTCAGGTGAGAACCTGCATGAGTATGTAGAGCAGGTTCTACAGCTGGAAGCTGTGGGTTCAAAAGACTGGCTTACCAATAAAGTTGACCGCTGTGTGACCGGAAAGGTCGCAAAACAGCAAACAGCCGGACCTTTACAGTTGCCATTAAACAACTGCGGCGTAATGGCGCTTGATTACCATGGAAAAGAAGGCGTTGCCACTTCCATCGGCCACTCCCCTATTTCGGCTTTGGTCGATCCCGTGGCAGGTTCAAAAAATTCAATTGCAGAAGCCCTTTCCAACATCGTGTGGGCTCCGTTGGAAAAAGGATTGAAATCTGTTTCCCTTTCGGCAAACTGGATGTGGCCGTGTAACAACGAAGGCGAGGACGCCCGTTTGTATGAGGCGGTGCAGGGAGTTTCAGATTTTGCGATTTCTTTGGGAATTAATATTCCGACAGGAAAGGATTCGCTTTCGATGAAGCAGAAATATAAAGATCAGGATGTACTTTCTCCGGGAACAGTGATTATCTCGGCTGCCGGACATTGTTCAGACGTGACAAAAGTGGTGGAGCCTGTGCTGCAAAAAAATGGCGATGCGATCTACTACATCAATTTATCTCAGGATGCCTATAAGCTCGGAGGATCTTCTTTCGCACAGATCCTGAATAAAATTGGAAATGAAGTCCCAACGATCAAAGACAACGAAAAATTCGGAAAAACCTTTAATGTACTTCAGGAACTGATCAAAAAAGATCAGATTCTTGCAGGCCATGATATCTCTTCCGGCGGGTTAATTACTACCCTGCTGGAAATGTGCTTTGCAGATGTAGATCTTGCTGCGAACCTGGATCTTTCTGTATTGAATGAAAAAGACACTGTAAAACTTCTGTTTTCTGAAAACTGCGGAATTGTTTTTCAAGCGAAAGATGCTTCTGTAGAAGCAGTTCTTTCTGAAAATGATTTAGAATTCTTTAAGATCGGAACTCCTTCCGAAGGAAAAACCTTAAGCATCAAAAATGGTACTGACGAGCTGGAATTTAATATTCCGAAGCTGCGGGATACCTGGACAAAAACTTCCTTTTTACTGGATCAAAAACAAAGCGGACTTGACAAAGCTACTGAGCGATATAGAAATTATGCTAAGCAACCGCTGCATTTCAGATTTCCGGAAGGTTTTAATGGAAAGAAGCCTCTTGACTCCGCTCCAGGTGACAAAAGGATCAAAGCGGCAATCATTCGTGAAAAAGGATCAAATTCCGAGCGAGAAATGGCTTACGCCATGGATATGGCGGGATTTGATGTGAAAGATGTCCATATGACCGACCTGATTACCGGGCGGGAAACACTGGAAGATATTCAGTTTATTGCTGCGGTGGGTGGATTCTCCAATTCAGATGTACTGGGCAGTGCAAAAGGCTGGGCCGGGGCTTTCCTATACAACGAAAAGGCAAAAGCGGCACTTGATAACTTCTTTGCCCGCGAAGACACACTTTCTATCGGAGTTTGTAATGGTTGTCAGCTGTTCGTGGAACTCGGATTGTTAAACCCCGATCACGAGGAAAAGCCAAAAATGCTGCACAACGATTCCGGAAAATTCGAATGTAATTTTACTTCCGTGGAAATATCAGAAAATGATTCGGTGATGCTGCATTCACTTTCAGACACCAGACTTGGAATCTGGGCTGCGCACGGCGAAGGAAAATTCAGTTTTCCGTATGAAAAAGAACGATATAACATCATTGGGGAATACGGGTATGACACTTATCCTTCTAACCCGAATGGTTCTCACAACAACACAGCTATTTTAGTTAGTGATAACGGAAGACACCTGGCAATGATGCCACACCTGGAAAGATCTACGTTCCCTTGGAACTGGGCTCATTATCCAAAAGACCGGCAGGATGAAGTTTCTCCATGGATAGAAGCTTTCATCAATGCAAAGGGTTGGCTGGAGAAAAAAGCCTAAGATATTGGAAAGGGCGAACCAAATGGTTCGCCCTTCTTGTTATATCCATTTTAAAAATAGTCTCCATCAGTTAAGAGGATATTCTGCAAAAATTTCATTTACCAGTTCCCGCATTGCCTGCGTGTTCGGCTGGTCATATAAAGCATCTGAAGTCATGCCTTTCCATACACTTTCTTTAGTTTCCCTGTCTACAAGATCGATCACCACGGTACCTTCTTCGTAGGCATAAGTATCGGTATCATATCCAATCACTCCGCCTCCGAAAGTATTGAATCCACGGTAATAATAAGATCCATATTGAGGCCCTACCGTAGTAATTCCGGTGCTATAAGGATAGGCTGCATATACAGGACTGGCAGCTCTTTCTCTTTCAATCTCTGTTCTGGTGCTTATTAGTACCAGCAAATCGGGGTTATCCCTGTCGATTGTATATCCAGCTTCCCGCATGTTTTGATTCACAGTTTCAATAACCACAGCATCCACATCTTCCATATTCGTTTCCCCCTGTACTTCGGCATTTGAATTAGGTAAAAACGCAAAAGTTTCATAATTATTAAGATCCACACTTGTTGGCCTCTCGGTCTGGACGCGCGGCCCGCAAGCTACTCCCATTATTAGAACACTGGCAAATAGTAAAAGGTAAATTCGTCTCATAGCTGTCATATTTTGTTTTTCGTCAAATTAAATATTTATAACCCTGAATTACAATTAATTACAACACTTTAACCAGGTACGTTAAAATTTTTTAAAACTCCAAAGAACCCGATACTTTTTGATTATTAGGAAGATCTTATTCCCTCTTTCACCTTTTTATAACATTCTACAAACCCATTTTTCCTTACCTTAAATAGAAATGATTAAATAAAATAGCTATGACAGTAAAAGAAAAAGATGACAAATATTTTGGACGGGGAGGTCCAGCTTTAAATCTAGAGGTGGAAAAAGCTAAAGGAAGTTTGATTTTCGATCCATCCGGAAAAAAGTATATAGATTTCCTGGGAGGTGCGGGAGTAGGAAACCTGGGCTGGGGACTGGAAGAGGTAGAAATGGCTATCCGGAATTCTGAAAGGCCTTCTTACGTGTACCCTCACTTCTACTATAAACCCTGGGCCGAACTTGCCGAGCAACTGGCAGCGATCACTCCGGAACATTTAACGACCAGTTTCCGCGCTACCGGAGGATCTGAAGCAGTGGATGCTGCCCTGCAAATGGCCATGATGTACACCGGCCGTAAAAAGATCCTTTCCATAGAAGGCAGTTACCACGGAAATACCTTTGGAGCCTTAAGTGTCGCAAGTTCTTCTAACGGAAAAAAATTCCACAACCTGTTATCTGGTTGTGAAAAGATAAAACCACCCTTAGAGAAGAATGCTCTTCAGGAAATTGAAGAAAAATTAAAGGGCAATGAATACGCAGCCTTCATAATGGAGCCGGTGATTGTCAACCTGGGCGTGGTTATTCCTGAAAAAGATTATATGGAAAAACTGGATCGGCTTTGCAAGGAACACGGAACTTTGCTCATCATGGATGAAGCCATCACCGGATTCTTCAGGACCGGAAAATTCTTCGCTTCTGAACATTATAACATCAAACCAGATATCATGTGCCTGGCGAAAGCCATCTCCTCCGGTTACGCAGGTATGGGCGCCGTCATGACAACAGATAAGGTAGCGAAAGCTGTGGAAGGAAAAGTGGGATTATACTCCTCCTATGGATGGCATCCTGTGGGTACAGATGCGGCCATTGCTACCATTAATTATATGCTAAACAATACTGAGGAATTGCTGGACAATATGGAAAGCATCAGTCAGCTCTTCAAGGATGAACTTCCTAAGCTCAGGTTCCGGGAAGAACCGGAAATAAGGATCAAGGGGCTTGCTATTGCCGTAGATGTGGGCGATGAGGATTACGCTTCAGAAATTAAGAAAAAAGCAGTGGAACATGGCCTGCTCATGAATACAGAAGGCTCTAGCCTTTCCTTTCTTCCAGCACTGAACATTGATTCAAAAACTGTTTTGGAAGGCATAAAGATCCTAAAAGAGGTGGTTGAATGATTAAGGTGTAGGAAGATAACAAGAGGCTGTCTAGATTTTTTTAGTCAACTTGTTTCAGGTTCTACCAATTCAGACTGAAAATTTTCTTATCTTTTTAGACAGCCTCACATTTTATGAAGCAACACATCAAAAACTTCCGGTGGCTTGATCTAAAGCAGACCTTTCATCACTTAAACCGCACCGGGATTTCTTCTTCAGAAGTCATTTTATTTAAAAGTTGGTCCTGCAGATGATTTTAACTACAACGTTATAGAAGCAAGGATAATAAAAAGCCCTTGGAAAAATTCATATCTAACTGAAACCAGGAGAATTATATAGATGAAAAATAAATAACAGGACGACACATAATTTCTTTAACTTCGAAAGTATAAAAGTGAGATTCCTAATTTTGTTCTAAAGTTATTTCTGTATTGATAAAAATCAAGCTTATTAATTTTCAGATTTATTTGAAATACTTCGCTTTTTTGCTATTTTGCAAGGCATATCAAATTTAAACCCTCTAAATGACCGAGATAAAACGACTTTTCGATTTTCCCTACTACCAGTTGGAAAACGCCCCACTAGAAAAATCTTTAGTTACTAAAGTCAATGGAAAGTGGGAGGCACTTTCCACCCGTGAATACCTGGACAAAGCGAATGCTGTAAGCCGCGGATTATTGCGCCTGGGTATAAAGCCTAACGATAAAATTGCTATTATTTCTTCCAGTAATCGTACCGAATGGAACGTGATGGATATTGGGATCCTGCAAACAGGAGCACAGAATGTTCCCATTTATCCTACCATTTCTGAAAACGATTACGAGTACGTTCTTAATCATAGTGAAGCCATTTACTGTTTTGTTTCAGACAAAGAAGTACTGGATAAGCTTAATTCCATTAGAAATAACACTGCACTAAAAGGAGTGTATTGCTTTGATGAGATAAGTGGTTGTGATAACTGGAAAGAAATACTTGAACTGGGTAAAGATGAATCCAACCAGGAGGAAGTAGAAAACCGCAAGAATGGCGTAGATGAAAATGATCTTGCCACGCTTATCTATACTTCCGGAACTACCGGAAGACCAAAAGGGGTAATGCTTACGCATAAAAATATTGTAAGTGACGTACTTTTGAGTTCTGACCGGGTTCCCTTTGAATTCGGAAAATTTGTTGCGCTAAGTTTCCTTCCGGTTTGCCATATTTTCGAACGGATGATCCTTTATTTATATCAGTACTACAGTGTCGAGATACATTTTGCAGAGTCTATCGACAAAATCAGCGACAACTTAAAAGAGGTGAAGCCACACGTAATTACTGCAGTTCCCCGATTGTTGGAAAAGGTTTATGATAAAATTATAGCCAAAGGTTCTACTGTAGGCGGAATTAAACAAAAAATGTTTTTCTGGGCTGTAGAGTTGGGACTGGAATATGAGCCATACGGAGCTAATGGCTGGTGGTATGAAACACAGCTTTCCCTTGCAAGAAAACTGGTGTTTTCTAAATGGAAAGAAGGTCTGGGCGGAAGGATAGAATTAATAGTTTCAGGAAGTGCTGCTTTGCAATCACGACTAGCCCGGGTTTTTGCTGCCGCAGGAATCCCGGTAATGGAAGGCTATGGGCTTACAGAAACTTCTCCTGTAATTGCAGTCAATGACCAGCGAAACAAAGGTTTCAAAATTGGTACCGTTGGGAAAGTTTTAAAAAATGTGGAAGTCAAGATAGCGGAAGACGGCGAAATCCTTACCAAAGGACCTAACCTTATGAAGGGCTACTATAAGGACAAGGAGAAAACCGCTGAAGCCATCAATGAAGACGGATATTTTCATACGGGGGACATTGGAGAACTGGATGCCGAAGGTTTCCTGAAGATCACCGACCGTAAAAAGGAAATGTTCAAAACCTCTGGAGGCAAATATGTGGCTCCACAGATTATCGAAAATCAAATGAAACAATCCCGTTTTATCGATGAGCTAATGGTCATTGGAGAAGGCGAAAAAATGCCTGCAGCCTTAATCCAGCCCAACTTTGAATTCCTGAGAGAATGGGCTCACCGCAAGAACATTGAAATAGGGCCTTCTAACAAAGACCTTGTTGAAAATGAGCAGGTAAAGGAAAGGATTCAGGAGGAAATAGATTTCTATAATCAGAAATTCGGAAGCTGGGAAAAAGTAAAACGCTTTGAACTTACTCCCGATGTTTGGAGTATTGAAGGAGAACACCTTACTCCTACCATGAAATTGAAAAGAAGAAACATTATTAAACTGTATCAAAAACTTTACGATAATATCTACGAAAGATAGAACCACCTATTAGCAGCTATAGATAAGACTGTCTAAGGAGCAAAAAACGACCTTTTAAAAATTATAATTCCGGTATTTTTAAATCTGAGACTTTCAGAAGATGTATCAGGTAGAGGTGAAAAATGCTTTTCAGGCAGTCTTTTCTTTTAAAATAGTATCATGATTTGAAGAAATCTGCAAATAAAAACTCCGGTGAAAGCCTTACTTTAGCAGGTAAACCCTCTACCATGCGTAAATTTTTATTCTATTTTGTTGCAGTAATCTGCATAAGCTGCAATTCTTCTGAAGAAAAAAAACAAGTTAAAAAAATTTTAGCTGAAAATGAAATTTTTCAGTACTCCGGAAGATATGAACAAATCGAAGATGGCGTTGCCCTGATCAGTTCGGCTTCCTCGGTCAAAGCAAAAGTATTCGGTGACAGCACTACCGTCTACCTGAAATCTGCAAATGATCAACACCATTATGTTTCCATCGTATTAAACCAGGGATTGCTGGGGCGATACAGGATTAAAGAAGACTCCTTAACCTTTGCCTTACCCGATACCGGGAACGGAGCAACTCTAACCATTTTTAAAGATACCGAAGCTTCCAACGCAGCCGTTGTTTTCCAGGGAATTTCAGCAGAAAAAATTGAAACTGTTCCTTCAGAAGATACCCCTAAAATTGAATTTATCGGCAACTCAATCACCTGCGGGATGGGAGCCGATACCAGGGAAATTGGCTGTGAAGAGGGGGAATGGTACGACCAGCACAATGCTTATCTTGCCTACGGGCCACGTGTAGCCAGGGCTTTAAATGCCGAATTTGAACTGAGTTGCGTATCGGGAATGGGCATGTACCGTAACTGGAATGACGAAAATCAACCTGTAATGCCCAATGTTTATTCTAACCTGTACCTGAATGCCGATGACAGCAAAAAAGCCGACTTTACAGATAAAGCACCCGATGTGGTGAGCATTGCTTTGGGCACGAACGACCTTTCACTTGGTGACGGGGAAAAAGACCGCACTGATTTTGATCCCGAAAAATTTACTTCAAACTATATATCCTTCGTAGAAAGCATTTACGCTTACTATCCAGATACAAAGATCGTTTTACTGTCAAGTCCTATGATCGGCAGAAAAGAGAATGAGCTTTTGATTGCCAGTCTCAATCAGGTAAAAGATCATTTTGAAAAAAGAGAAATTTCAATTTTTGAATTCGATAAAATGGAACCGGGAGGATGTACATCACATCCTAATCTTGAAGACCATGAACAAATGGCCAATGCGCTTATTCCATATTTCAGGGAAATTTTAAAAAAATAATAGTAGTATGAATACCTATACAGCTTCAGAAGAACGTTACAGCCAGATGCAGTACCGTCGTTGCGGAAAAAGCGGAATTATGCTTCCGTTAATTTCCCTCGGACTATGGCATAATTTCGGCGACAGGGACGATTTTGAAAATGCCCGTAGCATTTTAAGAACTGCTTTTGATAACGGAATAACCCATTTTGACCTTGCCAACAACTACGGACCTCCTTATGGTACTGCCGAAAAGAATTTCGGAAAGATATTTAAGGAAGATTTCAAACAGTACCGGGATGAGTTGCTCATTTCCACCAAAGCCGGCTGGGATATGTGGCCGGGTCCTTATGGAAATTTCGGATCCCGGAAGTATCTTATTGCTAGCCTGGATCAATCCCTGCAGCGCATGGGACTCGATTATGTAGACATTTTCTACCACCACCGACCCGATCCCGACACTCCGCTGGAAGAGACCATGGGTGCGCTAGATCAAATTGTACGGCAGGGAAAAGCACTGTATGTAGGAGTATCCCAATACTCCGCCGATGAAACCGACCGTGCTGCTGAACTTCTTAAAAAACAGGGAACGCCATTCCTTATCCACCAGCCACGTTACAATATGTTAGACCGGTGGGTCGAAAACGGGCTTTTGGACACCCTGGGAAGAGAAGGAATTGGAAGCATCGTTTTTTCCCCACTGGAACAGGGAATTCTTACCTCCAAATATTTAGATGGTATTCCTGCAGATTCCCGGGCTGCCATTGAAGGAGGTTATCTTGACAAAGACAAAATTACTCCTGCCCTGGTGGAAAAGTTGAAAAAACTTAATGTTCTTGCGGAATCAAGAGGACAAAGTCTGGCACAAATGGCCATCACCTGGCTGCTGAAAGACCACAGGATCTCTTCTGTTCTCGTAGGCGTGAGCAAAGTTTCACAATTAGAAGACAATATTACAGGTCTCAAAAACCTCACCTTCTCTCCGGAAGAAATCGAAAATATTGAATCCATCTTAAAACAGGAATAAAATGAAAAAAATTGTATCATTTCTGATGCTTCTTATGATCAGTTCCCAGGCTTTTCCAAATGTTGGAGTGCCTTCCATTTTTTCAGATAATATGGTGCTACAGCGAAATGCTGAAGTCAAAATCTGGGGATGGGCGAAAGCCGGGGAAGAGGTGAAAATCCGGACTTCCTGGAGTGATGAAGAATTAACAACGACTGCCGATAATATGGCGCACTGGGAGATCACTCTGTCCACGCCCGATATTCGCGGCGCGCAGGAGATCAATATCACCGGATACAATGAAATAATACTGAAAAATGTGCTGCTAGGAGAGGTTTGGCTGGTTTCGGGACAATCCAATATGGAATGGAGTGCAGACGCAGGTATCACCAATGCTGAAGAAGCCATTGCCGGTGCAGAAAACACCAATATCAGGTTTTTTGCGGTAGAACACCGAACAGCCGAAAGTCCGCAGCAGGATTTAGGTGGTACCTGGGTGGCCAGCACCCCCGAAACCATGAAGTATTTTAGTGCTATTGGGTACTTTTTCGGGAAGAAATTACATGAAGAACTGGATGTACCTGTAGGGATCATTAATTCCAGTTGGGGTGGTACTCCCGCGGAAGTATGGATGCCCGAAGAATCAGTGGAAAATAATGAAAGATTATCCAAAGCCAGCAAGATGATCCCGGAATCTGAATGGTGGCCAAATGTTCCCGGAAGCCTTTACAACGCCATGATCCACCCCGCAATTCCTTTTAAAGTCGCAGGCTTTCTATGGTATCAGGGAGAATCGAATTCAAATAACGCCGACTATTACGAAGAAACCTTTTCTACCTTGATAGAAAGCTGGCGCAGCAAATGGCAGGAAGAACTGCCATTTTATTATGCGCAGATCGCACCTTTCGACTACGGAGATAACTTTTCGGGTGTCAAGGTAAGAGATGCCCAAAGACGGGTATTAAAACTCCCTAAAACCGGAATGGTGATGACCAGTGATATTGGAAATATCCATGATATCCATCCTAGGAACAAGCTGGATGTAGGCCTTAGGTTTGCCAATCTTGCCCTGAAGGAAGTATACGAAATGGAAATTACCGGTGCCTATGCCCCGCTCTTCGACCACATCGAAACCGACAACCGAACCCTTAAAGTTTACTTCAAAAATGCTGAAGGCTTGAGGATAGATAAAAATAATGCTGATTCTCAGTTTGAGATTGCAGGGGAAGACAAAGAATTTCATCCTGCTAAAGCAAAGCTTAAAAACGAGGTTGTACAGTTAAGAGCTAAGCAGGTTAAGAATCCGAAGTACGTTCGGTTTTCCTGGGGAAATATGAGCACTTCCAATTTATTTAACGCTGCGGGATTGCCGGCTTCCAGTTTTACAACAGAATATTAAATAAAATTTCAAATTTCAATTTCAGAATTGGGATTAGGACTAGGATTCGAGCGGGACGCTCAAACCTTAATCTGAAGATATACAAGAGTTGGGACGAGCAGGATGCTCACACCAAAAAAAAAATCCTGTGGCTTTCGCCACAGGAGTTATATATATGTACCTTCAGGTTTAGTTTATAAAAACCTCCAGCAATTCAGCATTCTTAGAAGTAATATTCACCGATTTATTGATCGCCGGGATAAGAATGGTTTGTCCCTGTGCAATAGGCTCAGAGTTACCGTTTACCTCCACTTGTGCCGTTCCGCTAACGCACATATAGATCACGAAAGAATCAGTTTTACTGTAATCTTTCTTCACCTTCCCCTTTACCGGAAGAAAATTCGTGGTGAAATATCTACATTTCGCAATATTCGAGGATTGGTTTTCCACAGAATCATAATCCAGTCTATAATCATCTTTTTTCTCGAAGTCAATCGCATCAATGGCCAATGCAGTGTGCAATTCCCTGGAGTTACCTTCGGCATCTTTTCTGTCCCAGTCATAAATACGATAGGTTATATCTGAGGTTTGCTGTATTTCAGCTAAAAGAACACCCGCTCCAATGGCGTGAACTTTTCCGGTGTTAATGAAAAAAGAATCCCCTTTTTTTACTTTTTCAAAATTAAGTACGTCGGTGATCTTTCCTTCCTCCAGCTGCTTAATATAATCTGCTTTACTGATGGTTTCTTTGAATCCGATATTAATTTCTGCACCTTCATCCGCCTGCATGATGTACCACATTTCGGTTTTTCCGAAGGAATTGTGACGCTGCCGGGCTAATTCGTCATTAGGATGTAACTGAACCGAAAGTTCAGTTTTGGCATCGATAAATTTTATAAGCAACGGAAAATCTGCCCCAAATTCTTTGTAGATCTTTTCTCCTAGAAATTCGTCTTTGTAATCAACGATAACACGGTTTAGAGAAAATCCCTGCAAAGGCCCGTTTTCTACTACTGAAACCGCCTCGGGCACCCCGGAAATCTCCCAGCTTTCTCCGAGGTTCTCTCCTTCTGAATCTTTATTTAAAACTTCCCTTAATTTCTTTCCGCCCCATATCTTTTCTTTAATGATGGGTTTGAATTTTATCGGGTAATCTAACATCTCGTTTCTTTTTTGTTTTGCAGGATCAAAAATACTCAATTATTTTTTTGATTACTCCTCTTCAAGAACAAAAGAAGCCTTCAGGGTTTCCATAGAATTTCCGCCAACAAAAACTTCAAATTCTCCGGGTTCTATTACATATTCCCCCTGTGCATTATAGAAGCCTAGCTCTTTTTCTGAAAGAACAAAATTTACTGTCTTTGTTTCTCCCTTCTGAAGCTCTGTTAGCTCAAATCCCTTGAGCTCCTTCACAGGTCTAATGATACTTCCGTAAAGATCCCTGATGTACAATTGCACTACTTCTTTCCCGTCGTATTCTCCGGTATTGGTAACCTGCACTGAAACCTCCACCGGCTCATTCCTTTTATAAGAATTCTTGTTTAGCTGTAAGTTATCGTACTCAAAAGTCGTGTAACTTAATCCGAAGCCAAATGGATACAGCGGCGTATTCTCCACATCCATGTAATGCGACCAGAACACCATGTTGTCTCCCGGCTGAGGGTCTACCGGTCTTCCGGTATTGCCGTGGTTATAATAAATAGGGGTTTGCCCAATATTTCTTGGAAAGGTCATGGGCAGCTTTCCGCTTGGATTATAATCTCCGTAAAGCACCTGTGCAACTGCATTTCCGGTTTCCGTACCAAGATGCCATGCTTCAACGATCGCAGGAATATTTTCGGCAGCCCAGCCAATTGCTAAAGGTCTTCCGTTATTTAGTACCAGTACCACATTTTTGTTCACTTCAAAAACCTTTTCCAACAATTCCTGCTGAACTCCCGGAAGATCAAGATTTGTCCTGCTTCTTCCCTCACCGCTCTGGAATCCATGTTCTCCCAGCACCATTACCACCACATCTGCATCTTCGGCTGCGCTGATTGCAGCATCAAATCCGCTTTTATCGGTTTCATTGAAGGTTAATTCGTTGATGAAAGTTACCTGACCCGTCACAAGATCGGCTCCTTTTTCAAAAACAAGCTCATTGCCTTCATATTGCTGCATTCCTTCCAAAACAGAAACTGCAGTATGATCTTCTGAAGCTATTCTCCAACTTCCCAGCGGGCTGTTCTTATCATTTGCAAGAGCTCCTATCAAAGCGATCTTTTGCCCCGATTTCTTCAGCGGAAGCAGATTTCTTTCATTTTTAAGCAATACAATGGATTTTTTGGCCATATCCAGCACTGCTTCACGTATTTCTGAACTTCCAACTATTTCTTTCTCTCTTTGTTCATCAAGATACTTGTAAGGATCATCAAATAAACCGAGTTCAAATTTCACCCGTAAAATCCTTCCTACCGCATCGTCAATCACGGCTTCGTCCACTTCTCCATCCCTTACCAGGTCCGCCAGTTCGTTTACATACGCATACGACTCCATATCCATATCAACTCCCGCTTCCGCAGCTTTTTTGGCGGCCATTCTTTCATTCTTCACATATCCGTGGGTCGCCATTTCTTCAATAGAGGCATAATCTGAAATTACAAAGCCCTCAAATCCCCACTCTTCTTTTAGAATGTCCCTTAAAAGATATTCACTTCCGGTAACCGGGACTCCGTTGATCTCGTTGAAGCCGTTCATAAAAGTTCTCACCCCGGCTTCTTTTGCAGCTTTAAAAGGAGGTAAAACCATGTTGTGAAGCGTTACTGATCCAATATCTGCTTTGTTGTATTCCCTTCCTGCTTCAGCAAAACCATAGCCTGCAAAATGCTTGGCAGTGGCTGCAATGGTCAAAGGATCTGAAAGATCTTCCCCCTGAAATCCTTTTACTCTCGCTACAGCAATTTTACTTCCCAGATAAGGATCTTCTCCCCCACCTTCCATCACGCGGCCCCAGCGGGCATCACGGGAAATATCAACCATGGGTGCAAATGTCCAGTTAATACCTGAAGCTGCAGCCTCTTTAGCCGCTACTTCAGCCGATTTTTGTATGGCTTCCATATCCCAGCTTGCCGACTCTGCCAACGGAATGGGACTTAAGGTTTTATACCCATGGATCACGTCAAATCCAATGATCAACGGGATTCCCAACCGGGTTTCTTCCACCACGATCTTTTGCACGGCCCTTACCTGCTCTACTCCTCTTACCGTTAGCATGGAACCTACGAGTCCGCTGCGCAGGTGTTCATATTTTTCCTCGGCACTGCCACCTTCGGGGGCAGGCCCGGTCACTTCCCAGAATCCGTTGTACTGATTCATCTGTCCCACTTTTTCTTCCAGGGTCATGATATTCAGCAAAGAATCCACTTTTTTGGTAATAATCTCCTTTTCAGATTGCATAACAGAAGTATTTCCTGTTTGCTGGGCACTGCAGGAAGCTATTGCCGCTACCGAGCCTACAAAAACAGATATTATAACTGATTTTTTCATATTACTTATTATTTAATGCATCGTTGTACCCTTTAATTAACTGAAGTGTGGAAGCATCCCTGGCAAAAACAGTATTTAAACCCTGAGGCTCCTGCGGTGGATCTCCTGAAAAATCATCTCCTTCTTCCCACTTCCCATTCACCTGGTTTTCGGTATTGGCGTAGCCTCCAAAGCCCCAGAAATTCACTCCGGCAATATGGCCGTCCTCTTCATAACTCTCCTTCAGTCTTCTGAAGAGAGTTTCATAAAAAACATTCCTGTTTTCTACAGAAGCATCCAGCGCCAGACTTTCTTTCTCCCTTGGAAATCCAAATTCAGAAATAACAATAGGCTTATTCAGCTCCCTTGCCACCTCAAGATGTTCATTAGTATATTCCTGTGCATTTTGAATAGAGATCTGCAAAGAACCTTTCTCGTCCTCGATATCATACCATTGCCAGTTTTTTGGCCACATGTGCATGGTCAAATAATCAATATCGGGATTTGAATGCAACATCTTGAAGGTTTCAATTTCCTGCAAATAGCTGGCTTTTCCTTCTGCTCCGGTAGAGATAAGGGTGTTGGGATCCAGTTCCTCCAGCAAATCTACCACCTCATCAAGCCAGTCTTTGAACGGCTCCCGGTCTTCTTCTGTGAAAATACGTGGCTCATTGGCCACCTGCCAGGACATGATGGTGTTATCCTCGGTGTATTTTTTCCCTGTATACGCATTGGTCCTGCCAATAATAAACCTTACGTGGTCCTTAAAGGCCTCACGACACGGGGTACAGGTATGAAACTGTTGAGTATACTCAAAATATTCTTCCCAGGTATATTTTTCCAAAAATGGATTGGCAACTTCACCGTACCCGTTCCACTCCAGATACGCAGACATCCCGCCAGACCAAATCCAGTTATTGTTAAGGTACAGCACAGCATACATATTTCTTTTATCCATTTCAGCTAACAAAAAATCGAGTCCGTCGAGCAGGTCTTCGTTGTATACACCCTGTTCTGGCTGAAGCGCAGGTTTCACCTGGAAATCCTGAGTTCCACCTTCGGCTCCTACCAGGATTCGTAAATTATCGATCCCGATACTGTCCATTAGATCCAGCTCTTTTATAAGCCTTTCCCGGTCGCCTATATTCCTGGCTCCTATCAATGGTCCATACCAGTAATTGGCCCCTACAAAATAGTATGGTTCACTCCCTTTAAAAAAATGTCCGCCTTTTACCGTTACAGGCAGATCCTGTGAAGCAACTTCTTTGGTGCTATTACAGGATGAAAGCAGAAGTGAAATTGAGAATGCCAGCAGATAAATTTTCTTCATCTTTGAAATTTTTTATCGATTTCTTAATTCGGCAGACTATAAAAGTCATGCATATCTTCAAGCAGCATCGGTTCCTCCTTTTCAAGGAATTTTAAAAAGTCATCTTCTCCTTCAGTTCCCGGCACGGGAATAGTGTATGAAGCTGCCGAATTCTGCCAGAACATCATAAAGCCTATTTCTACATCATCTCCCGTAAGCGCTTTGTATAATTTTTCAGAAAAGAAATTTGGGGGTAAGGCATTTTCAGAATCCACAAAGAATCCGGTTTCAGCTAAAGCGGCGATCTTCACTTTTTCTATAGCAAGATCTGATACCATTTTTAGTTTTTCATTTGCGATTTCAATCCTGGATCCGTCCTGTGGAGTAATATCTCCATAGTTGTCCATCCCCAAAATATCTACATATTCATCACCCGGATACCTCTGTAAATAAAGGCTGCTGGAGGAGTAAGAATTATCTGGAGAATAGGCATAAAGAATATTGTGAACACCCAGTTCGTCCCTCAAATACTCTACGGTGAACCTCCAGGCGGTTTTATACTCTTCCGCAGTGTTATAAGCTGCTCCCCACCAAAACCAGTCTCCGTCAAACTCGTGGAAAGGGCGGAAAA
Source organism: Salinimicrobium marinum (assembly GCF_014651535.1). GTDB lineage: Bacteria > Bacteroidota > Bacteroidia > Flavobacteriales > Flavobacteriaceae > Salinimicrobium > Salinimicrobium marinum. The sequence goes on from NZ_BMXB01000010.1 coordinate 40,765, forward strand.
TTATGGGAGATAAAGTACCGTCATCTCCTTTGATACTCTTTGCAACCTCAGCAACTTTTTCCAGCTTTTTCTTATAATACTCGTGGTTTGCGCCTCCGGGTAATATACTTTTAAAAGCATTATTTTTTTGAAATTCGGTCATCTCGCTGGTGTAAAAATGATCTCCTTCATAAGGTTCGCGTATGTGCCAGGTAAAATGATTAATCATTCCTTTGTTGTAGGCTTCTACCGCATCTGCAATGATATTTTGTTCCTGCTGATAGAACCAGTTATTTGCCTGCCCATTGTTTGAATCATCTGTTATGAACATAAAATCCTGCCCCAACAAACCAGGATCACTTCCGGTGGTTTTCTTCACGTCAGATTCTCCGCTGTTATCGTTATAAAATGAACTGAAAGCATCCTGATGTCCTACCACAAATTTAGATTGGGAAATAGTCTTCAAGTGGTAAAATAATGCGACAGTTTCTTCGGTTGCAGCTGCATCCACCATATAGGTCCTGGCATCTTCAGGTTGTAGAACAAAAGTCTGTTCCTCGTCGTCCTCATCATCTTTATCATCCGGTTCTTCCACAGGATCCACAGGAATTTCAGGTTCTGCAGCATCATCATCTTTACTGCAGCCAAGAAGCATGGTGCTTGCTATAAATAGTAAAAGAGGTATCTTTTTCATGAGTTTTGTTGTATTATTTGAATGCAGGCTCTTGAATTATGATAGGGACATTTCCACATTCCCAGTTTATCTTCTTGTTGATATGGATTATTATTCTCGTCTACCCTAAAATGCCATTCCCCGTTCTCTGCGTCTATAATGTGCTTCCTGGTATATTTCCAAATATCCAGCAACGCATCCCTAAATTTTCCTTCTCCCGAAAACCTCCATGCATAATCCAGCCCCACAATTGCTTCTGCCTGCGGCCACCAGTGCCTGTCCGTATCTGTTTGGCCTGAATCCAGCTCTTTCTCATTGATCACCCCGGCCTGCGGAACATAGGCTTCCTTTAAAAAGGTTTCGGCCACAGCCACAGTCAGATCCCGGGTTCTGTTTATCAGAGCAACATTTTTCAATTCTTTCGCTGCTTCAAAAAGAAGCCAAACTGCTTCAATATCATGTCCGTAAGAGATGATGTTCCCTTCACGGTTCCAATGTACATCGAAAAATAACTGAAAATGCTGATTTTTGTCATCATAGAACTTATTCAGGAAGAGAAGCGTCAAACTTTCCAAAGCCTCCTCAACCTGTTTATCCCCCGATATTTTCAGTAAAGTTGTATAAGATTCCAGCACATGGAGATGGGTGTTCATAGTTTTGGCCGAGTTTTTATCCTTTTCACTTAGCCGCATATCTTCAATGGGTGACAAGTCTTCCTGAAAGGCTTCAAAATAACCACTATACTCCCGGTCCCTCGCATGCTCCTCTAAAAGCCGAAATAAAGAAAGTGCCCATTCTCTGGCGCTTTCCTTTTTAGTATAAATGTAATATTCAGACAATGCATAAATAGCAAAAGCCTGAGCATAAATTTGTTTGCGTTTATTTACAGGATTCCCTTCTGCATCCAGTTCCCAGTACACCCCTCCAAAAGAAGTATCCTGAAAATGATTTTTGAGATACTCATAAGCCCTGTCTGCATAATATTTCAGTTCACTGTTCTGCTGAAAATTTCCTGCAGCGCTAAAGCTCCAGAGGATTCGGGTATTAAGAATAATTCCTTTAGATGCTCCGGAAATTTGTTTGTTCAAATAATCCCGTTGCCCTACGAATCCACCGTTTTCCTCATCAAGGCTATATTCCTTCCAGTACTCCAGAATATTATTCAATTCTGAAGATAATTCGGTCTTCAATTGTTCAATGGGATTGCTCATTATTCCAGTTCTTTATTCCTGTCTACTAAATTGATGATATTTTGAACAGATGCTGCAGAAATGAATCCGTCCTGCGGGGTGTTCTTCACATAATCAACCAACCTCCTCACAGAAGAAACCGCCACGTGACAGCGGGTATCTGAAGAAGCATAATAAATATATACAGTCCCGTCATCATCTGTGATCCATCCGTTTCCAAAAAGCACATTAGGAACATCCCCAACGGTTTCCTGATAATTAGGCGCCATAAAATATCCTGCTGGCTGATAGATCACTTTTGAAATATCACTAAGATCTGTCATGAAAAGGTATAGCGTATAACGCAGTCCTCCTGCAGTATTTCGCACCCCGTGAGCCAGGTGCAACCATCCTTCTTCGGTCTTTATAGGTGCAGGACCAAGTCCGTTTTTCAATTCATAAATAGTGTGGTAAGCCTTGTGGTTGATGATCTTCTCATCTTCCAGAACAGGATTTTCCATGCTTTTTACATAGCCAAGTCCAATTCCGCCGCCTTTACCCACTTCTATAAATCCGTCTTGAGGACGTGTGTACAGCGCATATTTCCCATCCACAAATTCCGGATGTAACACCACATTACGCTGCTGTCCCGAGGTTGAAATCAAATCTGGCAGGCGTTCCCACTTCACAAGATCTTTTGTACGGGCAATACCGGCATTTGCCACAGCTGCAGTGGTATCGGGATTGCTTTTGTCTTTTCTTTCGGTACAAAAAACGCCGTAGATCCAGCCATCTTCATGAGCCGTAAGGCGCATATCATAAACATTTGTATCGGGCTCTTCCAGTTGCGGCATGACCACGGGCTTGTCCCAGAATCTAAAGTTATCTACTCCGTTTGGACTTTCTGCCATGGCAAAGTAAGACTTACGGTCACTGCCTTCTACCCTAACTGCCAGTACATACTTCCCTTTCCATTTTATGGCTCCCGGATTAAAAGTGGCATTTACTCCAATTCTTTCCAGTCCCAGCGGATTCGTTTCTGCATGAAAATCGTAGCGCCAGTGCAGCGGCGCATGTGCAGCAGTTACTACAGGATTTTCGTACCGCTCGTAGATTCCGTTATTAGGAGTTACGGGCCTGTTTTTCTTCTGAAGGAATTCTTTCTGTTCCTTCATTAGAGTTTCGTATTGCGGAATCATATTCATTTTCATATTGGATTGTGTAAAACTTGAGTTGATTTACAGTTATTTGATATTAACATCGGGTTCATTTTTAATTCGGTCCCACCAGTTCTTCTTCAGGATAATCACACATAGTACAAGAACTGCCAGGGAGATCACGAATGAGATATTCTCGTGTAAAATGAGATAAAGCGGGATTAGCACCAGTAGCGTTTGAGCGATTACTCCTATGAGCACATTGAACATGTCTCTCCAGAAATTATTATTCCTTTTAAATTCAGGTTCTTCCTTTCTTACTTTTTCGAGCACAGGTTTCCAGAATCCCCAAGGGCGTGTCTTTTTATAGAAATCCAGCAGGACCTTTTCATTGGTGGGAGGTGCAGAATAAGTTCCAACGATACTTCCTATAATAGATATCAATAAGATCACCGGAAAATAATACAGATCCAGAGTATCTGTGAACATTGGGAAAATTAACGCCGGAATGATTCCTGACACCATTCCCCAGAAATAGCCTTCCCCGTTAAACCGCCACCAGTACCATTTTAAAGTATTTGAAATCACGTAGCTGCCATAAAGTGCAGAAACGATCCATTGTAGGATGGAATTCACATCCAGTACAAAGAATCCAAGGACAATACTTACAAGTACTACAACGATACCACTCCCGTAGTTCATATTCTTGATTTTTTTGGAAGTGGCATCAGGGTTATATTTCAGATAAATGTCATTTACCAGATACGCCTGCGCAGCATTTAAGGTTCCCGCGAAAGTTGACATAAAGGCTGCCAAAAGTCCGGCGAGCAGCAATCCTAATAATCCCACCGGGACAAACTGACTTATAGCTGCAGGTAATATCTTTTCAAAATCCAGAATTCCGGCAGTTTCCAGCTGAAGATCCTCGTAAAAAAGGATGGCCAGAACAGAAAAACCTCCAACCATCAAATATCTTGTAGGGATCAAAGCCGCTATTGAAAAAGCACTCATTTTAGCTGCTTCCAATGGAGATTTTGTGGAAAGGATTTTCTGCATGTCGTAGTTTGGTGCAGGCCCGGCAATACTGGAAAGTATTCCTTTAAAGACCATAAGCATAAAAAAGAGTCCGAAAAGGGAGTATTGATCTTCGGCAATTTTTGTGTTCACCTCATCTATTATTCCGGTCCAGTCAATGTCCAGCTCCCAACCAAATAAGGGATCAAACCAGCCTTCAGGAACATTCATGGTATTTTCACCCATCGCATTCCAGGCAATTACTGCAATGGCAATAGAAGAAACTGTCATTATAGTGTACTGCAGCAAATCTGTCCATACAATCCCCGACATTCCTCCTAAAATGGAATAGAAAACGGCAAATAATGTAAAGATGATTCCGTAGAAATGGGGAATATAAAGCGGCGGAACATTAAATGGAATGTATGCAGACACGATTTCCCACGGAATAAAGATCTCGACAAATTTTCCGAGGCCAATGAACCCATATGCCAGGAACCCAAGGCAGCTTAGGATCGCAAAAACCACAATGATACTGTGAGAGCGGTTACCACCTTTTCCTTTTCCGAAACGAAAATGGATCCATTCCGCTCCGGTGGTCACCTGGGAGCGTCTTAACCAGGTTGCCAGAAATACCATTAAAAACACCTGATTAAAAACCGGCCACAACCATGGAATCCAGATGCTTTTAAAGCCGTACACAAACGTAAGCGTTACCAACCACATGGTCCCTGAAATATCAAACATTCCGGAAGCATTGGAAAGCCCCAACATATACCACGGCAGGTCTTTCCCTCCCAGAAGGTAATCGTCTTTACTTTTCTGGGCTTTTCTTCTCAGTGCAAGCCCAATGACAATCGTACCAATGAGGTAAGCGAGTATAATGGCAATGTCTAAACCTTGTAACATAGAGGTTGGGTGTTTTATTTATGGGTAATTTCTTCTACTTCGTCCAGAAACAGTATTTCATCGAGCTTTGAAAACTTTCTAAAATCTTCTTCGGAAATCTCTCCCGGATAGGTTGAAAAATAATGAGCCGGCCTATCATTTCTCCATAACAAAACCCAGGAAATTCCGGAGTTTTTAATTCCCGGATATAAAGTTTCAGTCCACCAGAATTTATCCTCTCCAAAATTATTATTGCCGCTTTCTGTAAGAGCGTAAGGTTTCCCGTTTACGGCCGATTTCTTCTGAAGGATCTCGAGATTTCCTTTCACACTTTGGGTAAAGGCTTCATTACCGCTATGATTGTAGATATCCACTCCCATGATATCCACATATTCATCGCCCGGATAATAGATATCAAAGTCCTCTTCACTGCTCAGGGTATTTGGGGAATATGCATATAAAAGATTATGCACATTATTTCTTTTCAGCAATTCCATGGTTTCCCGCCATAACTGCTTGTAATCTTCGGGAGTTGTACTCCCTGCTCCCCACCAGAACCAGCCTCCATTCATCTCATGCCATGGACGGAAAACAACAGGAATGGATTTATTATTCTCACCCTTTAAAGAATTTAGAAAATTACTTAAACGCTGAATCCAAAGTTCAAATTTTTCCCGTTCTGCCCCTCCCTTTAATACTGATCGAACCGCCGGGGTGGCATCCCAGGAATCTCCGTTGGTCACAGGGTTATCAATATGCCAGCTCATGGTGATAATCCCGCCCCGCCTATGGATCTGTTGTATATGATCTTTCATGAGCGCAAAGGAAACAGTGTCGAGATTGTAGGCATTTCCCAGTTCTATATGGCCAATATCAAAACCATGAACTGCTGGAAATTTTCCAGCCACTTCTTTAATATCACTTTTCAATTGAGAAGGATCATCTTCATGCTGCCAGCCTATTCCGTAAGCCGTTGCATCCTGATGGCCAAAAGCAATTCCTTTTTTTGCTATTTCCCGTATGTTGTGGTACAACAATTTTGTCTCGTCTGTTGCTTTTTCATCTGCCACATCAATCCGGTCCACATCGACCTCAAAGGAAGATCTACAGGAAATAATGGAAGCTAAAGTGACAAATATGAGCGATATTTTGAAAAAATATTTCATCTGAAGTTTCTTTTCTGGAGTTTAAATGGTAAAATATTATAACCTATAATAAATCTTATAGTATATTTAACCTGAAAAATTTTACTATATCGTTTTAAAAAGATATTGAAAATTAACTATTCCAAAAATAAGCCGCTAATTCTAATTGAATTAATAGGATTTTGTCATTTCATGATGAAATTTTTTCTATATAAATAACATAACACCCATGCAGTACGATATACACCGGGAAATCACCCCATTAGCACCGGAAGACAGCTTCCTGGTTTTCGACAGAATTAAAAGTGATTTTGACTTTCCCATCCATTTTCATCCGGAGTACGAAATTAATTTCATACTTAACGGAAGAGGCGTTCGCAGGGTCATTGGGGACAGTATGGAAGAAATAGATGACATTGAACTGGTACTGGTAGGTCCAAACCTCCAGCATGGATGGGAACTTCACCATTGCAGGAATACCAACATCCACGAGATCACCATTCAATTCCACAATGATCTTTTCGACTCAAAACTCCTGGCTAGACGTATAATGAAACCTATTAAAGATATGTTTGACCGGTCCGCCCACGGAATTCTGTTTTCTAAAAAGATCTCGGAAGAAGTGAAACCAAAGATCCTGAAGCTGTCCAAAATTGACAGTATTGATTATTTCCTGGAACTCATATCCATCTTACAGGACCTTGCAACATCCCGGAATCAACGGATGCTTTCCTCCTATACTTCCAACAATAAGAATTTTGAAAACAGTGATAAAACAAGGATAATCTACGAATATGTACAGGAGAATTATCAGGATAAAATCTCACTGGCAGAAATTTCAAAACTGGTCAACATGAGTCCGGTTTCTTTTAACCGTTTCATTAAAAAACGCACCGGAAAAACCTTTATTGAATATGTAAACGACACCAGGATTGGCTATGCCGCCCGTTGGCTCATTGAAAAAGATCTGAGCATAGCAGAAATAGCTTTCAAATGCGGTTTCAATAACATCGCCAATTTTAACCGAGTATTTAAAAAGAGCAAAAGCTGCACCCCCAGTCAGTACCGGGAAGAGTTCAGCGGAATAAAACGGGTTTTATAAAACTGGGTATTTTTCGAATTCTAATTGCAAAATAAGTTAGATATTGTTTAATCCTGGGAATAATAAATTTTGAGTGTTTTTTCGGCTTTTTGTAATTATAAACAGCAAGATTCAGGTTCCAGCTTTATTGCCCCCTTAACCGGTTAAAAAATATTTTGTTAAATAAAATGAGTTTTCCTCTAAAGTTATTTATCATAAATGTTAAAGAAGTTAAGAAAAATTCACAGATTTCAGATGCCCTTTTATTCCTTATATAATTACCTTTCATTTATTTACAGCTTCAAAAGGCTAGGATGGAAAAGATATTATTATGAAATGACAAAATAATATTAACATTAGCCCTACTGTAGCTTTAAATTTGAGTAATAATAAAATATCAGGATCATTTTATCAAATGAATAAGTTGAGACTGATTATATTCATAAAACCATAATTGTTTTGAAAAACCATTAAACAGTAGAATTCTTATGTACAAATTTACATCCAAAGGCGAAAACGTTTTCTATCGCTATGGCAAATTATTGTTCTTTTTAATTTTTTGCACAGCAGCACAAAACGGTATAGCACAAGAACGGGTAACAGGAGTTGTTACCGACAACAATGGCGTTCCACTTCTCGGGGTCAACGTCATCGAACAAAATACTTCAAACGGAACCACGACCGATTTTGATGGAAACTTTCAAATCGTAACCACAACAGAAGATCCTATCCTGGTATTTAGTTATGTAGGTTTCACAAGCCAGGAAGTTCCCCTTTCGGGACAGGAACACATCAGTGTAACTTTAGATGAAGATGCTGCAGCTCTGGAAGAGGTAGTGGTTATTGGATATGGTTCTCAATTACAAGAGAATATCACAGGATCTGTATCTCGTATTAATTCCGAAGCTATTGAAAACATACCTCAAGTAAGTGTAGACCAGCTTATGCAGGGTCGCGCGGCCGGAGTACAGGTAAGCAGGAACTCGGGACAACCCGGTGCTGCGGTTTCCGTACGTATTCGGGGGGTAAACACCATTACAGGTTCAAGTGAGCCTCTTTATATCATTGATGGGGTGCCAGTTTCCGGTGAAGCCAATGAAGAAGGACTGAGTCCTCTTTCCGCCCTCAACCCTAACGATATCGAATCCCTAAACATTCTTAAAGATGCCTCTGCAACCGCCATTTATGGTTCTAGGGGATCTAACGGGGTAGTATTGATCACTACCAAAAAAGGTAAAATTGGAGAAGGAAGGTTCACCTATGATTCCTATATGGCTGTTCAGCGTCCTACCAATAAGATGGACGTGATGAATTTACAACAGTATGCCACCCACCAAAATACTATTGGAGAAATTTACGGTCTTGATCCGCAAATGGATTTTCTTCATCCGGAACTATTAGGTCCCGGTACAGACTGGCAGGCACAGATATTTGATGATGCCCTACAGCAAAATCACCAGTTATCTTTTTCCGGAGCTACAGAGAAAATCAATTATTTCCTTTCTACTTCCTATACAGACCAGGAAGGTACTGTAATCGGTTCCGCTTTTGATCGAGCGACCGTTCGAGCTAATTTACAGGCAGATGTAAACGATTGGATAAAAACGGGCATCAATATTTCTGCAAGTAGAACAAATGACCAATTAACCATCAACAATGAAAGTAACGGGATTATTTCCTTATCATTATTAAACAACCCTGCAACGGCTGTTTATAACCCTGACGGTTCTTTTGCAGGGCCAATGACTCCCGATGAAATTGCTTATGCCACCAGAAATCCAATTGCAGAAGCTTTACTTATTGATAATACACTACAAAGAAACAGGGTGTTTGGTAATCTTTTTGTTGAACTTGATCTGCACGACAACTTATCATTCCGATCGGAATTCGGTGGAGACTTCGGAAACGCAATAAGAGACAATTTTCGCCCTACTTTTTCTTACGGAGCACTGGAAAGAGGACAAAACCAACTAAATGTTGGTAGAGAGACAAATGATTTCTGGATTGTAAAAAACCTATTAACGTATACAGATACTTACAACGATGTACATGACCTAACAGTTTTGGCAGGTCAGGAAGTACAGGAGTCAAGCTGGGAAGGTGTGAACGTTCAAGATGGGGATTTTGTGGGCAATGAAGTACCGGTTCTTGGTACAGGTAACGCCAATGATATTGCGAATCAGTTTAGAGGTAGTTCTGCACTTGAATCTTATTTCGGAAGAGCAATTTATTCCTTCGACCGCAGATATAACCTTACTGTCTCGTTGAGAGCTGATGGATCTTCAAAATTTGCGGAAGGTAACAGATGGGGATATTTCCCTTCGGTTTCAGCCTCCTGGAGACTATCCAACGAATCTTTTATGCAGGATTTTGATGCCATTCAGGACATAAAAATTTATGGAGGTTATGGAGAAGTAGGTAACCAAAACATCCCTAATTTCGCATACGGAGTTCGGTTAAATACTGTTAACACAGGGCTGGGAACCGGTTTCGAATATGCAAACTATGAAAACCCAGATTTAACTTGGGAATCTTCTACACAAACCAATTTAGGTCTGGATTTCGGTTTATTCAACTCAAGATTGGGCGCTACTGTGGAAGTATATAATAAAGTATCACGCGATTTCCTTTACCAACTGGCGGTAACAGATTTTGTTACCGGTGGACAGGCACCAGGAGGAATTGCCGCTCCATGGGTAAACCTTGGGGAAATGGTAAACAGAGGTATTGATGTTTCTTTAAGTTATAATACAATAGACTCTCCGGTGAGATGGAGTTCTGTACTTACTTTCTCTCATTATAGGAATGAAGTGACAGAATTGTTGGGTGACCTTACCATCAATGGACAATTATATATGAACGATTCCAACGAAAATGTTACCCGCACTGAAGTGGGGCAACCGGTTGGAATGTTCTACGGATATGAAGTAGAAGGACTTTTTAGAACTACTGCTGACATAGAAGGAGCGCCTATCCAATTTGGAAGAAGATTTGAAGATGCCCTTTTCGATACCAACTGGCTTGGAGATATCAAATATAGAGATGTCAATGGAGACGGTGTGATCAATGCTGATGATAGAACTGTTATTGGTAACCCACACCCCGATTTTACCTTTGGTTTCCAAAACGATTTCGCTTATAAAGCTTTTGATCTTTCAGTATTCCTTCAGGGATCTTATGGTAATGATGTCTTCAACGGGGTCAACCGTACTTTAACAGCAGGTAGTAGTTACTATGTAAATCAATCTCCGGAAGTTTTAGATTTCTGGTCTGTAGACAATCCAGACGGGCAGCAGCCAAGATTGGTGAGAGGTAGTGAAAGTAACCCCAACATTAGGATTTCAGACAGGTATATTGAAGATGGATCTTACCTAAGAATCCAAAATGTAAGGTTAGGATATACTCTTCCTTCTGAAACATCTGAAACTGTGGGAATAAACAGACTAAAGATTTACGGAAGTATCCAGAACCTCTGGACTTTCACCAACTACTCGGGGTATGATCCTGAAGTAGGAACTTATAATCAGAATGCCCTTTTAATGGGTGTTGACAACGGGCGCTATCCCTCGCCAAGAACTTTTACTCTAGGGCTTAATGTTGAACTATAAAAAAAGAATGATGAAGAATTTAATAAGAACAAAGGTTTTAGCGCTGGTTGCTCTTTCAGCCGTGCTGTTTTTCCCTTCCTGTAGTGAGGACTTTTTGGACAGGCCACCGGAGGATTCATATAACATAGATGAATTTTACGCGACAGACCAGCAAGTGATAGCTGCAGCAAACCATCTATATTCACGACCATGGTTTGGTTTCATCAGTAATGTTTCCTGGCCAATTGGAGAAATTGCTTCCGGTAATGCACGTACCTGGGATGCCAGGAATCAGGAATTTTCGAACTATTCTATTTCAGGATCTCACGGAACTTTAACTCAGGCATGGGAATCGTTATATGCTGTAGTTGCCCAGTCCAATTCGGTAATAAATACGTTACCTGAAGCTGTTAGTGCAGATGTTTCTGAAGATATTGTGAACAACTCGGTAGCTGAAGCCCGTTTCATAAGAGCTTCGGCATATTTTTACCTGGTAAGGATCTTTGGATCTGTTCCCATCCTTGCAGATAATACTGAATACGTACTGGAGCCGGTTGTGCCACGTAATCCTGTTGAAGATGTATACGAGTTTATAAGACGTGATTTGGAATTTGCTGTAGAAAACCTTAACGACAGGACTATAGGAACTGAATTCGACAGAGGACGTGTTTCAAGCAACGGTGCTAAAGCTATGTTGGCAAAAGTATATCTGACCCAAGGAAACTGGTCAATGGCGTACGAAATGGCACAGGAGGTAATCGATTCAGGTGAATTCAGGTTACTGGAAGATTACAACGCATTGTTCTTGGAAGAAAATGATAACAATGACGAATCTATTTTCGCTTTACAATGGTCAAACTCCGGAGAATATTCCGAAGGAAATGCTATTCAGTCTTTCTATGCTCCGGCGGGTGTAACAGGTTTCTCTGATGGATGGGCTGCTTTAGGTCCAACAATTGATCTTCAGGAAGCTTATGAAGAGAATGATACCATCCGCTATTATGCTACCATTATGGAGCCGGGGGATTTTTACCCAAGTATAAATGGCGGCTACACTGTTCCTGAAACGATTAACCACCAGGGAACGGGCGTTGGCATCAAGAAATACGTGATAGGCAATCCCGATTCTGGTGGAAATGAGCAGAGCTACCCCAACAACACGTACATTTTGCGTTATGCCGACCTTTTGCTTATACATGCAGAAGCTGCTATTAGGGGTGGCGGGTCCATAGAAGCAGGTACAGAATCTCTTAATAAAGTTCGTGCCAGGGCAGGATTAGAGCCAATTGAAAATCCAACATTTGAAGATGTTTTCCACGAAAGAAGGATAGAATTGGCCTTTGAAATGGAATTCTGGTATGACGTGGTAAGACAGGGTCCAGAGTTTGCAATAAACTACCTTGGAAATGTGGAAAGGGGCCCCTGGACAGACGACACCTATTCGGAAGTTGACCCTGAAAGTTATATTCCCACCCAGGATGACCTGCTATATCCTTACCCGGATAGCGAAACACAAAGCAATCCTGCATTGTTGGAAGCGCCTGTACCTTACGATTTCGATAATCAAAATGGCGATAACGAATAAATTATAAAAAGATATTTATGAAAAGCTTAAAAAACAGAACAATGAGCAAACATCCGTTCTTTCTGGTACTCCTGGCGGCATTTTTAATAGCTTCATGTGAGAGCGATTTTGATGTTGAGGAACTCGAAGGAGGAAATGAACCACCAGTGATTCTCAGTGTAAGTGAAGCGCAGGAAGATGTACCTGTAACTCAGGGAGTCCTGGAAAACACCTATATCATTAGAGGCGAGAACCTTTCTACCATTATCGGGATTTGGTTCAATGGTGAAAGATCCAACTTTAATCCTGCTCTGGGAACAGATCAGGTTGCCTTCACCACTATTCCCGAAACAGCCCCATATGTAGGGCAGGAAAATGTGCTGAGGATCGAAAACACTGCAGGAGTGACCGAATATGATTTCTCTCTTTTGAACATTCAAGGTTTTACTGAATCTACTACAGAAGCCGGAGTGAAAACAGTGACATTATTGGGTGGGGATTTCTCCGATACCGAAACAGTCACTTTTACTACAGGAACAGAAGAAGATGGCAACCTAATCGAAAGGGATGCTGAGATCTTATCTGTATCTGAAACTGAAGCTACTGTAGTTGTCCCGGACGGGGTGGAGCAGGCATTTATCTACCTGACAACCTCAAGAGGAGCCACAGCACAATCAGAATCATATGGATTTAATTATACGATCTTTATAGACCAGCTTAATCAAGATTGGGAAATGAGCCAGTGGGGAGGAACTTTTGACGTAGAAAACACAGATCCTGCTTTGGGAGAGTATTCCATTGAAAGTGTAAGGGATGCGTGGTCTGGTATAACTTTTACCCCATCAACTCCTATTTCGTTCAATGAGTACAATTCTATCACTGTTTCGCTGTATGCGGCCGGAGCAACAAGACAAGTAAACGTAGCTTTGAATGATTTCAACGCGTCTGTAGAAGTTGAGCTAACACCTAACCAATGGCAGAAAGTGGTAATTCCACTGTCCCGTTTTTACCCAACAGGTGGAGCACCGGCTGCTATTAATAGGATAGACTTTCAGGAAGCCACAAACACAAATGAAGGTCCATATACATTCTACATAGATGACTTCGGATTCCTATAATGGTTCGATAAAATCTATAGAATACCTACACTTTAGACAATCGGCAACGATGGCCTAAAGTGTAGGATAATAATATGAAAATTGACAACAAAACAAACACAGATGAAATTAACCAGACAATATTACTTGTTGATGCTTGTTATCTTAGCAGGTTTCAGCTCTTGTGAAAAGGATGATGATTTGTATCCTCAGCTGGGAGAAGATCCCAGGAACATAAGTGAAATACTTTCGGAAACTGAAGACCTGTCAACATTCTATCAGGTATTGACCGAAATGGAATTGGACTCTACCTTGAGATCCACGACTACATATATTGTTTTTGCACCGCAAAATGAAGCTTTTGCAAATGTAGATCTTGATGGTCTAAGTGAGGAAGAATATGATAACACTATACTAAACCATTTATTAAGTACCGTAACTGCAGATTTCACCTCAAATTTAACTACAGGATACCGTACTACTATGGCCACAGGCCCTAACGGAACCAACCTTAGCCTCTTTATCAATGCTGAAGGTACTCCAACCCTTAACGGTACTGTCCAGTTGGTAGATGGCTCTTCCAACAGAGGAGCCACTAATGGTGTTCTGCATGTGGTAAACGAAGTTTTAACTCCTCCTACGATCCTGGATCACCTGGAGGCGAATCCTGAATTCTCAATGTTCCTTGAGGCTGTTGAAGAAGCTGGCCTAACAGAAGTACTCACAGTGACTGAAGTTACCGATGAGGAAAACCCGGATTACCCCGTAACAATTTTTGCACCGACCAACGATGCATTTGAAAATTCCCTTTCCGTTTTAAATGGAGCCTTAGGGTGGGAAAGCCTTGATGATATTCCTGCTGAAGTACTTCAGGAACTATTACAGTACCACATAGTACAGGGTACAAATACGGTTTCCGGTGAAACACCAGGGACAGAGCAAACCACCATGCAGGGAGAGACCTTCTCCATAAGTGCACAATCAGTTATTTCTGATGCCAGTTATACAAATGCCAATTTCGTTCAGGCTGATATTCAGGCTACGAATGGTGTTTTACATGGTATAGATAAACTCTTGCTTACAGAAGATGTGTTCCAGGATTATCTTGATGAAACTTTGAATATCAGGGAAAGACTGGAAGATACCGGGTTCAGCATGTTCCTCACAGCAGCAGAAATGACAGGATTAAGTGGTTCTTTGGAAACAGATGAACTTACCGTTTTCGCACCAAACAATGCTGCTTTTGAAGCTTTCTTTGGAACAATCGAAAACTATGAAAGCCTGGAGGATTTTGATACCCAGGAAGAACTTGACCTTCTAAGGAGCGTATTGGAGTATCATTTACATTCAGGTATTTTATTAAGCAGCCAATTGACTGATGGTACATTGACAACCGTACAGGGAGACCTTGTGACAGTAGATACAGGAGCGGGCTCATTAACACCTTCTCATGAAGCTGCACAAAGAGCTAACCTTGGTAGAACAAACATTGGAGGCACAAATGGTGTGATCCATGAAATTAACAACTTCCTAGTTTCAGATGTGGACGCAGAAGCTCTTGGATATCCTGTTCCTTCCACCGGCGGACCTGAATTTGGCCTTGAGATCTATCATGATGCTCTAAACCCGGACTTCTGGTATGGATGGACTGAGCCCGATTTTGCCAACACAGAGAATGTTTATTCCGGTGACCAATCCATCAGGCTAGACTACGCCGGATATGAAGCGCTACAAATTGGTAATAGCGACGGAGCGGACATAAGCGGATTTACAACCGTAGATTTCGCAGCCTATTCAGAAGCAGGAACAAGTATTTTGGTCTACATGAACGGCCAGAATTCAGACGGAGTGGTTCTTACCGTACCTGCCGGAGAATGGACAAGATTCTCTGTTCCTGTAGCAGATATTTCTACAGGTGCAACAAGCCTTACAGAAATTGCTATTCAGGATCAATCAGGAGAAACAGGAACAATATATTATGACCAGATTGGTCTTGATGTCACCGGGGGCGGGAACTCGGCACCAAGTTTTGATCTTCCTGTTTATTCAGACGGAATTCAATCAGGATTCCAGGATACCTGGGATGGCTGGGGAGGAACCTATACATTTAACAGTACAGAAGTTGTTCAAAACGGTGAGACTTCCATTAAACTGGAATATTTCGCAGATTCATGGGGAGCTTTGCAAATTGGTGGAGCTGACGGTGTGAATGCAACAGATTATGCTACCTTTAACTTTTCTGCATACGGAGCACCCGGTTCCGGTACAACTCCTCTCGTTGTAGGTTTAGCCGGAGTTGATGATGGAGTAAGTGTTGAGGTGGTAGAAGGCGAATGGACTACCTACAGTATTCCTGTATCAAGTTTCCCCGACACCTCTTTAGGAGAAATAAGAATCAAAAACAATTCTGCTGAAGCCACCACTATCTATATTGACAACATTGGCTTTAACAACTAAGATTTTCAAAAAGTAGTTTCAAAGATCCCTGTAATTTTTTTTACAGGGATCTTTTTTTCAAGAATAACTCTAATATTTTAAAATGAAAAACAACACCTTACTCCTCCTCTGCCTCTTAATAGGCATTGGTAGCTACGCACAAAAATTTAACGAGTTGGCACAAACTCCTCCCATGGGTTGGAATACCTGGAACAAATTTGCCTGTAATGTGGATGAAGACCTTATTAAAGGTGCTGCAGATGCCATGGTAGAAAGCGGAATGAAAGAAGCCGGTTATGAATATATCATTATTGACGATTGCTGGCATGGCGAAAGGGACGAAAAAGGCTTTATCCAGGCCGATCCCGAAAGATTTCCTTCAGGCATGAAAGCACTTGTTGATTACGTTCACTCAAAAGGATTAAAATTCGGAATATATTCTGATGCCGGAGGAACTACCTGTGCCGGAGAACCGGGAAGCCGCGGACATGAATATCAGGATGCACTTACCTATGCAGAATGGGGAGTGGATTACCTGAAGTATGACTGGTGCGACACCGATAATCTCGACCCTGTTGGAGCATATACAACCATGAGAAATGCCCTCTATGAAGCTGGAAGGCCTGTCCTCTTTGCCATTTGTGAATGGGGAGACAACGATCCATGGAAATGGGCACAGGATATAGGGCATACCTGGAGAACTACAGGTGACATCTACCACTGCTGGGATTGTGAAGAAGATCACGGCGACTGGTCTTCCTGGGGAGTGTTAAGGATTCTTGACATGCAGGAAGGTCTTCGTAAATATGCCGGGCCCGGGCACTGGAATGACCCGGATATGATGGAAGTCGGCAATGGACTAACAGATAGTGAGAACCGGGCACATTTCGCCATGTGGAGCATGCTGGCAGCACCACTTATAGCAGGTAATGACCTGCAGAATATGAGTGAAGCAACCAGAAAGACTCTGACCAATAAAGAAATGATCGCTATAAATCAGGATCCACTGGGAAGACAGGCCTGGAAATACAGTGCCGAAGACGGACTCGAAACATGGGTGAAACCACTTGCAAACGGCCAGTGGGCAGTTACTTTCCTTAACCGTGCAGATGAACCACGAAACGTAAATTTCAACTGGATGCAAAACTCATTTGATGACCCCGATTTTGATCACAAAGTAGTATTTGCCTCGACCCCTTACCTGGTTAGGGACATTTGGAATGAAAAGGATTTCAAAGACACCAGGAATGCACTCAAAGCAACCGTACCGGCGCACGACGTTCTTACGCTGCGGCTAACCAGGAAATAACCCGAAACTTAAATCATTGGGAACAAAAAAGGCTTTTGAACCTTGAGTTCAGAAGCCTTTTTATGTTCCAAAATTTCTGTTTCCAAAAAGACTCTATAGAAATCGATTCTTCTAAGTCCTATTCACTATTCCTGAAGGTTACTTTAATTTTTGCTTACCTCCCGCTTCTCTTCAAGGGTCCGCATCACATTAATCAAAGCCCTGAAGTTGTGGTAGGTTGCTTTCCAGATATGCCCCTTTAAAGCAGTTTCAGAATCTGGTCTTGTATCAAGCCCCCATTCATACCAGCCGCCATGCTCTTCATCTACAAGATAAGTTTGGATATAAGTACACAGCTTGTCAAAGTAATTTCGGTATTGTAATTTATCTTCAGGAAAATAGGAATCCATGATCAAAAGGGAATTTAACCCTTCAGCCTGTGCCCACCAGTTTTTGTCGGCATTCACTATGCTAATGCTGTCTTCCCCTTCAAAATAATAACCTCCGTCATAAAATCCGCCTAATTCTTTATCCCATCCGGTTCTTAAGGAATGATCCACCATCTTTTTCCCCTTTTTAAGAGTGACGGTATCATTCTCAAGACCTAGTGCATGGGATGCTTCGAGCATCAAAAAAGCCGTTTCCACATCATGTCCAAAAGAAACATGGTCGAGGTAATAATGCTTTTTAATCTCTTCCTTTGATTTATCTGTAAAAGTAACAGGAGTCCAGTCTGGTTGAAAAAAGAGGTTCATAGAGCCTTTTTCGGTCGTAATCGTATCTCTTATAAGCAACAGCAATTCTTCAAGCCGTTCTGCAAGTAATTCATTCGGCCATGCCTGGTATAGTTCGGTAAAAGCTTCCAGTAAATGTATCGAACTATTTTGATCTTTATAACCCACATCTGATGTTGATGGCCATTCATCGGTTCGCTGGATAGGAGTTCCATCTACATAGAGGGTATTGAAATATCCTTGGTACTTAGGGTCATGACTGTTTTCTTCCAGCCAGTAAAATGTTCTTTTGGCAAGTTCCAAGGCCTTAGCATCTCCGGAAGCTTTGTAATAGGCAGCCAATCCATAAATTGCAAAGGCGTTCCCGTAGGAAGTTTTCTCCTCCCCATTTTTCAGGATTGGTTCTCCTTCTTTGTTCACCAGGTTGAAAAAGCCCCCATTTTCTCTGTCCCACATCACATTTTTCAGAAAATTGAAGCCGTGTTCTGCATATTCCAGGTATGGATCTTCCTCCGGAAACAACTCAGCTGCTTTCGCATTTGTCCAGATGTGCCTCGCCTGGGTCACGATCATTTTATCATGCTTCTCCCCCAATTGAAAATCATGAGTTACTTCACTGAAATATCCTCCATCTGCAGAATCGATCACCAGTGGATACCATTTCTCCAAAAGCTGCGCTTTAGCAGCTCTTTTAAATTGCTGCGAAGGTTCTTCTTCAACCGCACTTTCTTTCGTATTTTTAGAACTACAACTAATCAAAAAAATAGAAAAAGCGCAAAATAGAAGGGCACGTAACATCATAACTGTATTTTTAGCAGTCATAAAGATATTATTTTACTCATATTCTTAATAGAAATGAAAAAATCCTACAATGAATAGATAAAATAGTATTAAGTCTGTTTTAGCCCATTCCCATAGTTTTATAAAATAAATTCCATAAAATGAAATCACCACTCTTTTTTCTGATGTTCCTGGCCGGTTTAAGTCTGAATGCGCAAACGGCTTCCGAAGATTCTTTAACAGTTAACGATCAGGAGTACCTGGAAATGCGGGGAGTGAACGTCATGTTGGCGCACGATTTTTATCCGGAGAGCCATCAGGGAGGTGTGGGTATTATACAGAATGGCCTTCGCGTGGCCACCAATGGAGATCTGCGTTTAGAACCAACTCCCGGGCAGTGGCAGCCGGTTCCGAAAGTAGGAGAAAGACAGGTAGATCTCGAAAAGCAGGAGATCAGCGTCCGGATGAGCTATCCCGACCCTTCCAAAAACAGGACAGGCTTTAATCCTATTGAATATCCCGATTTAGAAATGTCCTATACTTTAAAAGTCGTTCCGCAGGGAAAATCGTTTAAGATCGTAGTGGATCTCGACAAACCTTTGCCAAAAGAATGGGTGGGAAAAGTGGGGATGAACATTGAATTATTTCCGGGAATCCTCTTTGGAAAATCATATTACATGAATGATTCCTTCGGAATATTTACACTTCAGGCAAACGGCCCCGGATTTTATAACGAAGACGGGGAATTTGAGCTGGAGCCCATGGCCACCGGAACCGAACTGGTCATCGTTCCTGAAGATGAAAAACAAACCTTGAAGATCGAAAACCTTCGTGACAATGAGCTAAAATTATTGGACGGACGCGCCATCCACAGCAATGGCTGGTTCATTGTACGTTCGCTTGTGCCGGCAGGAGCGACCGAAAATGCCATAGAATGGCTTATTACACCCAATGCCGTCGAAGATTACACGTATGATCCTGTGGTACAGGTTTCACAGGTTGGGTATCACCCGGCTCAACAAAAGGTGGCCGTCATTGAAACCGATAGAAATGACGAAAACGTACAGCCGGTAAAACTCTTGAGGATCAACAACGAAGGAGGCACTACAGAAGTAATTTCCCAATCCCCTTCAGAATGGGGGGATTTTTTGCGGTATAAATATTATCAGCTGGATTTTTCCGAAATAAAAGAACCGGGGATGTACCAGGTAAAATATGGAGATTACACCACCGAGCCTTTCCAGATAGCCGAAGATGTTTTTCAACGAGATGTATGGCAACCAACGCTCGAATATTTTCTACCTGTGCAGATGTGCCATATGCTGGTAAACGACCGATACAAGATCTGGCACGGCCGCTGTCACCTTGATGATGCCCGAATGGCACCTACAGATCACAACCATTTTGATGGTTATTTGCAAGGCAATAAAACATTTACTAAGTATAAACCGGGAGAGCACGTTCCTGGGTTGAACCTTGGCGGCTGGCACGATGCAGGCGATTTCGATATGAGGGTGGAATCCCAGGCTTCCACTGTCCAGGGTCTTTCCCATATCTACGAACTTTTTGATGTTGAATATGATAATACCAGGATTGACCAGAACAGTAAAACAGTCGATATTCTTCAGCCTGATGGAAAAGCAGATATCCTGCAACAAATAGAACACGGCGCCCTGTCCATTGTTGGAGGTTATAAAGCCCTGGGTCGGTTTTACCGCGGAATCATAGTTCCTTCCCTTGATCAATACATCCTTTTGGGCGACCCGGTCAACCATTCAGATGGTGCACCTTTTGATCAGGCTTTTGAAGATTCCAATGTTGCTGAAAATATTTCCTGGAGGCAACCGGGAGACCAGGATGACCGCTGGGTTTTTACAGAAAATAACCCAGGACGGGAACTCAGCACAGCCGCTGCGCTTGCTGCCACTTCCCGTGCCTTGAAGGATTTTAATCCGGAATTGTCCAGGGATTGCCTTCAGATTGCGCAGGAAGTATGGAACATCACCGAAACCGATGATCCGCTGCAGAAACTGGAAGCAGCCGTAGAGATGTTTCAGACCACCGGACAAAGAAAATATGCCAGATTCCTAATTCAGCATCAGCAAGAGATTGTGAATAAAATTCAGCAAACCGGATGGATTGTTGGACGAGTTTTAGAGGACATTCCTAATGATCGGTTTCAGGCTGAAGTTAAAGATGCTGTTAAAGAATATTATTCCGAAGTAGAAGCTTCAGGAGAAAAAACACCCTATGGATTACCCTATGAACCTGACATCTGGGGAGCCGGATGGGGAATTCAAAATTTTGGGGTGAAACAGTATTTTCTGCACACCAGTTATCCGGAAATCTTCCCGAAAGATTATATGCTCCACGCGATGAACTTCGTGCTTGGAGTTCATCCCGGAGTCAATACTTCCTCCTTCGCCTCGGGTGTAGGATCACGGTCTTTGACCCAGGCTTACGGAATCAACCGCGGAGATTTCTCGTTCACCCCCGGCGGAATAGGATCGGGAACTGCCCTGATACGACCTGATTTCCCGGAATTACTGGAATGGCCATTCCTCTGGCAGCAAACCGAATATGTACTTGGAGGAGGAACCACAGATTATCTGTTCCTGGTCCTTGCGGCAGACCGGCTTCTTAATGAGAAATAGCCTCCGTTTATAGTAAAGAGCAAAAAATACATATACCCCAAAATAAAACACAAAATGAAAATCAATTTTAAGACAAAACCTTTAAAAGATGTAATTCCGTTAATTGCTTTATTAGCAATACTCCTGCTGCCTCACAAAGGCTATTCCCAGGCAGAATTTACCACCTGGGGAAATATGACAGGAATACGTGTTAACAACCAGCTAATGGAATTCAATTCCAGCCTGGCGATAGAAAACCAATGGGGCGAAACCTGGCGCACCCGCAAAGAAGGACAGCAAATAGATTTTGAAAGAAAAGGTGCCCAAAAGATCTTTTCTTATGAGATGCGAGATATAGAATGGAAACAGACCATAGAAACTACCGAAGAAGGAAAAGCTGAGGTAGAAATCACTTTCACTTCTCCAAAAGACACACTCATTAATGCTGCTTATTTTAGCATTGCACTTCCCGAGGAATTTGGAACCGATACTAAATTCAGTTTTATCAGCAAGCCAAGCATTGGCCTGGGAGATATCAATATTCCTTTTTCAGAAGCACATTTTAAAGCTCCCGCACAGGGAATCACAGTACAATCCCCTACCCGCACTCTCAACATTACCTTTCAAAAATCTACGGAAGTGGTAATCAGCAAGGGAACTGAGGAGAATCCGCAGATTCGAGTAAACCTCGTGCTGGCTTCCGGTGAGATTGCAGCAGATAATATGTTCCGAAATACCTTTGTAATTCGGGCTTCAGGAGAAATTGATACCACTCCGTTAACTCTTCAGATCTTTCCAGATCAGGAAGGGAAAGTTTTTGACGGCATTGGAGGAAATTTCAGGCTTCAGAATGCACAAACAGATCCTCAGGTGATCGATTACAGTCTGGAGAATCTCAATGTTACCTGGTCAAGAGTAGAAATGCCCTGGAGGGAATGGCATGCCAAGCGTACTGCAGATCCGGCTTTTGAAGCAAAACGAGGCAACCTGCATCCCAAAGTCAAAGCTGCCATGGAAATGGCACAGCGACTGGACCAACAGGGAATTCCGGTGATGCTTGCCGCCTGGTTTGCCCCTGAATGGGCCATCATAGGCAAACCTTTTAAAGGCAAACATCCCGATGGCAGCATGGGAAACAGGCTCGATCTAACGAAAAAGGAGGAAATTTACAGGTCTCTTACTTCATATATTAAATTCCTGAAAGAAGAATATGGAGTAGAAACGATTCTATTTTCTTTCAATGAATCTGACCTCGGAATTGACGTGCGGCAGACGGCCGAAGAACATAACGACCTCATCAAAGAATTAGGCGCCATGTTTAGGGCAGAAGGCCTCCAAACGGAATTCCTGCTGGGAGATACTGCCGACCTTAACGGCTGGGATTTCACCACCCTTGCTTCCATGGATCCCGAAAGCCGTCCTTATATAGGTGGCGTTTCTTTTCATTCGTGGAGAGGATGGACAGATGAGAACCTTATTAAATGGAGAGATATTTCCAATAGAGTAAATGAACCACTATTTGTAGGCGAAGGAAGTATCGATGCCGGGGCATGGCGATACCCGCAGATCTTTGAAGAGCCTACCTACGCCCTGGATGAAATTGATGTGTATATCAAGATCATGAACATTGCGCAGCCCAAGTCGATTCTTCAATGGCAGTTGACGGCCGATTATTCTGTTCTATCTGGTGGCGGGATCTTCGGAAACAATGAAGATGAGTTATATCCTACTCAGCGGTTTTTCAACCTTCAGCAATTAGGAGCCACTCCCGAAGGACTATATGCACTTCCGGTAAAAGCAGATCAGAAGAACGTTTCCGTTGCTGCTTTGGGAGATAAGGAAAAAGGTCAATATGCCATCCACCTGGTAAACAAAGGAGCAACCAGAAACGTGGAACTTTCAGGTCTTCCGGCCGGGATCACCTCCATGGACCTTTATATTACCAACAAGAAAAGATCTTTTGAAAAAACAGAAACAATCCAGGTTGAAAAAGGCCGGGCAACCTTTAGTCTGGAAGGTGCGGGATTCACTTCCTTAATGACACCAAATTAGAACCTTTCCCAATTTTATGAAGAGCGGTCAAGTAATGACCGCTTTTTTTTTGCATTTCTCAAAAATATTAATCTGAATTTATTGATTTTTGTTATGCGTGCATAACAAAAATTTCCTAACTTTGAGATCCTATGAAAGAAAAGACCATAGATTATGTTTTAAGAGCTACCTGGATTGCCGTTTCCAAGATGTATAATGAGGAAGCCAGCAAGGAAGGAAGTACCATGGCTACAGGGTTTTCGCTACTAAGCATTGATCCTGAAAAGGGAACCCCGTCTACTTCCCTGGGCCCAAAAATGGGAATGGAAGCGACAAGCTTATCCAGGACCCTTAAAACTATGGAGGAAAAAGGACTGATTATTCGGAAGAAAAATCCGCAGGATGCGAGAAGCGTACTTATTCATCTAACCGATTTCGGAAAAGAAATGAGGGACTATTCAAAAAGTGTGGTACTTCAGTTTGATGAGGCGGTAAAAAGAGAGGTTTCAGATGAAGACCTAAACACCTTTATAAAAGTAGCTTCAAAAATAATGGAATTAATTGCGTCCAAAAAAATATATAATCAGGAGGAAACAGCTGTAAAATCAAGCAGATAAAAATTTCAGAAGTGAAAAAAATAAATCTGATCAATAAAAATCAATGACAATATGAAACGAAGAATCAACAAAGTTGCTGTAATAGGCTCAGGAATAATGGGTAGCGGTATTGCCTGCCATTTCGCCAATATTGGCGTGGAGGTATTGCTGCTGGATATTGTTCCCAGGGAGCTAACAGATAAAGAAAAGAAAAAAGGCCTTAGCCTGGAAGACAAACCGGTGCGAAACAGGCTGGTAAATGAATCTTTACAGACGGCTCTTAAATCAAAGCCCTCTCCTATTTATCATCAGGACTTTGCTAAACGTATAAAAACCGGAAACCTCGAGGATGACATCAGTAAAGTATCTGAAGCTGACTGGATCATAGAGGTAGTGGTAGAACGCCTGGACATTAAAAAGCAGGTTTTTGAAAATCTTGAAAAGCACAGAAAACCGGGAACTTTAATTACTTCGAATACTTCAGGTATTCCAATAAAGTTCATGAATGAAGGCCGGAGTGATGACTTCAAAAAACATTTCTGCGGAACGCACTTTTTCAATCCTGCGAGATATTTAAAACTTTTTGAAATTATTCCGGGACCCGATACTTCTGAAGAAGTACTGGATTTCCTTAACATGTACGGTGAAAAATTCCTCGGAAAAACTTCTGTGGTTGCAAAAGATACTCCGGCGTTTATTGGGAACCGAATCGGAATCTTTAGTATTATGAGCCTTTTCCATACTGTGAAAGATATGGATATGAGCATTGAAGAAGTGGATAAATTAACCGGACCTGTAATCGGCCGTCCCAAATCGGCTACCTTCAGAACTGTTGATGTTGTCGGTCTGGACACTTTGGTGCACGTTGCCAACGGTCTTTATGAAGGAGTGCCAAATGACGAACAACACGAGCTTTTCAAACTTCCCGATTTCATCCAGACAATGATGGACAACAAATGGCTGGGGAGCAAAACCGGACAGGGATTTTATAAAAAGATTAAAAACAAAGACGGATCCAGCGAGATCAAATCCCTTGATTTGAACACCCTGGAATACCGCGATCAGAAAAAAGCCTCATTTGCTACTTTAGAACTTACTAAAACGATTGATAAAGTAGAAGATCGTTTTAAGGTTCTGATTAACGGAAAAGACAAAGCCGGGGAATTCTACCGAAAGAACTTCGCCTCACTTTTCGCCTACGTTTCGAACCGCATTCCTGAAATTACAGATGAACTTTACAAGATAGACGATGCCATGAAAGCCGGATTCGGCTGGGAACAGGGACCATTCCAGATCTGGGATGCCATTGGTGTTGAAAAAGGGATCGAACTTATGAAAGCTGAAGGTTACGAACCTGCAGCCTGGGTAAATGAAATGCTGGAAAGCGGCAGCAAGAGCTTCTATTCCGTAAAAGAAGGGAATACCTATTACTATGATATTCCGCAGAAGAAGCAGGTAAAAGTTCCTGGTCAGGATGCCTTTATCATCTTGGATAACATCCGTGAAAGCAAAAAAGTTTTCGAAAACAGCGGAGTCGTAGTGGAAGATCTTGGCGACGGAATCCTGAATGTTGAATTCCGAAGTAAAATGAATTCTATTGGCGGTGACGTTCTTGACGGAATAAACAAAGCTATAGACATGGCTGAAAAGGATTATCAGGGACTGGTGGTTGCCAACAACGGAAAGAACTTTTCTGTGGGAGCCAACATCGGGATGATCTTTATGATGGCGGTGGAACAGGAATACGATGAGCTGAACATGGCCATTAAATATTTCCAGGACACCATGATGAGAATGCGCTACTCCTCTATTCCAACAGTTGCAGCGCCGCACTCTATGACATTGGGTGGTGGTTGTGAACTTTCTCTTCACGCAGATAAAGTGGTAGCCTCTGCAGAAACCTACATCGGACTCGTGGAATTCGGAGTTGGAGTGATCCCCGGCGGTGGTGGTTCTAAAGAAATGACCCGCAGGGCCGCACAAACTTTTGGAACAAATGATGTTGAATTAAACCGACTTAGG
Organism: Salinimicrobium marinum; assembly: GCF_014651535.1. Classification (GTDB taxonomy): domain Bacteria; phylum Bacteroidota; class Bacteroidia; order Flavobacteriales; family Flavobacteriaceae; genus Salinimicrobium; species Salinimicrobium marinum. Next base: position 66,639 of record NZ_BMXB01000010.1, read on the forward strand.
GAATATTTCCTTGCTATAGGGATGGCTAAGGTTTCTACCTCAGCGTACGAAGCCTATGATACCGGAATCCTTCAGAAAGGAAAAGATATCGTAGTGGTGAATCCCAATCGCCAGCTGGCCATCGCTAAAAAGCACGCCCTGCTAATGGCTGAAAACGGATATACTCAGCCGGTAAAAACCAATGACATCAAAGTCCTCGGAAAACAGGCACTGGGAATGTTCCTTGTAGGAACCGATTCTATGTACGCCGGAAAATACATCAGCGAACACGACAAGAAGATCGCCAACAAATTAGCCTATGTTATGGCCGGAGGAGATCTTTCTGAAGCCACATACGTAACCGAGCAGTACCTGCTAGATCTTGAAAGAGAAGCCTTCCTGTCTCTCACCGGAGAGAGAAAGACCTTAGAGAGATTACAGCATATGTTGCAGAAAGGAAAGCCGCTTAGAAATTAGACCTGAGACGTGAGATGTCAGATTGGAGTTCAACCATAAAAAGAAGACAGGTGCACAATTTTCAAAATTTAAAGATTTGGCAGAAAGCAATGGATATTGCAGAGCAAACCTATTTAACTTCTTCTGAATTTCCGAAGCAAGAAAAGTACGGATTGACAGACCAAATAAGAAGAAGTGCGGTTTCAGTTCCTTCTCACATTGCAGAAGGAGCCGTTAGAAATACGGATGGAGAATTCAGAAACTTTTTTGGAATTGCCAGCGGGTCTTCTAAAGAATTACTTTCACAAATGATCCTGTCTCATCGTCTAAATATGATTTCTAAAGATAAAATATAACCTTTAATAAAAGATTTGACTGAGGTACAAAAGATGAATAACACGTTCAGACGTAAATTCTCCAAATGAGGTATCTAACATCTCAAATCTAATATCTAAATACTATAAAAATGAGAACAGCATACATCGTAAAAGCATATAGAACTGCAGTTGGAAAAGCTCCTCGCGGAGTCTTCAGGTTTAAGAGACCTGATGAACTTGCAGCCGACACCATCAAGTATATGATGAAGGAACTGCCGGAACTTGATAAAAAACGAATTGACGACGTGATGGTAGGTAATGCCATGCCCGAAGCCGAACAAGGTTTGAACATGGGGCGTTTGATCTCTTTAATGGGATTGAGCATTGAAGATGTTCCCGGTGTAACGGTAAACAGGTATTGTGCTTCCGGAATTGAAACCATTGCCATGGCAACAGCAAAGATCCAAAGTGGAATGTCCGATTGTATTATCGCCGGAGGAGTGGAAAGCATGAGTTACATTCCTATGGGAGGTTATAAACCTACCCCAAATTATGAAGTCGCCAAAAACGGAAATGAGGATTTCTACTGGGGAATGGGCCTTACTGCAGAAGAAGTGGCAAACAGGTATAATATTTCCCGTGAAGATCAAGATGAATTTGCCTATAACTCTCACCAAAAAGCGTTAACAGCTCTTAAGGAAGATAAGTTTAAGGATCAGATCGTTCCTGTTGAAGTAGAAGAGAATTTCGTTAACGCCAAAGGAAAGAAAGAAACCCGGAAATACATTGTTACTCAAGATGAAGGACCTCGTGCAGACACTTCAAAAGAAGTACTCGGAAAATTACGTCCTGTCTTCGCTGAAGGCGGAAGCGTCACCGCAGGAAATGCTTCGCAAATGAGTGACGGAGCTGCTTTTGTCATGGTGATGAGCGAAGAAATGGTAAAAGAACTGAATCTTGAACCCATCGCCCGACTCGTAAGCTACGGCGTTGCCGGAGTAGATCCCAGAGTAATGGGAATAAGCCCTGTTATAGCCATTCCAAAAGCTTTAAAACGCGCCGGACTGAAAAAAGAAGACATGGAGCTTGTGGAGCTGAACGAAGCCTTTGCTTCACAGTCACTGGCTGTGATCAGGGAAACAGGTTTGAATCCGGATCTGGTGAATGTTAACGGAGGAGCCATTGCAATGGGTCACCCGCTGGGGTGCTCCGGAGCAAAACTATCGGTTCAGATCTTTGACGAAATGAAAAAGCGAAACCTCAAAAACAAACATTGCCTCGTGACCATGTGCGTTGGTACCGGTCAAGGGGCTGCAGGAGTGTACGAAGTGTATTAGACGTGAGATCTGAGATTTTAGATCTCGGTACTAAGGAAAAATACCTGATTAAAACAACATTTTGAGATGTTTCAAAAATCAAATATCTCAAATCTAATATCTAATAAAACAATGAGCACAGAAACAGAAAATAAAAAGAAAGACCTCCTTCGGGGAGGCCAGTTCCTGGTAAAGGAAACCGATTGTGAAAATGTATTCACTCCCGAAGATTTCTCTGAGGAGCAACAAATGATGCGTGACTCTGTAAGGGAGTTTATTGATCGGGAAGTCATTCCTCATTCAGAAGAATTTGAGAAGAAGAATTACAAGCTTACGGAAGAACTCATGCGAAAAGCAGGAGAAATGGGATTCCTCGGGGTTTCAGTTCCAGAAGAGTACGACGGAATGGGAATGGGCTTTGTAACTACCATGCTGGTAGTTGACTACATTTCGGGGGCTACGGGGTCGTTTTCTACGGCTTTTGGAGCACACTCCGGGATCGGAACCTTACCTATCACTTTATACGGAAATGAAGAACAGAAGAAAAAATATCTTCCGAAGCTGGCAAGCGGGGAATGGTTTGGAGCTTATGCCTTGACAGAACCGGGTGCCGGAAGTGACGCCAATAGCGGAAAAACCAAAGCAGTTCTTTCTGAAGACGGAAAAAGCTACAAGATCACCGGACAAAAAATGTGGATCTCCAATGCGGGATTCTGTAACATGATGATCGTTTTCGCCCGAATTGAAGACGACAAAAACATCACCGGATTCATCGTAGAGTTTGATCCTGAAAATCCAAACGGGATTTCCCTTGGGGAAGAAGAAAAGAAACTGGGAATCCACTCCTCCTCTACGCGTCAGGTCTTTTTTAATGACACCGTAGTACCTGCAGAAAACATGCTTTCTGAAAGAGGAAACGGTTTTAAGATCGCCATGAACGCTCTAAACGTGGGTCGGATTAAACTGGCAGGTGCTTGTCTTGATGCGCAAAGACGCGTTATTGACCATGCAGTGAAATATGCAAACGACCGGGTACAATTTAATACTCCAATTGCAAAATTTGGCGCTATTAAATCCAAACTGGCAGAAATGGCTGCTTCGGCGTATGTGGGGGAATCTGCTTCTTACAGGGCTGCAAAAGATATCGAGGATCGTATAGAGATCCGTCAAAGTGAAGGTGCTTCGCATCAGGAAGCGGAATTGAAAGGTGTGGAAGAATATGCTATTGAGTGTTCGATCTTAAAAGTGGCAGCTTCCGAAGATCTTCAGAACTGTAGTGACGAAGGAATTCAGATCTATGGAGGAATGGGCTTCTCTGCCGATGCTCCTATGGAATCTGCCTGGAGAGATGCACGTATTACCCGTATCTATGAAGGAACCAACGAAATCAACCGTATGCTGGCCGTAGGTATGCTGGTTAAAAAAGCTATGAAAGGTCACGTGGATCTTTTGGGACCTGCCACCAAAGTGGGAGAAGAACTTACCGGAATTCCTTCTTTTGATAAACCTGATTATTCAGAATTATTTGCTGAAGAAAAGGAAATGATCAAGAAACTGAAAAAGGTATTCCTGATGGTTGCCGGTAGCGCAGTTCAGAAATTCGGACCTCAACTGGAAGAACATCAGCAGTTATTATTAGCTTCAGCAGATATTTTGATTGAAGTATATATGGCTGAATCTGCTATTCTGAGGACTGAAAAGAACGCGAAGAGATATGGCGAAGATTCTCAAAAAGAGAAAATTGCCATGGCCAAATTGTATTTATACCATGCTGTTGACACCATCAACCAGAAAGCCAAGGAAGGAATCGTTTCTTTTGCTGAAGGTGATGAGCAACGCATGATGCTGATGGGGCTTAAGCGCTTTACCAAATATGAAAATCAGCCAAATGTTGTTGCTTTGAGAAACACCATTGCTGATAAATTAACTGAAGAGAACAAATACTGTTTCTAATATTAATTTGCAGAGATTATCTGTTTTCTCAGAAAGCCGTTCCGTTTGGAGCGGCTTTTTTTATTAACCGAAAACGATAGACTTCCGGTAGCTCCTTACTCTTTTAATTTATTTTATGATTATTCAATATTATATTTAATAGCTTTAAAATCACTCCTAAACATCAGAAGAAGAACATGTTTTATTTTCTTGATCTAAATACCTCCCAATACCTCATAATTGGTATATTAATTTTAATGGCCAGTTTTGCTGCCGCTTTCTTTTTACTGAGTCAAATTGGAAGAGACCCGCGCAATATTCTACCCGTTGATTTTGCTCAAAAAGTATGGTTACCACTCCTTGTTTTTCTGGCTTCGCTATTACTGAAAGTAGCTCTTATAAGTAAAGTTTTTGTGTTTGAATACACCTATGATATCCTGGGGCCTACGAGCACTTTAGGAATTATTATCAGCACTACCTGGCTTATCATTCTCACACTTAAAATATTAAAAAACAGAATGTTAAGAAGGTATGACGTGAATACCAGCGATAATCTAAAGGCAAGGAAAATATACACGCAGTTCGCAGTCCTGGAAAATATTATTATTTTCATTATTGTGATCCTGGCAATAGGGATCGCCTTGATGAGCTTTGAAAGCATAAGGTCTGTAGGCGTAAGTGTTTTAACCTCGGCAGGGATTGCCGGCATCATTATAGGATTTTCTGCACAAAAAGCTATTGGAACACTGCTCGCGGGAATCCAGATTGCCTTTACGCAACCCATAAGGCTGCAGGATGCTGTTATTGTAGAAGGAGAATGGGGATGGATCGAAGAGATTGCCCTTACCTATGTCGTGATCAAGATATGGGATAAGAGAAGACTGGTGGTGCCCTCAACTTATTTTATAGATACCCCGTTTCAGAACTGGACAAAAAATTCGGCTGACATTTTAGGCACGGTATTCCTGTATACAGATTATACCGTGCCCGTTGACAGCATAAGAGAGGAGCTCGACAGATTACTGGAAGATAATCCGCTTTGGGACCGGCAGGCAAAGGTGGTACAGGTGACCGATGCTACAGAAAGAACTATGGAGATAAGGGTGCTGGTAAGCGCCAAAGATTCACCAACTGCGTTTGATCTTCGGGTTCATATCAGGGAAAAACTTATTGATTTCATCAAAAAGAATTACCCTGATAGTCTTCCGAAATCCAGGGTTGATTTTAGTAAAAATCCTCCTCCTGAATAATACTTTTCAACCTTTCTTCAGCAGTTAAACCGTTAGAGAAATTAGCAGCGGTTTCTATTAAGGCCAGGTGAGAATATGCCTGCGGAAAATTCCCCAATAACCTTTTAGTTTTGAAATCGATGTCTTCACTAAATAATCCCAGGTGGTTACTATAAGATAATAATTGTTTGAACTGTTTAAGCGCTTCGTCCATCTCCCCTATTTTAAACAGGCTATTGATATACCAGAAGGTACAAATGGTAAAAGAGGAAGAAGGCAGCCCGAAGTCATCCTTGTTTTTATACCTGTATAAAAGTCCATCCCGGCTTAGTTCTTTTCCTGTAGCTTTTACAGTACTTACATAGCGTGGATCTTTTGCTTTTATAAATCCGTAGCTTTCCATAAGCAAGGTGGAGGCGTCAAGATCTTTGGATCCATACGATTGCGTATATGCCTGTACTTCTTCGTTCCAGCCGTTCTCATAAATATCCTCATAGATTTCTTTTCGAAGATTTTTCCAATGACTGTCATTGATCCCTTTTCTAAGGATCTCTCCTATTTTCACAGCTCTGTCAACAGCAACCCAGCACAACAGCTTAGAAAACACGAAATGCCGTTCTTCGGTGCGCAGTTCCCAGATGCCTTTATCGGGTTCCTGCCAGTGCTCTTCCACGATCCGTACAATTCCACGCACAATGGTCCAAAGCTCTTCACTGTTTTCCAAAGAAGTGTCAAACTGCATAAACTGCTGATAGATCACTTCCATTAAAATTCCGTAGATATCATTTTGACGCTGTACATAAGCTGCATTTCCAATACGCACAGGTTTGGAACCTTTGTAACCATCCAGGTGGTCCAGAATGTGTTCAGTAAGATCCTTCTCCCCATTGATCCCGTACATGATCTGGATCTTTTCATCCTTATTGGGAATGATATCAATAATAAACTGAAGAAAACCCTGTGCAGATTTCTTATGCCCCAGTCCGGCCATGACTTTAATTACCATGGAAGCATCCCGTATCCAGCAAAACCGATAATCCCAGTTTCTTACTTCCCCGATGGTCTCGGGCACAGAGGTCGTCGCAGCAGCCAACACAGCTCCCGATTTTTCATAAGTTAGGGCTTTTAAAACCAGGGCACTTCGCCCTATTTCTTCATTAAAATGCTTGAACTGTGTAGTGGTTTCACTCCAGTTCATCCAGTAGGTTTTGGTACGTTGAAATTTAAGATAGATCCTGTCCAGGGTCTGTTCTTTCAACTTCTCGTGGTATCCCAGGAGGAAGAATGCATTTTCGGTGAGGGTGATCTCTTCCTTATTTAAAACCTGGTCAAGATCAAGGCTGGTATACAAATAAAGGGAATCATATTTTCCTTCTTTTGTATAACTTTTTATATAATTTTCATGATTATCGTTATAGGTTTTTTCCCTTGCATAATTAAGGCGGGGATCGTAATTCACCCTTACTTTAGGCTTTCCCTTCAGCAACCGGATATATCTCACAATATCAGGCTGGGCATAGAAAGAACCTTCATTCGTTGCATAACGGGGCATGAAATCTATGAGTTCAAAACCATCGTTTTCACTAAGAAAAGTAGTTTTTAAGATATTTGTTTTCCAGATATATTCCTGAGTAATGGTATAGTCTTCATCTACTTCAAAGCTAAAGCTTCCTCCTTTGTCTTCGTCAAGAAGTTTTGCAAACACAGAAGCCGAGTTGAAATTGGGTAGACAAGACCAGTCGAGGGATCCCGTTTTTGAAATAAGGGCTGCACTTTTGCAGTTCCCAATGATCCCGTAATCTAAGTTGTTCATATAGTCTTAAAGTTCTTTTAAAAAGGTAGACTCCTTCTTCAAATTTTCCGTAATTTAAAGAATCACAAAGATAAAAATAGCAGACACATTATTATGGGCAAAACAATAATCATTTCAAATCGCCTGCCTTTACAAATAAATATTACCGAAAAAGATATAGAAGTTACACCTAGTGTGGGTGGTTTGGCCACCGGCTTAAAGAGTTTTCACAAAGAAGGAGACAGTATCTGGATTGGCTGGACGGGCATGCCGGAGGAGGAAATTCCAGATGATTTGAAAGGTAAGGTCCTTGAGGAAGCAAAAAAACAAAACTGCCTTCCCGTAGACCTTACTTCGGAAGAAATTGAAGGTTTTTATTATGGTTTTAGCAACAGGACCATCTGGCCGTTATTCCATTATTTCATGGAATATTCTGAATTTGAACCTGAAGACTGGGAATCTTACAAAAGGGTGAATCAGAAGTATGCCGAAGCTGTCCTTGAGAACCTTAATGACGATGATGAGGTGTGGGTACATGATTACCAACTCCTGCTGCTTCCAAAAATGATTAGAGATAAAAAACCGAATGTAACCATAGGATTTTTTAACCATATTCCATTTCCTTCTTCCGAAGTTTTCAGGACACTTCCCTGGAGGGAAGAAATCCTGGAAGGAATGCTGGGAGCAGACCTGATAGGCTTCCACACCTACGATTACGAAAGACATTTCTTACGATCTGTAAAACTTATCCTTAGAAAGGACAGTACCTTTAATGAGATCCACCTGGGAAACAGGATCGTACGCGTAGATTCTTTCCCAATGGGAATAGATTATCAAAAATTCAGTGACGCATCTTTAAATCAGCAGAATCAGCCATCGAGTGAAAATTCGAATTTTCAGAAAAAACTGGATTATCATAAGAATTCGACAAGCGATGCAAAACTGATCATTTCCATTGACCGGCTTGATTATACCAAAGGGATTGCCAACAGGATAAGGGCGTATGGATATTTTCTGGAAAAATATCCGGAGTACAAGGAAAAAGTCCGGCTTGTGATGCTGGCAGTTCCTTCCAGGACCAATGTTCCGCAGTATCAATTACTGAAAAAGGAGGTTGATGAACTCGTAGGCCGTATCAACGGTAGGTTTGCAACAGTGAACTGGACCCCAATCTGGTACTTCTTCAGGTCTATGCCTTTTGAAAATCTTATAGATCTTTATTCCAGCAGTGACGTAGCCCTCATCACCCCTACCCGTGACGGGATGAACCTGGTAGCAAAAGAATATATCGCTACCCGAACCGATCAAACCGGGGTTTTGATCCTTAGTGAAATGGCGGGAGCTGCTCACGAGCTGAATGAAGCCCTTATTATAAATCCTAATAATTTTGAGCAGATTGTTGATGCTATCAAAACAGCTCTTGAAATGCCTAAAGAAGAGCAGATCCGGAGAAACAAAATGTTGCAGAAACGATTGAAACGGTATACGGTAGAAAAATGGGCTAAAGATTTTATGAATAGCCTAAGGGAAGCAAAAAACCGGATTTCTAAAATCAAAGCAGAACAACTGACGGCAGATGTAGAAACCGCCATCATCGAAAAGTTTAAAAGGGCTAAAAACCGAATCTTTTTTATTGATTATGACGGAACCCTGGTCAACTTTGCAGATAAACCTGAAAATGCAAAACCAGACCCTTCTCTACTGGAACTTGTGAAACAACTGAATGCCCTTGAAAATACTGAAGTTGTTCTAATAAGTGGTAGAGATAAAGAAACATTAGGCACCTGGTGGCAGGATGTGCCGGTGAACCTTATATCTGAACATGGTGTATGGCTTCGTCCATCTAATGGAAATTGGGGTTTAACTGAAAATATTAAATGTGACTGGATGAAGAATGTTCGGCCGGTACTGGAAACATTTGTAGACCGCACCCCGGGGACCTTCATTGAAGAGAAAAATTATTCGCTGGTTTGGCATTACCGAAAAGCCGATCCTGAACTTGGAGAAATTCGGGCCAATGAATTGTCTACCGTCCTGAAGGATCTCACCTCAAACCACGGATTAAGTGTTCTGGAAGGAAATAAAGTGCTCGAGATCAAAACCAGCGGAATCAACAAAGGAAAGGCAGCTAATAAAATTCTTGTAGAGAGAAAACATGATTTTATTTTCGGAATTGGAGATGACTGGACAGATGAATACCTGTTTAATGAATTGCCTGAACAGGCCATCACCGTAAAAGTGGGAGTTAAAGAAACCAGCGCGAAATACTATGTGAAGGATGTGGAACAAGTGAGAGACCTTTTGAAAGAATTCTCCAAAAGCTAGTCGCACGAGAAAACAAGTCAAATTAACAGTATGATTGAATGAAAATTAAGCTAAAAACTAAACTGTTAATTATTCAGTAATTTAATCTGAAATTTTATATGAAACTTAACTTCCGTTTTTCTGTTGAGATAAACAATTGAAGTATCTTAGAGGTATCAAAAAATTGGAAATTAATTTTAAAACAAAGAAGAAATGAAAGCAGGCAAAATACTTATAGGAGTCCTTTCTGGTGCCGCTGCAGGTGTTGCAGCTGGTTTATTACTAGCACCTAAAAAAGGTTCTGACACACGTCAACGAATCAAAGACAAAAGTAACGAATATGTTACCGGAAGCAAAAACAGAATCAATGGCTTTGTAGATGATGTCTCCCATAGATTTGATTCTGTTAAAACCAAAGCCATGGGTAAATCTAAAAAGTTACAATCCGAAATGGATGGCGATGAGAAAATAATTTATTAGAAGATTTCTCCATTAGGAGAAAGACTTCTCGTAAGATGGCTGCTTTGAAAAGAAAATCTTTTTAAAGCAGCTTTTTTTATTTCCGGAATTCTCAGTAACAATGTTTTTTCTTATTTTCAGACTTTCTATTAACTTCAATTTGCAACATATAATGTTCAGAAAAATATTCCTTTTATCGCTTCTTATTACCGGATTTCAAAATTTCGCACAGAACCAGGCGCCGCCACAATCAGATCTCCGGCTTTATGATATTGTAGAAGCAGTATCTGCAGACCGTATAGAATCTGATATTCGGAAACTTGCAGGATTCGGCACCCGGAATACATTTAGTGATACAATATCTGAAACCCGTGGAATTGGTGCAGCCAGAAGATGGATAAAATCTGAATTCGATGAAATATCGAAGGAATGCGAAAATTGTCTGGAAGTTTTTTATCAAAAGGATTTCGTTACCAAAGAAGGAAATAGCAGAGTACCCCATGATGCATGGGTAGTAAATGTAGTCGCCATTCAAAGAGGCACAAAATATCCTGACCGATACATTATCATGAGCGGGGATATTGATTCCCGTGCCAGTAACACCATGGATTTTACGACAGATGCTCCCGGGGCAAATGACAATGCCAGCGGAATGGCCGGAGCCATAGAAGCTGCCAGGGTACTTTCTGAATATGATTTTGAGAGCAGCATAGTGTACGTAGGTCTTTCAGGAGAAGAACAGGGGCTTTTTGGCGGTGCAGGGCTCGCCAAATATGCTCAGGAAAATGACTGGGAAATCATAGGAGTTTTAAATAATGACATGATTGGGAACATCAAAGGTGTTGACGGTGTAATTGACAATCGCAGCTTCCGGATCTTTTCTGAACCTGTACCACCCACAGAGACTGATGATGCAAGAAGAATGCGTAGGTTTTACGGTGGCGAAGTTGACGGAATTTCAAGGCAGCTTGCCCGGTATGTCCATAAAACAACAGAAAAATATATGCCCGAAATGAATCCGATGATGATCTACAGGCTGGACCGGTTTGGTCGTGGTGGTCATCACCGTCCTTTCAACGATCTGGGTTTTCCGGGGATACGAATAATGGAAGCCCATGAAAATTACACCCAGCAACATCAGGATATCAGAACAGAAGACGGAATTGAATATGGAGACGTGGTAGAACATGTTAACTTTGATTATGCTAAAAAACTTACCGCAGTAAACGCCATTAACATGGCAAGTCTCGCATGGGCACCACCGGCTCCCGAAGAAGTGGAAATAGGCGGAATTGTAGAGCCTTCTACCAAATTACAATGGAAAAAAGCAGAAGGTGAAAACGTGGCAGGGTATAAGATTTACTGGAGAGAAACTACTTCCCCACAGTGGGAATCTTCAAGATATGTTGGAGATGTGGATAGTTTCACCCTGGAAGGAATTGTAATAGATAATTTCTTTTTTGGTGTGAGCACTGTTGGAAAAAACGGACATGAAAGTGTGGTTGTATTTCCTTCCGGCACCTTCAGATAACTTATAGGAAAAAGAAATAAAATATTCGATCACTACACTCCTTACCATTTGTTTAAGTATAATCATATTGTAATGCGCGACTCACAAAAAGGAAGAGACCGGAGCAACAGTTCACTGCAGATCTTAACCCTGCATTTGAGCACATAAAATGTTCCTTCCTCAACAGCACACGTTGCAGTAGTTGGTTTCTGCTGGGGTGGCTCCCAGATTTTTCAATACGCTACCAATAATCCTGAAATCTCTTCTGCACACGTTATTCAATGATGCAGCATGGAAGCGGTTACTTGACCTTTTGAATCGCCCATAAAGTAATGTTGTCTACCAGATCACCAGATTAAATCCCAATTATATAAAATATCACACTATCCCAATTTTCCGAGAATGGCCAATGGCCTTGGTGCTATCTTTGAAATAGCAGGTAGCCACCTTTAAATCCTCCATATTTGCCAGGGTTGCTTTTACTTTTTCCTTCTGCCGCTTTGCGGTCTGTCGTATGTAAACTGCTTTTATATTCTCGGGAAACATTTTACAAATTCGTTCATACAGGAAAGGATCCTGCTGGGAATCATCACCCAAAAGCACATACTCCAACTGGGGATAAAAAGAAACAATATCTTTTATTTTATGATACTTATGGTCGTGCCCTCCTCTACCTGTAAAAAGAAAATCTCCAATGCCAGTTTTAATATCCTTAAGTTTAATTATGGCTTTAGGAAGTCGATGCATCCGGGCAAACTGCAGGATAAATTCATACAGGTTCCATTCACTACTGGATACATAGAAGAAGGAATTAAAGGTGCCTTCCTCCCGCCCTGCTTTACTTAGCGCCTGGTAGTGAGGTACCACATCATCAAAAACAGTTCTATTATTAATGTTCTTGGTAAGGATGACATATAATTTCTTGAAAAGATTATTAGTATGGGACATTAAAAAGGTATCATCAATATCTGATATTATTCCAAGTTTACTTTTAAAGGGTTTAAGCAACTCCCCTTGCTCAATAATTCCTATATCCCCCACCTTACATGAAACCGTATAGCTGTGCCAGCCACTGTCCAGATATTGATTAAAAGGAATAGCAAACCTGAAATATCCATCATCCAGGGTTTTAGTAGTTACTTCCAGGTCTTTGAAATTAAGGGTGACTTCAATATTTTGAATGGGGCTAATGGTAAACATTTTGATGACAGATTTTGCATGCCTGTAGCCTCTTCTGTCTACTTCATATTTATCTGGAGCCCATGATTTAAAAACGTGTCCAAATACAATTAATTCCTGATCGTTTACATAACCCCTGTACAACTTAAGGTCCAGCTTCATATTTATATTTTTTTTACCATCATTCGTCTACAAAATACCTAATTTTAGGTACATGCTAAAAAATATGAATATAAAATATAAAGTTCTGTTTGTGGTCAACCCCATTTCCGGAGGAATAGATAAATCAGTCATTGTTGAACACGTAAAAGAAAGGATGGCAGCTCGCAAAGGGGAGTTGCACATATACTATACGAATGGGAAAAATGATAAAGAAGAACTTACAGATGTTATAAAGGATTTCAAACCCCATCGGATCCTTATTGCCGGCGGGGATGGTTCCATTAAACTTGTTGCGGAAATTCTTAAGGACGACATTGTACCTATTGGACTGATTCCGGCAGGCTCGGCAAACGGACTGGCTGAAAATCTCAACCTGCCTTCCACTACCGAAGAAATTGCTGATATTGCCCTGGGCGATAATTTTGTAGAGGTAGACTGTATAATGGTGAACAATGAATTGTGCCTTCATATAAGTGATATAGGTTTAAATGCTGCGCTTATTAAAAATTATGAAGAAGGCGACGTAAGAGGAAAGTTGGGCTACTTAATTCAATCTGTTCCTACTTTGATAAAAAGCGATTTCCCATTTAGGTTCAGCATCAGTATTAAAGGACAAACAATGGAACATGAAGCAGTACTTGTTGCCATTGCAAATGCCAAAAAGTACGGTACAGGTTCCAGGATCAATCCCGATGGGGAGTTCAATGATGGAATATTTGAAATTCTTGTTTTTAAAAAGTTTGATATCCCTCAAATCCTAAAAACTTTTCAGGAGAATGCAGAATATGAAAAAGACTTCCTGGAGATCTTTCCTGCTTCAGAAGCTCACATTAAATGCTACAAGAAAGTGCCTTTTCAAATTGACGGAGAATACAGAGGGGAAGTAGACTCCGTTAATGCCAAAATCACCTCTTATAAATTAAAGATGGCTTGTCCCCCCGAATTTGCTCAAAATGCAGCAAAGTCGAGGTAAACAAGTGGTTTTAATGCTTAATTAACAATAATTTAGGCTAAGATTAATTAAAATGGGAGTGAGAATGAGTAATTTCAATCTGAATTAAAAACTAATTAATAATCAAAAAAAAAGAAAAATTATGGCAGAAATTGGAATCGAAAAGAAAAAACCGATTTGGCCTTGGATCATCTTAGTATTAGTTATTCTGGCAATCTTGTATTTCTTGTTTGCCGGGGGTAACGACGATATGGACGATATTGATGATACCAACACCGAACAAGTAGAAGACACTACAACCTGGGACAATGAAATGCAGGATACCACCAGCGCCTGGGATAACAATGATACCCTGGGAGTTTCAGGATTTGTATCTCATGTTGGAGATAAAACCAGAATGGGTATAGATCATGAATATACCAATAATGCTCTAATCCGTCTTATGGACGCGGTAGAGTCTAAGGCAAGGGAAGAAAACGTCAATATTGATACAGAAATGCAGGAAATACGTCAACAGGCTAATGAGATAACTCAGGATCCTATGGCTACAGATCATGCAAATATCATTAAAGATGCAGGCGCTAAAATAGTAGATGCTTTGGAAAAAGTACAACAGGAAAATTACCCGGATCTTTCACAGGATGTAGAAGATCTTAGAAGCTCCTTGCAGGGAATTGATCCTTCGGTACAAACTCTTGAGCAAAAGGACGACGTAAATTCATTTTTTGATAAGGCAGCAGATGTCCTTCAAAAAATGAGCTAATCTTAAAAAATAAAAAATCATGGCAGACAAGAAGAAAAATTTATATTATCTCAATGAACTCTCAGACTGGAAAGTTGACAGTGATGATCCAGATGTAAGAGGGTGGAAAGTTAAAGACAAAGACAACCGCGTGGTTGGAAAAGTCGATAACCTACTGGTAAGCAAGAGTAAAGAAAAAGTGGTTTACCTGGATGTCGAAGTCGATACTTCCATTATTGAAGCCAATCATAAGCCCTATGGAAAATCTGCAAGCGCAGATGTTCACGAATTCGTGAATAAAGATGGCGAAAACCATCTTATTATTCCTATTGGACATGCACGGCTGAATGAGGATGAGAAGTATGTATATACAGATAAAATTGATCACCAGACTTTTGCTGAAACCAAAAGGAAAGAAAGAGGTATCGATGTGGACCGTGACTATGAAGTAGTAGTTTTGGAATCATATAACAGAAACGATGGCAACCGGAATTATAACGAGCAAACAACCCGGACGGCCGACAGAGACCTGGAAAACAGATCTCAGACAACCGGAACCAGCGAACGCGAACGCAGACAGGTAGATCCTGCCACTGAAAGTGACCTGGATACCGGAAGGTCTGAAAGAACCAGGATTGCCAACGAAGGTGAAATTGGAAACAATAGAGCTTCGGAAGGAAGGTATCCTGATGATGACTCTCTTTACGAAGGAGAAGATTTTGATAGATCTAATTATCGTAGAAGAAGTTAATCCAGATCCAGTAATACATTTCAAAGAGGAACCTGATTCAGGTTCCTCTTTTTTTATACCCTTTTCAAAATTCACTATTTATCTCTCCAAAAAGTCATTTGACGCTTCAATTTTCCATTAATAACTGCACCAGCAGTACTTATTTCCGTTAAGAAAGTCTTAAAAATCAGCTATTTCAGTGATAATCTGAAATATTTTTCAACTGTTTCTCAACATTAAACGTAAAAACAACATTTTATATCAAAAATCCTGCTGCAGCTCCGTACCGGCGGGACTTTACAGCTTTTTTCTTTATTCAATATTGAACGATTAAAAGCAATATATTAGCAATAAAGCTAACTAAAAACAGAACATATCACAGCACTCAAATGTTTTCGATTGAGGAATACGTATTTTCGAACTGTATTTTTTCATAAATTCGTTTACAAACATCTTATACAATCAATCACGAAAAATTAGTTTATGAAACAACGACTACTTAATTTCAGTCTGTTCATTCTGGCAGTCTTCTGTATGAGTTTTTCTCAGGCACAGACTGTCACCGGAACGGTAACTGATGGACAAATGCCTCTACCAGGTGTAAATATCCTGGTACAGGGAACAGCAAATGGTACCACAACAGATTTTGACGGAAGGTACACCCTGCAAGATGTCCCCGATGATGCCGTACTGGTGTATAGCTTTCTGGGATTTGCAGAACAGCAAATTCCGGTAAATGGAAGATCTACTATCAATGTAGTACTAGAAGAAGATGCTGCCGCGCTTAGTGAAGTAGTTGTGATTGGCTATGGCTCTGTACAAAGAAGAGATGCCACCGGAGCCGTCTCAACAGTTTCTACTGAAGATTTTAACCGCGGGGTAGTAGGTTCTCCCGAAGAACTTATTCAGGGAAGAACAGCAGGACTTCAGGTAACCACCACCAGTGGTGAACCGGGAAGTGGCGTAAATATAAGAATTAGGGGAACTACTTCTGTTCGCGGTGGAAATGATCCGCTCTTTGTGGTCGATGGCGTGCCTTTATCAGGAGATGATGTATCTGCCGGTGGATCAAATGCCGGTTTTGGAGACAGTTCTCCTAAAAATCCGCTTAATTTCCTGAATCCACAGGATATAGAAAGCATGAGTGTACTTAAAGATGCTTCTGCTACGGCCATTTATGGTTCCAGAGGTGCTAACGGGGTCGTCATAATTACTACAAAATCAGGTCGTGGAGACCAGGCAAGACTTAATTACAGCACCAATCTTGGAGTAGCCACTCCTGCAAACCGATATGATCTCCTTAATCGTGAGGAATGGCTGGAAGCATATGCAGGCACAGGTCAGGATCCCACTCCTATAGATTATGGAGCAGATACCGACTGGCAGGATGAAATTACAAGGACAGCCTTTACTCAGGAACACAACCTTTCCTTTTCAGATTCTTACAACCAGGGGAATTACAGAATTTCTGCAGGGTATTCAGACCTTATGGGAATTGTTGAAAATTCCGCCATGGAAAGACTTACAGGGAGATTGAATATTAATCATCGATTATTTAACGATCGTTTAAACCTTGGTCTTCAAACCTCTATTTCAAGAGTGAATGACGAGAGAGCTCCTATTACAAACAATGCCGGTTCTGAAGGAGACCTTTTAGGGGCTACTTATATGGCCACTCCTGTCACCCCGGCCGATCCCGATTTTTACGAAGGACAAATTAATCCAAATGGATTACTGAAGTACACGCTAGACGAAACGGAAACAGACAGATTCCTGATCAATTTCTCTACAGAATATGAAATTCTGGAGGGTTTTAGCGCCAGAGTAAATTTAGGATATGATAAATCAGAATCTTTCCGTGGGTTTGGGATTTCGGGAGATGTTCAGGGAATCCAGAGTGCCGTACCCGGGAATGGAAGGTCGCAGATTAATGAAATAGAAAGTACCAATCAGCTTTTGGAAGCCACACTTAATTATGAAAAGATGTTTGGGGACTCAAAAATTGATGCTTTAGTAGGATACTCCTACCAGGAATTTGATCGCGAGGGTATCAACGTTACAGGATGGGGTTTTGAAAATATGGACATGGCTACCATGATAGAAGACCTGGACAATTCAAGACAAACCATTGAAGGAGCTATTCAGGGTTCTTATCAGCAGTATGGTTACGATCAGAACGGATTATTCGTCAACAGACTTTTTCCAGAGATCACTACAGATCAACCTTCGGCACCATCAGGCTTAAACGTAAATGCTGTAACAGGAGACAATTTTCATACTACTGATGAGCTGCAATCATTTTTTGGAAGGGTAAATTACACCCTTGCAGAAAAATATCTTTTCACTGCTACCTTGAGGGCTGACGGCTCTACAAGATTTGGAGGAAACAACCAGTACGGTTATTTTCCTTCAGGTGCGTTCGCATGGCAAATGGGAGACGAAAATTTTGTTCCTGAAACTGTTTCAACCTTAAAGCTTAGATTAGGATATGGTGTCACAGGAAACCAGGAAATCCCCTATAACCTTTACACTGCACGTGAAAGGTTTAGCGGCATAGGAATAAGTGATGCAGGTTTGGTTAATGTTCCCGGAACAGGCCAGGTTACCTTTAGAAATGAAGACCTGAAATGGGAAACTACCACCCAAACAAATATTGGACTTGATTTTGGATTTATGGAGGATCGTTTATCTGGTTCCTTAGATGTTTATCATAAAAAAACTACAGATCTATTGTTCCAGACCTTTTCAGCCCAACCGGCTGCACAGGATTTTGTTTGGGAGAACCTGGACGCCAGTGTCATCAACAAAGGAGTTGAATTCAGTTTAGATTACAATATTTTTCAGGAGGAAGATTTCTACTGGAATCTTGGATTTAATATTTCCTACAATGACAACATGGTTGAAGATTTCGAAGGTACGGTACAAACCGGGGCAATCAACGGGCAGGGTCTTACAAATGCCTATGCGCAGTTACTTGCAGGTGGCCAGCCTTTATTCTCTTATTACCTGCGAGAGTTTGGAGGATTTGATGAAAACGGACAAACAATTTATCCAAATGGAGATGTTCAAACCTTTGTAGGCAAAAGTGCATTACCAACCACCAACCTGGGGATCTCTACGCGTGTTGAATACCACAACTGGGATCTTTCGGCTTTCTTAACCGGTCAGTTTGGATTCTACGTATACAACAATACGGAAAATGCGTTTTTCACTGCGGGAGCTTTAAATTCCGGAGCTAACGTAACTGAAAATGTTGTCGGAAACGGCGAAGGAGTTGGAAACGCTCCCGATGTTTCTACCAGGTTCCTTGAAAAAGGTGATTTCTTAAGGCTGCAGAATGCCACTTTAGGTTATAATTTCTCTCTAAGTGAAGACAGCTTCTTAAATTCTTTAAGGCTAAGTCTTACCGGTCAAAACTTATTTTTGATCACCGATTACAGCGGATTAGATCCTGAAGTAAATACCGATAAATCTTTGAATGGGATTCCTACTGCCGGTATAGAATACACCAGTTATCCAAGAGCAAGAACGGTCACTTTTGGATTGAACGTAACATTTTAATAAAATTCCATTATGAAATTAAATTATATAAAAACAACAATATTGCTCGGGGCTGTAATAAGCTTTACAGCATGTACAGATCTTGAACTCGAGGAGACAGATTCGGTTTTCCGTGAAGATTCCGGGGAAGGTTTTTCCGGGGTAACAGATGTCCCCAGTGCATTGACCAATAACTACAATGCAATAAGAGACCAGTTGAACACGCAGGAAAATCTTTATGCGCTGCAGGAAGTAACCACCGATGAAATGGTGGTCCCTACCAGGGGAACAGACTGGGGAGATAATGGATTATGGAGAAGTCTTCACCAGCATACCTGGGATGCTAATCACATGTTTTTGCTGAATAGCTGGAACAATAACAACCGAAATGTTTTTAATTTATCTGAAATAATCGCTCCGGAAAGTAATGCAAATCCGCAGCAACTGGCCGAAGCAAAATTCCTGAGAGCTTTCAGTATGTTCTGGGTAATGGATTTATTCGGGCAGGTGCCTTTTAGAGAAGTAAATGAAGGAGCCTCTGTAGATCCACGGGTCATGACCCGGCCTGAAGCATTTGATTTTGTCATGAAAGATCTTACTGAAGCTTTACCAGATTTGCCCAATGCCACCCCGGGGCCCGATGCCAATTTTGCCTCAAAAGCTGCAGCTCATTATTTGATAGCTAAAATGCACCTGAATAAACACATTTATTTAGGCAATGCAGAAGCTTCAGCCGAAGATATGAATCAGGTGATAGAACATGTTGATGCTATTGCAGAAGCCGGTTTTGGTCTGCAGAGCGGCTTCTTTGAAATTTTTGAACCGACAGTAGATATGGAAACCATCTGGTACACGAATACCGGGGTAGGTTCCAGGATCTGGAATGGATTACATTACAATCAGGGTGCTGTAGGACAGGATGCCGGAGGTTGGAATGGATTCTCTACCCTTGCAGAATTCTATGACTTGTTTGAAGGCCCGGAAGATTCCAATCATCCAAATGTAGGACAGGAAGAACGCCGCGGTTTTGTTCCTCTGGAAGGGACTTCAGTAAGCGGTGCAGAAGGATTCTTTGAAGGGAATAATGATGAAGACGAAGATGGGCTGATTGATGGATCGGATATTGGGCTTGGCTTTTTATACGGGCAGCAGTATGAACTTGACGGTTCTATGACTCCTAATCGTGCCGGAGATCCGCTTTTCTACACCAAGGAAATGCCAGGTTTGGTAGGAAATCCTGAAAACACAGGAATAAGAGTGCTAAAATATCACCCGTCAAACGGAGCTTATGCAGAACATATGGTCTTATTTCGATACGCAGATGCCCATCTTATGAAAGCAGAAGCTATTATGAGAGGTGGAACATCTGGCGAATCTGCACTGGCCCTGGTAAATGAATTGAGGGAGTTGAGACAGGCCACTCCTCTTGCATCTTTGTCTGATCAGGACATGCTGGATGAACGTGGAAGGGAATTATACAATGAAATGTGGAGAAGACAGGATCTAATCAGGTTCGGACAGTTTACAGACGAATGGGAATTCAAACCAGAATCTGAAGCTTTCCGTGTGCTCTATCCTATTCCAACCACTGCATTGACTTCTAACCCTAACCTAATGCAAAACGAAGGGTACTAAAATTTATTAATTTCATGAAAGAGGCTTAAGAAAAATTCTATTCTTAAGTCTCTTTTTTATACCCCCAATCTGCATAATTTCTTTTAAATTGTGAAAGAAATCCTAAAAGTGATTTATTCTAATTCTATGCCGATCCTACTTTACAAATCTCTCAAGATCGTCTCTGTTTTTCTCTTCATTTGTATTATTTTCTCCTGTTCTAACAAGGAAAACACAAGTGCAAAAGCTCCTATTGAGAAGGATCATCTTTTTACCTTGCTTGATTCCGCAGCAACAGGAATCAGTTTTGTAAATCGGGTGAAAAATGAGAAAGATTTTAATATTTTCAGGTACAGGAATTTTTATAATGGGGCAGGTGTAGGCATAGGCGATATTAATAATGACAGCCTACCAGATATTTATCTTACCTCCAATATGGGAGAAAACAAACTATTCCTGAACCAGGGTGATTTTAAATTCAAAGATATAACTACTTCTTCGGGTGCCGGCGGTAAAAGATCCTGGTCTACCGGAGTGACAATGGTAGACATAAATCACGATGGACTTCTCGATATCTATGTAAGCAATGCCGGAAACATAGAAGGAGATGACCGCAGAAATGAACTTTTTATCAACAACGGAGATCTTACCTTCACTGAAGCGGCTGCACAATATAATCTCGATGAAAATGGATTCACCACTCATGCAGCTTTTTTTGATTACGATGGGGATGGAGATCTTGATGTATACATCCTGAATAACAGTTTTATTCCTGTTTCCAGTCTTGGCTATGCCAATAAAAGAGACCTGAGA
This sequence comes from Salinimicrobium marinum, assembly GCF_014651535.1. GTDB lineage: Bacteria > Bacteroidota > Bacteroidia > Flavobacteriales > Flavobacteriaceae > Salinimicrobium > Salinimicrobium marinum. Next base: position 87,665 of record NZ_BMXB01000010.1, read on the forward strand.
AGTGAGGACTGGGACCTTCCAGAAATATTTAAAGGGGGCGGCGATAAACTTTTAAAAAACAATGATGGGGTCTTTGAAGATGTAAGTGAAGAAGCCGGGATCTATGGCAGCCTTATTGGCTTTGGACTAGGAGTAACCATAGGCGATGTAAATAATGATCTCCTGCCCGATATTTATGTCTCCAATGATTTCTATGAGCGCGATTATCTTTATATCAACAATGGGGACGGAACTTTTAATGAGGAGATAAAAAATTTCATATCACATCTCAGTCTTTCTTCCATGGGAGCAGATATGGCCGATATCAATAATGATGGTTTTCCTGAAATTTTTGTTACAGACATGCTTCCGGAAGATGATGAGCGATTGAAAACCACCAGTGATTTTGAACGCTATGATTTATACAAACGCAAGCTCGACAACGATTTCTACCATCAATACATGCAGAACACACTTCAGCTGAACAATAAAAATAATAGTTTTTCTGAAATCGCTTTTTACAGCGGTGTGGCGCAAACCGACTGGAGTTGGGGAGCATTGATCTTCGATATGGACAATGATGGATTAAAGGACATATACGTAAGCAATGGGATCTATCACGATTTGACGAATCAGGATTTTATGGATTTTTTCGCGAATGATATTCTTCAGGAGATGGTGTTAACCGGAAAAAAGAAGGAATTCGATTCCATCCTAAACAAGATGCCCAGCACTCCAATTTCAAATTATGGATTTAAGAACAATCAGGATCTCAGCTTTACCAATGCTACTTCAGAATGGGGTTTGGATGAGCCGGGATTCTCCAATGGAGCGGCTTACGGAGACTTGGATAATGACGGCGACCTTGATTTGATCGTCAATAATGTGAATCAGGAACTGTTTGTATACAGGAATAATTCAGAAAAAGAATCAGGTAACAATTACCTGAAAGTAAAACTGGAGGGTTCAGAAAAAAATCCCTTTGCCATTGGAAGCAAGGTGAACCTGTATGTGCAGGATATGATCCTGAGTCAGGAATTAATTCCCAGCCGTGGCTTTCAATCTTCGGTAGATTATATGATGGTTTTTGGTCTGGGACCTCATTCTTCCGTAGATTCTATTCAAGTGATCTGGCCGGATAAAAAGGTGGAAGTCCTAAAAAATATTGCACCCAACCAAAGCCAGACTCTAAATCATAAAAACGCTACTCAAAAGTTTTCCCCTCCTGCTTTAAAACATGAAAATTTGTTGACCATTCAGGAACATTCTATTGAGCCTCATAAGGAAGATAATTATATAGATTTCGACTATGAAGGATTGATCTCTCAAATGCTCTCTAAAGAAGGCCCTGCAATTGCCGTGGGTGACATCAATAATGATGGGAATGATGATATATATTTCGGAGGAGCGCAAAACAATCCGGGTCATGTTTATATTCAAAAAAAGAACGGATCTTTTTCTGAAATTAAAAATGAGGTCTTTGAAAAGGACAGCTTTTTTGAAGATACAGATGCCATTTTTGCAGATGTCAATGATGATGAGAAACCGGACCTGATTGTAGTTTCAGGAGGAAATAAAGTGTTTTCAGAAAAAGAGGATTTCAGAACCAGGATCTATCTCAATCAGGGCAACGGTAAATTCTCGGCTTCCCAAAATACCATTCCTTCTACAGGACATAATGCAGCAGTTATTAAAGCCCATGATTTCGATGAGGATGGCGACCTCGATCTTTTCATAGGCAGCAGGAGCGTTCCGGGAATTTACGGTATTAATCCGAAACACCAGTTGCTTGAAAACGACGGATCGGGGAATTTCAGAGATATCACTGAGGCCAAAGCCTATGCTCTTACAGAAGCAGGAATGATAACAGACGCTGCCTGGGAAGACATGAATGCCGATGGCAGAAAAGATCTTGTTCTGGTGGGAGACTGGAATTCACCTAAAATATTCATCAATTCCAGAAATGGGTTTGATCCATTAAAAACTAACCTTGACACGCTTACCGGTGCCTGGACTGCACTCGCAGTTAACGACCTCAACAATGATGGCCACCCCGACCTTATCCTCGGAAACAGGGGCACTAATTCTACTTACAACGTGCAGGGAGAGGAACCGGTGAAGATGTATGTAAATGATTTTGACAACAACGGTACGATTGAACAAATTTCTACCCGGAATATTAATGGAAAAGATATACCTCTCCACCTTAGAAGAGAGTTATCGGGACAGATAGCTTCTGTAAAAAAACAGAACCTTAAATTCTCTGAATATGCGGTGAAGTCGATCCATAACCTGTTTGAAAAAGATATTGTGGAGAGTTCCATCATTAGAAAGATCTCTACTTTTAAAAGTCTTATTGCCTATAATAACGGCAATGGCAGCTTTAGAGTAAAAGAATTACCGGCAGAAGCACAATTTTCAAGCATCCATGCCATTGAAATTTTGGAAAACGACCAGAATCAAAAAGAAATTCTACTGGCAGGAAACAATTATGATTTAAAACCTCAGTTCTCCCGGCTGGATGCAAATCACGGGATTCTTTTAACACAAGATGAATCAGGTGAATTTGTTGTAAAGAATTCTTCGGAATCCGGTTTTTTTGTAAAAGGCCAGGTACGAAGCCTGAAAGTTTTCAGCAATAAGAACGGAGACAGATTCATCATTGCAGGCATCAACAGTGAAGCCCCAAAAATATTCAGGATCGAAAAATGAAAAAACTCTGTTTAATTCTGGTTTCGTTTTTCCTGATAAGCTGTTCCGAAGAGAAAGAGGAAACCTTATTTTCCAATATTTCCCCCTCCGACTCCAACCTGAATTTCACCAACAGCTTAACAGAAACGAATGCTCTCAATATCCTGGATTACCTCTATTTCTATAACGGAGGAGGTGTCGCCATTGGTGATATCAACAACGACGGACTTTCCGATATTTACTTTACCGGAAATCAAATCCCAAACAAACTGTTCCTGAACAAGGGAAACATGCAATTTGATGATATTACAGAAAGTGCCGGCGTTGCCGGGGAATCGGACTGGAATACCGGGGTAGTCATGGCAGATGTGAATGGCGATGGTTTACTGGACATGTACGTTTGTGCAGTGGTTGGTATCAATGGCTTGAGAGGTCAAAACGAACTTTATATCAATAATGGAGATAACACCTTCACCGAAAAAGCAAAAGAGTACAATCTTGATCTTCAAAATTACTCTTCCAATGCCGCATTTTTCGATTACGATAATGATGGCGACCTTGATATGTACCTGCTCAATCATGCCGTTCATACTGTCGACACCTACGGCCCTGCAGAAATAAGAAATAACCGCACCTATGAAAGTGGCGACAAACTACTTAGAAATGACAACGGAATATTTACAGATGTAAGCGAGGAAGCAGGAATTTATGGCGGTGCAAACAGCTATGGGCTTGGCCTTGCTACTGCAGATTTCAACAACGACGGCTTTACAGATATATATGTCAGCAATGATTTCCATGAAGATGACTATTATTACATCAACAATGGCGACGGCACCTTTTCTGAAAAGCTGAAAGAAAAATTCGGTCATATAAGCAGGTTCTCAATGGGCAGTGATGTGGCCGATATTAACAGCGACGGCTACCCTGATATTCTCACGCTCGATATGTTGCCCGAAGATGAAAAAGTTTTAAAAGCCTCCATGGGAGATGATCCCGTAGACCTGCACAACATGAAGATCGACCGCTACGGCTATCATCATCAATATACCCGAAACATGCTGCAGATCAATCGCGGCGGAGAGTATTTTCAGGAAACCGGATTATTCAGTGGCGTTGCAGCTACAGATTGGAGTTGGGCTGCCCTCTTTGCCGATTACGACCAGGACGGGCAGCAGGATATTTTCATCGCTACCGGAATCCCACGGCGGCCCAATGATCTTGATTATATTAAATATGTTTCCAATGAACAGATTCAGAAAAAAATCACCACTACAAAACTGGTAGATCAAAAAGCACTGGAAATGATGCCTTCGGGTGCTGTAAAAAACTACATGTTTCGCGGAGGTGCGAATCTTGAGTTTTCAGACCAATCGGGAAAATGGATTTCTGCAGATACCACATTCTCTACCGGTGCAGCCTATGCCGATCTTGACAACGATGGGGATCTTGACCTGGTGACCAACAACATTAACCAGCCTGCAGGGGTATACAGAAATAACTCCGATGGGATTTCCGGCTATTTAAAGATTAAATTAAATCATCCCGCTCCCAATACTTTTGGAATAGGAACCAGGATCATTGCCTACAGTAATGGAAAGATCCAGACCAGGCAATTGTTTACCTCAAGAGGCTTTCAATCTTCTTCGGAACCTGTTTTTCATTTTGGATTTGGAAATTTACAAACCATAGATTCCCTGCTGGTAATCTGGCCTGACAATACATTTCAGGTTGAAAATGAAGTTGAGCTAAATCAAACACTCACCCTCCAACCAAAAAACGGAAATTCAAAAGTAGATTACAATCAGCTTTTTCCGGAAACAGAAAAGTGGTTCCAGAAAGTGGATTCCATTCCGGGAATGGATTTCGCGCATGAAGAAAACAGGTATTCCGATTTTGACCGCCAGAAACTGATCCCTTACAAGATTTCAGATCGAGGGCCTGCAGTAGCCGTAAAAGACCTTAACGGCGATGGAAAAGAAGATATCTTCTTCGGAAATTCTAAATTTAAACCGGCAAAGATCTATTTCCAGACCTCCAACGGGTTTACTGAACAGGATTTCCCCGAACTTCGGAAGGATTCTATATCAGAAGATGTTTCAGCAGTAATAGAAGATTTTAATGGCGATGGCAAAAATGATCTTTTCGTAGTGTCTTCTGGCGGGGAATTTTCCGGAGAGAATCAGGCTTTATTAGACAGGTTGTATTTCGGCAACAATGATGCTCAGTTGGAAAAGCAAAGTCTTCCCTCCTACTTCGAAAACGGATCTGTAGTTAAAGTGCATGATTTTGACAGGGATGGCAATCCGGATATTTTTGTTGGCAACGGTGCGATTTCCAATGACTTCGGAAAAACCCCCAATTCCTATCTGCTAAAAAACAACGGAAACAGTTTCACTATTGTAGAAAATTCAGCACTTAAACAAGCGGGGATGGTGACAGATGCCGTCTGGACAGATTTTGATGCAGATGGTTGGACAGATCTTATTGTGGTCGGGGAATGGATGTCGCCAACATTCTATAAAAACAACCAGGGAAATCTGGAAAATGTCACACCAGCTATTTTGTCAAAAAATCTGAACGGATTATGGCAAAGCATTCTTCCATTTGATATTAACAGAGATGGGGAGATGGATTATCTCCTGGGCAACTGGGGACTTAACACAAAATTCGAGGCATCAGAAAAATATCCATTAAAAATGTATTATTCAGATTTCGACGACAACGGAAGTACAGAAACCATCCTCGCCTACGCAAAAAACGGGGAATATTATACTGTCCTTGGGTTGGATGAACTGGTGGGCCAGCTTTCATTTCTTCGAAAAAAATTTCCCGCCTACAAAGAGTTTGCCGGGAAGAAACTCGAGCAGATTTTTGACAGCAAGCAACTGGTAGAAGCAGAATTACATGAAGTAAATACTTTAGCTTCAGGATACTTGCTAAATAACAACGGAAAGTTTACTTTTAAAAAGTTTGAAGCTGCGTTACAGCTGGCACCTGTTACCAGTTTTTTAAAAGCAGATTTTAATAATGACAATTTTGAAGAAGTTCTGATAGCCGGTAATTATTTTGGTACTACTCCATACCATGGAAGGTTCGACGGACTCGCCGGGAATATCATTGCCCACGACGGAAAAATTCTGGAAGGAAATGAAATTGGTTTAAATTTTACACAGAAATCGGTAAGAAGTTTAAATATAATAACCCTGAATAATTCCAGGTATTTAATGGTTACATTTAATAATGACAGACCTGCTTTTTATAAAATACACGATTAAATGAAACACATTTTAAGCCTCATATTTGCTGCTCTTTTTCTTGGAAGTTGTGCTTCTGAAGAACAAAGACCTATTGAAATTTCGGCCGGGGATTATCATAATGCTGTAGACAGGATCACCAACATCATGGTACATGATATTTTTTCGCCGCCCGTGGCCAGCAGGATTTACGCCTACTCCAACATTGCTGCGTATGAGATCATCGCACAAAATAATGATGCTTTTCCATCATTTTCCAATACCTATCACAATTTCACAGATATCCCCGCCCCAGATACTACCAAACAGATCAACTACAGACTTGCTGCCCTGGTCGCACAGCTGGAAACAGGAAAAAAATTAATTTTTTCTGAAGATGATATCAGCACTTACCAGGATAGTCTTTATAGCATATGGGAGCAACAGAATCCTGCAAGTTTCCGGGATTCTAAAGAATATGGTCTGCAGGTGGTGGCCCATATGAATGAGTGGATCAATTCCGACAATTATAAAGAAACGCGTACCATGCCGAAGTTTTCGGTCTATTCAGATGATCCTTCCAGGTGGCAGCCAACTCCGCCTACCTATATGGACGGCATTGAACCTCATTGGGAAAAAATCAGGCCATTCGCTTTGGATTCAGCTTCACAGTTCAGGCCGCAACCCCATCCTGAGTTTTCACTTTCAGAAGGTTCAGATTTTTATAACGAACTGATGGAAGTATATAATATACGCAGGGAAATGGATAAAACCGGTGATGAATCTGAAGAGATCCAGATGGCCCGTTTCTGGGATTGTAATCCATATGTTTCCACACAGCGGGGACATCTTATGTTTGCCACAAAAAAGATCACTCCCGGCGGCCACTGGATTGGGGTGTGCAAAATAGCAGCTAAAAAAAGTAATCTAAGTTTTGAAGAGACTATTTACGCCTATACAGCAACCTCTATTGCCATTGCAGATGCGTTTATAAGCTGCTGGGAAGAGAAATACCGCAGTGAATTAATACGTCCCGAAACCCTCATCAATAAATATGTGGATGAAAACTGGACTCCGGTGTTACAAACTCCTCCTTTTCCCGAATATCCAAGTGGACATTCGGTAGTATCGGGGGCAGCAGCAATGGTTCTCACACATATCTTCGGAAATGATTTTCACTATGATGATGATACTGAAGTACAATTTGGTTTACCCGTACGATCTTTCACTTCTTTTGATCAGGCAGCCAGGGAAGCAGCCATGAGCAGGCTCTATGGAGGTATCCATTACCGGGCGGCCATAGAAAAAGGACTTGTACAGGGTCAAAGTTTAGGTTCCTATATTGTAGAAGATCTTGAGCTGAAACCACTGCAGCCACAAACAGCAGGCTTATAATGTCAAAAAAGCTTTTTTCTGTCCTAATCTTTCTTTTACTCATTATTTCGGGCACCTGGTATTTCTTCTTCAAGGAATATGATTTTACTATAAGTTTTAAAACCAAAGTAGCACCGGGAATCGCATACAACAAAATAAATTCCTGGGAATACCGGGAACTCGAAGCTATTAACTTCAATGAAGTTTCCCTCTTTGAAAAACTTGAACAACAGGTAGAATTTAAAAATTCATATTATCGACTGCACTGGACTTTTTCTTCTGAAAATGATTCTGTCACTAAAGTTTCGACAGGTGTAAGAGGTACTAATAATATAATTCAAACCCGCCTGAAACTTATATTCGGAAAGGCTCCTTTTAAAGAAATAATTGAAAAGGAAATCCGCCAGATCAGGGAAACGATCTCGGCTGATTCCCAACTCTACAGCGTATCAATAGATGAGAAAATCATTTCGCCAGGTTCTTATTGTGCCTGCATTTCCGATTCAAGTGAAACTGATAAAAAGGCTTACAGCATGATGGCTACCATTGATCGGCTGTCAGAATTTGTTCTAAACAACAACCTTGAGACCAATGGACGTCCTAGGGTACAGGTCAACCATTGGGATCCAGAAAAGAACACAATCAATTTTGATTTTTGTTTTCCGGTGAAAAATCCGGAGATAAAACCGGAAGATCCGGTAGTTTTTTTCAGGGAAATTACTCCTTTTCCTTCCCTTAAAGCCACTTACCATGGAAATTACATGTTCTCACATTATTCATGGCTGGAGCTTCTCAACCATGCACAGATCCACAAGATTGATGTGTCATATTCGCCCCTGGAAATTTTTCACAACAATCCTGAAACGGGTGGAAATTCCATACACTGGAAAGCAGAGATTTACCTTCCCTTACAGAAATAAAAAAAGTGCTTCGAAAAGCACCTTTTTTTAACCACGGGGTGAACTGTAAATTTTACAGGGACATGGCTTTACCGTTGTTTCCAAGCTCATCCATAGTTCCACAAGGGATATAAACTCCTGGAATAGGATCATACCACATCACATTTTCACCAATTTCCTCACTATTTTTCCAGGCCCAGATGCCCATTTCCCGAACATTCTGCAGGTAATCATAGGTATTGTCTACAGAACTCATTGTCTCGTCGGGATCTGCATCCATAGGATCCTGAGTTTCTGTATTTCTCTGTACCATCTCCTCTCTTTCTGCCGGAGTAGCTAGCAAATATTTTTTTATAACCTGGTCATATTCTTCCTGTGTACCTTCATCCAGCCCCTTACCTGTCTCGTCTTTAAAAGCATTGGCAAAAGCATTGGCACCGGCTTTAAACCGTTCCTGGCGTTCTTCAGGAGCAACTTCCTCCATATAGGAATCAATGAATTGTGCCAGGTTAAGATCATTTGCTCCGGGAATATCTGTCGCAGGAAGAATTACCTCAAGTACCTGTTTAAGGGCAAAACCATTGGCTGGACTTAAAAAAGTTGGCTGCCAGTCGTAATTAGGTTCATTTTTACAGCTCTGTAGAAGTCCGAAGGTAGTAGGTCCTACTACTAAAAATCCGGCTCCCAGTCCTAAGTTCTTTAATAATTCTCTTCTATTCATCATCTTATATTTAGGAGTTCGATTTTTGAAAATTCTTAGAAGCATGGTCCACTGCACGTGCTGTCATAGCCATATAGGTCAAAGAAGGGTTCTGGTTTGCCGAAGAAGTCATAAAAGAACCGTCTGTAACATATACGTTGGGCACATCGTGCACCTGATTATTTCCGTTTAGTACAGAAGTTTTAGGATCCCGACCCATTCTTGCGGTACCCATTTCGTGGATTCCGAGTCCGGGGGCTCCCAGTCTGTCTACAGGATTTATGTCTTTAAATCCGGCTTTTTCGAGCATCTGGACCGCCTGTTCAATCATGTCCTTTCTCATTTCAAGTTCATTTTCTTTGAACTCGGCATCGAAAGTGACCGTAGGCAATCCCCAGTCATCCAGCTTGTCATAATCAAGAACCATTTTATTTTCGTGATAAGGAAGCGTTTCCCCAAAACCGGTAAGTCCCATACTCCAGCCTCCGGGTTTTGTAATGGCATCTTTTAGATCTTTTCCGTAACCTATCTCGGCTACGGCTTCTGTCCAGTCTCCTCTGCTGGCACTTCCCTGATATCCATAACCTCTAAGGAAAGGCATTTTTTCTGAATCATTTAGATTTCTGAATCTCGGGATAAAAATCCCGTTAGGCTTTCTCCCTTTATAGTATTGATCTTCAAAACCATCATATTTACCTGAAGCACCTGCCATGAAATGGTGATCCATTACATTGTGACCTAATTCGCCACTGTCATTCCCCATTCCGTCAGGAAACCTGTCAGATCTGGACTTCATTAGAATGCTGGTAGAAGCAATTGCAGAAGCACAAAGGAAGATCACGTTAGCCTTGTACTCTATTTCTTCATTGGTTTCCCTGTCTTTAATTTTCACTCCTGTAGCACGTTTATTCTCTGCATCGTACACCACCTCATACACCACAGAATTTGGGCGCAAGGTCATATTTCCGGTACGTTCTGCTGCAGGTAAAGTGGAAGAATTACTGCTGAAGTAAGCTCCGTAAGGACATCCACGAATACACCTGTTCCTGTATTGACATGGAGAACGGCCTTCAAAGCCTTCATCCTTAGTAATATGAGCAACTCTTCCAGGAGTTAACACCCTCCCGAAGTTATCTGCCATACTCTTTTTCAGGTGATCCTCGACACAATTCAATTCCATTGCAGGCAGCACTTTTCCGTTAGGATAATGACTTAGCCCCAGATTTTCTCCACTCACTCCTATATAGGATTCCACATAGTCATACCATGGTGCAATATCTTTATAGCGAATAGGCCAGTCTACGGCAATCCCGTCCTTTTTATTTGCTTCAAAATCAAGATCTGTAAGTCTATAGCTGTGTCGCCCCCACATGATGGATCTTCCACCTACATGATACCCACGCATCCAGTCAAATCTTTTCACCTCATTATAAGGATGTTTAAGGTCATCCACAAACCAATGCCTGCTCGCTTCATTGGTGGTATATCCGGTGCGAGCCTGTTTTAACTGGTTCTTGATTTGGTCGCGTGTAAGTTGACCCTTATATTTATAATCCCATGGATCATCGTGCATTGTTGGATAATCCTCGACGTGTTTTACCATGGGGCCTCGTTCCAGTACAAGGGTTTTAAATCCCTTTTCGCAAAGTTCTTTAGCAGCCCAACCGCCACTAATTCCGGTACCTACGACAATAGCATCATAGGAATCGTTTTCGTAAATTTTACTCACAATTCTTTAGGTTAATTGGTTTTTTCAGTGATTGCAACAGAACCAAATATATAAATTTATAGGTATTATTTTGAGCCTTTGAAAAAAATACTACATTTAAGATCACAAAAAATCAAGTATATTGCATTTTTATTAAATCTTAACACAGACAATCCATGACTAAAACTACCCTTACAGGCGTCTCTCGCCTAATGTTGCTTTTTCTTTTAGCGGTAAGTGTTTTTTCCTGCAAGAACAATAACCAGGAAGAAAATCCAGCCGAAGTTGCTACCAGTGAACCGGAAGAAGAAGAAAAAGATTTGTTCTTCAAGATTTCCCTTGCTCAATGGTCCTTAAGTCAACCAATTTTTGAAGGAGAACTTGATCCTATGGATTTTGCTGAAAAAGCAAATGAAATGGGTTTTGAAGGAATTGAATACGTTAGTCAGCTTTATACCCCGATGTACAAAGATTCTGCAGACCCTGAAGCTGCCCTTCAAATTGTTCTGGACACTCTTAAATCAAGGAGTGATAAATTTAATGTGGACAATGTACTCATCATGGTTGACGGGGAAGGAGATTTGGCTTCCAATAGCGAAGAAGAAAGAGATGAGGCTGTGGAGAATCATAAAAAATGGGTAGATGCTGCCGAATTTCTGGGAGCTCATTCCATAAGGGTAAATTTATTTGGAAGTGAAGTGCCTGAAGAGTGGCAGGAAAATGCAGTAGACGGATTAACGAAATTGAGCGAATATGCCGCCGGAAAAGATATAAACGTACTGGTTGAAAACCACGGTTACCTTTCCTCTAATGCTGCATTACTTGTAGAAGTAATGGAACGTGTCGATATGGAAAACTGCGGAACCCTTCCAGATTTTGGAAACTTTTGTTTAAAACGTGAAGGCGGGGAACGCTGGGAAGCAAAGTGTGTTGAAGAATACCCAATTTACCAGGGTGTGGAAGAATTAATGGAACATGCCAAAGCAGTAAGTGCAAAATCATATGATTTTGACGAAACAGGCCAGGAGACAAAGATCGATTTCGGGAGAATGCTGCAAATTGTAAAAGATGCAGGATACACAGGATATATTGGAGTAGAATATGAAGGACAACGTATGTCACCTGAAGAAGGCATAATTGCAACCAAGGAAATATTAATAGAAGAAGGAAAAAAGCTTTCTAACCAATAAATCATCTTACTTAATCAGGTATGAAAAATACAGTTCGCTTTCAATTATCCACCATGATGTTTTTGGAATTCTTCATATGGGGTGGATGGTTTGTAACCTTAGGAACCTATTTACTTAACAATTTGGAGGCAACCGGCGGCCAAACCGCCATGGCCTTCTCTACGCAATCCTGGGGAGCAATCATTGCTCCCTTTATTATTGGCCTTATTGCAGACAGGTTCTTTAATGCCGAGCGTATCCTTGGATTTCTGCATCTGGTAGGAGCAGTTTTGCTATACATGATGTATGCCTCAGAAGATTTCAGCACCTTTTATCCTTATGTTCTGGGCTATATGATCATATATATGCCAACCCTGGCACTGGTGAATTCCATATCTTTTTACCAAATGTCAGATCCTGAAAAGCAATTTTCAGGGGTTCGGGTGTTTGGTACCATTGGATGGATTATTTCGGGGCTGGTAATTAGTCTGGTATTCGCCTGGGATGCACCTGCCGCGCGCGAAGCAGGGATGTTGCGAAATACATTTTTGATGGTTTCCATCGCTTCGGCTATTCTGGGACTATTCAGCTTTTCATTACCAAAGACTCCCCCTAGCAGTAAAGGAGAATCAGTTAAACTGGCAGATATTTTAGGTCTGGAAGCATTGGCGTTATTAAAAGGCAGAAACTTCCTTATGTTCTTTATTTCTTCCATTTTGATATGTATTCCATTAGCTTTTTATTATCAGAATGCCAATCCTTTTCTTTCTGAAGTAGGGATGGAAGATCCTACCGCAATGATGACGATAGGACAAATTTCTGAAGCTCTTTTCCTTCTGCTACTTCCCTTTTTCTTTAAAAAATTTGGATTTAAAATCACACTTCTTGCAGGTATGCTAGCATGGGTGCTTAGATATTTGCTATTTGCCTATGGTGATGCGGGAGAACAGGTGTACATGCTAATCATCGGAATCGCCTTACATGGAATTTGCTATGACTTTTTCTTTGTATCAGGACAGATCTATACCGATTCCAAAGCCGGACCAAAGATCAAAAGTGCCGCACAGGGATTAATTACCCTTGCCACTTACGGGGTGGGAATGCTCATAGGATTCTGGGTTGCAGGAGAGATAAGTGACATGTATTTAAATCCGGATGGTAGCCACGACTGGGAACAAATATGGATCGTACCGGCAGGCTTTGCTTTTGCGGTAATGATTATATTTTCTATCTTCTTTAAAAACGAGAAACTGGATAAAAAATCCATAGAAAATATTTAAAAATCTAACTAAAAGAAATTTCAAATGAGTTCAAAAATAAAACTGGGCATCCTTGGCGGAGGTGGTGATTCCCTTATTGGGGTTTTGCACCGGGTAGCCTCTTCCATGTATGACCGCTATGAAATTACAGGTGGAGTATTTAATGCAGACCTCCAGGAGAGTATAAATTTTGCTGAAGAAATAGGAATACCTACCAACAGGATTTATAAAGATCTGGATTCCCTTATTGCGGAAGAAGCTAAACTTCCGGAAGAAGAAAGAATGCAGGTGGTTTCTATCCTCACTCCCAATTTTCTTCATTTCCCAATGGCAAAACAGCTTTTGGAAAACGGTTTTAATGTAATTTGTGAAAAACCAATGACCACCACTTATGAGGAAGCGAAAATCCTGGATGAGACTTTAAAGAAGTCACAAACTATTTTTGCAGTTACCTATACCTATACAGGATATCCCATGGTGCGGCAAATGAGGGAGATGATCCACAAAGGAGAGATAGGAAAAGTTCAGAAGGTGGATGTACAATATTACCAGGGCTGGATCAACCCAATCATTCATGATTCAGAAAAAAGAGCAAATACATGGAGGCTTGATCCCGAAAAATCGGGAATAAGTTGTTGTGTAGGAGATATAGGTACACACGCTTTTGATATGATCGAATACGTGACAGGAATGGAAGTCAAAGAGATCCTGGCAGACCTTAATTTCCTGTACAAAGATAATGTGATGGACATCGACGGAACTGTTTTGCTCCGCTTTTCTGAATTCGTAAAAGGCGTGCTCAGGTCCAGCCAGATTGCTACCGGGGAAGAGAATAATTTTACCGTGAAGATCTACGGAGAAAAAGCCGGATTAAAATGGGAACAGGAAAATCCTAATTACCTGTATTTACTTCAGGATGGAGAACCAATGAAGGTGTTGAAGCCGGGGCACTCCTACAACAGTGAACTTTCTTTAAACGGAACCAAATTACCACCGGGACATCCCGAAGGCATCTTCGATTCCATGGGAAATATTTATAAAGGAGTGGCTAAAGCCATAAAAAAAGAAGATTATCATCCTGCTGAATTTCCCACATTAAAAGACGGAAAACGAGGAATGAATTTTATTGAAAAAGCCATCGAATCTCACCAAAAAGGAAATGTTTGGGTGAAAATTGATCAATAGCATTTTTACTAATCAACAAAACCGAAAATTCTAATGAAAACTATTAAAGGACCTGCGGTATATTTAGCCCAGTTTATGGACAGCAAACCTCCCTTCAATTCCCTGGATGGTTTATGTAAGTGGGCAGCAGACCTGGGTTACAAAGGAATACAGATCCCAACCTGGGAGAGCAGCCTCATCGATCTTACAAAGGCGGGAGAAAGCAAGGATTATTGTGATGAACTAAAAGGAAAGGTAGAATCCTACGGACTTGAAATCACAGAACTCTGTACGCACCTGCAGGGACAACTGGTAGCAGTTCATCCCGCATACGATATCATGTTCGATAATTTCGCTCCAGATGAATATAAAAACAATCCGAAGAAAAGAACCCAATGGGCTGTTGAACAGCTAAAAAGTGCAGCAAAAGCCAGCCGGAATTTTGGCCTCGACGTCCACGGAACTTTTAGTGGCTCCCTGCTGTGGCACACTGCTCATCCATGGCCGCAACGTCCCGAAGGACTGGTGGAGATGGGATTTAAGGAACTTGCCAATCGCTGGATGCCTATTCTTAATACTTTTGATGAGCAGGGTGTGGATGTATGCTATGAAGTACACCCGGGAGAAGATCTCCACGACGGGGTTACTTTTGAGCGCTTCCTTGAAGCAACCGGAAATCACAAAAGAGTGAATTTACTGTATGATCCCAGCCATTTTGTGCTACAACAGCTGGATTACCTTACTTACATAGACCATTATCACGAATTCATCAAGATGTTCCACGTAAAGGATGCTGAATTTAATCCTACCGGAAAAAAAGGAACTTTTGGAGGTTACGAGGACTGGATCGACAGAGCAGGACGTTATCGCCACCCTGGAGATGGACAGGTAGATTTTAAAACCATTTTCTCTAAGCTCACCCAGTATGGATGTGATGTTTGGGCAGTGATGGAATGGGAATGCTGCATCAAATCTCCCGAACAGGGTGCCCGCGAAGGAGCCCCCTTTATTCAGAGTCATATTATTGAGGCCACAGAAAAGAAATTCGATGATTTTGCCGGTACTAAACCAGATCAGGAAAAATTAAAAAGAATTTTAGGAATTAACTAACAAACATAAACCAATGAAAAAAGTAAATTTAATGATGGTTTTCCTGGCAGTGGGAGTAATGAGCTGCAAGGAAAACAGCGGACAGGCTTTCGATACCCAGACCGAACAAGAATCAGAACATATGGCAGAAACAGATACTACTTCAAATGAGGATGGATCCACACTCTTTAATGGTGAAGATCTTTCCGGCTGGAAAGCTTACAATTCTGAGGAAATTACCCAGTGGAAAGTAGAAGACGGGACTTTGGCCTTCGCTCCTGCTGAAGGAGAACGCTCGGGATCTGAAAACATCATTTCTGAAGACACGTATACCAACTTTGAACTTTCCCTTGAATGGAAAATTTCAGAAGGTGGAAACAGCGGGATCATGTGGGGCGTTCAGGAAGATGAAAAATTTAACGAACCTTACCTAACCGGTCCCGAAATTCAGATTTTAGATAATGAAAGACATCCCGATGCCGAAAACGGACCAATCCGTCAGTCTGGGGCACTCTACGATCTGTCCGAACCAACAGAAGACGTCACTAATCCCGCAGGAGAATGGAATGAAATGACCATTTCGATCAACTATGATGAGAACCGTGGTACAGTAAGCATGAATGGAACCCAGGTAAATGAATTTCCTCTACATGGAGAAGAATGGGATAAAATGGTCGAAAATTCAAAATTCAGTGACTGGGAAGACTTTGGAAAACATAGAACCGGTCACATTGCTTTACAGGATCATGGAGACAAGGTTGCCTTCAGAAATATTGAAATAAAGGAACTGGATTAAATAAATTTTTCCTGAATAATTTTAAAGGTTGCTGAAAAAGCTGATAAAGATCTTTTCCGGTCTTAAATTAGTTTTTCCCAGCAGCCTTTTTTTATGCACTGCTTTTCAATGTGACATTTTTGAAGTATCTTAAAAAAAACAATTGCAAAGAGATGAATATTTCTAAACATACCTTTAAGAATAAAGCCGGAGATGAACTTTCAGGCGTACTTGAATTACCACTTAATCAGGAACCTCATAATTTCGTTCTTTTTGCCCATTGCTTTACCTGTAACAAAAACTTTTTGGCAGTAAAAAACATCGGAAGAGCACTAACGGCCAATGGATTTGGAGTACTTCGATTTGATTTTACCGGTTTGGGAGAAAGCGAAGGTGATTTTGCAGACACTAACTTTTCGGGAAATGTAGAAGATATTCTGGCTGCTGCATCTTTTCTCGAAAAAGAACATAAAGCCCCCAGCCTGCTGGTGGGACATTCCTTAGGAGGCGCTGCTGTCTTGTTCGCAGCGCAGGAATTATCTTCGGTAAAAGCAGTGGCTACCATTGCTGCGCCTTCCTCTCCTCAACATGTAAAACATCTCTTGAAATCAAATATTTCTGATATTGAAAAAAACGGATTTTCCACTGTTAATCTTGGCGGAAGGGATTTTACGATCAAAGCACAGTTCCTGCAGGACCTTGAAACAAAAAAACTGAAAGATGTGATCAAAGATCTGGATAAATCTATCCTGATCACCCATTCCCCTCAGGATCTTACAGTCGAAATTTCAAATGCAGAAGAACTTTATGTAGCTGCCAGGCACCCAAAGAGTTTTATTTCGCTGGATGGTGCAGACCACCTGCTTACAGATAAATCTGATTCAAGATATGTAGGAGAAGTCATTTCTGCATGGGCTTTGAAATATCTTGAAATACCAAATCAGGATAAGGTAGCCTCAAAACATCAGGTAGCAGCCAACCTGGGAGCAGAAGGTTTTACCACGCAAATAAAAGCAGGTGATCATTCCTTTATTGCAGATGAACCCGAAAGTATTGGCGGTAATAATTTTGGACCAACACCTTATGAGTTGATTTCTGCTTCACTGGCGGCCTGTACTTCCATGACGATTCAAATGTATGCCCGCAGGAAAAAATGGCCGGTTAAAAATGTGGAAACACATGTAAATCACAATAAAAAACATGCCGAAGATTGTGAACACTGCGAAAGAACAACGGCCAAAATTGACACTTTTGAACGGGAAATTGTTTTAAAAGGAGACCTTAGCGAACAGCAGAGAGAAAAACTTCTGGAAATAGCAAATAAATGTCCTGTACATCGTACCCTGCACAGTGAGATCAAAATCACTACCAGCCTAAAAGCTATAGAATAAGGATCTTCAGCCACAGCAAAATTTAATCATTATTAAATCACTTTCGGAAAGGGAATAACTATAAAATAAATTTTAAAGCAGCAGTTCGGGCATTTCAATTTAGTTTAAACCTTCAGGATTAGCGTTCATTTTTCCGAAGAAAATTTGAAGGGAACTACCGGAAAAACTAGCTATGGACCTTCTTTTTGATCTTTTCAATAATTCCGCCTCCCGAGCCGGGACGCTCATATCCCATCAGAAACCCAACTGGTTTTAAAGCCGGGATATGGTCACAGATAATCTTCACCATAGCAAAGAGTGGCACAAATAGAATAAAACCTGCCGGTCCCCATACCAGACCTCCAAAAAGGACAGCAATAATGACGAATAATGGACTTTGCTGCATTTCCGATCCCATGAAAAGGCTCCAGAACATAACTTTCTATTAATTGAATAATGACAATTATTATAATAAAAGAAACTATTTCTGCATAACTGCCTCCAAAGCCTATCATAAATAAAATAGGCAATAATCCACTTAGAAAAGGCCCAATAAAAGGAATAATAGTGATGAGAGCGCCAAAAATAACAAGCAACCCAATATGTTGCATATCATAAGCGACAAAGGTTATTAGGTACATGATGGAAAGGATCAGCATGACTTTGATCCTGCCCCAAAGATACTGGTGTGCAACCCTGCTCGTTTCACCAATAACTTCTTTTGTTTCAGATTTTTTTTCTTGCGGAATGTACATCATAATAAATTCCACTATTTTGTTCCGGTTCACGAGAAGCAGGAAAATAAAAACAAGAGTCAGAAGAAAATCCAGCAGGCTTCCTATTAGATCTGTGAGAAATCCGGAAATATAGGTTTGGGTAACATTAATTACGCTTAATAGGCTTTCCCTAAGCATTTCATCCTGCCGTTCCATAGAAAAGCGTGTTTTCGAAGCTACATTCTCCCTTAAAGTTTCAAAATAAGTGAGGATTTCTTCCCTCCTTTCCACAATATCGGCTAAAAACCGGGTCATTTCATTGATGAGAAAAAAGAAAAGAAGACCCACCCCAAGAAAGATAATAAGGGTCCCCACAAAAGAAGAAGTAAGTCTTCCCACACCGGCATTTACTTCCAATAGTCTGGTCACCGGTAAAACCAGCATAGTAAAAAAAATAGCAAAGGTAAATGGAATTAATAATCCTGCTCCATAATATAAACCTGCAATAATTAAAAACCCACAAATAAGGATATTATTGGCTATTTTAAGTCTTTCCACACTAAAGGTTTAGATTATCATTATAAGATAAGAAAATTCCTGCTACCGCTGAAAAATAAACCGGTACCACCTGAAGATTTTCTATCTATTTTACAAAATATTAAAACCTCCCACTGTTAAGCTATCCTTAAATTATTTGGCTAATGCAGCAATTCTGCATAATTTAGTTTCCAATTAATCTAAACCGAATATTATGAAACGCATTAGTCTAGGCATTTTATTTTCTGCTGCTGTTATTTTTTCAAGCTGTAGAAATGAAAGTGAAACTGCAGGAGAAAGAGTAGATGAACATACCAATCAAACTCAAATTGACTCTTTAGCCCAGGAAGAGCAAAGACAACCTCAGGAAATAAGAGTAGAAATTGAATCCAAAAGTGACAGTGACATATCGGGAACTGCCGTTTTTACTGAAGAGAATGGAGAAGTTACTATGAGAGCTGAACTTTCGGGTTTAACTGAAGGTACTCATGCCATTCATTTACATGAAAGTGCCGATTGTTCTGCGGAAGACGGAACTTCTGCCGGAGGGCACTGGAATCCTACTTTTGAAGACCATGGGGAATGGGGTGATGAAGATGGATACCATAAAGGTGACATAGGAAATTTTGACGCAGATGCCGAAGGAAATGCAACCGTAACCTTCTCAACAGACGAATGGTGTATTGGATGTGAAGATGACACTAAAAACATTATTGGAACTGCTGTAGTTGTACATGATGGTGTAGACGATTACACTTCTCAGCCTAGCGGAGACGCAGGTACCAGAATTGGTTGTGGAGAAGTTACTGAATAACATAGGACAAAATATTGATCAAAAAGCGGCTTTTAGCCGCTTTTTGATATTAAAATACATTCCACACTTTGTCTCCCTATTTAATTATTCCAGCCATTCTTTAAAGCTTTTTACCCGTTCCCGACTGACAATTATTTGCTGTTCTTTATAATGCTTTAATTTAACCTCCAGCCGCTGATTGGAATAAGTGATAATTTCTGAAATGTCAGATAGCCTCACGATGAACTTCCGGTTCACGCGATAGAACATTTTTGGATCCAGTTCGGGCTCCAGTTTATCAAGACTGGAATCCATCAGGTAACAACGACCATTCACGGAAAGCAAATAGGTGCCTTTATTTTCAGAATAAAAACAGCTGATATCTTCTACGTTGATGAGTTTAAGGTACTGCCCCACCTGTATGGTAAAGCGTTTTTTATATTCCGAAGAAAGATTTAAAAGCGATTTAAGGTTATTTACATCGAAGCCTTCATTTCCTGCCTTCCAGTTCTCCCGGAATTTATTCAAAGCCGCCTCGAGCTCTTCATCATCAATAGGCTTTAACAGGTAATCCACACTATTAAGTTTGAAAGCTTTTAAAGCGTATTCGTCGTAGGCAGTGGTAAAAATAATGGAACTCTTCACCTCTACGTTTTCAAAGATCTCAAAAGACAATCCGTCGCTTAGTTGAATATCCAGAAAAATAAGATCTGGATGCTCATTTTTAAGAAACCAGCTAATCGCCTCCTCCACAGAATGGAGGGTAGAAACAACCTTCATATCCAGTTTTCCCAGCATTCGCTGCAATCGTCGCGCAGATGGTTTTTCATCTTCAATAATTAAGACCTCAATCATTTATAAATGTTTTGTAATTATTTATTCCCAGGTATTTCGTTTCTGCTTTTCCATCAACTCCTGAATCTTTTTTTCCTCCCAGTCTTTTCCAAAAAGTACATTGGGTCCAAACACGCTTAACCAATGTGCAAACAACCCTATACCCCAGAAAAAAGCCGTGGAATACGTCCATATTTCATTTAATTGCTCCCAGTTTCTGTAGCTGTTTACTGCAATAATTGCTACATTAATAAAGAGATAAACGAGCAGGTGCACATAAAATCCTTTAATATCTTTCACTCTTTTTTTGGCTGCCCTGTATTTCAGGTTTTCTTTATAATTCTTTTCCATTATTTCCAGGAGTTACTTTGTTGTTGTTCTTTTTCCATGATCTCTCTGATTTTTCGCTCTTCCCACTCAGCTCCGTACCCAAAAACAGAAAATCCGTGAATGGTCAGGCCCAGTCCCCAACCAAACAGCGGAAACCAGAACCACTGAAATTCCCAGTAGGTACTGTAATTAATAAAAATTAAAAACGGAATCACCACGCAAAAAGACACCAGATTTCCGTAGAATTCCTTCATATCCTTTACACGTTGCCGAGCCTTAAAATAGGCATTATCTTCTTCTATTTCATGTGTTTCCATAATTGAAATTTGTTTAGTTAGAATAGGTAATTTTACCGCAAATTTTTCCTGATCCTGTTCAATAAATACTTTTCTGCGTGTGACAAGTCCATAACGATCCACGATATTTTGCAGTCCTACCCCTTTTCTCTTGTTCATCACTTCCTTTTTCTGAAAATTATTTTCTATGACCAAATATCCATCTTCCTCATACATTTTTATTTTTAAGGGTCTTCCTTCACTTACAATGTTATGCTTTACCGTGTTTTCCAGTAACAACTGAAGGGATAGCGGTACTACTTTGGCATCGGGAGTAGAAAGATTTTCGGGCACTTCATAGAAAATGCTGTTTTCAAACCGCATTCTTAATAACTTCATGTAAACCACCGCAAAGGCCAGTTCTTCTTCCAGGCTCACAAGCTCCTTATCTTTTTGCTCCAGTACATAACGATAGATCTTTGAAAGTGAAGTGGTAAATTTCTGTGCCTGCTCTGGATTTTCCTCTATTAAAGAAGTAAGAACATTTAAGCTGTTAAACAGAAAATGAGGATCTATTTGATTTTTTAAACTTTCAAATTTTGCTGAAGCTGTTCCGGCAATGATTTTTTGTTCTGTAACTTTTCGTTCCTGAAGAGCTTTGTAGAAATATATAAGGTGAAAAAAGAGGGAAATGATAATTGTAAACATCAACGGAAAAAAGTAATACTGAAGTTCTTCGTTTTCCAGGAATGTGTAGACATTCACATTATTAAACACTGTACTATCCACCAGCCGGCAAAAGAAATAGGTGATGAGTGTAATTACTACAGAGCCACCGGAAGCCAGTAACACCCGCTTTATATCTGCATTTTCCCAGCCTATTTTTTTTTCAAAAAGAATAAAATAAAGCACATTTACCAGGGTAAGGGAAAAGGAATAAAAAAAGACCACCCCCCAGGCTGTAAAATTGTATAGCCTTTCTACGCCCACGCCTCCAAAGATCACGTTGAGTGCCATTACAATCACACAGATAATCACCGAAATCTTCAATATTCGCAAAATTGTCTTCATCTGGTAAACATTTTATAAAGCTAATTTCTACTTTTTGATTTTAAAAGAATATGATCCTTCATATTTTTTTGAAAAATATCTAGAAAAGGAAATTTTCTTAATTATTCTATTTAATTACTTTTACAGGTACGGGCGATTAACGTTTCTACCCGCTCTTTGCCCCATGCAGGATAGAATTGCTCCACACTGCTCGTTTTATCAAAAAGGGCAAGGCTTGTTTGCAGATCATCACAATATTTCTTTGGGTCTTCCCCAAAAAACTGCGCGCTGCCCATGTCCCACTCAGCTTTAGACAGCACCACCCGCGGATTGTCTGGTGCTTTTCTCAAAGCCTCGTTATAAATGTTATTGATCACCGGAGAAAGCTTCATTCCGTAGACAGAAGGATCCAATGTAAGGTAGGAAGTATGTAGCATGGCCTGCAGAATATCGATCTCTACATTTCCCCCATTGGAAAAAGTCGCTGCCTGATTAATAAGATCCTGCGCCTCTTTTAGTTGTTGTTCCTTCCTGCTTTTATCTGTCATAGAAAAGCTTTCAATGATATTGACCTGCGCAGCGTAATAGTACGGCAGCCATTCATCTTCCTCTGCTTTCGCGATACGTTCAAACAGATTGGCAGCTTCAACCGGCTTTTGCATTTGCCAAAGCTCAAAAGCCTGGTTCATTCCGGATTCATACTGGCTTTGCGCATTCGCTGTGAATCCGGAAATAAGTCCGATCAAACAGGTGTATAAAAATTCTCTCATAACGTTGGTTTTTAAAAATGAAGTTTTACATCATATTTATTTTCTGAATAACTTTCGCTCCCTTCCTGAGGTCAAATTTGGCGTCATCCCATTTTGGTGGTCCGAATTTAGCCGGTGCATTATTGGATGTTGCGTAATCTTCGGTTGGATAGAAACCTAAAAACATATCCAGCTTCTGGTCGTCGTCCTCATCATGAAAGGCCGAAACTGCATAAGTTCCATCGGGAATATTCTCAAAGACGACACTTGCCTGACCCTCTTTGATTACGGCAGACTGTGATTGCCACGCATCTTCCAGAAAGCTGTCTTCAGTATTGTATAGCCCGACAAGAGCTTTTCCGTTTTCATTTTCAAAGTTGGTTATAACAACTTCAACAGAGTTTTGTGCATTTGCACATAGAAAGGTTCCCACGGAAAAAATCAAAGTTAAAATAAGGGTTTGCATATCGTTTGGTTTTAGTTTACTATTCAAAAGTGGAGTTTTCTATCTCATTCAGAAACTATAAATTCCTGAACTGTAGAAAATAAAGGATGAACTGTTATTTCTGAAGAATTACAGGTTGTCCAGTTGATTGCTTTTCCTGTCTGCACTTATGGTCCAGAAGAATCCAACGAAAAAGAACCTGTCTGCAGCCTGGGTAATGGCTTTCCTTTCAAAAATGCCATTTTTTGAAGGATTTTTGGCGTATTCATAGCCGAAGATGTTTTGGGCGCCCGTTATATTTGAGACAGAAAAATACAGGATCTTTTGCCGGCTTAGTAAATACGCCCAGTTAAAGCTTAAGTTGTTGTAGTTCCCCGTGCGCTCATTGAGAAATCCTTCGGAATCCGGGTTTTCATAAGGTCGTCCGGAAGAGAAATTATAGGTAAACCCAATCTGGCTCCGCAGGTTATTGATCCAGTATTTGGTGACCAGACTTGCCGCATGATTAGCTATAAAATTTGGGGTGGCTTTTTTTGGGAAGTTTCGGAATTTCCTTTCAGAATCAATGTAACTGTAGGAGGCCCAGTATTCCAGATTTTTGAAGGTCGTATTATCCCGAAAGAACAGATCGAGTCCTGCAGCATAACCTTCCCCGCCGTTCCAAAAATGTGATCCATACCCCGCTTCTTCAGTATTAAAGGTCACCAGTTGATCGTATTTCTTGTAGTATCCTTCGGCTCTCAAAGTGTATCCGGTTTTTGTCCATTGATAATTCAGAATGTAATGCGTGGCATTTTCTGAAGTCAATTGCGAATCATATTTCAAATAATTGATTTGCGGCAGCTGAAAAAACCTTCCATAAGCTAAGGAAAACTGTTCTCCTTTGTTTAACTTATATGCAAGGGAAAGCCGCGGTGAAATTTGGAGCTCATCATTCAAATCGAGGTAAGAACCTCTCACTCCTACTTTTACCGCCAGGTTTTTTGAAAATAAGAGATCTGCTTCAGCATAGGCCGCCGAAATTGCAGGTTTTACTTCCAAATAATGGTTTACCTCCTCTTGAGCATGATAATCTTCAGAAAAATCCTGAACCAGGTATTCGGCTCCAAAGTGCAATTTAAAACGATTATCCACTCTCTTCCCAACATTCAATTTAAGGTTTGCTGCATTTTCGTAATTGTTAATGCTGCGGTTGTCTATCAAAATATCATTATTGCTGCGTGACAGACTCACCCCGGGATTTAAACTCCACCCGTTACCCATTCTTCCCTTGTAGCTGAAATTTGTATAAAAATTTTTATTTCTCAGATTAAAACGAATGGGATCGCTACTGTTAATATCCGGCTGCAGCACTTCAAAACCAGTACGATCATAGGCTGCATATGCCTTAAAAAGACCATTTTGGAACTGCTTTCTAAACACGGCTTCCCCACTAATGGCTTGGTAAGGCTCTGTAAATTCCGCGGTTTTATTATTCGGTACCAGTTCCAGGTAAGGCGCGAGATTGAGGTAGCTCGTGCTAAAGGAAAGGGAAGTTTTATTCCATTTTTGAGTATGTCCAAGCCCCGCCCCCACCGTCATGACGGAAACATCTGTCTTACTCTGGTCGGGTTCGTCAATGGTGTTGAGAAGCAGGACACTGGAGAGCGCCTGCCCGTATTCGGCGGAATATCCACCCGTAGAAAACGTGATTCCATCGAACAAAAACGGTGAATATCTTCCCCGGGACGGCAGGTTGTTTGCCGAAGCCGTGTACGGCTGGAAAACTCTAAGTCCGTCGATGAAGATCTGGGTTTCTTCGGCAGTGCCGCCCCTCACGAAAAGCCTGCCATCCTCCCCTACTGTCTGGGTTCCCGGCAAGGTTTGGAGGGCTGCAATAAAATCTCCGGCGACACCAGCTGTGGTGACCACATCAAGAGGCTTTAACACTGAAGCTTTAGAATTGTCTCCCGCTGAAAAGGTGCCAGCGCTCAGTACCACCGCCTCCAGCGACTGGACATCTTCCCGAAGGACTATTTTGAGATTCCGCATTTCTGTGATGTCCATTTCTCTTCGGAAAGGAACGTAAGAAATATAGGAAATTACCAAGGTTTTTTGGCCTTTCTCAGTTGTTTCGAAGCGGAAAGATCCATCTGCTGTACTGGTCGTTCCGTCGTAGCTGCCTTCGAGGTAAACATTGGTACCTGCAATAGGTTTTCCTTCCCGGTCTGTGACTTTCCCGTTCACTAATTGCTGTGCGGAGAGATTTCCGAAGACAAAAAGGAACATGTAAAACAATAACTTCATCTTGGTTGGTTTTAAGACAAAGTTGCTGTTGAAATGCCCTTTTTGAAAATTTTCGCGACCGAAACGTCAAAAATGGGAGATGAACCGATCTTTCAGCTTTTCAGAAAAACCTTCAGAAGAAAAACCGGATTACACTTTTTTCTGATCTACTTCCAGATTGCGTTTATTGCTCTTGAACGGCCGGATGATAAGCCTGGCTGCTTTATCAAAGTTCACGTAATTATAAACCCAGTTAAAGAAGGTTACGGTCCTGTTCCTAAAGCCTACCAGGAAATACAAATGGATAAACATCCAGATAAACCAGGCAAAAAATCCGCCGAATTTAAACCTGCCAAGATCCACCACGGCCCTGTTACGCCCAATGGTTGCCATGGTACCTTTGTCATTGTATTCAAAAGGAATCAGATCTTCTTTTCGTAGCATTCTTTTAATATTTTGAGCCAGATGTTTACCCTGCTGAATTGCCGGTTGTGCCACCATGGGATGACCTTTGGGATATTTCTCATTTTTCATGAGTGCAATGTCACCAATAGCAAATATATTTTCATAACCAGTCACCTGATTAAAAACATTTACCTCATACCTGTCTGCTCTTTCCACGATCGCTGAAGCATTTAGTCCCTGGATGGGCGCTCCAGATACTCCTGCTGCCCATATAAAAGTAGAGGTGTTAAAGATCAGCTCTTCATTATTGGTTTTTACCGTTGTCCCATCATATTCGCTCACCATAGTATTGAGGTGAATTTTTACCCCCAGCTCTTCAAGAAATTTCCGGGCGGCTTTAGATGCTTTTTCGCTCATGGGAGGTAAAACCCTGTCAAGGCCTTCCACAAGATGAATTTCGATCTCGTCGGGATCTAGATCCCTGAAATCCCGGGGAACGATATGATTTCTCACCTCAGCAATTGCACCGCATAACTCAACCCCTGTGGGACCGGCTCCTGCCACCACAAAATTGAGCAGCGTTTTTCTTTTTTCAGGATCGGCAGTTATGACAGCCTGCTCCAGGTTTTCTAAAATAAGGCTTCGTATGTTCAACGCCTGCGGAATGGTTTTCATCCACATGGCATTTTCTTCTATACTTTTATTTCCGAAGAAATTGGTTTTCGAGCCGGTGGCAATGACCAGGTAATCATATACCAGATCGCCAATATTGGTGTGAACAGTATTAACTTCAGGAGAAATTGAAGTCACTTCGGTCAATCTGAAGTAGCCTTCTCTGCTGTGGCGGGTAATCTTCCGAAGCGGGTACGCAATGGAATCGGGCTCTAGTCCTGAAGTGGACACCTGGTATAACAAAGGCTGAAAGGTGTGGTAGTTGTGACGGTCCAGCAGAACTACCTGTAATTGTTCCTTCAGAAGATTTTTTGCCAGGGACATGCCAGCGAACCCCCCTCCAATAATTACTACTCTCGGCTTTTCAGAAATAGGAATATTCATACTAAAGCTATATTTTCCATAAAGTTATTGTTTCCGCAGCAAAATGTTTGCACGCGAACAAATTTTTTAAGCAATTTGTAACAATCGGGCAGGAAGCTACACTTATAAGAAGATCAAGTATAATTTGTGGAGAAAGAACTAGAACATCGTTTTGTTACCAATCTGGAAAAGCACCAGAATATCGTACACAAAATTTGCCGCATATATACCAATGATCAGGAATCTCACAATGATTTATTTCAGGAAATTACGATCCAGCTTTGGAAAGCCTTTCCAAAATTCAGGGGGGATGCCAAGTTTAGTACCTGGATGTACCGTGTAGCTTTAAATACGGCTATTACGCTCTACAGGAAATCAAAAAGAGGAATTAAAACTCAAGATATAGATACTGTAAGTTTTAAAATAAAAGCCGACGAGTACAATGACGAAACAGAACAGCAACTAAAATTAATGTACACCGCTGTCAAGCAGTTAAATGATATTGACAAAGCATTGGTCTTTTTATATCTGGAAGACCAGTCATACAAGGAAATTTCGGAAACATTGGGGATAACCGAAGTAAATGCAAGAGTGAAAATGAACAGAGTGAAAACGAAATTAAAAAGCATTTTAAATCCGTAATAAGAAATGGATGAACTGGATATTTTAAAACAGGACTGGAAAAGACAGGAGGCGAGCCTTCCCAAGCTCTCCTATGATGATATCTACAAGATGTTGTGGAAAAGGTCTTCTTCCATTGTAAAATGGATCTTTATAATAAGCATTATAGAATTGTTCCTGTCTACACTGCTTAGCATTATGTTTGCAGATAAGGCATACTGGGATGAAATGGAAAGGCTTCATTTAATAAATTTCACGTATGGCTTCTATATTGTTAGCTATGCGATAACTTTTTATTTTATATATAAATTCTACAGAAATTACAGAAAGATCTCTACTACAGATGATGCTTCCACCCTTATGAAGAATATCCTGAAAACACGGAGAACTGTCAAAATATATATTGCGTATGTTCTGATATCTACAGGATTTTCGGCTATTATCATTTCCTACTTTTCCATTAAAAACCACCGTGCCACCCTGCAGGTAGAAGAAACAGCAAAATATACCTTCGAAACAATAGACTGGATCAAGTTTATTATTTTGGGCTTAATCGCGCTCGCAATTTTCTTAACCCTCATATGGCTTTTTTACAGATTGATCTACGGAATTCTTCTACGTAAGCTTAAACGCAACTACAAAGAACTGAGTAAACTGGAAATGTAATTTAATAAGCTGAATGAAGTTAGGAATCGGATCGAAGACCAAGCCTGGTGTTACTATTTAAAAAATAAACTGCAGAAAGGTCTCCTGGATACATCTATTTAATACTCCCACTGCCGCTTTTTGTTCTCTTCTTCTATGGCTTCCAGTTCTTCCCGCGGAATAACTTTTAGGAAAGAAGAATGTTGTTCAATGGCATATTCCAGCTTTTCCACTATTTCCTCAATAGATTCATTTTCATAATCTATCACTAAAGGTTCTTTGATCTGAAAAGACTGAAGAATTCCGCGTTTTTTGATCCTGATGCCTTTTTTATCAAAAGACCTTCTAAAGCCGTCTATGACAATGGGGATCACTATGGGTTTGTAGTTCTTGATGATATGGGCTGTTCCTTTCCTAATGGGTTTAAAAGGTTTAGTAGTACCCTGAGGAAAGGTGATCACCCAACCGTCTTCCAACGCCATTCCTATATTTTCTGTATCATTTGGGTTTACTTCCCGCTGAACTTCTTTCCCTTTTTCCCGCCAGGTTCTTTCTACCGTTATAGCACCTGCATAGGCCATGATTCGGGTTAAAAGGCCTGCCTGCATCGTCTCTTTTGCGGCTACGTAATAGATGTTCAACTTGGGCTGCCACAAATAACCCACATTTTTAATAGAATCTACACGGCCGCTGAGGCTGGCATTGAACACATGGAACATTGCGGTAACGTCTGCGAAATAGGTTTGGTGATTGGAAACGAACAGAACATTGTTATGCGGTAGATTTTTAATGATCTCAGAACCTTCAATTTTTAATTCATTAAAACCTCTGTAACGTCGGTGGGACAATAATCCGAAAATGCGGATAAGCCACTTTTTGATCAATAAGAAATGTCCAAAAGGATTTTTTTTTAACAATCCCATACGTTCAGTTTCATTTTAACAGAATTACAAAGATACTAATTCATTACTTACAGCACCTGCTTCAATATTTCTTTCATCTCACTCAGCATCATGGCGGTTGCTCCCCAAACAACATGTCCACTCAGCAAAAACGCCGGCACCTCAATATTTTTCGCATAAGAGGTACTTAAGGTTTGCCGGGTTAAGCAGGAATCACTTAAAAAATCTTCCAGAGCTATTTCCAACACCGCTTCCACTTCCGATTCCTGCGGTACGAGCACTGGAGTTTTGTCCATGATGCCGATATACGGCTGAACCCAGAAATTGCTTGGCGGAATATAGATCTGCGTCATTTTTTTTACTACCCTGATATCCCGCTGTGGAATTCCAACTTCTTCTTCCGTTTCCCGAAGGGCCGTTTCCTCCAGGTCTCGATCTTCTTCTTCCACGCGACCTCCCGGAAAGCCTACCTGATTGGAATGAACTCCTTTATAAGTTTTCCGAAGGATCAATACAAACCTGGTTTTTGCGTCTTCATCTGGATAAAAAACAGCCAT
Source organism: Salinimicrobium marinum (assembly GCF_014651535.1). GTDB lineage: Bacteria > Bacteroidota > Bacteroidia > Flavobacteriales > Flavobacteriaceae > Salinimicrobium > Salinimicrobium marinum. The sequence continues at coordinate 117,237 of NZ_BMXB01000010.1, forward strand.
TACCGCAGCCTGACTCGGTTCCTTCTTCTGTAAATTGGGTTTCTCCAATTCCTTCAATCTTAAAAGAGGAGCCAATTTATAGTGTGCATCTTCTCCGGGTAGGTTTATTTTTTTTAATTTCGGACTTTTACATTTAAATTCCTGAAAATCCATGTTTCGACACCTTTCTATTTTTTTATGCCTGGTTCTGATTTTGGCAAGTTGTGAAGATAACAAATCTTCCAAAGAAAAAAGTGCTACATCCACACAGGAAGTAACGGAAAAGACAGAAATTTCTTCCGAAGAAAAAGAAGAGGGAAACAAGGCTGAAAAAGAAGCTACAGATTCAAAAAATTACCAGAATGCCGAGGGTCCTGTAATAGTTCAGGAGGAGTTTATTCCTTTCATGACTGAATATGGAAAAGAGAACCCCGAAGATAAAATAAGGATCTCTACCCGATTTGGGGATATTGATGTTCAGCTTTTCCACGATACCCCGCTGCACCGTGCCAATTTTATTTTCCTGGTAAAGAATGATTATTTTGATGAAACTATGTTTCACCGCGTAGCCGAAGGTTTTGTGATTCAGGGTGGTAATTCAGATAACCCCTCTACAAACGTTAAAAGGCACCATATAGGTGACTACCTTATTCCCAGTGAATTTGAGCCGGGACACCGTCACGTGCGCGGTGCGTTTTCCGCAGCGAAATACAGTGAACAGAATGTGGCAAAAGCTTCTTCTCCCTATGAGTTCTTCATTGTACAAAGTGAAAGAGGCGCGCATCACCTGGATAACGACCACACGGTCTTTGGAAGGGTCATTTCCGGGATGGAGGTGGTAGATGAAATTAATAAGGTAGAAACAGACAGCCAGGAATGGCCCATGAAGAACATTTATATAGATGTTGAGATCATGGAATAACTACCGCTGCGTAAAATAATTATAATCTTTAATCACAGTTTTTAGGAAATCGGCCGGTCTTTGTTCCGGAGAAACATTCAGAATTTCAGATACTTTATCAGAGAGCGAACGAATGATCTTGTAATTTCTATTCCGAATAGAATCCTGATACAAATTCTTGATATCCTGCACATCTTTATCAGAGAGAACCGTCACCTGAGGATACATTGGCTGGTAATCTTCAGGAACATCTGTCAACACCGTCTGATTAAGATTTACCTGAGCTTTTTCAGAAATTACAGTGGTCCCGGCTGCAAGATCTCCTAATCGTTGCCCTTTTCCATTAAACAAAATAGTTACTACTGCTACACTTCCGCTGGTAATGGTTATGTCTATAAAACGCAAAAGCCATCGCACAATATAATTAGAAAAAGCAGGCCTGGAACCATCTATTTTCACCACCCTCAGCTTTAATGCAGCTTTCCCGGGAGTTTGTCCGTTCCATAAACTTTCCCATACCAGGAAATATAAAAACAGAGGTAACCCTATCACCAGCATAAAAACCCACTCTTCTCCCTGGGTCATCTCCAGACTTCCCATCACAAAGCTTATCATTATCACGTATGACAGCATAATTAGGCCGTCTATGAAGTAGGCAAGAATACGTTCTCCCACCCCTGCAACATTTTGAGTAATAGTAATATTTTGAGCGGTTTCAATTTGAAAATTATCCATTTAATACGTTTCTTTGAGACAAATAAAAAAGTAAATGCGAGAGGCTGCTTTTGTCAAGCAAAATAAGGATAAATGGTTAAAATTTGAAAATGCGCTTCAAAATAACTCATTTATTTCTCCAGATGAACTTTCGGCATTATACCTGGAAGTAACAGATCATTTGAGCTACGCAAAAACCTTTTATCCTCAAAGCAATACTTCTCAATACCTCAACAGTTTAGCTTCCCGGGCACATCAAAAAATCTACAAGAACAAAAGGGAATCCAGAAGCCGTTTTATCAGCTTTTTTATAGACGAATTTCCGAGAGAGTTTTACCAGTACCGCAAACAGTTCCTGCTGGCTTTCTGCATCTTTGTACTTTTTTCGGCGGTGGGTGCATTTTCGGCTGCCAGTGACGGCGCATTTGTAAGGTCGATCATGGGAGATGCCTATGTAAACATGACCCTCGAAAATATTGCGAACGATGATCCCATGGCCGTGTACAAAAAAATGGGAGAAGTAGACATGTTTTTAGGAATAACAATCAATAACATCCGGGTTGCCCTTTACGCTTTTGTCTTCGGAATATTTTTAGGCTTAGGCACGGTCTTTATGATCATGCAGAACGCCGTTATGTTAGGATCCTTCCAGTATTTCTTTTATGAAAAGGGGCTGCTGTGGGAATCGGTAAGAACCATCTGGATCCATGGCACTATAGAAATTTCGGTTATTATTGTTGCTGCCTGCGCCGGGCTGGTCGTTGGGAAAAGCATTCTATTTCCGCAAACTTATACAAGGCTCACATCCTTTGTAAAGGGTGTAAAAGCCGGATTGAAAATCGTCATTAGTACCATTCCTTTTTTTATCATCGCAGGATTTCTGGAAGGTTTTGTAACGCGCCATACCGAAATGCCCGACTGGCTGGCGATTCTTATTATTACAACCTCGTTTGCACTGATCCTGTTTTATTACGTGATCTATCCTTTCCTATTAAATAAAGAACCTCAACATGACAGAAAATTACATTCAGTTTAAAAAACAAAGAGAGCTGGGAGATATCATAACAGATACTTTTAGCTTCTTAAGAGCGAATTATAAACTTCTTTTTAAACTGATCTTTAAGATCGCAGGACCTGCTTTTCTTGTACTCCTCCTCGCCCTCACGTACTATTCCTATCTTAGTTTAGAAACCCTCGAAACCTCAATTTTTGATATGGCTGCCACTTTGGATGTGGGGACCTATTTAATCACAGGAGCTGTGCTGCTCTTCTCCATGCTTGCTTTTTCTGTCTTGTTGTATGGAACGGTATTGCATTTTATCAGTTCATATATAAAAAATAACGGAACCGTTCTGGAAGACGAAGTAAAACAAGGCGTGAAATATGACTTCGGAAATCTACTGGGGCTCCTGGTGCTTTGCGGGATCATCCTTTTCTTCGGCCTTATTCTGTGTGTTATCCCGGGAGTTTACCTGTGGGTGCCAGTATCTATAGCTCCTGCTGTCATGGTTTTTGGCAGGCAGTCCATTTCAGACGCTATCGGCGAGGCTTTTAAGCTCATTAAAGACAACTGGTGGATGACCTTCTTCACCCTGCTGGTAATGACCATTCTAGTATATATTGTTGGTTTGATCTTTCAAATTCCTTTGTTCATCTACTATTTTATCAAAACCTTCACGATGGCACAGGAGGGTTCTGCAGCCGATCCTTCTACTTTGTTTGACTGGGTATATGTAGTTTTCAATGTAATATCTAATTTAGCTCAATACCTGCTTTCCACGATCATCGTGGTGGCCACTGCTTTTATTTATTATGATCTTAATGAAAAGAAAAATTTCACAGGAACCTATGAAACCATTTCTAATTTAGGTTCTTCAGAAAAAAAATAATGCGCATTCTATTCATTTTCATGTTTTTAAGCTTTCATGGCTTCAGTTTTACTGAAACGGTGCAGGATACCACGGAAAATGAACAGATAGAAATTGAGGTTCCGGCCGAAGCATCACCTTCCCCATCCCCACTGCAATTTGACAGGGAAAAATTAAATTCCTATAAGGAGCAGCCCGAATTTGATTATACCGAGGAAGTAGCAGAAGAAAACTGGTGGACAAAATTTAAACGTTACCTGCAGTTACAATGGCAAAAATTCCTGAACTGGTTATTCGGCGATCATAATCCCAACAGCTTTGTTCTTTTCCTGCTGGAGATTTTACCCTACCTCATCCTTGCCGGAATCTTGGGTTTTGCAGTTTGGCTGTTCATCAAGTTAAATCCGGGCGGTGCCTTTCTTAGCAATCCCAAAGCCGGAAGTGTATTTTTAAATGAAGAGGAGGAGATCGTACAATCCAGGGATATCAGAAAATTGATCGATGAAGCTGTTGCAGGAGAAAATTACCGGTTGGCCGTCCGCTATCATTACCTCCTGATTCTTCAGCTGTTATCACAGGCAGGGTACATAGATTATCAATTTCCAAAAACCGATGAAGAGTATCTTGCTGAAATAGAAAAAGAACCGCTTAAAAATCAGTTTAAAAAAATCACCCGGATCTACGATTTCATCTGGTACGGTAGTTTTGAGGTGACCCGGGAAAATTATCCGAAAGCGGAAAAGGAGTTCCAAAAAATGCAGCAAATAATCAATAAGAGAGATGAGCAAAACCTATAAAATAGCGCTGGGAATTTTACTGCTCTTGCTCATGGCACTCACTTATCTTGAGGCAATGGAACCCGAACCCGTGAACTGGAACCCCAGTTATTCTGCAGGAGATAAGATTGCGCTGGGCACTTTTGTGCTTTTTGAAAATCTGCAGGATCAGCATTTTGAAATTGAAACCGTGAATTTGCCACCTTATGAATTCCTGAACAACAATTCTCCCAAAGGCACCTATTTTTTCCTGAATGATAATCTGGCGTTTGACGATGACGAATTAAACAAGCTGTTAACCTGGGTTTCTGAAGGAAACACCCTGTTCATAGCTGCTGAAAATTTCGGCGGAAAACTCATGGACACTGTAGGTCTGTACACCGATGCCTTGATCCCACAGGGAGACCTGTCTTTTAAACCCATACTTGAACTCACAGATCCAGATTTGAAACAGGAACAACCTTACCTTCTTGACAAGGAGACATACCTGCCAATATTCAGAGAGACAGATACGGTGGATTATCAGACCTTAGGAGTTTCAGAATTTTACACAGATACTCTAAAGCTGGAGAATCCGCGGCCGAATTATGTGAGGCTGGCTTTTGGCGATGGGGAAATCCTGCTGCATTCCACACCAAAGGCTTTCAGTAATTTCTTTATGCTGCACGAGGATAATGCGGCCTATGTGGAAAGAGCACTCGCCTATCTACCTTCAGAAAACACTTTGTACTGGGACCAGTATTACAAAACAGGAAAATCTTTTTACACCTCTCCCTTGTATATTCTACTGAACAATAGGGCACTGAAATGGGCTTATTATTTCGCCCTTATCGGAAGCTTGTTATTTGTGATTTTTGAAGGAAAAAGAAAACAAAGAAGCATTCCGGTAGTAAAGCCGTTGGAAAATCAGACGTATTCTTTTACACGCACCATTTCAGGATTGTATCTGGACAGAAAGGACTACAAAAAGATCGCATCCAAGAAGATTGCCTTATTTTTGGAATACATAAGAACCCAATTGAGAATACCCACTGCTCATATAAATGAGGATTTTTATCCAAAACTTGCTTCAGGAAGTGGTACTTCTGAAGAAGAAGTAAGAGATCTTTTCAGGATCATTCAGGAAACTGAAAGTAAAGAACGATTGAATAAAGAAGAACTGCTCGCATTAAATTCGGCCATAGACAGCTTTAAAAACAAGAAATAATGGAAAGTGAAGAAATACAGAACAAAGAATTGAAATTCGACAACAGAATTCCGCTGGAAGAACTTAGAAATTCTGTTGAAAACCTCAAATCCCAGCTATCGAAAATCATTATTGGACAGGAAGAATTTATCGAATTATTGATCGTAAGCCTTCTGGCCAATGGTCATGTTTTGATAGAAGGAGTTCCGGGGGTGGCAAAAACCATCACTGCTAAACTCTTTGCCCAAACGTTGAAAACAGATTTCAGCAGGGTGCAGTTCACACCCGATCTTATGCCGAGCGATGTATTGGGGACCTCTGTCTTCAACGGAAAAACATCTTCTTTTGAATTTAAAAAAGGACCAATTTTCTCCAATATTGTTCTAATCGATGAGATCAATCGTGCCCCTGCAAAAACGCAGGCAGCTCTTTTTGAAGTAATGGAAGAAAGACAGATCACCATTGACGGAACAGAATATAAAATGCCGCCTCCATTTATGGTTTTGGCCACCCAGAATCCCGTGGAACAGGAAGGAACCTATGCCCTTCCCGAAGCCCAGTTAGACCGGTTTCTGTTTAAAATTTCGGTGAAATATCCCAATCTGGAAGATGAAGTCAGGATATTGCAAACACACCACGACCGCAAAGGCTCTTCTCCACAATCACAGATCGACGCGGTTTTGACTCCAGAGAAACTGGAACTGTTACGCCAGCAAATTCAGGAGATTCGAGTGGAGGAAAAACTGCTGCAGTATATCGCAGAGATCGTCACCAAAACCAGGAACCATCCTCATTTGTTCCTTGGTGGCTCCCCGCGTGCCTCTTTGGCAATCATGAATGCCTCAAAGTCTTATGCAGCTATTAAAGGCCGGGATTTTGTTATTCCGGAGGACATCAAAAGAGTGTTGGTACCCGTTTTAGGGCATCGTATCATTCTGTCTCCGGAAAGGGAAATGGAAGGAATGACCACCGAAAATGTTATTGAGATAATTGCCCAATCTATAGAAATCCCGAGATAACTTGATCAAATTCTTAAAATCGCTGTACCTGCACAAAAGGTTTTTTGCAGTCATTTTTATCCTGGCTGTAGGATTCCTGTTTTCCTATTGGTTCCCTGTGCTGTACCCGATCTTATGGATGTTGTCTATACTGTTTCTGTTGATCTTTTTATTTGACTGTATAGCCCTTTTTAAATCGAATGCTGTTTCTGCAGAAAGAATCCTTCCGGAGAAATTTTCGAACAGTGATGAGAATCCGGTAATGGTGAAAATGAAAAACAGCTTTTCTTTTGATGTTTATGCAGAGGTAATTGACGAAATTCCTGTGCAGTTTCAGAAAAGGGATTTTTTGAAGAAGATTAAAATTCCGGCGAAAAATTCTGTTTCCTTTGAATATTTTCTAAGGCCGGTAGAACGTGGGGAATATTACTTCGGGAAACTGAACATTTACAGTTCCACAAAAATACAGCTGGTCAAAAAACGAAATTCCTTTCAGGATGAACAGATGGTAAAGGTGTATCCTTCCTTTATTCAGATGAAAAAATATGATTTCCTGGCCATTGACAGCAGGGTATCATTACCCGGAATGAAAAAGATCAGGAAAATTGGTCATACCATGGAATTTGAGCAGATCAAGGATTATGTGATGGGCGATGATGTGCGTAGTATTAACTGGAAAGCCACGGCCAAAGCCGGAAACCTGATGGTAAACCAGTTTCAGGATGAGAGATCGCAGCCCGTATACTCCATCATTGACAGTAGCAGGGGCATGAAAATGCCTTTTGAAGGCTTGAAACTGCTCGATTATGCGATCAATAGTACGCTTGCATTTTCAAATATTGCACTCAAGAAAAAAGATAAAGTAGGAATGCTTTCCTTTTCAAATAAAATTGGAAACCTGATCCCAGCTACTTCCAAAGCTTCTCAGCTAAACAATATTCAGGAAAGTCTATACAACATTAACACTGAATTTCTCGACGCAGATTTCGGACTCCTCTACGCGCACGTAAAACGGCGCATCACCCACAGGAGTTTACTAATGCTCTATACAAATTTTGAACATATTAGCAGCCTGCAGCGACAGCTGCCTTATCTCCTGGCACTAAACCGAAGTCATTTGCTGGTGGTGGTATTTTTTGAAAACACGGAACTGGAAAGTCTGGTGAATTCAAAAGCCAGTAATATTCCCGAAGTTTTCGACCAGACCATTGCCGAGCAGTTTGCCTACGACAAACGCTTAATGGCGAGGGAACTTCAAAAATACGGGATACAGACGGTTCTCACCAAGCCCAAAGATCTTACGGTCAACACCATCAACAAATACCTTGAAATTAAAAAGAGAGGCCTCCTATAACTCCTGAATGGCCGTTTTGTAAGTTTCCAATGCTCGTTGCCGGGCGAATTTATGTTCCACCATCTCCGGCAGGTAACCTGCCCGAAAATCCGGAATCCAGCGTTTAATATATTTTAGATCCGGATCGAACTTCTTAAGCTGTTCTGACGGATTGAAGATCCGGAAATAAGGCGCGGCGTCACAGCCGGTGCCGGCGGCCCATTGCCAGTTTCCGTTGTTGGAAGCAAGTTCGTAGTCCAGCAGCTTTTCGGCAAAGTAAGCTTCACCCCAGCGCCAGTCAATTAGCAAATGTTTCGTAAGGAATCCGGCGACGATCATCCTAACCCGGTTGTGCATCCAGCCGGTTTCATTGAGCTGCCGCATACCGGCATCCACCATAGGATATCCGGTTTCACCTTTACACCACAACCTGAATTCATCCTCATTGTTCCTCCACTGAATGCGGTCATACTTTCTCTTGAAATTTTGATGTTCCACTTTAGGATAGTGATACAGGATCATCATAAAAAATTCCCTCCAGATCAATTCATTCAGCCAGTGCTCATTATGTGCTGATCCAAGTTTTACCAGCTGTCGCACACTTACCGTCCCAAATCTAAGGCAAACACCTGCAAAGCTGGTTCCTTCCACCGCAGGCAAATTCCGGGTTTTGTGGTAATTGATGATAATCTCTTCTGAAGAAGAAAACTTTGGGATCTCTGAAATGGCTTTTTCAAAACCTAGTTTGGATAATTCCGGAAATGGATGAATTTCAGTATAGAATTCAGAAAGGTAATTTTCCGATGGAAATTCTTCAGGAGGATTCAGTTTATAATGATGCTTCCACTGTTTTGAATAAGGTGTGAAAACCTTGTAAGGGGTACCATCAGGCTTCATTACTTCAGATTTTTCCCATATCACCTGATCTTTAAAAGTGTGAAAAGAAATGTTTTTCTCAGATAAAAAGTTAGCAATCTGCCTGTCCCGATGAATGGCATAAGGCTCATAATCGTGATTTGTAAAAACTTCATTTATTAGATATCGGTTCGCCAGTTCCTGAAAGGCATTAAGAGGCGTATCGTGCATGATCAACAACGAAGAATTGTAATCCTTTAATGTTTCATTTATCTTCCGGAGCGCATCGTAAATAAAATTCACCCGCTTATCCTGCTTATCTGAAAGTTGTTCGAGGATGAGTGTATCAAAAATAAAAACCGGAAGAACAGGTTTGCCGCTTTTCAACGCATGAAATAATGCGGAATTATCAAAAAGTCTAAGATCCCGTCTAAACCAAAAAATGTTTATTTCGGGCTGCTCCATTATAATTTCTTATGTGGGGCAGTTTCCCGGTTTTTATAGCCGTGATAGCTACTGCTAATAAATAAAATTCCGGCTACAAGTAAAGCTGCCCATTGTATTGCAGGTTCCTTGTCCCAGTTTGCCACAGCAACTGCAACCAGTCCCCATACCCCTACAAGAGAAAATTCACGCATGTTTCTTGTCCAGGTAATTACCAGGTTTATAATACCTGCAGCACATATCATTATCACCGTCCAGGTGGCTGCTGAAATCCCAAAGCCATCCCAGTCTATTTTAGTGAGATAAGCTGCTGTATTGGCTATTAAAGCCACCGTGATCCATCCTGAATAAAAGGAAAACGGCCACCACAATAAGGCAATCCTTGACAGCGGAACATCATCCAGTTCCATCCTGGTGTTGAGAATTATTTTAATGAGGGAGAAAAGAAGAAGGATCATTACCAAAACAGAGATTCCTGTGTAATTATACAACCAGGTAAAGATCCAGAGACAATTGGCAATGCAGGAAATGACAAACCACCAACCAATTTTCATTACGATCTCATCTCCTTCCTTGTATTTCTGAAACAGACTGCGCCCCTGGTAAATGACAAATCCCAGCAATCCCAAATATATGAGGCCCCAAATCGAGAACGCATAACCGGCAGGAGTGAAAAGATTTTCATATTGGGCAGAAACACTTCCCATGGTATTTCCATTAAAAACTCCTGTATTGGAAAGGTAATTGAGTACCACCACCACAAGAAATGCAATTCCGTTTGATATTTGAAGTGTCTTTTTCATATTGAATATTTTAGTCATTTCCGAAGAGGCAGAAATCTGTGTCCTTGCTGCCTCGATCAGAAAAAGATCATAAATTATACTCCTTTTCTATACAAAGATCTTTCTTCGATTTAGAATATACTTATAGATCAATAAGTTCAGTAAGATTAGTTCCATTCCATAAAAAGTATCTTCTACCGGAATGGTTCCTATCCTGTACCCCATAAACTCATTCTCATTATACCAAACCACTGGTTCATCCAGACCGGTGCCGGTTAGGACTCCGTTCACAATAAAAAAAGGAATTAAAAGGACTGCATAGATCATGTAAAATTTCCCAAGCCAGTTTACTTTTAAAACCCATTTTGCAAATGCCAGCATCGCAGCAAAACTTATAAAGGTTGTTACCGTATATGGCTTATCATAATAAATAAACCCAAAGACCAGTAACAGGATTATAAAAAGCAGCGTCACGTATTTTTCGGCGTTCCCTGTCAGGAAATTCCGAAAGAAAATATCGAGACAGTGATAGGTAAACACACAGGCGTAGGGAATACAAAAGAAAAACAAGATTTCCTCTAAAGGTAAATTTCCGATTTCCACCCCAAGCAGATACTGAGAATTAAATCCCCAGATCCCCCGCGATGTAAAATACATATCCCAAAGAATAAAGATCACTCCGGAAATTATTACCGCAGGAAAAAAGGCAAACCAGGTTTTATGAAAATTTAATTTGGGATGAAAAGAAAAAATAAAGGGAATTATGATCGTAAAAAAATTGATCAACAAATAGGTAAAAATCATTTTCTCACTTTTTGTTCCCTAAAATAATGATATGGTACCCAAAGCATTCCAAAACATTCTCCGTCTTCTTTTCCTATATGCTTATGATGCATTTTATGCGCACGCCGAATTCCTTTAAAATAAAAATTATCAATCTTTCGAAGGATCTTGAACCGCTGATGAATAAAAACATCATGCACCAGGAAATAGCATAATCCATATATGGTGATCCCCAGACCTATCCAGAAAAGATAATTATATCCGTTTTCCATTCCGAAGTATAAGCAGAGGATCCCGGGAATGGCGAAGATTAAAAAGAAGAAATCATTATGCTCAAAAAACCCTGAAGATTCTTTCTTGTGGTGATCTTTATGCAAGGTCCATAACAGCCCGTGCATAATGTATTTGTGCGTAAACCAGGCCACCCCTTCCATTGCAAAAAAGGCTGCCAATACAATCAATATATTTAACAGAATAGTTGCCATAAATTCAAGTTACTAAAATCTTTTTTTAATTCTTTATTTTTTTAATCTGTTCTTTCTCCTGCACCGTAGTAGATTCTGCCTCCAGAAGGAAATTTTTCACCTTACTTTTCATTCCCTTATGATCAATTCCCGGCAGTACTTTTATTAGAAAAGTCCTGTCTGCATCGAGAAAGTCATTATATCCTAAAAATCCTGGAGCTTTAGTTTGAGCTGAAAATCGGAGGTATCGCAGTTCAATGTTCGAAGGATCTGCTTCAATAGCTTCAGCCAGCATCGCTTTTCCCTGTTTAAAGTAAGACAGCCTTTTAAAAGGATTAAAAACATGTTTAGCCTTGACCATAGTAGCAATCCCTTTGTAACCATATAACAAAGGATTGGAGGTATTGTAAGGTTCCAACAGCTCCAGAAGTTCCTCACAGGCGTCTTCATTCATGGGAGCTTTTTCTGAAAGCGCCCGTACCTCTTCAATATCAGGATCTGCCACCAGTAAATTACCCACGGCCAAAAGACACACCATTATTAATATTCTCATACCATTCTCATTTTACACTCTACCAGACTATTCAACATCAATTGCATTTTCTTTCCATTATTGATCCTTATTCTTTCCTGCATCACTCTTTGTGCGGGGAGTTTTTTGATTTTATTAAACAGGGAGCGGTAATAAACATACGCCAGATAAACACCTCCCTTGGAAGACGGAGGAAGTTTACGTATGCCGCAAAGGGCCAGCACAAAATCTTCTTCTATTTCCTGTTCTATCTCCTTTTTTTCTTTCCCCGTAAAATTGGTCATATCAACATTTGGAAAATAGCTTCTTCCCAAGGTATGATAATCTTCCTTCAAATCTCTCAAAAAATTCACTTTTTGAAATGCAGCACCTAATTTCATGGCGTAATATTCCAGCTCATGATACAACTTCATATTCCCTTCGATAAATACATGAAGACACATCAGGCCTACCACTTCTGCAGAACCGAGGATGTATTCTTGATATTTTTCTGGAGTATATTCTACTTTTTTAAGATCCATTTCCATGCTGGTCAAAAAAGTTTCAATCAGCTTCGGATTAAGGTTATACTCATGAACCGCTTCCTGAAATGAGTTAAGGATAGGGTTTACAGAAATCCTGCTTTCTATGGCTTCATAGGTATCACTTTTAAACTTTGCCAGTAAATGTTCCTGATCATAGCCTTCAAAGCTGTCTACGATTTCATCGGCTACCCTAACAAAACCATAAATAGCATAAATAGCTTTTCTTAGGCGATTGTGCAAAAAATAGATTCCCAGCGAGAAGCTGGTACTATATGCCTTGGTAGTATCCTTACTAACCCGGGCAGACAGATTATCAAACAATAACTTCATGCTTCTGATTTTTTAAATATTTTTCCAGTTGTTCTGCAGCAATTTTTCCTGAAATCAAAGCCGGCGGTACTCCGGGCCCCGGCACCGTTAACTGCCCGGCATAGAAAAGGTTCTTCACCTTCTTGTTCCTGATCTTTGGTTTCAGAACCGCAGTTTGACGCAGCGTATTGGCCAGGCCATAGGCATTTCCTTTGTATGAATGATAATCTTCTATAAAATCACTTACACAATAACTTCGTTTATAATCAACATATTCCCGGATTTCTTCTCCAACCTGACTTTCCAGGCGGCTCATCATTACTTCGTAATATTGTTCCCTTAGCGCTTCATCATCTTTTAATCCCGGAGCTAAGGGCATTAGAAGAAATAGATTTTCATGTCCATGAGGTGCCACCGAACTATCTGTCCTGGAGGGGCAGCAAACATAAAATAAGGGCTTCTCGGGCCATTTAGGATCTTTATAGATTTCTTTTGAATGCTGAAAAAGATCTTCCTCAAAAAAGAGCGTATGGTGTTCTATTCTCTTTATTTTCTTTGAAAGTCCTATGTAATAGATCAAACAAGAGGGCGCAAAAGTTTTCTTATCCCAGTAAGATTCGTTATAATTTCGTAAAGCGGATGGTAACAGTTTACTTTCCACATGATGATAATCGGCTGCTGCGACCACCCCGTCAAACTGGAGTTTTTCACCATGAATGATCAATCCGTTTGCGAGTCCGTTATGGACACTAATTTCTTCTACTTCGGAATTGAAATGAAAGGTGACACCATTATTCTCACCTACCTGCATAAGAGCTTTGATTACCTCATGAAAACCACCCATAGGATACCAGGTTCCTAATTGTAATCCGGCGTAGTTCATCAGACTGTATAAAGCCGGAGTATCCTGAGGCATGGCACCCAGGAAAAGCACCGGAAATTCCATTAAAGCTATTAGCTTTGGATTGCTAAAATATTTTCGCACATGCTTACTGAAAGAGGAAAATACCTGAAGCCTCAACGCTCCTTTTAAGAATCCGGCATCGGCAAATTCAGAAAGAGAAAGTCCGGGCATATACACCAGCTCCTTCATTCCCTTATCATACTTGAATTGCGCTTCCTGCATAAACTCCTTCAGTTTTGCCGCACTTCCTTTTTCAACAGATTCAAAAAGTGCGCAGAGTTTATTAAAATCATCCGGGATAGGAAGCGTTTCTTTTTTATCAAAAATGATCTCGAACGACGGATCCAAAAGTTTCAGCTCATAAAAATCGGAAACCTTATAACCAAAATCTTTAAAGAAGTTCTCAAATACATCGGGCATCCAGTACCAGCTGGGTCCCATATCAAAAACATAGCCTTCTTCCGTAGTAAATTTTCTAGCTCTTCCGCCTGCACTATCGTTTTTTTCAAAAACATGAACCTCATGTCCTGAAGCAGCGAGATAAGCTGCCGAACTTAATCCCGAAAAACCTGAACCAATAATTGCTATTTTTGACATCCTTAATTGACTGATTCGTTACTTATCATAAATTCCAGTTCTTTCTCAAGTTCGGCCACTGCTCCTATTTTATGTGTCCTTTTGCCAAGATCCAGTTGTCCAAGTAATTTCATATTTCCTGAAAGGTATATTTCCTGTTTTGGAAGTAAAGATTCCAGGTCTTTAATATACTGCTGCGCAATTTCGGGATGATCGTAATGCACTAAAAATATAAGCAGCTTTGAAGGAGAAACCTCCTTTACAGCATCGATCAGGGACGTAACAGGCAAATTGGCTCCCAGATAAAAGACTTTTCGTCCGGACGATCTTATGAGGTAATTTGCAAACAACAATCCTATTTCATGAAATTCGTTTTCCGGTAAAAACAACAGCCAGGATTCACCTTTATTTCCCTCCGGAGGAAGTGCATCAATGGCTGTAAATAACTTCTGCCTAATAATATTACTAATGAAATGCTCCCTTGCCGGGGGAATTGTATTACTTGCCCAAAAAAAGCCCAGACGCTTCAACAAAGGATAGATCACAAGCAAATAGGCATCCCTTATTCCATATTTCAAGAGGCAGTGAGAAAACGTTTTCTCGAAATGAACTTCGTTAAAATCCATTGCTGCAGCTATAAGCTGAGAGATATATACTTCTGCAAGCTCACTACCGCGCTCTTTTTCTTCAAGTTCTGCTATGAGGGAGAACAACTGTTCATCCTCCATGGCTCCTAGTTGGGATATTTTATAACCAGCTTCTGTAAGACTAACAATGTTTAATAACCTTCTAAGCTGTTTAGCGTCATAATAACGTGTATTACCTTCAGATCTATTCGGCTGAAGTGCATTATACCGCTGTTCCCAGATTCGGATAGTATGTGCTTTGATTCCTGAAAACTGAGAAAGCTGCGATATTGAGAATTGATTCATTGTTTAACTTTATCGACCCAAATTTAAACAACAAATCGGGAAGAAAAAGACAATTATGATAATATTAGCAATCCCAATCCAGAAAACTCAATCTTTACACCCGGAGATGTTTCAGCTGAAATACCGTCCATTATAAAAGTGTTGATTAAGATAAGAAAAAAAAATATACTGTTGCTCATTTTTTCCATTGACAGATAAAGTTCTAACTAGCAAATTTTTATAAATTTGCTTATATCCAAATATTATGCAAGACAGAAAACATACAGATAAGAAAGTTTTGATGGATGGAATTAAAATGATGGCAGGCTCTTTACCCCTGGCTTTCATAGGCCCAGTGGTTCTCTTCAGTACCTTTAAAAATCAGGAGCATCCCTTTTTCATTCCAATTCTTATCCTGGCACTTACAGCCATGGCCGGAGCCATATTTCTTATGTTCAAAGGTCTTGGCAAAGTCATGAAGTCTCTTTTTGATTAGGGCTACCATCTATTTTACTTATCACTGGTGTTGTTCCAAGTCAGGAAATTATAACTTTGTTTAGTTTTTAACCTACCAAAGTTTCACTAACTGGATTTCGAATTGCAGAAATTGTATCTTTACCCAAAAATTTCTCTTGAAAAAATCATTTTCTGTTCTACTCTTTTTCTTCTTTTCATTTCTTCATGCCCAGGATACATATAACCTAAAAGGAGTCATAAAAGACAGTGCCAATAATGAAAACTTAACCGGGGTGAATATCTTGTTTCCGGACCTTGGCACAGGAACCACCAGCAATGAATATGGATTTTACTCCATAAAGATCCCGGAAGGCACGCATACTATTACGGTGACCTACCTTGGCTATACCTCTGTTTTCAGGGAAATCTCTGTAACAGAAAACACAACTCTAAATTTTGAACTTGAAGAAGCATCTGAAAGTCTTGAGGAAGTTATAATTACTGAAGATGTGGAGCGCCTGAATATCAGGAAACCAGAAATGAGCGTCAATAAACTTGAAATAAGCACCATTCAGAAATTACCAGTTTTATTTGGAGAAGTAGATATCGTGAAATCTCTTTTGCTGCTACCGGGAGTTTCAAATGCCGGAGAAGGTTCTTCAGGGTTTAACGTTCGCGGTGGAGCAGCCGATCAGAATCTTATCCTTCTGGATGAGGCTACTATTTACAACTCTTCCCACCTCTTCGGACTTTTTTCAGTATTTAATCCTGATGCCATTAAAAACCTGAAACTATACAAAGGCGGAATTCCTGCTGAATACGGTGGTCGGGTTTCGTCCGTTCTCGATATTTATCAAAAAGACGGAAACAGCAAAAAGTTTGAAGCTAAAGGAGGAATAGGATTGATCTCCAGTCGATTGCTGGCAGAAGGCCCCATTGTGAAAGATAAAGGTTCTTTCCTTGTGGGCGGAAGAAGCTCTTATGCACATTTATTTCTCAAACTTACCGATAACGACAACTCTGCCTACTTTTACGATCTCAATACAAAACTGAGTTACAAACTAGACGACAATAACACGCTGTTATTTTCAGGATATTTTGGAAGAGATGTCTTCAACATAAGTGAAAGTTTCAATAACATTTATGGAAATACCGTTTTTAATCTAAGATGGAATCATATTTTAAAAGACAACATCTTTACAAATCTTTCCATGATCTACAGTGATTATTACTATGGACTAACACTCGACTTTGTAGGGTTTAACTGGAACAGCGGCATCAAAAACATGAATATAAAATATGATTTTGACCACTACGTAAACGAAAACCTTGAATTGAATTATGGCTTACAAAGCACTTATTATGAATTTAATCCAGGAGAAATTGAACCTAATTCTGAAAGTTCCGGAATCAACTATGAGGAACTGATTAAAAAATATGCTTTTGAAAGCGCTGCGTATTTTTCAGTTAATCATACTTTTTCCGAAAATTTTTCCGCTGAATACGGTTTAAGATACAGTACATTTTTCAGGCTGGGTCAGGAAGAATTAAATCTTTATGAAAATGATGTCGCGGTTCGTTATAACGAAACTTTCGGCATTTATGAAAGTGTAGATCCCATAAGTACCAAATCACTTTCTAAAAGCAAGGTAGAACGTGTTTTTGGCAATCTGGAGCCACGACTTGCCATGGCCTACAGCTTTAATGATGACCAATCAGTCAAAGTTAGCTATAACAGGATGACACAATACCTGCATTTAATCACCAATACCAGTTCCCCGACTCCTCTTGACGTATGGGCGCCCAGCGGAAAATATATTGAACCCCAGTTGCTGGACCAGGTTGCCATTGGTTATTTTCAAAATCTGAAAGATGAACTATATTCCGTGGAAATTGAAGCTTACTATAAGGATCTAAAAAACAGATTAGATTATATTGACGGGGCAAATCTCATAGCCAATGACGCTATTGAGCAGGTACTACTTTCGGGAGAGGCACGTGCTTACGGACTGGAGTTGTTACTACGAAAGAACAAAGGACGATTTTCGGGATGGCTGGCCTACACTCTTTCCAGATCTGAACAAAGAACACCCGGCAGAACTGAGATTGAACCCGGAATAAATAACGGCGACTGGTATGCCACCGGATATGATAAAACCCATGATCTTTCTTTCACTGCCACTTATGATCTCTCTGAAAAATGGCAGCTTAGTTCAAATTTTATTTTTCAGACGGGACTTCCTACCACCTATCCTACAGCCCAGTATCGTTTCGAACATTTAACTATTCCTGTATATTCCGAAAGAAACAGCAACAGGCTTCCTTCTTATCACCGCTTGGATCTTTCTGCAACCTATACTCCAAAAAAGAAAAGAAACGGAAGTTTTGAATCCTCCTGGAATTTTGGAATCTATAATGCGTATAACAGGATGAATGCGCTCTCCTTGACTTTTAGACAAAATGAAGACACGAGAGTGAATGAGGCCGTACGGCTTTCGCTCTTCGGAATTATTCCTTCGGTTACTTACAATTTTAAATTCTAGACCATGAAATTATATAAAAAATTAGTTCTCTTTCTTCTGATGGCCCTGACAATATCCTGTGAAGAGGTAGTGGATTTAGACCTGGAGGAGTCAGAGCCAAGACTGGTCATAGAAGCTTCGCTGGTTTGGAACCTTAACCAGGTACAGAATCCGCTGTTCATTAAATTAACCACTACCGCTCCGTATTTTGATGAAGATATCCCTCCGGCAGCAGGAGCGAGTGTAAGAATATTTGATGAAGCCGGTACTGAGTATGATTTTGAAGAAACAGAACCAGGGTTATTCCGAAATGATGGATTCACTCCTGAACCTGATCTCGTTTACGAACTTGAAGTGATCTATGAGGATGAAGTATATCGCGCGACCGAATCTATTGTTTCCACTCCAGAAATTGAATTTATTGAGCAGGACAATGAGGGCGGATTCTCTGGCGATGAGATTGAGCTTAAAGCTTTCTATACAGATCCTGCAGGAAAGGGAGATTATTACCTGTTCCGTTTTTTCCACGAGGACCTGTCCATACAGATCTATGATGATGAACTGATCGACGGAAATCAAAGTTTCGCTTTTTTCAGCGATGAAGATTTGGAATCTGGTGACGAAGTAGTATTTGAGCTCCAGGGAATTTCTCGAGGCTTCTATGAATACCTGTTCATTCTGAGATCACAGGCAGGCAGCGGCGGAGGTCCTTTTCAAACACAGCCCACTGTTGTAAGAGGTAATATTGTCAATACTACCAATCCCGAGAATTTCGCATTTGGATATTTCAGGTTATCAGAAAGGGATGTGCAGTCTTATGTAATAGAGTAGATTTTTTCAGTTTCAGTTGTTCGGAAGAAAGATACTACCTGAACGTATTAACTCTTCCATTTGCTGAAGGATAGTTTTAACAAGCAAAACTTTCTTCCTAAGAGAACAACTGCTTCATATTGGTTTCTTACTATAATGATAATAAAAATGTAATTTTCATAATTAGGCAAAGATTCGGATTCGCACAGCCTATAACAGAAAAGAAAAAGGCGCCTGGAAAGGTCGTTATTAAGAACCCACAGCTTTAGACCAAATCTTATTATGCTTAATAAGCTGTTGTAAATATGGTCTGATGACATCTCGGGGTATCCACGTCATCGGCAATTACTACAGCAACATCCTATATAGAGATACAACTTTTTCCATTGTCATCCATAATAAGATAAAGACTTCGGTTGCGATCATTTCTGGTTCTACCGTTGTTATGCCGGGGATATGGAAGGTAAATAGAAATACATTATTGTAACCACACTTTTCTTTATAGAAAAAATGAAGTTTATGGAATTGCAGCGCCAAATGGATAAAAATTTAACCCAAGATGTTGTCAAAAGAGCTGAAGGATCCTGAGATGAACCACCTTATTACACGAACTGTTTGTGTTACTGGACCCATCACAGTAGAATATGAGTTAAACGAACTAGGCAAAAGTGTGCATACCATCATTAAAGCAATAGGTGAGGGAGGCATCAAGTATCGTAAATCTGTAGTAGTTAAGTAAAAGCTAGAAAGGACCACAGTGGGTTGCAGAAGTAAATTTCGACCCAGCCCTTGGCCACCACACCCAAAGGGAGGGACCGGAGATCTATTTTCATGATTAGATTTAGCGCATAAAAAAAACCCTTCATCAAATACATGATGAAGGGTTCTAAAAAAAGGCGGCGACATACTCTCCCACTGGATGCAGTACCATCTGCGCTAACGGGCTTAACTTCTC
>NZ_BMXB01000011.1 GCF_014651535.1 Salinimicrobium marinum
AGCTCAAAAAATCACCCACAAAAAAAGCGACCAAGTCAAAAATACTTTTTTGCTTGATCGCTTTCATAAAATTACCTCAAAAGAGATAGTTTTTCAGTGCCCTCGAATTTTCGGCTCATTTTTTTATCTTATTTTCTTACAAGAGATATAACAGGTGAAGTTACTTACTTCGAGATCTTCCTCACTGTAGCTGAAGAAAAAAACCACAGCACAAACCCGCTAAGAACGGTTAGCAGCAAGGAGAATGCTTTTAGCAAAAAAATATTGAAATCGCCCCTGCCTTTATCATCCATCGTATGGGTCATCAATAAAAAAATCAATTCAATGACAGTCCCGGTGCCGAACACTTTTAAAAGTGCCATCTTTTGCCGAAACATTTGCCTTCAGGTTTCCATGATTTGGAAAAAAAATTACATAAGCCGTAAGAAACTGGCCCCGGTATTTGTGATGCGCTGTCGTGATCAGGGAAATGTCCTCCACTTTTAATCCATTCAGCATTTTCAGCTACTATTTTCAATGTCTCTTCTTTTGGAATTTGCGCTTATTTCACCAATGCCAGCATTTACTAGCAACTCATTAATGATCCAGTAATGTGGTTTTCCGGAAATGTTATTTAACTGAAGACCTTCACTTGAACCAGGTATAATTTCCGAAGGATTCAAAAGCTCCGCAAAGGAAAACGGATCTTTCTGCTCTTTTTTAAATTAATCAATTTGCATCTCATCAAGAAGTTTACCGGTTTACCAAATGCTATATCTTTGAATTTCTAAGCCTCAACGCATTTGCAATCACCGAAACCGAGCTAAAACTCATGGCCAGGGCTGCAATCATTGGGGAAAGCAAAAGTCCGAAAAAAGGATATAAGACCCCTGCTGCGATTGGTATTCCCAGAACATTATAGGCTAGTGCAAAGAAAAGATTCTGTTTAATATTTTTCATCACTTCAGAACTCAAAAGTTTCGCTTTTGCAATTCCCTTAAGGTCTCCTTTCACTAAAGTAATTCCGGCGCTTTCTATGGCCACATCTGTACCGGTTCCCATGGCAATACCTATATCTGCCTGTGCCAGTGCCGGGGCATCATTGATACCGTCACCCGCCATCGCTACTTTTCTGCCTTCGGCTTGCAGCCTTTTCACCTCTTCCTGTTTATCCTGTGGCAGCATTTGTGCTTTAAACCCATCAAGATTCAGGGTATCACTTACCGCTTTAGCTGTATTTTCGTTATCTCCGGTTAACATGATCACCTTAAGGCCTTTTTCCTGAAGTTCACGAATGGCCTCTTTGCTGGATTCCTTGATCTTATCTGAAATCACCACAAAACCAATGGCTGTTCTTCCCTCTGCCAGGTATGAAACAGTTTTTCCTTTTTCCTGCTCCTTTCTCACTTCCTCTTTCAAATCGTCTGAAATCTTAGCTCCAACCTGCTCCATCAGCTTTTCGTTCCCCAATGCTAGCTTTTTTCCCTGCAGTTGTGCGGTGACACCTTTTCCGGTAACCGATTCGAAATTACCAACAGGCTTCACTTCGACTTTTTTCTCTTCGGAAAATCGTAAAGTAGCCTGTGCCAAAGGATGTTCACTACTGCTGTTCAAGGAAGCGATTCTCTGAAGGATTTCCTCTTCAGAATATTCCGAAGTGCCACTTACAATTTTCTCCACAGAAGGTTTTCCTTCTGTAACAGTTCCCGTTTTATCAATAATCACCACATCGATCTTATTGAATTTCTCGAGCGCTTCCGCATTTTTGATCAACACACCTGATTGTGCACCTTTACCCACTCCAACCATTACAGACATGGGCGTGGCCAGTCCCAGGGCACAGGGACACGCAATGATAAGGACAGCAATGGCATTAACCAGGGCGTAGACATATGAAGGCTCGGGGCCATAGATAGCCCAGACAATAAATGTGATCACTGAAATAACTACCACAATCGGAACAAAATATGCCGCAATCCTGTCAGCCAGTTTTTGAATAGGTGCTCTGGACCTGCTGGCGGAATTTACCATTTCTATGATTTGTGCAAGCAGGGTTTCAGAACCTACTTTTTCAGCAGTCATGATAAAGGTTTTATTTCCGTTGATGGTTCCTGAACTTACTTTATGTCCTTCTGACTTATCCACCGGAATCGGCTCTCCCGAAATCATCGACTCGTCTATGGTACTCGCACCTTCTTTGATGCTCCCATCCACCGGAACTTTTTCTCCCGGTTTCACCCTCAGTAGATCCCCTTTTTTAATATCATTAATGGCTACGACCTGCTCTTTTCCATCAACAATCCTGGTAGCTTTGTTGGGAGCCAGTTTCAGAAGTTCCTTGATAGCTGTATTTGTTCTGCCGTGCGCACGAGCTTCCAGCACCTGACCCAGCAATACCAGCGTCAAAATGACTGTTGCAGCCTCAATGTAAGCGTGAACAGTGCCATCATGGGTTTTGAATTGCGCCGGAAATACATCCGGAAAAAGTAATCCCGCCACACTGAAAAGCCATGCCACGCCGGCTCCAATCCCAATAAGGGTAAACATGTTCAGGTTCCATGTTTTAATTGAACGGTAAGCCCGTTCAAAAAACATCCAAGTTGCATAAAACACCACCGGAAGAGATAATACCAGTTGTACCCAATTCCAGTATTTCCAAGACATGATCTCCAGCAACGGATTATTCGCCAGCATTTCGGACATGGCGATAAAAAAGATGGGAATTGTAAAAGCAGTGGCAATCTTCAACTTTCGAAGAAGCTTCATATAGGTTTTATCCTCAACTTCCTCATTGGCTTCAACTGGAATAAGATCCATCCCACAGATAGGGCAATCGCCCGGTTCAGCCTGTACTACTTCGGGGTGCATGGGGCAGGTATATTCAGATTCTGTATTTGATGCAGCAGGGGCCTCTACAAGGTCCATTCCGCAAACAGGGCAATCTCCGGGTTTATCATACGTCTTATCGCCTTCGCAGTGCATAGGGCAATAAAAAACTCCCGAGCCGGTCGCTGCGGATTTCTTTTCAGGTTTTGCTTTTTCCCCCTGTACCCCGATAGTATAAGTTCCGCCGTTCTCTTCCAGTTTTTTCTGAAAAGTCTCCATCGGAATATGTTTCTCCATTTCGATCTCAGCCTCCCCTTTTTCAAGGTTCACCTCAACCTTAGAAACACCCTCTACTTCAGCTAATGTTTTCTCAACGTGCGACCGGCACCCATTGCAGGTCATGCCGTGGACCGCATAGGTATGCTTCATTCCTTCACCTTTCCCAAAGTCTGGAGCTTTGGAAAAGTTATCCGGCTCCGTAGCAGCTTCAATAGAATAAGTTCCGCCATTTATAGCCAAAGCTTCCTGAAATCTTTCTATCGGAATATGTTTCTCCATTAGGATCTCAGCCTCCCCTTTTTCAAGGTTCACCTCAACCTTAGAAACACCCTCTACTTCAGCTAATGTTTTCTCAACGTGCGACCGGCACCCATTGCAGGTCATGCCGTGGACCGCATAGGTATGCTTCATTCCTTCACCTTTTCCAAATTCTGGAGCTTTGGAAAAGTTATCCGGCTCCGTAGCAGCTTCAATAGAATAAATTCCGCCATCTTCAGCCAAAGCTTCCTGAAATCTTTCTATCGGAATATGTTTCTCCATTTGGATCTCAGCCTCTCCTTTTTCAAGGTTCACCTCAACATTGGAAACACCCTCCACTTCAGCTAATGTTTTCTCAACGTGCGACCGGCACCCATTGCAGGTCATGCCGTGAATTATATAAGTATGCTTCATTGTCATTATCTTTAAATACAAATTTCAGAAAAGAAGATCATAAAGCATTGTACAATTATGGAAGCTTTTGGTACAATTCAGACTTCATCAAGGGGCTTCCGCTTTTTTTCCTTTACCTGCCGGAAATGGGTTGGTGTGAGTCCGGTGACTTTTTTGAACTGCTTACTCAAGTGAGAGACACTGCTGTAATTAAGTTCGTCTGCAATTTCGCTTAAAGAAAGTTCATCGTAAACCAGCAATTCCTTTACTCTCTCTATCTTTTGAGCAATATAATATTGCTCTATTGTCACCCCCTGAACTTCTGAAAAAAGGTTGCTTAGATAAGAATAATCAGCGTGTAATTTTTCTGAAATGTAGGTCGAAAGATTTGTTTTTATCTGTTCCTCCTGATGGTGTACCAGCTCTACAACAGCATTTTTAATCTGTTCGATCCAGCGGCTCTTCTTGTCGCTGATAAGTTGAAAACCAAGTTGGCTCAAGACTTCGTTCAATGCCTCTTTTTCCTCTTCATTCATGTCGTCTGAGATCTCCACCTCTCCCAGTTCTACTGAAACAGGATGAAGCCCGAATTTTTTAAGTTCAGATTGCACCACCATAATGCAGCGGTTACAAACCATATTTTTGATGTATAATTTCATTAATCCGGCATCACTAATTATGTTTTTCATCATTGCTCTTTTGAGAATCCCGCATTTCATCCTGATCCTCCTGTTTGGTATTTTTCAGAAACAACTTTTCCCCGAAAAAAATTACTGCTATTAAGGCTGCAGAAACAATGATTACCGTAAGATTTGTTTGCGCCCTTACCCAAACAAACCCTATTAGCACGATTGCATCCAGCACAATAGCCGTTATCACGATCACCGGGTTCGCTTTCACCTTTTCTTTCATATGACGTAGCACTCCCACGTGGATGATAATGTCCATAATAAGATAAAAAATGGCTCCCATAGCAGCAATTCCCGAAAGATCAAAAAGCACCGTAAGCGCTATGGCCAGAACAGTAATATACACCAACATATGTTGTTGAATGTTTCCCGGCATTCCAAAATGAGAATGTGGAATCAACTTCATATTGGTCAGCATAGCGGTCATTCTTGACACAGCAAAAATACTGAAAATTACACCTGTTATTGTGGCAACAATAGCGATTCCCACAGTAAACCATAGACCATAATTTCCATACAGCGGACGCGCTGCTTCTGCCAAAGCGTAATCCTTTGCCTCAATGATCTGCGGAATTTCAAGGTTTGCTCCCACCGCAAGGGCAGTAATAAAATAGACTACCCCACATAAAACAAGTGACCATATAATTGCACGTCCCACGTTTTTATGAGGTTCTTTAATCTCTCCTCCACTGTTTGTAATAGTAGTAAACCCTTTATAAGCGAGAATAGCAAGTGCAAGGGAAGCAAGATATTCCATCACACCATTTTCGGGTGCAGTGGAAGGTAAAGCAGAACCCACTGTAAAATCGGCTGCCCATAAAGCGCCGAGGGCAAAGATGAGGATACCGCCAATTTTAATAGTTGCCGTGGTCATAGCTGTTTTGCCAATTACCTCATTCCCCAGTATGTTAACAATGAAAGCTCCAACCAACAATCCCACTCCTAACACAGGCACCCAGAAACTATTTTCGCTACCCTCAAACAACTGCATGGTATAGGTCCCGAAAGTACGGGCCACAAGACTTTCATTCAGAACCATTGAAAATGCCATTAACAAAGCTGCAAAGGCAGTTATAGTTCCTTTTCCATAGGCCTTTTGAAGAAACATTGCAATTCCTCCTGCCGATGGGTAAGCATGTGCCATTTTAATATATGAATAAGCACTAAAGCCCGAAATAATTCCCCCCATAACTACTGCGAGTGCAAAATACTCTCCAGAGAGTTCTGCTATCTGACCCAGCAGAGCAAAAATAGCAGCTCCTATCATTACTCCGGTTCCCATGGCTACAGCATTCCCAAGGCTAAGGCTGCTCTTCTTGTATTGACTCATAGATAAAGTTTTTAAAAAAAGGCTGTCTAAAAAGCTCCTCTTACGTCAACCTGTCCCGTAGTTTTAGGTCACTATGGTTTCTGAAAATCAGAATGACAATTTTAAAGCTTATAGACAGCCTCCTGAATTTATTTATTTTCGAATAATATTTAAGTTAAAAATTTTTCGCAAGCCTCTACACATTCTTTACAGGCCCTGGCACAATCCTTACAATGCTGCGCCTCATGCCTGGAACATTCATCTGCACATTTCTGGCAAATCTCTTTGCAATATTTTACCAGACCTTTTAATTCTTCTTTAGGTAGATCTACTGCCAAAGATTGAGCGGTAGCAATACAGGTAGCTGCACATACTTTATCCAAACGGATACACGGCACCATTTTCTTAACATCATTTTCATCCAGACAGGCATCTGCACAAATATTGCAAGCTGCCGCACAATTGTAAAACTCTTTAATTAATCCTTCATTTCTCATAATACATTTTCTTTTAATTTCTAATTAATTTCAATGGAAATTACCTAATAATCAGTAAAATGTATTCCTTTATTTTAGAATAAAATGATGGAATTATATTTAAAGAGTGTTAATTCCGACTCGGGATCTAATATGCTTTTTTTGATAGGCAAGGGGTGTGTAGCCGGTTTCTTTCTTGAATTTGGAACAAAAATAGCTCACGCTTTTATAGCCAATTTCAGCAGCAATTTCATTTATATTGAGCTCCCCGTATTCGAGTAATTCTTTGGCTCTTTCCAACTTCAGGTCACTTCGAAACTTCTCAATACTCATTCCTTCAGATTTTTTGAACAACGAACTCAAAAAAGAGTAATCGTACATTAAAGACCCGGCAAGAATTTCAGACAAACGTTTATCTGGAGTGATATCAGTTTCATAGACCTCCTTTATGATAAGGGATTTCATCTTATTGATGAGCTTATCATATTTATCATCGATTACCTCAAAACCAATTTTTAAAAATTCAAGCTTAAGTTCCTCCAGGGCGGTTTTGCTCATACTGTTTTCCAGCGCTACTTCTCCAAGTGTGATGGTTTTATATGATATTCCCAGACGATCCATGATCTCTGTTACCGCAATTATACAGCGGTCACAAACCATGTTTTTGACGTGAATTTTCATTCTTAGGGTTTTAAACTTTGTTCTTAATGGTTTTTTACATCCTCTCAAGGATCTTTTTCATTTGGGCAATCTCCTCTTTCTGAGATTTAATTATTTCTTCGGCTAACTTCTGTACTTCAGGATCACTCAAATCTGCTTCTTCACTTACCAGAATAGCGGAAGAATGGTGCGGGATCATAGAATGCATAAACCCCTTATCCTCTATCATTGTCTGATTCCGCTCTAAAACAAAAGCTCCTATAAATGCCAGCACACTCACAATAACAATAGCTGCATTTTTTGCTGTGTTTTTATACATTTTACTCATAAATCCAAACATGATCAACGCCATGGGAGCAACCATAAGCACCGTCATATAAAACCGGTTCAAGTTTAAATAAGCATGATCAAAAGAGGCTACATTCAAGTACATCACTACGTACATTACGATAAATGATGCTCCTAACATTAAAAGAAATCTGCTATACATTTTCATATGATAGTTATTGGTTGGCAGTAAAAGAAGCTGCCTAAAAAGTTATAACATCAACCTGTCCAAGAGCCTTGGGGGATGATGTCAAAAGCCTTTCCAGGCAGCCGGTTTCTTTATTGTATGGTTTCCCTTACACTTCCGCACTTCAGCATTTTGTCACCGTAATACGGATTCCTGATTTCTTCGGAAGAAGACAACCACGATCCTCCATTACCTTCAAAAGCCATTGGGCAGTATTGCTTGTAGATCTCTCCTGAAGCCAAAGCTCCTGAAACCATTTGCTCCACTCCCGAAGAAAGCTCTAAAAACGCAGTTCTCTGCACGTTAATATCACTGCTTCCGGCGATAGTTCGTGCAGAACTCAGCACCTCCTCATTGGCTTCAGCCTCTTCAAGGGAAGAAACCAGCATTTCCCCTCCCTTCTGGGCTTCTTCGGAATTTGTGTTTACCAATGCCGATTTAATATGCTGATAATGTTCATATACCGAAGCTATTTTTTCATCCTCAAATTCAAGGCTGCCCATCTGCTGTCCGTCGTCAAGATTTCCGTCATGGTTGCTCATATGGTCATCGTGCCCTTCTTCAGGCATCCTTGTGTCATTTTGCATTGGTGGCTGATCTGTTCCTTCGGTTTGATTTTCTTTGCAGGACACCAGGGTTAACATTCCCATTACTGCTACTGCTACTAATTTCACTTTTTTCATTTCAAATTTGATTTAATTACTATTGATTTAACTTAGTTGTTTATTAATTTACTCTATTTCTGCTACAATTTCACCACAGGTCAACATTGCCTCCCCGTAATACGGATTTCTTATTTCCCGAACCTCACTTAACCAGTAGGCACCTGCATCTGAATTAGCCATGGGACAATAATCTACAAAGATCTCTTTATTCCCCACACCGAAACTGCTAACTATTTTCACCATTTCTTCTGAAAGAAAGACAAAGTTCTCTCTTATATCCTCAAGATTTCCTTCTTCTATATTTATGGTGGAATGCCTTAGCAAGTTGCGCTGCTTTTCTTCCCAAAATTCTTTTGCTTCTTCTTTCAGCTGCTCTCCTCCAATATCCTGAACCCCTGCATATAATTCCTTACTCAAAGCTACGGCTTCCTTTTCCCTACCTTGTACCAACGCATCCTTCAATTCCAGATAAGTACCCACGAGGATGCTCAAGTTCTCCTTAAACTCTTCTGAAGCCTCACCTCTATAATCCAGGGAATTATTCTGAAGAAATGACTCCAGGTCTTCCTGCATGTTCATAGTTCCACCTCCAATTTCAGGGTTCATCATGCTTGGTTTTCCGGCAAGCTGAGCCGCTGCATCTACGGTAAAGGCTCCGTTTACTACGATTTCCTCTCCAGATCTCAAACCTTCAGTAATAACGTATGAATCTCCCAGGGACGGACCTAAAACCACCTCCCGAAGTTCAAAACTCGTTCTCTCCCCCGAATTTTGTTTTACATAAATCACAGAGCGTTGCCCTGTCCATAATACGGCACTTCGTGGAACAGTGAGTTCACTGGAGGTAGCTTCCACCGGATTGTCTATAACTCCGGAAACAAACATTTCTGGTTTTAATCTACCATTTGAATTATCTACTTCGACTCTGGCTGTTGCCACTCTGGTTTGCCTGTTCACCAGCGGATCTATAAAATCAATTTCCCCTTCAAAGGTTTCCCCTGGGATGGAGGCCACTGTAAACTCCACCGTACTCCCTTCTTCGATCCAGCCCATATTGCTTTCATATAAGTCAAAAAGCACCCACACCGTAGAAAGATCTGCTATTTCGTACAACGGCATTCCTCGTTCCAAATAATCTCCAAGATCTACCAATTTTTCAGTTACAATTCCCCCCACGTCTGCCGTGATGGTAAAATTCTCACTGGCCCGGCCAGTTTCTAAGATTCGGTTGATTTGATTTTCGCCAATTCTCCAGCTTCTCAGTTTTTCTTTCGCAGCCTGAAAAAGTTCCGGTTGCGATTCCCGGATCGCGTACGCCTGTAACAATTCTTCCTGAGCCGTGATCATTTCCGGCGAATAAACCGTTGCCAGTGCCTGCCCTCTTTTCACCTCTTCTCCCGTAAAATTTACCATTAAACGTTCGATCCTTCCGGGAATGTGGGTTGTCTGTGAATATACTTTACGTTCATCTACGGCAACCCTCCCGTTTAGCCTGATTTCCCTCGTGGCAGCTTCCGCACCTACTTGCATTGTCTGTACATTGGCCAGCTTCATGGCATTTTCAGACATATAAACCGCCTGAGAACCAATACCGGCATCATCATCCTGCAACGGAATCAGATCCATTCCGCAGATAGGGCAATCCCCCGGCTCATTCTGCCGAATCTGAGGGTGCATAGAACAGGTCCATACCTGATTTTCGGATGATTCGGCATGCTGATGTGCCGATGATTCTTCCTGACCTGAAGTGCCGGAAAAGAAAATCCAACCCAACAGAAGCCCAACAAGGATGCTCCCTATTATAACAATGATATTTTTATTCCTGGTTTTCATATTCAAAAGAATTTCCTGTGATGTAATTTTTTCTGGCAATTGCAGTGAAATACTCCTTCTCTGCACCTGCTATCTCCAGTTGGTACCGTAATAACTCCTGACGAATTCGTAGCACCTCTTCAAATCCCGACCCTTCGCCTCTATAAGAAGAAAGCTGAAGGTTTAAAATCCTATCCATGTTTTCAATTTGTCTTCGATTCAGCTTAAGCATTTTCTGACTTTTTTCGATCTCAAAAATTACCGATTCGTATTCGGAAGAAAGCGCATTTTCCACCTCTTCTTTTTGGTGCGCATAACTTTCCTGCATAAATTGAGCTTCCTTTTGTGCTGCCTTATATTTTTTCCTGAAAATTGGGAGCGACACCGAGAGCATCGGCATTACTGCATCCTGCCCATTATTATCAACAGCCATATCCATTCTTTCTCCAATGATCACATAATCGATCCCCAGTCCAACTTTTGGCATTCCTTCTTTTCTGGCAACCTCTTCCTGAGACCTGGCTGCCGACAACCTTTTTTCAACCTCCACGATTCTTGGATGTTCTTCAAATGAAACCGGCTCAAATTCTGAAGACCCCGGAATAACCTCCAGCGTATCGGGAATTGCAACGGCCGTTTCTTTATCGCGGTTCAGCAGCACGTTAAACTGAGTCTGTAATGGCCTTTTTTGCAGTTCCAGAATTTCGGTGGCCGTCAAAGTCTCCTCCACCACTAAATCTGTTTGCAGAACATCGGCCATTGCTCCATTCCCCGATCGCACCTGGGCGAGAGCCAGATCTTTGTAATTCTGAAGGATCATTACATTATCATTCTGAAACTGAAGTTGTTTTTCAAGTTCATACAGTTTAAAAAATTGTTCACTCACCTTGTAAAACAATTCATTCCTGGTATCCAGATACGCCTGAAATCTCGCTTCTGCCATTAAGGTTGCCGCATCTTCCTTCGCACTCAATGTCCCAAACCATGGAAACATCTGCATGAGAGAAAACCGCGCTTCCTGCGGCCCCAGTCTTGTTTCCACCATTCTCCCAAAGGCGCTGACGGTAAGGGTAGGATCTGGCAAACTCTTCACCTGTGGTGCCTGTTGTAATGCAGCTTCAAACTCGGCATAAGCAGCCTGGATCCCCGGATTATTTTCTGCAGCGATCATCAGGTAATCTTCCAGATTTTGTGCAGCAGCGCTTCCTCCAACCCCCAAAAGTGGAAGAAAGAAGAAAAAGCCTCCTAACCCCCAAAGGTGAAATGTGAAAGTTTCTTTCAGCAATCCTTTTAATTTATTTCGTTTCATTCTTTCGCTTTTAAATTCTATTCCACCTCATCTTTACCTTCGGGAAGAGCAGTAGGTTGAGAATTCCTGGTTACCACCGTTTCCCGCCAATAAGCCTGCAATACAGGCACCACAAAAATTGTCATGATTTGAATGACCATTCCTCCCACAATGGGTATTGCCATTGGCACCATAATATCCGATCCTTTTCCGGTAGAGGTGAGCACGGGATAGAGTGCAATAATGGTCACCGCCGTCGTCATCATTGCCGGCCTAACCCTTTTTTGTCCGGCTTCCAGAACAGCTGCCCTCACTTCCGGCACTGTTTGCGGATCCCTCTCTTTGAAAACCTGATGAATATAAGTTCCCATAAGCACCCCATCGTCTGTCGCTATTCCAAAAAGAGCAATGAATCCTACCCATACGGCCACACTTAAATTGATCGTCCCCATCTGGAACAGGTCCCGCATGTTTGTTCCCGAAATCGCAAAATCCATAAACCATTCCTGCCCGTATAACCAGATCATTATAAATCCGCCCGCAAAGGCTACAAATACTCCTGAAAAATGAATCGTGGAGGCAATTACGTTCTTAAACTGGAAATACAGCAACAAGAAGATGATCACCAGGGAAATTGGGATTACAATAGCTAATCTTTTCACCGCCCGCACCTGATTTTCATAATTCCCCGAAAATTCATAACTCACCCCCGCAGGCACCGTTAATTCTCCCGATGCTATCCTGTCCCGGATAAGCTGCTGGGCATCATTCACCACATTTACCTCAGCAAAATCCTCTTTTTTATCGAACAGTACATAACTCACCAGGAAAGTATCCTCACTTTTGATCATTTGCGGCCCCCGCACATATTCCACATCCACCAGCTGCCCCAACGGAATCTGAGCTCCCGCCGGAGTTGGCACGAGTATATTCTCAATTTGTTCTGGATTGCTACGTAACTCCCTTGGATACCTCACCCGCACAGGATAGCGCTCCCTACCTTCTACAGTAGAGGTGATCTCCATGCCGCCAATAGCGGTTTCAATAGTTTGCTGCACCTGCTCAACACTAAGTCCGTAACGGGCAATACTGTTGCGATTGATGTTGAGTTCCATGTAAGGTTTTCCAATAACCCTATCTGCAAAAACAGCTTCCTCTTTCACACTCGGCACTTCTTTAAGAATCTCCTCCAGTTCGAATCCGAAATTCTGAATCGTCTCCAGGTCGGGCCCATATACTTTAATTCCCATGGGTGCACGCATTCCGGTTTGGAGCATTACGAGCCGAGTTTCAATCGGTTGAAGTTTTGGCGCAGAAGTAACTCCGGGGAGTTGGGTCATCCTAACAATTTCATTCCAGATATCATCGGGATCTTCAATATGTTCCCGCCAGTTTCTGAAGAATTCTCCATCTTCATCTCGCATCAGGTTTTCTTCGGAAACATCCTGCAGCAGGGCCTCTTCATTATTAAGGGTATCTCCCGATTTCAGAATAAAATCTCCTTCAGAATTTGTTCTGAACCTGAGCATATCCCCGTCTTCCGAAAGAATATATTCAGACTTATAATTGATCACATTTTCATACATCGAAATGGGTGCAGGATCAATGGCACTTTCCACCCTTCCCAGTTTTCCTACAGAGATCTCCACTTCCGGAATACTTGTAACGGCCATATCCAGCTGCTGTAAAACCCGTTTGCTCTCTTCAATTCCGGCGTGCGGCATAGAAGTAGGCATCAGCAGAAAACTACCTTCGTTAAGGGAAGGCATAAACTCTTTTCCAACTCCCGGAAAGGTGTGCGCCATTCCCGACCAAACGGAAGTTTTCCTGATATTCCAGCCGACTTCTTCAGTTCCATCTGCCACAAATCCGAAGAGCTTCGGAAATCCAAACCAGATCATTATTCCGAAGAAAATGGTGATGAGTGGCAACAATAGAAATTTCCCTTTGTTCACCAGACACCAGTTAAGAATCGTCTCATAATATTTAACAATCGCTAACAAGGCAGCAAGAGTAATAGCTACCAGAACGATGACAAAAATATAATTCGTAAACAGGGTATTCCTGTAACCCAGCGGCACCCAGTGCTGAGTCAAAAAGAACAATGTTACCGCTACCACAATGAAAATGGTAATTTGTTTTGAATACTTTCCGAGATAACGCTGATTCTTATGTTCGAATAATTTAATGAGTCCTATGAAGGACAAAGCCAGCGGAAGCCAGAAACTGAAAACCAATGCCAGCAAAATTCCGGAAATGATCAAAACGATATTCCAGATTCGAGAGACTTTTTTCTTCCTGGTACTAAAGTTAAAGAAATAATACGACAGCATAGGCAGGATCACTACTCCCAGCCCAAAGGCAGCCACCAGGGCAAAGGTCTTTGTAAACGCCAGTGGCCTGAACAATTTTCCTTCGGCGTTTTCCATGAAGAATACAGGTAGAAAACTCACAACTGTCGTCGCCAGGGCGGTGGTAACCGCCGGACCAACCTCCACAGTGGCACGATGGATCACACTGAGCAACTTCTCACCTTTTGCCCCCTTGTTCTCGGGAAATTCCAGGTGCCGGAGTGTATTTTCGACAAAAACGATCCCCACATCCACCATCACCCCAATGGCAATGGCAATTCCTGAAAGGGCCACCACATTGGCATCCACGCCAAAGTAGCGCATACTAATAAAGGTGATGAGCACCGCAATAGGAAGCAAACTGGAGATAAGAATGGAGGCCCGAAGATTAAGTACCAGTATGATCACTACGATGATACTTATCAAAATTTCATCTGAAAGAGCACTTTCCAGCGTTCCCAACGTTTCCTGGATGAGCTGGGTACGATCATAAAAAGGCACAATGGTGAGTTTACTTTCGGTGCCGTCACTCAAAGTTTTAGAGGGAAGTCCGGGAGAAATTTCATCGATCCTGGCTTTTACATTATTGATCACCTCCAACGGATTCGAACCATACCTGGCAACCACTACTCCTCCCACAACCTCTGCCCCGCCTTTGTCAAGAATTCCTCTTCTTTCGGCAGGCCCTAAACTTACCACTCCTAAATCACGGATGAGGACCGGGGTGTTTTCGGTGGCCGTTACAACGGTGTTTTCAAGATCTTCTATAGATTTAATGTATCCAAGCCCCCGTACCAGGTATTCTACTTTGTTTATCTCTATGGTCTTTGCACCAATATCCCTGTTGGAATTTTTAACGGCAGCCATCACCTGATCGATTCCGATGTTAAAGGCCTTCAAGGCATCCGGATTGACATCGATCTGGTATTCCTGCACGTAGCCTCCGACAGAAGCCACCTCTGAAACGCCTTCTACTCCACTTAAACCAAGTTTCACATAGTAATCCTGAATACTGCGCAGTTCGTGCAGGTCCCATCCACCGGTAACGTTGCCTTCGGGATCACGACCTTCAAGTGTGTACCAGAAAACCTGACCCAGTGCAGTCGCATCGGGACCAAGCGTTGGTTGCACTCCTTCAGGAAGAATACCGGCCGGTAAGGCATTGATCTTTTCAAGGATTCTTGTCCTGGACCAGTAAAATTCAATGTCTTCCTCAAAAATGATGTTGATACTGGAGAACCCGAACATTGAGGTGCTCCGGATGGATTTAACCCCGGGGATTCCAAGTAAGGACGAAGTTAAGGGATACGTGATCTGGTCTTCGATATCCTGCGGGGAACGACCGGGCCATTCGGTAAAAACGATCTGCTGATTCTCGCCGATATCTGGAATGGCATCAACAGGAACTGGATCCTGCGGAAGAAATCCGGTATCCCAGTTAAAAGGTGCGGTCACCAATCCCCAACCAATGAAGAAGATGAGCAACAGAAAGGTCACCAGTCTGTTATACAGGAAAAAATGGATTATTTTATTAAGCATTCTTATGATTTACAATTAATATTTCCGGAATGCTGCCAAAAGGGCGCAACATTACAACAGAATTATACAGGCATCCTGAAAAACATCAGTACCACCGGTAAACATTAATTATAAAATCAGATAAGGAAAGTCTGGTCGAGCAACTGCACGTCTCGCACCAGCAAAGGAGGGGAATAATCTTTAAAAGGAACTACCATTTCCGGCAATCCTTCAAAAAGATCAATATAAGAATATGCAAAAAAGGAAATAAAAACCTGCTGCGGGAAATCCAGCTGATCAAAAGATAGTTTCAGGTCTTTTTGACCTTCTACAGAAATCTTTTGCTCCTTGCAACAGCTATCTTCAGATTTTTCTTCAGAAGAAGCCATATGCATCTCCATTCCACAGGTTTCAGCTTCAGAAAAAATAGCCAGGTCCACCAAAATCTGACCACAAAAATGCTTTTCCACCGTAAAAGACATAGTGGAAAACAGCACTAAAAATGCCATTATAAGCGAGCCCGATTTCTGAAAAACTTTTTTCATCAACTGCAAATTTACATAAAATTCTCTTATCTAGGTCTAAAGATTTAAACCCGCTTCACTGCAAAAAAAAAGATACAAGACTTAGGCATAACTATTTAAAACTTATTGACTTGAAAAAATACTATTTTTTTGACCATCAGTTTTCCTGAAAATCTGAGAAAGCAAGTGCACATTTTTTTTTTAAAAATCACCTTTAGATCGGACTCTTTTTTCTTTTAAACGCTGGTAATAAAGTGCGGGCAGTAACAGCAGGATCAAAACAGGCTGTACAAGAAACCTACGCACGTAAAATACCGCCAGGTAATCGTCTTTTTGAACATGCTCCATCAGGTAAATGAACAACGGAAACAGGATGACAAACAGAATAAGATACAACAGTGCCGAAAATTTCACAGAGGCCATATTCTGAAAAACCACATAAATTATGACAAGGGAAATTACTGTGTTTACGAGAAACCTCAAAGCGACATTAAAGTACCAATACCCCGGGAAAACTTCGGGATTTTCGCTCCTACAACCCTGAAAAAAATACATGAATGGATCGTAAAAAAATGTTTCCTCCATCATCCTTACCAATACCAGAAGTATAAGTAGCACGACCAAACCAGGTATTTTCCACATTTTTTTCATTCCCGCATCTGTTTTGAGTAGATCCTTATCCATAGAATCCATAGAACAAACACGGTTCCGTAAATAATTAACGGAAACACCACCTGATGGAGAAAATGCGCAAACTGGGGCAGTTCATAAATTCCAATAGAAAGAACAACTATCCGCACGATGTTCATTATATAAACAATAACGATACCTGCCAAAATATAAAACAGTGTGCTTTTTAATTTTCCGAAGAAAGCGAGCATAAAAGAAACGAAAAGAATGATAATACTTATAGAATTACAGCCTTCAATGATCCTGGCAACAAAGTTTTCATTCAGGAACAAATCCATGGAAGGAAAGTTGAGCGCAGGAGTGACGACCACCTCATATCCAAAAGCAGAAATTACTGCCCTGCTTTGAAGTGCCACCAGGTGTGTAAAAAAATCTGGGTAATAAGTTGAAGTGCTAAAAGAATGCAAATACCAGTTATACAGCGCAGAAAAAATGACATAGCTTCCCAAAAAAGTAACAAGAAATTTAAGGACTGTACGGTATTTTTTGAAAAGTTGCAGCAAAGCAGGTAACTGATTTAAGACAAAAGTATTGAAATTTAGAAGCGAAACTTCGCATTTTTTTTAAATACTTTTGTAACTAAAATATGAACTATGTCATTTGAAAATTTAAAACCTCTTGTGGAAGAGATCCTGCACCAGGAAAATGCTTCTGTAGAAGAAAAATTGACCCAGATATGTGCAAATTTGAAATCTGAAATCCCTTATTACAATTGGGTAGGATTTTATTTTAAGAACGGAGACAAAAACGAATTAAAGCTGCATTCTTTTGCAGGAGAACCTACAGATCACACTATTATTCCCTTCGGAAAAGGGATCTGCGGGCAGGTTGCTGTTTCAAATAAAAACTTTGTAGTGCCCGATGTTAAGGCACAGGACAACTATATTGCCTGTAGTATTGATGTAAAAGCTGAAATCGTAGTACCACTTTTCAAAGACGGGGAAAACATTGGTCAAATAGATATCGATTCCCACACTCCCGATCCTTTTACATTAGAGGATGAAGCATTTCTGGAATTTGTAAACGAAAAAGTAGCGGAGATCCTTCCAACAAATTTTTCCAAAGTTTGAAATTTTTGAAAAGCTGAAAGGAGGCAAAAAATACCCAATCAAAAAAGCATTTTTGAGTGGGTATTTTTCAACTATTCTACTTCCCTGGTCAACTCGGTGGAATTTCCTGCCTGAAGAACAATAACCTTATCCTCTTCGACAAAAAATTCAAGTTTTAAATCGGCAGGAGCATATTGAAATTTATTTTGTGCATATGCTTCCAGGGGAAAAGGAGGTTGGCCGGATCCCTGTCCCATCAATACACCCTCTTCAGCAAAAATGCTCAATTTTAGTGGAAATCCTTCACTGCTGTAGGTCCCGGTAAATTTCTCGAGCTCTTCTGCAGGAATATCAATGGTAGTAGCAAATTCCGGAATATCATAATTTTCCTCATAATATATACTCAGCACCCCACGCAACATATCATTTATCGAAAACTCCCCGGCATTCGAAAGATATGCTACGGAAAGCCCGTCTTCAGGATTATATATCGCGATAGATGAGAACCCGTCAATTCCTCCATCATGACCATAAAATATTTTATCAGCGAAAGGATAACTGAATAACCCAATTCCAAATTTGTTGGGCATGGCTTTCATTTCCTCCAGCATCTCAGGTTTTACCACTTCTCCACTGAATAGTGCCGTAAAAAACGTCGTTAAATCTGAAGGAGTCGAAACCACTCCTCCCGCACCCATTGGGATACTGGTATCTGTTTCACTCGTCGGAATCCACTTTCCCTTTTTTCTATATGAAAAAGCTTCCGAATTTGCTGTATTTATTTTTCCGCCAAAGTAGGTGTTCTGCAGCTGTAACGGTGCTACTATTCTCTTCTCGAGGATGTCTTTCAATGAAGAACTATCAACATCTTCTGCAATGAAACTCAGCAGTACATAATTGGTATTGGAATATTCGTTTTTCTCTCCTGGTTTAGAAACTGTCCCATTTGCTATGAAAATTTCCAACAACTCTTCCTTTGTCTTTGATTCTTCCAGATATTCAAGATACTCTTTCTTGTTTGTGAAGTTGAACAGCCCACTCTGATGCCTTAGTAGGTCTTCTACAGTAATTTCGAAAGCATTGGGAATATCAGGAAAGAATTCTGCCAGTTTTGTATCCAGTTGTAATTTCCCTTCCTCCACCAGCTGCATTATTACAGCTGCCGTAAAGGTTTTGGAAATAGAACCTATCCTGAATTTCGTATTTTCCGTATTTCGAACCTGGTTATCCAGATCGCTGAACCCGATGGAATTTTGGTAAATTATTTCCCCGTACTTCGAAATCGTGACACTTCCCATTCCTTTCTGGTTTTCTTCAACAACAGCAAAAAGACTGTCCATTTTAGCCATATCAATATCCTGGGCAGATAAACTAAAAGCGATTAGAAATAAATTGCAAAAGATAATTTTTTTCATGATGATGTTTTTGATTGATGAATTTTAAAAACTTCTTTCACGAATATATGCATAAAAAGGTATTATGCAATACAAAGTAATTAAAAATACTTAGCTTCTCTTCCTGCTGAATTTTGCTTCTCCTCTTTATTCAAGGGGAGAAGTGCGAAGGAAAGGGGAGTCAGTGGGTTTTTACATCCCCGTCCTGATAGCTTCCACCGGATCCAGCTTGGATGCCGAAATCGCAGGAACAATTCCTGATATAAGTCCAATCACTGCCGAAACGGCTGTTCCTATAAACATATTCCACGGAGAAAGCACGAAGTCAAAATCCCCCGTAAATTGAGATGCCAGTTGTGCGATCACCCACACCAAAAAAAGTCCGATAAGCCCGCCTATGACGGCAAGAATAATAGCTTCAAACAAAAACTGAAACAGAATAAATTTATTTTTCGCCCCCAGGGATTTTTGAATTCCGATAAGGTTCGTTCGTTCTTTTACACTAACGAACATGATATTTGCAATTCCGAAGCCACCCACGAGCAGGGAGAATCCACTAATGACCAGTCCGATGAGATTCATTTGTCCGGTAATATTATCGATAAAATCGGCAAATCCCTGTAACTGATTCACAAAGAAATTATTCACGTCGTCGGGTCGCAATCCACGAAAATTACGCAACTGCTGGGTAAGAATTGCCATAAATTCTGCGTTGTCCACATCATCTTCAGGCTTAATAATTATTTGAGGAAAAGAGGATCTGTTGTTACTTCCGTAAATCCGGCGAACCACATTTACCGGTAAAAAAACGTTGGTATCATGACTTCCTCCAAACATACTTCCTCCCTGCTTTTCCAAAACACCTATCACGGTGAATTTTCTTCCGTAGAGCCGCACCCTTTTTCCCAAAGGATCGCTGCCCTCAAAGAGATTTTCTGCTACATCATGCCCCAGCACTAATACCGGGGCACCACTTACATCTTCTGCTTCATTATAAAATCTACCTTCCTCAAGTTGCAGGGCCTCAATATTATAATATTCGTGACTTACTGCACCAATTCCAACATTACTGGCAGATCGTCCCTCATAAGTAATGGATTCCGAAGGGACATTTAAGGAAAAAGAAGCTGCTTCAAGATCGGGCATTGTGCGGCTTAAATATTCGTATTCCTCATAAGAAACATCGGGAAATTGTTCTCTTTTCCATTGAGGGATTTCTGTCGGCCCAAAAGAAAACCTCATTATGATCATGGTACTATTGTCAAGAGAGCTAAGGCTGCCTTTAATTTCCCTCTCCAGTGAATCTACCGCAGCCAGTACCGCAATAATGGAAAAAATCCCAATCGTTACCCCAAGCAGAGAAAGAATGGTTCTTAATTTATTATTTACCAGAGCGTTAATCGCAAAGAAAAAGCTCTCTTTAAGTACCCTTAAATATATCAACATAGTGAAGCAATGCTATATTTTTCAATCATTTAAGGATAAGACGTTTTCTTGTCTCATTCGTTACAAAATTTCTTTTAAATAAAAGCGGCAGGCTTTAATATTTATGACTGAAATAATTACTTTTGCAACCTTAACAAAACCAACACAATGAGCACTTTAAAATCGGCAAAATCTGCGTTAATTTCCGTTTTCAGTAAAGAGGGGTTAGCCCCAATCGTCAAAAAACTTAATGAACTGGGAATCACCATTTACTCAACCGGTGGAACCGAAAAATTTATCAAAGAACAGGGAGTTTCTGTAATTCCTGTTGAAGATATCACTTCTTACCCCTCTATTCTTGGCGGGCGGGTTAAAACACTTCACCCTAAAGTTTTTGGAGGAATTTTGAACAGGCAGAGCAATGAAAATGATGTTGCCGAACTTCAGGAGTATGAAATACCACAAATAGATATTGTGATCGTAGATTTATATCCTTTTGAAAAGACAGTAGCTTCGGGTGCTTCAGATCAGGATATTATTGAAAAAATAGATATTGGCGGGATTTCTCTGATCCGTGCTGCTGCAAAGAATTTTGAGGATGTATTGTGTGTTTCTTCTGTAGAAGATTATTCAGAATTCCTGGAGCTTATTTCCGAAGGTAAAGGAGCAACCAGCCTGGAAGACCGAAAACGATTTGCAGCAAAAGCGTTTGGCGTTTCTTCGCATTACGATACCGCCATCTTTAATTACTTCAATAAAAATGAGGAAGAAGTAGTTTACAAGGAAAGCATTACTACCGGAAAAGAATTGCGTTACGGTGAAAACCCTCATCAAAAAGGATATTTCTTCGGAAATTTCGACGAGATGTTCGACAAGCTGCATGGAAAAGAATTATCATATAACAATCTTTTAGATGTGGATGCTGCGGTTAACCTGATGGATGAATTCAAAGGAGAGGCTCCTACTTTTGCCATTTTAAAGCACAACAATGCCTGCGGACTCGCACAAAGGGAAACTCTTGCTCAGGCTTATGCCGATGCTTTGGCAGGGGATCCTGTTTCTGCTTTCGGCGGAATATTGATAAGCAATACCGAGATTGATAAAGCTACTGCTGAACAGATCCACGATTTGTTCTGTGAGGTAGTGATCGCTCCTGCTTATTCTGATGAAGCACTGGAAACCCTAAAAGGAAAGAAAAACAGAATCATTTTAATTCAGAAAGAAACAGCACTTCCGAAGAAACAGGTAAGAACCTGCCTCAACGGAGTTTTGGTTCAGGATAAAGATCTAAAAACAGATTCTAAGCAAGATTTAACAACGGCGACCAACAATAAACCTACTTCACAGGAGTTATCTGACCTGTTGTTTGCTTCCAAAATCTGTAAGCACACAAAATCGAATACGATTGTACTGGTTAAGAACAGGCAGTTATGTGCCAGCGGGACAGGACAAACCTCGAGAGTAGATGCTTTAAATCAAAGCATTGTGAAAGCAAAGGCTTTTAATTTCGACCTGTCGGGAGCTGTAATGGCGAGTGACGCCTTTTTCCCATTCCCAGACTGTGTAGAAATTGCCGGAAATGCCGGAATTTCGGCTGTTATCCAACCAGGAGGTTCAATAAAAGACCAGTTGAGTATTGACTATTGTAATGCAAATAATATTGCAATGGTGATGACGGGAACAAGACATTTTAAACATTAATTTTACTACATTTACCAAACTTCACACCAATTGATTTACTATGGGATTTTTTGATTTTCTCACTGAAGAAATAGCTATAGATCTGGGTACTGCAAACACCCTTATCATCCACAATGACAAAGTAGTGGTTGACAGCCCTTCTATTGTTGCCAGGCACCGCACTACAGGCAAAATTATCGCCGTAGGAAAGGAAGCGGCTATGATGCAGGGAAAAACACACGAAAACATTAAAACCATACGTCCCTTAAAAGACGGAGTTATAGCCGATTTTGATGCCAGTGAGAAGATGCTCACGATGTTCATTAAAGAGATCCCTGCACTTAAAAAGAAAATGTTCACTCCTGCGCTTCGGATGGTGATTTGTATCCCTTCTGGAATTACAGAAGTGGAGATGCGTGCGGTAAAGGAAAGTGCAGAACGCGTAAATGGTAAAGAAGTATATCTTATCCACGAACCTATGGCTGCGGCTATTGGAATTGGAGTTGATATCATGCAGCCTAAAGGAAACATGATCGTGGATATAGGTGGTGGTACTACCGAAATTGCCGTGATCGCCCTTGGGGGTATTGTGTGTGACAAATCGATCAAAATTGCCGGTGATGTTTTCACCAACGATATTGTATATTATATGCGTACGCAGCACAACCTTTACGTAGGGGAGCGTACTGCGGAAAAAATTAAGATCCAGATTGGTGCTGCAACCGAAGACCTGGAAGTTCCGCCAGACGAAATGAGCGTTCAGGGTCGGGATCTTTTGACAGGAAAACCAAAGCAGGTAAATATTTCCTACCGGGAAATAGCCAAGGCTCTGGACAAATCTATTTTACGAATTGAAGACGCGGTGATGGAAACCCTGTCTCAAACCCCGCCGGAACTGGCAGCAGATATCTACAATACCGGAATTTACCTTGCGGGTGGTGGATCTATGCTTCGTGGGCTGGACAAACGTTTATCACAAAAAACAGATCTTCCCGTTTATATCGCAGAAGACCCGTTAAGGGCTGTAGTACGTGGAACAGGAATTTGCCTGAAGACTTTAAATCGTTACAAAGGCATCCTGATAAAGTAGGAGGAATTTTATGCAGCAAATTTTTAATTTTCTTATCCGTAATAAGAATACGATCATTTTCTTATTGCTGCTCGTGTTTTCCATATTTTTAACCATACAATCCCACTCCTACCAGAAATCCAAATTCATAAGTTCTGCTAACTTCTTAACAGGAGGAATTTACAGCTGGACGAGTGATATCAATTCCTATTTTCATCTGGAAGAATATAATCAAAGACTACTGGAAGAGAACAAACAGTTACGGGCCAAAATGGCAAATCTGGATGATACGCTCAACACAATGGATATATTGAAGATTTCGGATTCGTTGTATAATGAAACCTACACCTATAGAACAGCGGCAGTCATTAATAACAATTACGCAAGAATAGACAACTACCTTACTCTGGACAAAGGAAGGAAAGCAGGCATATCAAAGGATATGGGAGTAGTGACCAGTCAGGGAATCGTAGGTATCGTGGAAAATGTTTCCAGAAATTATGCTACTGTGATCTCCATTCTTAATTCAAATTCCCGAATCAATGCCCAGCTGAAGAAATCAAACCATTTCGGATCTTTGGTCTGGAATGGAGAAGATCCCAACATTGCGCAGCTAACCGATGTACCCAGTCAGGCTCGCGTAGCAGAAGGAGATACCATTATGACGGGAGGACGATCTTTAATTTTTCCCAAAGGAATTCCTATTGGAACCATTGAGGAATTTTCGCTTAACCCCAACCAGAGTTATTATAATATCAATGTTAGATTGTTTAATGACATGACCAACATTGGTTATGTATATGTAATTAACCACAACAAGAAAGAAGAGATCAGAGAACTGGAAAATACCACGAACGATGAATAATGTAGTCATTTCAAATACACTGCGATTCATATTCCTGATCCTGCTCCAGGTATTACTACTAAATAACATAAACTTCCTGGGATATGTTAATCCCTACCTGTACTTATTATTTATCCTATTGTTTCCATTCAATGCCAGC
Source organism: Salinimicrobium marinum (assembly GCF_014651535.1). Lineage (GTDB taxonomy): Bacteria > Bacteroidota > Bacteroidia > Flavobacteriales > Flavobacteriaceae > Salinimicrobium > Salinimicrobium marinum. Next base: position 23,853 of record NZ_BMXB01000011.1, read on the forward strand.
CAGACCTTACTCCTGTTCCTTAGTTTTTTATTAGGTCTGGGTGTGGATCTTTTTGAGGACAGCGGGGGAATAAATGCTGCGGCATGCCTGGTGGTAGCATACATTAGACCCGCAATTCTCAGGTTTTCTTTTGGAGTGAGTTACGACTATCAGACAATAAAGTTTTCAAGCACCCCGTTAGGTTCAAGGATAAGCTATATTGCTATCATAGTTTTTGTGCATCACCTAATATTATTTTCACTGGAGATCTTCAGTTTTGCACATTTGTTGCTGCTATTAAAGAAAACTTTGTATTCGGGCATATTCTCCGTAATACTAATATTTCTAAGCCTGGCATTATTCAGTAGAAAACCGAAATGAGGAAAATTTTATTATTTATTATTATTATCACCACCGGGTTACTTTTTATTGCCCGGGTTTTCTATCTCCAGATCATGGACACCTCCTTCGTGGGCCGATCAGAAAACAATGCGGTAAAAGTAGTTTATGATTATCCGCAGCGGGGATTTATTTATGACAGGAACGGGGAGCTACTGGTTTCCAATCAGCCTTCGTATGATGTCATGGTAATCCCGCGAAATGTAAAACCTTTCGACACTACAGAGTTCTGCTCTATTTTAAATATTACTCCCGAAAATCTTGCAAAACGACTGGATAAAGCAAAAATCTTTTCCCCAAGACTACCATCGGTAGTTGTACCTCAGCTCACCAAGAGCGAGTATGCCTATTTGCAGGAAAAAATGAGAAAGTATGAAGGTTTCTATATTCAGAAGCGCTCGCTTAGGGATTACCATACAGAAAACGGCTCAAATGTGCTGGGATTCATTTCTGAAGTAAACCAGAGAAAAGTAAATGAAGACCCTTATTATCTTTCAGGGGATTTGATAGGACTTCAGGGGATCGAAGGATATTATGAAGAATTACTCCGCGGGGTGAAGGGAGTAAAATATATTCAGAAAGACAGGTTCAACAAAGACATTGGTCCTTACAAAGATGGAATTTTCGACACCCTTCCGAAGAAAGGAAAAGATCTTACCATTACCATTGACGCAGAACTTCAAAAGTATGGAGAACTTTTGATGGAAAATAAACGCGGTGGAATCGTGGCTATAGAACCGGCTACAGGGGAAATCCTGGCCCTTATCACAGCTCCCAGTTATGACCCGGCAAGACTCGTGGGCAGGCAACGTTCAAAAAATTACACAGAGCTGTATTATGACTCCATAGCAAAGCCATTGTACGATCGGGGATTACTGGCAGAATATCCTCCGGGATCTCCATTCAAGACGATTAACGCGCTTATAGGCCTTCAGGAAGGAGTAGTGGATACAGATGATCGTTTCCACTGTAACCACGGATATTTCTATGGCCGCGGAAGAAGGCTCGGATGCCATGCACATGCCAGTCCGTTGGATATGGTACCAGGAATTGCCCAGTCCTGTAATGCTTATTTTGCCAATGTATACCGAAGGATCATTGAAAAATATCCTACTCCGCAGGAAGGAATGGAAGCCTGGTCAAATCATCTAAAGAGTTTCGGACTTGGAGACTATCTGGGATCTGATCTTTCCACCGGCCGCCCCGGAAAAGTACCTACGGCAGAATATTATAACAAGATCTATAATTATCCAACTTACAAATGGTATTCTACCGCTACTATCTCAAATGCCATTGGGCAGGGAGAGATCCTTACTACCCCAATACAGCTGGCTAACATGACAGCCATCATTGCCAATAAAGGCTGGTATTATACCCCCCATATTTTGAAGGAAGTAGAGGGAAAACCTATTAAAGAAAAACAATACACAGAAAAAAATTATACCACCATAGAACCCGAGCATTTTGGACCTGTAATAGAAGGAATGCACCAGGTTTATAAAAGTGGTACTGCATCTGCTTTAAGAATTCCAGACATTGAAATAGGCGGAAAAACCGGAACTGCAGAGAATTTTACTAGGATCAACGGTAAACGGATGCAACTTACAGATCATTCTATTTTTGTGGCTTTTGCACCTGTTGAAAATCCGAAAATTGCACTGGCCGTGTTTGTAGAAAACGGATATTGGGGTGGTCGTTACGCCGGTAGAATTGCAGGATTGATGATCGAAAAATATCTTAAAGGAGAGATCACCCGCACCGATATGGAAGACTGGATCCTTACTCACAGTCTTGAAGATGAATATGCAAAACCTCTTTCGGGAGAACCCTTTAAAATCAACCAGTAAAAATGTCGAAATCTATTTCCAATTTTGACTGGATCTCTATTGCCTTATATCTTTTACTGGTTGCCATAGGCTGGGTGAACATTTACTCTGCATCCCTTAGTGATGTTTCCACCTCTTTTTTTGATACTAGCCAGGTTTACGGAAAACAGCTAGTATGGATCATCCTGAGTATTTTCCTTATAATTTTGCTGTTATCAATTGAAGCAAAATTTTATGAACGTTTTGCCAGTGTTTTTTATGTGGTCTCGCTCATTTCGATCATAGGCCTCTTTTTCTTCGGAAAAACCATTAACGGCGCAACTTCCTGGTACCAAATTGGCGGCTTTACCCTTCAACCGGCAGAATTCGCAAAAGTGGCTACCGCTCTGGCCCTGGCAAAATATGTGAGTGACATACAAACTGATATCCGAAATTTAAACGGACAGTTCAAAGCCTTTATAATTATTATTTTGCCAGCCCTGATCATTCTACCGCAACCCGATGCAGGAAGCGCCCTAGTTTACTCCGCATTCTTTTTTCCGCTTTACAGGGAAGGCCTTTCGGGAGTTTATCTGGTGGTAGGGCTCTCTTCCATAGTAGTGTTTGTCTTAACCCTCTTATTTGGACCTCTGTGGATCTCTGTCGGTGTAATAGTACTCGCGCTGCTAGCTTATTTTCTTCAGAAGAAGAAGAAACCCGGCATGATCGCGTATATTGGAATAATAATTACGGCCATCGCCTTATCTTTTTCGGTAGATTACATATTCGAAAATATCTTTGAACAGCGTCACAGAGACCGGTTTAACATCGTTCTGGGCAAAGAAGTTGACAGCCGTGGAATTGGGTACAATACCAATCAAAGTGAAATAGCCATTGGAAGCGGCAGCTGGTTTGGTAAAGGCTGGACAGAGGGAACACAGACCAAAGGAAACTTTGTGCCCGAACAACACACAGATTATATTTTTAGCACCGTTGGCGAAGAATGGGGTTTTGTAGGCAGTAGTGTAGTTCTCATTTTATTTACCTTCCTGATGCTCCGGATCCTGTATTTGGCCGAAAGGCAGAAATCACAATTCAACCGCGTTTACGGTTACAGTGTAGCAGGGATTCTCTTTATACACTTTTTTGTAAATATTGGGATGGTTATAGGAGTACTGCCTACCGTGGGAATTCCGTTACCTTTTTTTAGTTACGGAGGTTCCAGTTTATGGGCTTTCACCATTCTTCTTTTCATTTTTATAAAGCTGGACAGCGAAAGAATGTCTTTCTGGTAAGCAAATTAATATTCTGCCTTCCTTAAGGCCCTCAGATAAATTACCTAAAATAATCCATTTACTTCAGAAATTTTATGCTGTTGATTCCTAACATGGGAATGGTTCTGTTGTCTCCTCTTTCGGACTTTCTATTAAATGGATCAGCCTCACAACATGAAGGTCTGAAATTAATATGATATAGTATTAGATTTCCTTAAAAAATTAAATTAAAGCACCAATATAAAACCCCTCTTGCCATTCAAGCAAGAGGGGCTTTTTATTAAACTATACCCAGGATTAATCCCGGATCTTTGCCATTTTTGAATTCTGAATGTTATTCATTTTCATATCTGCCAGTACATGAATCGCTTCTTCTACATAAACATCTCCCGTAAGGCTTTTATGCCATCTTTCTCTCTTCTCTGCAAGAACAGTATCAGTCTCAAACAAGGCCTCTTCATATGGAAGGGATCTGTAAGTGAGATCAGACTTATAATCTGAGATCTGGTCAAAACGCTTGGCCTGTTCCTCATCCTGTTCAAGCTTTTTACTGTAGGCTTCAAAATTTAACGGAAATGACTGTTCATCTCTTTGATCCCTGATCCATCTCGCATTTTCATCAATCAGTCTTAATTGCTCATTGTTGGCCATTCTTTGTTTACTGCTCCTAATAGTTTCTTCGAATCCAACATAATCATCCCAAACCTTGTAATTCGCAGCTTCAATTTGGTCCCAAGGCAGTGGATTTTCCTGATCTTTTTCTCCTATATCTATATAGCTATACCTGTCTGGCACCACAACATCACTTTTCACACCTTCCAGCTGAGTAGAACCGCCGTTCACTCTATAGAACTTCTGAGTGGTTACTTTTAAAGCACCAAGATCACCAAAATCACTGTTTCTAATCCATCTGTTAAGATCGATCACGTTCTGCACAGTTCCTTTTCCATACGTTTGTTTACTCCCTATTACAATGGCTCTTTTATAATCCTGCATTGCAGCGGCAAGAATTTCTGAAGCCGATGCTGATAATTCATTTACCAGGATCACAAGCGGACCATCCCATAATACCGAAGGATCTGTGTCTTTTAAAACTTCCTGACCTTCCATTTTGGATTTCACCTGAACAATAGGGCCTTCTTTGATAAACAATCCTGCGATATCGACTACTGTTTTCAACGAACCTCCTCCATTATTCCGAAGGTCAAGAACAAGACCTTCCATATCCTGCTCCTTCAACCTTATGATCTCCTGCTTAACATCGCTGGCAGCATTTCTTTCTGTATAATCTCCCATATCAAAATAGAACTTCGGAAGATTAATAATTCCGTATTTTCTACCCTCCTTCTCAACCATAGAGGTCTTGGCATAGGTTTCCTCCAACTCTACTACATCTCTAATAATATCAATATCTTCTATCGTACCGTCCACCTTTCTAACGGTAAGTGTCACTTTTGTCCCTTTTGGGCCTTTTATAAGACTTACAGCATCGTCTAAACGCATGCCTCCAACATTAACCGGTTCCCTTTCGTCCTGCTGCTTAACCTTCAGGATCTCATCACCTACTTCTACTTCATCTCCTCTCCATGCAGGGCCTCCTGAAATGATTTCAACGATTTTTATATTATCATTCTTCTTTTGAAGACGCGCTCCGATTCCTTCAAGTTTACCGGACATAGCCATATCAAATCGGTCTTTATCCTGCGGAGCAAAATAAAAAGTATGAGGATCAAATTCTTCTACAATGGCATTTACATACACAGAGAACCAATCTTTTCTCTCAAGATCTTCATTAAAATCATAATATTCTTCTAGGGAAGTTCTGGTAAGCTCTCTGGCTTCAGCTTCAAGTTCAGCATCGGTTTTTGGACTCCATTCAGCATCTTCTTCAGAAGCCTCATCTCCTTCTATGCCACCTTCAAGTCTTCTTTCCTGTTCTTCCTTTTTATCATAGAACGTTCCAAGAGCAGACAATTTTAATTGTTTTTTCCAACGCTCCCTCATCTCTTCCTTAGAACTAGCGTAAGGCCGGGAATCATAGTCGGTATCAAGCACTTCATCTTCAGTAAAATCAAAAGGAGTTTCAAGAATACCTTCATAGATCTCTTTTGTTTCTGCCATACGTTGTTGCAAACGCTCATGAGTAAGATCAAAAAAGGAGATATCCTTATTCAGAATTTGATCATCTATCTGATCTTCAAATTTTTCGAATTCCTCGATATCGCTGGCGTAAAAATATCTTTTAAGAGGATCCAGTGCTTCCAGATAATCCTTGTAAACTTCTTTGGAGAAAGAATCATCAATTTCCTTCGCATCATAATGCCCGTTTTGCAGCACATAAGTTATAAGCTCTATAAGGGTCTTATCCTTATTGGGATCATTAAAAGTTTTCGTGGTAAAACTACAGGAAGCGACTGCAAAAAGCAGTACCAGCACTAATATCTTGGAATTCCTCTTCATTAGGTTATATATTTTCATAATTAAATTCACCTTTAATACACTAAAAACTATGCCAAGGCTATGGATGAAACAATTTTTTTGTTAAACTACGAATTTAATGTTTCCTCAGGAAATTAATTTAATTTAGCAGCTATAAAAAACAATTTATGCCGAAGAAGAAACCGCTGATTTTAGTAACGAATGATGATGGTATTACCGCCCCTGGAATAAGAGCTTTAATTGAAGTAATGAAACAGCTGGGAGATGTGGTTGTGGTAGCACCCGACAGCCCCCAAAGTGGAATGGGACATGCAATTACTATAAGCAATACTTTGTTTTGCGACCCTGTAAAGGTCAAGGAAAACACGAAACATAAGGAATACAGTTGCTCCGGAACTCCTGCAGATTGTGTGAAAATTGCAACACAGGAAATCCTGCACCGAAAACCCGATCTTTGCGTTAGCGGAATTAACCACGGCTCAAATTCCTCTATTAACGTAATTTATTCGGGAACGATGAGTGCAGCTGTGGAAGCAGGTGTGGAAGGAATCCCCGCGATAGGTTTCTCCCTCCTGGATTATTCCCTTACCGCCGATTTTGAACCTACCAAGAAATTTGTAAAGATCATCACCAAAAACGTTCTTAAACACGGACTTCCAAAAGGCGTGGTTTTAAATGTGAACCTTCCAAAGCTTAAGGAATCTGAAATAAAAGGCATCAAAGTATGCCGGCAGGCTACCGCTCACTGGGAAGAAGAATTTGATAAACGCACCAATCCGCAGGGAAGGGATTATTACTGGCTCTCCGGTAAATTTGTAAGTGAAGATGAAGGTGAAGACAGTGATGAATATGCACTTTCTCAAGGTTATGTTTCTGTGGTGCCGGTACAATTCGATCTTACGGCGCATCATTTTATGCGCGACCTAAATAGCTGGAAGTTCAATGATTAAAAAAGAGATTTTTATCGGGTTTATTATAGGTATACTGGCAAACAGCATCGGCATCCTGTTGTATATCCTCCTCTTTTCAGATTTAGGAATTGAAGAAACTATCCGCGAAGCAATTAAAGGGGATTTTTTCGGAATTTTAATTGCAGCAGGAGCTATCCTTAATTTTGTTCCATTTTTCCTATTTATTAAAAAAGACAGGATATACAAGGCAAGAGGCGTTCTTATGGCATCTATTTTTGCAGCGCTTGTCATTGCTGTGTTCAAAATATTTTAGAATGAAATATTACATTATTGCAGGCGAAGCATCTGGCGACCTACACGCGTCCAATTTAATGAAAGCTCTCAAAAAGGTCGATCCAGAAGCAGAATTCCGGTTTTGGGGTGGTGACCTGATGGCGCAGGAAGGTGGAACTCCGGTTAAACACTACAGGGATCTTGCTTTTATGGGTTTTGCTGAAGTTATTTTAAACCTGCGCACCATTCTCGGAAATATTTCCTTTTGCAAAAAAGACATCAGCAGTTGGAATCCCGATGTGATCCTGTTTGTGGATTATCCGGGGTTCAATTTGAGGATTGCCAAATGGGCAAGAAAAAAAGGTTATAAAACTCATTTCTATATCTCCCCCCAAATCTGGGCCTGGAAAGAGAGCAGAATCAAAGATATCCAGCGAGATATCGATCAAATGTATGTGATCCTGCCTTTCGAGAAAGAATTTTATGAGCTAAAACACAAGTTTGATGTGCATTTTGTGGGACACCCTTTAATTGATGCCATTGCCAACAGACCCGCCATAGACATCGAAAAATTCCGGAAGGAAAATAATCTTGATGAACGGCCGGTGATCGCACTTCTTCCGGGAAGCCGGAAGCAGGAAATTTCGAAAATGCTGGAAATCATGCTGAGTGTAACCGAAAATTTCAGCGATTATCAATTCATCATTGCCGGTGCCCCGAGTCAAGAGCCGGAATTTTACCATCCTTTCATTAAGAAGAAAAATGTGCACCTGGTGATGAACAAGACGTATGATGTGCTGAGTCTTTCAACAGCAGCTCTGGTAACCTCAGGCACAGCAACCCTGGAAACCGCCTTATTAAAAGTTCCTGAAGTGGTTTGTTATAAAGGAAATTTTATTTCCTATGAAATTGCAAAACGTATCATCAATCTTGATTATATTTCGCTGGTGAACCTGATAATGGATCGGGAAGTGGTAAAGGAATTGATTCAGGCAGATTTCAACGAGAAAAATTTAAAAACCGAACTGACCAAAATCCTTTCCGAAGAACATCGAAAAAAGATGTTTTTAGATTACCACGAACTGGAAATGAAACTTGGTGGAACAGGTGCCAGTGAAAAAACAGCAAAATTAATTGTTGAAACCATCTCTGCAACTTCAAAAAATGAGGCTTAAAAATTTATTTTTAATACTAGTTACACTCTTGGTCCTCGCTTCCTGCGGAAGTTCGAAAAAGAGCATGCACCCTTCAGAAAGAGCGATCACGAGTAGTACAGATAATCCAGTAATGCTAAGGGTGAGTGAGAATGCAAAGGAATTTGTGGGAACAAAATACAAATACGGCGGCACCACTAAAAAAGGTATGGATTGCTCAGGGTTGATCTATACCGCTTTTACCGCAGAAGATATTCCATTCCCCCGCACCTCAAGGGATATGTCGCACCTTGGCTACCGGTTGAATTTAAAAGAAGTCAACGTAGGAGATCTTCTTTTTTTTGAAACCGACAAAAAGAAAAGGGTCATTAATCATGTGGGGCTGGTAGTGGATCGGGATCCAAATCAAATTTACTTCATCCACTCTACCACTTCCCGTGGAGTGATTATTTCCTCCCTTGAAGAAAATTACTGGCGAGAAAATTTTGTGATGGCGCGCCGGGTGGAATAAGTCCTTATCTAGGTTATCATTGGACTATGAATTCTATAAATACTGCATTATAAAAGTTGCCTTATTTTTTATTGCAGGAATTCTCGCAGGGGTTTTTCATTCATCTTCAGCTTACCACACTTTTTAGCATCTTTTTAATAGGTTTTGGGTTATTTCTCAGGAGCTTTTTGGAGAGCAAAAAGCTCTTTTTGCAGGATGTTTTCTTCAGAGTAACTACGCTGCTCCTATTCTTCCTTACCGGAATATTATCCACTCAGCTACATCTCCCACATTATTCCGACATTCTTTCTTCGGAACCTCATATTTAGATCACGCCGTTAATGATGGTTTCATTTCCGAAGAACCAAAGCCCGGTTTTTAATCCTATGGCTTCTAAACCGCTTATTTTCTCCGCTGGAAAGAAGAAAGAACGGCAGAGCTGTCAAAACTTTAAATCTCATCACACTCTTATAGCTTTTTGTGCTCCTTGCAGGGCTTTTTCCTTCTTTGCTGATAGGCAGTTGACATGTCTTCTTTTGTAGCCATAGGACTGCAGATAAAGCGCCGCACCAGCGTGAAAAATATGCTTTTAATGTTCCATGGTGGCACTGCTCCTGGTAAGGCCACAGTTCATTTTTGAAGTAGGCTTTCAATTGAGTTACCTGGCCGTGTTCTCGTTCGTCCTGCTGCAACCAATTTTTTTAAATTCAGACACCGAAAAACAAATATTTATGCAATAGAAGAAAACATGATGCTGATTAATGATACCGCAGCCATTTATTCCGTTGAAGATCTGCAGCCAGATTATGTGCTCCCCACCAACTCTGCGAAAATTAATACAAAAAGCTATTTTAAAAACCTTTAGCCTAAAGGCATTATTGCACATGGCAGTAACTATAGATTCTACCTACAACGCTGGGAAGAAACCTGTCGAAAGGAAAACATTCCTTTTCATGCCCCCGCCACCAGCGGTGCTTATGTCATAAAGTGGAATTTACTTTTTAAAAGTAGCTTTGAATTCTTTCTGATATTCTTTCCAGGCTTCATTTGAAGTAATTTCCTTGTAATCATCCTTAGCAAACAATTTCAAAAATACTTCCAACTGATTTGGAGTACGGTAACCCGGCATCATATTGAGTAACTCCCCTTTTTCGTCAAAAAAAGCCAGCGAAGGATATCCGGAAATTTTCATAGCAGTCGCAAAAGTATGCTGACTGTTCCTTCCCTTTTTATTGGGATCAAAATTAGGATTTTCAAAAGTGTGCTCCTTATATTCTATCACAGCATCACCCTCTGCATTAAACTTTACAGGGTAATAATTCTCATTGATATATTGAGCCACATCTTTATTTGAAAATGTGTTTTTATCAAGCATTTTACAAGGCCCGCACCAGGTGGTATAGGCATCCATAAAAATTTTCTTAGGTTCCTTCTTCTGAGCTTCCAGGGCTTCGTTCATGCTCATCCATTCGATTTTCTGTGCATGATTTAATCCGGTAAAAAATAAGAAGGTTAAAAAGATCAGGGTCTTATGCATAACTTCGTTTTCTCTCTATATTCAAATATGATTCCAAACTTTAACCAGGGATTTCATGTATAACGAAAAATCCTCCAAAATATTTTTCCTATAAAAAAAGGTTATTTTATGCCGTGCATTAACTTTTTCAGCAATGGATTAAGAAATGCTACCAGAATTCCGGCTCCCACAGGAATAAAAGTAAAGATTAAAAAGAAAGTGGAAAGATCATATTTTTCGGTTACTTCATTAATCATTCCTCCAAAGGAACCGGCAAGTTTATTTCCTATTGCAATAGCCAGATACCACATCCCAAACATAAACGCGATCATCCTGGCCGGAACCAATTTACTAACATAAGAAAGACCCAACGGAGACAAACAAAGCTCCCCAAGGGTATGAAATAAATACGCCAGTATAAGCCAGATCATGCTTACTTTCGCTCCTTCTGCAAGATCATTAGATCCAAATGCCAGTAATCCAAAACCAAAACCTAAAAGTATCAATCCGATGCTGTATTTCATAGCAGCCGACGGATTGTATTTACTTTCCCACCATTTTGAGAAGAAAGATGCAAATACAATGATAAAGAAGGAGTTTAAAATACTAAACCATGATACGGTTATCTCTGTAGCTTCAGAAGAAAATTCTCTTACCAGCATCCAAATGACTATGCCCCAGATAGAAGCAAAACAGATCGCAAGGACAATATTTGATCCCAACACCCTCCTATAAGTTTGTTTCCATAGCAGGAATAAAACCCACGTGATCACCATCAAAGGCACTACGGTTAACAATGCATTCACCACATTAAAAACCATCGCCGACGTCCCCAGAAGTTCCCTGTCTACAGAATCTCTCGCAAATACAATTAATGAGGAAGCTCCCTGTTCAAAAGCCATCCAGAAGAAAACTGTAAAAAATGCGAAAATTACTACTGCAATGAGCCTGTCCCTAACAACAGCAGGATACCTGGAAATTCTGGAAATTACCAGAAAAAGGAATAACACAAGTCCTACAATAGCTATCCCCAGAGGCCCCGAAAATGGTTCTCCCTGGAAGTCAAATGGCATGACAACCGGCAATAAATTTAAATCTGCTATTCGACTGATCGGATCATTGATTAAATAAATAAATCCAATTACAGAGGTAGCTACTACCAATATTTTATCCAGCAATGTAAAATGATTCGGCTTGTGGGAAGGAATACCTTTACTTTCCTCAAGCTGAATTTCTTTTCTCTCTTTTTCTTTATCTGGTACTCCTCCTATTTTTCCAAACAAGGGTTTCGCCAGCCAGAACTGTAGCGTACCAAAAAGCATGAAGATACCAGCCAGACCAAATCCCCAGCTCCATCCTACTCTTTCGGCAAGATAACCGCACAGCATCATTCCGAAGAAAGCACCTGCGTTTACCCCCATATAAAAAATGGTATATGCACCATCTTTTTTATCGGGTTTGCCTTCATACATTTCTGAAATGATAGATGTGATATTTGGCTTAAAAAATCCTGTCCCAATCACCAGCAAAGCAAGTCCGAAATAAAGGGAAAATTCTGTTTCCAGAGCCATGGAAGCATGTCCCAGGGTCATGATTGCGGCTCCAATAACTACTGCCCACCTATAGCCTATCCATTTATCAGCAATAAGTCCACCTGCGATAGGGGTAAGATATAAGAGTCCAGCATACGTACCAAATAATGCTCCAGCGTTCTCCATGGACCATCCCCAGCCGGGATTATCAACCCCCACAATGGCCATGGTCAGGAAATTAACCAAAAGCACGCGCATTCCATAGAAGGAAAAGCGTTCCCACATTTCGGTAAAAAACAGTACAAAAAGACCTGCGGGATGTCCTAAAACATTCGACTTAAAAAAGTCATTTTCTGCCGGTGATACTGCCGTAGCCATTATTTTCTTCTTCGCGTTTCTTCTTTTTCTATTACCTCTTCATCTCCAAGCTCAAAATTCTCCTGTTGCGGCAACTCTCTTTCGTTATCTTCGGCCCCGTGAGTAAGTCTCTTAAGAGGTTTCAGCATAAATAATACAATTGCTGCAAAGGTCACAGTGAAGATCGTAATTCCGAGAAAAATAGCGATGTCTCCCGCTTCGGAAGCAAAAGCTCCCAGTTCCCCGGCTACCTTATTACCAAGTCCTGTCGCTGCAAAATATACTCCCATCATCAAGGAAGCATATTTTACCGGAGCCAGTTTCGTAATAAAAGACAATGCTACCGGTGAAGAACATAATTCCCCAATAGTATGAAGCAGGTATGCCAATACCAGCCAGTACATTGCAGAAGCTCCCTGAGCTTCAAATTCAAGCGCGGCAAATACCATAAACACGAATCCAAGTCCCATAATGATCACACCTGTTGCCATTTTAAAGATAGAAGATGCTTCTTTACCTTTAAGTTTTCTCCTGGCCCAGAAGTTTGCCACGATCACCCCGAAAAGAATAATAAACAACGCGTTTAAAGATTGAAACCAGGATGCAGGCACTTCATTCCCAATCCCAAACGGAAGGTTAAAAGGAATGCTTCTGTTCGTTTTATCAAGTGCATAGATGTTCATAAGACCTCCGGCCTGTTCAAAAGCGCCCCAGAATACTATTACCAGTAAAAATGAAAGCAGCATTACAACGTATCTGTCTTTCATAATCTGACTTGTAAGATCCTTATACACCATCATCATCATCGCTACTACAAGTGTCAGGAATATGAATAATAAACCGTAAGCAATCCCCATAGTAAACATAGCCACAATAGAACCTGCAAATAAAGCCAGGGTAACAGCTAATTGTACTGGCGATTTGAAAAGATCTGCAAATAAACTTCCTAAAGAAGCTCCTTCATCCCTTTCTACTTTAGAAAGCAGGTTTCCTACATTGGTCAGGTACTTTTGTCCCCACATATATACGAGCAGACCAAGTGCCATAGCAATACCGGCCAAACCAAAGCCATAATGCCATCCATATACTTCACCCAGCGTTCCTACTATTAAACTGGAAAGAAAAGCTCCAAGGTTGATTCCAATATAAAATATCGTGAATCCTTTATCTCTTCTAATGTCACCTTCTTTGTAAAGACCACCTACCATGGTGGAAATATTTGGTTTTAACAATCCTACCCCGGCAATGATTAATCCGAGCCCCGAATAAAATGCCCACATTTCCTCCACCGCTAAAATTCCGTGGCCAAGAACGAGTATAATTCCGCCTATTAAGACTGCTTTTTTCTGGCCAAAGACTTTATCTGCGAGAATTCCACCGGGAATAGATACCACATACACAAGCATGGTATACCATCCATAAAGTGCAAGGGCCTCTGCCTGCGTCCAGCCAAGTCCGGCATTTCCATCGGTTGTTGCGCTAACCAGGTATAAAACCAGGATTGCTCGCATTCCATAGTAGGAAAATCGCTCCCACATTTCTGTGAAAAATAAAATGTATAAACCTACCGGATGCCCAAAAAGCTCCTTTTGATCTGGTGCTGGTGCTGTATTTGCCATTTATATTCTTTTTAAATTTTTATAGGTTTTCTTTGATGAAATTGGTCATTAAGGTATAAAGATGTAAACGGGTATTTCCGCCGTAGATCCCATGGTTTTTGTCTGGATAAATAGCCCAGTCAAATTGTTTGTTCGCCTGTACCAGTGCTTCAATCATCCTCATGGAATTCTGCACGTGTACATTATCATCTCCGGTTCCATGAACCAGCAAGTAAGCGCCTTTTAGTTTCTCCACATGATTAATGGGCGAATTCTCATCATAACCCGAAGGATTCTCCTGTGGAGTGGTCATATATCTTTCGGTATAAATAGAATCATAAAATCTCCAGCTGGTAACGGGAGCAACCGCAATGGCCATTTTAAAAGTGTCATTACCTTTTAGAATAGCATTGGAAGACATAAAGCCTCCGTAACTCCACCCCCAGATTCCTATTCTGTCTGCATCAATGTAAGATCGTTCTCCTAATTGTTTCGCCGACTGAATTATATCTTCTACTTCGTATTTTCCTAATTCTTTTTGGGTTACTTTTTTAAAATCGGCTCCTTTTAAACCTGTTCCTCTGGGGTCTACAGCAACGACAATGTAGCCTTCATTCGCAAGTAATTGAAACCAGTAATCATTGGTATTGTAAAAAGTATTGGCAACAGATTGAGATCCTGGACCGGAATACTGAAACATAAACAATGGATATTCTTTTGTCTCATCAAAATCTGATGGCCGGACCATCCACATATTCAGGTCATTCCCATTAACATTGATAGTAGAAAATTCTTTTGGAGAGAAACCATACTCCTCTACCTGTTGTGCCAAAGCAGCATTATCTTCTATTTCCCTAACCAGTTTTCCGTTTTTCGCCAGGTGCAGCGTGTATTGCGTTGGAGTAGTCGCATTGGTAAATGCATTGATGAAATAAGTGAAATCGGCACTAAAATCGGCACTGTTGTTTCCGGTTCCTTCGGTAAGGCGCTGCTTACTTCTCCCATTTGGACGAATGGAATAAACATCCCTGTTAATGCTTCCGTTTTCTGTACTTTGATAAAAAATCCTTTTGGAGCCAGGATCGTAGCCGTAGTAATTCGTTACTTCCCATTGACCCTCAGTAATCTGGTTTTTAAGTTTTCCCGATCTATTGTAGTGATAAATATGGTTCCAACCGTCCTGCTCACTGGTCCAGATAAAGCTGTTATCATCCAGGAAAGTCAGGTTATCGGTCACGTCCACATAAGCCTCATCCACTTCATTCAGGATAACATTTGCCTCCCGGTTGGTGGCATTTATAAAAATAAGGTTTAGGTTGTTTTGGTGTCTGTTCAAAGTCTGAACACTAAGCACATCGGATTCATTTGTCCACTGCAGCCTCGGAATATATTCATATTCTGCAAGCTGAACATCATTTGTTTCTCCTGAAGCTACGTCGTACAGATGCAGGGAAACATCTGAATTTGCTTCGCCAGCCTTTGGATATTTAAACCTGTTTTGTGTTTGATAAAGATCCTGACCGTAGATATCCATGGAAAATTCCGGTACTTCAGATTCATCAAACTTTAAAAATGCTATCTTATTCCCTGTCTTATTCCAGTCAAAGGCGCGTACGATAGAGAATTCCTCCTCATACACCCAGTCTGTAACACCATTGATGATCTCATTTTTCTTACCATCACTGGTCACCTGCGTCACATTTCCAGAGGTAAGATCTTTGATATAAATATTATTTTCAAAAACGTAAGCTACTTTGTCATTTCCGGGAGACAGGGTGGGCTCCTGAATCTGATCTTCGCTTATTTTCTGAACAGATTTTGACTGCACATCATAAACATAATAAATTCCGCGGGTGGAACGACGGAAAATAGATTCCAAATTTGTCGCCAGGATGATCTTGTTTTCATTCTCACTGAATTCAAATCCGCTGAAGTTTTCCACTTCCTGCAAATTAGCGCTATTCACCAATGTATTTGTTTTCTCCCCCGTTTTGTAGGAGTAAACATCTATGGTTGAATTCCCTGACTCCCGGTCACGGTTCAGAACGACATATTCAGTTCCGTTGTTAAGGGATTGAAGGGATTGAAGACGCTCCTGCCTAAAGGTGCCATCCCAGATTTCTTCTAATGTGATTTCTTTTTGTTGTGCAGTAATAACTGTACTTAGGGTAAGTAAAAAGGCAAAAAGCCTGTATGCTTTCTTCATTGTTTCCGTCGAATAAATTTTGATTGCCAAGTTTACTAAAAATTCGCCTAAAACAGGGCAACTATGGTGTTAAATCACAACGAGATGTTAAAATTTTAATCCCGAATTTCCCTCCTGTACATCCTAAATTACAAGCTTTCCAAAACTTACCGCAATAAACAGGCATAATTGTATCTTTGAACCTTCAAAAAATATACAATGATCAAACCTATTTCAGGATTTTCCAGGCTATACAAAAGAGAAAAAATTACGTGGCTGGCGGAAACCTACCTTAAAGATTCCCCCTCAGCTACTTCTATTTTAGAACAATACTGGAACCCGGATAATCAACTTCAGCAGTTGCACGAAGAGTTTACAGAAAATACCATTTCAAATTATTATTTACCCTTCGGGATTGCTCCAAATTTTGTAATAAATGGGTACCGCTACGCCATTCCGATGGCCATAGAAGAAAGTTCTGTAATTGCTGCAGCCAGCAAGGCAGCAAAATTCTGGGGGGACAACGGCGGATTCAAAGCTAAGGTGATCAATACCAAAAAAATTGGTCAGGTACATTTTATGTTTGCAGGAAGTTTCGAGAAGCTTCAAAGCTTTTTCAGCGCTGTTAAACCAAAGTTGCTGGAATCTGTAGCCAACCTTACCAGAAACATGGAAAAACGCGGTGGTGGCGTGCTGGACATCGAATTGATCGACAAATCCAGTGCACTGGAGAACTACTTTCAATTACATTGCACTTTTGAAACCAAAGATTCCATGGGTGCCAATTTCATCAATTCCTGCCTTGAGAAATTTGCTGAAACCTTTAAAAACGAAGCTCAGGAATTTTTAGGTTTTACTTCGGAAGAAAAGGAAGTAGAGATTGTAATGAGCATACTTTCCAATTATGTACCGGAATGTGTGGTTAGAGCAGAAGTTTCATGCCCTGTAGAAAACTTGGGAGATAAAGAGATGGACGGTGAGGCATTTGCTGAAAAATTCATTCGGGCCATCAAAATTGCTGAAGTAGAAAAATATCGTGCCGTCACCCATAATAAGGGAATTATGAACGGAATTGACGCTGTTGTACTAGCCACCGGAAATGATTTTAGAGCCATTGAAGCAGGAGTTCACGCTTATGCCTCCAGAAACGGAGAATACACCAGCCTCACTCATGCAAAGGTGGAAAACGGAATATTTCAATTTTGGATGGAAATTCCGTTGGCACTGGGAACGGTGGGAGGGTTAACAAGTTTACATCCCCTTTCTAAGGTTGCTCTGGAAATCCTTCAGAAACCTACTGCCGAAGATCTGATGAAGATAGTGGCCGTCGCCGGACTTGCACAAAATTACGCTGCTGTAAAATCCCTCATCACCACCGGAATTCAGCAGGGACACATGAAAATGCATTTAATGAATATCCTGAATCAGATGAATGCTTCCGGGGAAGAAAAAGCATCTTTGGTCAATCATTTTAAAACCAATACTGTAACACACCGGGCAGTAGAAGAAGCCCTGCAAAATTTCAGAAGCAAATGAAGGAATTCTATAGCAACGGGAAATTACTACTATCGGGAGAATATGTAGTGCTCGATGGTGCAACTGCTTTAGCGATCCCAACATCGTTTGGTCAAAGCCTCAGGGTAGAAAAAATTACAGAACCTGTTCTTAACTGGAAAAGTATAGATTTTAAAGGAAATACCTGGTTTGAAGGTGATTTCAGGTTCGAAAAAGGACAAATTAAAGCAACATCAAATTCCGGTAAAAACCCTGAACCCATCTCTGATAAACTTCAAAATATTCTTACTGAAGCACATAAACTGAATCCTGAAATACTTTCAGAAAGCCGGGGTTATAAAATAAGCAGCAGGCTGGACTTTCCCCAAAACTGGGGACTTGGATCCTCATCTACGCTTATTAACAACATTTCTCAATGGTTTGACATTGATCCTTACCAGTTGCTTGAAAAAACATTTGGCGGCAGTGGTTACGATATCGCAAGTGCCCAAAACGAGCATGCGATTACTTATACGCTGAACAATAACAAAAGGCAGGTGCTGGCAGCAGGATTTGATCCTGCTTTTAAAAATGAACTTTTTTTCGTGCATCTAAACCGGAAACAAAGCAGCCGGGAATCCATTGCTCATTACAGGAATCAGCCGAAAGAAAAACTGGAAGAGGCGGTAGAAAAGATCACCTCGCTTACCCACCAGATCATTGCCTCGGAAAATCTACCAGAATTTGAACTTTTTCTGGAAATTCATGAAACGGTAATTTCCCAGATCATTCAGACTCCGAAAATAAAAAGGCAGCTATTTCAGGATTACCCCCGGGCAATTAAAAGCCTTGGCGGCTGGGGAGGAGATTTTATTCTCGCTACCGGTGGAGAGAAAGAAAAAGAGTATTTCCGGAGTAAAGGCTATGAAACAATAGTCTCCTATCCCGAAATGGTATTGTAGAAGCTCACACTATTTCTTCTAAAAGCACCTTTTCCAACTTTCCTGAATCAAAAAATCAGCCCATAAAAAAACCCTTCTGCAAATGCAAAAGGGCTTTTTTTATCACCTGAAAGGGCTATTTTCTAATAGAAATTCGCTCTTTTATCTTCTATCTCTGCAGATTCTTCAAGGGCAGTTATTACCCCCTCGTTCACATTGGCTCTTCTTGCTGTAGTTTCACGAGATGCATAAGACCTGTAAGAGTCCATATCTGCAGCGCGATTCTTTTGAACCACTTCTATCACGTAAACACCCCTGTTTCCTTCTAAAGGTTTGCTAACTTCTCCCTGATCTAGAGCGAAAGCTGCACCAACAATTTTAGGCTCACTACCTCCACCAGGAAGGGTTGGGTTTTCAAGATTTACCGAGTTAGCTGAATTTACCTCTACTCCCTCACTTTGTGCGATTGCATCCAAAGATTCTGCAGAAATTCTGTTTTTAATTATTTCCGCTTTCTTTTGTTTCTGTAATATAGGAAGCACCGTTGAAGAAGCAGATTCCACACTCTTAAGTCCTTTCTTATTTTTTGCAGTAAGTTGAGCTACTACATAGCCATCACTAACATCAAACCTTCTAATATCACCAACTTCGGCATCATCTTCAAAAGCCCACTGAATAACTCTTCTTTGCTGACCAATTCCGGGAATACTTTCATCAAGTGGATTTATTTCCTGAACTGGACGTACTTCCTTATTATTTTCTTTAGCTACTTCTTCAAAATCGCCTTCTCCTGCCGCAATTTCGAATTTAGTTACTTCAGCAAATAGATCATTTAATGATTTTTCTGAAGGTTCTATTTGTCTGCTGATAGTAGCCAGTTTAACAGCATCCATCTCTTCGGTTTGTTCTTCAATATGGATCACGTGAAAACCAAACTCAGTTTCCACCACTCCTATATCTCCGGCGTCATTCATGAATACATAATCATTGAATGCAGGCACCATCGTATTTGGCCTAAACCATCCAAGATCTCCGGCTTCTTCTTTGTTTGAAGCATCTGCAGAATATTGAGCTGCAAGCTCAGCAAATGCATCCTTGTTATTTCGAACTACAGAAGTAATACTATCCGCCAGTTGCTGCGCTTCGTTTTTAGATCTTGTCACTCCCTGTCCAACAGGTGTACCCTGAAAGGTTACCAGAATATGTCTTGCTTTGGCAGAATCTGGGATCTGAACTTTTTCCACCATGCGGGAAACTTTCCAGGCATTTCCATCTTTATAAGGACCATAGGTCTCTCCGGCTTCAAGATTGAACAATGCATCTCCATGCTGAGAAGAAAGATCATCTCTGAACAAGAATCTTCCAATGTATTTCACATCTGAATTGTTGTTCACGAAACTCTCCACATCTTCTATACTTCCAAAACCTGGAACTGTCTCTGTTGTTTCTGTTACAGAATTAAATTCTTCACGATCTTCAAGTAAACGTGCAACCTCTTCTTTAACTTCGGCATCATCTTCTACAGAAGCCTCTTCTGTATATTTTACATAACGAATATTTCTTGACGCCTCGGTCTGGAAACGTTTTGGATGAGCCTCCATATAAGATTTTATCTCGCTTTTTGAAACTTCAACTTCAGAATCCGGTACTGAAGAATAAGGAATCTGTACAAATCTTAGGTCTACATTATCGCCGGAACGACGGTACACCTGTTCTCCTTCAGTTAAAGTAGCACCCATTCCAGCTCTAACCATGCTGAAGTAGATATCTTCACGGGCAGCTTTTGCTATGGAAGTTTCAAAATCAAGCCACTGCTGATAAGCTGCCGGAGAAGTTGCTTTTAAAGTTGCAACATATTCCTTTAGCCTGTTTTCATCAAAGGTACCTGCTTCGTTGGTAAAATTAGGATTGTTAGCTAGCTCTTCACGGAGCATTCTTCTTAACTGAGCTTCTTCAATACGAATCCCCACCTCCTCGAACTCTTCTTCCAAAACAGCCTGACGCACATTCATGTCCCATACCATATTAACCGCCTGCATGCTCGAAGCATTAGGACCAAGATTTCTCTGGTACGCTTCTACCTGACGGGCAAACTGTTCCCGCTCAATGTCTTCCCCATTGATCGTGGCGATGGTATTTTGAGATTTCTGTGAAACCATTCCTCCGTTACGAATCACATCGGCCAATACGAAAGAAAAGAGTGCCAATGCGATAATAATGATCAGGAAAACCGAACGTTGCCTAATTTTATTTAATACTGCCATTTTTTATTGTGTTAATTCTAGAATATAGGGGGCGAAAATAATGTTTTTAGACATATTAAAAAACTTAAAATCAGCAAATGTTATGAAAATCCAAAATTTAATCCTCAGGGCTGATTCTCACTTCCACCAGTTCAATTTTGGTATTGGATACTTCTTTGATAAGAAAAGTGAAATCATCAATTTCCACCACCCCTTCCTGTTGGGGAATTTCTTCTGTATGATTTACAATATATCCACCCAGGGTTTCATAATTTTCCCCCACAGGAATATTGAGTTTATATACTTCATTGAGATAATCTATTTCCAGCCTGGCTGAAAATAAATAATGATCATCTCCCGTCTTTTCTTCAATCAGCACTACAGGATCATGTTCATCCTCAATTTCCCCAAACAGTTCTTCGACGATATCCTCCACGGTCATCATCCCACTGGTGCCGCCATATTCATCAATAACCACGGCGATACTTTTCCGTTTTTTAATGAGGACATTGAGCACATCTTTTACCAGCATGGTTTCCGGCACAAAAACTACAGGCAGTAGAATTGATTTGATGGTACCCGGTTTTTTGAACAGTTCAAAGGAATGAATATACCCTATAATATCGTCAATAGTTTCATTGTAAACCAGAATCTTGGAAAGACCGGTTTCAGTAAAAGTTTTCACGAGATCTTTAGGCTCTTCAGACAAAGGCACTGCCACGATCTCTGTTCTGGGAATCATTACTTCCCGCGATTTTACTTCGGAAAATTCGAGTGCATTCTGAAAAATCTGGATCTCGGAATCAATTTCCTGATCTTCCTCCATTTTTTCCATCTGCTCATTTATGTAATTCCCCAGTTCTACTTTCGTAAAAGCCAGCTGCACTTCATCCCCTTTTGTTTTGAAAAAACTCTTCAGGATAAGATCTGAAATCCAGATAATAAAAGTGGAAATGAGTCCGAAGAGTATGTAAAATATATACGCCGGAACCGCAAAAAACTTCAGCAGCGAGTTGGAATAAATCTGAAAAAACACCTTGGGTAAAAATTCCGCAGTTAAAAGTATGATAAGCGTGGAAATAATAGTTTGTGTAAGAAGACTTAGATCCATTACTATATAGCGCCAGAATTCACTCTCCAGATCCATGGACCCTAGCCATGCCATTAAAAGATCTCCCATGAAGAAGCCGTAGACCACAAGCGCAATATTATTCCCCACCAGCATGGTGGCGATAAATTTCGAAGGTTTACGGGTTAAGCGGGTAAGTACTTTTGCTAAAAGGTCATTTTGCTTTTTTTCTATTTCAATATGAATCTTGTTGGAAGAAACATATGCAATCTCCATCCCCGAAAAAAAAGCTGAAAGGATAAGGGTACAAATAATTATAAGAATCTCATAGGTCATCCTGTTTACTTATTCCGGTTCTCATACTTCTTCCTAAAGTGCCTGCGGAAGAAAAACATAAATACTGCGATCACACTAAGGAAGATAAAAACATACGCCCTGCTGCGCTCGGTATCCCAGATACGCACCACCTCATAAATAAAAAATATGGCGACTGCCAGGTAGGCGATCTCGAAAAATTTTGAAAATTTCATCATTCCTGTTCTTCTTTTATGATCTGCACCCCCACATTTGAGCGGGAACGAAAATTACTGAATTCCTGATTGCTATCAAAACCCATCCCTTCATTTAAGGCTCCATTCCGGAATCTAATGGTATTGGGAAGGTCCGTAAAGATCCAATTCTGATTCTGATCCCAGTACAACTGATTTGCAGTTAATTCCGTACTGTCACTGGTAACAATCACGACGTCTCCCTGTAAATCTATTAATCCAGTATCTTCATAAATCACTCCGTAATTCGCAGTGACCGTACTTTTTTCATTGTTATCATCATAGAATTCTACTTCCACACCTTCGGGAAAGTCCTGGTAAGGAAAATTCTTATTGGTAAAATCACGCATTTTATCGCTGCGCAATGTTGCCACCACCCTGCCAGAGTCTGTGTATTTCAAATTAATACCTTCTCCAACGGCCTGTGGCGCATCTTCGGGCATCTCCATATCACGCACTCCCTGAAGATTACCCTCACATGAAAAAAGCATTGTCACAAAAATACCTGTGACAATGCTTCTTAAAAATATATTCCTGTATGTGAGTTCCATATTACAAGTTAGGCACCCGAACACTTTCACCTATCCAACATCTAATGTTGATAGTCTGCCCCTGCATATCTTCCTGAAAGATATCTGCACGTTGAGGCGCTCTTCCTCTATATGCAGCAGCAGTTTCATTTGCTGTACTACTTATAGAAGGATCTACCCTACCTGCTCTGGCAGCATATTCTGCAGCCAACCAGTATACAGCTCTTTTCTCAAAAGTCGTTTCACCACAGTTGTTTGCACTGTTAGCTACCATATTTGAGATCTGTAAGTAAGCTCTTCCCATGGAAGGTCTTGCCTGTAAAGCCCTGTTATAATAATTTTTCGCCTGACCAAATTGCCCTCTTTCCTTATAGTTACCGGCAATTCTGTAGTAAATCCTCGCTTTAGCTGAAGCATCATCCTGAAGCTCTGCAGCCTGATTGTAATACTCAAGTGCTTTTGCTCTGTCTCCCTGAGATTCAGCTAACTGTCCTAAAGAGTAAGCAGAATTTGCGGAAGGCTCTAATTGATGAAGCGCTTCAGAAACCTCTACGAACAATGGATCCTCTGTACAATCTTTCATGGACAATCTCGCATTGGCATTTCTCAACCATTCAACATCATCTTTTCTTTGCTCAAAATCTTTTCTGTATAACGGAATAAGATTATCACAATCTGCACGCTGACCTAACTTAGCATCAACACTGGTTTTTACTTTATTGTAAACTCCGAGATTAGTTTCATAAGCATTGATCCTGCTCTCTTCTTTTGAAGATAATTCATCGCCAGATTCCTGCTTCTCAATTAGATTTGCAAGACCTTCGGCCATTTTGTTTTCTTCTTCTTCAAGTTTGGTATACACTTCATCGTAAAGATCAAAAACATCCTGAAGATCTTTTTGACCTTCATCCTGAAGATCTACCATTAAAGAAAAATAAGTATAAAGAGACTTAGCACTGGAAAAATTCTCTCTACCTTCATTCCAGGCTTTATCAAAAGCCTCGAATTGCTCCTGCTTAGTACCCAGTCCATTATCATAGGTTGCCTGAGCAATATCAATTTTTACTTCTCCCTCATCTGTCTTAGCCGGAAAATGCTCTAAACGCTCCCTGTAAAGGTTAATTAAATCCTGAGCAATTTCTTTTTTCTCAGCTTCAGAAGCCTTACTTAATCTATCTTTTAATATCCTTTCACCATACTGGTAAGTTACTACGCTATAGGTAGGACATTCTTCTCTAAGTTGTTGAATTTTTGGGTATGCAGCATCATAATTTTTTGCTTTTGCATCGGTATAAGCAAGAGAAGCCGTCCTGGCACAATCCTGATTTGCCTGTGCATGCAATAAACCAGAGCTGAATAAAACCCCCGAAAGAAATAATATTAGTTTAGTTTTCATAGTTACAGTTTTCCTATTAGTTATAGTTAATCAAATTTTCGTTTTATAAACCACTTGTCATTTAAAGAGAGGCTTATCATCACATTAAAGAAATCCTCCTGAATCAAACCTGCATTTGTCGTACCGCGCTGACCATACTCTACTCCCAGGTTTGCATTGGTGAATAACCTTCCTGCTGGTAATCCTATTCCAAAAGATATGCCAAACTCATCTATTGACTCTCCCTGCAGATTTAATCCTGTCTCTTCCATCCTGAAACCACCTCTAAAAACAATTCTGCTAAAGTAGCTGGTTAAAGAATTATAATTTGGGATAAAAAATCCCCCTACCCTGTATTTTGAGTAGCTTTCATAAACTGCACCTTCTCTTGAGAAAGAACGATTATTAAACCTGTTTGCTTCAGAATTTGAATACTCTGCACCCAGAAACCATTTCCTTGGTCGTCCGATTCCAGCTCCAACAGAATATTGTGACGGCAGAGTCAACTCTGTATCTTCAAGCGGCACATCAATAATATCCGGCCTCACAGCAGTGGTGTACAAGGTACGAACGTTCCGGGATGTTAGATCCCGCTCGGGGGTATATGTTGCAGATGCTCTGAACTCAAGTTTTTCGGTAAGCATCTGTTCGTAATTCAGCCCCAGGTTAAAAGCAAATCCGTTTATTTCAGATCGGTTTAATTCCACAGTAGCATACTGTACTCCGTCGCGTACAAGAATGTTTTCATTTTCAATATTTCCGAAGTTATAATTGGCATCTACACCAATACTCAGGTTGTCCAGAATCTCATATCCCGCACTCAGAAAAACCCGGTTCAAGCCGCCACTACCGGAAAAACTTGTCGCCAGGCCGTTTCCTTCATCCCTGGATATAAGATTATACCCTACTGAAGAATAAGGCACCAATCCAAAACCAAAACCAAATTTCCCTGCAGGAATTCCTATAGCAAGGTAATCTAAAGTAGTAGTTGTAGAATTTGTCTCGGCAGTACTATTTTTTGAAGTAATTTCTGAATGGCTACCTCCCACGGTATACGTAGTTAATCTCAAACCACCGTATGCCGCAGGGTTCTGCAGGTTTAAATGTATACTATCTGAGTATATACTAAGACCACCCATAGATCGGTTTTCTACGGTACCTTTAAATGCATTCAACCCAATTCCGTAGAAAGAATAAGGCGAGGAAGTTCCTTCCTGAGCGGTCGTAATCACTGTAAATAAAATGGTTACGATTAAAATTAATCGTTTTGTCATTGATTGTTGTTAAATTCCAGAATATAGTTTAATCCTTCCAACAGAAAATTGGAATTGGCAAATATGCCATTTTTTAATCTTTTAGACAAAAAATGCGCATCTCCACCTGTAAAAATAATTTTTAAATCTTTGTGATGCGTAGAATATTCTAATACAGTTCCTTCAATTTCTCTGCAGATTCCAAGTACTACTCCTGCATTCATCGAGCCAGAAGTACTGCTCCCAATTAACTCCCCCTCCTCCTGCGGACTCAATAATGGCAAATTTGCTGTAAAAGAATTTAGTGCTCTAAATCTCATATTTAATCCCGGAGAAATAGCTCCTCCCAGGTATTGATTTTGATCATTTTTAAAATCGTAGGTGAGGCAGGTGCCCGCATCAATAACCAAAACGTTGTAATTCTTAAAATATTTTGATGCAGCCGCAACTAATGCCTTTCGGTCATTGCCCAACGTGTTTGGTGTGGCATATAAATTCTCAAAAGGAAGCCGCGTCGAAGAGTTTAATTCCAGCAGATCACCTTTTTCATATAATGTTTCAGGAATAGAAAAAGAAGCTCCGGAGACACTGGAAATGATTTTCTGATCGATTTCCGGGTACTCCTGAAAAATTTTTTTAATTTTTTTTTCTAACTCCGGTTTCTCTATAATTTCCTTCTCAAGAAGATCATCCCCCTGAAAAACAGCTGTTTTCACGAAGGAATTCCCTACATCAATAATGAGATTCATATGCATTTCTTTGAAAAAGCTAAATTACAAAAGCATTTTTTCAAAAAATCCTTTGTGGGTTAATAAAATTGAATTTATATTTGCACCCGCTTACCACAACAAGGTAAGCTTGCTTTAAGCACTGGTGCCTTAGCTCAGTTGGTAGAGCAAAGGACTGAAAATCCTTGTGTCCCTGGTTCGATTCCTGGAGGCACCACCACAAAGCTTGAAACCCCTTTTGTCCTCAAAAGGGGTTTTTTTTATTCTTATTAGTGAGTGCGGAATGCAGTGGATCAAGCTAAATTCGGGGATCAAGCCTAAAGTTGTGAACCAGCCAAAAATTATTTTGTTTTCAGTTGTTATACAGGCACCAGTTTTATGGATATGAACGAGCTAACCAGGGATAATGTTAGAAATGGTCTGGACCTTTACTAGATAAAACTCTAGAGATACTCGAAAAGTACAACGAACATCCAATGACTGAAATAACCCAAAGTTTTTTGCCTGTAATAACTAATGTCAGGATTAATCTTTATTTAATGGAAGTAGCTGATCTCTGTGATATCAAAAGGAATTTACCCTTTCTTATGACCAGGCATACTTTTGCTATTACAGTTACTCTCTCTACTGGGGTAACTATAGAAACTATCTCAAAATTTTTTGGCCATCGAAAATAGCAACAACCCAAATATATGCTCGTGTTCTTGAAGATAAATTAAGTCAGGATATGTCTGAATTAAGTAGGAATCTTAGGAATTGGAAACCATGATTTTATAATTAAAATTGAAGGCTTAATTGAGTTTGCTTCTTCACGTCATACTTTGGCGCTATTTCCCCCCAGCTTTGAAAATGTAAATAGCGAAGTTAATTGTTTTGTGGTGTTAAAAATAAATTCGCTTCGAGCAAAGACTTTTCCAATTTGTAGGGGTAAAGGAGGGGCAGAGATCGGAGCGGATATTATCTTCCACAGCGATAAATCAGAATATATGAAAAAACTATTTTTCGATGATATACGTACACCAGAGATGGTATATGACACCACTGAAGCCACAGATTTTATTGTTGTAACAAATTATGTTGATTTCGTCCAGTACATAAAACAAAACGGCCTTCCGGAATTTATCAGCTTTGATAATGATCTGGGTTTGGATGAAAATGAGAAGTGGCCGCAGATGGATATGCAGCTGCAAAGTGGTTGGTCTATGAGAGCGAACAGGATTTACAAAATTTGAAATTTGAAGTCCACTCTGCCAATCCTGTGGCGGCTGAGCAGATTAGGGGATTACTTAAAAATTACCTTCAGTTTTTAAAGGGTAAAGATTCTTAAAAGACCATGTTCAAGCTAATCACAAAATTTCTTTTAAAGTCGGAAGACTTAATTGATAAGAGCTATTTGTTTTATTGTAACATTCTTTGCCATCACCCTTCTCTCCATTTAGTACATAAAACCAAAAAGCCAAACAGGAATAATATTTCCAAAACCTATTTCTATACCATC
Source organism: Salinimicrobium marinum (assembly GCF_014651535.1). Lineage (GTDB taxonomy): Bacteria > Bacteroidota > Bacteroidia > Flavobacteriales > Flavobacteriaceae > Salinimicrobium > Salinimicrobium marinum. The sequence goes on from NZ_BMXB01000011.1 coordinate 51,444, forward strand.
TTTTGCAATGTAGGCATTCTCTGTGTCAGCTATTTGTTTTCTAGTTTTGTTTTTCCCGCCTATTTCAAACGTAAAGGTTTTATCAATTACAAAATCAGCAGTTTCTGAACGGTTGATTTCGTGTAAGCCTTTAAACTGATTCAAGAAAAAAGTTTCCCGAACATTCCCAATATTGGTGTTTTCTTTTGCTAAAGCATACATTAAATTCGTGTTGTTCAAGTATAGTTTTTCAGGTTTGGTTAATATACCAATTCCGGAAGTATCTTTATACAACTCATTCACCAGACCGGCACGTTCCAGGATTTTTATGCTTTGTACCAGCATATTACGAGAAACCCCTACTTTTTCACTCAACTTTGTAATGTTGGGGGTAAAGGGAGCACTGGAAGCTACACTGATCAACAATTTTTTAAGTTTTACCAGGGTTTCGTAATGTAAATCTTCTACCGCATTAATGTCAATTTCTATAATAAGGTTGATGGTATTTTGTAATTTTTGAAGATAAAGCGTTTCATTCTCTTTATAATAAGGGTACACCCCGGTTTTTAAATATTTGTCAAATAATGGTAAAGGTTTTATTTTTTTTATAAGGTCAGCAGCAATTTCGTTATGCCTCTCTAGAATTTCTGAAAAAGAATAGCGTTGAATTCTTTGCTGAGTTTCAAAAGCAATAAACTCCCTGAAAGAGAGTTCTTTCAAATCATACGTAACAGCTCTCCGGCTTAAATCCGATTCAGCTTTATAGATTTCGAGCATCGAAGATGATGTGAAAATAACATGAAGCTCTGGAAAATTATCATAAATTAGTTTTATTTCTCTTGACCAATTAGGGTATTTATGAACTTCATCAAGCAATAAATGCGTTCCTCCAAATTGGCTGAACTGTTTCGCTAAATCATACAGTTTATTTTCAAAGAAATAGATGTGATCTAAACTCACATAAAGGCTGGATGACAAGGGTAAATGTAATTTTGCCAGCTGTAAAAGCAATGTAGTTTTCCCTGCACCTCTTGCCCCTTTTATAGCAATAAGCCTGTTGTTTAAGTCTATTTGATCAATAAGATAACGCTGTATTGCTAAGGGTATCCGTGCAATTTTTAACTGAAATTCTAATAATAAATTTTCCATATTTGCTTTCTGTAAAAAGCAAATATACTTGTTTTGTGCTTTTTAAATAAAGCATTTTGTTTTTTGCTTTCCGATAAAAGAAAAAATTTTCAAATATAGTAGGGCTGTGTTATAAAGCCGGAGTAATATTCAGATGCAAACAATCTGGAGGAATGTTCCTGAGGAGGGACATTACGTTCTTCAAAGTATGAAGTACTTCTTTTTCTTTATTACTTCTTATCAAATCGAAATTCTCCACAAGGAACTGTGGTAGTACAAGCTTGAGTAAATCCAGGTAATTATCCTCCTCTAGTTTTTCTGCAAATATCAGACTTTACTTCAATTCCTCCACAACTTTTGAGATTGATCCAAATTCTGGTTAATCTGAAGAGGAAGAATTTCATGTTTTTGGCTCCTCAAAACTGACTTCCAAAGGATCAAACCTAATAGTTATATTTTATGCTGAATTTCCCACCCCGCCTTGCTGGCACCACTCTCGAGGAGGGGAATAAAACAATGAAGCTACCTAAAAATCACTTTTTACGTCACTAAACTTGTTTCAGGTCCATAAAATTCCGGAAACCGGAATAATAAGATTCTGAATATGTTCACAATGACGATTTTAAAGCTTTCCAGGCAGCCTCATTAAATTTAAGTTTAAGAAAAACCGGATTATTTAATCCGGTTTTTCTTCTAGCTTTTTTCCTTTCAGGGAATTATTAGTACTATGATATCTATCATGGATCAACCCGTATTTTTCAATCCGCTGGCAAGGGCAGTCGTAATTTCAAGGAGCCGGGTTACCAGGTCATCATCTGCCGTTCTTCCTTTTCCGTTTCTCCAAAGGTCAAGATTTCCAATTTGCAGGTTATGTAAAGCCGTAAGAGAATTATTCCTGCGGTTCAGGTTGTCCAGCAAACTTTGTCGGCGTTCCACTCGCTCCTTACCAAACATCTCTCCAACCTGTGCAAGGCTATCGGAATGTTCAGAGCGTATAATTCCAGTGATTTCATTGCGTACTTCCTCATTTTTCACCAATCCTGCATAAGCTTCCATTATTTTTGGTTCAGCATTCATCAGATTGGTTTCCACCTGAATTAAAATATACCTGAACAGAGGCCACTCTTCAGAATATTCTTTTAGTTGCTGGTATTCTGCAGGATCTTCAGATTTCATTTTGCTCAGTGCATACCCTATTCCAAACCAACCTGTGATATTGAATCGCGACTGACTCCAGCTAAAAACCCAGGGAATAGCCCTAAGATCTGATAAACTTCGGGTTCCTGTACGCCGCGCAGGACGGGAACCGATCTTACTCAGTTCCAACACATCTATTGGCGTGGCCTCCCCGTAAAATTCCAAAAATGAGGGATGAGCGATCAATTGCTGATATTTATCCTTGGCATAACCTGCTAATCGCTTTAAAGCAGCCATAGGATAAGAAGCCGGAGATTTCGGGAACAAATGATACCCTGTTTGCAGCGCTGTTCCAGATAACAGCATTTCCAGATTGTAAGTAGCCGTAAGTAAATTGGCAAACTGCTGCGCGATGGTTTCTCCCTGCACGGTAAGTTTCATTTCCCCACTGAGACTTCCCGGAGGCATACTCTCCAGGAAACGGTGGTATTTACCTCCACCCCTGCTTATAGTTCCGCCTATTCCATGGAAAAACCTGAAACGCACTCCAAATTTATCTGCTGTTTCGGTAAGCGATTTTTCTGCCTGGTAAATATGCCATCTGCTGGCAATGATCCCACCGTCTTTATTACTATCACTATAGCCCAGCATGATCTCCTGTACTCCTTCATTTCCTTTTTTATAAGCTGAATGGCTTAAAAAGCTGTCCATGATTTCTCCGGAAGCCAATAAATCATCAATAGTTTCAAATAATGGCACTACCTGAAACACTTTACTGTCAAGCCCTGTTTCCCGAAAGAACAGATACACCAGTAAAAGATCGCTAAGGCCTCGGGTCATACTCACTATAAAAGATCCAATGCCATCTGGTCCAAACTTATCGGTGTGTTTTTTCACAACCCGATAGCAGTCCAGCACCTTATCGGCTTCTGGCCCGAAAGATTTTCCGCCAATAGCAAAAGGGCGCCCGCTTTGTAGTTCTTCCGTTATAAATTTTACACGCTCTTCCTCATTCCAGTTGCGGTATTTTGGCTTTTCAGGATAGGTAGCCGCAAGGATCTGTTCCATGGCCTTATCGTGGAATTCACTGTTCTGCCTTATATCGAGTGTAGCTAGATGAAATCCGAAACACTGGATCATGCGCTCCACAGGAAACAGCAAATCTTCAACAATTCTTTTGGCTCCAATCTCAAGTAAACTTTCCTTCAAAATTGTAACATCCTCCAGGAGCTGTGAAGGACGGCTGTACCCGGGATTTTCAGCAGATTCTTTTTTTCTGGTATTTTCCAGCTGAAGAACGATCAACGTAAGATATTGTCTCCAGGGTTCATACGGATTTCGGGAAGCAGCAAGTTTCCCGGCTTCTCCCAGAAAAACTGTTTTTTCCTCAATTTTCTCCTGAAGTTGTTCCGGCACCGGATTCCTTGTTTCAGAAAAGCTCATATGAGCTGTAAGATGCACCAGTTCATCATGTAATAATCCCAGAGCGGCTTTTCTGTGTTCCAGTAAGGTGCTGTGGGTAAGAGCAGAAGTAACATAAGGATGCCCATCACGGTCCCCTCCTACCCATGTCCCGAAACTTAACCTTGGGAAATGCAGGTTTTCATGTTTAAAGCCCATCGCTTTCCAGCTCTGCTTAAGTTGGACATCACTACGTTTTAAAGCTCTTGGAAAGACTTTACTAAAATAATGCACCACATTATTCCGTTCTTTCTCGACCGTTGGTTTTTCAAGGTTTACTTCCCCGGTGCGCCACCATCTTTCCAGTAAAGTCATGATATCACCGGCGATAGCATCTCTTTCTGAAGAAGAAAAAGTGGAATTCTCTAATTTTATTAGGTTCAGGTAAATTTCCCTGTGCAATTCAAGAATGGAAATCCTTTTTGCTTCGGTGGGATGCGCTGTAAGAACCGGCGCAACTTTTACTTTTTTAAGGACCTCCTGCATTTGTTCTTCCGAAAGCCCCTGCTCCTTCCAGCGTTGAAAAGTCTCACTCCAGGAACCTCTTATCGCGTGCATTCCCTTGGTATCAACAAGCTTGCGCCTATATTGCACCGCAGCATTCTCTTCTACAAGATTCATTAACTGCAGATAAATACTTAACACCTGGATTTGTTTCTCTTCCAGATCGGTATCTTTTGGCACCTTTCCCTGTAAATCTTCATCTTCTGTTAATAGATCCACCAGCTGAGTCTCCCCAAGGTCTGTCAAAACTTTTCGGAAACAATCGGTTAAAAACTGCATATCCTGCCTTATTTTATCATAAGCCTTTATCGAAGAAACTTCTGTCATATTCTTTAATTTTTATTAGTTTAACTAACCCTCACAAAGTAAGAAATTGCAATGCATTCAGAAAATTTTGTTAACGAAAATAACCAGATCATGGGCACTTGTTTTTTCTGTAACACCTACGAAAACCTAATAGTTTATTAAACCAGGACTTCTTCAGAAGAAATTTTATTAGCTTGTTTGGAAACTAAAGTAAACACCAATGAATATCATTCAGATAAGCTCCCCAAAATCCGGAAGTTACTGGCTACATACCATTTTACTACAAATCCTTCACAAGAAGGATATGCCCGTATCCTCTTTTATTCAGAAACAGGAAGAATATCAGGAAGTAAAGGACCTGGATCTCAGTTTTAAAGGTCAGGCTGAAGTTGACATGATAGATATTGAAGGAGACGGCTGTTATTACAGGATTAGCTCCATTGTAAGAAATAAACTGCAGGATCCTGTTTCTTATGCGAAATCTACCAGTCTTGCCTGGACCCATTCAACCTTATGCAACAGGAGTTTTGAAATTTTTCCACTTTTTGACAAAAAGATCTGTATTGTACGAGATCCCCGGGACCGGGCGCTATCTTCGGCTAAATTTGCGTTTACTCCATATATGCAAAAACAGTATCCCTCCTCCTATGCCACTCCAGAAGATTTTTTTGAAGCAGAGTACGATCGGTTACTGGATCAATGGGTTTGGTTTACCGGAAATTACCTTCTGAAAAAAGAGGAACTGGATATTCATTTTGTTTTTTATGAACGCCTTTTGCACGATTTTGACGATGAACTGGATGCCATTTTAAATTACCTCGGAATTTCTTTATCTGAAAATGAACGGAAAGAAATTGCTGAAGCAGTCACTTTTGACAATATGAAAGAGAAAAGTCCGGGACACCTTCAAAAAGGCAAGTACAGAAAATGGGAAAAACAATTAAGCGAGGCCGAGAAACAATTGGCCATAGACAAAGCGGGGGGCCTTTTGAACTGGCTGAATTATCCTCTAACATCCAATGATAAAAATCTGCTCCCGGGTATTCCCGAAAACCTGCCAAAGCAAGAGCTTCGGGAAATACTTGAAAACATGAACTGGCATGTACTTTATGAAGAATGACCTGCTTACTATAAAATTTCATTAATTACAGAAAAGAAAAGGTATTACTCACCAAGTTTTAGTAAATTGAATTAAACTTATACAACCAAGGTTATGGAGGACAAGGAGCGAAAAGAAAATTTAAAATCAACACCGGTTGAAACTCCCAAAGAGGATCAAAAATATCATGTTAATCAATCTACTGAAGAAAGCCAGAAAAGCAATTACGGAATGATTGCCATTATTGTGATCGCTGCCATCATTGTACTTGGGCTGCTGTTCTTCTCAGATCTCTGGGTGTGATCCATCTCCTGGAAATGTACTTTTTTACATATCTAATCACATTTCTATCCGGAATACCACTGCTGCTGCGGTAATTTTCCCGCTGTTGAATTATACAGGTTCGGGATAAGCCGTATATTAGAAGCTTAAAAAATAGTGTTATGTCCAAGACTTATTACGATCCTGCCGATTTGAGAAAATTCGGAAATATTACTGAATGGAATGAAGAACTGGGAAAGAAATTTTTTGATTATTACAATCAGGTTTTTGAAGCAGGAGCTCTTTCTGCGCGTGAAAAATCCCTTATAGCTTTAGCCGTTTCGCACGTGGTACAATGTCCATATTGCATAGACGCCTACACCAAGGATGGATTACAACGCGGTATTGAAAAAGAAGAGATGATGGAAGCCGTCCATGTGGGCGCTGCCATTAAAGGTGGAGCCACCCTGGTTCACGGCGTCCAGATGATGAACAAATACGACAAACTTAGCATGTAAGCTGATTCAAGGAGACTTGCAACGGCGAGGTAGAAGTTGTTTTGCCGATGTAATGGGATTTCCAAAGCAAATTTTATGCTACACCCAAAAAAATTATCGGCTTAACGGGAACTTATCTTATGCTATCTTTTTCTAAACATTTAAACAAAATCCAGTATGCCTGTAAAATCCCTGGCTGCAAGAAAGAACGATCTATCCAATCCTGTGAAACAACTGGAAATTCTGAATAACGGAATTTTTAAGTCGGGCGAGCTACCCTATTTCAAAGATAAAGTTGCATCTACCCCAACTTCTGAACTAAAGCCGAAGAAACTGGAGATACTTCAGTTAAACCTGGGCTATATGTGCAATCAAACCTGTTCTCATTGTCACGTGGATGCGGGACCTGACCGCAAGGAAATCATGACCGTAGAGACCATGGAGCAATGCCTGGAGGTAATTCGAAAAACAGGTGCTCATACCCTCGATCTTACCGGAGGCGCTCCCGAAATGAACCCGAATTTCAGGTGGTTTGTGGAAGAGGCTTCTAAAGCGGGAATCCAGGATTTCATTGTGAGGTCAAACCTTACCATCATCCGTGCGAATAAAAAATATTTCGACCTTCCGGAATTCTTCAAAAAACACAATGTCCATGTCATTTCGTCGCTTCCGTTCTATAAGCGTGAGAAGACAGATCGGCAACGCGGGAAAGGTGTTTTTGATAAATCCATTGAAGCTTTAAAAATGCTGAATTCGGTAGGGTATGGAAGAGAAGGCAGTAACCTGAAACTGGATTTGGTCTACAATCCTTCCGGAGCATTCCTGCCAACGAATCAGGAGGCCTTAGAGAAGGATTTCAAGAAGGCTCTAAAAGAAGATTTCGACATTGATTTCAACCAGCTGTTTGCCATAACGAATCTTCCCATCAGCCGTTTTCTGGAGTATTTGATCGCTTCCGAAAATTATGAAGATTATATGTACGCACTGGTCGAAGCCTTTAACCCTTCCGCAGTAGAAAATGTGATGTGCACCAATACCCTTTCGGTAAGCTGGGATGGCTGGTTGTACGACTGCGATTTTAATCAGATGCTGGGATTAAAGGTAGCCTCTAAGGTGACCCACATAAAAGACTACAATGAAGAAGTACTGCAAAACCGGGACATCATTATTTCCCAGCACTGTTACGGCTGTACTGCCGGGGCGGGAAGTAGCTGCCAGGGTTCTGTAACATAACCTAAAATAAAATGCCTGAAAATAAAAATTTACTCCTCATTTTCACCAGGAACCCTGAACCCGGAAAAGTGAAAAAGAGACTGGCTTCGAGCATTGGAGATGAACCTGCCCTTGAGATTTATAAGTTTCTTTTAAAGCACACTTCAGAAATAACCAAAGATCTTCCTGTCCATAAAGAGGTATATTATTCAGAAAGGATTGAAAAAGAGGATCTTTGGAATGAAACCTATGGTGAAAAGTTGCAAAAAGGAGAAGATCTGGGAGAAAGGATGAAAAATGCATTTCAGAATGGCTTTGAATCCGGCTACCGGAATATTATCATCATTGGCAGTGACCTTTTCGAAATCACAAAAGATGATCTGGAAGAAGCTTTTAACGCCCTGGAAAACTCCGATTATGTAATAGGGCCCGCAAAAGATGGAGGCTATTATTTATTAGGAATGAAAACCTTAAATTTAAAGCTGTTTAAAAACAAATCCTGGAGCACAGCCTCCGTTTTTGAAGACACTATAAAAGATATAAATTCAAAACATATAACCATACTTGAAAAAAGGAATGACATTGATGTTTTTGAAGACATTAGAGATGTTCCTGTTTTTCAGCAATTTTTAAAATAAATGATAAGAGAACTACTGGAAACAACCGAATTTTTAGAAAAAAAAGGCTTTGACAATCCCGAAATTGGAATCATACTCGGTACCGGACTCGGAAAACTGGTACATGAGTTGGAAATAATTTCTGAAGTCAGTTACAATCATATTCCCGGCTTTCCCACTGCCACCGTGGAATTCCATAAGGGAAAGCTCATTTTCGGAAAACTGGAAGGTAAAAAAGTCATTGTGATGGAAGGACGTTTCCATATTTATGAAGGATACAGCCTGTTTGACGTGACTTTTCCTGTACGCATCATGAAACGACTGGGAATAAAAAAGCTTCTAATATCAAATGCTTCCGGAGCTATCAATCCGGAGTTTAAAAAAGGGGATCTAATGCTTATTGATGATCATATAAATCTACAGGGTGGTTCCCCGCTTGCATTTCGGGGAGTAGAGCAACTGGGCACCAGGTTTACAGACATGAGCGCACCCTATGATGCACGGACAGGAGCACTGATGGAAGAAGTTGCCAAAGAACACAAGTTTACTCTGCACAAAGGAGTGTATGCTTCGGTAGTTGGGCCACAGCTTGAAACCCGCGCAGAATACCGTTACCTGAAGATCATTGGTGCAGATGCTGTAGGGATGAGCACAGTTCCCGAGGTGATTGTGGCAAACCACCTGGGAATCCCTGTTTCTGCAGTTTCCGTTTTAACAGATGAATGCGATCCCAATAATCTTGAACCCGTAAATATCCAGGATATCCTGGAGATGTCTGCCAAAGCAGAACCTGATATGATCACCCTATTTAAAGAGGTGATCAAACGACTGGAATATTAATCTGAAGCAGCTCCTGAAATGTCCAAAGAACCGGAACATGTAGTAATCATTGGAAATGGAGTCGCAGGAATCACTGCTGCCCGGCATATCAGGAAAATTTCGGATAAGAGGATTACTGTTATTTCTGCGGAAAGTGATTATTTTTTCTCCCGAACGGCCCTCATGTATGTTTACATGGGACATATGAAATGGAAAAATATAGAGCCTTATGAAGAATGGTTCTGGAAGGAAAACCGCATTGAACTAAAAAGGGCCAGAGTTGAAAAACTTAATACCGCTGCCAAAATCCTCATTTTTGAAAGCGGGGAACAAATGGACTATGATAAGCTTATCCTGGCAACAGGTTCACTTCCTCGGAAAATTGGCTGGGAAGGAGAAAACCTCAAGGGGGTTCAGGGTCTGGTCACCAAACAGGATCTCGAACTTCTGGAGGAAAATTCCCAAGGCTGTAAAAAAGCAGTGATCGTTGGTGGCGGACTCATTGGCGTGGAACTGGCAGAAATGCTGCACACCCGCAATATTGAAGTTACCATGTTGATTCGGGAGCAGAGTTTCTGGCGAAATGTACTACCGGAAAAAGACGCTGCTTTTATTTCTGAACACATTGAATCTCACGGAGTAGAATTGGAATTTGGCACCCAACTGGACAAAATCATTGGAGATGAAACCGGAAGAGTCCGGGCAATTCTTACCTCCACTGGAGAAGAAATTTTCTGTGACCTTGTAGGCCTAAGTATAGGGGTTGTTCCGAATATTTCTTTTCTGAAGGATTCAGAAATAGAAACGAATGTTGGGATTTTAGTCGACCCGTATTTACAAACCAGTGTTGAGGATGTTTTTGCTGTTGGCGACTGCGTCCAGCAACGGGAACAGATTGATGACCGCAGCCCTGTAGAAGCCGTATGGTACACCGCCAGGATGATGGGTGAAACCGTAGCGCAGACTGTCTGTGGAAATCTGTTCAGATACAACCCCGGAAAATGGTTCAATTCGGCGAAATTTTTTGATATCGAATACCAGACTTATGGCAGGGTGTGGCCGGACCCTAAAGAAGATGAACAACATCTGCACTGGGAACACAAGAACAGGGAAAAAGCCATTACGATTGCTTTTAATACAAAATCCGGCAAATTTTTAGGTATTAACACCTTTGGAATCCGAATGAAACACGAGGTTTTTGATGAGTGGCTCCGGGAGGAAAAAGGACTGGAATTCGTACTTACAAACCTTAGAAACGCTAACTTTGATCCTGAATTTTACTCCAGACACGAGAAAGAGATTTTTAGTAGTTTTAAGGAGGATTTTGTTAGAAGTTAACAACCCTCACAGGTTTTGAAAACCTATGAGGTCTGTAAAATAAAAAAAAATGACAGATCAGAAATGAGCAATACAAAACATAATATGTCCCTCGCCGGGGAACCTCCAAATAGGCTAAACACGACGCAAAAAATTGCGACGGGAATCGGCTGGACGGGAGTTTTTATTCTGACGCTTTCTCTTTTTAACGTCAGTTTTCCGGATTGGGGATTATGGCTGTCTTTGGGTTTAATTGCTCTAGGGGTCATTATTTTCGCTAACGACCAGTACCTGGGAAAGCCTACCGCAGTCAAAAACAACGGAATCTGGTTTAAATCCATGACTTCCCGCGGTGTGCTCGCGTGGGGAACGGGTATTTTGCTCACGCTTTTCTACATCGTCTTATATTGGCACCCACAATACCTGGGCTACAATCCAGATGGTGCAAACTCCGGGATAATTGCTCTTTTTGATCCTCTAAGCAGGATGATTAGCGGCTTACCGGCAAGTCAGTGGTTCGTATACGGTACCTTATACACCCTCGCCATTCTGGCTTTCGGATATAAATTCCTTTTGAAATACCGCCACAATCGTTACGAAGTCATTCGTACTTTTTCAGTGATGTTCTTTCAGCTGGGATTTGCCTTTTTGCTTCCGGAAATCCTTATGCGGCTCAATCAACCTTATTACAATCCGGTGAACATCTGGCCGCTTAACTATGATTTGTTTGCAGACTATAAACTTCAGGAATTCTTTTCCGCAGGAAATGTGGGAGTACTCATGATACTTTTTGGGATTGCTTCCATTTTCATCATAACCCCCATCCTTACCTATTTTTACGGAAAAAGATGGTACTGCTCCTGGGTGTGCGGCTGCGGCGGACTCGCAGAAACCGCCGGCGACCCTTACCGCCACCTTTCTGATAAAAGCCGGTCGGCTTGGAAATTTGAACGCTGGATTATTCATTCCGTGTTAGTTTTTGTGGTGGTTATGACCATTGGAGTTATTTACTCCTTTTTGAACGATAATCCGGCAGATTTCTGGCTTACCAAAGATGTTTTTCTCTGGTCATCCGCAGGTTTCCTGGTGCTTTTTTTTGCACTCATCATGATCTTTAAAAAAGATCAACTGGCAGCCGATGCCAAAAAAGCTGCCACTATTTTTCTTGTGGTAATTCTTGCGATCATCAGCGTTAACTATTTCTCCGGAAATGGGAATATTTTCTTTTTTCACGGCTCGCAGCTAAGAACATGGTACGGATTTTTTATTGGCGCCGCTTTTTCGGGAGTAATAGGCGTCGGATTTTATCCCATTTTCGGAAACCGTGTTTGGTGCAGGTTTGGATGCCCTATGGCAGCTATTCTAGGAATGCAGCAACGGCTTTTTTCCCGTTTCAGAATTACCACCAACGGCGGACAATGCATTTCCTGCGGAAACTGTTCCACCTATTGCGAAATGGGAATTGACGTCCGGGCATACGCTCAAAAAGGTGAAAATATTGTTCGTTCCAGCTGCGTTGGCTGCGGAATTTGTGCGGATGTTTGCCCTCGCGGAGTCCTCAAACTTGAAAACGGCCCCAGAGAAAAGCGCATCAATGGGGACGGCGTCCTGCTTGGAAATGACGTGGACCTGCTAGACCTTATCAGAGAGCAAAAACAATCCAATAAGGAAACCGAAAGCTCCCGTCTTTAATTGCCTGTAATGCCACCAATCATAAAAGTTATTATTCCCGCCTACAATGAAGCCGATTCGATAGGCCTGGTTGTAAAAGATATTCCAGATATCGTCCAGGAGGTCATCGTGGTGAGCAATAATTCCACCGATGCCACCGGAGAAAATGCTGCAAAGGCAGGTGCTACCGTTCTAAGAGAGCCAAATAAAGGCTACGGCTATGCCTGTTTGAAAGGAATGAATTATATTGCAAAATCTGCAGTAAAACCCGATATCGTTGTCTTTTTGGATGGCGACTACAGCGATTATCCAGAGGAGTTGAAGAAAATAGTAAAACCTATTATTCAGGACGACATGGATTTTGTAATAGGTGCACGGATGGAGCGGCTAAGGGAAAAAGGAAGCATGACCTTCCCGCAGATCTTCGGAAACTGGTTGGCGACTTTTTTGATGAAGGTGATTTTCAATGCAAAATTTAGTGATCTAGGTCCTTTCAGAGCTATAAAATACGAAAAGCTACTAGAACTGGAAATGCAGGACAAAACCTACGGCTGGACCGTGGAAATGCAATTGAAAGCACTAAAGAAAAAACTTTCATACGTAGAAGTGCCGGTGCATTACAGAAACCGAATTGGTGTGTCGAAAGTCTCAGGGACTGTAAAAGGCGCTTTTATGGCAGGGTTCAAAATCCTTGGATGGATCTTTAAATACAGCTTTAAATAATGGAAACAGTTGTTCTTTATATCTTCATTTCCCTGCTGTTTCTGGTGTTCGTTTACAGCCTGTCAGAACTGAATTTGCTGCTCAACTTTTTCAAAGGGAGAAAATTAAAAAATACTTCAGAAAAACTTGATTTCACAAATGGGGAAGAAATTTCTTTTGTGACCATCCAGCTGCCTGTTTACAACGAAAAAAACGTGGTGGAACGCCTGCTGAAGAATATTTCCAGAATAGAATATCCGCGGGAGAAACTGGAGATTCAGGTACTCGACGATTCCACCGATGATTCTGTACTGCTTACTGCACAGCTCATTTCTACACTACAAAATGACGGGTTAGATATCAAACACATCCGCCGCACAAACAGAAAAGGTTTTAAAGCCGGTGCGTTAAAAGAAGGACTAGAAATTGCAAAAGGGGAATTTATCGCCATTTTTGATTCCGATTTTTTGCCCGGTGAAAACTGGCTGTTGGAAACCGTTCCCTATTTTAAGGACAAAAATATTGGCGTCGTGCAGACTCGCTGGGGACACCTCAACAGGGATTTTTCGTTGCTCACCAAAATCCAGGCCTTTGCGCTAGATTTTCATTTTATCCTGGAACAAACGGGAAGAAACTTTGGTAACCACTTCATAAACTTTAACGGAACTGCGGGAATCTGGAGAAAACAGTGCATCCTGGAAGCAGGAAACTGGTCGGGCGACACTTTAACTGAAGATCTGGACCTCAGCTACCGCGCCCAGCTTGAAAACTGGAAATTTAAATATCTCGAGAAAGTAGAAACTCCGGCAGAATTACCCATTACCCTTCCCGCCGCGCGTTCCCAGCAATTCCGGTGGAACAAGGGAGCCGCAGAGAATTTTCAGAAGAATTTCAGCACCTTGTTCAGGAACAAAAATGTTACTTTAGGAACAAAGTTTCACGCCTTTTTCCACTTGTTGAACAGCAGTTTATTCCTGCTCGTCCTGGCTTTGGCTATTTCAAGTGTGCCAGTATTGTTCATTTTGGACTCTGGAAATTATTCCGGGTATGCTCAAATAATGGCATTTTTCGGAATAAGCACCCTCATTTTCTTTTTTTGTTACTGGATCACCTTTTCCCATATCCACGGAAAAAACTGGCATTCCTTCTTAAGGTACATAGGAATGTTTTTTGCTTTTTTCTCAATTGCCATGGGACTTTCGGTCCACAATTCCATTGCCGCACTGGAAGGCCATTTTGGTAAAAAAAGTGAATTTATCCGGACCCCAAAATTCAATATTTCTGAAAAAGGAAAAAACTTAAAGTTCTCCAGTACTCCTGTAGAAATATCTTTTCAGCTACTGTTGGAAATACTTTTATTCCTCTATTTCATTGTTGCCGCGATAAGTGCTTTTGTACTCAACAACTTTAGTATGATCGTATTCCATATGATGCTGGTTTTCGGATTTGGATATGTGGTTTTTCAGTCGTTGAATATTAGAGGTTCAATTTCTTACCGTAAGGAAAAACCAAACCTCACAGACCTTTGAGAGCTATAAAGTTTAAACCACCAGTATTCTTTAATGGAAATCACCCAGTTAAAATACCACAAATTTCCTCTTCTTCTGCTGCTTGCCAGCAGTGCCTTGTATCTGTCGTTTGCCTATGATCTGGTAAGAGAGGATTTCATAAAGCTCGTCACTCTCTATGTTGCCCTGTTCTTTCTAAGCTGGAAATTTTTCCAGTTAGAAAAATCCAACTGGCAGTTATTACTGGGCGCAGGTATCCTTTTTAGATTGCTTTTTCTTTTTTCCCTTCCCAATCTTTCACAGGATTTCTACCGGTTTGTCTGGGACGGAGAATTGCTTCTGGAAGGAGTGAATCCCTACCTATCTACTCCGGCTGAACTGCTTTCCTCGGGAATTCCGCTTTTTGAGAATGCAGAATTTCTTTATAACGGAATGGGAACTCTTAGCGCCGGAAATCATAGCAATTACCCGCCATTAAACCAACTCATCTTTGCCATCTCCACTTTCTTTTCCGGAGACACTATTCTGGGAGCAGTTGTAGTGATGAGGCTGATTATCATAGCCGCAGAAATGGGAATTTTTTACTTCGGAAGAAAACTTTTAATCACATTAAACCTTCCAGAAAACCGTATTTTCTGGTATTTACTCAATCCTTTTATCATCATAGAACTCACCGGAAATCTACATTTTGAAGCGGTATTGATCTTTTTTTTGATCTGGTCACTTCACCTGCTGCATTACGGAAAATGGCTATTCAGCGCCGCCTTATTAGCCTTTGCTGTTTCGATAAAGCTCATTCCGTTGCTATTCCTTCCGTTGTTTTTCAGAAAACTGGGATGGAAAAAAGCCTTCGGATATTACTTGGTGGTGGCTGCGGTAAACATGATCCTGTTTCTGCCTTTTCTATCCACAGAATTTCTCTCTAATTATATCCAAACCATCGGGCTTTGGTTTCAGAAGTTTGAATTCAATGCCAGTATTTATTACCTCATCCGGTGGATTGGATACCAGGTGGAAGGCTACAACATCCTGGTGTATACCGGTAAACCTCTTGCTGCTGCAACTTTTCTAGCTGTTATTAGTCTGGCTTTATTCCGAAGAAACAAATCTACTACAGGTTTGATCACCATGATGCTATTTGCTATGACTGTCTATTATTTTTTGGCAACTACTGTTCATCCGTGGTACCTGGCAGTACCGGTGATCCTCTGCATTTTTACGAAGTACAGGTTTCCGCTGGTGTGGTCTTTAGTGGTGATATTGAGCTATGCAGCATATTCCAACGTATCATTTCTGGAAGATTTGTGGTTCGTAGGTTTGGAATATGTGGTTGTATATTCGGTGCTGGGTTACGAAATTTATAAATACAATAACCCCCGAAGGGGGAACTCTCACTCTTGTTTATCCCTTTAGCCCAGGAAGGGAATTCTTTCTCTAGATCTTAAAAACCTTTGGACTAAAGCCTAATTTTCTCACCTCCTTCGTTCAAGAACTTAAATATCCTTGCAATTCATCTGATGTCGCAAAAAAGCATTTTCGGATATAAAATCCAGGGCACAGAAGTAGAATATGAATTGCCTCTGGATTTAACCGGAAGCCTAGGCTTAGCGCAATACCAAGCAACCATTCTAACCTATTTTAAGCTAAGAACCTATATTGAAAGCCTGGATTTCAAGATACCTACAAGTTCTTGAAGACCTTGCAGGATAAAACTAAACTACAAACAAATCACAAAAAAAACCTGCAAAATCAATATGATCTTGCAGGTTCATCATATTTCAGCAAGCTCAGGGTTCAGCAGTTACGCCAGTAGACCTGAGCTTGTGAAATAATATTTTTCTCCGGATTACATATCCAGAATGTATGCGAACATCAGTGGTGCAACAATGGTTGCATCACTTTCAATGACAAATTTTGGACCTTGCTTGTCCAGTTTACCCCAGGTGATCTTTTCGTTGGGCACTGCCCCGGAATAGGAACCGTAACTGGTGGTAGAATCTGAAATCTGGCAGAAATAACTCCAGAAAGGAGTATCGGTCATTTCCATATCCTGATATAGCATTGGCACAACACAAATAGGAAAATCTCCGGCAATACCTCCACCAATCTGGAAGAATCCAACCCCGGAATCAGAATTTTTCGTGTACCAATCGGCTAAATATCCCATATATTCAATTCCGGATTTCATGGTGCTAGCTTTCAACTCCCCCTTCATTACATAAGAAGCAAAGATATTTCCCATAGTACTGTCTTCCCAACCCGGAACGACAATAGGAAGGTTCTTTTCAGCTGCAGCATATAACCATGAATCCTTCAGGTCTATTTCATAATATTCTTCCAAAACACCCGAAAGCAGTAATTTATACATAAATTCATGCGGAAAATATCTTTCTCCGGAAGCTTCAGCATCTTTCCATATCTTCACAATATGTTTCTGAATTCTTCGGAAGGCTTCTTCTTCAGGAATGGCCGTATCAGTAACCCGGTTAAGCCCTCTTTCCAGCAAATCCCATTCATCCTGCGGTGTTAAATCGCGGTAATGCGGAAGTCTTTCGTAATGGGTATGAGCCACCAGGTTCATCACATCTTCCTCCAGGTTTGCCCCGGTACAGGAGATGATCTGCACTTTATCCTGACGTATCATTTCAGCAAATATTTTCCCAATCTCTGCGGTACTCATAGCCCCTGCCATGGTTACCATCATTTTGTTGCCCTTTTCTAGTTGTTGCTTGTAGGCTTTTGAAGCATCTACAAGGGCTGCAGCGTTAAAATGTTTATAATGTCTTTCTACAAATTCTGTTATAGGTCCTTTACTCATCGTCTTCGTCTTCTTCGTTATAGTTTTGATATTTGAACTTATAGCTCAACATTTTATAGTACAATTTTGCTGCCAGAAAATCTGATGATTTATCATTTTCATTAGGACATAATTCCACTATATCAAAACCTACTACATTTTTCTTTTTAAACATTAATTTTAAAAACTCCAGTGTTTCAAACCATAATAAGCCTCCCGGTTCCGGAGTACCGGTGGAAGGCATGATAGATGGATCGAAAGCATCAAGATCTATCGTAATAAAAACATTCGGAGTCATTTGCCCAATGGCATCATCCATCCATTCATCATAAAGATCATGTCCAAAATACACCTGATTCTCATCCATATGATCCAGTTCTGAAATATCCATAGAACGGATTCCTACCTGCACAAGATTGGTTGTTTTACTGGCTTCATGCAAGGCGCAGGCATGATTATTTGCAGATCCCTCATACTCGGGTCGCAAATCTGCATGCGCATCCAGCTGAACAACAGTAAGCTCCTCAAAAGTTTCATTAAAAGCTCTTATAGAACCAATGGAAACAGAATGTTCCCCTCCAAAAAGGGTCACAAATTTCTCCTGCTTAAGATAACTTTTTGTGGTTTTGTATACTGCTTCCACCATTTTCTCGGGAGAAGAAGCTTCAGTTACAGGAGGCGCAAGATAGATTCCTTTCTTATATACTTCAGATCGGGTTTCAATATCGAACAGCTCCATATTTTCGGAAGCATCTAAAAAAGCCTCCGGCCCTTTATCTGCTCCTTTTTGCCAGGTACTAGTCCCGTCGTAAGGAACCGGGATCAACACCACTTTTGCATCATCAATGCGTGCATATTTATCCGGAATGCCGGCATAATTCTTTTTATTCATTTGCTGGATGGTTATAGTATTCTACAAATTTCAGATTAAATATAACAAAAAATGATTTATTCATTGTACCCCAATATTTTAAGGAAGTCATCAGCTTTTTGCTGCTCCCTGAAAACACTTGTGGTAAGGTTCCCGTCTTCGTCCCTGTTGATTAAAAGATGTTTTGGCTGCGGAATCAAACAATGCTGTAAACCATCGAAGCCTCCTATGGTTTCCTGATAGGCCCCGGTATTAAAAAAGCCAATGTAAAGTGGTTTTTCCCGCTTGTACTTTGGAAGATAAATGGCGTTGGTGTGCTGCTCGGAATTGTAATAGTCATCACTATCACAGGTCATCCCTCCCAGCAGTACTCGCTCATATTCATCATTCCAACGATTTACGGCAAGCATTACGAACTTCTTACTTATAGCCCAGGTATCTGGAAGGGTGGTAATAAAAGAAGAGTTGATCATATTCCATTTCTCACGATCATTTTGCTGCTTCTGGTATAAAATTTCATAAATAGCGCCTCCGCTCTCTCCTACCGTGAATGATCCAAACTCGGTAAAAATATGCGGCACATCCACTTCTGCCTCGTCGCAAGCCAGTTTTATCTGGTTTACGATCTCTTCCACCATGTATTTGTAATCATATTCAAAATGAAGAGAATTCTTAACCGGGAAACCTCCACCAATATTTAAACTATCAAGTGACGGACATATCTTTTTCAGGTTAATGTAAACCTTCAGACATTTTAAAAGTTCGTTCCAGTAGTAAGCAGTATCACGAATTCCGGTATTAATGAAAAAATGCAACATCTTTAGCTCCACCTGCTCATTTTCACTTATTTGTTTGTTATAAAACGGAACTATGTTCTTATAACCTATCCCCAATCTTGAGGTGTAAAATTCAAATTTTGGTTCTTCTTCAGAAGCAATCCGGATTCCAATCTTGTATTTACCGTCAATAGCTTCAGAAAGAAGGTCTATTTCCTCATAATTATCAATGATTGGAATGCAGTTTTTATGCCCGCTGTTGATCAAATCTGCAATGTTTGAAACATAATGATCTCGTTTAAAACCATTACAGATCACATAAGTATCATCGGTAATCTTTCCCTTTTTCTTCAGGCTTTCCACAATTTTCATGTCAATTGCGGCCGATGTTTCTATGTGAATATCATTTTTAAGGGCCTCGTTCAGCACATGGTTAAAATGTGAACTTTTAGTACAATAGCAATAATTATAAGTGGCTTTATAATCACTTTTTTCGAGTGCGTCTGCAAACCATTTTTTTGCCCTGCCTATGTTATCAGATATCTTAGGAAGATAAGTGAATTTTAAAGGGGCTCCATATTTCTTCACCAGCTCCATGAGATCTATGTCGTGAAACCGAAGTTCGCTGCCTTCTAACGTGAATTCCTCTTGTGGAAAATAATATGTTTGATCTATTAAGTCTCGGTACTTTGTATTCAATTTCTTTAAATATAAAATTAAAAGGTTAAAAATTAGAGATTAAAAGTGGGAGCAGAAAACATACAGTGATAAAAGTTTGTTAAGGCTTTCCCGTGCCAGTTTCCGAACCTTCTCATCTCTTAAAAAACACCTTTTATCCATTAGTGAATTGATGCAATTGGTTCCAGATCAATAGCGGTACAAAAATAGAAAAAAGCCCGATAGTAAAATGGGCTTTCTTTGCATTTTCACAGGTAATATTTTCTGGGCGTGCTCCTCTCAGGGTCGGGCCTTACGCTGCAAACTCTCGCTTGGAATAGCTGCGGGATTTTCGCTGCAATCCCTCACTCGGATTTCGTCCCGATTAGGGTTAATCTGCTGGACTACAGATTCCCCATATTGATGATTTCCTGTTTAGATAAAACACGCCAGTGTCCCCGCGGAAGGTCTTTTTTTGTAAGTCCGCCATAGACTACCCGATCCAGTTTCACTACTTCATAATTCAGGCTCTTGAAGATTCGTTGTACCACGTGATTTTTGGTGCTTCGCAACTCAATTCCCACTTCGCGCTTCGGCTTATTTTCAATGTAACTTATATCGGTAACATTTACTTTTCCGTCTTCCAGGGTTACCCCCTCTTTAATCTTTTGAAGGTCTTCATAGCTTACCTCCTTATTGAGTTCCAGATGATAGATTTGACGTAATCCATTCTTGGGATTAGCCAGATTTTTAGCCATTTTTCCGTCATTGGTAAAAAACATTAATCCGGTGGCCTGGGTATCCAGTTTTCCAACAGGATCCAATTTGGACTTGGAGGCATTTGCGATAAGATCCATCACGGTTCTGTTATTCTTTTCGACATTTCCCGTTACGTAAAAACCTTTCGGCTTATTCAGCAATACATATTCGGGTTTTTCCGGTTTGATTCGGCGACCGTCAAATTTCACCTCATCGGTTAATTTAACTTTATGGCCCATTTCCGTGACCACTTCTCCGTTAACCGTAACATTTCCGGCAGCAATATAAATGTCCGCATCCCTTCGAGAGCACATTCCGGAGTTGGCGATATATTTATTCAGCCTGATACCGTCCGTTTTATCTCCTTGTTTTTTAGGTATAGGGGCATTGCCTCTGGCTGTAGACTTTTCTGCTCTTTCTTCTCTGTTCACGGGAGAATTACCGCGTGCATGTGATTTCTTTCTTTCACCTCCACCTTGCCTGCCACCGTATTTACTTCCCGATGACCTGTCATTTCTGCTCATACTTATAATTTTTTTACAAAGATAAGGCTTTGTACAACAATAAAAGTTTTTAACGCTTTAAGTTAAAAAACCAAGGAAGATTTACAAAATAAGGTTTAGAGAACCCTGCCCAACAAAGCATCTGTATCGATCAATAAGATACTGAAAACACCAGCCACTATGATAAACTTAAGCAAATTGTGAAGCACCAAATACTGCCATTTAGCTTTACTAAAAAAGAGAAATAACAGAAAAAACACCAGCAGGATCAATGCTCCATAAAAGAAATAGTCCATCTGGCCAATTTCAAAATTGACAATTAACAGGTATCCGGGAATAAAGGAAAGCAAAGCAAGTCCCGCCAATAAAATTTTACTCAGCTTCTCTCCATAAACTATTGGAATGGTTTCATACCCCAGCACTACGTCCCCTTTCATATTCTCCAGGTTCTTCACCAGTTCCCGCATTACAATGATGAGGTATAAAAATGCCGCATGTACAAAAATGACGGTATCAAAATTTTTATAATGGACGAAAATGGCAAAAAAAGGAGCTATTGTTAATACCGAAACCACCAGATTTCCTAAAAAAAGCAATTTTTTGATTCCGTAAGAATAAAGCCAGATAAAAAAGATATAGCTGGAAAAGAAGACCACTGTTCGAAAAGACACATAACTGGCAAAGAAGACGGCTGCCAGGTTTAGCATAAAGTATACCGAAAGTTTTGTTCTCTGACTCACAAAGCGATCCAGCATGGTTTTTTGCGGCCGGTTGATCAAATCCTTTTCGCTGTCGTAAAAGTTATTGATGATATATCCCGAAGCTACGACTGAGGCCGTGGCAAGAACTATAAAAAAAAGGTTGAGATCAAAAAGCACTTCCCTTAGCGGCAGGTCGGGTGCCAGGATAAACATTGAGGTAAGATACTGGGCAAGGACCAATATTAAAATATTGTACCCTCTCACCACTGAAAACAAACTAAAGATTTTAAGAAGCAGGCGTTTTTTAGAAATAGAGACCATACATCTTTAGAAGTTGTAAACCACCTCTAAACGATAATCTTTTAAAGCATTACGGGCTTTATCAATATCCTCTGTAAATCCTAAAATATAACCACCACCACCAGATCCACATAGTTTCAGGTAATAATCGTTGGTTTCAATTCCGTTTTTCCAAAGTTTGTGGAACTGCACGGGAATCATTGGTTTGAAATTATCAAGCACCACATGGGAAAGTTTTTTCATGTTTCCGAAGAGTGATTTCACGTCTCCTTTCAGGAAATCGTCCACACAGGCATCTGTATGCTTCACGAATTGATCTTTCAGCATTTTTCTGAATGGCTCCTGTTTCATGTTTTCCATAAAAATATTTACCATAGGAGCAGTCTCTCCTACAGAACCACTATCCAGCAAAAACACAGCGCCTTTGCCATTTTGGGTTTGCGAAGGAATTCCTGCAGGCTCAATATTATCTTTGGAATTAATAAGAATAGGAATGCTCAAATATGAGTTCAATGGATCCAGACCCGATGATTTTCCGTGGAAAAAGGATTCCATTTCTCCGAAAATCTTTTTCAGTTTAAGAAGCTTTTCCCTGGTAAGATTTTCAAGAACCGTAATTTTATCAAGCGCATACTCGTCATATATCGCCGCCACCAAAGCACCACTACTTCCAACCCCATATCCCTGCGGAATACTGGAATCAAAATACATACCTTTATCAATATCACTGTTGAGCTCTTCAAAATTGAATTGCACCAGCGACGGATTCTCCTGCTGAAGGTTCTTTAGGTACCCGGCAAAACGCTTCAGACTTTCATTTGATTTCTTTGCATCTTCTGAAGGATCTTCATCCACCTTCAAAGCTCCATTATAAAAATTATAAGGAATGGATAAACCCTTGGAATCCTTAATGATGCCATATTCCCCGAAGAGTAATATTTTTGAATAAAATAAAGGTCCTTTCATGTTCGATCTTTGGCTATGTGACTTAGAAATGTAAAGTTATGATTTTTTTAAGCCTCTTCACAATTAGTACTGCAAATATAACTTACTTTTCACAAACTCAACATACTCATTATTACAAAATTACTTTCAAAATCTATTCCTAAAAGGCTTTTTACGCTGGTATTCCTGCAGAGCAAAAAAGATTGCAGAATTTATTAAATCCTCTTCGCTCCCGCCCCAACTTCATCTTTGATATACTGCCCATCCTGGCAATGTTCCACCAGTTCTTCTTCTATGAAACTCATGACAGCCTCTTTTTCTTTCTTCGGAAAAAGTAAATGCACGTTGGCCCCCGCATCTAAAGTAAAACAGGGATGAAGTCCGGTTTTTTGTCTAAATCTGAAAACCTTGTTGATTATAGCCAGCGTATGAGGTTTCATCAACAGAAAATATGGCCTACTGCTCATCATCATGGCGTGCAGCGTCAATGCTTCACTTTCCACAAGTTCTGTAAAAGCCAGTAAATTACCCGACTTAAAAACATCCTGAAGTTTGGCAAGGTTCTCGTGCGCCTGCTCAAATCGCTGCTCAGCAAAGGGATGGCCGTTCATTAGATCGTGGCCCACCGTACTGCTCACCTGCTTTTCACCTTTATCAACCAGCAGGATCACATCCTGGTAATCTTTAAAGTTCTGGTGCACCTCAGATGGATATTTGACTCCAAAAAGATCACTGCTGCCTTCAGTTTCATGTTTGCCCCATACTACCAGCTCTCCTTCAATACTCCTGCACGCACTTCCCGATCCAAGTCTCGCCAGAAAAGATGCCTTTCGGGTAAAAAATTCCTCAGTCATCAATGGATCAAGTTCTTTCTCCAGGCTCATAAGGCAGAGCGCCAGAGCACTCATTCCGCTCGCTGAAGAAGCAATTCCGCTGCTATGGGGAAAAGAATTTGAGGTATGAATTGTGAAATTGTATTCCTTCAGAAATGGAAGATAAGCTTCAATTCTTCTGAAAAATTGCTCAATCTTGGGTCGAAAAGATGGTTTCTTTTCACCTTCAAAAAAGAGTTCGAAATCAAAATTATTAGATGGGTTTTCCTTTTTCTGAAAAGAAAGACTGGTCGTGGTCTTACAGTAATTAAGCGTGAAACTTACAGAAGGATTCGCCGGAATCTGATTTTCTCTCTTCCCCCAGTATTTTACCAGGGCAATATTACTCGGCGACTGCCAGGTTACTTTTCCTTCACTTATTTCTTCAGAATAATTCTTCGGAATAAAATCTTGTGCCGTCATTTCTTCAATTTCAGCAAAGATAATTTTTCCTGTTAAAGCCTTTAGCTGCCAAATGAAATAAATTACTATTTTAGTGCACACAACCGGTCAAGCATGACAAAAAAGTCCATTTTAAAATACGCAGGAAGTATTGCTGTATCCCTCCTGGCTGCTTTTGTAGGCTGGGTTGCTATTAGTGCTTCGTATTCGCCCTGGTATTTAAACTTAGAAAAAAGCACATTTCATGTGCAGGATTGGGTTTTCGCACCCGTATGGATCCTCTTGTTGATCATTACGGGAGTAGCTGCAGGAATCGTATGGAACAAAGGCTTTTACCATAAGTGGGTACAGGTAGCCCTGTACCACTATGGATTTCAACTAATTCTCACCGGCCTCTGGTTTCTTGCCTTCTTTGGATTACAACAAACATTTTTAGCTTTATTAATAGTAATTGCCATGCTCGTTTTGCTGTTTCTTACCATTAAATGGTTTAAGATAGTAGAAGACACTGCTGCTTACATGATCTATCCCGCAGTGGTATGGGTAATTTATATTGGGATGCTCAATTTCGAGATCTGGCGGTTAAATTAACGACCACTCATAGCTTTTGCTGCAATATATCCTCCAGTCCAGGCATTCTGAAAGTTGAAGCCCCCGGTGATTGCATCAATGTTCAATACCTCTCCCGCAAAGAAAAGATTGGGGCAAATCTTACTTTCAAATGTTTTGAAATTCACCTCTTTCAGATCTACCCCGCCCGCTGTTACAAATTCTTCCTTAAAAGTGCTTTTCCCGCTTACTTTGAAAACTCCTTTTGTAATCTGCCCTGCCAATTCCGATAGCTGACCCTTATTAAGATCTGCCCAATTTGCGGTTGCTGGAATTCCTGCAGCCTCCACCAGTTTTTGCCACAATCGCTTCGGAAGATTGAACTGCGCATATTTTGAAGGATGTTGCCGTGCATATGCCTGTTTTAATTCCAGTAATGCCTCCAGCACTTCTTCTGAAGTGGATTCTGGCTGCCAGTTTATCTCAACTTCAAAATCTTTCCGGTCACTTAATTCGCGGGCTCCCCAGGCAGAAAGTTTCAGGATCGCAGGTCCGCTCATCCCCCAATGGGTGATCAACAACGGACCTTCGCTTTGCTCTTTTCCATCCACCACTTTCACAGAAGCAATCGTAGCAACTCCGGGCAAATCTTTGATCCGCTCATCCTGAATATTGAATGTGAAGAGCGAGGGAACTCCCGGCACTACTGTATGTCCAAGATTCTCCAGTAATTTCCAGATTTTTGGGTTGCTTCCGGTCGCAATAAGTACTTTTTCTGCTAGAAAATCTCCCTGAGAAGTCTTCATTTCCCATCGATCTTCCTGTTGTATTATTTCCTGAACCGCATGTTTGACACACAACCTGATTCCCAATCTCTGAATTTCCCTCAAAAAACAATCTATTATGGTTTGAGACGAATCACTAACGGGAAACATCCTGCCATCCTCTTCGATTTTTAGCTCCACCCCACGCTCTTCGAACCATGCAATGGTATCTCCGGTCATAAACGTATGAAAAGGCCCTCTCAGCTCCTTTTGACCCCTTGGATAATTCTTTATCAGCTCCTTCGGAAGAAATTCCGCATGTGTTACATTACATCTTCCGCCTCCCGAAACCCGAACTTTTGAAAGCACTTCCTTTCCTCTTTCAAGGATCGTTATCTTTGCATCGGGAGCCATTTCCGCCGCATTGATGGCTGCAAAAAATCCGGCAGCGCCACCTCCAATAATTACAATATCCTGTTCTGTCATGCTGGTGCTTTTCAGCCAAAGGTTTCCGGCTCTTAGAAAACCCAAAGGTATTCAAAAATTCACTTCAGGTTTACTTCGGCTATTCTGCTCGTGGATAAAATCATTTTTTAGCTTGAAAATGTCAGGAGCGTAGTCGAAATGCAATTATCAGCTGAAAGGGCAATTATTAACAACAGGAGGTGCTTTAGATTTCTTCAGTTGTTAAATCACGCGATAAACTTTTCTTAAAACCACTTCATTTTCAGGATGCTTCTTTAATTTTAATGGAAACGAAAAATCTTTCTACGATGAGCAAACCAAAAGAATTCCCTGAGCAGCAACAGGAACAGCCGGGAAAAGAGAATAAAATGAATCCGGAACCGGAGATAATCAGAAAGAATTATAAAGGAAGTGAAAAATTAAAAGGCAAGGTTGCTTTGATAACCGGTGGTGACAGTGGCATTGGAAGAAGTGTAGCTGTACATTTTGCAAAAGAAGGAGCCAACGTTGCCATTGTTTATCTTAAGGAAGATGAAGATGCTAAAAAAACCCGGAAGCTGGTGGAGGAAGCAGGGCAGGAATGTTTCCTTTTAGAAGGAGATGTGAAAGATGACATTTTCTGCAAAAAAGCAGTAGATGAAACTGTCAAGAAATTTGGCGGCCTCAATATCCTGGTAAACAATGCCGGAATGCAGGTTCCTAAAGACGCACCTGAAGAAGTTACTAAAGAACAATTGCATACCACTTTTGAAACAAATATCTATCCCTATTTCTACACGGTGAAAGAAGCCCTGAAACATTTGAAGGCCGGAGACAGTATTATCAATACCACTTCGGTCACAGCATATAGAGGCAGCACTCATTTACTGGATTATTCCAGCACCAAGGGAGCAATTACTGCCTATACCAGATCTTTGTCTAAAATGCTCGCAGAAAAAAACATAAGGGTGAACGGAGTTGCGCCGGGGCCTATCTGGACTCCTCTTATACCGGCAACTTTTGACGACGTGGAAGACTTCGGAAAAAAAGTTCCCATGGGCCGGGCCGGGCAGCCCAGTGAAGTGGGTCCGGCTTATGTGTATCTGGCTTGCGAGGACAGCAGCTATATGACGGGACAGGTCCTACATATCAATGGCGGTGAAGTAGTAGGAGCTTAAGATGGACTGGACCATGATACTAGGTCTGGTAGCAGGGATTTGCACCACTGCTGCTGTCATACCTCAACTATGGAAGGCCTGGAAAACGAAAAAAGTAACTGATGTGTCACCGGGGATGTTTTTTGTTCTTATTACCGGACTTGCCCTCTGGACCGTGTACGGACTTCTTCAAAGTGACTGGCCCATCATCATTACCAATGGACTTGCTTTATGCCTCAACAGTCTAATGCTTTACTTTCTTTTTAAGTACGACTGATAATTTCTCCAAAAAATCATCTTTTAGATGTTAAACATCTTATAATTAGATGACTATTAGCATTTTATTATCATAGTCAACGCTGCAGATTTTATATCTTAAAGTCAGAACCCTTTCCGGGTTCTGTTCTTTTATTCATTATTAACATTTAAACCAACAGAAAGTATGAGAGCATTAGTGTATCATGGAAGAAACGATGTAAGAATAGATAATGTTCCAGATCCAAAAATAGAGGAGGCCGGTGACGTAATCATAAAAGTCACTAAAACCGCCATTTGCGGATCTGATCTTCACCTTGTGGATGGCTTAATGCCCACCATGGAAGAAGGTGATATTCTTGGCCATGAATTTATGGGAGAGATCGTGGAGGTAGGATCTGCAGTTCAGAAATTTAAAAAAGGAGACCGGGTGGTAGTGCCATTCACCATTGCCTGCGGGCATTGCCAGTTTTGTGATGATGACCTGTATTCTTTATGTGACAACTCCAATCCTAATCCAGATTTATCTAAAGCCAGTACAGGACATTCTATTTCGGGGATTTTCGGATATTCTCACACCCTGGGAGGATATTCTGGTGGACAGGCAGAATATGTCCGGGTTCCTTATGCCGATGTGGGCCCTATAAAAGTACCTGATTCCTTAAGTGATGAGCAGGGATTATTTTTATCTGATATTTTTCCGACAGGTTATATGGCTGCTGAAAATGCCAATATTAAACCGGGCGATACTGTGGCCATCTGGGGCTGCGGACCAGTAGGTCAGTTCACTATTAAAAGTGCATGGATGCTTGGCGCCGGAAGGGTCATTGCGATTGATGATGTACCCGAAAGACTGGACATGGCAGAAAAACAGGGAAGAGCCGAAACCATACGGACTACCAACCGGATGGATGTCTATGAGAAACTCATGGAAATGACCAACGGGAAAGGACCCGACTCGTGTATAGATGCCGTGGGTGCAGAATGTCACGGAGATACCATGTTTGGAAAAGTAATCGATAAAACCAAAGAGGTGTTACACGCCCCCATGTCCCGGCCTTATGTATTACAGCAAATCATGATGAGCTGTAAAAAAGCAGGAACGCTTTCCATCCCGGGAGTTTATATTGGGATGGTAAATGAAGTACCTTTTGGCGCGGCTATGAACAAGGCCTTACAAATTAATATGGGACAAACGCATGTACAGCGCTATTTAAAGCCACTTTTGGCAAAGATCGAAGCAGGCGAAATTGATCCTTCTTTTGTAATTACACACCGTTTGAGCTTGGATGACGCACCTAAAGCCTATGAAACCTTTAAAAATAAGGAAGATAATTGTATTAAGGTAGTGATGACTCCGTAGGTTTATCAATATTATTGGCCTCAACAAAGAGGCTGTCTAAAAATTATTTTTACATCAACCTGTCCCCGAACATTTGGGAGTTTCAGATTTTAATAAATTCTGACATTAAAGATGAATATGATTCAGAAAAAAATTCAGAAGGACGATTTATGAAACTTTTTAGACAGCCTCTTTTCCTATTTACAATATGAATAAAACTCTGAAATAAAACCAGCCCTTCCTATTCCACCGGCTTGCTGTTGTAATGATCTTTAGAACTTCCAGCATTCCGGGCGTATTCTTCACTTACCGAATTCAGTTCTGCCCCAACAAGAATAATTAAACTTGTCAACAACAGCCACAACATTAAAACCACCACTGCTGAAATTGAGCCATACACTTCTCCATAACTTCCGAAATTACTTACATAATAAGAAAATCCCCAGGAAGCTATCAACCATAAAACAGTAGCTACCAGCGCCCCCGGAAACACCCATTTAAATCTGGGACGAGGTCTTGCCGGCGCAAATTTATATATAAGGCACAGAAAGAGCACCACAATGATTGCCAGCACCACCCATCGTAGCCAGCTAATCAAATTTTCAATTTGTGAGGGTAAGCCAATTTGATCTACCAGGGCAGGAAATGCTACAATTAAAATCATGCTTAGAATTACCAGAATAATGGCTCCAAGAGTGAAGGCAAGGGTAAGAGCATTCTGTTGTATTAAACCGCGGGTGTTCTTAGTGTTATAAGCTATATCCACGCCTGTAAACAATGATTTGATTCCTTTATTGGCACTCCACAAACTAAAAAGAATACCCAATGCCGTTCCCCAGCTCAGGGTCTCCCCGGAAGTGGAAGTGAACTTTTCAATTTGAGTTTCAATAATGCCAAATGCCTGCTCTGGCAGCATGGATGAAAGCTGACTAATCTGACTCTCTATTTGCTGCGGATCCAGTGCCAGTCCGTAAATGGAGATGAGGGCCATTATAGCAGGAAAAACAGCAAGAAAAGCATAGAATGCCACTCCTGCAGAAACGATCGCCACATTATCTTCTCCTATGCTGTCTTTGACGGTCATCACAATGGATTTCCATCCCGATCCGGATATTTTTGCTGGGCTTTTAGGTTCTGTGTTTTGGCGTGGTTGTTTAGACATTATAGAATTTTATAGATTTAACAAGGCATTTATCCTGCCTGATTTATAGCTCTTTAAATAAAGCTACTAAAATATAAGTCGGTTTGGGTTTAAACAATTGTTAATACTGAGAATTGAGTCTAAAGCAGTTCTTACAATACCAGAAGTATTATGTTTCGCGATTTTTCTCCTTCTCGTTCAATGTTCCTTTCTTTCTGAAATGATCTATAACAGCAGGGGCCGTAAGCCCATGTAAAACAATAGAGAACAGGATGATATATGCTGTAATGGCATACAGTTCTCCCTTGTGTTCAAAATCTGCAAATTGTACAAAAGCCCAGGATAAATAAAAGACAGATCCAATCCCTCTTATCCCGAAGAAGCTAATGGCTAATTTATTCCTGAGTTCATCTTTTACACCCCACAATCCTATTAATCCTGCCAGTGGG
Organism: Salinimicrobium marinum; assembly: GCF_014651535.1. Classification (GTDB taxonomy): domain Bacteria; phylum Bacteroidota; class Bacteroidia; order Flavobacteriales; family Flavobacteriaceae; genus Salinimicrobium; species Salinimicrobium marinum. Next base: position 81,346 of record NZ_BMXB01000011.1, read on the forward strand.
CGTATAATGAGTACAAAAGCAAGCGCGAAAACCACTCCTTTCCAGTCTGTCAAACCTAAAATACCATTCAGGATAGAGGCTCCAAATAAAATTATCCATACTACCAGCAGCAAATGTTCAATTTCGGATACAAAGTCGTGCAGTTTCTTTTTATAGTCCCCACTTACTTTCTCGTAATAGCGCAAGCTGAAACCAGCAAAGAATACAGCCAAAAATCCGTAGCCATGCAGGAGTTCGGTTACTCCGTATGTGAAAACGGTAAGAGAAAGTGCTAAAAATCCGACGAAGGTTTTTACCCCTGTCACATGATGGATCCTTTCCAGTGCATAACCAATTAACCGCCCAATGATTAGCCCCAGCAGGATGCCCAGAAATATTTTCAGCAGGAATTTATCCAGAAACCAGTCGGAAAAACTAAAAGCAGCCCAACCTCCGGCCTGCGCCACCATAACAGCCAGATACGAGAAGGGGAATGCGATCCCGTCATTCAAACCGGCTTCTGCGGTAAGCGGAAACCTTATAACGTCTTCGGCACTTTCTTCCTTTAAAGGGTCATCCAGCTGAACCTCTGCGGCCAGTACAGGATCTGTAGGAGCCAAAACAGCAGCCAAAAGTAGTGAAGACGGGATACTTAAAATGAGGAAATACTGTCCAATAAAATAAGCTGAGACCATACAAATAGGCATGGTCACAAACACCAGCAGTAATGGTTTACGCCAGCTTTTCAGGTCATAGGTAGCACCAATTTTCAGTCCTGCTCCCATCAGGGAAATGATCACAATAGTTTCAGAAAAATACATCAGCCATTCATCATCCCAAATCTTCTGAGGCCAGCTAAGAGGATAACCAAAAGCGAACATCGCAAACCCTATCAGCAATAAAATAATTGGAGAACTTACCTTTATCTTTTTTGAAATTGAAGGGAGCCAGGCCATTATTAGAGTTGCGAAACCAAGACCTGCAAGTATTATGTAATGTTCTTCCATAGGAAATAAAAATAAATGATTTTCTCCTACGGAAAGCTTAAACCTTCTGAATTTCACAAAAGACTAACATTTTATTCAAGAAGAATATGACGTAACCAATTTAAACGGGCTAATCCTCTACTCCATTAAATTAAAAAACAACATTTTAGGAGAAATTCCACAACTCATATAGGAAATATTCCTAAAAAAAGTATATTTGTGTATGGGAACAAAAGTAGCAACAGAGATCAAACGCTTTAAGGAGGTTCGTGATGAACACAATCTCACGCAATCTGAATTTGCCGCATTACTGGGAATTAAAAATTCCACGGCAGATATTGAAAGAGGAAGAACCAAACTCTCAGGGCGGGTCATTGCAGAAATGTTACGCCAGTTCGGTATAAATCCTTTGTGGTTATTTGGTGAAAGCCGGCAAAAGCACCTGGAATTGACCAAAGGTGATGTAAGCCCTAAGGTAGTAAGCGTGAACAGTGCCGAAAATGAAAACATCGTCCTTGTCAATGTAAAAGCTGCCGCCGGATATCCGCATAATGTACAGGATGTGGATTGGTACCAACAACTACCTGCTTTTGACATTCCCTTACCGGAATACAGAAATGCCACCTACAGGGGCTTTCAGATAGAGGGTGACAGTATGCTCCCGAATTTACATCCCGGGGAATGGGTGCTGGGAAAAGCTGTTCCTACCATTGAGGAGGCCGGAAATAATAAAATTCATGTGGTGGTGCTGTATGACTCTGTGTTGGTAAAGAAACTTCAGAAATTACCAGATCCTTCTAAACTGGCTCTAATTTCCCTGAATGAAGACTACCTGCCAATAGAGATTAATGTAGGCGATATTCAGGAATTATGGCAGGTAAACAGCAAGCTTACCTTTAATTTAGATGCACCTTCAGAAAGCGGACTTCTAAAGCAGTTACAGCAGTCAATGGAGGAATTGAAAAATGACTTTAAAACCTTCCGGCAATAATTAAGATGATATCTTCTTCAGAAAAGCTCAACAGCTTTTTCCGAATTACGGAGGGAGTGGTTTTTCAGCTCGAAGAAAAAAAAGAGGCTGTCTAAAAAGCACTTTTTAGACAGCCTCTTATATACCATTTCTGGTTTATTTAGAATTCATCTTCTACGTCATCTGCTGCATCTTCGATTTCATCTCCCACGTCATCTGCCGCGTTTTCGATATCATCTGCTGCACGATTCTCGTCTCTACAAGAGGTAAACATTACGCTGCTTGTCATAAGCAGACCTAGAATTAAAACTACTTTTTTCATAATTAAAATATTAAATGGTTGATTTTGAATAATTTTATATGGTACTTCAAGTAATTATTTATTGATCGTCAATTTCTCCCACTCCCTGTTCTCTGGGTACTTCATTCACATTTTCCTCTGCAGCATCATCTTCTACCTCCAGGTCCTCATTATTAAGTTCTACCTCATTAGACTCATTGGGAGTATCCCTACAGGAAATAAATGCTGTACTAAAAGTAAAAAGCATTGCAAGCGTTAATAGCGTCTTCTTCATAAATCATTTTTTTCAGGTTTAGTTCTAACAAAATTAGATAAACTATTATTAGATTAACATTTTCTCTGCTAAAGTTTTCATAAAAGTGCAGAAGCAGACTCGTTTACAGAAATTAAAAAAGCCGCACAATTTATAGATATGTGCGGCTAAAATTTTGATTAATCAGGCATTACAGGAACCACCCTTCCAGGGCAAGCATTCCTCCAACAGCCGAGGCAATTCCTGAAAGAATAGCAGTACCTACCAGCCACCATGCAGCTGTTGCTGCAGTCTTTCTGGATTCTTCGGCAGCTGCGAGACTCTTTTCCTTAGCCTCACGCATTTTTTCATTTACTTTTGCTTCTACCTGATTTGCTTTTTCAAGCACTCCGTCTCTTGCGGAAACAATAGTTTCGGCTATACCTTCAGATTCTGTTCTGCTCATTCCGGTCTTTTTTGCAACCAGTGCAGTCATTTCATCTTTATTGTAATGTTGCAGTTTATACTGAAGATCTCTTCCACTACTATCTCCGGAACTCTGGAAAATAGAGGTAAAATCTGAATAGATCTTGTCCATACTAAATGAAGATCCACCGTCGCCGCTTCCGGAAAATAATTCTTTAATTTTTGCCTGTATGCCTTCCTTTTGAGAAGAGGCTTTATCTCCGGTGCTTCCAAGGAAAGAGGTAACTTTAGCCAGTACGCCTTCAATTTTATCGGCATACTTTTCAGCATCACTTTCACTCATTCCCTGGGATGAAGCTATTTTAATAAGAGTTGGACGATCTAATGCCGTAGCCTTTGATTTAAGGACATTTGAAGCCTGTCCCGGTTCGTTCATTATCTTGCGTATATCTTCTTCCAGCTTTTCTGGCTGCAATTCCCTTTTATCGGTATTTTGCAGCGCTTTCTTGATTTTTTCCTGATATTGATTGATCTGTTCCCGGTCTGCCGGCGTAAGCTCTTCAATACCTTTTTTAGCTTTCTCTTCATTAGAAGCATCACTCTTTGCGATATCTTTTAAACCTCCTACATGGTCCTTGATCGCCTGCTTGTCTTCTTTGGAAAGCGTACTTTTATCTGCCTCCTCAAGAATCATCTTCTTAACAGAATTCGGATAATCAAAGTCTGCTTTCTCAGTCACCTGAAGATCTGTAAGTAGGTTCTTGATCTGCTTCTTAAGATTATTGATGTCAATTCGCTGAGGTTTTAACTGCTGAACGTACTCATCAACCTTCTTATCTATATCATTGGTGTCAAATAGTTTTTCAAACTGCTTTCTCATTTGTCTCGACTGCTCTTTTGCGCTGGTACGTGCCACTTCTTTAGCAGCGCTCGTATCAGATTTTGAAAATATAGAAGCAGTAGCAGAAGATGCAGAAGAAAGCCCTCCTTTTACAGTAGATACCAATCCCCCTACCATGGAAGATATAGCACTTATCTCAAAATAGGTCATGGCAATAAAAAATGCCGCCCAGATTACCAGTCCTAATGCAGCACCAATAAAGTCTTCTCCAACCAATCCTAACTGCACAGCAAACAAGCTGGCAAAGAAAAGAGCAATTGAAGTAGTGATCATGGTCCAGGCCCCGAATCCGGTTGAAATTTTCTGACCTAAGTTCATACCATCGTCGTCGTCATCATCATAATTGTGAGAGTGTGACACATCCTTATTATCCTTATGAGCCTTCTTCTCCACATTTCCTATGGCAGTAATCCCCCCGGCAACAGAAAGTGCTGTTAGCAATAACTGGAAAGCGACTGCAAGTAAAACACCGGCGACAATACTAACGAAGAAATTACCGCCCTCTACTAGTACAGGAGATATTTCTCTTTCCACTGTTTGTGCAACAGTAGAAAATGGTACAATAAGCAGGAGTGCTAGTTTAAAATTTTTCATAGAATTGATTTTTAATTAGTTACAATCCAAATTAAAACTTTCATCTCAGGATTTTTTAAAAAAAATCATAAAACCACAATAGCACCCTGGAAATTATGAGAACTTTTTATTTTCAGAAGTGGTTTTAAAAGAATATTGTGATCCGAAAATAAGCAGGCTGAAAAAATGGAAAAGCCAGGATTCAGATTTCTCTGCAAATAAGGGATTCTATTTTGTCACAGACGCTGTTCAATACCTCAACAGATAATGGTTTTTCGAGATAATCGATAAACTGCGGATATTCTTCCGCTTTTCTGTGATCATGGGAATTTATGGAAGAGGTTGCGATAACTACATAAATATGGTCTTTGAATTTTTCACTTTGAATAGCATCCAGGAATTCCCAGCCGTTCATTATCGGCATATTAATGTCAAGCAGCACAAGATACGGTGTGTTCTCAACGCCACTACCTTTCATCTCCTCCAATGCTTCCCGTGCGTTTTTACAACTAAAAGCCACGGGTGGCAAACAACTGCGTTTAACGAGTACCTTGTGTAAAAATAATACCACGGCATCGTCATCCACAAGAACAACTTTGTAGTCCATCTCAAATATATAAGTAGGTTTCATTCAGTACTTTCGGGGCAGAAAGCACTAAATGTTCATTTTCATCTTCAAGTTAAAAAAAGCTATTGAATCACAGCCTAAAAATTATCCTAATATACAGGATAAAAGATCAAAAAAATCCTTCTCGAAACTCCCACAACTTAATGCAAAATAAGATTAAGAAGATTCCGGAGATCACAAATTCCATAAATGTAGAAGCCACAAGTCCCAAAAATGAACCAAAAGCAGCCCTGGTAGCTGTTCGGGAATCACTTTTATTAATGATCTCTCCAATAAAAGCACCCCCAAAAGCACCCAGAATAATTCCGAAGGGAATAGGAATAAATATTCCAACAATCAAACCTACAGTCGCTCCTATCATTCCGGGTTTGCTTCCTCCAAAATATTTGGAACCCAAAGCCGGAATTATATATTGTAAGACTACCACAAGAATAGATACCAAAAGGGTAATGCCTAAAAAGGTGTAGTTCATGGGAACCACCGAAGTGAGATAGAATAAAAGTAATCCTGCCCAGCTCAAAGGCACTCCCGGCAACACAGGTAAAAAACTCCCCAACATTCCGGTTATTAAAAGAATGCATGCCAGTACCAGTAAAAGTATATCCATAAAATTTTAATTGGCAGCTAATATACAGAAAGGAATAACCAAAAAAACAACTAATAGATTAGTTTAAACTAATTATTTAGTTTATATTAGCAGAACAATCATTTGAAAAAAAAACAAAAGGAACCATGAAACAACTAACCAAAGCAGAAGAAGAGATCATGCAGATTTTATGGCAACTCAAAAAAGCCAATGTAGCAGGTATCATAGAAGAAATGCCGGAGCCAAAACCTGCCTACAATACTGTTTCTACAATTGTAAGGATCCTGGAAACCAAAGGTTTTGTAGATCATGAAAAACAGGGAAAAGGGTACCTTTATTATCCGCTCGTAGAAAAGGAAACCTACAGCAATCAAAGCATGAATAAATTAATGGACAATTATTTTAATGGCTCCTTTAAAAGTATGGTTTCTTTTTTCATGAAGAAAAACGATCTGGATACGAAAGAGCTGGAATCTATCTTAAAAGAAATCAATAAAAAAGATTCGTAATGGCACATTATATCATCCAGGTAATTTTTTTTCAGCTACTATTTTTGCTGGTATATGATTTTCTCCTGAAAAAGGAAACTTTTTTCAGCTATAACAGGTGGTATTTACTTCTCACTCCTGTTATAGCCCTCACCCTTCCCCTGCTGGAGTTTGAAACCCTCGGAAATATGGTTCCTCAGGAGTCTCTTATGATGCTTCCGGAAGTGTATCTGGGAGCAACGTCGCCTACAACTGAAGCTTTTTCTACAGAACATGTTTCAGCTTCCGGAGAAGGTTTCAAGATCAATTGGTGGATGCTTGCCTATGGTACGGGCGTCTTTTTCAGTTTAATTCTCATTGTCAATAAATACCGAATCCTGAATAAGCTTTTTAAAAACAAGGTTGTAACCAACCAAAAGGGCATCAAAATCATAGAAGTCCCAAATTCTAATCTTGCCTGCACTTTTTTTAATACTATTTTTCTGGGAGATCAATTAAAAGAAGAAGAAATTCAGCAGATACTTTCTCATGAAATGATTCATGTGAAACAAAAGCACAGCGCAGATTTATTGTATTTCGAACTACTTAAAATCCTGTTCTGGTTCAATCCACTCATTTACATCTATCAGACAAGGATTTCAACCCTGCACGAGTTCATCGCCGATGCCGGAGTGGTAAAGACGGTAGAAAGGAAAACCTATTACCAGCAACTGCTCAACACAGCCTTTAGCACGGAAAATGTTTCATTCATCAATCAATTTTTCAATCATTCATTAATCAAAAAACGAATCGTTATGTTACAAAAATCAAGATCAAAGACAATTTCAAAATTCAAATATTTAATCCTTGTCCCACTAATGCTGGTAATGCTTATGTATGTGGCGTGTTCGAAGGAAACATTTGACAGCACAGCTACGGATCAACTTATTGAGGAGGCAAATTTTTCCTCTACCGAGTCAAATAAAGATGGGGATGTTCCTTTTGCAATAATTGAAGAAGCTCCAGTCTTTCCGGGATGTGAAAGCCTTACCACAAACGAGGAGCGAAAAACCTGTATGAGTGAAAAAATAACGGAATTTGTAGGTACCAATTTTGATGTGAATGCCGCAAAACCCTATGCTCAACCAGGAGTTAACCGGATTTATGTTCAATTCAGGATCAATAAAGATGGTTCTGTAGAAGAAATGGGCGTAAGGGCTTCTTCACCTCAACTTGAGGAAGAAGCAAGAAAAGTAGTTAACAAATTTCCAAGAATGACTCCGGGCAAACAAGACGGAAAAGAAGCAGGCGTTCTTTATTCTTTACCAATAATTTTCAATGTTGATGAAGGACACAAGGCACCACCAGTAACTGACAGCATTAAGAAAAATGAAAATCCTACCGGAGATATACCCTTTGCAGTTGTAGACGAAGTTCCTGTTTTCCCTGGTTGCGAAAATCTTGCGTCAAATGATGCTCGGAAAGAGTGTATGACTGAAAAGATCACAGCATTCGTCAGTGAAAATTTTGATGTTTCGGCCGCAAAACCATATGCAAGACCGGGAGACAACAGGATTTACGTACAATTAAAGATAAATAAAGATGGAGTTGTAGAAGAGATGGGTATTAGAGCTTCTTCTCCCGAACTTGAGGAGGAAGCGCGCAAGGTTCTGAATCAGCTGCCACAGATGACTCCCGGAAAACAAAACGGACAAGACACGGGAGTTCTATATATGTTACCTATAACCTTCAACGCAGGTGAATAAGTTCCTTTTTTCATTAATTATTTTTATTACAGCCACCAAAGCCGAAGCACAGACTTCGGCTTTGGCAATGGCTGATAGTTTATACGCGGTTGGTAATTATTCCGGAGCCATTGAGCAGCTGGAAACCCTAGATCCAAAATCGGATGCCGTGCACAGCAGATTGGCGCGAGCCTGGGAAGCCCGTGGAATTTTTCAAAAAGCCCTGGAAAACTATAGGATCGTACTGGAAAAAAATCCGGATAGGCTGCTCTCTGCAGTGGCTTACGGTAAGTTGCTTTCCCAAATAGGAGAATTTTCAGAAGCGGATAGTATCTTTTCCCGACTTGCCAACAAGTATCCTAAAAACGCCACTTTTCACTACGAGCTGGGCCTAATCAAAGAAAAACAAAAGGACAGCACAGCCATGACTTATTTTTTCCGGACTATAGCATTTGATATAACCCATCAACAGGCTTTGTATAAGATTTCCAAAGATCTTTTAGCCCACAAAAAATATGTGCAGGCAGAAAGCTTCAGCAAAAAGGGATTGGAAGCAAATCCAATCAATGCTTCGCTACTCTCCATTCTGGCGCAGTCTTATTTCAGGCAGGAGTATTATGAAGGTGCAATAACAGCATTTGAAAAACTGATTGATCTTGGAAAAGGGAGTGAATTTATCAACACAAAATTGGGATATGCTTATTTTCAGGAGAAAAATATGGAAAAAGCTATTGAACATTATTCTGTGGCTCTTGAATATGAGGATCAGAATGCCGATACACATCACATCCTGGGTAAGATTTATGCCCTCACCGGAGACTTCAAAAAATCTGAACAACATCTTTTATCCGCTATTATTTTGAAAGACCAACTCTTGGATGCCGAATACCTTAGCCTTGCCCTCACCTATAAAATGACCAAAGATTATAAGAAAGCCCTGCAATATTTTGAAAAAGCCCTGAAAGAAAACCCAATGAATGAGCGCGCCTTATACGAACGTGCCACTGCTGCCGATGCCTATTACCAGGATCTTGAAACCCGCCGCAATTACTACCAGTCCTACCTGAATAAATTTGAAGAACAGGGAAACAAACACCTCATTTCCCTTGCAAAAAGAAGGATTAAAGATATAGAGGAAGAGCTTCATTTATGTAGGTAAATTCATGAATGATGGCTTCATCCATACCTGCCCTTTTTCAAAAACTATATTTTCCTAAGCTGCTTTATTTCACTATTTTTGAAGCTCAATAGCGAATATTCTCATTCGAATGAAAAAAGCTTTATTTCTGCTTCTAATTATACTTATTTCGGGCTGTGAACGGTTTGAAACAAAAAAAATATCTTCAGAAGAAATTCTTAGCGAAGAAACCAGAGAGCTCAACTGGCATGAGGTAGACCAGTATCCTGCTTTTAAAGAATGTAAGGAAATTACAGAGGTAGAGGCTGCCAAAACCTGCTTCGGGAATAAAGTTGCCAGTTACGTATATGCCAGGCTGGATGCGAAACAACCCGTAGTTTCCAAAGCACTGGAGGACACTTTGCTGCTTTATTTAAGTATTTCAGACAGAGGGGTACCGGCAATAGATTCTGTAGAAATAGATACGATGGTCACCCATCACCTTCCCGAAATCAAAACCTGGCTGCGTGAAAGTATTGATTCCCTGCCTAACATCTATCCGGCAACAAAACGCGGAATTCCTGTCGCCACAAAATTCAAAATGCCTATTGTCATTAAAGCAGAGTAAATTCTAAAGACTCAATTTATATCCCACCGTAAAATCTAGAGGAAAAGCTCCATTATTATCGAGGAAAATAGCCACCACATCATTATAACTCACAGTGATGATTCCACTTTCGGTTATTCCAAAGCCGGCCCCTATTCCAAAACTTAAGGGCGCTGTTAAATCAAATCCACTTTCTTTTTTCACTGAATCTATTTCCCCCTGATCATTGATAAGGTAAATTTCATCTTCGGAATAGTAAAAATTGACAAGTTCTGTATCAATATAAATATCAAAATTATTTTCATAGAGGAGCTTGAACCGGTAGTTTATGGATAACTGAGTGGAGGAATACATATATTCTTGCCGATCAAAAGACTGCCGTAGCTGCAAAAAAGCAGAATGCCTCGGCGCAAGATTGGGATCATATAGTTCGTATTCCAGGCCCACCACGGGAGCAATAATATTTTCAGGATTTCTTGTATAGATATTGTTGGAGAATCCGGTGAAAAAACCAATCCGGTGCCTGATATTGGAGGTAGATGCGTTGTATACATAGTTTTCCTCGACGGCTGAATTATACAAATTGGTAAAATGTTTAAGGCTGTAAAGAAGGAATTTCACATCGCGGGTAGAAATATTTGCATCTGCAGTCAATTTCTCAAGTTGTACCTGAAATTTTTTCTTTTCTCCCCCTTCTATCTCCTCATTTTTAAGCTCTAGAAAATGATCTTTCTTTTGCACAAAATACCGGTAGCTGTTCCCTTGCTGGTTCCAGTAAAGGCTGATGGTTCCCTGTACTTCCTTTCGGAGCGCCAACGTATCCCCTTCTATGATAAAGATCTCCTGTGCCGCAAGATTTGTAGTGCAGAGAAGGAAAAACGATAAGATGGAGCAGCATTTTTTTAACATCATGAAAAAGTAGGAAAATAAAACCGGAAAAGATTTAAAGAAACGTTACTTTTTAAACTCCCTGCCTTTCCATGAGTAGCCTTTAAAAAGAGATAGTACCCCCACATAACTGCTGAAAACCGGATAAAGAAAACTACACCAAAAGTAATTTTTCATCAGTTTTTCCCTTTTAAAGAATATGGAAGTTTTATAGATCAACAGAAAATCTACATTAAATTTTATTAGGAAAAACATTAAAAACGTTTTTTGCGGAAATACTCCTGAAACTACTGCAATGAATCCGACAAGAAGCAGAAGGTTCATGAGAAAAACAAGCACACCCACAGCTTTACTGAAGGAATTGTTATAAGCTGAAGTTTTTGCAGCCCAACGAATCCTTTGGGAAATAAAGTTTTTTATGTCCGACTGTGGAGTGGTGGTCACAATGGCTTCCCTGCTTTTCAAAAATTCTGTTTTATGTCCTGCTTTCTGAAACTTTTCCAGTAAAAATATGTCATCCCCACTGGCAATAGCTTCATTTCCAGAGAAGCCTTCAACCTGCCTGAAACTTTCTTTTTCATAACACAAGTTAGCACCGTTACATAAGAATGGAATATCAACTCCAAACCCGCCAATGCTGGCTCCCTGTAGGCTCAGAAAATCTATTTTCTGAAAGATCTTCAGGAAGCTTGTTTTTCCTTTTTCACCGGCATCAATTGCTACAGGCCCGGCCACCATCTTCGCTCCTGTCTTCTCTATGTAAGCCCCATATTGAAGCTGCCAGTTTTCCAAAACCTTACAATCGGCATCAGTAGTTAGTACGTATTCAAATTCTGAGGCTTTTATTGCTGTATTGATCGCATCCTTTTTTGGAGATCCCGAAAGCCTTTCGGAATTCAGCAACTTAATGTTCAGGTTGGGATGTACATTCCTGAATTTTTCACATACTTCTTCCGAAGTATCTTCAGAAGCATCATTTACCAGGATGATCTCAAAAAGATCTTTGGGATAGTTCAGGTTTATTAATGCATCGAATAGACCGGGAAGATTTTCAGCTTCATTCCTATAAGGAACAACGATCGAAAACCGGATGGAAGGCTGAGAAGAAATTTCCGGCTGCTCCTCCACTTTGCTAAAGCCAAACAGCAGAAAAAGAATAAGTCCGGCATACAAGAGAGTAATGATTACCGCCAGCGCGATCATGGGACAGTATGTCTCATTTGAGGCTTGTATTTAAGCACAAAATAACTTCCTACCAGCGCCGGAAGTCCGAAGTTGAGGATCCATGCTGCCAGAACAATCACCAGTACCACCAGCTCCGGAACCTTTAACAATCCGAAGATCCATACGGCAAATCCACCTTTTATCAGCGCATCAAAGATCATCATGGTTGGGATAATTGAAGACAGGAAATAAGTAGTAAAAACAGCTGAAATCACCAGTAAATAAGGCAGATCAACTTTAAATATCATCAGGAAAAAGTAGAATTGATGTGTAAAAATCAGGTACCTCAAAGTTGCGTAAAGCACCGCTCTCATTCTCACCTTTCGGGGAATTTTCTGAAAAGAACTCTCCAGTTTCTCTACAGAGTATCCTTTAATTTTCCATTTATATTTCCGCATTACCCAATACCCTATAAAGGGTGCCAGCAGCAGAAAAGCCATGAGCAGGCCATTTATAATATTAAAAGGCAACTCCATTTGGGAGAGCAGGTACAGCATTCCAATCACCCCAAAGAAAATGGTAGCCAACAACTGAGAAAGATTTCCGAGGAAATTAAGGAAGATCACCTTCCTTCTGGCGGGTTTGAGGTAGTACAAAGATTTGGCCCCGTATTCTCCAATCCGGCTGGGCGTAAAAATGGCAGCGGTGAAAGAAGCCAGGCTCTCCCTGGTGGCCCTTTTTGTGGTATTTCTTCGTATGGAACTACTTAAAATCTGCCATTTTTTAACCTCAAACAACCAGTTTAAAAAGCTAAGCAGCAATAGTATAGAAATATTCAAAAATGAAAATACATGATACTTGTCCAGCACATCTACAAACTCACCAAAATCAAGTTCTTCACTGGAGGTGAGCCTGTGAACAATAAAAAATATTGCGGCCAATACCACCAGGATTTTAAGTAGTAGTAATAAGAATTGTTTAGCTTTGTGCGATTGGTTCCCCATAGGTTCCTGTAGAGAAATTGCAAAAATTTCCTGCAAATAATTAACAATATTATATCCTGCAATAATACGAAGCTTTTGAATACCGAAAAAATCATACTTGGCATCGACCCCGGAACCACTATTATGGGTTTCGGACTCATAAAGGTGGTGAACAAAAAAATGGAATTTTTACAGCTGAACGAGCTTCAGCTTCAAAAGTATGATGATCCTTATATTAAACTGAAGCTTATTTTCGAACGTACCATTGAACTTATAGATACTTTTCATCCCGACGAAATTGCGATTGAGGCTCCTTTCTTCGGAAAAAATGTACAGTCCATGCTGAAGCTGGGGCGTGCACAGGGAGTGGCTATGGCCGCTGGCCTAAGCCGGGATATTCCGGTCACGGAATATTCTCCGAAAAAAATAAAGATGGCCATCACCGGAAACGGAAATGCCAGCAAGGAACAGGTCGCAAGAATGCTTCAAAGTCTGCTAACGCTGAAAACCCTGCCGAAGAACCTCGATGCCACTGACGGACTGGCTGCAGCGGTTTGCCATTTCTATAACTCCGGAAAAACAGTATCTGGAAAAAGCTATACCGGATGGGCCGCTTTTGTAAAACAGAATCCGAAAAAAGTAAAATAAGCCCCCTAAGTTCCTCTTTTTGCGGAAAGCCGCAGAAGATGAAAGGTTTTACATAAAATCAGACTTATTTAATAGCATTTTCAAATCATCCATTTTCCAAATCTTAAATTTAATGTCCGGCATATATATCCACATTCCTTTTTGCAAACAGGCCTGTCACTATTGTGATTTCCATTTTTCTACTTCTATGAAGAAAAAAGATGAATTGATAGATGCGTTGTGCAAAGAATTATTGCTTCGGAAGGAGGAAATCGCGGGTGACATTGAAACGATCTACTTCGGTGGTGGGACTCCATCGTTGCTGACTTCCGAAGAACTTCAGCAGATATTTGAAACCATATTTGCCAATTTTTCAGTAGTTAAAGATCCGGAGATCACGCTGGAGGCCAATCCCGATGATCTTTCAGAAGAAAAACTGAAGATACTGGCAGCTTCTTCGGTGAACAGGCTGAGCATTGGGGTGCAGTCCTTTTTTGAAGCAGATTTGAAAATGATGAACCGGGCGCACAATCAGCAGGAAGCGCTGGAATCTATTGAAACAGCAAAAAATTACTTTGACAATATTTCTATAGATCTTATTTACGGAATCCCGCAGATGAGCAACGAACGCTGGTTACAAAATCTTAACATTGCTCTGGAGCTCAATGTTCCACATATCTCCAGCTATGCCCTCACAGTAGAACCAAAAACGGCGCTAAAAAAGCTGATTGAAAAAGGTAAAATTTCGCCTGTGGATGAAGATGCCGCTAAAGAACATTATGAGTTGATGATCGAGGTACTGGAAACCGCCGGATTCGAAAATTATGAATTTTCAAACTTCGGAAAACCCGGTTACTTCTCCCGAAACAATACCGCCTACTGGTTTGGAAAACCATATCTGGGCATTGGCCCTTCTGCCCATTCTTTTGACGGCAATAACAGAAAATGGAATATCAACAACAACATCCTGTACATTAAAGCTATTGCAAAAGGAGAGCTTCCCGCCGAAGTGGAAGAACTTTCGACTACCGATAAATACAACGAACACGTGATGACCCGTCTGCGAACCAAGTGGGGGATTTCTATACCTGAAGTGGAAGAAAAATTCGGAGAGACTTACAAAACTTATCTTTTAAAAGAAGCTCAACATTTTTTAGACGACGGCTTGCTAGACCTGAACGACGATAAATTGTCCATTTCAAAACGAGGAAAGTTTTTGAGTGATGGTATTGCCGCAGATTTATTCTTCATAAATTTATAGCTGATTTTAGAGCTAATAAGATGAGATGCTAAAACCAGCATGACGGGAAAAATAACATAACGTCTCCCTGAATTTATATCAAGGTCTATTCACTAAGAAAACGAGCAAGTCAGAAAAAATAAATATTAAAAAATCTGTTTTAATGGCTGTTCGATTTCCAGAACAATGAGATGCTGAAACCAGTTCAGCATGACGGAACAAAACAGATTGAAAGTACATGAAGGCGAGCATACAACATAATAATCAGGAATACCGGATAGATCTTTCTAAGCCTCTGGACATCTCCCTAAGTCTGCGTGGCGATGAGGTCAATCCTGTTGCTTGGTACCTTAATGCACCCAAAATAGTTCCCGTAAAAGATGGCAACTGGACAGGAAAAGTAAGCCTGGGAGCCTCCACCAACTTTAACAACATATATTTTAATCCGCATGGACATAGCACCCACACCGAATGTGTGGGTCATATCACTCCGGAATTCCATAGTATCAATGATGCTTTAAAGACCTTCTTTTTTAAAGCCAGATTAATTTCCGTAGAACCACAGAAGAAAGACAGGGATAGGGTGATCACCAGAGCCCAGCTTGAAAAGCTGTTTAAAAAGGGCGAAGCAGAAGCCCTGGTAATAAGAAGCCTGCCCAATTCCATTGCCAAAAGATCTCAGAAGTATTCCCACACCAACTGGCCTTACCTGGAAGAAGATGCAGCAAAATACATAAGGGACTGCGGAGTTGACCATTTGTTGATCGACCTTCCTTCGGTGGACAAAGAAAAAGATGAAGGAAAATTAGTGGCGCACAAGGCTTTCTGGAATTATCCTAAAAATATCCGTTCTAATGCTACTATTACAGAATTGATCTACGTCCCCTCAAAAGTTGAAGATGGACTGTATTTTCTAAATCTTCAAATAGCTTCTTTTGAAAACGATGCTTCCCCCTCCAAACCTGTTCTCTATAAAATTGAAAAAGATGAAAACAACAATGAAAATTGAAGAACTAGCACTGTTCCTGTTGGGTATTTTCGCCTTTAGATTCCTTACTTTTGAATGGTGGTGGTTTCCTGTGTTATTACTCACGCCGGATGTTGGAATGCTCGGCTACCTTTTCGGAAATAAAACAGGCGCCTTCGTTTATAACCTGTTTCACCATAAAGGAGTGGCTTTAATGGTTTTCCTTACCGGATTTTATTTTTCCGGAGAAATTCTGCAATTGATGGGGATTATCTTATTTTCCCATTCCGCCTTAGACAGGATGCTGGGATACGGATTAAAGTATGAAAAAGGCTTTAAATTTACCCATTTGGGGGAGATTGGAGGAAACGAACAAAGATTAAGAGGCAACCATGAACATTGAAGAAATAAGAAGCTATTCCCTGCAAAAACCGGGAACGACCGAGGAATTTCCTTTTGGACCAGATGCATTGGTTTTTAAGGTAATGGGGAAAATGTATGCTTTGGCAGGTCTTGAAGCGACCCCCTTAAGCCTTAGCCTTAAATGCAATCCTGCCCGTGCGGTCAACCTTCGGGAAGAGTTTGAAGATAAGATCACGGGAGCCTACCACATGAACAAAAAACACTGGAACAGTATTTTACCCGAAGTTCTTCCGCCCGCGCTTGTCATAGAGCTCATTGACCATTCTTACGAGTTGGTGGTTAACGGACTCCCGAAAAAGAAACAAGCAGAATTAAAAAATTCAGATTTATAATTAATGAAGAATCCCACCGATTTTTATAACTCCCAGATCACTAAATACCAGAAACATTTAGAAACGGCCTCCCGAAAGTTGTCCTTTTCCAGCCTCGCCAGGCTTATAATTTTTCTAATCCTTGCATGGGCTGTCTATTATTTCTTCGGAAATTTGACCGTTCTGGTTCCGGTTCTAATTGTTGGAATCGGGATTTTCGTGTACCTGGTCTCCAACCATTCCGACCTTAAATATGAACGTGATAAATTCCGGGAACTCATCAGGATCAATGAAACTGAAATTGCTGTCCTAAACCGAAACTTTCACGATTTGCCCACCGGGGAAGAATTTGAAAATCCGGTGCATCTTTACAGTCAGGATATAGATCTCTTCGGTAAAGGTTCTTTTTACCAGTACCTCAACCGTACTGCACTTACCGAAGGTAGCCATAAACTGGCCCACATTCTTCTCGAGAATAGCATAGAGGGCATTGAATCCAAACAGAATGCGATAAAAGAACTGGCTGAAAAAGCCGACTGGCGCCAGAATTTTTCTGCTTTGGCTACTTTGGTACACACCGAAAACCGCTCCAACGTCATCCTGAAATGGCTTAAAAACTATCAGGCGTTTGTACCGGGAATCATGAAGTGGTTGCCCTGGGTATTTTCAGTCATTTCAGTGACAGTCATCACAGGTTTTTTTATGGATTATGTGACCGGGATTCAGCTGGGGTTGTGGTTCTTTGTTGGCCTTGCAATTACCGGAACTTATTTAAAAAGAATAAACCTGCTTTCGGCCAGCGTAAGCAAGGTTCAGGATACGTTTCATCAATATTACCAGTTGCTGGCCTTGATTGAAACCACAACTTTTTCTTCTGAATTACTTAAAGAAAAAAAGGATCTTGTTACTTCCGAAAAAAACAAAGCTTCCCTCATCCTGAAGAAATTTTCCAAAGCCATAGATGCCCTGGATCAACGGAACAACATGATCTTTGGAGTAATCGGCAACGGATTTTTGCTTTGGGATCTTCGGCAGTCATACAAACTTGAACAATGGATCCTGCAGCATGGAAATAATGTCGAAAAATGGTTTGAAGCCATAGAATTCATGGATGCCTACAATTCCCTGGGGAATTTCAGTTTTAATCATCCCAGTTATGTGTATCCGGAGTTAAATATGGATGCATTTATCACAGAAACTACTCAGCTGGCCCATCCCCTTTTAGATCCTGAAAAAAGAATTGCCAACGATTTTTCCATTGGAAAAGAGCAGTTTTTTATAATCACCGGAGCAAACATGGCCGGAAAAAGCACTTTTTTAAGAACAGTTTCCCTGCACATTTTAATGGCTAACACTGGGCTTCCGGTGTGTGCCGCTTCCTGTAAATATTCCCCGATCAAACTGATCACCAGTATGCGCACCACCGACTCCCTGACCGATGATGAGTCCTATTTCTTTTCTGAACTAAAAAGGCTGAAATTCATTGTAGACGAGATCAAAAAGGACAAATATTTTATCATTCTGGATGAGATCCTGAAGGGCACCAACAGCACCGACAAAGCTATTGGTTCCCGTAAATTCATTGAAAAACTGGTCGGCTCCCAATCCACCGGAATTATCGCCACGCACGATCTTAGCTTATGCGAAGTTTCGGAAGAGTTGCCACAGGTAAAGAATTATTATTTTGATGCAGAGATCATCAACAATGAGCTGCATTTCGACTATAAATTCAAAACCGGAGTCTGCCAGAATATGAATGCATCGTTTTTACTGAAGAAAATGGAAATCGTTGACTAGTTTTCAGTGACCAGTTTTCAGTTGAAAAAAAGGAGAAAATACAGTTGTGAGAACGGGGTAATTTTTTATTATGGTAATTATCACCCCGAGCGGAGTTGGGAGGTTGTTTCAAAGCAGAAAAATCCAATGGAAACTTTGGAATTTGGTGCTTGTATATAGGAATTTTATTAAAATAAATGGACTCACTAACACAAATAGTACTCGGTGCCGCTGTAGGCGAAGCCGTTTTAGGAAAAAAGGTCGGAAATAAAGCGATGCTATATGGAGCCATTGCAGGAACCATACCCGATTTAGATACATTTGTCGGTTATTTCACCGATACCGTTTCTGCCATTGAAATTCACAGGGGCTTTTCTCATTCTATAGTTTTCTCACTGCTATTCGCACCCGTTTTCGGGTATCTGGTCTCACTCATTGAAAGAAAATCTACAGCCAACTGGCAGGACTGGACGCTGCTGATGTTCTGGGGCTTGTTCACGCATCCAATTCTGGATTCCTTTACCACCTGGGGCACACAACTATTCTGGCCCATGGACATCCGGCTGGCGTTTAAGACCATTTTTGTAATAGATCCGCTGTACACACTACCATTTTTGATCTTTTTGATCCTGGCAATGCGACAAAAAAAAGACGCTTGGCAACGGAAAAAGTTCAACAACCTGGGGCTCATTATTAGCAGCACCTATTTGCTTGTCACCCTTACGTTAAAAAGTATGGCTTATTTTCAATTTGCAGACAGTCTGGAACAGCAGGGAATCTTTTATGAAAGAATGGAAACAAGGCCAGCCCCGCTCAATACCATTTTGTGGAATGCGAATGTAGAGACCGAAGATGCTTTTCTTACAGGCGATTATTCCTTCTTTGATGACGGAATGATACGGTTCCAGGTTTTTCCGAAGAATCATTCCTACCTTGGGCAACTACAGAAACATGAAAAGGTACAGCGACTTATAGACATTACCGATGGCTGGTATACCATTAGCACACAAGACGAAACGCTTATTTTCAACGATCTTCGGTTCGGGCAACTCAATCCTTCAGATCCCGATTCCCCATTCACTTTCAGTTATAAATTAATTGAAGAAAACGGAAACCTTCGCGTGGAGGAAGTGGAAAAAGACAGAGGCGATGCCAAAAGGATTTTATCAGATCTTTGGGAAAGGATCAAGGGGAATTAGTATTTAGACCTTACAGATTATTAAAATTGTGAGGTCTTCTAGTTGCTGGATGAAATTGCCAGGTTTAATTCAGTTTGAAATCTCGACTCCGCCCGACCTGACATTGAAAAGAAAACTTCTTTCTTCAAATTTAAACTCTCCGAATTTAGTTTTAAAAAATCTATCTTTAAAGTTTCAGTTTAATTCTGCTTTTATGAGATCCACACTTTCGTTCTTCCTGCTCTGCTTTTTTACATCCACACTTCTCTTCGCTCAAAACCCTTCCGATGAATTAGACAAAATCATTAAGAAAGTTCAGGATTATGAGAGCTACGATCGTAATGATTATCCCTTGGGGCTGTACACTGAAGAACATTATAAAAGGGAAGCCGATTTTGCTCGGGAGCAGCTTGAAGAACTTAAAAGTTTTGATACAGAAGAGCTTTCTGAAAGGGAAAAGGTCTCTTTGAAATTGCTCCGGTTCAGGTTACAGGAAGATGTGGATTTCTATGAATATGAAGCCTATCTTAATCCGTTACTCTCTGATGCCGGATTCCATGTGAGCCTGCCGTACCATGTTCGAAACCTGAACAATTACTCACAGGTAAGAAATTATCTGAACAAACTAAATGCAGTTCCGGAATATGTTGATCAGCATTTGGCTCTACTTCGCAAAGGACTTGAAAAAAGCATCACCCAGCCAAAAATCATCTTTGAAGGTTATGAAGCCACTTACAATGATCAGATTGTAGACGATCCTAAGAAAAGCTCCTATTTTGTCCCTTTTAATGACCTGCCAAATACTCTTTCTGATGCTCAAAAAGACTCTGTTTTAAAAGCTGCTGAAAAAGCCATTTCTGAAAATGTAGTGCCGCAGTTTAAAAGGATCAAAACATTTTTTGAAACCGAATATCTGCCGAATACCCGTACTTCGATTGGAGTGTCAGAAATTCCTAACGGTCGCGACTACTACCAGAACCGCCTGAATTATTACACCACGTTGAATCTAACTGCCGATGAAGTACACCAGATTGGCCTGGATGAAGTAGCTCGCATTAATTCTGAAATGAAAGAGATCATTGAAGAAGTCGGTTTTAAAGGTTCTTTTGAAGAATTCATTACATTTTTACGTACCGACCCCCAATTTTATGCCACTTCTGAAGAAGAACTGCTGAAAGAGGCACGGGATATTGCTAAAAGAATAGATGCACAACTTCCGGCATTTTTCAAAACTCTTCCGAGGAAACCTTATGGAGTGGCGCCGGTGCCGGATGCCATTGCACCAAAATATACGACAGGCCGATACATTGGAGCTTCCGAAGAGAGTCAGCCGGGATATTATTGGGTCAACACCTATAATTTACCTAGCAGGCCATTGTATGTTCTTCCGTCGCTCACCGCTCACGAAGCCGTGCCGGGGCACCACCTGCAAATTGAACTAAATAAAGAGCTAAGCGACAGTATTCCGAAGTTCAGAAGAGGTATGTATTTATCTGCTTTTGGAGAAGGCTGGGGCTTGTACAGCGAATTCCTGGCCGAAGATATGGGCATTTATACCAATCCGTACGAGATGTTCGGAAAACTAACTTATGAGCAATGGCGCGCCTGCCGACTGGTGGTAGATACGGGAATGCATGTAAAAGGCTGGAGCCGCGAACAGGCAGTGGAATTTTTGAGGTCCAACACCGCACTTTCACTCCACGAGATCAACACAGAAACTGACCGCTACATTTCCTGGCCGGGACAGGCGGTTTCCTATAAAATCGGAGAATTGAAGATCCGTGAACTCCGGAAAAAAGCAGAAGAACAACTGGGCCAAAATTTCGATATCCGGCAGTTCCATGAAGTTATTCTGGGACAGGGGACCGTCACCCTTGAGATTATGGAAGAGCTGGTGGATCAATACATCACAGAGGAAAAAGAAATTGCAGCTACAACAGCGGTAAAGGAATAATAATAGCTGAAATTCTGTAAACAATTCAATTCATCTATTTCATAAAATCGGAAACAACTAATTCTACATAAAAACAACATTTAAAGCTACTTTCTTAAAAATCTCTGTATCAGCCTGAATGTTAAAATTAAGATTGCATCCTCCACTTCGATAAAATAGCGTACTTTTGCACCCGCAAAAAATTCTTTCATAATACCGGATTTTTCCTGTAAACATCCAATCCTTTAATCACCTGCAGACGTTCTGCAATCTCTATTTATGAACAACTCTTTACTTAAAGGCAGCCTTTATGTTGCACTTGGGGCGATTAGCTATGGAATGCTAACTACCTTCGTAAAAATGGCCTATGCCGAAGGCTTTACCTCTCACGAGATCACTTTTTCACAAATGGCTCTAGGTCTTGTGGGACTATTAATTATCAATCTCTTTATTGGTAAAAGGAAAGGAGCCGCTCCCGTTCAGGAGAGATCGAAGAGCATCTTAAAATTAATGGCCGCAGGGACTTCGCTGGGCCTTACCAGTACTTTTTATTATCTCGCAGCAAAATATATTCCGGTTTCCATCGGAATTGTGCTTTTAATGCAAAGCGTTTGGATGGGAGTAGTTCTGGAAGCTATCCTGGAAAAGAAAAAACCAGACGCTAAAAAAGTATTTGCGGTCATTGCCATTCTTGCGGGAACCGTACTGGCAACCAATCTTATGACCGATTCTTTCCAGCTGGACTGGAGAGGAATGGGCTGGGGACTGCTTGCCGCAATGTCATATACAGTGACCATCTACACTTCTAATACCGTTTCACTACAGCTGCACCCTCTAAGAAGAAGTTTGTGGATGATGGTGGGGGGCACTTTGCTGGTAGGGATCCTTTCCTTCCCTTTCCTGATAGAACAATTTAATCTGGAAATATTTCAAAAATGGGGCTTGATCCTTGCCATTTTTGGCACCATTCTCCCTCCTATTTTATATACCCGGGGAATGCCCAAAACCGGGGTTGGGCTTGGAGCCATTGTATCCTCTATTGAACTGCCGGCCGCAGTACTAATGGCGTACTTTCTATTAAGTGAAACTGTAGACCTTTATCAATGGGCTGGTATCGCTTTAATCCTGATAGCAGTAATCCAGATGAACCTGCCTAACTTCAGGCGGAAGAAGATTTAATAAAAGCTAATGAATGGTCGTAATTTGAAGATCCTGAAATCTTTCGTTACTTCGGAATTTTTCAGCGTTGATATATTCTGAAAATGAGCTTCTGAAGCAAATTCAAAATGAGGAATTACTTCTATTAATAAAACCTCCCTATTTCCTGAATTTCAGCAGAAGAAAAAGAGTTTCAGCTTAAAACCTGAAGCTGCTGTTCTGAAAGAACCGAAAGCAGTACCTTTGTCTTAAAATTTCCTTAAAATGAGCTTAGAGCAAGACCTATTTCAAAGAAGTTCCTCTCAGTGCGAACTTTGCACCTCTACCGATGATCTACAGGTATATGAAATCCCTGATACTCCTGAAGGTACCGAACATCATATTCTCATTTGCGCCACTTGCAAAACACAAATAGAAGATCCTGAAAAAACAGATCCTAACCACTGGAGAAGTTTAAATGATAGCATGTGGAGCACAGTTCCTGCCGTTCAGGTAATGTCATGGCGAATGCTAAATAGACTGCGTGGCGAAGGATGGCCGCAGGATCTACTCGATATGATGTACATGGATGAAGAAACTAAAGCCTGGGCAGAAGCCGGACAAAAATCAGATTCGGGGGCTTCAACAGTAGTTCACAAAGACAGCAACGGACTAACCATAGAAAGCGGAGACACCGTAGTACTTATCAAAGACCTCAACGTAAAAGGATCGAGCATGGTCGCCAAACGTGGCACAGCGGTAAGAAGGGTTTCTCTCGTACACGATAATCCTGAACAAATCGAAGGCAAAGTCGACGGGCAGCAGATTGTGATCCTGACGAAGTTTGTGAAAAAGGTTTAATTTAGAATTTCTATAAACAGAAACCTCACAGTTTTGATACCTGTGAGGTTTCCTTGTTTTTTAATCCTGCTCATTTACATTGAGAGAGGATATGAAATTCCTTATTCTTCCTTCTTAAGCTTTGCAAAATGCTTAAAGAATAAGGGAATTGTCTCAATTCCTTTTAAGTAATTCCAGACCCCGAAATGTTCATTTGGAGAATGGATTGCATCGGTATCGAGTCCGAAGCCCATCAGGATGGTTTTACTGTTCATCGTTTTTTCAAAGAGTGAAACAATTGGAATACTTCCACCGCTGCGTTGCGGGATCGGAGTTTTTCCGAAGGCTTCTTCATAAGCATCATTGGCAGCCTGATATTCCAGTGTATCAATAGGCGTTACATAGGCCTGCCCGCCGTGATGAGTATTAACCTTTACTCTGACACTTTTTGGAGCCAGGCTTTCAAAATGTCTTTTGAACAATTCACTGATCTCTTTCCAGTCCTGATCGGGCACCAGTCTCATCGAGATCTTAGCATAAGCTTTTGAAGGAAGCACCGTCTTCGCTCCTTCGCCAGTGTAGCCTCCCCAGATTCCGTTGACATCCAGCGTGGGTCTTATAGAACCCCTTTCTAAAGTTGAGTAGCCTTTTTCCCCATGCACATCTCCAATATCCAGTTTCTCTTTATACTCCTGAAGATCAAAAGGTGCTTCTGCCATTTTAGTTCTTTCTTCTACTGTAAGCTCTTCAACTTTATCATAAAATCCCGGAACGGTGATATGATTATTTTCATCTTGAAGGGAAGCGATCATTTTTGAAAGCACGTTGATAGGGTTTGCCACTGCCCCACCGTACAACCCGCTGTGTAAATCACGGTTTGGTCCGGTAACTTCCACCTCCATATAACTGAGTCCGCGCAGGCCTGTAGTAATAGACGGCACATCTTTGCCAATCATCCCCGTATCACTGATAAGGATCACATCATTAGATACCTTTTCTGCATATCGCTCCAGGAACCATCCCAGGTTTTCACTTCCTACTTCCTCTTCCCCTTCGATCATGAATTTCACATTACAGGGCAACTGATCGTATTTAGTCATATATTCCAGCGCCTTCACGTGCATATACATCTGACCTTTGTCATCACAGGCTCCGCGGGCAAAAATCGCTCCTTCCGGATGGATTTTTGTTTCCTTAATAACCGGTTTAAACGGCGGACTGTCCCAAAGATCAACAGGATCTGGTGGTTGAACGTCATAATGCCCATATACCAACACAGTAGGTAACGAACTATTAAGGATCTTTTCACCGAAAACAACCGGATTTCCAGGTGTTTCGACAATTTCCACTTTATCACATCCCGCTTCCTGAAGCCTTTTCTTAACAGCTTCCGCTGTTTTGAAAATATCATTTTTATAGGCAGGATCTGCGCTGATTGAAGGTATCTTCAGAAGATCAATCAGTTCGTCAATAAAGCGATCTTTATGTTCTTCCACATATTTTTTTATGTCTTGCATACTTAAATTTTTGATGTAGCGTAAAGGTAAGAAATTAAGATGTTAGACCCGAAATGTATGACATTTGCAGTTGTGGATTCCCGTTACCAAATCCGAACAGCTTCTTTAAACAATAATATTCTCATTTTTGAACATAGTAAAGCTGCAGCTATAGATAAGCCGGTAATTTTATTTAATTCAAAGACACACAATAATTTACAGTTAGCAGCAAAAAACCAGCGCAGAAAGGCTGAAAAAACAGAATTGAAAAATTCATCTTTTTTGGAAAATTTTTTAATTTTCTATTTGCAAATTGAAACATTTACTTATATTTGCATCCGCTTACAACAAGCAAACATATTGAAATGCGGGCGTGGTGGAATTGGTAGACACGCTAGACTTAGGATCTAGTGCAGCAATGTGTGGAGGTTCGAGTCCTCTCGCCCGCACCACAAGGAAAAGCCGACTTTTAGGAGTCGGCTTTTTATTTTTGGGTACAACATAGGTACAACATTTTAAATTTTTTAATTCATCATTTAATTTTGTATCATTTCATTCCTTTTAATAGGAAATAATTTCAAAAAGATCAGGTTATTTTTTACCTGAAATCTTGGGCAATCTCTAGTAAAATCATATGCCTTCATGACTTGTGAATTTAAAAAATTCATCAGTTAAATTTTTCAATCTTCTTGCTCTTTTTTTAATGTATTATTTGGACCTCATTCAAGTTCTTAGGCTTCTCTCTTTTTGGAGATGGTGTTAGTATGATGATGATTACTTTCAATGAATTTGATCATGGATGCCGTCATGAATGGCTTTTATTATTTCTTGAGTCTCATTCAGCTGTCTTTCTAATATCTTAGAAAAGGTGAGTTCTGGTTCGGAGATTCGGTCTTTTGGCTGTGAGATATGTAAAATTATCGAGGTGATACTGCTGAATAAAGTTTCGCTTTCCTTCAGAATCGGTTGCATTTTTCTTCCGAAGATTCGGGCACTGGCGTGCAGTATTTCAAAGGACTCACTGTCAAAAAGATCTTGGTGATGCTGATAGGCCTCCTCTTCATAAAAATCCCAACCATGTTTTAAAAGAAAAGCAATATCTTCTATATCCTTCATTCTGTAGCGTCTTTCATTCCAGGCAGTTAGTTTGAGAATAAAGAGACCCTCCAGCGGAGTAGTAGGCAGGGTATAACCTTCCTCCTCAATGGAAACCAATTCAATATGTTTTCCAATTTCTTTGAATCCCAGTGCTGATAAATCCATCTTGCCATCACTAAAACTGACCATATTTGCTTTTTCGATATTTCCGTAGGGCAATAGATCCAAGATAGTATTCGTTTTTCGGTAAAAGAGGCGATAACGTTCTGAAGACCTTGTGAATCCATTTTCAACTAATTTGTTCTGAATCTGATCATAAGATTCAAATTCGTTAATCATTACAGCAAAATCAATATCTGCCGTCAATCTGATCGGGGCAATTCCCGATTTGTATAACTGTACGTCCCGTGCATTGGCTCCGATTAGATAGTATTTTATGGAAAATTCCGAAAAGACTTTTTCAAGTATTGCATAGACTTCTCCATGTTTTGTAAAGGAATAAACTTTATAGGTTTGGTTTGATATAGTCATTAAATATCATTTGAGCAGTTTCTTTATTTCTTTCTGAATCATGGTATATAAGTTCAGCATAAATTAACAGAGGATGGGCGGTAAGGTTGTAGTCGGGATACTCTTCCGGAATACTTCCCTGTTTCCAGAAAAGCTGATATGCTGTAATGGGCCCTCTGTCATTGGGATATAATCTTAATTCTCGATGAAAATTTCTGGGATTCCGATTTGTATAAACAGTAAATTTTTCCGGATTAAGATATTGAGTGATAGCAGCAGCCCCTGATTCTCCTCCCCATCGCGTTTCCATTTCCGTATCTAATATCTCAAAGGCCCCCGGTCCGATAAATGAATAAGCACCAATTTTCATGGCGGGCAACAATTTTTCATTGAAGATAATGATCCATTTTTCGAGCAGTTTTTCACGGTTGACGAGTTCCATTTCATTTTCGTAGTTTAGTTGGATATACCCCTCTTTTTTCAAGCTTTTAAAGATTTTACTAACGGTACCCAGGGATACCATAGTTATATCTGACAATTGTCGATAAGTGTTCTTAACCCGATTTGGTTCAATGAGCAATCTAAAGATGACCTGGCCTCCTGACACGGTGAAGAAATTAGAATAATCACTAGTGGAAGGCAGCGCATCATTTTTTTCAATATAAACCTTAGTATCGCCAGAAAAAATATATGTATTCCCATAACTGTCAACATAGTTTATTCCACGGTCTTTGAGTAACATTTTGGCCTTTGGAGTGATGTAGCGAGCAATCACGATCAAAGGCATATCATGAGGCTCGTAGTTGGATATAATATTAAATGCCTGGAAAGGACGCACTTCATTACGAACCTCTAGAACCATCCTGCTATCATTGAGTTTAATAATGTTGTCGGGCTCTAGGTTAACTGCTAGGGGGAAATCTAATTGTTCAAATGCCTTTTCTATATCTAAATCCATTTGTTCATTTTAATATCATGTTCATGAAACATGAACATTCAAATATAATGAACAAAAACTACTAGACAAGACTTTGTTTAAATATATATTCTTGCTTAATTTTATTCACTGAACAGAACTATTAAACTGGTCAAAAGATTCCACAAATTTCTATACTATTCAGGATCTAAATTTATTGGAGAAAACCGAGAATAAAGAATCCGTCTATATAATTTTAAAACAGAACTTTTCGCCCCAATATCTACCATAACTTACCTGCGCCGGATCCTGTGCTGTTTTTATAGCGTACGGGAAGTTAAGCGTTAATTAAAAACAGCATAGGGCGCATTATGGAATGTTCTGGTTTAGCAGTTTATTTTTTATAAGCTATTCCAAATTTAGATTTTAAAAGAAGTTCCGATCATTCACCTCTGTTCCTTTCTTTTTCCCTATTTGATCCACTTCAAATTTTCCATTCTTGGTTTCCTTTAATTCAAAAGTTAAATACCCAATAAGGCTAATCAGCAGAATGAGGATACCTCCAGCAATAATCCCCAAGCTTTTAGGAAGGATGTAAGCCCTCTTTAGCTTTTCATCAATGGCATTGAATCTTTCTGCAACCAGTGCTTCCTTTTCTTGCTGCTGTTGAAAGAAAAAATTGAGATGCTTTTCCATGACTTCCGTACTTATAGGAATGCTACGGCTTTGAAGTTCATCCGTCATCTTCTTCAGCTGTAATAAGCCTTCCTGGAAGTCCTGCATTTCATCAGCCATCAGCTCCATAATTTCATCCAGTTTTTTCATCCTTTCGTATTTTTAGAATTCTATACCTGTACCCAATGCCCTTCTTATCGTTCCCTTCACCAGGTCTTTTGCCATTTTCTTTATGATGCCAGTGCTGAGTTGAAAAGTGCTGCTTAACAGCTGGACTGTTTGCAGGGACTCCTTCATTCTGGTAAAGCTGCTGTTTTGAGATATTTGCTGAACAATATTATTGCCGCTCATGGATCGATGCACTTCGCTCCCTTTTAGGTTCGTCACTTTGTATATAAACCGAAAACCCTGCAGTTGGTTTGATTTATTAATACTGGGAATGACCTTTACCTGTTTATCTTTCATTTTGCTGATATACTCGTCCAAAGATCTGGGCCTTGACTGCAGCATTATTTCCTGGAGTTTTTCCTGTTGTACCTCCCTTACCCTTGTAAGTTCTAATTCCTTAGCAACGTTATCTGCGGCAACCTGGCTGCGCTTTCCAATAAAATTATCTTTATAAACTTCCCCTGTGAGACTGATCCTATTGACATAGATATGAATATGGGTATGTTGCTTGTCCCGATGTACAAAACCAATGGCCTGATGATTTGTTAGTTTCATCTCCTTTAGAAATTGTCTTGCAAGCTCTCCCAGCTCTTTTCGGGTCATGTTTTTACCATCTTCAATGGCTGGACTACCACCAAGCTCAGGGTGTTGTTAATGCACCTATGGTTTTGGGATTGGATGATCTTGAACTCTTCAGCAATTTGCTGGGGAGTATCTCCTGCCAGATAATCCTTCAGTATCACTTCAGCATCTTTCTCCTGGTTCCAGCCATATGCTATAGAGGCTTTTGTTCTCGATATGGAATGTCACTCCTAGATCATTTTTTAAAGTCTTTTAAATGGCTCCTGATTTCTTCCGCAAGACCCTCCACTGTTGCAGCTAGTTTCGGATCCCTTTTTTTAAACATGCTGCTGATCCATGCAAAGTTATTCTTGTATTGTACCAGCATCCGGTAGTATTCCAACTGCTCCGGGGTGATCCGTTCTACAATATTCCTTACAAAGGCAGTTGAACGAAGATATTCTGAAAGGGAAATTCCTGCCCTGGCCGCCCTTCTTTTGAGTAGCTTTTCTCGTAAATCGAGCAGCGTATCTGGATGTACTCCCTTTTCATTTTAATTTTTTAGCCTTTGCAACCTCCGGTCGCAAAGGCTAAAAAATTAAAACAGGTTAGCTTTTAAATCCTTCCTATGATCTTTAATTTTCCTCGATACCAGCATCTCGTTGAGATCTTTAAATTCTTCATACAACATACTTTTATCTTTACAGTTTGAAAATCTGGATAAAATTTCTGCAGTTGCTTGTCTTCCGGAGGTATCCCGATCGAGATACAGGTTCACTGTGTCGTACGTTTCCAAAAGCGGTAAAACTTTAGGTATAAATGACAGGGAATTCAATATTACCAGGTCTGATGCTTTTATTTCCTCTGAAGATATAACTGTAAAAGAGAGCAGGTCGAACATACCTTCCAAAACAATGAGGTTCCGGTTGCCATTATTGACCAGTGAATAACCTTTTGGAGTAGTTGAACTTTTGATGTACGAATTTCGCAGTTCCCATCCTCCAAAATGGTTTTGAAGACCCAGAGCGTAATATTTCTTTCCGTTGCATTCATACCAGATTTCCTTACAGTAGATTTCTGCCACCTCAAGCGGGATGTTTCGGGATAACAGATATGCTTTTAATGCAGGTTGGTCAACAGGGTTTACTTTTAGAACCTTGTTCTTCGATATCCTCTTCCGTTTCCTCCTTTCAAATTGGTTGTTCTGGTAGGAAGAAGAAATTGGTATTTCATCTGACAGGTAAGCTAAAGCTTCTTTCACCGAACAATTCAAAATTAGGCATACCAGGTCAATCCCATTTCCTCCTTTTCCCATTCCAAAGTCGTACCATCTGTTAAGAGCGCAAGAGACTTTAAAAGAGGCCTGGATTTCCGACCTAAGAGGACTCAGAAACCAGGCTTCCTTTTCTGATTTGTGGCTAGGGAAGTGCCCTAACTTTTCAAGCGTTTTTACGATGCAAATGCTACGGGCTCTTTCACAGCTCAGTTTGTTAGTTTTCATCAGCATTTTATTTATATCTAAATGTTGTCCTTTAAGGAATGTTCTTCTTCTTTTTCTATTTTCATCATTTATAGTTTTGATGACCAAAAAAGATGGCAAGCTAAAGCTTTGCTATTACTGGTAATTACTTACTCTGTCACCAATTCATCAAAAAAACAAAATAAAATGAAAGTTGTTTTTTCAGAAGCAGCTTTCATTTCCTAACTTATGAAATAAGACTGGTCCATCAAAGTAGTGGTGACGGAAGAATGGCGATATAGTTGTTGTAGCATTTGAACCGGGATTTTATCTCCTGCAATATTTACGAAACTATACCTGGTGATGTGCATTGTTCACTTTCTGGTTATACTAGCTTTAATTGGTATTTATTTAAGTATAAATTCAGCCATTTATTAGCAATTTTGACTTTTGCGTAAATCTGTTTTTGATTATTATAATCAACATGGCTCGAATAAATAGTAATTGTATCAGGACAAGATGGTTTGCTATCATCCTTTCAGAAAGATTTTTAGAAGTTCTTAAAAAAGTCATATACCTTCTAAGAAAATTCTCGTTGAAATCCTGGAAAGATAGCTGTATGGATTTCACAAACCTTGCAATATTTCCGATATAAGCCTTATCTACCGTTAGACGCTCAAACTTATTGTTAGCTTTGATTTCGTCCAGGTGAGCATCTGCAATATCAAAAAAATTTTTGTCTGATCTTAAAAATAGAATTTCCTTTTTAATTAGAGCTGCAGAAAAATCTTTTCCTTCAGACTGTAGTTGTAAAAGAAATCTATTCGTTTCAGCTAATTTTGGAAGCAAAAGATTACATAAATGCGGAGCGTTAGGATATGAATTTTTAACCACACTTTTTGCATCATTCCAATGCCTCGGTTCAATATAATGACCAATATATAAGTAGGAAGATTTCCTAAATTTCGTTAGATGAACGGCCAGAGAGTAAAGACCTTTTTTGTCGGTTTTTTTTCGGAGAGTCATAGATGCCCTGGAATTAATAACATGCTGATCTTTAACTTTTAAAGTTAAATATTTTGGTGCAACATAGGTACAACAAATGATGAATTTAACTCTTTTCAAATGGTATTATTTGAAATTAAAAAACACCTCACTAAGTTTTTTAAATTTATTTAGTTTTTATTGGGTTAAATTTTGAACAAATCAGGATCTAGTGCCTCGTGGTGTGGAAGTTCGAGTTCCCCCGCCCGCAAAACAAGCGAAAGTTCTTCAGAAATGAGGAGCTTTTTTTATGAACAAAATTTGATTTTCCGACAGCAGAAGGGGAGGCGAGAAGGGATGGATCAAGTCTAATTGTGATGTTCAAGCAGAATTTCACACCCAGCCCTTCAAGTACTTCTCCAAAGGAGGCAAGAAAGTACGGACTAATATTACGGTAAGGCTGCCTGATTAGCATTATTTCCGTCAACCTGAACTTGTTCCAGGTTCTAACCGATTCTGGAGATTCGAAAAATAAGATTCTGAAATAAATTCAGAAGGATGTGTTTCATACTCCTTTTATGCGTGAATTTATTGCCTATTTAAGGGGTCATTCATGTTTATTCTCAGTACATTTTAAAACATTTCTGTATATTGATGTTTACTTAATTTTAAGGTACTTTTATCAATATGAAAAAATTCATTTTAATTCTATTTCTCACCACAGGAGTCTATGGCTTCACAAATTCTTCTGAAACCGGTAGCGAAAAACTCAGTGACGTACAACTACAGTTTATAAAAGATAATTTTAACTGGAACTCAGAAGGTCTATTAATCGTAAACTTTAGACAACCCCGCAATAAATGTCCGTATAATCAATATAAAAACTTAGAAAAATCATATGAATGGTGGGTGAAAAATTATTCTGATCTGGATTTAGAAAATATTCACAATATATATGTCTACTCCAATTCAAAAAAAAGCGAAGCTATGATTGATGGCAAAAATCATTTTGCAGATTTGCATAACTTCTTTCTAACGAACTTCTTTTCTAATGATGAAACCTGCTACGGAGTATTAGTCATAAACAAACGCGGAGAATATAGAAAAAAAGCAGGTGAATATCGAAAAACGGAAGTCCGGGAATTCATAAACCGGCTGAAACAGGAGCTTTAAAAATTTCTTTTGAGCCAAAATTTAAAAAAGCCAGGCTTCCACACGTTCATTCGGGGAATGATAAAGGACATTAAATCTTCCTTTTCATGAAACGCGAAACAAGTATTAGGAGATCCAACTCCAGACACACTCTGCCATCCCGAATTCAATTTCAAGCCAGATTATAAATCCGATAAAGAAACCTGAAAAGATTATTAAAAATAATTCTCTTGCGATTTGAAGAAGTGAAATTTCCTTTTCTCCAACGGTAATTTTATGAAGTTCCCTATTCATCTTTTATAGTTTAAGCTGTCACAAAAGAAAGTTAGGGGGAACTATTTTTGAGTCAGATAATATAGTTGCAATATGTTAATAATTAATGAATTAACCTACATCTATTTATAATTATTTTTTGTTAAAATATTAAATTTAGGTTAAGAGATACAGAAATGAAAAGTCCGGTTTTACCACTCCCTTCCTTCAAAAACCTTTTAATACTTTACTCTTCAGGTTTTATTTGCTTTCAGCTCACACTTTCTATTTTAAGAGAACGTTAAATCTTATGTTTTTGTATCAAATTAACCGATTTACCTAGAAATAGGTATTGCAGGATAATTTTTCTTCCGTTATTTTTACATGAGCAAATTGATTTTTTAAATCGAAGAGCTAAAAAAACCGGAGAAGTAGGGGGCTCCGGTTTTTTTTATGGCTACTCCCATTCTCCATGAGATTTTAATGTATATTATATTTGTCCCACAGCTTTCCATCCATTCAGAAGCACAGTAAGTGTTGCTTTTTAAAACCTGACATATAAACCACTTAATAACCGTTAGCCACTGTTTTTTGTTATACCTTCACCGGCTAAACCCCATTAAATTATTATGAGATCAACAAAATTTATTGTTCTTGCTGCGTTTGCATTTATAGTTATGACTTCTTGTAGAGATACAGAAAAAGAAACGGTTATTAAAGAAGTTCATGTAGAAAAAGAAACACAAACAGAAACAGAAGAACGAGAAGGAATTCTTGAGCGATCTGCAAAGAAAGTAGATGCAGAAGTAAATAAAGAAGTCAATGAGGAAATCGAAAAGATTGGTGATGACAACTAATCACTAATTAAGAACCTAACTATAAGAGGCTCTCTAAAAGGCTTAATTCACGTCCACCTGTCCCAGATCATCGGGAGCTTAAGGCTTATTGTTTACTTAAGATAAGTAACATAATATGCTGAACTAAATTCAGAACGACGAATTAAAAGGCTTTTTAGAGAGCCTATTTTTTTTTGCATCTTTCAGATTAATAGAAATCGATGGTACTTTTAAAAGTAACATCTGCAATATCGGAAGGATTCAGTGTATACTGGCTAAGCGATTGATCCCCGATTAGAAACAGATCATTCTCCATGATGATAAGATCAAAAGCATCTTCTTCTATTCCGCCGACAAGATCGGGATTAGCGGGATCTGTAACATCAAATATCCTAACCACCTTTTTATCTGTAACCAGCAGGTAGTTTTCATACAAGCCAAGGCCTATTGGCCGGTCGAGCATCACGGTAACCAATAGTTCCGGTCGTAGCAGGTCTTTGGTATCATATATTTCGAGCTGATTCACTGTACCTGCACAAGAAGCATTGGTATGTAGCGTTACATAAGTATAATCTCCGGAAGATACAACGGGATCGCAGCTGCGCACATGCTCCACTGCCGAAAGCTGAAGCGGGAATTTAGGATCTGAAATATTAAAGATAAACATCCCTAGCCTGCTGCCCACAAATAGATACTCGTCCAGGGAATACAAAGTTTCAATGTCAAATCCTATGTATTTGTCACCTACAAACTTCGGAAGATCGGGATCCACAATATCAAAAATCCGCAGGGACTGGTCATCTACGGTATATAAATAATCACCTACCAGGGCAAACCGGGCAAGGGAACCACCTGTTCCATCTCCGGAAGAAGGGCTGGCAGAATCTGTATCGCCACTACAGGCTGTAAAAACAACGGCTATAAATATGATGAATAGTTTTCTCATGATCTTAATTTACCTCTTCGTAGCCAATTACTATATGATCTTCGGGAATCTCATAATTCTCAGCATCCCAACCTTCGGGAGAACGAAGGGCCGGAAACACATTCTTTTCCCTGTGTAAAATATTCAGGGAATTGTTGACCACCGAATAGTTGAACGCTACGAGATCCACAGCGTGATGTACGTAGATCGTGTTATTTCTAATTGCAAGGTCTGTGGACAACGGAATTCGCAGAAAAGCCAGCGGCTTTGGGTTTTCAGGATCGGAATTATCTATAATATGAAAGCCCTCCCCTTTTTCATTCAGATAAATAAGCTCATCTTTAATATAAATCTTTCCTGAATTTACTACCTGGCGTTCTGCGGTAAGCTCCATCGTCTTTTCAAAATCAGCTCTTGATTGAGTAATGGGTTGGTAGGCATCCATTCTCACGAAATCATCTTCGACTTCATTATACCAGCAAGACTGCAACAGGAACAGCATAATAATGGCAAACAGGTTTTTTTTCATATAAAAGAGCTTTTATAATCCAGATATAAATTTGATTTTCACAGCTATAGCTACAACCAAATATAAACTAATTATTTAATTGACTTGTTTAGAAGAAAAAAATAACGGAAAAGATGGCAGGTAAATGCTAAATTTCAATAATCAATCTAAAATAGCTGTATCGGCAAAAAAAACACCTGAACCTCCTGCGCTGTTTGCGCTGGTCAGGTCAGGTGTATTTGGCATCATGTGCTGGAGGAAATATAATTTTCGGTTTCTACCTTCCGGTAGAATACTTTTTACCAGCGCTGGTGAATTTCCGGCTTCAGAAATTCCCTGTAGATCTCGTTCATTTGTTTAATCATACCTGCATCTAAATGCGGCAGATCGTAAACTGATAAATTGCTTAATAAATGTTCCTTTTTTGAAGCGCCGGGTATAATACAGCTTACTTCCTTAAATTGCAGGATCCACTGAAGTGCTACAGGCGCAAGGTTTTCACGCCCGGGAAACAATTCTTTTAACGCATCTACTGCCTGTAATCCTTTCTCGAAATTTACCCCTGCAAAGGTTTCTCCTTTATCAAAAGCTTCTCCATTGCGGTTGAAGTTCCGGTGGTCTTCCTCATTAAAGGTTGTGTTTTTATCAAACTTTCCGGTAAGTAATCCGCTGGCCAGTGGCACCCGCGCAATCACCCCCACATTTTTTTCCCGCACCTTTTCGAAAAACAATTCTGAAGGCCGCTGTCGAAAAAGATTAAAAATGATCTGCACCGTAGCTACATTGGAATATTCCATCGCTTTGATCCCCTCTTCAACCTTTTCGACACTCACCCCTAAATTTTGAACCTTCCCCTGCTCCTTTAATCGCTCAAAAGTTTCGAAAATCTCGGGACGGTAATATACATCAGTAGGCGGACAATGCAATTGAACCAGGTCCAAGGTTTCAAGGCCGGTCCTATTAAGACTGTCTTCTACATATTTTGTGAGCACTTCCGGCTGATATCCTTCATTTATATGCGGATTAATTTGCCGGCCGCATTTGGTAGCCACATACACCTTTTCAGATCTTGACCGCACTACCCTTCCCACAGCTTTTTCGCTTAAACCATCCTCATAAACATCGGCTGTATCAATGAAATTCACGCCGTTATCAATGGCAGTATTAATGATCTTATCTGCAGTGGCATCATCAAAACCAGATCCCCATTTACCTCCCACCTGCCATGTGCCAAGAGATATTTCTGAAATTTCTAAGCCTGTTTTTCCAAGTTTTCTGTATTTCATCTTTTCGCTTTTCCATAAAAATACAGATTATTGCTGCTCCATAAAAGCTTTAAAGCCTCTTTCCCTGAAAAAATTATTAATGATTAATGCTTATTATAGAGATCTCTTTTCCGCAGAAGAAAGTCGAAAATCTATCCTATGTTATTATACAAAACATCGGTTAAAAGCATTATTTGTCGTTGAATTTCACCCCATCCAGTTCATTTCTTGAAAAAAAATTTTTCGATCAACAATATCATACAAGTAAAACACTGTATTTCATTATATTTAGCACAAAATAACGGCGAGATAAAGATGAAGAAGTATTAACTTAAGTTTGGCCTAAATTCCTACTTATTTATTCTATGTTTGTGAGGATATAAAATGTGCATTTGGAACCTCCTTTTATGACTTAACTAATCGCAGCATTTTAATTTTAAAAGTATTTGACTCCTATAATATCCGATATTGCCATTTATTCTCTTTGCCTGTTAATTCTGGGATTAGTTATATTTACAGGATGTTATCTCATTAAAGTCGTACGCAGTAACGCCTATCATGAAAAAAGAATCAGGAAGGCAGAGGAGAATTACCGAAAGAACATGCAGGCTCAACAGGGAAAAATAAAAAGCTTCTCAGGGAATTATATAGAGAAGAATAATCTGCTGGCCCGGACCGAGCAAAAATCGGCCAGTTAAATTGCCTCCTGGAAAAGGTTGTTCTCAGGCATATTTTCGCATGCCTGCCAATTTAATTTATTTTTTAGATTCCCGAATATTCGGTAGCGTGCAGAAGTACAATCTCTATATGTGAAACGTTGTTCTGGTATTTTTCCATCCCGCTCATTTCGCCCCATTTTTCATCACTCCCAAATTTGCCCCAATTTTGTTGCATCGCTTCCCGATCCTCGTGAGAAGTCATGTACATTAAATTCGGCATTTTAGGACCGGCAACTACTTCGCCAAAGAAAATCGGGTTGAATCCAAGCCTTTCAAAAATTTCCACTTCCCCTTCATTGAACATTTCCACTTTATTTCTAAAAAGGTTTTCGGTAGCACTTTCATAACTTCTAAGCTCATAGATCCTTTCTGAAACATTGTTTTGCAAAGCAGTGTGCCGGTATTGAGACATTCCCTCAAAAGCATTCAGCAGCATCGTTTCCATCCTCTTATAAGGAGGATTATCATGAGCAGAATTCAGGAAATTTTCAGCAGCTTTTAAATATGTTCTATCACTCAGTAATTCTCTTGACACCTCCAAATACTCTTCTACCGATAAATAAGGAATGAAGACATAAACTGCTTTCCCATAGGCAGAGTCGGTTTCTACAGGTTTAAAAACGCCTATATGTTCCACATCCAACTTCTTAAGTGTGGGCAGCAGTGCTGTTTCGAGATATTTATCCATCCGGTCTTCCTGTTCTTCACCTTCAATGTGGTACAGTCTTAATTCATAAAAATCACGTTCGGGAGCCTGTGCTTTTACTTCGGAAAAAATTGTAACACAAAAAAGCAGTAGTAAAGAAGAATAATATTTCATGTTAATGGTATTTTATCGTTTGGTGATCTTTTCCAGTTCCTCCTGTGAAACAGTGAGCAATCCTGAAGCCGGAAGTCTTTTCGTCATGGTCCTCCAATTATCATCTTCTTCAAAAATTGAATGGAACAATGGCAGTGCCTCCTCCAACCGGCCATCATTTGCCAGGGCAATTGCAGTCCAGTACCTCATTTCAAGATTATCTGGAAACATTTTTTGTGCCTCCCCGTACTGTTCCAGTGCTTCCTGCACATCTCCATCTTCCATCGCAAGATCACCGCGATTCATATATTCATAAGCCCGGGCTACCGTAAGCAATCGTTCCAGCTCCACCAGCGGCTCATCGTGATCGTCCACTCGAAGGTCTATCTTTTTCTCTTCCCACGGATTTTCAACTTCTTCGGCTCCCACCACGATCAACGCAGCAGATTGCTTTCCGCGGATATCACCCCCGGCTATCTGGGCTGCCTGGAGCACTTTCACTACTCTTTCTGCCAACGGAAGATCATGGTTCTCTTTAAAAGCTTTTTCCATTGCCGGTACCACCTCATCGTTGAGCATCATATTAGCCTGCACCGAAAAATTCCTGCCCACCAGGTGGGAAGCAGCTTCCACACATTTTTCTCCCGTAAATGCAGCTGCCTCTCCCGAAGCATCTAAAAATGCCACCTGCCGGAATGCTTTTCCCTCATCCTTCGCCACCAGTTCTTCCAGTGCTGCAGTTGCATTCCTGCCTTCTGACATTAGTTCTAATCCCCTCGGTCCATAAGCCGGATTAATAAACGATTGAGTCGCGACTACCCCCACTCCTGCTTTTCCCCAGGACACCGAAGAACCCACAGAAAACCAGTGGCTCTGCACTCCCACGGCCATTTCACCAGTAGTAGAATCGCGAGCAACAATGGAGAAAGTATGGGCAAAATCATCTTTTATGGGCGAATACTCCTGTGCATCACAGGTGCTTCCGCACGCGAATAGCAGGAAAGAAATTAAAGTAGCTTTCATTAAAAGGTTTTTATGATTTTTTAAAGATATGTAAATTCAATAAAGTCGGGTGTAGAAATTCAGGAAGATACTCAGATACAGCAACAGGAGGAAAAAAATATGTCCCGGTAATTCAAGGTAACAGGCCTACTGTAGGGGATAAGACACTGAAACTACTGAAAAACCGGAACAGAATTATATAATTACCCGAAGGTTATGAAAACCTGCTAAGGTTATTTTCTCAAACCTTTGAATAACAGATAAGCGATCCAGAAACCTATACCCAATCCAAGCGTAGCTTTCCCACTATGCTTCATCAGAAATTGATTATCATTTGTGGGAATGGTATTGCTCCATAGCTTTACAACAGGCTTCAGGATCTCTTTCATAGTATGTATTATGATCAACCTTTTGTGGAGGATTTCTTAAATCCTACGTAAATTGGTTTAAGTATTTTTCTAATGAACACCTTTTTCCGAATTGTCCATTGTTTTTTTGGCAAGTTTAAAGCCCAGGTAGCCCACCCCGGCAATAGCTCCCCATTTCAAAAGACTTCCCGTCCATTGGAATCCTTTTTTAGCAGCCCATAATTTAGCACCTTTTTTCGCTGCATTCTTTGCTTGACTCTTCACACTCATAATCTTTTTTTTTATTATTTATAGTGATGGTAATATCGCTAATCATTAGATCAACAGGCGTTAAGAAGTTTCCAAATAACACTTTTTTAACGAAGAGAGATTTTAATTCCAAAACACACTGTCAGTCTAAGAATGACCGAAGGAAAGATTAGTCGAGGACTTTATGGAATCCAATAACAGGACAGCCTCTCCAAGCCTGGAAAAGCGGACTCATGTGACAGAAATAAAAACATCTACTCATCATTCCCATAAGACTTGTCCAGAAACAGGTAGCGTTCTTCATTTGCTGCTTTTTCGACTCTGGATTCCACATCCATGATCAAGACCGGCGGATTCTTATCGGCGGCTTGTGCGGAAGGCCATTCGGGAAGATTTTCTCCGTTGGGGTTACCGGATTTTATGAAATTCGCGAGGTATTGCTGGATGGTTTCGGAAACTTTGTAATCGTCTTTGGTCCATGAATAATTCTGATTTCTGGCTAAATTTCCGAGGAAATATTCGATTTCAGCAGCATGAGGTGCACCTACCGGTTCCCTTTGAGGCGGCGCTTCTTCTGCCTTTTCCTCCGTTCCTCCTGCGAGTCCGGAGGTAAGGTTTTCATCTTTCAAAGGCGGACGGATCTTGCTGTACAAATACCGGTAAACCGGTTGCTCGCTGTTCTTGCGGTGCAGGTCAAACCATTTCCAGGTACTGTAGGCAATAAACCTGTCGGACGCCAGTGCAGTAGCTGAAAGTTCGATGTCTTTTTCAGATCCCGGAGGATACAGCTGCAACACAAGCTCATTGTCTTCAGGATACGCTTCCTTTACTTTTTCTATATAATTATCTTCAGAATACGGGCCCTGAGTAAAGGCCATTCCGGGAACTTCAGCCGAATTCCAACCCAGCAATAACGGTACTTGTGCCTGTTCTCCTGCACGGTATATTTCCGGAAGTGATTTCGGAAAAAAATAACCATCAATCACGCTGGGGAATCCGAAGCGCTGGGATTTCGTGTAGATCTCAAAAATTTCCCGGGTCGCAAGATCCCGCAATTCCTCTACAGAATCATACCCTGCAGCTTCCGCAAATTCGAGCCCGTTTTGCTCTGCTTCATCGAGGGAAACGGGCGCCATGGTAGGCTCAATCGCCGCGCCGCTCTCACCTATCGCTCCTGCGATAAGGTCTTTGGAAAGGGGTGACGCCATTTGTGCACTCACAGAAATAGAACCGGCAGATTCCCCTGCAATGGTTACCTTTTCAGGATTTCCTCCAAAACCTTCGATGTTGTTCTGCACCCAATTTAGCGCAGCATTTTGATCCAGCAAACCATAATTTCCGGAGGCATTATAAGGAGCTTCTTCAGAAAGTTCGGGGTGAGCAAAAAATCCGAAGATATTTAACCGGTAGTTGGTCGTTACCACCACTATTCCACGTTGTGCCATGGCAGCGCCGTCATATCGTGGCTCAGAAGCATCACCGGCAACAAATCCGCCGCCGTAGAAATATACCAGCACGGGCAAATCTTTCCTGTTTTCTCCCGAAGGCGTCCACACGTTCAGGTAAAGGCAATCTTCACTTTGCTCCTTCGAACGAAATTCCATATCTCCAAAAACATTTGCCTGCACGGGGGCCGGTCCAAATTCTTTGGTTTCCTTTACTCCGCTCCAGTCTTTCAAAGGCTGCGGTGCCTTCCAACGAAGTTCCCCCACCGGCGGCTGCGCAAACGGAATTCCGAAGAAATGATGAAGCCCCGATTCGGTATCGAAGAAACCTTCAATAATACCATTTTCTGTAGTAACCTGTACGGAATTTTCTTCCTGCGCCGGCAGTGAAAAATGCATTATACAGCATATTGCCAGTAAAAAAATTGTTTTTTTCATGAGCCTGAATTCTGGTTAACTCTATAAAGATAAGAGAGAAAGAATAAATTACGCGCCTGAAACCTATTTTTTAGCTCATCCACCAGCCTAATTCTTCCGCCGATGTTAATTTGCTTTTAAAAAACCTCTAATTTCTTCATAAACACCATCCCGGCGGTACAAAAAGGCAATATTTTTGAAAGAAAGATGTCAAAGGAGACATATATGGATACAAACACCACCACAAAAACAGAGACTCCGGCTTCGGAATCTGACCAGAAAATGGAATCTCAATTTGAAGATTTTATTCTTGAAAACAATCACCCCTGCGTGATGGCACAAAGTGTCTTTACGCAAAAACAGGTAGATTTTCATGTTTATGAGGAGCTGGGCACATCAACTTCTGCAAACCAGATCCTGAAAGACATAAAAAGGTATCTGGGAAAATATGATTTTAATTCTAATGATTTTTTCACTTTTATAGCCGCCTTCAGAAATTCGGAAACTTTTACTGA
Source organism: Salinimicrobium marinum (assembly GCF_014651535.1). GTDB lineage: Bacteria > Bacteroidota > Bacteroidia > Flavobacteriales > Flavobacteriaceae > Salinimicrobium > Salinimicrobium marinum. Next base: position 122,650 of record NZ_BMXB01000011.1, read on the forward strand.
ATTAGAATTCGAAAAACTGATGTGGCAGCAGCTACAGCACATTCATGAGGCAGATGAAGCCGACTGGGATCCTGAAGTAAGTCCCGATACTAGGAGCAAAAATTTTAGTTTCAGCATTGCCGGCCAGGCTTTTTATATGGTAGGCATGCATCCCGGCAGCTCCAGAATAGCGCGACAAAGTCCGTTTCCTGTGATGGTTTTCAACCTGCACTGGCAGTTCGAAAAGCTTAGGGAAATGGGAGCCTATGATAACGTGAGGACCAAGATACGGGAACGGGATTTTGAGCTGCAGGGCAGCAATAACCCTATGCTGGAAGATTTTGGCGAGAAAAGTGAAGCCAGGCAGTACAGTGGAAGAGCAGTAGAAGAAGCTTGGAAATGTCCATTTCTCAATCACAAACTATAAAGGGAATTATTCTTCACTTAGTGGCTGTATATTTCAACCTTTATTACTATAAAATGCCTATTTACTAGATCTCAGATAAAAATATTCGTGCATTCGTGACAATCTGCCTTTATATTCATGAAGGCTTCGCGATCTCAACCCGAAAGACTTCATTAAATTTAATAACTTCGTTCGTCGGATGCATTTTCGACTGAAGAACTTTCACAATACTAATTATGATTAAGGAAATAGAAAAACAAACGGGTGCTGCGTTTAAGCTGAAAAAAGGTCAGAAACTGAAGGTGATAGATCCGAAAGGTGAGCAGGTAAGTGATATGGTGCTCTTTAACGCTGAAGATACCCGGGAAAAGATTTCTTCTGGAAAAACGCTCGATTTTGAAGAAAGCATCTTGATCACCAAAGGTAATTTTCTTTGGAGCAATCGAGGTCGGAAGATGATGCATATTCTGGAGGACACCAACGGCCGGAATGATTTTTTACTCGCGCCCTGCAGTCCTGAGACTTTCCAGATCATGTACAACAACCCCGAGTATCACCCCAGTTGTTTTGAAAACCTGTACACCAATTTAAAGCCTTTCGGGATTGAACCCGATGATGTCCCTACTGCTTTCAATATTTTTATGAACGTACAGTTTCAGCCGGACGGGAAATTATCTGTTGATCCGCCGCTGAGCAAAGCCGGGGATTATGTACTTTTTGAAGCCCAAATGGACCTCCTCGTTGCCCTCACCGCCTGCTCTGCCGAAGACAGCAACGGCGGGAGTTTTAAACCGATACATTATGAGTTGGTTGAATAGATTCAGATTTATCAATAGGGTTTTCTGAATCGTCACTTCGAGTAGCCTTTATTTGAGCCAGAATTGAAAAGAAAGGCATATCGAGAAGCTTTAAGTGCGGAATTATCATTGGGTCTCGGTACATTTTTCGCCTTCGCTCCCCCTTAGTAGTAAAACACTCGACATGACGTGATGGTAACCTTCTTTGTTTCTCCAATATGTGGCGGTGGCACAGATTGCAAAACCACGAACACACAATCAATAATCTGTGCATGCGTGGCTAATTTATCGTGAGAAACCGAAAAAAATCTGAGATCTCATATCTAACAGCGTAGCGATCTCAAATCTTTCTTATGCTTTTCCCGTTGGTTTGATCAACAATTCGTTGACGTTTACGCTGTCAGGTTGTGAGACTGCGTAAAAAACAGCATCTGCTATGTTTTCCGGATCCAGGTGTGGCTCCTCATCATAGCTGTAATCTTTTTCGTTAAGCAATTCGGAATCGGTGATATCGTCCCGCAGATTGGTGGCTACGGTTCCGGGTTCAATGGAAGTAACCCGAATGTTGAATTCCGGAGAAAGTTCCATTCGCATAGCTCTGGAAAGTTCAATAATAGCTGCCTTGGAAGCACCATAAACGGCTCCGCCTTTAAAGATCTCTTTTCCGTCCACAGAAGCGATGTTTACAATATGACCGGTTTTCTTCACTTTCATGGGCGGCAGGGCTTCGTGAATACAACGCAATGTACCTTTTACGTTAACCTCAATGGTTTGCAGCCATTCTTCCAGGTGGCGGTTTTTAAGGTAGGTTAACGGCATTACTCCGGCACAATTAATCAGAATATCGATCTGTCCCAATTCCCTGTAGATGTCCTCAAAAGCACCTTTTACGCTTTCGGTGTCGGTGACATCCATACGTACTGCCATCGATTCTGCTTTAAGTCCTTTTCCTATTTCCTGCAGTTTATCTACACTACGGCTGGCAAGCGCCACTTTACAACCTTCTGAGGAAAGTTTTTTGGCAATGGCTTTTCCAATTCCACTACTTGCACCCGTTACTACTGCTACTTTATCATTCAAAATCATATTAATTCTTTCTTTTACCTCAATATGAAGCTTTTAAAGCAGGACAGCAGTTAAAAGGTTTTTAAATAACAGGAATTTAACGTAGGATAAGTTGTAGATAATCTTTTGAACACTCAGAAATACCAAATAAGGAGTTTCCTGAAACATAATAGGTTCTAAATTAAACTCCTTTCAACTTTTTCCAGTATAAACCGAAAGTGATATCCTTCGTAATTATAAATATAACATTCGTGTAATTTTTTATCTGATTCTATGATTAGCCTCTAGATTGTGCTGGGAAGCCGGAAATAATGAGTAGTTGTTTCTAGTATATTGTTCATAATTTTTGCACTTAAAAAATACATTAAAGTAAAAAAACCTGCTTATTGTGCCAACTGAGTGATTCTTGTGAAGGATAATACTTTTCCTTTCCAGGCAAGGTTATTTGTCGGCCGGAAAACTGAGACAATTTAAAATGTGATTCCTCTTCCTTAATAGTGGGAGAAATTCTAACAACAAACCCTGAATTAATCGTAACTAATCCTCTGTCGAAAGCGCGATGTAGGGTCGGAGAAAGAGCTATTCCATTAGTTACAGTGTCATCTCCTGAAAGACTAAAAGGAAAAATATGGCAGGCATCAATCATTTGAATATTATGGGAAGATTCAATTTTCATTCCAGTTATACAGCAGGTGTAATTGTAGATTTTAGGAATTGTCTTTTTAAATAATCCACCGCGAACAAATAATTCTTCTGCATAATCATCTTCCTCCAAGGTTTCCCTTAATCTTTGTATATGACTTTGATAAGCTTCTTTAGGCTCGTTTAGAATCTCATTTTCTATTCTTTCTTCTTCGTAATTTCTTTCTGTTCTTAAATATTCAAATCTTGAATTAGGGAAATAATTCTCCAAGAGTAGTTGTTCAAACCACAACTGATTTGGAGTTTCCTGGAGAAGGAAAAAGAGATCACGATCGATTTCTGCGAAAGCAATAGTTTCTTTTAAATTCTTAAAGCTTTTGATGCTTTTTGAACTGGTAGTAACCATTTCTTTTCCAGGTTTTGCTGCTAAATACCAAAAAGGTTCAGATCTTAGGTGGAAGAAGGGAAGAGAGAAATTTCTAGTATGATTTGTTTCTACCAGCTGATTCCAATTTTGTTTGAAACTTAAAAGTAAGTCTGCAGTTATAAAAATTCTATTTGACATTATAGCTCCTTTGGCAATAAGCTGGATAATAGAAAGTAATAAAATTGGCTTGTGAGGAGCTTTCCCCATACCTTTAACAAGGGCGCACCTCAATTTTTTAAATTGTGTTGAGTATTTTATGATTAAATCTTCGGACATAACTTTTTAGCCAACAGCTAATTTTTGACTCTCTTTTAAAATATATGCAGGCATTGCCTCATGAAGTCTCCACTCAATATTCATGGGTTTTTCTCCTTTAGATTTCATGTAGTCTGCTTCCCCTAAAAATGTATAGGACATGGTAAAACCATATTCATCAACATTTTGCTCCCTCACGAATAGTAGGATTTTCTTTCCATACTTGCAATGATTCACATAAGAAGCACCTTTAGGTGAATCTGGTGCAGTATTGTTTTGGGACTGCCAGTGAAATAATGTAGGATTTAAAGCGTAGTCCTCATACATAGTAGTGGGGGAGTATTCCTTTTCAGTTTTCTTAAGCGTGATGAACAATGCCTCTACATTCAAAGCTTTCTGATAGGCAACTCCTTCACGATTAGATGATTTTTTCTTGAAGGTACTCATTCCAAGAGCTGCTAAGATTTCTTCCCTGTTGTATTTGCTGTGAAGTTTTAGCGGAAAAGGAAATCCTAATGAAATTCCTTTTTCTACAAATTCAATTTTACCAATTAGATGCTCTGTAAATTCCTGAATCTCATGGAGCATTATTTTGTTTTTCCTTAGAGAGGCTATACTCTCATTAACATCAGAAAAATCAAGATTTGTTCCAGCATCTTGCCAAACATCATAATGAAACATGAGGAGCATAATATCTTCCTCTTTTGTAAGCAAGTTTAGATTTGTATCATTAGAAATAACCTTTTGAATAAACTTCAAGTAGCTTATAGAATTGCAGTGAATAAGTTTTTTCTGCATACATGTAGAAAGTTCTTTTTCTTGAGGCTCATTAAAATTTTGAATTGCTCCAGCATCTGCACATAATCTTTTCCAGCTTCCCTTTTTATAAATTTGTCGGACTTCAAGATGGTGAAAATCTAAAAAATTACTCAAAGTGAGCGGACGAGTAGAGTGGTGATTAAATTGTTGTATTTTTTGTAAAAGCTGAGGTCTTCGGAATTCTGTTGCTTCTCTAATATTTCTTAAAATAACTTCCTTCGCTTTTTTCTCTAGTACAATAGAACAACCCAGTGGGAGGTGGGGGAATTCATCTTCAATCTCTTTAATTATGGACGTATGAGTTTTGCCGACAAGTGCTCTAAATTTATGTTCAAAATCGTATTCTGGACGAGCATTACCAACAAAATCTAAGACGGTTAAACAGTCTTTATTCTCTGCGAGTCTAAGGCCGCGACCTAATTGCTGTAAAAAGACCGTTAAACTTTCTGTAGGCCTAAGAAAGAGAACAGTATCAATATTTGGAATATCCACACCTTCATTAAATATGTCTACAACAAATAAGTAATTAATCTCTTTCTTCAAAAGCTGGTTTCGAACAATATCACGATTCGAGCTGTTGCTGCTCACCAGGTAATCAGCCTTTAAACCAGCTATAATAAATTTTTCTGCCATATATCGTGCGTGGTCCTGACTCACACAAAATCCTAATGCCTGTACATCGTGAACATCGGTTAAATATTCCTCACAATTATGAATGATATCGGAAACTCGTCGGTCGTTCTCGGTGTAAAGCTTTGTAAGTTCTCTAATATCATATTTGCCATTTCTCCAATTCACATTGGATAAATCAATAGTGTCAGAAAGAGCAAAATATTGAAAAGGGCTTAAAAGCTTTCGATTTAAAGCTTCCGGCAATCGTATTTCTGCTGCAATTTTTTTATGAAAATCCTCTGCAATGTCGCCTCCGTCCATTCTTTCGGGTGTCGCAGTTAGGCCCAATAGAATTTGAGGATCAAATCTTTTTAGAATTGGTCGGTAACTATCTGCTTTTATATGATGCACTTCATCAACGATCATATAATCATAGAAATCGGGCGCTAATTTTATTTTTTTTAATCGATTATATAAAGTTTGAACGGAAGCGAAGATTTGATTATATCTTTCAGGTTCATTTCCATCGACCCATAGTTCTCCAAAATTTGAATTGCGCAGAACATGCTGAAAGGTAATCTGTGCTTGTTGTAAAATTTCCTTGCGATGAGCTACGAATAAAAAATTTGCCGTTGGATTTTCTGAGTAAAATCTTTTAAAATCAAATGCCGAGATTACTGTTTTTCCTGTTCCAGTTGCTGCGACTAAAAGATTTTTATTTCTTTTATGAACTTCTCTCTCAGACTGCAGTTTTGACAAAATCTCCTCCTGGTACGGATATGGTTTTAGGTCGAAGAAACTGGTGATCTGACTGGTTCCATAAGAGCTTTGTCTTTTAAGAGCACTACTTAACTTTTCTCTGTCCTTTCCTTTTTCGTATAACTCGAATTCAGGATCTTCCCAATAGGTTTCAAAGGTTTTTTGAAATTTATCTATGATGTGGCCAATCTCTTGGGTAGTTACTTTAAGATTCCATTCTAATCCATTTGTTAATGCAGAGCGTGAAAGGTTTGATGATCCAATATAGCCCGTATTAAAACCTGAATTCCTTAAAAATAAGTATGCTTTAGCATGCAGCCTTTCATGCTCCACATTATAAGATACCTTTATTTCGGTGTTAGATAAAGAAGAAAGATATTCTATCGCCTTAACATCTGTGGCTCCCATATACGAAGTGGTAATAATTTTCAATTTTTTACCACTGTTTGTAAATTCCTCCAGTTCTTTTTTGAAAATTCTTATTCCGGAGTATTTAATAAATGATACTAGCCAGGAAATTTCATCGGATGAAAGGATTTCCTTTCTCAATTCACTTTCTAAGGAAATACCAACATTGTTTCCAGTGAAAAGTTCACTTTGGCTTAAACGAGTATAAGGTGTGATCTCCTTTAGCCTAGCATGTAGATTGGAAAAGGGAAAATTCAGTTTAGAAAAGACAGCTTGTAATATCTTCCCTTCACTTTCTAATAAATTTTCATTTAGGTCGACATTAGGTAATTCTGAGACCAGAAGTCGTATTATCTTATTTGAAAGTTCAATCTGTTTCAGAGGCCGATCTTTTTCTTTGATTTCGTTTAGAGCAAACCTTATTGTTTCGGCTAAATACAGACTTAGATATTGTGAAGCTTCTTCTTTATCCAGAACGGTTTCACTGATATGAAACTTTTCAGAATCAATCGATTCTATTTTGTTTGAAACAAGTTTATTTATTAGCTGTTCGTAGAGACCTGTTTCTAAACTCATAGATAATTTTGAATATAATGTTGAACAATTGGAATGTCCGCTTCTGCCCAATTAAATTGCGGCAATTTCTTGGGAAGTACCCATTCAATTTTAAAATGTTCTTTTAAATCAATTTCAAATGTTCGTAGGGCACAACGAAATGGAATTAGTTTAATAGACTTTTCGCCTGAATAAATATGAAAATTAGGAGGTAGACATTCTTTGATTTTTATTTCTACTCCTAACTCTTCTTTAATTTCTCTTTTTAAGCAATCTTCTAAATCTTCATATTCTTCAACTTTACCACCTGGGAATTCCCATTTAAGCGGTAAAGCCATTGTTTCACTCCTATGGGCGCAAAGGATCTTTCCGTCATTTTCTATGATGGCGCAAGTGACAAGTTGAATTTTGGATGCGATGGCTAAAAGACTAGATTTTAAAAGAGCAACTAATATACATTATTTAAACATTCCGTAGTCATAGAAAGTCTATAGTACGTTTTGATTAGAAAAAGTCTGAAGGCCGATTCCAAAGAAAATTTCCTAAAAACACAGACCAAATTGTATTTGTAAAGCATCAAAAATCTACTTTTCTTTACAACATGTATCAGCCTAAAAAATTCAAGAAAGAAGATCCTTCATTTATTTTTAAGTTTATTCAGGAGCATCCTTTTGCTACTTTTGTGTTGCAGGGAGAGCAGTTGCTGGCCACGCATATTCCGGTGCTTGTGGAGGGAAGTCCGGAGGATTTTAGGTTGTATGGGCACATTGCCAATCATAACGAGCAGTATCAATATTTAAAAGATGGTGCAGAGGCCCTGCTGATCTTTAAAGGACCCGATGGCTATGTTTCTTCTTCGTGGTATCAGGAAAAAGACATTAGCACCTGGGATTACTCGGCGGTGCATGTGAATGTAAAATTGAAACTCCAGTCACGGAAAGAGCTGGAGGATTCGCTCGATCATTTGATCGCTCACTTTGAAAAGCAACAGGAAAATCCGTTGCTCTATAAAGAACTTCCGAGGCAAATGGTGGAAGATCACCTGCCGCTCATCACCGGCTTCTGGTGCGAGCCTGTGAGAATTCAGGCGGTAGCGAAACTCCATCAGAATTATGGGGAGAAAGATGTACAGTCGGTGGTGGAACATTTGAAAGACCGGGAAGATTCCTGCCCTTTGGCGAAGGATATTGAGAAGGAGCACGAGTAGTTCGTCCTGCGGGTGTTTGCCTTAACGTGACCCTCGACCTCTCGACTCCGCTCGAGGTGACATGGAGCGAGGAAGTTATGTTTAAGTAGTAAGTGGTTGTCTATCCTTCGACTACTCCGATCCGCCCTAAAATGGACGTGCTCAGGATGACAACTTTTCCAGCATTGCTTCATTACTTCATCACAACATCACTCCGTTACTCCTTCACTCTCCATAAGAGATCCTGTACACGATTCCGTTGTCATCATCGGTTACGAGGAGGGAACCATCGGGCATTTCGGTGAGGCCAACAAGTCTGGCGAACTGTGAAGTGCCGTCGTCGGTTAAAAATCCGGTGACAAAATCTTCAGAATTGACGGGGTTTCCATTTTCGAAATCCACTTTCATGATCTTATATCCGGCGGCAGGTTTCCTGTTCCAGGAGCCTCTGAAAGTGACCAACGCAGCATTCTTATATTCAGCAGGGAACATGTCTCCTTCATAAAATTTAAAACTCATGGGAGCGCTGTGGGCTGTAAACAACATTTCGGGTTCGGTAGATTTTTCAGCATATTCGGCCCAGGTCATATCGGCCGGCTCATCGGCCTCGTTATAATTTCCGTCGGAATAGATGTAAGGCCAACCGTAATCTTCCCCTTCAGAAATCCGGTTTAATTCCTCTTTCTGTTCCTCATCCCCTAGCCAGTCGATTCCGTGATCCATTCCGAATAACTGTCCGGTTTCAGGATGCCAGTCAAAACCAATTGTGTTTCTAAGTCCCCTGGCCATGATCCTCCGGTTACTGCCGTCGGGATCTGTAACCACCATCGTGGCATTTTCTTCCCGGGTTTCGTCACAGGCGTTGCAGGTGCTTCCCACCGAAATATACAACTTGCTATCGGGTCCAAAAGCAATAGTTCTGTTAGGATGTTGCCCACCATCCGGAAGGTCTTTAACGATTTGTTCGAGCTCCCCAATAGTACCGTCCTGATTGATAGGCGCTCTAAAAACTTCATTCACGGTCACCAGGTAAAACATGTCCTCATGAAAAGCTATGCCATGCGCCTGATCTTTGGTTACTACCGTTTGCTGCTGATCTGATTTTCCGTCATTATTGGTATCCTTCAGCAAAACCACATCTCCCCTTCTACGGGTGACGTAAATGTGCCCCTGCGGACTAACCTCGATAATTCGTGGCTTCCCCAGGTTTTCAGCAAATTTTTCGATTTTAAATCCCTGCGGAAGATTGAGCTGTGCAATGCGTTCCCCCGTAGCCTCTACTTTTTTAGGCTTAAAGACGTGACCGGTCATTTGTGCTTCAATAATACTATCATGTTCCTGAGCCAATACGGCGCTGCTGCAGAACAGCAAAAGGAGTAACATTTTTTTCATAACAATTATTTTTTACTTTTTTCAAAGCAGAAATTAGCGGTTAATTACCTAAAAATCAGTTAATAGATGGTTAAAAAGCGGGGCTTTCTTCTGAAGGAGAAATCGGCACTATCTTAAATAAGGGTTTCCAGATACTGAAAAAATAAAACCGCCATTAGGCAAAAGAGAAGTAGTGCCACCAAAACAGTTCTATTTACTTTGAAGGGATTCATGTGCTTGATTCTTAGATTAAAAGTAGATAATACACTTCTGCCTTCAAAAGAAATTAACATAGGTTTAAAATTCAAATAAAGCGCAGAGGATGAATGGTAAGTTTTTCCCGACAAACTCCTAATAGATGGAATTTTATTAGAAAAAATTCTTACAATAATGCATGAGCAATTAAACCCAATGAAAAAGTCTTTTTTTCGGAAAAATAAGATTTATGAGAATGTTTTTTAAACCACTTTCAGGAGGTTAGGGCATTCCGTGAATGGATCTGGCGATCTCCTGCCCGAATTCCTGTACTCTTTCCCATTGGGTGTATTCTATAGCCGTTTCTGTTTTTGTGGGTCCGTGGGTGAGTTTCATGATGAGCTTTATCATGAGTTTGTCCCAAAAACCATATTTGCTGTAGTCGAGCTGTCCGGCAAAGACTCCCGAAAAATCGGGTTTCCAGTCGGTTTCTTTCAGGAATTTCTGTAGGTAAGGATTGGTTTCAGGAGTGTTTTTATCCTCATTTCGCGCGACCAGGTTTACAGAAAAGAACACGGTATAAACCTGTTCCAGCTCTTTTCTGTTTTTTTCCACAAACTCCTGTACCAGTTTATGATGTTTCCCGTACCGCACACTGCCTCCAAGAATGATCGTATCAAATTCTGAAACAGATTTGTCAAATTCGGCTATTGAAAAAACTTCGGGCTGTAACTGCCATGACTGCAGAACAGTTTCCAGCCGGCTGCAGATCTTTTTAGTCTGCCCGTCAATACTGGAATATATAAGGGCAATTCGAGGCATGGTATATAGTTTTTCTTTTCTACTTCTAAAGCTCCTAAAAGAAAAAGTTACGGCGAAATTTAAGGCTTTTTGGTCCTCTAATTCACCCTGACTTCTTTAAAATATTTTTTAAAAATAGTTGCGGTTGTATTGAGATTTTCCTGGGTAGGCGGCTCCACACCTTTAAGTTTGTACTCCATTCCCAGGGCTTCCCACTTATGGGCTCCCAGCAAATGGTAGGGTAAAACTTCAATTCGCTCGATCGTCTTATAATCTTTAAAAAAAGCTCCTAACTGATGAAGGTATTCTTCCTGATCTGTCCAGCCGGGCACCAGCACATAACGCAGCCACATTGGCTTTCCTGTTTGCTCCCGGTATTGGGCCACCTTAAAAGTGGTTTTATTGGATAGGCCGGTAAGCTTCCTGTGCCAATCTTCATTAAAATGCTTTACATCGAGCATAAGGAGATCTGTTTCATCCAGCAGTTCTTTGGCCTGTTGATCGATAAGCCTTCCGTTGGAATCGAGCACGGTATGTATGCCAAGTTCATGCAACCTTACAAAAAGATCTTTCAGTTTTTTGCGCTGCAACAGTGGTTCCCCGCCAGATACGGTCACACCTCCAAACCTTCCAAAGTAAGATTTTTGTTTTACAGCCCGCTGCACCAGCTCCTCCATTTCCACAAACTTACCTCCCTTAACATCCATGGTATCGGGATTGGCACAATACAAACATCTAAACTGGCAGCCCTGCACAAAAATTACCATGCGTATCCCGGGCCCGTCATGGGTACCAAAGGTCTCTACAGAATGTATCCTGAGAAGTCCCTGCGTCTCTTCATTGAGCGTTGCCACATCCTGCGGAACAAGCATTCCATTCCTTATCATTTCTTCTTTTTTGGCAGTATCCTCAAGTACAGAGTACCGGTTGCTTTTAGGGGGAACAAAGCCTGCCGATACTCCTATACCCGGGATCAAAATTCACATTCTTTCGTGGAAGGTTCTCGCGATCACTTCCAGTTGATGGGCTTTTGAAAGCCGTATAAAGTTCACCGCATATCCTGAAACCCTGATGGTCAACTGCGGATAATTTTCGGGGTGCTGGTAGGCATCCATTAAAGTTTCGCGGTTAAGCACATTGACATTTAAATGATGCCCGTTGTTACTGAAATATCCGTTTAAAAGCGTTACTAGATTCTCCACCTGATCTTTGGGCTCACTGCCTAGAGATTTCGGAACTATGGAAAAGGTATTTGAAATTCCGTCTAAAGCATCTTTGTAGTCAAACTTCGCCACCGAATTCAAAGAAGCAATGGCTCCGTTCATATCGCGGCCGTGCATTGGATTTGCCCCGGGGGCAAAGGCCTCACCGGCTTTCCGGCCATCGGGGGTTGCTCCGGTTTTCTTTCCGTACATCACATTGGATGTAATAGTAAGCAAAGACATGGTTGGGTTCGCATCTTTGTAGCATCTGTGTTTGGCCAGTTCGGTAAAGAAGAGGTGGGTTACATCTTTTGCAATGCTGTCTACCCAGTCGTCATCGTTTCCGAACTTTGGATAATCACCTTCAATTTTGAAATCTACTGTTAATCCCGCTTCATTGCGAATGGGTTTTACACGGGCATATTTTATGGCAGAAAGGGAATCGGCAATGATGGAAATTCCCGCAGCACCATACGCCATATCCACTCCGGGATTGGAATCTATCAATGCCATCTGGGCTTTTTCATAGTAGTACCTGTCGTGCATGTAATGAATGATGTTCATCGTTTTGGAATACACCCTTGCCACCTCGGCCATGGCAGGAATAAAGTTCCGCATCACCTCATCGTAGCTTAAATATTCTCCTTCCAGAGGGGCGATCCCCTGCAACAGTTTCTCTCCGGCGACTTCTTCCCTGCCTTCATTCAAAGACATTAAAAGTACCTTCGGAAGGTTTACCCGGGCGCCAAAAAACTGAATCCTTTTTCCGATTTCCTGATGGGACACACAGCAGGCGATCCCATAGTCATCAGATTTGCGGACATCCCGCATGAGGTCATCGTTCATATACTGAATCGAAGAGGTATCAATGGACACCTGTGCACAGAAGTTCTTAAAACCTTGGGGCAGGTCTTCGGCCCAAAGCACGGTAAGGTTTGGCTCCGGGGAAGGCCCCAGGTTGTAAAGGGTCTGCAGAAACCGAAAGGAAGTGCGTGTCACTTTTGTTCTCCCGTCAGAAAGCTGTCCGCCAATCGCTTCGGTAACCCAGGTAGGGTCTCCACCAAAGATCTCGTCATAAGCCTCCGGCCGTAAATGCCGAACCACCCGCAGTTTCATCACGAACTGGTCGATCAACTCCTGCGCTTCCTCTTCAGAAATGAAATTATTTTCAAGGTCTTTTTCAATATAAATATCCAGGAAAGAAGACACATTTCCCAGTGACATGGCAGCTCCATCCTGCTCTTTTACAGCAGCCAGATAAGCCATGTACACCCACTGCACAGCTTCTTTTGCATTCCGGGCCGGCCTGCCAAGATCCAGGCCGTAAAGTTCTCCCAGGATCTTGATATCCTTCAGCGCCAGGATTTGATCATTAATTTCTTCCCGAAGCCTTATTTTTTGATCATCCATTTCACCTTCCACGGCAGTTTTATCGGCTTCCTTGGCAGCAATTAAACTGTCAACTCCATAAAGCGCAAGACGGCGATAATCTCCAATGATCCTTCCGCGGGCATAATTATCGGGCAATCCGGTAAGGACACCATGAGAACGGTAATCCCGGATCTCTGCATCATAAGCAGAAAAAACAGCACTGTTATGATCTTTTGTGTAATTGAAAAGATCTTTTACCTCCTGCGCTACCTCCATTCCTTTTTCGGCTACCGCACCTTCCACAACTCGAATTCCGCCAAAGGGTTTCATCGCCCTTTTTAGCAACTCATCTGTTTGCAGCCCCACAATTACTTCAAGGTCTTTTTGAATATATCCCGGCCCGTGACTGGTAATACTGGAAATTGTTTGGGTATCAATGGCCCTGCAGCCACCTTTTTCCCGCTCTTCTTTCATGGCCATAAGACAAAGTTGCCACAGTTGCCCGGTCCTTTCGGTAGCTCCCGAAAGAAAGGCAGCATCCCCGTAATAAGGCTTGATGTTTTTAAGAACAAAATCCCTTACCTCGATCTTTCGGTTCCAAACTCCTTCTTCGAACCTGGTCAGCACGTTTTCGGATACATTTTTCATATGTGTTTTATTTTATTTTTAATCAATTAGGCCCAAAACTCTCCCGTAGGGCTTACTGCTCTATGTCCAGTTTCCACTAATTAAAGTGTGCTATAGGC
>NZ_BMXB01000012.1 GCF_014651535.1 Salinimicrobium marinum
GGCAAAGCTACATATCAATTCAAATCAAAAAATCAAAGAACGTGTATAAGTATTTTATTATCAGTCAATTATAAGCTTTTTAAAAAAATCAACGCATCACTAGTATTTTGGAATATTAAAAAAAGAGTCTGTCATTTTTAGCTTAGTTGGTTTTTTCACTTGCTGCTAACGTCCCGTATAAAAACAGTGCGAGCTGGCGTGCGTGATTGTCCGCAGGACCATCCGCAAAGCAAGCGAGTTCGGAGTTTCGATTCGAGACTAATTCAAGCATTGTTTTTTATATAGTGTTGGCTACAGTTTAATCGTTTATTCTGGAGGTAATATTGTTAATTGGATTGCAAGACAATCATCACAGTCATTTAATTTATGCCAGTTTTTCTTTGATTTAACTTTTACAATCACAGGTCTAAAATCGTTGACATCTGCCTCTTCAAAAGTGATTTCCACTTTTTTATCAGTTCCGAGAGTACGATTGTTAAACTTCCATTCTATGTCATAGTCTTCTTCTGGAAATGACGGATCTACTTCTATTTGTAGACTTATGGTGTCGTGACAATATGTTTCGAACCCTCTATTATCAATTATTAAACAATTTGTCGCCCACCGAATATTTTCTCTTAGGAGGTGTTGTCCTAAGGAGTCAGAATAAGATAAAATAGTTGGAACATTAAATTTTCTTTCTAAATTCATTTGACTATACTGGTTTTTTATTGATTCAATTATGTCATTACTATAGCAAATCACTTTTTCTAGTTGTCTTACAGAAATGGGATTTATGTGGTAAACTCTATTTCTAACTTCACTAAGTTCCTGTAAAACTTTTTTAACCTGAAGTCTTCCAAAACTAAAGTTGTTTTCGAAAAAAGGTCTGAAATGATTTTGATATAGATCTTCTTTACAAATTATATAGATTAAGTGCTCTAGAAGTGAAGCATCAATTCTTCTATGGAATCTATCTGTATATTGATTATATCTAAACTGAATTTTATCTCTTACCTCTTTTTTTATTAAATACTGATTCGATTCATTTTCGTGAGATAAATAATTTTCTCCGTACTCTTCAGTAAGTTGGTGATCTATGACTCTTCGTAGCCAGTATTCTAAGTTTTCTAAATATTTTTTGCGTAAGCTTTTTTTTCTCCTTCTTGTAATTTATATAAGGGCATTGAATTTAGTTTTCAGGATTGATTTAAAAATTAAATATATTCTCTTGGAATAGAGTTCTTAAAACTGAATACGAACTGGTTAAATTGTAGCCAACGTATCGCTAAATGCATTGGGTAGATTTGTTTCTCATTTATACTTACGAATCTAAGGATTTTTTTTTAACAAAAGTTTGAGAATGACATGGGCGAAAATGTCGGTGGAATTTTGTGTTTTTAGTTTCCTAGCTACACCTTCGTAAAGATGAAGGTAATGATTTAGCATTTCAGCCCTTTCCACAAGATGGGTATTTGAACCAACACTGTGTTAAACGGAATGGCGGATTTTTGGACGGGGACTGTAAGAATTTCTTGCTCTCTGCGAGCATTTAAGGTCTTTGTATCCATGGGCCCGCTCACTTGTCAAAAGGAAATGGAACCCTGTTGAGGGGGAGGGGGTTCCGAAAAAAATATTTACTAATAATAAATTCAGGTTCTTCTGACCCTTTTGGTCGAGCCGAGAACTTCTTAAAAAGTAGTTGCGTACATATGGGCATAAAAAATTTGAGGAATTAAATTAATAAAACAATGATAATCGTTTGATAAACAAGGGGTAAGGAGTTGATCCGTAGTGAATTTAGACAAGGATGGGGATGTTTAGCGACAGTACGTATCTTCAGGATTACTTAAAGGTATTTTAGTATCCACAGTATTCAAACTTATTTTCGGGTAAAAATTGTATTCTTTAACTGAAAGGGGTTTAATTTACTCTTAGTCTTATATCTACTCCTTTATTTCTACATTAATACGTATAAAAGCACCCTCCATTTCGGTATTGGATGGGAAAAAACCAGCAGCACATCAATAACCATCTTCACCTAGTTCCCTGATCATTTGCAAAACATCAGTTAATCTTAATTGCCCTCATCAGCCTCTCATTAATCCACTGCTTCAGATTTAAGTGCGTACTATAAATAGGGCATGCTTTATCTGTTATACATTTTTCGTGGGTGAAAACAACGTATTTACTCAAATGTTAAAGTACTAAATAAACCTACCCTAAAATTAGTACAGTTGTGATATTGTTTTTATATTTGAATAGTCAAATTAATTAAAACTTATCACAATGAATTATTTCAACAACATTACCAATTTGAACGAGGCTAAAAACCTTTTCAGAAAACTATCTATCAAATTGCACCCTGATACAAGTGGGTACGATTCTCAAGCTGACTTCGTGGCTATGTACAAAGAATTTAAAAGTCTTACTAATAAACTTAAGTTTGATACTGGCTTTGAAGCTGATCAAGATTTTAATGCTGATAAATTCTACAACATCATAAAGAAATTTGAAGGGCTTACAGATATCCAAATTAGTTTTGTTGGTTCCTTCATCTGGTTGGAAGATATCAAGAATGGTGCTATGTATGAGCAAAAGGAAACCATCAAAGGAATCAGTATTGAGGGGTACAACAATGCAAGATGGGCCAGGCAAAAAAAGAACTGGTACTTTTCACCTGTAGATTACCAACAAAAGGGTAAGAGTGGTAAGAGCCTGGACCAGATAAAAGATACTTATGGAAGCCAGGAATTTAAAACAAAACAAACCTTTCAATTAAACTAACAACCAGAAACCCTCACAGAAATGTGGGGGTTATTATTTTACCTATACCATAAAAAAAGTACACCCTAAATTTATTGCAATAGGTAGTAGGTTGTATCTTTACACCAGTCAAATAAATCAAATTACTTATCACAATGAAACATTTACAAACACTTACTGAACGAGAGTTCAACACAAATGAAACCCTTCAACTACTTAAAGCCTCTGGGCCTGTTTTCTGGTCCTGGGGTGTATCTGAAATCATCAACTACAACAATGAAGGTCTATTGTTGAGAGTTAAGGGTCACCACCACAGTGGTTGGGTATTTATCATCCTTCAATGGAATGATACCTACAGAGTACACTATCTTAATCAAAGGTACAACGTGAAGGATTCGGCCTCTGAGATTTATTTCGATATGCTGGTGAATGAAATTGATACCAGGGTTGAAAAGATTGAAGATTACAAGTAAAACAATGGGGGCCTTGGCCCCCAATTAAAACATCCTATTATGAATAAAGCAAGATATGTAAGAATTTCAACAGCGGATCAGAAACATGAACGACAACTAATAAATGAGCATCCAGATGAAAAGCTATTTATAGACGTTTGTAGCGGTTCAATTCCTTTTGAAGAACGTGAACAGGGCTCAGAGCTTTTAAAGGCTGTAGAGCAGGAGAAAGTGTCTTATTTAGCGGTTCATGCTGTAGATAGATTGGGAAGGAATCTAATGGATATATTGACCACCCTTCAACATTTGGATAAATCAGGTGTGATTGTAAAGGTTGATAATCTAGGGATTGAGAGCAGGGTGAAAGATAAGAGCAACCCAGCATTTAAATTAATAATTTCGGTTCTGGCAAATATCAGTGAAATGGAGAGGGAAACAATGTTGGAACGGCAAAGAGAGGGGATTGCGCTGGCAAAAGCTAAGGGTGTATACAGGGGGCGTGAGAGGGGCACCACTGAAGAAAAAAATGAATTTTTGGATAAGTACCCCAACGTTATCAAAGAGCTTAAATTGGGCACCTCATTGCGTAAAACAGCCAAACTATGTGATGTTAGTCTGGGGACCGTTCAAAAGGTTAAAGGATATTTGAAGGAATAAATTATTTATTATCTTTGTCGCTTAGTTATCATTGTGATAAGTGATAATTATTTGACTATTGGGCCCTGGTGATTCGGGGCCCTTTTTATTTTTATTTTTTTAAGTTATCCCTTATATTCCCTGTGGACATCCTTGGCTGCAAGCATTACATCAGATAATAAGTCCCCTTTGAATTTGTCTGTGTTACCCTTTTGAGCCTCATGCACAAAATCCCATTGGTTGTGAAAGGTCTCAATTAATTTATTTTGGCTAGGGGTTTTGTATTCCAAGAGCATTTCAATTTTAGCTATTACTGCCATTAATTTGTTAGTCCCTGCTGAAGAATTATCTATTAAGCTAGGATCAACCTTTCTGTCCATAGAAATATCCTTCCCCAGTAAATTTAATGTAAAATTCAAATCCAGTACTGTATGCATATATTCACTCATATATCCCCTAAATTCCTCCTTCCATTTATTAATCCGTTCTTGCTTGTTCCTGTAGTTCATCTGCCAAAAGGCCAAGCCACCACCAATAAGAACCACCAGGATAGGCACAACCAATGAGCCCCAATTAAAATAATTTTCGCAATTTTCCATCAAATATTAGAATTTGAGGCCAATGTAAAATAATTATTTTTGCTGGTAATTGTTGCTGTGTGATTACAGTTAATGATTATTTGACTAGCCTGAAAAGGCTGCACATTGTGCAAGATGGACCCTGGTGATTCGCGGCCCATTGTATTTTATATATTTATTGGTTAACCATCGAAGTGGTAATAAATCTCTTCTGATAGTTCTTGTATATTTTCAAGACAAACTTCAAGGAAGGGTATTATTTCTACATCTTCCGATTTAAAAACAAAACCAGTTCTATCTTTTCCTGATATAACAATATTGTGGGCATCAGTAATATTGAGGGTGCCGTTCTTTACCGAAATATTTCCAGAACCATGGCCTTCATAATTCTTTAGGTCGATAAAAATATCTCTCTCAAGATTGTTCAAATCAGCAATACCTAAAATTTCAATTCCTTGGTAATTTTCAGCTTCAGAAATTCTGGGAGTATTATGTTTGGATAAATTAACTTTCTTATTGAGAATTTCCAACCAGTTGTTTTGGTGTAGAAAAGGTTGAACATCTTTTAATGTTTCGTACAATTCTGGGTGGTCCCTATCAAGATTAGGGAACTTTTGGTTCACATAATTTTTGAAAGTTTTTTCATCCTTATCACTGTATGGAAAAGAGGACTGGTTTTTATAACCGTAATATTCCTTAATATCTGCTGCTAAATAATCCAATGCACTTCTTAAATTTTCTAAAGTATTCTTTAGTTTGTATACATCAAGTTTTGCTTCTACTTCTGAAGCCCTTAAATCTTGTATTTGGCTACGGATAAATTTGAAAAGAGGTTTATATTCTTGAGTGTTCATGGTTGAGGGAGGTTTATTTGTAAATATATTACAATAATATGACCCGCAATAATGAAGGAAATTCTCTTCAATACACAACTAAATTTAAATTAAAATTGAACATACGTGAATCTATTTTTACGGATATAGAGGTTGTTGCTACCATCAATCCCAATATAGTCACCCCCACATCTGGTATCCCATTTGATCAAATGACCATCTTTTTTAATTTCGATATCTGTCAATAACCGTTTGGTCATGAGAGGATCAACACCAGCTATTAAAAGATGTTCATGCATTCTATTATGGATGGTGGTTTCCCACTCTTCAAAGTGCCCCATGTGTTTTGTGTGCATTGCGTAAACATATCCCTGAGCATCCACAATAATCGTCCATAGCTTCAAAGAAATCTCTGTTTTGCTACCACCAACCCTGGAAGCCATGAAATAATAATCAATTTCTATACCCTCAAGAGGGTTTTCTATTCGAGATCTTTGGTTCTGGATTATAGTATTACCAACACTTCGCTTCAGGCTCATAATTCTTTATCTGGAATATATCCAACAAAGGTATAACAAATGGAATCATTCCTATGTGGAAGGTTTTAAAATATCTTAGGTATTGAGAGTGGGGAAGTTGTAAAATTTATTAAATTCAGATTCTGTAAAATATATATTCTATGGATGGTAAAGATTTAATAATGAATGCTCGAAAGCACAAGGATTTCGTGTATGGTATAATTGAAAAACTTACTGAGCTTTATTCTATACTTGAAACGGTAGAACAGAAAGGTAAGACCTTTTCAATCCTCAGGAAAATAACCGAACTTAATATCTTTCTTCAAGATTCAGAGGTAGAGGATTACATTTATATGAACTCTGATTTTGATGAACTTTGGAGGTTTTTAGAAGACAAGATGTCAAAGCTGAATATTACAAAATAGCATGAGCCCCCTATAAGAGGCTTATTAATCAAACGGATATTAGTTGTTGTTCAACGGGATATGATGCAGCACGTGCCCTGCAAATGGGTTGTGAGGGTCCTATTTAATGAATGTTGTAAGGTAGTTGCTGAGTTCATTAGAATTTACACCCAGCCTGTTCACATATTTCTCTGTGGTTCCATGGCTGGTGTGGGTGAGGAATTGGCTGATCTGGTTGAAATCCATTCCTGAATTGAACATGAACTGGGATGCGGTGTACCTGGCAACATGGCTTGAGAGTTTAGTATTTATCCCAGCTTCCTTCTGCAATCTTTTAAGATACCCATCATTACTACCCACACAACGCTTATAAGCAGCATAATCATCAGCATTCATTCTATTAATATCAATACTTTCCAAGTCGGGTTTGTCCCAAACAAAATTATCTGGATGGTTTTGGTTAAGTTCAATAATATATTTTCGAAGTAAGAGACGTTTTGAGAAATCATGACTATCAATTTCCTTCTGGTAATCTTTTATGGTGGATTCATAACTTTTCACCTCATTAAGTTCCTTTCTCAACTGATCATTGGTGACACCTTCAGATAACTTCAATAACATATCTTCAGGGGTCAATGGTTTGGGTGGGCATTGTTGCTTGATCTTCAAATCCTCTTTCATCTGTTCCACATTCTGATTGATCTTCTCCAGCTTTTCCCTTACTCTTGGAAAATACCGTTCAATTCCAGGCACCAGAAGCTCAACCACCTCCAATGATATGTTGCGAAATACCCTTATAGTGGTCTTGCTGGTGTGTTTATCAATCAGAAATTCATTGTTTCTGTAATTTATATCACCCCATTTGAGCAACATCACCTCATTTATCCTGAAAGCATTGGAGAACTGGAACAAAAAAATATTCTTGGTTATTTCCCAATTTCTTTTTGGTGTTGGGGTGTATTTTAAATCTTCAAATTCATCGGGGGTTAGTGGTGTGTTGGTGGTTTTATTTTTGCTGTATTTGAAATCCTTAAAGGGGCTGATGGGTATTTGAATGTTGAGTGAATCATCCCCCACAGCATCATTGTAAATGGTTCTAAAGACTCCAAAGTATTGGTTGGTACTTGCGGTTGAATAGCTATCCAGAAGGTAATTGTAATAGCCTTTACAGAAGTTCCTGGTAATATCATCAAAGGTTAAGTAAAGCTGGTCAATTTCTTCCAGGTATTTATAGAGCTTTTTGATTCCCTGTTCCAGGTTGATCCTGGTTGCTTGGTTCCTAGTAAGCGAGATATAAGTTTTGGTGTATTTGAGATAACTTCTTTTACTTCCTTTTCTGGTGTTCCTGGTCTGTTGAAGGATTTTTGTATCACTGGTACCTTCCAATTCAGCCTTGAGTTCCCCCAGCATTTGATCAATTTTATCATTGATTAGATCATAATTATCTGCGGTAGTTCTGACCCAGTTTTTTCTGTCAGCTTTGGCGTTCTTGTTCCAATCTTTTTCCTTTATTTTGTACCCTGTAGTTTTATACCTGGGAGTTGTGCCACCATCATGAATCCTGATCATGACATATTTATGATCTTTTTTCTTTGGGATGGGCCTGATTACTGGGGTGAGTACCATTATTTTGTGTGATTTGATTATTGACAATACAAACATACAAAATATCACATTTTAATACAGGTTTATAGGTATTGAGTTATGACTACTGTACTAAATAAATTTATAAATGACTGAAAAAGAACAAGATGCAAACTCGGTAGATTTGCACATGCAAAACAACGTACTCATTTTAGACTTTGGTTCGCAGTACACGCAATTAATTGCAAGACGAGTTAGAGAGCTCAATATCTACTGCGAAATTCATCCGTTCAACAACTTACCTGAGGATTTTTCCAGTTACAAGGCGGTTATTCTTTCGGGAAGTCCGTTTTCTGTAAGAGGAGAAGATGCACCGCATCCAGATCTTACCAAAATCAGGAAGAAACTTCCACTTCTGGCAGTGTGTTATGGTGCCCAGTATCTGGCGCATTTTAACGGCGGAAAAGTGGAAGCTTCAGAAATTAGAGAATACGGAAGAGCAAATCTTTCTGTTATAAAAGACAAAGAAGCACTTTTTGATAAGATCACAGAAAATTCACAGGTGTGGATGAGTCATAGTGATACTATCAAAGAACTACCTGAAAACGGGGTTCGTCTTGCAAGTACGCCCGACGTCCTGAATGCGGCTTTCCGGATTGATGGAGAAGAGACCTACGGAATCCAGTTTCATCCTGAAGTTTATCATTCAACCGATGGAAAACAGCTGCTAGAAAACTTCCTCGTACACATTGCAGGGGTGGAACAATCCTGGACACCCGAAGCTTTCGTGGATATGACCGTGGCAGAATTAAAGGAAAAGATTGGGGATGATAAAGTGGTTCTGGGTCTTAGCGGAGGCGTGGATTCTACGGTTGCTGCTGTTTTGCTGCACAAAGCGATTGGAAAAAATCTGTACTGTATTTTCGTGAACAATGGATTGCTCCGGAAAGGGGAGTTTGAGAGTGTTCTTGACCAGTACAAACATATGGGGCTAAACGTAAAAGGGGTAGATGCTTCGGCACGCTTCTTGGATGCTCTTGCAGGGATATCAGATCCTGAAGAGAAACGTAAAGCCATCGGGAATTCGTTCATTGAGGTTTTTGATGATGAAGCTCATCAAATTACAGATGTGACATATTTGGCGCAGGGAACCATTTATCCCGATGTTATAGAGTCTATTTCTGTCAACGGACCTTCAGCAACCATTAAATCCCATCACAATGTGGGTGGACTGCCCGATTTTATGAAACTGAAAATTGTGGAACCACTTCGTATGTTGTTTAAAGATGAGGTAAGAAGAGTGGGAGCCGAACTTGAAATTGACAGTGAATTGCTGGGAAGACATCCTTTCCCTGGCCCCGGACTCGCAATAAGGATCCTGGGAGATATTACTGAAGAAAAAGTTCGTATTTTACAGGAGGTGGACCATATTTTTATTCAGGGATTAAAGGACTGGATGTTATATGATAAAGTGTGGCAGGCTGGTGCTATTTTGCTGCCTGTAAGTTCTGTAGGAGTGATGGGGGATGAAAGGACCTATGAAAAAGTAGTGGCCTTGCGTGCGGTGGAATCTACCGACGGAATGACTGCAGACTGGGTGAATTTGCCATATGATTTTTTACAAAAAACATCCAACACAATAATTAACAGAGTAAAAGGCGTTAATAGGGTTGTATATGACATTAGCTCTAAGCCTCCCGCAACGATTGAGTGGGAATAAAAAAATATCTATGAAACATATAATTGTACTTTTCTTATTTTTTCAGATGCTTTCTGTTTCTGCTTTTGCGCAACAGTACAAGTATCATATTGTAGAACAGGGGGAAACAGTAGAAAGTGTAGCGAGGAAGTATAATGTTACCACAGAAGAGATCTTTAAACTAAATCCTGATGCCCGCAACGGGATCAGATCTCAGAGCAAACTTGTGGTGCCGCTGGGAAATGCAGTAAAAGAAGATGTAGATAATGATAAAGAGGTGGAATTCAAAACCCACCGGGTAAAGCGAAAAGAAACCCTTTTTAGTCTGTCTCAGGAGTACAATGTAGAAATTGAAGATATAAAACGTTTTAATAAGCATCTTTATTCCGAAGAATTAAGAAGAGGGGAAAGGATCAGGATTCCGGTAAGCCTTCAGAAGGTCATCGAGGTGGCAACTGAAGTTCCAAATGAAAAATTTCAAACGGATGAATCTCCTCAAAATCCGTTGAACCTTTCAGCTAAGGAACATGTGGTTTTACCCAAAGAAGGGAAATACGGAATTTCCAGAAAATACAATATTACAATAGAAGAACTTAACCGGCTGAATCCGGGGGTGGATGAGCTTCGTCCCGGGATGGTCTTGAAGGTATCTAATGGAGCTACAGAGAAGGTTATAGAAGTGGATGGTGGCTTGTTCAAGTATTACCTTGTTGAACCGCAGGAAACCTTGTTTTCCCTTACCCGGGAACTCGGGATCAGTAAAGATTCGTTAATCGGATTAAATCCTGCGCTTGCTGAAGGTTTGAAAGCCGGGATGGTGTTAAAGATCCCTAACCTGGAAACTACGGGAGTGGAGGTTTCTTATTCTGCCGATGAAGATATCGTTAACCTGGAACAACGAATTTCCAATTTCGATACCAGGGAAATTGTGGTGATGCTGCCGTTTAAACTGGATCAAATCCAGAGTACCGACACTACCACCAACGCAAGGGCACAGATCAAAAGAGATAAGGTGTTGCAGATCTCCCTGGACTTCTACAGCGGAGTAATGATGGCGATTGATTCTGCAAAAACACTTGGATTGTCTACTAATGTGAGAGTGTTTGATACAAAGCAGGATGTTAGTGAAGTAAACCATATTATCAATACCAATAACTTCTCTGGAGTAGATGCAGTCATTGGGCCAATATTGCAGTCTACTGCCGAGGCTGCAGCCGGGAAATTAAGGGATCGTGGAATACCTGTGGTATCACCTCTTACGAAGAAGGAAGCCGGTGGAATGGATAATTTCTACCAGACGAGGCCTACAGACGAGATGTTGACAGATATTATGATCTCGTACCTTAAGGAAAATTCAGCAGGAAAGAATTTCGTGATCATTGCAGATGCTTCTTCTTCTGCAAAAAGACAAAAATTAATGGCTTCTCTTCCGGGGGCAAGAGCATTGAATCCCGGCGGAAGTCAGGTGAATAGAAATGAAGTGGCGTCTGCGCTTGTAAAAGGGAGACCTAACTGGGTGATTTTAGAAGGAAGTAGTATTGGTGTGCTGAGCAATGCCACATCATACCTGAACTCTCTGGCAGATGATTATGATATCACGCTTTTCACCACTAATAAAACCAATAGTTTTGAAAGCGACAATATCTCTCACAGGCATTTGAGTAAATTACATTTTCATTTTCCATCGGTAGATAAAGAATACAGTAAGGACAGAGAAAATTATTTTATTTCCAGTTACATGAAGAAATATGATGTAGTTCCCAACACTTATGCGGTGAGAGGGTTTGATGTCACTTATGATATTCTTCTAAGACTTGCTACTGCTGAAAGCCTTGCCGAATCCATGAAGGAAGAGCTGACCACAGAATATGTGGAGAATAAATTTAGTTATGGAGAAACTCCCAGCGGCGGATTTCTTAACAGGGCCATTTATATAATGGCGTATGATGACAACCTGGAATTAAAAGTGATTAGATAATGACTTCAAAAGTAACCTACCTTGGCAATTTAAGAACCGAGTGTGTGCACCTTAAAAGTAATGCAGGTTTCATAACAGATGCCCCCGTGGACAACAACGGAAAAGGACAAGCTTTTTCTCCTACAGATACGGTGGCTACCGCTTTGGCGAGTTGCATGCTTACCATTATCGGCATTAAAGCAAAGGATCATAATCTTGATATTACCGGAACTAATGCAGAAGTGACCAAAACAATGGCAGCCGATCCTCGCCGGATTTCAAAAATAGAGGTGGTGATCTCCTTTCCTGCTTCTTATGATGAGAAGGCGACGAAGTTAATTGAGAGATCTGCAAAAACATGCCCGGTTTTATACAGTTTACACCCCGATATTGAACTTGATATCAGGTTTAAATACTCCGGTTAATTGTGCGTTTTTTCTTTTACTGATTTCCGGAATTGGCCTGCGTTTTGCTTTAAATGGTGTGTAACATTCCAAGAAATATATGTATAGATTCATTGTTGGGGCTTTTCTTTTTATTAATGCAGTTGGATTTGCTCAGGAGACAGAGGAGAAAATATCCTGGGAGGAAGAAAATCCACTTGACTGGAGCCTTTTTCAGGGGGAGCCTAAATTAGCGAGTCCGTTTCATGCAGAAACAAATTCAGGTATCTCACATTCCTTTTCGGTTAAACAATCAGATAAACATATTGAGTTTGATTTCGACGTGCGTTCCTTTTTCATTCCTGCACATTCCTGGGTGAAAGAGGGGGAGCGAAGTGAGTATCTGTTAGGCCATGAACAGTTGCATTTTGATATTACCGAACTTCATGCGCGAAAACTTCGGAAGGCGCTGCAGGAATATAAGATTGGTAAGGGTTATAAAAGAGAGCTTCAGAATATTTACAAAAAAATCCAATCCCAAAGCCACCAGATGCAGCAGAAATATGACGCCGAAACCGGGCACAGCCTTAACAGGGAAGCAGAAATGGAATGGCGACAATTCGTAAAATCTGAACTGGAGAAGTTTAAGGATTATTCTAAATAAACGTATCCGGAGCCTCTTTTTGATCTTCTGAATATTTCAGAAATTCCTTCCGGAACATTTCAAACAGAATTTTTTCTGACTTTTATTTGGTTGGAAAGGCCTGGTGCTTACTTCTCAAAACGATGCTACTTCTGCTTTTGCCTGTTCAAATTCTTCTATAATTTTCTGAACAATTTTGGCGGCAGGTTTTATATCGTTGATCAATCCTGCGATTTGTCCAATCTCGAGTTCCCCCTGTTCAAGATCTCCTTCAAACATGCCCTTTTTGGCCCTGGCGCGTCCCAGTAGTTTGATGAGGTCTTCTTTGGTAGGATTTGTAGCATATAGTTCGGTCACTTCCTCAAAGAATTTATTTTTAAGCAATCTTACAGGAGCAAGTTCTTTAAGGGTGAGGATGGTGTCGCCTTCTTTAGCCTCTACCACACGTTGTTTAAATGCCTGATGAGAACTGGCTTCATTGCTGGCAACAAAACGGCTACCAACCTGCACCGCATCTGCTCCCAGGACCATAGCGGCCAGCATTCCTTTTCCGGTGGCAATGCCCCCGGCAGCAATTAACGGAATATTGATTTGTTCCCGTA
Source organism: Salinimicrobium marinum (assembly GCF_014651535.1). Taxonomy (GTDB): domain Bacteria; phylum Bacteroidota; class Bacteroidia; order Flavobacteriales; family Flavobacteriaceae; genus Salinimicrobium; species Salinimicrobium marinum. The sequence continues at coordinate 13,035 of NZ_BMXB01000012.1, forward strand.
CCATGGGAATCAAGGTGAACGTAGTGGTTTCGTCCCTTCCGTTGTGCCCGCCTGCTTCAAAACCTTCGGCAACTACGGCATCTACTCCGGCTTGTTCTGCTTTCAAGGCAAATTTTACGCTGCTCACCACATGTACTACGGTAATTCCCTTTTCCTGTAGATGGGAGGTCCAGGTTTTTGGGTTTCCGGCTGAGGTAAAAACAATTTTTACTCCTTCTTCAATAATGATCTGCATGATCTCCTCGAGATTGGGGTAGAGCATGGGAACATTTACTGCAAAAGGTTTGTTTGTGGCCTTTCGGCATTTTTGGATATGCTCCCGGAGGACTTTAGGATACATGGAACCTGCACCTATTATTCCGAGTCCGCCTTCATTACTCACTGCGCTGGCAAGTTTCCAGCCGCTGGCCCAGATCATTCCTGCCTGAATAAGTGGATATTTTATATTAAAAAGTTCTGTAATTCTGTTAGCCATGAAAATCTCTTTGGCGAAAAGTTATGAAATTACACCAGAGCCTACAAGTTCGTCATCAAGATACCAGGCTACAAATTGCCCTTCGGTAATAGATGCCTGCGGCTCATCGAAAACAATGTACATTCCGTTTTCTGTTTGGTGCAAAGTAGCATCCTGCAACGGCTGGCGGTACCTTATCCTGGCTTTTACCTTTAACTCTTCGTCTGCATCGATTCTAAGATCCTGCCTTACCCAATGTACTTCTTCATTTGAAACAAATAAGCCCGAACGATAGATCCCCGGATGGTTTTTGCCCTGCCCGGTGTAGATCACATTCTCATTTACATCTGTTTCGATCACAAACAGAGGTTCGGGAGTTCCTCCCACGGCAAGGCCTTTTCGTTGGCCTTTGGTGAAATAGTGTGCTCCCTGGTGCCTGCCTACCACTTTTCCGTCGGCAGGAGCGTAGGAGTATTTCCGGGAAAGAAACTCGAGTTCTTCTTTTTTGCTGCTGAAAACCGGTTGCTGATTTCCGTAGATGTCAGTATTTGATTCTATTTCTACAATAACACCCTCTTTTGGCTGTAATTTCTGCTGAAGGAATTCCGGTAAACGGACTTTCCCAATAAAGCATAAGCCCTGGGAATCTTTTTTATCTGCCGTTACAAGATCCTGTTCCGAAGCAATCTTCCGGACTTCAGATTTCTGAAGTTCCCCGATTGGGAATAGTGTTTTTGCAAGTTGTTCCTGAGACAACTGACAAAGAAAATAAGACTGATCTTTATTTTGATCTTTTCCGGAGAGGAGCTGGTAAACGGTTTCTCCGTTAACCTTGGTCTCTCCTTTGCGGCAGTAGTGTCCTGTAGCCACAAAATCGGCCCCTAATGAAAGGGCTATTTTCATGAAAACATCAAATTTTATCTCCCGATTGCACAAAACATCGGGATTTGGAGTGCGTCCTTTCTCATATTCATTGAACATATAGTCGACAATGCGCTCCTTATACTGTTCACTGAGATCTACGGTCTGGAAGGGGATTCCCAGTTTTTCGGCTACCAGCATGGCATCATTTGAATCATCCAGCCACGGGCATTCATTAGAAATGGTAACGGAATCATCGTGCCAGTTCTTCATGAACAGGCCAATTACTTCGTAACCCTGCTCTTTCAATAGATAAGCCGATACACTTGAATCTACTCCACCCGATAAACCTACAACAACTCTTTTCATTATTATGTTTTTGCTTTTCCGCAGTAAAATATAGCTAGTTCAGATAATAAAAACCTGATTTGTAGTAGACGGAAAAGAGGCTGCAAAATTACATAAAAAAAGCAACTTTTTTGAGGGAAATTGGATTCGAATGGGAAGGAGCTAAAACAAGAAAGGTGGCATAAAGCCACCTAATCTGATTTGTTGATATATTACTATTTTTCAAAATATAATACAACTGGAATTGTCTGGTATGAACTTGTGAAAATGAATTCATTTTCATTCTGAAATTCTACAGTTCCGTCAAATGAACCAAATCCAGGAATAGTTACAGTGTAATTTGATTCGGTATTTTGGTTCCACATTCCTGTATCAGTTTCTGGCTTACAATCATTTTCTGCGTTGTAAAATGTCCACTCAGTTGTCTCATCTTCCTCAAAAGTAATAGTGGGATTTGTGGAGCATTCAGAAAAATCTAAAAGAGGTGGTTCAACAGCTGTTAAGTGCCAGGTTGCAACTATATTCTGTTCAAAATCATCGTCTCCGTCATCATCACTGCTGCAGGAAGTCAGTGTAAAAAAACCTGCCAATAAAATCAATAAAAAATACTTTTTCATAATGTTCATTTTTGTTCGTGGTAAAGGTAATTAAATTAAAAATCTATTATTTGGGGCTAAAATCTTTTTCTTCTTTTAGTTCTTCATTTTCATAATATTTCCAGATGCCGTGGTGTTTGTCCCTTTTGTAATTTCCTTCTGTAACCAGCTCTCCTTTCCCGTTGTAGAATTTCGCAGGGCCGTGTAACTCTCCGTTTTCATAGGTGAGGAGCTCCAGAACAACTCCTTTTTCGGAGTACATGAAAACTTCTCCGTGTAATTCTCCATTCATATAATAAGCTTTTTCGGCAGCCTGGCCGTTTTCGTAGTAGGTGATTTTCTCTGCGTGCAGGATTCCGTTTTTGTAGTTTTCAAGCATCAAAAGCTTATCTGAATTCTTATGATAATATTTCCATTCGCCAAGCCGGGTAGTGTCCTGCATCTTCCCTTCGCTGATGATTTTACCTTTTTGAGATAAAAACTTTACTTCTGCAATATCAGAATCGGGAGAAAAAAGTTTGGTGGCGGCAGGTTTCTTTAGCCCTAACTGATAAAATTTAAACAGGCCGGTTTCTTTTCCATGGTCAAATTCACCTTCGAACCTTAGCTGATCTGGATCTTCTTCAAAATATTTTTTCCATGGACCATGACGTTCTCCGTTCTCGTCAAAATTGTTCAGAGTTTCCTGTGCAGGAGCTTTGAGGAAAGAAAGAAAAAGACATAGACAGAATATGATTCGCATTACAGTCAGCATTTGAAAGATTATAACGGCTGTAAAAATAAATTATTTTCCGGTCAATTCCCTGATGGAGTTTTTGAGGGTTCGGGGGCACTATCATTTTAATTGGGAAATGTTTAAATAAAATTAACCAAACTTAAACATTATATACTATTCTTATCGTTTACTTTTGACGTAATAACTTAAACTTATTACATATGAAATTGATTTCAAAATTGACAAGATTTACTGCGGTTGCTTTTTTAACCCTTGGTTTGGCTTCCTGTAGTGATGATGATGACGCTGTAGATGATGTGGTGGTGCCGGAGACAAACACCATAGCAGATTTTGTAGCTTCTAATGATGATTATTCCTCTTTAGAGGCAGCTCTAGAGGTAACGGGGCTAACTGCTACCCTTGATGGAACGGCAAATTACACTGTGTTTGCACCAGATAATGATGCTTTCGCAGCATTTTTATCTGACAACGGATTTTCAGATCTAAGTGAAGTACCTACAGATGTTTTGACACAGGTGCTTATGAACCATGTACAATCAGGAATAATTACTTCGGGAGATCTTACTACCGGTTATATTGAAAGTATGGCTGTAGGAAGTGCTTCAGAAGAAAATTTAAGTATGTACATTGATACTTCTGACGGAGTAATGATTAACGGAGTTTCCAATGTGGTTACTGCAGATGTAGAGGTTGACAACGGAATTATCCATGCTGTAGATGCTGTTATTGGTCTTCCTGATATTACCACTTTTGCGATGGCAGATCCAACTTTCGATACTTTAGTTGCTGCTTTGACTCGTGAAGATTCTTACACCTTTGTGGAGACTTTAATGATGACTTCAGATCCTGCACCATTCACCGTGTTCGCACCAACAAATGATGCTTTTGGAGCTCTTTTAGAAGAATTGGAAGCAGAAAGTCTTAATGATATTTCAGGTGATGTTCTTGCATCTGTCTTGAGCTATCACGTGGTTGCCGGAGCAAATGTACGATCTGGGGATCTTTCAGACGGAATGGTAGTAACAATGTTAAACGAGGATAGTATTACTGTAAATGTTGGTGATACTGTTACTCTTACAGACTCCAGCGGTAGAACTTCTACTGTTGTAGCAACCGATGTTCAGGCAAACAATGGAGTGATCCATGTGCTGGATATGGTTCTTTTACCTGCTATGTAAGAAATAGCAGTTAGGTTATTTTAAATCGAAAGAGCCCGGTTAATACCGGGCTCTTATTTAATTATAGAAATGCGTAAGATTTATTTCTTCGCATTTTTTTGTTGCTCTGCCTGCTCCATCATCTCCTGCATCTTCCTGGCAAACTTTCCTTGTTTTTTAGGCTTCTTCTTGTTCTCCTGGATCTTGGCGTGAATCTTATCTTCATCAATAATGAAGTTTTTGATGATCAAGACTAAAAAGATCGTAATCAGGTTAGATGTCAGGTAATATAAAGAAAGTCCACTCGCAAAGTTGTTGAAGAAAAACAACATGAAAATAGGAGAGAGGTACATGATGAACTTCATATTAGGCATTCCCGGTTGTTGGGCATTCTGCATCGTCTGGCCTGTTGTCATCATCATATAGATAAAGATCGCAATAGACGCAAGAATAGGGAACAAACTCACATGGTCTCCATAGAACGGAATATTAAAAGGAAGATCTGCGATCTTATCATAGCTGGAAAGATCATCTGCCCATAAGAATCCCTGTTGTCTTAAATCAAATGCACTCGGGAAAAACTGAAACAACGCATAGAAAACAGGAAGTTGTATTAAAGCAGGTATACATCCCGCCATGGGACTGGCCCCGGCTTTGCTGTACAGCTTCATGGTTTCCTGCTGTTTTTTCATTGGGTTGTCCTTGAACTTTTCGTTCAATTCATTGATCTCCGGCCGTAATACTTTCATCTTGGCCTGAGACAGATATTGTTTGTACTGTACGGGAGACAATAGCAGTTTTATCGCAATGGTCATTACAATAATGGCAATCCCGGCAGGCATGTAAGCAATCAAAAATCCGAAGAACGGAATAATAACATATTTATTGATCCACCCGAAAATCCCCCAGCCAAGCGGCATGATCTCATCCAGATTTCGGTCGTAATTATTCAATATTTGGTAATCACTGGGACCATAGTACCAGTTCATATTGTAATTAAGTTCGCCTCCTTTTAATTCTAAAGGAAAAGTAGAGGCAAAGGCTTTCGTGTAGACAGTATCTATTTCTTCGTCTTCCACCAGGTTTTCTGAAACGAATTTACCCCTTGCAAAAGGAGTATCTGTTAAAAGAATGGAGGTGAAGAAATGTTGTTTATAACCAACATAGGAAATATTTTCCTCTTCATCGTCCCCGTCTTTAATAGAATCATCATTACCACCGTCATATTCGTAAACAAGTTCGGTGTATTGATTTTCATAAGAAATACTCTTGGCGTGGCGATAGCCTTTCAAAGCCCAGTTAAGAGTGAGTGCATTAGCTGTATTAAATACATCATTTAATCCCTGGGATCTAATACTGAAATCGAGCATATATTCTCCCGGTTTCATGACATATCGATATTCCAGATATTCATCTTCCGATACTTTTAACCTCATGGTAAGCACGGTGTTATCGCCGGCCTGTGTTACTGTTGGTTCAAAATACAGGTTCTGTGTGTCAAGTACTCTTCCGTCTGTTGTGCTGAAATTAATATTAAATGCAGCATTGCCGTCTTTAATGATATAAACGGGTATGGAATCATACGTCTTGTGGTCTTTAATTCTTGCTTCTGAAATATAACCACCTTTATTATCGATCTTCAATTCCAGAACATCATTGGAAATTGTAGTGGTATTCTCTGTAGCTGAAGCTAACGTAGCCGAATAACCAAATGCCCCCAGCCTGCTTTGCGCCTGTGCAATTGCAGCTGAATCTTCCTGCGTTGATAGCTGCCTGTCGTCAGATAGATTGTTGATCTGTCTATCAGTCTCGGGCTCTACCTGTTCGGTAGCTGTTTGCTGTTCAGCCTCCAGTTCTTCAGTTGTAGGCTGATTGTTGTATAACATCCAAAGCAGGATACCTCCAATTAAGAGAAATCCTATCAGGGAATTAACATCAAATTTTTTTTCTTCCATTACAAGGTTTAAATATAGATCGCGAAGTATTCTCGCATTTTTATGCTAGTCAATAAAGTGACCATTTAAGAGTTTTGTGCCAAGCTGGCAGCTTTTTTACCCTGAGAGTATTCTTTTGCCGCTTTCACAAAGGCCACAAACAATGGGTGCGGACTTGCGACGGTACTCTTATATTCAGGATGATACTGTACTCCCATGAACCATGGGTGATCGGGGATCTCTATAATTTCAACTAGTTTTGTTTCAGGATTTATTCCGGAACTTATCATGCCGGCACTTTCCAGCTGGTGCGCATAGTTGCTGTTGTATTCGTATCTATGCCTGTGCCTTTCACTAATAGTTGGTTTATTGTACACCTTTTCGGCCAGGGAACCTTCTTTCAGGTTACACTGCCAGGAACCTAGTCGCATGGTACCCCCTTTATCGGTAACATTTTTCTGCTCCTCCATCAGGTCGATGATAGGATGTACCGTATCAGGGTCCATTTCTGTGGAATTGGCATTTTTCAGCTTAAGCACATTTCTGGAAAATTCTATCACCGCCATTTGCATTCCAAGACAAATACCTAAAAATGGCAACTTGTTTTCCCGTGCGAAACGAACCGCATCAATTTTTCCTTCAATTCCCCGTTCTCCGAATCCGGGAGCGACCAGGACTCCGTCTAAATGGGAAATTTTATTTTTGATGGTCGTGTCATTGATGAATTCAGAATGAATACTTTCAATATTCACTTTGACTTCATTTCTTGCACCGGCATGTATAAAAGATTCAAGAATTGATTTATAAGAATCCTGCAGCTCAACATATTTTCCAATTAATCCAATGGTTACTTCGTGCTTCGGATTTTTATGCCTTTGCAAAAACTCATTCCATTGCGTAAGGTTTGGAGAAGTATCATCGGGCAGCGAAAGCTTTTTCAGCGTCACGGTGTCCAGGCCTTCTTCCAGCATCAAATTAGGAACATCGTATATGGTGGAAGCATCGATAGACTGGATCACAGCTTCCTGTTTCACATTACAGAATAAAGCGAGTTTCCTGCGAATGTCATCGCCTAGTTCATGTTCTGTTCTGCACACAAGAATATCGGCTTTGATCCCGCTTTCCATGAGGGTCTTTATACTATGCTGACTCGGTTTTGTTTTAAGTTCCCCGGCAGCAGAAAGATATGGTACCAGTGTAAGATGGATCACCAATGCGTTTTCATCACCCAGCTCCCACTTAAGTTGTCGTACAGCTTCAATATAAGGCAGGGATTCAATATCCCCCACAGTACCACCAATTTCGGTGATCACAATATCATATTCCCCGGTTTTTCCGAAGATCTGTATACGTTCTTTAATTTCATTGGTAATATGCGGAACAACCTGAACGGTTTTTCCGAGGAATTCACCGCGTCTTTCCTTTTCGATAACGCTTTGGTAGATCCTTCCCGTGGTAACGTTGTTTGCTTTTGAAGTATTAACGTTCAAAAAACGTTCGTAATGACCAAGGTCAAGGTCGGTTTCGGCCCCGTCTTCGGTTACAAAACACTCTCCGTGCTCGTAAGGGTTAAGAGTTCCGGGATCTACATTGATGTATGGATCCAGCTTCTGAATAGTGGTTTTGTATCCGCGCGCTTGAAGCAATTTTGCCAGAGATGCTGCAATAATGCCTTTTCCAAGAGAAGAGGAAACACCGCCAGTGACAAAAATATACTTGGTTTCGGCCATTTTAATAGGATGTTTGTACGTTGAATATTCAGGGCGCTAAAATACAAAGAAGAATAGAAAAAGAAACCTTTTATCTATGTTTATGTTAGGAAAACTTTAAGGGTTAAAGAGCAGAGAATTAGCGCGGGTACTTTTTGCGAATGGTCCTTAGAATCTGCTCCATACCATTCACCTTCATTTCAAATACCTGCTGTAACTGGGAACCTAATTTGCCTTTCGGAAATCCTTGCTGCCGAAACCACACCAGGTAAAATTCGGGTAATTCGGAAAGGTAACGGCCTTTGTATTTTCCGAAGTGCATTTTGGCGTGCGCCAGGTCGAGCAGTTCTTTGTAATCTGGTTGAAGTTCCATGGGTGCGAATATCGGAAATAATGCAGACTGCGAGCGACTGGAAAAAGTGCTTTTTCAAAAATTTCTGAAAAAATGGCTGCAGAGGGAGCTAATTTGAGAGTATTCAAAAAAGAAGTGCTTCGGGAACGCCTAATATCACTCCTGGATAAGGTTGAAGTGTATGGAAAGGTCACTGAATTTTTGTTTGTTGAGGGGTTTAATTACATATTCCACAACAAAAGGATAATTTCGGGCTTTTTGAAGATCCAATTCGCTGGTGCTGGAGGTGAGAATGATTACCTTATGTTCCAGTTCTTTCAGGCTCATTTGATCCAGAAACTGCCAGCCGTTCATTTCGGGCATTTGGAGATCAAGAAATATCAAGGCATCCTCTTTTTCCTGCTGCACTATCTCAAAGGCTTCCACAGGATTCGTGAAATCGTGCACGTTATGGGAATAGCCTTCTATTTCCAGCAGTTTTTTCGCTATGAAGTTGGCGATTGGTTGATCGTCAATTAAAAAGATTTTGGTCATGTCTTTTCCGCTTTTAAGGAAATAAGTTCCTGGGAGGCCATTTCTATCACTTCCTGTAATACCGAGTCCATTTCTTCCAGGGAAGTATTGAGCTTTGGGATAAGTTCTTCTCTAATGGCTTTCTCATCGTAATATTCAAAAAGCTGTGAAATTCCCTGAATTCTGGATAGGGGCTCCCTTACGTTATGGGCGTTCAGGGCCGAAATGTGAAGAAGTTTCTCGTTCTTCTCCATGATCTCCCGGGTCCGTTCTTTGATGATTTCTTTCTGATTTTCTACGATCTTCTGAATTTGATCATTTTGCAGTTTGATCGTTTTATAAGCTTCCGAAAGGGATTTGTTTCTATTTGCCAGTTGATTTTTAAGCAAAATTTCCTGAAGTTTAGCTTCCAGACAGTCGGTGACAAGTTTCAGGATTTCCACATCTCCAAAAGTAAAAGGCTTTTGTTCATCTGAAATCAGGGAAACCAATACCTGTCTGTCATTTTTCTGAAAGGACCAGCCCCATAATTCCGGATTTTTCAGCTTTAAAAAATCACTCTCTGTTCTGAAAAGTTCTATGGGAATATCAGATGTTCTTACCGGGATACTTTTCTGTAAAAGACTTTTTTCAAAGGGCAGCAGGGACTCTTTTTCTACAATCCTGTACGAGATATCATCGCTAAAAACGGAAAGCAGCAAAAATCCTTCCTCCTGCGGAAGCAGTAACTTAATGCTGTGAAAATTCAGCAGATATTTTAGGTGCATTTGCAGGTCTTCCACAATTTCACCCACAGAGCCACAACGATTGATCCCGTTAGCGAATTTGGAATAAGCCTCGTAGATGATCCTGTAGCGCTGTGATAATTGATTGTTCATGAAAAACCCGGATGAAGGAATGGTTTATTCGGCTGTTTCCAGTAATTCATTATCAATTTTGATCCCCGATACGTCTGCAATGGTATTGAGCATGTTCACAAGATCTGCCTGCGCCATGAGTTCCTGTATTTCTTTACCCGAAAATCCAGCCTCCTTTAATTCTTTAAAATCTGCATCACTAATTTGATCATGGTGCAGGGCTGCTTTTGTTACTACCTGTATAGCTGTCCTGTAACTTACAGGCATAGAGGGAGAATCGATGTTTTCGGTAGCTTTAAATCCTTCTTCTTCAGAAATCATGGAGCTCATGCTATCGGCAAAAATACCATGTGCATGGGAACAGTACTGGCAACCGCGTTTTTTCGAAACATTATAAATAATAAGTTGCTTAAGTACGTTGGGAACTTCGCCTTCCATAAGCGTATGCTTTAATTTACTCCAGTTTCCTTTTAAGAGCGTAGCATTGTCTCCCTGGCATTTAAACCAGTTGAGCACAAATGGCAATTGAAGTGTTTTTTTAGTGTCATCGTAAATTTCCTTTACGGCCGGGGAGGCCTGTTCATAAGGAACCATAAGGTATCTGGCAGGAACAGTTGCATTATCTGTAGTCATAGTAGGTAGCGCTAATGGAGGGGCTTTAATAAATCCTCCCGATTTTCAGGCAAATTAAGTGAAAAAAAGAAACATTACTATTTTTTAGAAAAATATAGAAAATAAAGCCAGTCTAAAACCTGAGAACTGGTAAGTGATGATAGTTAAATTAATGATAATTGAGGCCTGCTGTTAAGGTGCTCTTTGCCGATTTAAGTATCTTTCATTGTTTTAAAAAACATCAAAAATATGGCGGTTATTGGCTCTTTAATAAAAGGATTGATCAATCTTAGAGATAAAGTGGTTTCTGAAGCAGATCCTCTGGAAGCTCAGGAAGAGGTGTTGAGGGAATTACTGGATAAATCGAAAGATACGGCCTTTGGAAAGCACTATGATTTTGAAGAAATCCTGAAGGCAGATGACATCCCGAAAGCTTTTTCCGATAAGGTTCCGTATTTTGATTATGACAAAATCAACAATGAATGGTGGCATAAAATGCACGAAGGGGAAGTAGATGTTACCTGGCCCGGAAAACCTCCATATTTTGCACTGAGCTCCGGGACTACGGGAAAATCCAGCAAACGAATTCCGGTGACAGAGGATATGGTCGAGGCCATTCGGCAAACGGGAATTAAACAGGTAGGAGCTTTGGCTAATTTCGATCTTCCGTCAGATTTCTTTGAAAAAGAGATCATGATGCTGGGAAGTTCCACGGACCTTCAAAAAATAGAAGACCATGAAGAAGGGGAGATAAGCGGAATTAGCGCCAGTAATATCCCGTTCTGGTTCAGGAATTTCTATAAACCCGGGGTTGAGATTGCAGAGATCGAAGATTGGGATGAACGGGTTCATGAGATTGCAAAAAATGCAAAAAACTGGGATATTGGAGCCATTACGGGCATTCCTTCCTGGACAGAACTCATGATCAAAAAGATCATTGAGCATCACAACGTAAACAACATTCATGAAATATGGCCCAACCTGGAAGTGTATTCTACCGGTGGAGTCGCCTTTGAACCTTATGAGAAAAGTTTCAACGAATTATTAGCCCACCCGGTAGTGGTGATTGACACCTATCTTGCTTCTGAAGGGTTTATGGCATTCCAGGCCCGTCCCGAAACCAGATCCATGAAACTGGTATTGGATAACGGAATTTATTTTGAATTTGTTCCTTTTAAACCTGAATACATCAATGAGGATGGTTCTTTAAAGCCCGATGCTCCTGTAGTAACTTTGGAAAATGTGAAGGAGGACGAAGATTATGTGTTGCTTATAAGTACAGTTTCCGGAGCGTGGAGGTATCTTATTGGAGATACGGTAAAATTTACAGATGTGGAGCGGCATGAGATAAAAATCACCGGAAGAACAAAATTCTTCCTTAATGTGGTGGGTTCGCAGCTTTCGGTCAATAAAATGAATGATGCCGTACAGGAACTGGAAGAAAAATTTGGAGTTAATATACCGGAGTTTACCATTGCTGCCATTAAAAAAGATGGAGAATTTATCCATAAATGGTACCTCGGGACAGAAGGGGAAGCGAATGAAGAGGAATTGGCCTTAGCTCTGGATGAGGCTCTTAAAGAAGCCAACAAAAATTATAAAGTAGCCCGTTCAAAGGCATTAAAAGGAGTGGAAGTGGTAACGGTTTCTCCAGATGTTTTCCATGAATGGAATGCCAAAAACAAGAAAAAAGGCGGACAGGTAAAAATGGAAAAAGTAATGAATGAAGAAAAGTTTGCGGAGTGGGAAAAATTCGTTCAGGCATTGAACGGGCAATGATCTTTTAGCCATTAATAAGCTCATCAGGCAGCATACATCAGACACTATACAAATTCCGCAGCACTAGCTTTCCACTTCTTCAATTTCTTCTGGCTCAAGTTCAGTCTCAAGCTCATCCTCCAGGTTATTCACTAATACCATGATCTCCTCGGGAGAAAGGTAAAGCCGGGCTTTCCTTTCTTTGTACGAATTAGATAACTGGGAGTGGTTGAGAATAAAATCCTTGGTAGCAAAAATATAATTCCCCATTCCCTGGTTTATGGCATAAGTATCTGCAATACGTTCAGCTTGCTTTATAAAATTTTCAGAATTGATATATCGCACTCCAAACTTCACCAGCTCCACTGCCGATTTATCGCGGTAGTCCATAATATGCCCCAGCTCGTGGCCCAGCCAGCCTAAAAGGACTTCAGAAGGAACATCGGCCATGGAGAATTCTTCATTTTTAATGAGGAATTCACTGCTCATAAAAACGTAATAGTTACGATTTTTTTTCCCTTTAAACAGGTTTGAAAACCCTGGCTGTGCCTGCATAAAAGAATTCTTCAAATTATCTTTGTACCTAAACTCGATTTCTACATCTTCAAGTTCAGGATAATAGGAGAGGGCGATTTTTGCTTCATCTAAGATATTTTCGGGAATAATCTTGTTGCCCTGGTAAACGATCTTTTCTTCTGCAACACTTTTTCCTGCAGTACAGCTCCAATTTGCTGCGAGCAGTGGGAAAATCATGATTAGGACAAGGATCCTTTTTATTGACCGACTTATCTTTAAAGTTTGTACATCTTGATATAAGAAGTTGAATATTTTAGGATTTTTCATAGAGCGGTCTATCTGGCTGCATTTTGGAAAGTTAAAGGAATTGAAGCAAATCAACATATATGCCAGAACTTCCGGTGATCTCCCATCTTTCGGTGCACCTGCGCTAAAACAGATTTTCCAAAGTTACCGGGATGAAAAATTTAAGAATGAGCAAAAGCAGCTTCTAATTTGTTTCTTTTTCAGCCTCTTCAAGATCTTTCTCTTTATCAGAATCTTCCATGTCTTCTTCAAGTTTATTGACCAATACCACGATTTCTTCTGGCGAGAGGTATAATCTTGCGATCCGTTTTTTATAGGCCTCAGACAAATCGGAATTGTTCAGGATAAAATTTTTGGTCTTCAGGATATATTCTCCCATTCCGTGGTTCACCGCGTAGGTGTCTGCGGCTCTTTCAGCTTCTTTGATGTATCGGGAAGAGGTGACATAGCGCATTCCGAAGATCATCAGGCCCACAGCCGATTTTTCCCTGTAGTCCATAATATGGCCCAGTTCGTGGCCAAGCCAGCCAATAATAACATCTGAAGGGACTTCATCCATTGAAAATTCGTCTCCTTCAATGTTGAGTTTCCGGCTCATGAAAATATAATAACTGCGTGAATTTTTTCCTTTAAAGAGATTGGAGAATTTTGGCTGGGCCTGCATAAAAGATTTTTTGATCTCATCTTTATACCGGAATTCTATCTCAATATCTTTAAGCTCGGGATAGTAAGAAAGAGCTTTTTTTGCTTCTTTTTCTATCTGTGCCGGAATGATCTTGTTTTCCTGGTGCACTATATTTTCCTGTTTCATATATTTATTTTGGCCACAACCGGTAGATAGGAGTAGGAATAAGGTACAGCATAAAGTTAAAATGATATTTTTCCTTTGCATCCCTTTTATAATCAATTATTCCAGTTCTTCATACTTAGTAATTTATTGATTTTCTAACGAAAAATAAAATTTAGGAACCGCTAATTTTGCCGACTTCATGGGATTTGTTTAAATTCATAAACATCATTCAAAATTTTAAAATTATGCCCGAACTTCCCGAGATCGCCCTCTCTAAAAAGTACATTGATTCCACTTCCTTACATGACAAGATCGTGAAGGTGGAATTCCCCCAGAAGAGTCTGCTGCATAACCCTGAAAAAGATTTTCACAATGCATTAATGGGAAAAAAATTTAGGGAGACCCGGCAGTTAGGGAAATATTTATTTCTGAAGATAGAAGAGGGTTCCTGGCTGGTCTTCCATTTTGGGATGACCGGGAAACTGGAGTATTATTCAAATCAGGAAGCGCCAAAATATACTCATATGATCATTTCTTTTGATAATGATTATCACCTGGCATTTGTATGCCGCAGGAAACTTGGAAAAATTTATCTGGCTGCAGGAGTAGAGGAGTTTAGAGAGGAGAAATCTTTCGGAAAGGATGCCCTGGATCTTACCAGGGAAGAATTCGTGGAACTCCTTCAGCAGAAGAAAGGCAGCATTAAAGGAGCTATAACAGACCAGCATGTAATTTCGGGAATTGGGAATGTGTATGCCGATGAGATTCTTTATCAGTGTGAGATTCACCCGAAAACAAAAACTGAAAAACTTTCGGAGAAAGAAAGAGAAACTTTGTACCGAGAAACGCAAACGGTTTTAAAAACAGCTATTAATAATGAAGGTCGCCGGTCTCAGCTTCCGGAGAATTACCTCACGCCCCACCGGAAAGAGGGCGCAGATTGTCCAAAATGTTCCGGAAAAGTAGAAATGATCAAAGTCTCGGGCAGGAGCACCTATTTTTGTCCGGATTGCCAAAAGGAGAAATCATGAAGGTATATATAGGCTGTTCGGGCTGGAACTATAAAGAGTGGCGGGGGAAATTTTATCCTGAAAAAATGGCCCAGCGAGAATGGCTGGAATATTATTCCGGAGTGTTTGATACGGTAGAAGTGAATAATACTTTTTACAGGTTTCCGAAGGATTCCACTTTGGTGAACTGGAAGGAAACGGCTCCAAAAGACTTTAACTTCACCCTGAAAGGGAGTCGCTATGTGACTCACATGAAGAAACTGAAGGATGTGAAGCAAAGTGTGGAGAAATTCTATACTTCGGCAGACCTGCTGGAAGAAAAACTGAGCTGCCTTCTTTGGCAGCTACCACCGAATCTACACCGCCACGACGAAAAGCTGATAGAATTCTGTAAAACCTTAAAGAAAGGATATAAAAATGTGATCGAGTTTCGGCACATTTCCTGGTATGACGAGAAAGTTTATGAGATCCTGAGACAGCATGATGTAAGTTTTTGTGTGATATCAAGTCCCGAGTTTCCTGAAGAAATGATTACCACCAATGATGTCGCTTACATCCGGTTCCACGGAAAAGGTGAAAACTGGTATGACTATTTATATTCTAAAAAGGAACTGAGGGCATGGCGTAAAAAGATCAAAGAATCCGGTGTAAAGGAAGCTTATGTTTATTTCAATAATGACATTCACGCTAATGCTCCTGAGAATGCGAAGCAGTTGCGTGAGCTTTTTGAGCAATAAATTCCTATATTAATTGAGGGTCAGAGATCGCCGTGCTGCAAGAAACAAGAGATAAAATTCTTTTAAAATTATAGGTAGACTTTGGTTTGCAAAACTATTTTAAAAAAACAGTTTTCTCTAAAATGTTTCAGGAAGCTATGGTGACTCAGATATCTCCTTCATTACAAAAAGTTGTTGGGATCTTTTTTTATTGAAAACTAGTGAAAAGTGATTAAATTGATATTTGAAAACCATCATGAGCAGGAATAATTTCCAGTTCGGTGGATGAAAATTCTCCGAGTCTTTTAAGGCTACTTTCAACATCTTCAAAAAACCAGTCGCCAAAATGAGTGAAAACGATCTTTTTTGTGAGCGGGCTAAAAATCCTTACCAGATCGGGCACTCCTGTATGACCAAAGATCTTATCTTTTTTCCTGTTGATCCTTCCGCCTTTATTGATCATTGTAGCTTCAGTAATTATTAGGTCAAGTCCTTTTATTTCTGCTAAATGTGCTTTCTCAATCCAGGCTACGTCTCCTGTAAAAAAGATTTTTCTATCATCCTTTTCAACAACATAGCCCAACGATTTTAATTTGAAGGCGTGAATTACAGGAATAGGGGTGAAGGTATATCCTTTTATTGTGAATTTATTGGTGATCACCTGGAGATCCGGAATAAGTGGATGCTCCTGAGGACCGTAGTGCGGAATTCCAGGATTGAATTTTTCGTCTTCCGATATAAAATATCCGTGATCGGGATGAAAGTGGGTGAAGACAACGGCTTCAGGATTACGATTCATAAACTGTTTTTCCCCCACGTCAATCAGGATTTTCTTGTCGATCAAAAATCCGGTGTGGTGTCGGTATTTTGGAGCAGAAGGTTCCACTTTTCCTCTGGTGCCGAGAAATTCGATCTTCATATTGCTTAGGTTTAAATTCCGAAGGGATAGGTTTCAGGCACAAGATTTCCATTAGGTTCAAAGTGTAATGGATGCAATCCCCGGGTTTTGTCGATATACAGGAAAGCATCATAGCGTTCGGATAACCTGGAAGGCACATAATTTCCACGTTCCCTTTCAGGATCATAAACCACTCCAACGGCACGATGGCCCAATTTCTCCTTAAATGTTTTCTTTAACGGGGAATGATCATCAAAAATTAATAATTTGTTGGTGCCTCCAAGTTGGTGCAGGATCTTTTCCACGCTCCCATCTATTGCTTTAGGCAGCTCCATTTTCCGCATTTTTCCTCCCCAGAAATCACCTGCAATCACAGAACCTTCATAGGAACCGAAACCTACCAGTACCACGCCAGATTCCTGATGTTGTTCCCGTACCAGCTGGCCTACATTGTGCATTCCATGCGCGGCCATGTCTGTGGCCCTGGCATCGCCAATGTGCGTGTTATGTTCCCAGATGATCACTTTGGCGTCATCATCATGAAAATCCATCAAAGTATTTAATGTTTCTACCATGTGGGTATCACGAACATTCCAGGAGGAATTGTCGAAAGTGGCCATGGCTTCGTAATATTTTTCTGCATTTTTCATGACCAGGGAATTTATTTCGGCGTTTAAGCCTGATTCCCGTTCATCATCATATTTTTTGACATTACCACGCACTTCCCGAAGAAGCTGTACTACTTCCTCTCTACAATGTTGATCCATGCCGCGATAAGCCGAAACATAAGAGTCATTTTTTCTATAGGGTTCAAAACAATCTGCAGCCTGTTTTGCCAGGGCTGCTGTTTCAGGATCTTCTTTTTCGAGGTATTTCACAATATTTTCCAGGGATTCCCACAGACTGTAAACATCCAGACCGTAAAACCCGATTTTCTTGTCGGGTTCGAGTTGGCTGTTGTACTTCTTCATCCATTCGGCAAAAGCTGCAACTTCCCAGTTAGCCCACATCCATGTAGGCCAGCGTTTGAACTTCTGAAGCACCTCCCGAATGGAACTTCCCGAATTCGGAAGGTCTTTTACCCAGCGGTTGATCATATAACAATCAGGCCAGTCTCCTTCCACTGCTACAAATGAGAACCCTTTCTCCTGAATCAGTCTCCTTGAGATCTCGGCCCTCCAGGTGTAGTATTCGTGTGTACCGTGAGTAGCTTCACCCAGAAGAACGTATTTGGAATCCCCGATGCGATCCACCAAAGGATCAAGATCGGCCGAATTTTCCAAAGGTTTTATGGAAGTCTCAAAATTGTCTGGTTGTGAAGTAAAGTTTGAAGTTATGGTTGCCATTTTTTTTATTTTAATGAGTAACCCAGTTATACCTATAAGGTACAATTTTTTGTAAAGAGAATTTTAAGTTGAGGATGAGGTTTTTAAAAACTTTATGTTCTGCTAAGAAAATTTTAAGGAGGTTTTATTTTATCTTGGAATCATGGAGATATTTGAAATTATTACGTTCGTTTTAGGATTTCTGATTTTAATAATAACTTTTTTTGATTTTTTTCATACCACTTTGTCTGGAAATGGGTTCTGGTATATTTCGGGAAACCTGAATGAATTTCTTTCAAAAATCATCCTGGCCAATAAGAACAAACGCTTCTTCGATTATTCCGGATTGATTCATTTGCTGTTAACCACCCTTTGCTGGTTGATTTTACTAATCCTTGGAACCTATCTTATCTTTATTAGTGACGAGGAAATGGTGGTCAATGCGCAGACAAAAGTGCCTGCAGATCTACTGGAGCGTTTTTATTACACCTGTTACCTGCTCTCCACGCTGGGGATAGGAGATTTTACACCCGGCCACAACTTCAGCAGGGTATTGTCCTCTGCTTTGTCTTTTTCAGGATTTATTCTTCTAACCACCGCATTGACGTATTTACTTTCCGTAGTAAATTCTGTGCTGAGTAAAAGGCAACTGGCCCTCACTATTTCTACCCTTGGAGAAGATATCACAGAATTGTATAATTTCTTTGAACTGGACTCTTCTTCGGCATTAACAGATAAGAGCGGAGACCTTAGGCAACTAATTCTTAAAAATGCCAGTAATTTCCTGGCGTTTCCCATCATGAACCATTTTATGACCCGGAAGAAATCCCGGTCGGCCGAAGTTCAGTTAGCTTCCTTATATGAAGTGCTGATGGTACTTCAAACACAGTATGAGCAGAAAACAGTAGAATATGCCAAGATGAATAAAGTAATCAAAGCAATAGATGCTTATACCAGCATGGGAATAAGCGAGGAAGATGATTTTGAGAATGATGAGGATCACCTGGCAGAGCTAAGGCAATTCTGGACTACCAGAGGTTTAAAATATCAACAGGATTCAAAAAAAGATCGACAGATGAATGCCTCTTTAAAAAGTGCAGGCTGGGATTGGGAAGATGTATATAAGACTGAAGATAGATGGTGAGGAGTGAAAGTTTTACTTTTTCTGACTGGCTTTTTCTGAGAATTTTTATCGAAAACAGGTTTCTGCACGGTAGAAATTTCTAAATAAAATGGGACTGTCAAAAGAGCCTGAAAATCGTCAACTGTTCCGAAATCTTTGGATTATCAGTCTATTGATTATTTTTAATCAAGTCCAATTAGATTCTGAAATTAAATCAGAAGGACCGGCTAAAAGCTCTTTTGGCAGCCTGAAATAATATTACTTTAATGCATTTAATTAGCCTTCAAAGACTGCTTTTAATCTTTCCTGAAGCTGAGGATCTGTTTGAAGCTGAGTTGCGATTTGCTCATATCTTTGAACGGTCATATCCTGCTTTGTGATCACCTCTTCCATTCTGGATTGAAAGGAGCCCTGCATCTTTTCAATTTCTGAAGAGATATTGGAATACTGTTCCTGTTCTTCAGAAGTAGTTTCCACATTTACTGCAGGATCCATGCTTGCCTGATAGATCTCATTGAAGCGTTGAATATCCATTCCTTCATCCTGTACAACCTGCATCATTTGCTGCTGTGCTTCCTGATTGATCATTCTGATCCTTTGAAATGCCTGTGCAAATTTTTCCAGTTCCGCATCACTTACTTCTATCTGCTGAACTTCCGATTGCTGCAGCGGAGTAGTTTGAGCAAACGAATTGGTGCCAAGGCTTAGAAAAATGAATAAAATTCCTGTAATTCCTTTGGTTGTAAAACTCATAATGTTTTCAGTTTTAGATTTTAAGGCGATAAACATACGAGGAATTGCGGGTATAAGGAAATATGGGTGTAGCTTCATCCTGATTTTAAGAATGAATTAACCGGACCTTCAGGAATTGTTAAAAGTATTATAATTAATAGACTTGTCTAAAAAGTATTTTTAGGTCAACCTGAACTAATTTCAGGTTCTAATGAATCCGGAAATAGAATCATAAGATTCTGGAATAACTTCAGAATGATCCTTTAAAACTTTATAAACAGCCTCGAAATTTATTCTACGGAAGCCAGTTTTTCAAAATCTACTGCCACCTGACCTTTCAGAAGGTCTTCAAAAGTTTCCCGTTCCCTTATAAGGTGAGCTTTGCCCTCATACCAAAGCACTTCGGGAGGACGAAACCTGGAATTGTAGTTGCTGGCCATCGAGAATGAATAAGCCCCGGCATTGCTAAAGCTTAAAATATCCCCTTCTTTAATCTCTTCAATTTTTCGGTTACTTGCAAAAGTATCGGTTTCACAAATATATCCTACTACCGAATAGAAACGCTCCCGGCCCTGAGAATTGGAAATATTGTGGATCTCATGCCTGGAACCATAAAACATTGGTCTTATGAGATGATTAAAACCACTGTCTACCTGTGCAAATACGGTAGAAGTAGTTTGCTTGATTACATTCACTTTTACCAGAAATTTACCGGCTTCACTAACCAGAAATTTCCCCGGTTCGAATGCCAGCGTAAGTTTCCTGCCGTAACTTTTGCAGAAATCTTTGAAACGTTTAGTAAGCTTCTGGCCTAATTCTTCTATGTTGGTTTCGATGTCACCTTCTTTATAGGGGACTTTGAAACCGCTGCCAAAATCCAGGAATTCGAGATCCTTGAATTGCTTTGCAGATTCAAACAAAATTTCTGAAGCATATAGAAAAACATCAATATCCAAAATGTCACTTCCCGTATGCATGTGAATTCCGTTGATATTCATTCCCGTGTTTTCTACAATTCTTAAGGTATGAGGAATCTGGTGAATGGAAATTCCGAATTTAGAATCGATATGTCCTACGGAAATATTGGTGTTTCCACCGGCCATTACATGTGGATTGATCCTGATGCACACCGGAACCTCAGGATGCTTTGCTCCAAATTGCTCCAGGATTGAAAGATTGTCTATATTAATTTGCACCCCAAGTTCGGCTGCCTGTTCTATTTCCTCTAAAGAAACCCCGTTGGGAGTGAATATTATTTTAGAAGGATCAACTCCCGCTTCAAGACCTATTTGCACTTCCTGAATCGATACTGTGTCCAGGCCTGCACCCAGGTGATTGAATAATCGTAGCACCGACATGTTCGAAAGGGCTTTTACTGCATAATTGATGCGCAGGTTTTCAACATCTTTAAAAGCAGATATAAGTCGGTTGTACTGGAAAATGATCTTTTCGGCATCATAAACATAAACCGGATCTCCAAATTCTTCAGCAATTCTAAGTAAATCTTGATTATTCATGGTATGGTGTAAAAATAATAAGCGGCAAAAATACAGGAGATTTCCTGAACTTTTGCAACAGCAGGCTAAAAATAACCAATTCTAACAAATTGTTATACCTGTAACTTTACTTTTTATAAAACACCTTTTCAGAATTGTTTTACGACAATTTCTGTAGAAAATTAATAACTAAAAATCAGGTGGAATATCAGGAAACCACTGCTGTAGCGACTTTTTTCTTTCTCATCATGATGATGACTAGGGCAATGATGATTCCAAGTCCGGCCATGGCTGCACCCACAAGGGTGGCAGATGTGAACCCAAAGCCCATTGCAATGGGGAGTCCGGCGAAATAGGCTCCAGATGCATTTCCCATATTAAATGCACTTTGGTTCATGGAAGAACCCAGCATCTCAGATCCTTTTGCTGTATTGATCATGGCCATTTGTATAGGAGTGGAAAGTGTAAAAGCAATGACACCTATAAGAAAGGTCATTACCAGTACCGGGATTTGATATTGTGCCAGGAAGGTGTTGGCTACCAGAGCTATTACCATAAGTACCAGAGAAATGACCACTGCATTGATGGGGGAGAATTTTTCGGCCAGTTTTGCGCCTATCAGGTTTCCAATGACCATTCCTGTACCGGCAATAATCATAGCGTAACTAACTACATTTTCCGGATGGCCGGCCACTTCGGTAATAAGAGGAGCAATATAGCTGTACCAGGCAAAGAATCCGCCGGTCCCGATGGTGGTTAAAAGTACTACCATCCAAAGCTCCGGACGTTTAAATACTTTCAGGTCTTTCCGTAATCCTTCCGAAGAAGATTTTGGCAAAACCGGCATCCAGAATTTTATACCTAGAACAGCAGCAATTCCTACGACGCCTACCATTAGGAAAGATACTTTCCAGCTAAATTCCTGACCTACGTAAGTACCTAATGGAACCCCTATCACGTTCGCCAGGGTAAGCCCAGTGAACATGATAGCAATGGCCTGTGCAGATTTTCCCGGTTTGGCCAATTTACTGGCGACAACGGCACCAATTCCGAAGAAAGCACCGTGCGGAAGCCCTGAAAGGAAGCGTGCTAACAATAGCATTTCGTAACTTCCGGCAAAGGCCGAGAGCGTATTGAAAACAGTAAACCATACCATTAAAAGCAACAGGATCTTATGAGCCGGCCATTTGCCTCCCATTCCGGTAAGTACGGGTGCTCCCACTACCACTCCTAGTGCGTAGGCAGATATAAAATGTCCTGCGGTAGGGATGCTAATATCCAGGGCACCTGCTACTTCGGGTAAAATTCCCATGATGACAAATTCTGTCATTCCAATACCAAATCCTCCAATTGCCAGCGCAATTAATGCTTTTTTCATTTCAAAAAATATCAAGTGGCAAAAGTAGAAGAGATTTTAAGTTTATGAGAGGTGAAAAAGCATAAAATATCCTAAAATTTAAAATCAGGAATTGAGATTTTGTAATTTCAGATAAAAAACTGTCACTATGGTTTCTGCATTAGCCTTATTTCCACTAAAGACGGTAGTATTTCCCGGCGAGATGCTTCCCCTGCACATTTTCGAAGAGCGGTACAGGGAACTTATCTACGATTGTGAGATTTTGGACATGACCTTTGGGATTCCTGCTTATATAGGTTCTTCCATGGAGTATGGTACAGAGGTTAAGCTTGAAAAAGTAGTTGAAACATATCCCGATAGCTCCAAAGATGTTATTTGCAGAGGCCTGCAGGTTTTTAGAATAGAGGAATTTACTTCCAGGCAGGAAGGCAGGAAATACGGAGGTGGAACTGTGCATTTTCTTGAAAATATTGAAAATGGAACCGCAGAGCAGCTGGATCAATTTAAGGGTTTAATAAAAGAGCTGTATGTGCAACTGGAAATACCTCCTCCAAAAAAAAATTCGCACAACATTAATAGCTATACACTTTCACATAAGATAGGGCTTTCGCTTGAACAGGAATATACATTGTTAAAGCTCCTCACCGAGAAGGAACGACTTGAATTTCTTATAAATCATCTAAGTATTATTATTCCGGTGGTACAGGAGTTGAATAGGACCCGTACAGTGATAGAAATGAACGGACATTTCAAAAAATTTGATCCGCTTGACTTTGAAGATTACAAAATTGAGGAGTAAAGATTTATCCGCATATCTGCTGCGGGGTGTTAACTAAAAAAGATTGGCACAATCCTATAACATTTGTTACTTTTGTGAACCTATAACTAAATACTGAAGAAACCTCATTATGAATATACACGAATATCAGGGAAAAGAGATTTTAAGCAGTTTTGGCGTACGCATACAAAGAGGTATTGTTGCGCAGGATGCAAAAGAAGCAGTTGAAGCTGCAAAAAAACTCACAGAACAAACAGGTACCGGCTGGCACGTTATCAAAGCACAGGTTCACGCAGGTGGCCGTGGAAAAGGTGGTGGTGTTAAACTGGCCAAGAACCTTCAGGAGGTTGAAAAAATTGCCGGTGAAATAATTGGAATGAACCTGATAACTCCGCAAACTTCTGCGGAAGGGAAAAAAGTGCACCAGGTACTGGTTGCCGAAGATGTATATTATCCAGGCGATAATGAACCCGAAGAATATTACATGTCTGTGTTGCTGAACCGTGGTACAGGAAAGAACATGATCATGTATTCTACTGAAGGTGGAATGGATATTGAAACAGTTGCAGAGCAAACTCCGCATTTGATCTTCACGGAGGAAATTGATCCTGCAACAGGCATCATGCCTTTCCAGGCTAGAAGAATTGCTTTTAACTTAGGTCTTAGTGGAACTGCATTCAAGGAAATGACAAAATTCGTCATGTCTTTATATGAAGCATTTGATAAATCTGATTCTTCTTTATTTGAGATTAATCCGGTTTTAAAGACCAGTGATGATAAGATCATGGCAGTTGATGCTAAAGTAACTATAGATGATAATGCACTTTTCCGTCATAAAGATTATGCAGAAATGCGTGACATCCGTGAAGAAAGCCCAGTGGAAGTAGAAGCCAGAGAAGTAGGACTGAATTACGTGGATCTTGACGGAAACGTTGGATGTATGGTTAACGGTGCCGGATTGGCGATGGCGACGATGGATTTGATCAAGCAAGCCGGTGGGGAACCAGCGAACTTCCTGGATGTTGGAGGAACTGCAGATGCTAAAAGAGTGGAAGAGGCTTTCAGACTTATCTTAAAAGATGAAAAAGTAAAAGCTATCCTGGTAAATATTTTTGGCGGTATCGTTCGATGTGACCGAGTAGCCCAGGGAATTGTAGATGCCTATAAAAATATGGGGGATGCAATCAAGGTGCCTATTATTGTTCGTTTACAAGGAACAAATGCAGATGTTGCAAAAGAACTAATTGACAACAGCGGACTTGCTGTGGAAAGTGCAGTAGAGTTCCAGGAAGCGGCAGACAAAGTACAGAAGGTATTGGCCTAGAACTTTAGAAGCTAAATAAAACTTACCCCTGAGAAATCGGGGGTTTTTTTATGGCTGTTTTTTAAATGTTAAGAAGAAGTTAAATTGCAAAGTGCTGTGTAACAGATGATCATTTCTTTCGGTCTTTAAGTAAACATCAATTAATCAAAAATCGAATAGTTATGAGACAAGTAAAGCTTTTTTTGTTTTCAGCGGTTGTGATGACAATGACAACAGCTGTAGTAGCCAGTACAAATCCTGCACCTGTTGCCGGAAACAAATCTGTTCCTTACGAAATAGAAAAAATGTTAGCGAAATCCAATCTAATTGTAGAGGATGATCTTACGCTGATGGTTATTTTTACCATTTCTGAAGACAAAGAAATTATGGTGAAAAAAATCAAATCTGATAATGAAGAAATCAACGAATTCATCATGCAGAAATTGCAGAACCGAAAGGTATTTGGTAAAACCTGGGTAGAGGGAAAATTATATGAACTACCCATAAAGGTGCAGGCAACCAGGTAAAGCTCATCACTTCCTGAAAAACAAAACCCCGAAACAAATCGTCTCGGGGTTTCTATTATTTAGATTAGCTCCTACAAGTGGAGTCCGCATTCTGTTTTAGGGTTATTGTTCCATCTTCCGCTCCTGTCTTCTCCCGGCACAGTACAGTGACTGCAGCCAATTGAGTTATAGCCTTTTGCAACAAGGGGATGAAAAGGAAGTTGGTGTTCCTCGATGTAAGCATCTCTTTCTTCCTTGCTTACATCGAGAAGTGGATAAAACTTTAATATGTCTCCGCGGTTCTCAAAAATGTTTAATGAGGCCCTGTGATCACTTTGCCATTCCATTAATCCCGATACCCAAACTGTATATTTTTGCTTGATAAGATCCAGAGGTTTAACTTTGTTTATCAAACAGCAGAAATCAGGATTTTTCCTCCAGGTTTCATCCTGTCGGGTAAATTCATGTTCTTCTTTAATGGCACTTATGGAGACCACATTAAGTCCGTAGAGATCAGTTAATTTTTTCCGGTATTTAAGAGTTTCCTCGAAATGGTAACCTGTATCTATAAAATGTACCTGCTGTCGATTATTGACATCTGAAAATAATTTCAGAAGAAAGGCAGAAGTCGCAGCAAATGAACTGGTAAGCATAACTTCAGACAGGTCAAAATCCTGATAAAGCTCTCCAATGCGTTCGTGGATGCTGAGGTTTTTATATTTCTCATTCAGCCTTTGAACTTCAGCTTTAGAGAGAATTCTTTTTTCTGTACTTACATTCATCAGAAAGATCTTTAATTTTCTTTCTTTTTGGGAAGAGGTTCTCGCATATGGATAACTAAACCATTTAAGAAATTCCGCAGAAATTGATCTCCGCATTCCATGTATTTCGGGTGGTCCTCACTGCGAAAAATGGCTCCTATTTCACTTTTCGTCACTTTAAAATCTACCAGGGAACAAATTTGAACAATATCATCATCCCTTAGCTTTAAAGCGACCCGTAGTTTCTTGAAAACATCATTATTTGATAAAGCCATATCGAGATTTAAAATGAGAGGCAAAAGTACGGAAGTATTAAGAATAACTAAAGAAGTGTCACTGAAAATGAAAAATAAGGGATAGAAATTATATATACGCGCCATATTGGCAGCTGAATATGATGTTTAAATGACATAAAGACATATTTTTCTGGGTTGGTATTTAATTTGCCTGAGACTATTTGAAATCAAAAATGAAGTTAAACCTAAAATATATAGTTATGAACTTAGTAAAAAGAAATCCGGAAAATTGGTTACCATCAGTCTTTGACGATATGTTTAAAACCGACTGGTTGGGAGGAACTACAAATGTAAACAGCATTGGAACCAGCATTCCTGCAGTAAACATTCATGAAACCGATGACAACTTTACGGTTGCGGTAGCGGTGCCAGGAAAAACAAAAGAAGATTTCAACATCGAGCTGGACAATGATGTACTAACCATTTCTTCTGAAGAGAAAAAAGAAAATGAAGTTTCAGAAAACAATGGAAAGTACACCAGAAAAGAGTTTAGTTACAGTAGATTTAAAAGAGCCTTTAGCTTACCGGAATCTGTAGACGGTGAAAAAATTTCAGCAGCTTATAATAATGGGGTTCTTGAAATTAACCTGCCGAAGAAAGAAGAAGCTAAGGTGCAGGCAAAAAGAATGATTGAGATATCATAATTTAAAAATGCAGAACAGAATGGCGCTCCCGAAAGGGGGCGCTTTTTTTAGTCACAAATGACGACCCACCTGTTTCCGGCGCTTTGTGTCATTAGCCTTTGCCCACCTTTGATGGAGGTGACCGTAGAGTTTGATGTAATATCAAAAATATCTGTAGCGCCTGCCACTATTAGGTTTTTTTGAGATACCCCGGTAAAAGCCACCAATACAATAACTCTTCCTTTGTTGGCAGAAGCATCTGGAATGGTAACCTATTTAAGCATTTTTTATGCTAAGGGTGTAGACTTCATCTCCAAAATTATAATTACCGGTAGCAGAAGTTGTAGAGGTATAATTGCTGGCACTGGGACTTATCCAGGTCACTTCATCAGCGGGACCCATGAATAAATTCCGTAGTGATTTTTGGTGGCGCCAAAAGTTTTGCCTAATCTATTAAAGATTCCCTTATTTTTTGTCTGCAGTAAGGCTGCTGTTAGTGGTTACAATTCCGTAGGTCACGTTTTTAGGAGCAGAGCTGGCGTTATCAACTTCCAGTCTTGTCTTGGTGTCGTGGCTTTCTAGCGGACTTATAGAAACCTTTAGCTTTACGTTTGCAGGATCTGATCCAATACCCGTATTTCCAAATCTGTAAATACCTTCCATGATATTCTGAGAGGGAGCTACTCTACCTTCTTAATAAAAATTGGTGAAGGCATTAGCTGTGATGGGTCTCCATTCTTTGATTACCTGATCCCGGTAATAAAAACCTTCGGGATGACCTATGAGCGAGGTGTTTAAAAATACCATCATCCCATGTTGATCTGCAGTGGGAGTTGCCGCAGGAAAACTACTTATCCTGGGGGATAAGGATCTCGTCAGTGATCTCGGGAGAAGATTCGCTGGTACTGCTTATATCCAGCTGAGCTTTTGGATCTGTATTATTGATACCAACGGAGCGTTCAGGTTTATATAAAATAAGCTTGTAAAAAAAAGATATAATTTTTTTACCACAGTGGTTCATCTTTGCGGGAGGCAAAAGTGAATTTCTAAGAGGGCAAAATAAAAGTATCAAAAACTATTTAATTGATTGTTGGTATTTTACTATAAAAAATGTTAAAATTCTAATCTGTCTTCTGAACTTTTTCCTGAAGCATTTTGATCTCATCCCGAAGTCTGGCAGCTACCATAAAATCAAGATCTTTTGCAGCGGCTTCCATAGCCTTTCGCTTTTCCCTGATTCTTTTTTCTAACTGGTCTTTGCTGAAGTAGGCAGTTTCCTTTTCTGCAGCTTTCAGAGTTGGAGCAATGTCTACTTCGTAAGGTTCGACCTTTTTCTTTACAAGCGAATTTTCAAAAGATTTTTTCAGAGCCGTTGGGGTAATGCCATTTTTGGTATTGTAATTCAACTGTTTTTCCCGGCGATAGTTGGTTTGATCGATCGTTTTCTGCATACTGTCCGTGATCTTATCGGCATACATAATCGCTTTTCCTTCAAGGTGACGTGCCGCCCGTCCTATGGTTTGGGTGAGGGATCTGTTGCTCCGTAAAAATCCTTCTTTATCTGCATCAAGAATAGCTACAAGGGAAACTTCCGGTAAATCCAGTCCTTCCCTCAATAAGTTCACCCCAACCAGCACGTCAAAAATTCCTTTCCGTAGGTCTTGCATAATTTCCACACGCTCCAGAGTATCTACGTCACTGTGAATATAACGACACCTTATGTTGATCCGGGAGAGGTATTTTGTAAGCTCTTCGGCCATTCTCTTGGTAAGCGTAGTAACCAGGATCCGTTGGTCTTTTTCAATACGCAGGTGCATTTCTTCGATGAGATCATCAATCTGATTTAAACTTGGCCGTACCTCAATCACCGGATCCAGTAATCCTGTGGGCCGGATTACCTGCTCAATGTATAAACCTTCGGTTTTCTGAAGTTCATAATCTGCCGGAGTTGCACTCACGTAAATTACCTGATTCTGAAGTGCCTCGAACTCTTCAAATTTTAACGGACGGTTATCCATGGCTGCCGGAAGCCGGAAACCGTAATCCACCAATGTTTCCTTCCTGGAACGGTCACCACCATACATGGCATGTACCTGCGGAATGGTAACATGGCTTTCATCCACCACCATCAAATAATCGTCGGGGAAATAATCCAGCAGGCAGAAAGGTCTTGTTCCCGGAAGTCTTCCGTCGAGATAGCGGGAATAATTTTCAATTCCGGAGCAATAACCTAGCTCACGGATCATTTCCAGGTCAAAATTTGTGCGTTCATCCAGTCTTTTTGCTTCCAGATGTTTTCCGATATCCTGAAAATAGGATACCTGTTTTACCAGGTCATCCTGAATTTCCCGAATGGCACCCTGTAAAACATCGGGCGAAGTGACAAACATGTTGGCCGGATAAACATTCAGGCGGTCGTATTTTTCAAGGATTTCATTGGTGGCAGGATCAAAAGCTTCAATTTCTTCGATCTCATCGCCAAAAAAATGTATTCTGAAAGCATTATCGGCATAACTCGGAAAAATATCTACCGTGTCCCCTTTAATCCTGAAATTACCACGATTAAATTCAGCTTCAGTCCGGGAATATAAACTTTGCACCAGCTTGTGGAGCAGTTTGGTCCTGGAGATCTCCATATCTTTCTGAATAGAAACGACGTTCTTTTTAAATTCCACCGGGTTCCCAATCCCGTAAAGGCAGGAAACCGATGCTACTACAATAATATCCCTTCTTCCGGAGAGTAGGGAAGAAGTGGTGCTCAAACGCAATTTTTCGATCTCCTCGTTAATGGAAAGATCTTTTTCAATATAGGTTCCCGAAGTGGGAATAAAAGCTTCCGGCTGATAGTAGTCGTAGTAACTCACAAAATATTCCACCGCATTATTGGGGAAGAACTGCTGAAACTCGGAATATAACTGGGCTGCCAGTGTTTTGTTGTGGGCAAGGACCAGGGTAGGACGCTGCACCTCTTCGATTACATTGGCAACAGTAAAGGTTTTACCCGAACCAGTGACCCCCAGAAGGGTTTGATAGCGTTCATTGGTTTCAATCCCGTTCACCAGCTTTTTTATGGCCTGTGGCTGGTCTCCGGTAGGTTTAAAATCTGATTTTACGCTGAATTTCATGAGGTTTTTCTATAGCCTGCAAAAATAAGGATTATTCTTGCCTATTCAAACTACCTGCAGTTGTAAATAAGTTATAATCAGGTTAATTATAATCTGATTTTAGTTCAGGAAAAAGATAGTTACAGATCCCTTTTCTTCAGCAGGGCATAAGAAAGATATACAAAAATGGCTGTCCAGATGATCACTATTAAGAGCTGATACCAGTGGATCCCGTAGTCTTTACTAAATTCCGAACCTAATTGGGTTGCTGCTGTTTGAACGGCATTAAGCCTTGAAAATGGTTCTCTTACCAGAATGGCCATAGATTCCAGCGGAAAAAACTGAACAATATTATCTGC
The DNA here is from genome assembly GCF_014651535.1 of Salinimicrobium marinum. Lineage (GTDB taxonomy): Bacteria > Bacteroidota > Bacteroidia > Flavobacteriales > Flavobacteriaceae > Salinimicrobium > Salinimicrobium marinum. The sequence continues at coordinate 42,921 of NZ_BMXB01000012.1, forward strand.
TGTTTCCCCTCCTCTAAAGAACTTCCAGCGAAGTAATCCATTGACTATGCTTTCCAGGATCCACCAGATGAACAGGAAACCTAATGCAAATGCCGATCGTTTTACCAAAACCCCCAAGAACATGCAAAAAGTGAAAAATCCGGAGAGTTTGATGAAATAGGCGAGAAGGTATTCCATGTCAGAAAAAATGATGGACATTTCGGTATAATCTGAAAAGGACAAACCTAAAATAAGCGAAACAATAAAAAGAAAGATGGTGGAAAGCAGCGCAAAACCGATCACTGTCAGGAATTTGGAGAGCACGAATTCTTTTTTGCTCATTCCGTCAATTAAATTCTGTTTCAAGGTTCTGTTGCTGTACTCGTTCGACATCATGGATACGATCACGATTGCCAGGAATAGTTTTAAAGTGGCTGCAACGTAGCTGTTGAAGTGCCAGATGTAGGGAAAATTAAAGATTCCCTGATCTGCCACCCGAAAAGTAGCTCCTCCAAAACTGAATTCAATGGAGGCGATTAGTGCAATAAAAGTGATCAAAATGAAATAGGTGGTGACCAAAATTTTGGCCGATCTGCTAAAGCGCAGTTTATGGAATTCTATAGCGAGTAATCGTAACATTAAGCAGAAATTTGGTTGGTTAGTTGTAAAAATTGTTCTTCCAGACTCTCTTTTCGTTTGACCAGTTGAGACAGGACAAGGCCATGTTCAAACAAGTAAGTGTTGAGAGTTTCAGGTTCCATGGGTTCGTTTAAAAATGCGGTAAGGCAATTTTCTTTAGGAACTATTTTACCAATGGAAGGATGCTTTTTAAGCAATTCTTGAAGTTTGATAATATCTGATGCTTTTAGTTCGAAAAATCCGTGGCTGGCATTCATTTCATCTACACGCCCACTATAAAGTTTTTCCCCTTTCCGGATGATCACCACATGGGTACAAACCTTCTCCACCTCATCCAGTAAGTGTGAGGCCAGCAAGATGGTAGTTCCCAAACCTGCAATTTTTGTAATGATTTCTCTAATTTGGTGGATGCCCTGGGGATCCAGTCCGTTGGTGGGTTCGTCCAGGATGAGGATTTCAGGATCGTTGAGTAGGGCAGAGGCAATGGCCAGCCGCTGTTTCATACCAAGAGAAAAAGTCCGGAATTTGCTGTTTTTTCGATCCAGCAATCCTACGATTTTCAGTTTTTCATCAATTTTATCTGGAGAAACATCTTTTATCTTGCACACCAGTTTCAGGTTCTGGGCCGCAGTCATGTATGGATAGAAATTTGGCCGCTCGATAATGGCACCAACTTTTTTTAAGGCATTGTGAGTGGATTCATTTCCCTCAAACCATTGAAAGTCTCCACTGGTTTTGTTCACCACGTTCAATACAATACCGAGAGTAGTGGATTTTCCGCTCCCGTTAGGGCCTAAAATGCCATAAACGTTGCCTTTTTCAATAGTGAAAGAAAGATCTTTAACAGCTGTAATAGGACCAAATCTTTTCGTGAGATTATTTAATGTGAGAATTGTTTCCAAAATAATAGGTTGGTTTTTAACATTTGACGCCCAAGTTAACGTTTTGTTACAGGGCGAATAGAAAAGAAGTGTTATTTTTGAGGAAAACCAACGGGTATGCAAGAAAAATTAATGTCCAAAAAGAAACCGTCATTCCCTGTCAATGACCGGTTTCATAAATATTTGGCAAAATATAACCGAAACATTAAAATTCCCGTTTTTTATGATGATCTGTTGCGATTTTCGGGATCTATTGTGGTATACGATCAGCATGATGAAGATACCTTTTGGGTTCGCTGTTACTATCCCGATTATGAAAGGGATGATATAGATGTAAGTCTAAAAAAGGTGTATACGATCCTGCATTCCGACGGGAGTGATGATTCTCTTGAATTCCTGAATGTGGATGCCATTGACTACTGTACCTTCGGAAATTCTAAACCTTTTCGTGTAAAAATCCGGAATGTACTGAATGATAGCTTCACCTATTTTTACGTAAAAAAAGCAGATGCCTCCCGTATTTACGGATTGGAATTTGAACATATACTTTCCCCTCACCGAATCAACTTTCTTGTGTACAGAGATACTCTCATCGAAGAGCATATTGCCGGAATTCCCGGAGATGTTTTTATAGAAGATGAGCTACCGCAATGTGATGACCGGGCGAAAACCCAGATAGCAAAGCAGTTTGTAAAATTTAATGAACGTTGTACTATTCGTTTGTTGGGAGATATGCGATCCTATAATTATGTGATTATTCCAACACACGATTTTGATCATGTGGAGTACCAGATACGGGCGATAGATTTTGATCAGCAATCGTATGAAGGTAATCTAAAGATTTACCGGCCTCAGTTTTTTAAGGAGAATTTCCCCATGGTAAAACTGGTAGCCGACAAACTGCAGGAATCTTCCATAGAGCAGTACCGAAAAGAGGAACGCTCTCTTCTGGCTAAACGGATCATAAATGCCCAAAGCCGTTATAAAGAATTGATGAGGTGTATTCTCAACGATGAAATATCTACCGAGGCTAATGTAAAAAAGCTCCGGAAGGAGCTTTATGAGTTTTCTAGTGATATGAAATTTAAAAGAGCACGTTCCATGGGTCAAATCCTCAGAACCGCGTTAGATTTTGTAAAACGCAATTATGAAGATGTGAACATGAAGCGGTTGGTGTGATTAACTCTTCTGCTCCTTATTAAAATAGACCAGGTAGTAATACATCTGGCGCTCTTCATCCCAGCCTTTCTCTACATATTTTTCAGCAGATTCCGGGTTGATGAAGTCCATTTTGATCTGGATATTGGTGTCCAGAATTATATGGTTTTTGATCGATTTACGGGCTGCTGTAACGGCCGAATTTGAAATAGGGAAGTTGGTAAGGTCCTCGATCTTGTATTTCGGTGCTTTTTCAGTTTTATAGTTTTGGAATTCGGGAATAAGATCCGGATTGTCTATTACTGAATTTAAAAATGCAGATTCTTCAAAATCATCATTTTTGGCGAAGTAATCCACGCTTCGGTTCATGAACATCACCTCTTCTTTTTTATCTTCAGCAGGAAGAACTACGTCCTTGGCGAAATTCTGGCAGAACTTCAGATATTTCTTGGTGTTGTAATTCTCATCGGCCAACACATCAACCCCCATGAAATTTTCCAGCCAGTATTTTGTGTCGTACTTATTGGAATCAACTGAAAGGATCTTATAGCCTTCGGCCCGGTTTTTATTGAAAATAAGCGCTCCTTTGTCAAGCTTGTTCAGGTTTATTCCCTGTTGCACGATCATTTCCAGAATTGTTTCCTTCTCCCGGAACTGCAGGAAATCGTGCTTTAATTCAGATTTAAATATGCCGATGGCAGAAGTTTTTTCATTGTCCAGCATTACATTGTCAAAATATACCACATAAACTTCTCCACTTTTGATGTGTGGATGGGCAGACTGCTCAAACAACAAGGTGGTGATCTTTTTGGATTGTTCATGAATGTTTTTGGGATCGTCAAAGATCTTGTTGGCGATCTCGTAAAGCGGATTAAATTCCAGGTCTACATCATTGGTGAACTGAAAGTAGTTTTCTTCTTTTTCCCTGAAAGATTTCAGGAAATATTCTTTGATGAGGGGAGTGATCTCGTCGTTTAACTGAAAAGGTTGCGCAGAAAGAAAAATATTCTCATTTCTGCTTTTGTTCCCCACCCGGTGAATGGAAAGGGAATCGATCTGGGCATTATACAAGTTGATCATATAAGGATTATGGTTTTAATATTCGGATATAGGTTCTTGTTTTCCTCTTCTCATAAATGGCAGGAAAAGAACAGGCGCAATTATATGAAACTACGGGATAGTTTTATTGAAAAAGCTGTAAAAGTAATTAACTAAAAATAAACATTTTTAGCTATTGTGGAGACGGGATTTAGTTCCAGTTCTCGTCAAAAGATAGGTCATCGAAATCATCGATATCAAGATCATCATCAAAACCAATGAGGTCCTCGTCTTCTTCTGCAACGAAATCTTTTTCCGGCGCACTGGTGGGCAATTGCCCGTGAACAAACATAAGGTTAGGGTAATCCATTCCTGGTTCTGGCTCTGCAATTTCAGCCAACTCCACCATGAAGGTCCACATGCTCAGGAAATCATATACATAGAGCAATTTGGTCTGGGATTCAGAAACTACATCATCCAGCGTAGTTTCATCCATCAGGCGAATGGAGCTGCCGCCTTCGGCCATATCAAATTGTGAGATTTCCTCACCCTGGTTCCATTCATCATCGCTGATGTAAAACGAAGCCATTTCATTTCCGTCGAAACCAAACGACTGGAAAATCGTGTTGTGAAAATCCTCAAGGGTGTTATCAGACATTATTTCTATATCCCGGAACACATCTTCCTCTGCATCAAGAATTACTCTGAATCTGTAAAGCATAATTGTAAAAATTTGGATTGCAAAGATACCAATTTAGATGAGAAATATGGACTATCTGCTAAATCTGTGCAAGGTATATGTCATCGCTGTTAGCAGGAAAAATGCTCCTACCTGGTGTGCGACCCCCAGCCAAACCGGTACGGCATAGATCAGTGTAAGAACTCCTAAAATAAATTGTACAAAGACCAAAATGAGTAATGCATTGATCCCTTTTTGCTGGGGAAGCCTTAATGCCATACTTCTGGATTTGTACCAGATGTAGAAAATAAAGCCTACTACAATGTATGCCATATAGCGGTGGACAAATTGAACGCCACTTTTTCCTTCTACAAAATTCTTCCACACCGGATTTTGCTCAATATAAACCGTTTCATGGATCCATTTTTCTTCATTCATTGTGGGCCAGGTGTTGTGAATCCAACCTGCATCAAGGCCGGCAACAAATGCTCCCCACACGATCTGGATAATTAAGATGACCAGACCAACTCCAATAATGTTCCGGAATTTTTTATTGATTTCCTTTCGCCTGGGATAAATAAGGTCCATGGCTACCCAAAAAGCATAGGCAAAGGTGAGAAATGCGGTGGTAAGGTGCATCGCCAGGCGATAGTGACTAACCGCGGGCATATCTACGAGTCCACTTTTTACCATGTACCAGCCCAGGAATCCCTGAAAACCACCTAAAAAGAGCAACACTAGAGATTTTTTTATTGTTGACCTGCTTAATTGCTTTGTCACCAGGAAGTACAAAAACGGAATGATGAAAACAATTCCAATAAACCTCCCTATGAACCTGTGCAACCATTCCCAGAAATAGATATCTTTGAAATCTTCAAGATCAAAATGGAAATGTAATTTTTGATACTCCGGGAATTGCTTGTAATGTTCAAATTCTGCGATCCATTCCTCTTCATTTAACGGAGGAATAGTTCCGCTGATCAATTTATAATCTGAGATCGATAATCCGGAATGCGTTAATCGGGTGATCCCGCCCACAATAACCATTACAAAAATTAGGAAACAGCCGGTAAACAGCCAGTACACAACCTTTTTATTGTCTTTCATTGAAGTAGAATAAGTCAGCCTTCTGTGGCGTAAATTGTATTATATAGTAACGGGTTTTAATCCGATTTCTTTTCCCTTCTGAAGCATAAACTCCCGGGCAGCATCATATTCATTCGGAATTTCCCCTTCCAGAATTGCTTCTTTAATGGCATCTTTTATCATCCCGATTTCCCTTGAAGGTTTGATTCCAAAAGTTTCCATGATCTCTTCTCCTGAAATCGGCGGCTGAAAATTCCTTACGTGGTCTCGCTCCTCAACTTCTTTCATCTTTTGGCGTACCAGCTTAAAGTTGTTGTGGTATTTTTTGTATCGCCTCGGATTCTTCGTGGTAATATCTGCTTCACATAAGGTCATCAACTCCTCAATGTCTTCACCCGCATCAAAAATGAGCCTTCTTACAGCTGAATCTGTTACAATATCCTGAGAAAGCACAATGGGCCGCGAACTCATGAGTACCATTTTCTGAACAAATTTCATTTTTTCATTGAGTGGCATCCTAAGGCGCTTAAAAAGTCTGTATACCATTTTTGCACCTACAAATTCATGCCCGTGAAAGGTCCAGCCTATTTTCTTATCGAATTTCTTCGTGGGAGCCTTTCCAATATCATGTAATAGGGCCGCCCATCGCAGCCATAGATCATCGGTATTTTCCGAAATATTGTCCACCACTTCCAAGGTATGCCAAAAATTGTCTTTATGCCGCTGTCCTTCAATTTCATCAATTCCTTCCAGGGCAGTCAACTCAGGTAAGATCAATTTTAAAAGTCCGGTTTTATGGAGTAGGCTGAAACCAATCGATGGTTTTGGAGAAAGCAGGATCTTATTCAGCTCCTCCACAATTCTCTCCCGGGATATGATCTTGATCCGGTGATTATTTTTACTGATGGCGTCCAGGGAAGCCTTTTCGATCCTGAAGTTCAGCTGGGAAGCAAAGCGTATGGCTCTGAGCATTCGCAGCGGATCATCTGAATAGGTGATATCTGGATCAAGAGGTGTACGAATCAATTTGTTTTGTAAATCTTCGAGTCCGTTGAACGGATCTAGAAGATCTCCGAAAGTTTCTTTGTTAAGGCTTAAAGCCAGTGCATTTATCGTGAAATCCCTGCGGTTTTGATCATCTTCCAGAGTTCCGTTTTCCACCACCGGATTCCGACTGTCCTCGCTGTAGCTTTCCCTGCGGGCTCCTACAAATTCAATTTCAAGATCATAAGCCCGCAACATGGCGGTTCCGTAATTTTTGAAAACCTGTACTTTTGGATTATGAGATAATCTCTTTGAAACCTGCCGGGCGAGTTCAATTCCGCTGCCAACGGCAACAACATCAATATCTTTTGCTTCCCCACGATCGAGGATGAAATCCCTAACGAAGCCTCCAATTACATAACTCTCCAGTTCCAGGTCCTTTCCGGCCAGGGAGATTACATCAAAAATTTTATGCTTCAGGGCTTCTTTATAATTCTTCACTTAATTTAATTTATCTTCCGGAAATCTATTGCGACTCTCATTAACCACACAGGTTTTCAAAACCTGCGTGGTTTAAAACTCATTTGAGTTTAATTGGCCATATAAAACTGCCGTTATTTCCGGATTATTTTTACCGTACCATCGTTCCCCAATTTAATAATGGCCGATGGTTTTGCGGTTACTTTTGACTGGTGCAAATTTACTACATAGTCCACACCTTTTAAAATTTCCGGACTTATTTGAGAGAAAGATTGTGGTGTTTCCTCACCACTAATATTTGCGGAGGTGGAAACGAGGGGTTTCCTTAATTTTCGGATGAGTTTTTCGCAGAATTTATCTTTTGTAACCCTTACTCCAAGAGTATCGTCACTACCCACCAGGTTATCGGCTACCCTTATTGGTCTGTCATAAACTATGGTGGTGGGTTTATTGGAATGGTTAAGGATATCGTAAGCTGCTGAGGGTACTTCTTCGATAAACTGCTCCAGCATCCTTGTATCCGAAACAAGGCAGATCAATGCTTTTTCCTCGGTTCTTTTCTTTAGGGTGTAGACTCTGTCTATTGCTTCGGCATTCGTGGCGTCACAACCAATTCCCCATACCGTATCGGTAGGGTAGAGGATCACTCCTCCTTTTTTAAGAACTGCCAGGGCATTTTCAATTTCATTTTTTAGATCTTCCATTCAGCACTTTTTTATATTCAAGTAAAGTTTGTTCCGCCATCTTTGTAGTCGTGAAATTTTCGATGAGCAGTTTATGTGATAAATCAGTAAATCGATTTATTACCTGGGGCTTATCATACAAAAATAGAATATGTTCACTCAATTTTTTGTGGTCATGCATGTTAGCAAGCAAGCCATTTTCTCCATCTGTGATAATTTCGGGAATGCCTCCCACCCTTGTACTAATTACGGGCACTTTGTGAAAAAAGGACTCGTATATAAATCCCGGGATCCCTTCACTTTGTGAAGTAACAAGAGAAATATCAAACTGGGAAATAAAATTAGAAGCATCAGGCAGAAATCCGAGTAAAAATACATGGTCCTGAAGATTTAGTTTTGCAATTTTGCGTTGCAGATCCTCTGTCCTGTTTGTGAAACTTCCTATTTGAACAAAGGTGAAATCTGTCCTCTTATTCTCATTAATGATGGTATGGGCAATATCAATGAAGTTTTCGAGACTTTTTGCACGAATATGATTTGCAATATTCCCAATGATCTTTTGCTGCGGTTTAAGACCTAATTTCTCTCTTAGTAAAAATGGGGTTTTTTTAGATTTATTTTCAAGTCTTGTCCCATGATAAATAGTGGCAAGCTTCGCCGAATCTTTTATGGCCAGAGAGGTTACCTTTTTAGTTTCTTCAGAAACACAAAGAATTTTTTTTATTTTATAGTAATTGTATTTATGTAATGTGCTTTCTCTGTTCTTGATGGGGAAAGAAGTTTTTTTACTGAAAACAAAAGGAGGTAGATCATAGAAATAATCTCCTATAACTCCCAGCGCCAGTGCAGTGGTATCATGAATATGTATGAGATCGATCTTTTCTTTTTTACAGAACCTTATCAGTTTCAGGAAATAGCGGGGGTCTAATTTGAATGATAATCTTGCCGGAACCACTCCAATTTTTCCGGAGCTTAATTTCTTCTGGAAGTGGCCATTTTTAACGCACAAAATATTATTTGTGACAGTTGGAGACAGTTGCTCCAGCTCGTGGCAAAGATTTTCGATGTGATTTTCACCACCACCCCAGTTTTTAACAGCAGAAAGGTGAAGGATATTCATTGGGGTAAAACATGTTTTTTGTTGGCTGCTTAAGCTGACTAATAATTGCGTAAAGGTAAATTTTTACGACGAAAGATCATTAGATGTTAGAAAATTCCCAAAATAAATTTCACTGAAGTGGAACAAGTCTCATAGAGTCCCAAAATTAATAGCCTGTTCTATTTGATGAGCAAAGTATCATAAACCTGAAGATATTCCTTCGCTGTCTTATCCCAGTTAAAACTTTCAGCTCTTTTCTTTAGGTGGTTTGTATATAAATCTTTCTCTTTCTGGAACTTATTCATTCCGTCCTCGAAAACACCAACCATATAATCGGCATCAAATTGATCCCAGTAGAACGCATACTCACCACCAATTTCCGGAAGGGAGGTTCGGTTGGCAAGAAAAACTGGTTTGCCGTATGCCATGGCTTCAATGGGTGGCATACCAAATCCTTCAAAAAGTGAGGGAAATACAAACGCTTCACAATTCTGAAAATAGTAATGTTTGTCTTTTTCAGATATTTTTCCAGCCAGAAATACGCGGTCCTGTAGTTTATATTTCTTGATTTCCTGCTTAACAACTTCTCCGTAAGGTTTGTCTTTGTTACCGGCAATGATAAGTTGAAGATCATTCAATTGCGAAAGCATCCCAATCAAGGAATGAAAATTTTTCATTTCCAGGAATTGGCCGATACAAAAAAGATAAGGTTTTGTAAGATCAAAATCTACTTTGGGAGGGGTGACAGGGGGTTGTGCTACTGTGGGGTTTCCATTATAGATCACAGGCTGCGGAATTGCCTCCGAAATTTCAAAAAAATGATTGGCAGATCTTTTCGCATGTTCAGAAATAAATATGATGGTCTGGGATCTATTAATTTTTTCTTTTAATAGCTGAATTTTCTTTTTACTAACCTTTTCTATAGGATCTTTTTCCATGAAAATTACATCATGAAGCGTCATAAGGTAAGGCATCGAACTACTATAAGGTTCTATTTTCGAATTCTGATTAAGGGAATGCCACAAATCATATTTTTTTCTTAACCTGAAGGTTTTGTAGCGATTAAATGAATAATATCGTTGAAATTTCAGGTCTCCGCCAAAATCTTTAAAAACAGATTTATTTTTCGCGTAAGCTGTAAATTGAAAACTTTGGTTATGCTCCGTTAGGTTTTTGATTAGCCAGTAATTGAACTGACCGAAACCGGAATATAAATTGTTGATATTATGGGATTCTAGGAATATTCTCTTTTCAGCTGGCATAAAACATGGTATATAACTGCAAATATAATAGAATGTAATTCAATGCCTGTCGATATTTATTTCAAGGGGAAATCATTTGGAAAATAGTAAGAGTCGGTTGATTATTTTATCTTTCAAAAAATCATGGCGTAAAAACGATATTAATATAAATTGATAATTTGAAAATTACTGTAATAGCACCATATACATTCGGATATATTGATGTTCTGGTTGATAAGATTGCCGAAGGATCCAATGTTACTGTAGAGTTTATAGATATCAGCACTATAAAATTCGAATATACATCTGTCCTGCAAAGAGGGAAGAACTTTCTCTTAAAGAATTTATTGAACCGAAATCTTAAAAGAGAACATAGGATGCGGGTTCTTTCAAATAGACTGTCACAGAATCCTGAACAAGATGTTATTCTTGTAGTTCGTCCCGATGTGCTGGATGAACCTGTTTTAGCTTTTCTTAGAACAAGGGCCAAGAAGGTAATTTCTTATTACTATGACTCCATAAATAATATTCCGGAAAAACAAAATCTTCTGGCGTATTTTGATGAAGTATATAGCTTTGAAAAAGCTGATGTGAAAAAATTCGGATTAAAATTTATTACTAATTTTATTCCGGTAGATGAACCCGATAATTTTGCCAACGAAAAGGGGGTATTTCATATTTCTTCCTATGATTCCCGGTCAAAAATCATAGTAGATGTAGCGCGACAACTTGAAAAGTTCGAGTATCCATATAATTTTGTCGTAAAATCTGGCAAAGCTTTGGATTCTAAATATTTGAAGGTAATCACAGAATATGTAGATTGCAAAGAGGTTCTACAATTAATGAAAAGATCTGATGTTATTCTTGATGTTCAAAAAGAGCATCAGGAAGGACTTAGTTTTAGAGTTTTTGAAGCTCTGGGTTTTGATAAAAAACTCATTACTACAAATGAGGATGTGAGGAATTATGATTTCTATAATCCTGAGAATATTCTAATTGTAGACAGGGAGAACCCAGTCGTCATAAAAAGTTTTTTACGAAATGAGTATGTGCCTGTTCCCAAATCAATAAAGGATAAATATAGGAGAGATGCCTGGATCCAGGAAGTTCTGGGGATTTGATTCAGTTAGAATTCTTTAAATACTTTTATAAAGCTCGTAGTAATTCTTCTGCATAACTTCCAGACTGAATTTTTCATGTACCAGGTCAAAAGCATTTGCGACCATAAAATCCTTTAATTGATTATTTTCCAGTACCTTTTTCACATTTTCTGCTAAAGACGCAGCATCTTTAACAGGAGAGATCATTCCTGTATGTTCATGGATCACCGCTTCTCCTGTGCCTCCCGCTGCAGTTGCCACCACCGGCACTTTACAGGCAAAAGCCTCCAGAACAGATAAGGGCAGGCCTTCTGTTTCAGAAGAAATCATGAAAAGGTCAAATTCTGGTAAGATTTGTGCCACATCATTTCTAAACCCAGTAAAAATTATATCATTAGCCAGTCCCAGTTTATTTGCATGTTGTTTAAGTTCCTTTTCGAGAGGTCCCTGGCCTACAAGGATGAATTTTATTTTTCCTGAAAAACTTTCTTCTATAAGCCTGGCACTTTCTAAAAAGGTAAAAAGATCTTTTTGTTTTGTTAAACCGGCTATATTGCCAATCAGTTTTGTTCCTTCCGGAATGTTGTAATCCCTGTGCAATATGCCCGAATTGCTCGAAGCGGAAAGGTAATCTACATCTATCCCATCATAAATAACCCGCACTTTATGGTGATCTTTCAGCACAGGCTTTAAGACATCCTTCACCGCTTCGGATACGCAGATAATCTTATCGATTCGGGAGCTATTGTATTTCTTTACTTTGAAAAAATTTTTAGTTACTTTATTATTCCTTTTCCGTGAATAAATAAATTTTAGATTGGGAAAGAGCCTAATCGCCAGTAAACTAAGAGTAAAGGCTTTTGAATCATGTACATGAAGTATATCTATTTTTTCCTTTTTAAGAGTATTTATTAGTTCCCTCAAAAACTTCAATGAATATTTTGATTTTCTCGAGGCCGAATAATATGAAATTTTTTGTTCCCTGCACTTTTGTTCCAAAACAGAATCTTTAGCACAAAAAATTATCTGTTGCAGGTCCTGATATTTTTTAAGAATGTTATAGGTAGTCAACATCTGGTTATCTCCACCACGCCACTCAATAATAGTTGAAACATGTAGTATTTTCATAATGCAATATTAAGCTTAATAAATTTATTTTCTCAAATCCTGTGGTTTGAAGCAATAGTTTTTTAAGGACTCTTTTCGAAGAAATTCTTTCTTTATCGTAGCTTTGCTTAATGAAATTAGTAGTATCGGAAAAATTTAAATCGTCAACAGCAGAAATCTCATCCTTTATAGAAAATTTCCCTCAAGGACAATTGTTCGGAAAAGGAACAAGAAATCAAATAAGGATCTTTTCTCTACAAGAAAAAGATATCAATATTAAATCCTTTAAAGTTCCAAATGCGGTAAATAAGATCGTTTACAGATTTCTTCGGAAATCCAAGGCGGAGCGATCATTCGAATATGCTCATCGTTTACTGTTGAAGGGTATAGGGACTCCTTATCCCATTGCTTACGCAGAAGAAAAGAGCGGGATTATATTCCGAAGAAGTTATTATATCAGTGAACATATGACCTGTGATCTCACATTTCGGGAATTGGTCCACCAGCCGGATTTTCCGGACCACGAGAAGATTCTGCGAGCGTTTACAAGATTCAGTTTTATGCTTCATGAAAAAGAAGTTGAATTTCTGGATCATTCCCCGGGAAATACCTTAATTAAAAAAAAAGGCGAAGGTTATCTTTTTTCCCTGGTTGATCTCAACCGAATGAATTTTAGGTCTCTCGATTTTGATACCCGAATGAAGAACCTTTCCAGGCTTACTCCCAAAAAAGAAATGATAGTAATTATCGCAAATGAGTACGCGAAATTATTTAAAAAGCCGGAAGCTGAAGTATTTGAAAAATTATGGTTTTATACTACTGATTTTCAGGCCCGGTTTCAACGAAAAAAAATTCTTAAAAAGAAATTAAAGTTCTGGAAGAAAAATTAAATTATTCCTTAAACAAGCGATTTATTTTCCTCCTCCTAAGGAACGAAAGCTTCCTTTTTTCTGGTACGCCATGCGTTTCTATATAATCCTCAATTGCATTGACCATTCTTAAAGAAGATTTGCCGTCGTTGTATGGGTGATAATCTGCAATTATTTCCCTACGTTGTTCGGCATAGGGATCGTGCTCTAGATTTTCTGCTACTTTTTGTTTAAGGTCTTTATATTCCCGGGAATTATCCCATCGAATAGTTTGAGAACTGCTTCTAAAAGTTAATACAGGTTTATCCAGCAGAAGGAATTCATAAACCACAGAAGAAGTATCGCTGATCATAATATCTGCCATAATTAAAAACTTAACGATATTTGGCTCTTCTTCAACTACAACATTTTCAACATTTTTCGCCAGAGTTCTATAAGTTTCTACGACTTTGGTATTCATCAAATCATGAAATTTAATCAGGATAAGAAATTCCTTATTTTCAGCAAGACCCTTTATTTCTTCTAAGAGAAATGGGGCAGAGGTAAGAGATGGTGAAAAAGTAGGAGCGTATAATATTATTTTTGATGCGCTTTTCTCTTGAAGTAGATCTTCCTTTTCTTTTTCATATTCACGAAGATTTTTTCCGTAAATATCCAATTTTGACCAACCTGTTTCGATCACTTCAAAGTCTTTATATTTCTGCTGAAGTTGACGGAATTTCTTAGTAAAGTAAGGTCCTTGTGTAAGATATAAATCAAAATAATGCCTTATCCTGAAATGTCCTTTTTTCTCCCCGGCCAGGCCATGGAAGATCTGAACTTTAAGTCCGCGTAAATAATACGGAACTTCATTTCCGGGGCAAAGAATGGCATCACTGCGATATGTTTTTAAATCTTCAATGTTGGAGGTATGAGGTTCGGCAGTGTATGGGAATTTAGAAGATAAATTATTAGTAATAAACCAAAGATATTCATGCTTTTTCTCCTTTAGCACCTGCATAATAGGTTCTAAAATTCCAAATGCATAGGGATTCTGGCAAAAAAGGATAAATTTCATGATTTAGAATAAGTTATTTGCCTCCTCAAGGTCTTCTTTAAAATCTATTTCCATACATCTAAATTCTGAAATGTCTACAGCTTTGATGCGCAATTCATTATGCTGAATTGCCAGCTCGATTCCCTTTTCGAAATAATCGTTTTCATCACAAAGTTCAAGCTGCTCTATAAAGGCTGACATATCATCTTCCGAAATATAATTTATGCCAACCGCTTCTCCCAATCCGTTTTCTACTGATTTAGAAAGTTCGGAAATAAAGCCATTTTTCAAGGTGTATTTCACCTCTTCTTCAGCCACCCTGGAATGGTTTACAGAAACAAAAGAATTCTGATGTTTAATTTCCTCTTTTAGGACCGGCAGTAGTGCATCATCAAAAATGACATCTCCATTAAGCCATAAAACATCTTCATTTCTATGTTTTTTTAGTGCTTTCAATAAGCTTTTGGAAGTATTGGTAGCATCAAAAAATTGATTGTAGATGTATGTCATGTCTGGGAAACGTTCCATGATCAGGTCTTTTTTAAAGCCTACCACTATAGAAATATCCTGCTCGTTAAAATGTTTGGACAGGTTTTCTATTTGTTTTTCCATGATACTTTTACCTCCTTTTAAAGGTGTTAGAGGTTTGGGAAAAGGATTGCCCAGTCGGGAGCCTATTCCCGCTGCCAGTATGACTATTTTCATTGTATTTGTTTTAATTCAGCTATTTTGCCACTGGAATTAGTTTGTAAAAAAGTATTCAGTTTTGCTAATATAAGATTTGGTTTTAGCTGCTCATAAAATTGAGCTGCTTTTTTAGTTAGTGTTTTCCTGGATAGTGCTGTTAGGAATTCAGGATGGTAATCTTTAAGGTGTACAGAAACATGATCTGCTTCATTCTCATAGATACTCCAGTTTTCTTTTTTAATCTGGGGTGAAAAAATAGAAAAGGTAGGCACATTTAATGCTTTTGCCATATTAACGGCACCACCTTCATTTCCTATAAGAGCATCGCATTGTGCTGTTATTGCCATAAATTCCCTGAGGCTCCTGCCATAGGTTTCAAAGAAAATATGCTGCTGTGTCTGTGGTGAGCAGAGATTGTATAATTCTTTGGCTTCTTTTTCCTGAGATGGAATATAATTAAAAAGCAGTTGAGCGGCAGGCACTGAAGAAATTATTTTGTTCAGGATTTCTGCCATGTATTTTAACGGATATGTTTTTTCTGAAGAGCTTCCTAGGATACCTATCATGTAAACCGGTTTGTCTACCTCTATCCCTGCATTTTTCATCAGCGCCTTTGCTGAGGATATTTCCTCTTTGGTAAGATATAGCTTAGGTTTCAATTCTGCAGGGAAATCCTTTGCGACAGCTGTTAGGAGCAACATTCTGTTCTCTATCGCCAGTCCTGCACTGGTTTTTGGGGATGTTAATAATTCGAAGGTGTGGGTATAAGCTCCTGAAGTATATTTTTTATAGTATGAAATCCGTTTTGTAGCTCCTGAAAAAGCGGAGATGATAGCGGTGTTTATTTTTGCATACACATCAATGACCAGATCGTATTTTTCTTTTTTGATTTTTTTTAAAAGCGGCAGTAGTCCATTTGGTTTCAAATCCACCACGGGATCAAACAATAGGATTCGATCAATAAACGGATTGTGTTCCACTACAGGAAATGTATGCGTGTAAATAAGATAATGTAGTTCGGCATCGGGATACTTTTTTCGCAGGGCTTCAAAAAGAATGGAGGAGGTAAGTACATCTCCAATCATCTTTTGTTGTATAACAAGTATCTTCATCTATATGGTACCCCTCCCAAAAGAGGGATTTTTATTATAACACCTAACTTCTTTATACTGCAACATTATATTCCCTTAGCGCATCATTCAGAGAAGTTTTTTTGTTGGTGCTTTCCTTTCGTTTTCCAATAATTAAGGCACACGGCACTTGGTATTCTCCTGCGGGGAATTTCTTGGTATAACTTCCCGGAATTACTACAGATCTTGCAGGTACAAGCCCTTTCATCTCTACAGGTTCATCTCCAGTGACATCTATGATTTTGGTAGAGGCAGTTAATACCACATTTGCACCCAGTACCGCTTCTTTCTCTACTTTAACACCTTCTACTACAATACTTCTTGATCCTAAAAAGGCATTATCTTCAATAATTACAGGAGCTGCCTGTAAAGGCTCTAATACACCGCCAATTCCAACACCGCCGCTAAGGTGGACGTTTTTTCCAATTTGAGCACAACTTCCAACTGTGGCCCATGTATCGACCATGGTTCCTTCGTCAACATAAGCACCAATATTCACATAACTTGGCATAAGGATAACTCCGCTGGAAATATAAGCGCCATGACGTGCAACAGCGTTTGGGACCACCCGGATTCCCTTTTCTTTATAGCCTCTTTTTAAAGGCATCTTATCGTGATATTCAAAAATTCCTGCTTCCAGAGTTTCCATTTTTTGAATAGGGAAATAAAGTACTACTGCTTTCTTTACCCATTCATTTACCTGCCAGCCATCTGCAGTGGGTTCTGCAACTCTTAATTTTCCCTCGTCAAGAAGCGTAATAACTTTCCTTATGGCATCAGTTGTTTCTGTTTCTTTTAGTAATTCCCTGTCGTTCCAGGCTTTTTCAATGATTTGCTGTACTTGTTCCATATAATATTTTATTAGAGTAAATAAATGAATCTATTTCTTCTATTCCAAAGATTTCCTTGATTTATAATCGCGTAAAAAGACCAGTAGGGAATAGATGAAATATGTTATCCCCAACATCTCCAGGAGTTCTTCAATAGTATAGAGAATGAAAAACTCTGGTATTATTATTTTTTGTGCATCTTCCATTCCTTTTTGAACAATTAACCAGCCGGTGAACATTTCAATAACCAATGCTCCTGAGATAAAAATGACTCCGGAAACTATGAAATTTTTTAATGTCTTTTTCGGCAATTCCAGTAGAAACTTTAAACAAAAGAGTCCGATAATTATTATGCCAATCCCATATATAATGACCCAGCTGTAATGAAAGATTCCTGCAGTTTCAACATGAGATGATAAACTTCTTCCTGCCATTTCATGTATCCTGAGTAACTCATCGGAAGCCAAAAACAAGAAAAGAAAACTAAGAAACCACCAGAATCCGCGTCGGTTCTTAACTTTAAGATGAGAAAAACCTATTTTCAAAAGTAAGACAGAGGCCGTTAAGTGCAGAAGACTGGAAAAAACAGAAGGGGCATTCTTTTCTTCATCAAAATTTGTTTTTTGAAAGATATAGTCATTGTAATGAATATCTCCATTATATGCCAGAAATAAGGTAGTAAGATGTAATATGAGGAGTATAAAAATACCAATTAGTATACCGGCCAAAACTTTTTGGGGTAAATCGTGCTTCATCAAAAATGGATGTAGATTTTGCCGCAAATTTAAAATAAATATAGCAGAAATAGGACTTGCAGATTTTCAAATAGCAGATTAAGTTCATTAATTTTTATATTGTGACAATCGCCGTACCTTTGCAAAAAATATAAATAATGGCAAGGATTTTGGCAATAGACTTTGGGAGTAAACGAACCGGAATAGCGGTGACAGATGAACTCCAGATTATTGCTTCAGGATTGACCACTGTTCTTACTGCCGATCTTTTGACTTTTCTGGAAAAATATTTCTCTCAGGAGAAGGTTGAAATGGTTCTTGTGGGAGAACCAAAGCAAATGGATAATACGGCATCAGAAAGTGAAATCAGCATTCAGGAGTTTCTGAATAAGTTTTCAGAAAAATTTCCGGAGAAAGAACTGAAGAGGGTCGATGAACGCTTTACTTCTAAAATGGCAGTCCAAACCATGATTGACAGCGGACTTAAAAAGAAGAAGCGCCAGAACAAGGCATTGGTTGATGAAATTAGTGCCACCATAATTCTGCAATCTTACTTATATAATAAAAGATAAAAGTTGCTGAAATTTTTTAAGGTTGATTAAAAACATTATACAATAGAAATGGTTTTACCAATAGTAGCGTACGGTGATCCCGTACTGCGTAAAAAAGCAAAAGAGATCACTAAAGATTATCCAAATCTTAAAGAACTAATCGAAAACATGAAGGAGACCATGTACCAGGCTTATGGTGTAGGGCTCGCGGCTCCACAAGTGGGGCTTCCTATAAGGATTTTCATGATAGATACCTCTCCTTTTGCCGAAGATGAGGAACTGGAAGAGGAGGAAAAGGAACAGTTGAAAAACCTGAAAAAGGTTTTTATTAACGCAAAGATCCTGAAAGAAGAAGGCGATGAGTGGGCGTTCAATGAAGGCTGTCTTAGTATACCAGATGTGAGGGAAGATGTATTTAGAAAACCTGAAATCACTATTGAATATTATGATGAGGATTTCGAAAAACACACCGAAACATATTCAGGATTGGCTGCCCGTGTGATTCAGCATGAGTATGACCATATTGAAGGGATCTTATTTACAGATAAACTTTCCAGCCTTAAAAAAAGGTTGATCAAAAGCAAACTTTCCAGTATTTCAAAAGGCAAGATTACAGTGGATTACCGAATGCGTTTCCCCGAATTAAAAAAAGGGCGTTAATTAGTTTTGTTTTTTAGGGCATAGATGAGATATTTGCCACCCACAATTTAAAAATATTATGGAATTAGATAAAGTAATGTCAATTTCCGGAAAACCCGGACTGTATGAATTAAAAGCTCAAACCCGCGGTGGATTCATTGCTGAATCAATGCTCGATGGAAAGAAGATTTCTGTTAATATGCGCCATAATGTGAGTTTGCTGAGTGAAATAGCTGTTTATACGTATACAGAAGAAGTGCCGCTTCGTGAGATCTTTCAAAAGATCAAGGAGAAAGAAGATGGAGGAGAGGCAATAAGCCACAAAGAATCAAAGCAAAAGCTGGAAGATTATTTCAGCGAGATCCTGCCAGATTACGACGTGGACAGGGTTTATATCAGTGATATCAAAAAGATCATCCAGTGGTATAATTTGCTGGTCAGTAAAGGTGTAACAGATTTCGGAACTGCAAAGGGTTCTGAAAAACCATCAGACGAAGAAGAATAGAATTTTTTATATTTTCAGAAAAGCTGACTTTCAAGGTGATTTCGTGATTTCAAAACGAAATTAATTACCTTTAGAGTCAGCTTTTTTTTGTTGCTGTAATTGCAGAAAAGTCAGTTTTAAACATCGATAAAAATATCATGAATTCCAGAAAAGATCAACTTAAGGCGATAGACAGATTATTAACTATAATGGATGAGCTGCGGGAACAATGCCCGTGGGATCGTAAGCAAACCATGACGTCTCTGCGACACCTTACCATTGAGGAAACTTATGAACTTGGCGATGCTATCCTGGAGAACGATCTTGATGAGGTTAAAAAGGAACTGGGGGATCTTTTGCTGCACATTGTTTTCTACGCTAAAATAGGCAGTGAAACCAACGATTTTGATATTGCCGATGTTGCGAACGGTATCTGTGACAAATTGATTAGCCGTCATCCCCATATATATAGTGATACTAAAGTGGAGAATGAGGAAGATGTAAAAAGAAACTGGGAGAACCTTAAACTCAAGGAAGGTAAAAAGAGCGTTCTGGAAGGAGTTCCTGCTTCTCTGCCTGCCTTGGTGAAAGCGAGCAGGATCCAGGAGAAAGTTGCCGGAGTCGGGTTTGACTGGGAAAAGCCCCAGCAGGTTATTGAAAAACTGAAAGAAGAACTCGAAGAATTTCAGCAGGAAGTAGATGCGGTAAATACAGACGAAATGGAAGCCGAATTTGGCGATGTTCTCTTCTCCATGATCAATTACGCCCGCTTCCTGAATATCAATCCTGAAAATGCCCTGGAGCGAACCAATAAGAAATTTATTACCCGATTTCAATATCTCGAGGAGAAAGCAAAAGAGCAGAAAAAAGAACTGAAAGATATGACCCTTGCCGAAATGGACATTTTCTGGGAAGAGGCGAAGTTGTTGTAATTATACAAGGCAAGTTAATTTATATCGTCAAGCTTAACTTGTTCAGCTTCTTCCGTGATCTACTTGAAAACGCTATTCAATAAGACCAGGAAAATTTTAAAACATTCGTGTATTTGTGGCTAAATTAATCACTTGCCATAAAGCATAAAAAAAGGTGCAGATTAAAATCCGCACCTTTCGTGTTTTACATTACATGGAATCTGAAGTCTAATACAGCGATTTTATCTTTTGAAGTTTTTCTTTCCAGATCTCCAGTTGCTCCTTATGTTTCCGGATGTTTTCATGCACTTCCTTCACTAAAGGATTGTCATCATCCACATTCGAAAAGAACTGCAGGTTATTTTCCAACTGCCTAATTTCAGCTTTCGTTTCTTCCACTTTTTTCGTCAGGAAGTAATGTTCGTTGTTGATTTTACGGTCATCATCTGCATCCTCTAAAGCCTGTACTTTATTCTCGTACTTAAGAAGCTCTGTCTGGGTTTTATCGATATCCAGTTTTTCAAAAGCCTGATCAAGGGCTTTATTAAATTTTCCTTCAATATACCGCTTACTGTGCGGTACCTTTCCATGATTTTTCCATTCTTCAATATAATTCTTGATCACCGGAAGATCCTTTTTTCTATCTCCTGAAAATTCCATGCTCTTTAAAGAATCAAGGAGCTGTTTCTTTTTATCAAAAGCTTCGGTTTCTTCCTTGTTTTCTTCATTTCTGGAGGCATGCAAACGATCAAAATAATGGTTACAGGCGTTTTTAAACTTCTTCCAGATCTTATCTGAATCTTTTCTTGGAACGTGCCCAATCTTCTTCCAGTCACTCTGAATTTTCTTCATGAGCGCTGTGGTTGCTTTAAAGTCTTCGCTGTCCTTATTGTCTTCAGCAATCTGTACTAACTCCAGTTTTTTCTCCAGGTTTTCATACTGTTCTTTTTTCTGGTCTTTGTAAAAACCATTCTTGTTCCGGTTAAAATTCCGTACTACTTCCTTGAATTTCTTCCAGGTTTTGTCATTTACAGCACGTGGCACTTTTCCGGCGTTGAAGAATTCTTCCCGAAGAGCTTCTACTTCTTTAATTTTTTGTTGCCATTGTTTATGAGAGGAATACTTCGTTTCGGCAATCTCTCTTATTTTCTCAATGATCTCCTCTTTCTTTTCGAGGTTCTTCTCGTATTCTTTTTCCTGCTGGGCGAAATATTCCTGTCGCTGGTCGTGGATCTTTTTGGTCGCGTCGCTAAACTTCTGCCAAATATCTTCTCTGTATTCCCTTTCTACAGGTCCCAGATCTTCTTTCCACATTTTGTGGAGCATCTGTAATTCCCTGAAAGCACGATTGGTGTCTTTTTCCTGGGTAAGTTCTTCGGCCCGGGAAATGATCTTTAATTTCTGTTCCAGGTTGTGCTTGAAATCAAGATCACGAAATTCCCTGTTGAGGTGCAAAAAGTCATAGAAATTCTCTACATGGTGATGATAGGTATTCCAAACAGTATTGTATTTGTCCCGTGGGATCGCACCTGCCGTTCTCCAGCGTTCCTGCAATTCTTTAAAGTGATTGTAGGTTGTGTTGATGTTTTCCTCAACATCAATTAGACCTTTTAGTTCTTCAATAATCTCAACCCGTTTCTCCAGGTTTTTGTTGAGGTCCTGTTTGAGTTGCTGATAGTATTTATTTCGCTTCTCTTTATAATCGAAGTAAACCGAATTAAACTGCTTTTTAAGAGGAGTAGAGTAGTGGAAGTCAATGATGTTTCCACCATCGGCAAGAAAATCTTCTTTCTTCTGCTCAACTTCCTCGTCAAATTTTGCGTTAAATTCCGCTCTTATTTCTTCTACGTGCTCTTTAATTGCCTGCACTTTCTCATTCTTCACCAGCTTCTCCAGCTCGTCTACAAGCTGTTCCTTGCTCATGGAATGATAATCTTTCCTGGCAATTCCATGACGTTCCCCGGCGCTTTCGTCCTCACTTTCTTCTGCTACAGAATCCTCAAGCTCACTTTGGGCATCTTTTGGTTTTGAAGTAGCATCTGCTTTCGGAGTATCTTCATCATCCTCATCATCAATTTCTGCTTCGGGAGAAATAGCACGTTCTGTCGCTCTTTTTTCTGCGGCTTTTGCCTCATCAACATAGGCATGACCCATATCTTCTTCATCTACCGCAGGTTTTGATTCCGATGATTTTCTGGTTTCCTCGCTCTTTTCTGAAGAGGTTTCAGGTTTATTCGGAGCATTTTCAGGAGAAGTGGATTTTTCTTCATTCTCGTGCATCTCAGCTTCGGCGGAATGGTCTCGTTGGGATTCTCTTATGGAAGTAGCATCAGCTTCATCTATCAGGGAATCACCTATATTTCTTTCTTTAGATCCTTCTGTTTCTTCTGAAGACACGTCTTTTGTTCCTTCAGTTTCAGAAGGCTTTTCAACAATATCTTCTGCCGGTTGAGTTGCTCCCGTATTCTCCTTTTCTTCCTTTTTGGGAAAGTTTTCGCGCTCATTTCGAGGGAGGTTGTTTTCTGGCTTTTTTTCGTAATCAGACATATCTTTCAATGTTAAATTTCTTCAATCAGTAATAGTTGTGAAAGATAATAACTCCCGTAAAACCTAACAAGGTTTTGTGCTTATTTGTAAAGAGCCGGAATGAAGTTAGAAAAGGGGCGAATTCCAGATTTCCCATGCCCGCTCTGCCTGTAGCTCTAACATCCTTAGTCCGTTAACCACTGTCGCGCCTTTTTCTGAAGCCAATTGCATTAACCTGGTTTCCGAAGGATTGTAAATAAGATCAAAGACTACCTGTCTTTCACTGATCAATTCTACTGGAACCGCCGGATATTCTGCTGTTTTTGGAGAGGTGCCCAAAGGTGTACAATTAACAATCACCTGGTGTTCCTGCATGATCTCTTCGGAAAGTTGTTCGTATGAAATACTCATTTCTGATGTTCTTCTGGAAACATACTGGTATTCAATATCCAGGCTTTTTAAACCATAGGCTACTGCTTTCGAAGCGCCTCCTGTCCCTAAAATCAGTGCTTTTTTATGGTGATTTTTTAAATAAGGTTTTATGGACTCTACAAATCCGAAGGAATCTGTATTAAAACCTTTTAAAGCGCCGTTTTCTGAAATTTTGATGGTGTTGACAGCACCAATTTCTGCAGCTGTGCGATCCAGTTCATTCAAAAAAGGAATGATCTGCTCTTTGTAAGGAATGGTCACATTTAAGCCTTTTAGGTCTTTGTTGTTTTCAATCACCTCACGTATTTTATATATTTCCTGGAGATCGAAATTTTCATAGGAAGCTTTTATTCCC
Source organism: Salinimicrobium marinum (assembly GCF_014651535.1). Lineage (GTDB taxonomy): Bacteria > Bacteroidota > Bacteroidia > Flavobacteriales > Flavobacteriaceae > Salinimicrobium > Salinimicrobium marinum. The sequence goes on from NZ_BMXB01000012.1 coordinate 66,259, forward strand.
AATTGTTCGAATTTTTTGCTGAAGTAACTTCTGGAAAATGAATAAGAGATGTTCATTCCCAGTAAACCATATTTATCCATAGATCTTTTTGTTTCGGTTTTCATACCAGGCAAGCCATATTACAATAAAAGCCCCTACGATAATGAACAGGATTGCCAGCCATGTGTTGGGATCGGATATGTGGGGGAGATAGCGGTCAAAATTGTCCACAATGGGATTTCCGCTCTGGTCGAGCACCATGCTTCCATCAGGATATCTCCGGAATTCTTCTTCCTTCCAGGGCCATACCACTCCCAGGGAGCCTGTAATGAATCCAATTATAACGGCAAAAGTGGCATTTTTGTAATGTTTCAGGACATATCCCAATACGTGTGATAAACTCACCAGCCCCGCGATAGATCCTATTGAAAATACCAGTAAGACCTTCAGCATTCTTAAACGTGCTTCATTATAAAGGAAAGAAAAATCAAGAAGGATAATTTCAGAAAGAGTATTGTAAAGCGCGTTTACCGAATCCACGAGTAGCAGCACATAATTTCCAAGCAAGATGAGAATAAAAGATCCCGATAATCCCGGCAATGTCATTCCTGAAACGCCAATGATTCCGCAGAGAAAAACAAACCATAAATTGTCATTCTCTTTGGCAGGTTCCAGCAAACTTATCGCAACCCCCGCAATAATTCCCAGGAGGGCAAAGCTGATATTCCTGCTGTTCCAGGCTTCGTAGTCTTTGCTAATATAATAAATGGAGCCTATGATCATTCCGAAGAAAGAGGACCAGACATAGAGTTCGAAATGTAAAATGAGATAATCGAGCAGCAGGGAAACGCTAAAATAGCTAATTACCATCCCCAGGATCAAGAGGCCGAGAAAGCGACCATTTATGTAATAATAGAGGCTTCTAAAACGCCCGTTAATAAGCAGTTTAAAGGAATTGTAGTTAATGCGTCTTAAAGAGAAAATAAATTCTTCATAAAAACCGGCTACGAAAGCAACGACACCGCCCGATACTCCGGGTACTTTATTTGCGGCACCCATGGCCAATCCTTTGAGGACCAGGAAAAGTTTGTCGCTAAGCGTTCGGGTTTGCTGCATTATCGCTTTCAGGTTTTTGTTCGGCAAGGCGCTCTAAGATAAGAATAAGCGCAAAACCGGCAAACATTAAAGCAAAGGCAAACCACATTTGGGATTCTCCTTCAAAATTCCACGGTAAAACAGATTCATCTCTTATTACTACCGATTTTTCTCCATACTCGGCTGTTTCCAGAACCTTCTTCCAGGGCCATATTTTATTCAGGGAACCGGCAATAAAGCCGGTAAGAATAGCCAGGGTGATGGTACTGTAATTTGCGAACAGCCATTTTAAAAGTCGGGAAAATGTCAGAAGCCCGAAAACAGCACCAACGCCAATAATTCCTAAAGTTTTGAGATCAAAATCATGTGTGGCTTCACTCACCGTTTTATATGCTCCTAAAAGTACCAGGATAAATGATCCCGAAATTCCCGGCAGGATCATGGCGCAAATTGCGATCGCACCTGCAAAAAACAGGAACAAATCACTGGATGCAGCGGCCATTGGAGGTAACGAAATAATATAAAAAGCAACTGCCGCACCAAGTACAAGCCAAAGGAAGATTTTTAAATTCCATTTTGGGATTTGTTTGGCGACATAAAAAATGCTTGCGAGCACTAATCCGAAGAAGAAGGACCAGATAAGGACAGGATGGTTTTCCAGCAGATAATTTGCCAGGCGCATCAGGGAGAAAAAGCTGATAAGGATTCCAGCAAAAAGAGCAAGAATGAAATTTCCGTTTAATGCTTTCCACATGGAAGCAAAACCTTCTTTTCGCCAAACTACCAGCAGCGAAATATTTACGCCGCTAATGGTATTGATCAACTCCTGATAAATTCCGGAGATAAAAGCTATGGTTCCTCCAGAGACTCCGGGCACCACATCTGCAGCGCCCATAGCCATTCCTTTTAAACCTATTGTGAAATAGTCTTTAATACTTCGTTGCATCCTGTTACTATGATTTGCGCACAAATCTAATAATTAACTGCATGCCTTTATATGGGAATTGATCTTATCTTTAATAGATTTTCGGGCAAACACCTTCGGGAAAAGCTCTTCGATAATGATATAATATTCACAATCAAGACTTAAGCCGTTCTCAAGGTGATAAAAACCTTTTTCCGCCTCCTGAAGTGTAAAGAACAATCCGGCAAGACGATAATCTATTTCAGCAGTTTCCGGATAAAATTCTGTTGCCTGCAACAAGTTCTGGACGGCAGCTTCATATTCACCCAGCCCCGTTAAAATATCACAGCGTCTAATCCAGGTTTCCAGCTCGTAATTGCCGAGTTCAAGGCTTCTTCGCAATCCTCTTTCAGCCTCTTCAAAATAGCTTAGCCTTTGATTGATTTTAGCGTAACGTTTCCAGTAAAGCACGTTTTCCTCATCAATATTGATCGCTTTGTTGATGTAATACAAAGCTTTGGAAAAATTCTGTTTTTTAATGAAGAAGTCGGTAATGGCAATCCAGCCCTTGTCAAGTAAAGGATCTTCGTGAACCGTTTGGCGGTAATGCTTTAAGGCTAGTTCATCTGCCCCAAGTTTTTCATAGCATTTTCCTATCCTCAGGTAAGCGAAGGAAGTTGGGTCTTCAAGCTCCAGGGTGATCTTGTAGTTTTCAATGGCTTCATTGTAGCGACCCATTTTCTCTAGCACTTTTCCTTTTTCAAGATAAGCACCAATGAAATAATCGTCACTAATTATAGCAAAATCAAATGCTGCAAGTGCCTTTTTATATTTTTTAAGGTCAAAATACTGTTTTCCCAGCTGGTGCCAGGCAACTTCAGAATATGGATTATTGTCGAGGAACCCATTAAGGTATTCGATTGCCTGCCCCTTTTGTTCCAAAAAGTCGAAACAGTACATCACATTGTACAGGGACGAATAATCTTCCTCGTCGGCCTCAAGACATTTCATGAAACTCTGCTTTGCATTCTCAAAATCTTCAAGGAAAAGATATTCCATTCCTAGAAGGGAATAAACATCTGCTTCATCCAGCGTGATTTCAAGTGCTTTTTCCAGCATTTCTATGGCTTCGCCGTGGAGATCTTTTTTTGAAAGAATGTTTGCTTTTTGGATATAAATCTCTTCGTTAGAAGTTTCCAGATCGTATATTTCATCGAGCAGACCATCGGCAAGATCAAGTTTATCTTCAAAAACCAGAATTTCTACCTTAAGAAGTTTAAGATTTGTGGAGCCGGGATGCTGAGTAAGACCCAGCTTTACGGCTTTTTTTGCCAATGCTATCTTCCCGTTTTCTAAATAGTAATGAATAATATTTTCGAATTCGTTCGAATCAAAGAACAAAACATCATTCGTTTTGAGCATGGATTCAAATCGGGTAAGAGAGAAATTGTTTTCTTCGTTATGACTTAATTGCATAAGCAAGGGGTTACTGATTTCTACAGTAATAAAGTTAAAAATGTTAAGCAGCAGATGTGGGATTAGATCTATTTGTTGTTAACAAAGTAATCAACAGCCTGACCTGCTACTGTAATTGATCCAATAGCTCAATAATTATGCCGCATCCTTCTTTAATTTCTTCTTCAGAAATAGTAAGGGGAGGAGAGATGCGTACGGCTCTTTTTTCGAATAGTAACCAGAACAGAATGAGGCCTTTTTCCTGTGCCTGTAAAACCAGTTGGTTGGCGATTTCTTCAGAATTTAGGATGGGTGCGAGCATTAAACCTTTACCGCGAATTTCCGAAATTAGTGGATGGACTAATAATTTTCTAAATAATTTTTCTTTCTGAAGACTGTCTGCAATTAAGTCAGTATCAGTGATTTCCTGCAATGTTGCCAGTGCCGCCGAAGCAATGACAGGATTCCCGCCAAAGGTGGTAATGTGTCCCATTTTTGGGTGGTCACTTAAGGAGTCCATCAATTTTTCGGAAGCAGTAAAAGCACCAATAGGTAACCCTCCTCCCATTCCTTTGCCCATGGCTACAATATCTGGGACTACATCAAAATGCTGAAATCCGAAAAGTTTTCCGGTACGCCCGAAGCCCGGCTGAATCTCATCTAGGATGAGTAGTGCACCAACTTCTTCGCACCTAATCTTCACCTTTTTAAGGTAGTTATTTTTTGGCAGAATGAATCCGGCACCTCCCTGTATGGTTTCCAGGATGACAGCGGCAGTTCTTTCGGTGATCTTTTCGAGATCTTCTTCCGAATTAAATTCAATAAAAGAAACATCTCCAATCAAAGGACGAAAGGGTTTCTGACGCTCCTCGTAGGTCATAAGGCTCAGAGAACCCATGGTGTTTCCATGATAGGCATTTCTGGCAGCAATAATCTCAGTTCTTCCCGTATATCTACGTGCAAGTTTTAAAGAGCCTTCAATGGCCTCGGTTCCGGAATTGGTCAAATAGGTTTTCTCCAGGGGATCCGGAAGATGTTCTGCCAACAGTTTGCTGAGTTGTACGGCAGGTGCCTGTGCATATTCTCCATACACCATTACGTGCAGATACTTATCCAGCTGATCTTTTATAGCCTGTACTACCCGGGGATGGCGATGTCCAAGACTACATGCCGAAACGCCTGCCACAAAATCCAGGTATTTTTTACCTTCCGTAGAGAAAATATAAGATCCTTCTGCATATGAAACTTCCACGGCAAGAGGATATGGCGAGGTTTGCGCCTGATATTTTAAAAAGTCGTTTTTCAAGATTTTTTACTGCTCCTGTATAATTTCGGGTGCTTCAGGCAGGTTTTCTTCAGGCAGCAGTTCCTGCTGCTGCGGAGAAATACTATCCTGTTCCCTGTTTCTAAGATCTGTGGGGCGTAATCGTGATTTTTCGTTAAGCAGAGGATCGTCTTCCTCCCGTTCCTCGAAAAACTCTCCTTCCTCTTCAGGTAATGGAATTCCCTGAATCAAGGGTAATTCAAGTGGAGGTTCCCCTGCAAAGAGGTCGTCCACCGAATGGAGCTGCTCTTCTCCCCGCCAGTTGAAGCCTTTAAACTCCCGGGCATTGGGTGGTAACTCTTCTTCAGGAAAAAGATTACCATCTATTTGCTTGAAATAATATATATCTGTAACAACCTGTTCCTCAAATAAAATTTTTATGGAACTAGATAAGGTTTTGTTGATCCCAATAAGATCTTTGGCCTCATTCCGCATATAATACATTGTTTCTGTATTCTTGAGAATGTCCACCTGATAAAGCTCATTATCCCGGAAAAGTCCGTAAAGTTCTTTTCCTTTTAACTGATTAAAGCCTTCTACACTGTCTTTCTGAATCATAAAGGCATTATCCCACACAATTAAAGAATCCAGCTTTTCAGTTTTTATGTCGTTAAGCAGGTGAATGGTGTCTCCGGTTAACTGATTATTTCCTGACCAGATTACAGGATTTCCCAGCATCTGAGTAAGGCCGGTACTTTGCTGTACGTGAATGGAATCACTTTTTCCACTCATGTCACTTTTGTAAAGCCGTACGTCATAGAACCCTCGAATAATCCTGTTCTCAGGTTTGCCGGTGACCATCAAGGTGTCACTGTGAATGTAAACTGAATCCTGTTCCTGTAAAGAAATGGCTACTGCCTTTTTTGTAATAAAAACTGAATCTTGTTCCCGGTAAACTTCTGCATAATGACCCCGGATAATGCTATTATTGATAGTATCGGTAACTTTTATATTATTAGTTCCTGAAGCAAAATTTGTATTCCGGTTAAAATAAAGGCTGTCTCCCTGTAAAATCCTGTTTTCGTAGTCGATTCTTGAGTTTTTTACAAAATATCCCGTATCACCACGGGTATCGTAAAATCCGCGTTCACAGTAGATCGTGCTGGTCTCGCTGGTAATTGTGGTGGGGCCGTAGAAAAATACATTTCCGGTTTCTGAGAAAAAATCCAGCTGAGCAGAGTTGATCACATATTCCGGATTGGTCAACACTACATCTGAAGAAAAAGAATATTTTTGATCTTCCAGAAAGTAGCGTCCCACCTGACTTTTAAGTACACTGGCAGTATCTCGAACCGTACCACCGCTGCGGTAATAGGCCTGCTGTTTTACACGGTCGAAGAACAAAGTGTCAGATGTCAGGGAAGTCTGAGGATTCCTCATGTTGACATTACCGCTGGCAAAGGCAAACTGGGTGTTTCCATTGTACTCGGCATACCGGCTTGTCATGGTGACGGTATCTCCCTGCTTCATTCTTACATTTCCGAAGGCTTTAAAGAAATTCTCCTCATCATAATGTATGGCCTGGTCACACCAGACTTCTATTCCTTCGTGTGTAAAATGCACCTGATTATTGACCTTTGTCAAGATCAATGCGCCGGGATACTTCTGGTCATCCCGTGAAAACCGGTCGCTTTCATATTGTATTTCCCTTCCTTCCTGCGCCATGGAAGAAAATCCCGAGACAAGTAGAATGAAAAATAGAGTAATAAATGGAACCTGTTTCAAGTAACTGAATTTTGGTATCAAAAATAGCGAATTATTAAAGATAAGATAATTTCAACTGCTGAATAATTTCATTATCCAAACTCATGCCGCGAATGGTGAAAAGTAAAAAGGTGTTGATCAAATCAACACCTTTTAAATCTGTATAACAGGATAAGTTATCTGTTAATCGTTTGCAGGCGATCGGGCCCAACAGAAACTACTTTTATTGGAATTTCAAGTTCTTTTTCGATAAAGGCAATGTACTCATCCAGTTCCTTAGGAAATTCTGAAACTTTGCTGATTTTCGTAATATCTTCTTTCCAGCCTTTAAAATCAGTGTAAACCGGTGTGACATTGTTAGCTTCGATATTGTACGGCAGGTGCTGAATTTCTTTCCCCTGGTAATTGTAGGAAGTACAAACTTTTAAGGTTTCAAATCCGCTTAAAACATCAGCTTTCATCATAATAAGCTGAGTTACTCCGCTTACGTGAACAGCATATTTTAATGCAACGAGGTCTAGCCAGCCGCAACGACGTGGTCTTCCCGTGGTGGCACCAAATTCATTTCCTACGCGTCCCATGGTTTCTCCATCTTCATCAAAAAGTTCGGTAGGGAAGGGGCCGCTTCCAACTCTTGTTGTGTAAGCTTTAAATACTCCGTAGACTTCCCCAATATGTCCGGGCGCAACTCCAAGTCCGGTGCAGGCTCCTGCAGCTGTAGTATTAGAAGAGGTTACGAAAGGATAAGTTCCGAAGTCTATATCCAGTAAGGAACCCTGAGCGCCTTCAGCTAGAATGGTTTTTCCTTCTTTCTGCGCCTGATACAGGTATTCTTCGCTATCGATGAACTGCAGACTTTTTAAAACATCTACGGCTTTGAAAAATTCTGCTTCCAGTTCAGAAAGATTATATTGGATATCCACATTATAAAATGTGATCATGGCTTCATGCTTATCTGCAAGTGCACGATATTTCTCTTTCCAGTCACTAAGTTCAAGATCTCCCACGCGAATTCCGTTTCGGCCGGTCTTGTCCATATAAGTTGGGCCAATTCCTTTTAGAGTAGATCCGATTTTAGCTTTGCCTTTTGCAGCTTCACTGGCAGCATCTAGTAACCGGTGTGTAGGTAAAATAAGATGGGCTTTTCTGGAAATTAGGAGTTTGGATTTATAATCAAGATCAAACTTTTCTAAATTATCCAGTTCTTTTTTAAAGATCACAGGGTCAATCACCACTCCGTTACCTACCAGGTTAAGGGCATTATCGTGAAAAATTCCCGATGGGATCGTGTGCAATACGTGTTTGATGCCATCAAATTCCAAAGTGTGACCTGCATTTGGGCCTCCCTGGAAGCGCGCAATGATATTATACTTTGAGGTAAGAACATCTACAATTTTGCCTTTTCCTTCATCACCCCATTGTAAACCAAGTAGTAAATCTACTGCCATAAAAATTTAAATTATTCTGTTTCGGTATTGGTTTCGGTTGCTTTTTTGTTGCCGTAAAAATAGAGAGAATGTTTGGTAATTTCTATACCAAAAACTTCTTCAATTGTTTGTTTAATTGTGTGGATTCTGGGATCACAAAACTCTATCACTTCCCCGGTATCGGTGAGAATAATATGGTCGTGATTTTTGTCGAAATAAGATTTTTCGTACTGTGCCTGGTTCTGGCCAAACTGGTGCTTGCGTACCAAAGCGCATTCCAGCAGTAATTCAATGGTATTGTATAAAGTCGCGCGGCTAACACGGTACTTTTTATTTTTCATTTTGATGTAGAGGGATTCTATATCAAAATGATCTTCACTGTTATATATCTCCTGAAGAATGGCGAAGCGCTCGGGAGTTTTCCGGTGGCCCTTCTCTTCCAGGAACTTAGTGAAAACATTCTTTACTATTGCCTGATCGTTCTTATTTGCTACTTTTTTGCTCATATTTCTGGTTGCAAAGGTATAAGATTATTCACGTGTCACCTTATCTATACCGTTTATTTTTTTCAGGTGTTCCATTAACTTCTTCAAAATGGTATTGTTCTTTACAATCACCGTAATTTTTCCTGTAAAAACTCCGTCTGTACTGTCAAAATTAATATTTCTAATGTTGACATTCATGTTGTTGGAGATCTCCTTTGTAACATCATTTACCAATCCCAGATTATCGATTCCCTGAAGTTTTATCACTGCTTTGAATTCTTCCTGCGAGGAATCTTTCCATTTTGCCTGGATGATCCTGTAGGCAAAATTACTTTGCAGCTGGATGGCATTGGGGCAGTCTTTTTTATGGACTTTTATCCCTTCGCTCACCGTTACAAATCCAAAAACACTATCTCCCGGAATTGGGTTACAGCAGTTGGCGAGCTTGTAATCCAGCACATCTTCTTCCTTCCCGAAAACTAGCTGATCATATTTTACCGTGATCTCGTCCCGGTCAATATCTTCAACTTTCGGGGATTTCTTGATCTTACTTTTAAAGAAACTTACTAGCGCATTGCTCCTTGAGGCAGCGTATTCCTTTAGCTTAATGTTGTCAATAATTCCCATTCCAACCCTGTAGAAGAGATCCTGACTCGTTTTGAGCTTAAAGAAAACCACCAGCTCATTCACGGTTTTTTCATTAAACGGAATCTTTTGCGCTCTTAATTTCCTTGTAAGGATTACTTTTCCTTCTTCGGCGATCATTTTCTTTTCCTCTTTTAAGGAGGCTTTGATCTTTGCGCGGGCACGTGCTGTGGTGGCATAATCCAGCCAGTTGGAATTAGGCCGGGCTTTTTCTGAAGTTATTACTTCCACCTGATCCCCGCTGTTAAGTACATGACTTAACGGAACCAGTTTACCGTTCACTCTTGCCCCGCGGGTATGATATCCAATTTCGGTATGAATACTGAAAGCAAAATCTAGCGGAGTTGCCCCTTTTGGTAAGGATTTCAGGTCTCCCTGGGGTGTAAACACGAAAATTTCCTTGGAATAAAGGTTCAGTTTGAACTGCTCAACAAAGTCTACCGCGTTTCCTTCCGGATTTTCAAGTGCTTCCTGAAGCCTTGACACCCACTCCTCAAGGCCATCTTCTTCATTGCCTTGTTTGTATTTGTAATGTGCGGCATAGCCCTTTTCTGCTATTTCATTCATTCGTTCACTTCGGATCTGCACTTCCACCCATCGGCCTTTTGGCCCCATCACGGTGATGTGCAGGGCTTCGTATCCGGTGGATTTTGGAGAAGAGATCCAGTCTCTTAAGCGGGTGGGGTTTGGCCGGAAATGATCTGTAACCACAGAATAGATCTTCCAGGCAAGGAATTTTTCGTTCGCAGTATGGGTTTTGTATATGATCCTGACAGCAAATTTATCGTAGACTTCATCAAAACTCACATTCTGATTTTTCATTTTCCGACGGATCGAATAAATGGACTTAGGTCGGCCTTTGATCTCGTATTCTATTCCTTCTTGATCCAGTGAATTCTGAATCACTTTAGTGAATTCTGAAATGTATCTGTCCTGCTCTTCCTTGCTTTCCCTTATCTTGGTGAGTATGTCATTATACACATCAGGTTCGGTATATTTCAGCCCCAGGTCTTCCAGGTCATTTTTAATGTTGTAAAGACCAATCCGGTGGGCGAGGGGTGCGTAAATGTACAGGGTTTCAGAAGCTATTTTTTCCTGTTTATCCGCACGCATGGCATCCATCGTCTGCATGTTGTGCAGCCTGTCTGCAATCTTGATAATGATAACCCTAACGTCATCATTGAGGGTAAGAAGCATTTTCCTGAAGTTCTCGGCTTGAAGGGATACATCTTTATCCTTTTTAAGGTGAGATATTTTGGTGAGACCATCGACAATTTTCGCCACGGTTTTCCCAAACATTTCCTCAATATCTTCCAGGGTGTATTTGGTGTCTTCCACCACATCGTGCAATAAAGCAGCAGCAATACAGGTAGCATCCAGTCCAATTTCTGAAGCTACAATTTTTGCCACGGCAATGGGATGGAAAATATATGCTTCCCCAGATTTACGGCGCTGGTCACTGTGGGCATCCACAGCCGTGTCAAACGCCTTTCTTATCAACTTCTTATCTTCGTCGGAAAGAGTTTGGTAACTTATACGCAACAATTCCTTATATTGCTGGGCAATTTCCTTATTTTCCTTATCTATAGCGGCTTCCGTCATCATAAAATAAATGTACAATTAAGATACAAAAGAAACAACATATATTACTGGTGTAAATTCCTTATTCGCTTATACAGCGGCGGGTGAGAGTAATGTACAAAAACATAAGCAGGGTGTGGTGTCAAATTACTCAAACTATTTTTTGTCAGTTTTTTTAACCCTGTTATCAAAGGTGCTGCTTTGTAGGTGGTCTTTGCAAAATTATCTGCCTGGTATTCAAATTTTCTGGATAGGTAATTCATTAGTAATCCCGTTACTTCTGAAATTGGGCTGTACAAAATACCGAAGGCTATCAATCCAATATGAAAGCTTGGTTGCTCCACGCCAAGGGCTTGCGACAGCACCGGACAACCTACAAATAGCGACAGCAGCCAAAGGGTGAATCCGGTAATGATTATGCTAGAGATCAAGTTTATGAGGATATGGTTTTTCCTGTAGTGTCCAACTTCATGGGCCAGAACCCCTACAATTTCCTCGTCTTCAAGATCATTGATCAGCGTGTCATACAGAGTGACCCTTTTTTCATTTCCGAAGCCCGAAAAATAAGCATTTGCTTTGGTGCTTCTTTTGGAGCCATCTATCACGAAGATCTTTTCTAGGTTAAATCCTTCTTTTTGAGCGTATTCTTCAATTTTTGTTCGCAAGGAACCTTCAGGTAAAGGGGTTTGTTTGTTAAACAACGGCACGATCAGTCGGGCGTAGAACATATTCAAGAAAATACTGAAAACTGCCACGAGTATCCACGCATACCACCAGAAGCTGTCACCTGCAATCTGGTAAAACCAGATGATCAATGCAAGGACACCTCCGCCCAGAAAGATCATCATTCCCCAGCCTTTCAGCTTATCAAGAAAATAAGTTTTTTTGGTGGTTTTATTGAATCCGAATTTCTCCTCAATCACAAAGGTGCTGTAATACGAAAAAGGGAGGGAGAGGATATCGCTTGCCAGCATGATCATTCCGAAGAAAACCAACCCAATAAGGATTGGATTGTCAAACCAGCTTCGGGCAATAGAATCCACATAATCAAATCCGTTTAAAAACAGAAAGACCAGCAGGAGCGCAACTGAAAAAGAAGAGGAAATCACTCCGAATTTATGTCGGTTTTTCTTGTACTGTTGGGACTTTTCGTATTCATCTTTGTTAAAAACATCTTTGAGAGATGCAGGAACAGGATCATCAAAATGCCGGGCATTAAGCGTATCCAGAATTTGATCTACAATAAAATCAATAACGATAAAGGCTACAATGATGTAGAAAAGGGTGTTTGGGGACATTTTTTACAATTTACCGACAAGGTTACTGGAAATTCCGCTGACGTTTAGCCTCAAAAATAAGGATTCCTGCGGCAACCGACACATTCATAGAATCTATTTCCCCCTGCATGGGAATTATGATATTCTGAGTCGTATTTTCAAGCCATTCCTTACTAAGTCCGGTGGCTTCGGTGCCTACCACCAGGGCGCTGGATTGTGTAAAATCTATGGTGTGGTAAGGAACCGAGGCTTGTAAAGCAGCTCCAAAAATATTGATTTTCCGTTCCTTTAAAAAGGCGATAATTTCTGAAGTTCCTGCAGTGGCGATCTGGTTGGTGAAAACACAACCAACACTGGACCTGATGATATTCGGATTGAACATATCGGTTTTTGGATTGGCAATTAACACTGCATCGGCTTTGGCAGCATCGGCCGTCCGCAGTAAAGCCCCAATATTTCCGGGTTTTTCGGGAGCTTCGGCTATCAGGATCAGTGGATTTTTGGTTTTCAGGTTAAGATCCTTCAGGCTGAGTTCTTTTCCTGCGGCGACCGCAATAACCCCTTCGGTGCTTCCGCGGTAGGCTATCTTATGGTAGACTTCGGTGGAAATTTCTATCAATGAAATTTCAGAAATACTGTTTTTCAGAAGATCTGAGATTTTATCTTCTGAAAAAAGTTCCGGAGAAAAATATATCTCATTCACCTGATAGCCTCCCTTGAAGGCAAGACGAATCTCCCGGATGCCTTCAATGACAAACTGATTTTCCTTTCTTCTGGTCCTGGATTTTTCCTGAAGCTGAAGTATTTTTTTTACTGCCTGATTGTGTGGGCTGGTGATTTGTTTCTGCATGTGGCAAAGATAGGAAAGTAGCTCCTGTAATGGAAGATTAGGCCTAACCTGAAGTTAAGAAGGGTTAAATTTTATTAAAATTGAGGTGCTAAGAACCTGAGAGTGCCAAAAAACTTTCGGGGAAGGTCTAAAAAGAGTATTTTGTAAAAAGTAGATAAATTCAGAAAAAATGAAAACAAAACAGACAAAGAAAAAATCATTACCGGTAAAGGATGCCTTTAAAATCCTCACGTTCATTTTTGCAGCTATTATGATTAGTTCCTGCTCAAATAAGTATGTATTTCCCACTTCACAAGTATTGCCTGCAGCCGAGGCAGAGGTGAAAATTGATAGAAACAAGAGCAACAATTATGAAATTGAACTTGAAATAAATAATATGGCCAGCCCTAAAAGGTTAACTCCCGCCAGAAGTCATTATGTGGCGTGGATGGAGACCGAAAATCATGGCACCGTAAACCTGGGGAATCTAAGGATTAGCAGTAAAAACAAAGCTGAACTAACGACAATGACCCCTTATAAACCTTTAAAAATCTTTATTACTGCAGAAGACAGCCAGAATATTATGCGGCCTTCTACACAGGTCGTCTTATCAAGAGATGTGGATGTAGATTAAGCTAAACTGGTTTATGCTAAAAAGAAGAGACTGTCTGAAAAGCTCTTAATTCGTCATTCTGAATTAATTTCAGAATCATTATTGTAGTGATTCCAGGTAATCATCAGAACCTGATACAAGTTCAGGTTGGCGTAAAAAAGGCTTTTCTGATAGTCTCTTTATTTATGTTGTATGACAGATTTATCTTAACGCTTACTGCCCTTGTGAAGCTTCCTGTTCCTGATTTTCAAATTTCTCTGAATATCTTTTAGCCAGCTCTGTCTGGTGACTTTCCAGGCTAATATCACGACCCTGGATGAAGGCTTTGGATAATTTATTGGTTCTCATGTCCAATGCATCTCCTTCGCTGATAAACAGGGTGGCATCTTTTCCTTCTTCAAGGGTTCCTACAGTATCATCGATCCCCAGAATTTTAGCGGTGTTGGAAGTGATCATTTTTAAAGCTTCTTCTTTATTCACCCCATGAGCAACTGCTGTACCTGCATAAAAAGGTAAGTTTCGAGTATTCATGCGTTCCATTCCGCCGCTGGTTTCGAGTCCAACTATTATCCCTTTATCGGTTAAAAGCTTGGCCATTTTATAAGGCAGGTCGTAATCTTCATCATCTAGATTAGGGGTTTGATGTGCACGAGCCAAAAGAACAGAAATGTTATTATTTTTAAGTTCATCTGATACTTTGTATGCATTGTATCCTCCAACCAGAATCACATTTTCCAGATCATTGTCTTTTTTGAAATTAATGATGTCCATGATCTCTTTCTCCCCATCTGCATGGATGTATACTTTTTTCTCTCCGGAAAAAACTCGTTCCATGGCTTCAAAAGGCAGGTGAGTTTGAGATCTTGATCCCGCTAAATAGGCTTTGGCATTGCTGAAGAATTCGGTTAGTTCCTTACTCTCTTTCATATATTCATCATTTGGCTTAACCCCGGGATCTTCCCCGGCCCACCAGCGGCCACGTCTAAAGCTGTTCGGCCAGTTAATGTGAAGTCCGTCATTTTCCTTCATGATGGCATCTTCCCAGTTCCACGCATCAAACTGAACGATGCTTGAAGTTCCGGAAATTCTTCCGCCACGAGGGGTGATCTGCCCTATGAGTACTCCGTTTGGTCGCATGCTTTCCACCACTTTACTTTCAGCATTATAGGCAACGATACTACGCACGTGAGGTAACAATTCTCCCAGTTCACTTTCATCATCTGTCTGGCGAATGGCATCGATCTCTACCAGCCCCAGGCTACTGTTAGGAGCAATGAATCCGGGATATACATGTTTTCCTTCAGCCTGAATCACTGTACCACGGTAGGGCATTTTAGTGGAATTGGCATTGGTGATGGTTCTGATTTTTCCGTCCTCCAGAATAATGAGGCTATTTTCAATGATTTCCCCGTTCCCGATATGTGCAGTAGCACCAACAATGGTAATAGCTTCTGTTTGCTTCGGCGCCGGAGTCTGCTGTGCGAATCCGGTGGCTGCGGTCATCAGAAAAGCAAGTAGAAATATGGATTTTATATTTTTCATTTGACAGTATTCTTTATAATTAAAGTGTATTACAGTGAAACTCTTCCTTTTTCGTCGCTTTTACCGGCTGCGTTTTTACGCCGTCGTTTTTAGCCTTCAGCATTTGAGTAGTAAGCAAATTCTTTTGAGCTTCAATATCCTTTCGTAACTGCTCATCCCGTTTAAGGTCAAAATAAACAGTTCCTTCAATAATGGTCTTTTCTGCCTTTGCATACACTGAAAGTGGATGGTCTGTCCACAGAACAAGATCGGCGTCTTTCCCTTCTTTAATACTTCCTACGCGATCATCGATATGCAGAAGTTTTGCCGGATTCAAAGTGACGAATTTCCATGCTTCTTCTTCAGAAACATCTCCGTATTTCATGCTTTTTGCAGCTTCCTGATTCAGTCTTCTGCTCATTTCAGAATCGTCACTGTTAATAGCCACCGTCACTCCGGCATTGTGCATGATAGAAGCATTTTGAGGAATGGCATCATTTACTTCGTATTTGTACGCCCACCAGTCAGAAAAAGTAGATCCGCCAACGCCGTGCTCCTTCATTTTATCGGCAAGCTTATAGCCTTCCAGAATGTGGGTGAAAGTATTAATGTTGAATCCAAAACGTTCTGCCACTTTCATCAGCATATTGATCTCGCTTTGCACATAGGAGTGTGCAGTCACAAAGCGTTCGCCGTTCAGAACTTCCAGAAGGGTCTCCATTTCGATATCCTTCCGGTAAGCTTGTCCGCTGTTCTTTTTGGCTTCATATTCTCTTGCCCTGGTAAAATTATCGGCAAAAACCTGTTCCACCCCCATACGCGTTTGCGGGAATCGTGATTCACTGTCCCAGTTTGCCTGCTTCACGTTCTCACCCAAAGCAAACTTGATGTATTTAGGAGAATTGTCTATGATCATTTCTTCCGGAGAACTTCCCCATTTCATTTTCAAGATGGCAGAACGACCGCCGATAGGGTTGGCAGATCCGTGTAGCAATTGCATGGTGGTAACTCCGCCGCCAAGATTGCGGTAGATCCCGATATCGTTCGGGTCTACTACATCTTCCATATTAACTTCCGCAGAAGAATTATGTCCGGCTTCATTGACCGCCGAGGCAGCAATATGTGAGTGTTCATCAATAATTCCTGCCGTTAAATGTTTTCCTGTAGCGTCTATTACTGTGGCACGGCCGGCGCTGAGGTCTTTCCCTATTCGGGAAATTTTTCCGTTCCTTACTAGTACATCAGTGTTTTCCAGGATTCCTGTATCTTCACTTGTCCATACCGTTGCATGTCTAAATAAAAGATCTTCCTGCTTCGGAAGGGTTTCAAAGCCATACGCCATGTTTGGATAAGTGATTGGCAGTAATTCAGGATGTTCAGAACCTTTATCTTCTTTTTCTTTTTCTTCTGCTGAAGCTGTTTTTGTTGCAGTAAAAGTAGTTTGTGAACCATCTTCAAGGATCGCTTTTCCGCTGAAGGCTTCAGGGTTTTCAGGAACTTTTGCAGTCAGCCGGATGTATTCAGTTTTAGTAGTATCGGGCGAAGAAAGCAGCAGGCTTATCCAGTTATCCTGATAGTTCACCTTTGAACCAATTTTCGCGTCTCCCCGGGTGATTTCGGCTTTAGGTTTTGCAGGCTCTCCCGAAATTTTCATTTCATAAGATTTTCCTGAAACCGCAAGATCATAAGTACCGTTGAGGTTCACTGTGTTCATATCTTCAATCACAGCTCGTCTTCCCTGAACCCAGTTTTCGTAAAGAGTGGTTTCCTTGTCAAAATAATCTCCCGAGGTGATGATGAAGTTTGCCCATGCACCTTCTTTTAATGTTCCGAGTTTATTTTCCTCTCCTAAAAGTTTTGCAGGCACAGTGGTTAAAGCCGCCAGAGCGGTTTCTTTGTCCAACCCATATTCTACCGCCTTTAGAAGATTTTCCTTAAAAGATTTTTCTTCTCCAAAAGCAGTAAGGGTAAACGGAATTCCTTTTTCGGCCATCATCTTAAGATTGGCAGGCGCCTGATTCCATTCTTTCATGTCTTCAAGACTGGCAAAACCTGCCTGATAAGGATCTTCCATATCAAAAGCTTCCGGAAATTTCAACGGCACGATATAAGTAGCATTTGTAGCCTTTACCGCATCCAGTCTCTTATATTCTTCCCCGGTTCCGGCAATAACATACTGAATGTTGAATTCATCTCCTACTTTGTCGGCTCTCAGCTCGTTCAGCAGATCATCGGCCGCAAAGATCTGGACCAGGTTTTTATTGTTGTTCAGCGCTTCAAGGGCCAGATCTTTTGTGTCACTGTTTCCTTTCGAGTACCAGTCGGCATCGAGGTAGGTTTGTCTTAGCAGCGCCATCGCTCCCATTATGGAAGAAGGATATACCTGCTTTGATTTTGCACTTTTACTGAAAGAAAGATATTGAGCCGATCTTTGGTTCAGGATCCGGTCTCCCTCTGTTCCTTCAGAATTCAGCGCTACGAGCATTCCGGTTCCACGAATGATTCCGTCGGGCATGTGGGTGTTTACGACTCCGAAGCCGAGTTTTCTCAGGGCTTCCGCTTCAGAAGTGCTGTATTCGAAATTTTCAAGGGCAGTGGTTTCCGGACGAATATGGTCGTTCCAGTAATAACCTGCGCGGGAAGCGTCGTACTGCGGATTCCCACTATACGGACTTCCGCCGTTGCTCTTTGGTTTTTCGATTCCGAAGTTGGTGTTAAGATCGATGAACGAAGGATAGACGTCCTTGCCTTTAAGATCGATCACCACGCTGTTTGCCGGCACATTAATAGATTTTCCAATGGCGGTGATCTTTCCGTCTCTCACAGCAAACATCCCGTTGTCGATGGTTTTTGAAGGATCCACATGTATTCTCGCATTTTTGAATACCGTATAATTGGTATTCACTCCGGCTTTCACGCCGTCATTTTTTGGGAAATACTCTTGTGCCTGAAGGCTTAAGGAAGCGCAAAACAGGGCAAAGAACAAGGTCTTTAATTTCATAAAATGTGAATTGGATAATAAGATGAAATAATAAAGTCGGGAAGTTAACAAAAAATTGTAAAAACAATGGCAGTTTAAAAAGTTCCGAAACAAGAGGTGTAGTTTACAAAAATTATGATTTTTTATGTTTTTAAAGATTTTACATTTTTAAATTCATTTTATTTCCGGAATGATAAATAGGGAGTTGAAAACTAATTTTTCGGTAAATCTCAAGGGTAATTATTTTTAAAGAATAGTGGATATTTTGAATCTAACAGAAAGTATAGGGCTAACAATTCTGATTTTGCGAGATCGAAATGCTATGAAGAATGAGGCCGGAGTTTTTTCAGGAAGATCAGGTAAAAGGTTTGGGTTTTACGATAGGGAATAACTCATTTTTATCTCCTGGCTTAAAGCTGATTTTCATCCTGAAAATAATTGACTAGGAGGGCAACGACATAGCTGTAGCTTTTAATTCCGCCTTTCTGATAATTTGCTTCCAGAAAGCTGTTGTAAAAAGCCATGAAAAGAGGTTCAAAAGGATTCTTATGCGCTTCCCAGAATTCCCGGACTTCAGCATAATTTTTTCGAACTCCCGGGTTCACTTTATCTAACAGTATTTCTGCAACTTCCGGATCTCTTCTGAAAAGTTCGTTCATACAATATCCCAAAGCAAATGTGTAGCCTGAATACCTGAAATAAACATCAGGATGATTCATCGTGGCAAGGCAGGCTATAAAATTAGCCTCATTTTCTGCAGCAAAACCTAACTGATGTCCCACCTCGTGGCTTGCTGTAGTTGGGATCTTAAAAGGCACGATCACTGTATTCACCTGACCTTCATTCGTCAATGGGTTGAGGTAACCATTGAAGCCCATGTAAGAGAGGGGAACGCTGTATAAAGATCTTTTGAGACTGGTTTTGTTATAATTAAGTTCAGGAAAATCCTTTTTCAGATGTTCGAATCCGACGACGGTGAGGTCGAAAATCTCGTTTTTTGAATGTGGGACGGTCACCTTCACCGTGTCATTTTGTGTGATGGAAAGGTGGAGCTCATTGGTTCTGCTAATTAAAATTTCTGTTAAGCGTTGCAGTTCTTCTGTTGAATATTCATGGTTTATCTCCAGGGCCTGGTGCAGTGGCGGGCGATAATAATTAAGCCCCCAAAAAAGATTGAAACAGGCGTAAAGAACAGAAAGTGTAGCCAAAGCTTCCAGTATCCACTTCACAGGTTTCCTGAACCTTTCCCTAAATCTGATTATGATCCACCGCAGCAACAGGATCACGAGGATAGCGTACAGGAAATCCCCGAGTGAAAAGGGCAAAAAACCCAGTCCGGCGCGCATCAGGGAAGATGTGATGGGATAAATTCCGTTGCTGTACCACTTTTCAACGAGGTCGGGATAATTTGAAAGTAGCCTGATACAAATGATCTGTACCGGTAGCAAAAGTGTCAGTATAAGGGCTGATTTTTTCTTCACAATTCAAAAGTACGAATTTCAGGGAGCTGTAAAAGAGGCAACAAAATAAAAAAAGGTTCTAAAAACCTGTCGCAGGAATATTTTTAGTGACACAAATTTTGAGGTGTAAACAATCTTGTATCTTTGTGCTAACACAAAATTTTTTTAATATGAGCAATGAAATAAGGGCTTTGGAGCCAAAGCCACTCTGGAATAAATTTGCCGATCTCAATGCGGTGCCACGACCTTCTAAAAAAGAAGAGCGGGTGATAAAATTCATGAAAAACTTCGGAAATAATCTTGGCCTGGAAACTTTGGTGGATTCTGTAGGAAATGTGATCATCAGAAAACCTGCAACCGCCGGAATGGAAAACCGGAAAAAGGTGGTTTTGCAATCACACCTGGATATGGTTCACCAAAAGAACAACGATTCCGGTTTTGATTTTGAGAATGAAGGAATCCAAATGTATATTGACGGCGACTGGGTACGTGCCAAAGGGACTACTCTTGGGGCCGATAACGGACTTGGAGTGGCGACTATTATGGCGATTCTGGAAAGTGATGAAATTCAGCATCCTACCATTGAAGCCCTTTTTACAATTGATGAAGAAACAGGAATGACCGGGGCAATGGGACTGGAGCCCGGAATGCTGGAAGGGGAAATTCTCCTGAATCTCGATACCGAAGAAGATGACGAAATCGGGATAGGATGTGCCGGGGGAGTGGACATTACTGCAACAAGATCTTACAAGGAAGAAACTGTTCCGGAAGCTTCAACAGCATACAAAGTTGTTGTAAAGGGTTTACAGGGTGGACATTCAGGAATGGATATCATCAAAGGCTTTGGGAATGCCAATAAGCTGATGAACCGGATCCTGTTCAACGGATTCGAAAACTTCGGATTAAGAATTTCAGAAATCAATGGTGGCGGATTGAGAAATGCCATTCCGAGGGAAAGCGTCGCAATGGTTACTGTTGATACTGCTCAAAAAGAGGATTTTCAGGCGGAAATAAATAAGCTGGCAGATTCCATTAAAGAAGAATACAAATCTCTGGAACCAAACCTGAAAATTAAAATTTCTGAAGTAAATGCTCCTGAAAAAGTATTGGAAGTAGGAGCTCAGGAACTTTTAGTAAAAGCTGTATATGCAGCCCATAACGGAGTTTACAGAATGAGTCCTGAAATCGAGGGTCTTGTGGAAACTTCTAATAATGTGGCCAGGGTAGAGGTGAAGAATGGACAAATAGAAATCCTGTGTTTAACCCGTTCCTCGGTAGAATCTTCAAAAAATGATCTAGCGAACAGTCTTCGCGCCGGATTCGAACTGGCGGGCTTTGAAGTCACTCTTTCGGGAGAATATCCCGGATGGGCTCCAAACAGGGATTCTGCTATTTTGAAAGTGCTGGATGAGATCTATCAGGAAATGAATAATGAAAAAGCGGAAATCGCTGCCTGCCACGCGGGACTCGAATGTGGAATCTTAGGCAAGAATTATCCGGAAATGGATATGATCTCTTTTGGTCCTACTATTCGTGGCGCACATTCGCCAGATGAAAGAGCGAGTATTTCATCAGCTAAGAAATACTGGAAATTTGTACTGGAGATCCTGAAAAATATTCCAGAGAAGAACTAGAGAAAATGAATATAAATAGAAATGCCCCGCAAAAACTGCAGGGCATTTTTTATACGTGGTTTTGAAAATTTATTCCTGGATACCTACCATTTCAACTTCAAAAATAAGATCGGCATTTGGTGGAATCACGGGTGCAGCACCGCGTTCTCCGTATCCTAAATGTGCAGGAATAAATAGTACCGCTTTATCTCCTACGGTCATTTGCTGAACTCCTTCGGTAAATCCGGGAATCATTCTCGCACCTGGACCAAATTGAGCCGGCATTGGACTATACCCATCCATTTCTTTTCTTTTTTGATTGAATACGTCATACTCTCTGGCAGTTTCTTCAATGTTGGTGTCAAATAATTCACCATTGTCAAGATAACCACTGTAGTTCAATAGCACCATATCTCCATCGTTTGGCTTTTCACCGTCAGCTTTTTCGGTGAAATGGATCTTCAGACCACTTTCAAGTTCTTCAGCCTCAGCTTCAAGATCTTCAAAACGTTGCTGGTTAGCCTGTGCTTTTTCCTGCATTTGCTGTTCCAGTTCTTCCCGTTCCTGCTCGAATCTTTGTAATTCACTTTTCAAAATTTCCGGAGCATCAAAATTCTTGGCAGAGCTTCCTTTGCGAATAATGTTCACCTGTTCCATGATCACATCGTCCACAGGGCGGTCTCCCTCAGCTGTTTCAAGGGTTCCGATGCTGTCAACAACATCCATTCCCTGTACTACTTCTCCAAAGATGGTATGAAGTCCGTTAAGCCACGGAGTTTCTTTCAAGGTGATGAAAAACTGACTTCCGTTAGTGTCGGGACCTGAGTTTGCCATTGATAAATAGCCTTTGCTGTCATGTTCCAGAGTATCCACTATTTCATTCGGAAATTTATATCCCGGGCCACCGCTTCCTGTTCCAGAAGGATCTCCACCCTGGATCATGAAATCTTTAATAACCCTGTGGAATTTAAGTCCGTTATAAAATTTTTCTCCTCGGTAAATTGAATCTGCCATTTCGCCTTTCCCTTCAGCAAGAGAAACAAAACTGGCAACAGTCATTGGAGTTGCCTCGTGGTACAATTCGGCTACAAAGGTTCCTTTATTGGTAACAAATTCAGCATAAAGTCCGTCCTGAAGGTCGGGGTATTCATCATTACAGGCAGTAAGCGTAAATAAAATACTGCATAAAAATAAGATAGACGCTTTTTTCATAATTTAATTATTGATTGAGTTGGAATTTTCCTGATTAATTTTATTTAATGTAACGGTAGATTTTATTGGAACGTTGGTGCCAATCCTGTCTTTATCACCATAAAACCCGAAAGCTTTATGCGAAGGAAACAAAAAAGTCACGGTTTCACCTTCATTCATAAGTTTTAATCCCTGTCTTAAGCCGGTAAAAAGTTCTTCCCGGTCTATCGCATAGGTCCTGGTAGGTAATTCTTCTTCAGAATAAATGATTCTGCCATCAAGGGTTTCAATATTATAATCGAATTCAACCACATCCCCAAATTCGGGGGTTTCTGTGGCTGTCGTGTCTTCATTTTGGTAATAATACCAAAAACCATCGGGCGAAGATATATAGGTGTTGGTACTATCTTCTTCTATTATGTGATAGATAACTTCTTCTTCTTGTGCTACCAGCTGCTTGTTTCGCTCTATAGACTGGTCGATATAAGAACCTGTTCTTTGCATCACGGGACGTCTTGCTTCCGGTGATTTACAGGAGAAAACAGCTGTTGCCACGAAAACTAAAAGAGTTAATTTTCTCATTTTGTTAAGCTCGTTTTGTAGTCGGGTAAGATACTAATAAATTTATCAATGGTTTCTTTTAATGACAGATCGCTTTTTCCACCGGCAGCATTGGTATGTCCTCCGCCGCTAAAGTGTTTACGCGAAAACTCGTTTACCGAAAAAGTACCTTTTGATCTCAAAGAAATTTTCACAATTTTCTCTGCTTCATTCTCGATAAAAATAGCAGCAAAAACTATTCCCTCTACAGAAAGACCGTAATTCACAAAGCCTTCTGTATCACCTTTTTTGAAGTTATGCCTGTCCAGTTCTTCCTGTGACAGCGTAATATAAGCAGTTCGTAAACCTTCTACCACAGTAAGGTTATTCAGTGCCACTCCCAGAAGTTGTAATTTGCTGAAGGTGTTGGTATCGTAGATATTCTCGTGAATATTGGTGTTGTCTGCACCTTTATCAATTAGATCGGCAATGACCCTGTGGGTTAAGCTGGTGGTAGATCGATACCTGAAAGATCCTGTATCGGTCATAATTCCGGTATAAAGACAGGTGGCGATCTGCGGAGTGATCTGGTCGTGAAGGCCTATTTGTTCAATAAAATGATATACCATCTGGCAGGTAGAGCACATGGTGGCGTCACTATAAGTTATATCTGCATAATCATCGGGTTGCTGGTGATGATCAATCATCACGAAAAAACCGTTGGCTACTTCCAGGCTTTCCTGCATGTCGCCGGCACGGGAAAGATGGTTGAAATCCAGCGTAAAAATCAGTTCTGCATCTTTAATATAATCAGTGGCTATTTCTTTTTCCTTTTCAAAAATGACCACTTCATCCTGATATGGCATCCACTTGAGGAAATCGGGATAATCGTTGGGAGCGATTAATTGTACATGATGATCACGGCCTTCCAGTAAAAGCTTTAGTGCAAGAGTAGCACCCATAGCATCTCCGTCGGGTCCTTTATGAGGAACTATAACTACTTTTTTTGGTGTTGAAAGCAGATCTTTAAGTTTTGTAATTTCTTCATTTTTCATAAGCGGCGAAGATACCTATTATTTGAAGATCTTGAAATTGGGAGATTCAAAAATATGTATTTCGGTTGTTTGCACTAATATTTTAAAGTTGGCAAATGGGAAATTTGGAATAATAACATTCCGGAAACAGGAAGATGATTAATTTTGGAGTTCCAATCTTTATACTTTATGAAGCTTATCTTTAAATCATTTTTGCTGCTTTTACTGCTGAATTCCTGTACTTCTTCAAAAAAGACAGGGCAAGCGGAAAAGCTTGTTTCTGAAATTTCTTCTGAAGATTCCGATTTTACAATTGCCTTTGGGAGCTGCAACCGGCAGGATCTTCCGCAGCCACTCTGGGATCCTGTATTAGCCAATAGGCCCGATGTTTTTATCTGGGGTGGTGATAATATTTATGCCGATACAGAGGATATGGAAGAACTGGAAAAGGAGTATCAGCTTCAGAAGCAACATAAGGCGTATCAAAAACTTTTAGCTTCCACTCCTGTCCTTGCAACCTGGGATGATCATGATTACGGACAAAATGACGGCGGAAGCAGCTGGGAATACAAAGCTGAAAGTCAGCAAAAATTTCTTGATTTTTTTGATGTTTCTGAAAGTGATGTGCGCAGGAGCAGGGAAGGAGTGTACCACAGTGAAACATTCACTACCGATGAAGGAAGTGTAAAGGTAATTCTGCTGGATACGAGGTATTTTAGATCTGAGTTAGAGACGGGGAAAGAATCCGGAAAGAGATATGAAGCGGCTTCCGGAGGAACTATTTTGGGAGAAGCGCAGTGGGATTGGCTGGAAACTGAACTTACAATTAGTAATGCCGATTTTAACATTTTAGTTAGCAGTATCCAGATACTTTCAGCGGAACACGGATTCGAAACCTGGGGAAATTTTCCGACGGAAGTAGAGCGTTTAAAGGATCTTATCGTCTCATCAAAAGCAGCAAACGTGGTGCTGTTAAGCGGAGATCGCCACATATCTGAATTTTCTGCTACAAATCTACCTGATCTTGAGTATCCTTTGGTAGATTTCACTTCAAGCGGACTTACCCATACGTATTCAGATTTTTCGGGTGAGCCTAATAAATTCAGGAAAGGAGAAGTGGTGAGTGACCTGAGCTTTGGACTCTTGTTGTTCGATTTCAGCAATAAGAGAATTACGATGCAGATGAGAGGTGTAGGAAATGAACTACAACAGGAGCTGGTAGAAACATATTAAATTACGGTAGACTAATAGAATAACGATAATAGGTTTGCGGAAACTCTTCAAATGCCTATTTTTGCAGCAAAATTAAAATTGATATAATGGCAGGAAACAGAACTTTCACCATGTTAAAGCCCGATGCAGTTGAAAAAGGACACATTGGAGCTATTTTAGAGCAGATTACTGCTTCTGGATTTAGAATCGTAGCGATGAAACTTACGCAAATGACCCAGCGTGATGCTGAGACATTTTATGAAATTCATAAAGAACGTCCGTTTTTCGGGGAATTGGTGGAGTTTATGACTCGTGGTCCAATTGTAGCTGCCATCCTTGAAAAGGAAAATGCAGTAGAAGATTTCAGGGCGCTTATTGGTGCTACAAATCCTGAAGATGCTGCGGAAGGAACTATCAGAAAGAAATTTGCATCCTCTGTAGGTGAGAATGCCGTTCATGGTAGTGACAGCGATGTAAACGCACAAATTGAAGGGGCTTTCCATTTCTCTGGAAGGGAAATGTTCTAATTACCATTTCTTAGAAGCATTAGAAAACCACCTTTTTTAGGTGGTTTTTTGTTTTCAAATTTTGTGTGTCTAAACTTTATCCTGTTTTTCAGCTTTTCCCGTCATGGGAACAAATTTTACAGGCAAGAGTTTTTTTTCCTCAAAACTTTCTTCTCTGGTTCTTGTGAGAAGTATTAATGTTTGACTGGTGCGGCCTACAGGAGCCAGCAATCTTCCGCCAATCTTTAACTGTTGCTTTAATGGCTGTGGGATTTTGGGAGGGGCGGCAGTTAGAATAATAGCATCAAAAGGTGCTTTTTCAGGCCATCCGGAATATCCGTCTCCATAACGGGTAGTAATATTTTCAAAACTGGATTTGGCGAGATTTTTTTTAGCAAGATTAGCCAGCCACTCCACGATTTCAAGGCTGTAGACATGCTTGGAGAGTCGGGATAACACTGCAGCATTGTATCCGCAGCCGGTTCCTACTTCCAGAACCACATCTTCGGGGTCCAGGTGCAATTCTTCCGCCATATAGGCTACGATGTATGGTTGACTTATAGTTTGCTCTTTTCCAATGGGCAGCGGCCTGTCTTCGTAGGCATGTGGTTTCATATCCTCCGGAACAAAAAGCGACCGGTCTATTTCCCGCATGGCTTTGAGAACGTTAGGGTTAGACACACCTTTCTTTTTTATTTGTTCTTCTATCATTTCCTCTTTTGTACTCATTTCAATATTCTTTGTAATTGATTGGCAGTCATTTACTTTAATATAAAAATATAAATAATTCTACCTGAGGTTTGAAGGTTAAAATAAAAAAAATTGCTCCTAAGGTTGTAAAAACTTAATTCTAAGTCTGTTTTTATAATTCCCCTCCAATTATTTTCTCTTGATAAGGTTTTTCTGCCACGACTGCACAGATGCTTGAAAAGGAAAGATTTAGTGTCGTCTTGTATATATTTCAGCCAACCAGGTTTTTATCCATCAGATGAAAGCTTTCTTCAAAATCGACAATTCTTGTTGTAAAGTATAGGATTAGTTGAAGTGAAATGAGATGATGAAATAGCGACAAAATTTGTAGTGCATTCGTGGCTTTTGTATTCTGCACAATTTACTTTAAGTGTAAGAGACTTACCTTAAAACCAGCTTTTTTATGAGTTCCCTGCCAAGTTCTGTGTTGAGCATCCTTATGATTTTTTCTTTTCCGTAGCTGAGTTCCTCTCTTAGTACAGATGAACTTAACTGCACGTAAAGCGTGTTTCTTTCAAGTTTAATTGCGGTGGTATATTTTTCTATGGCAGGACCCATCTGGCTGTTCCAGACTTCCCGTACGTGAACTTTATCCAGCCCTTTCTGTAGCTTGTTATCCTGAACAAACTCCTGTAAAGCTTCGCTGATACTCATATTTTCGTTAGTTCTCCGTGCCATAATCTTCTATGAAATAAGGACTAAATCTTTTGTAGGTGTAGATAGTTCCGTTTCGGTTCAACAATTTTATTTTATCTTCTTCCGAAGAAAGCAGGGTTTCTTTCCAGGAATCATAAGGAGTTTCATAATACAAATTTATGCTGTCGTTTTCGATTTTTACCGTTAAAACTTCTGAATTTTCTGTAGTAATAAAACTTCCGTCTAATTGAGGCCTTACTTTGGTGCGGTAGCCAGTTGTATCTTCAACGCTTATAAAATCAATCATCTCATTGAACCTGAATTCTGTAGGGTTTCCCTCTGTTGGTTCTACAGATTTTATTTCCCAATAGCCGTTAAGGTTCTGTATCTTTTCTTCGGGAGTGGTCCGGTTGCAACCAATCGTAAGACAGGAAACAAGGAAAATGAGGATCAATCTTTTCATAGCTGAAACATTTTGTAAGTCTGGTTTGTATCGCGCACTACTTTTTCGGTACGGTCGCCGTGGGTGTCGCTTATGAAAAGCTGCCCGAGCTGGTTGGTAGCAACCAGGTCTACGATATGGGCAACGCGATTTTCGTCAAGCTTATCAAAAATGTCATCCATCAGCAAAATGGGCGGTACGTTGTTTAATTCTTTAATGAAATCAAACTGCGCGAGTTTCAATGCAATAAGAAAAGACTTTTGCTGCCCCTGGGAACCGAATTTTTTTACGGGGTGACCTTCAATTTCAAAATTCAGATCGTCTTTATGTGTTCCCACACTGGTATACTGCAACGCCATGTCTTTCTGAAGATTCTCCTCCAGTAATTCGGACAGTGATTTTTCCTGAAGCTGACTTTTATAAACGATCTCTACCTCTTCTTTTTCATTGCTGATGGTTGCATAGCGTTTTCTGAAAATTGGGATAAATACCTTTAAAAAGGCTTCCCTTTTTTTGAAAAGTGTGGCGCCCAGCTCCTGCAGTTGCATGTTATAAACTGAAAGTGTATCCCGATCAAAGGTATGGTTTGCTGCAAAATATTTCAGTAGGGAATTTCGTTGAGAAAGGATCTTTCCGTAATCAATCAGGCTGTTGAGGTATAAACTGTCGCCCTGGGAAATGACACCGTCCATAAATTTTCTTCGGGTTTCACTGCCTTCAATAATGAGGTCTCTGTCTGCCGGGGAGATGATTACCGTGGGGATAAAACCTATATGTTCACTAAACTTTTCGTAAGGTTTATTGTTGCGTTTAATTACCTTTTTCTGACCACGCTTTGCACTTACCAGAATGTTTTCCTGCCGTTCATTTTTTTCAAATTCTCCTTCAATCACAAAAAAATCGGAATCGTGTTTAATATTCTGACTGGTAATAGGATTGAAATAGCTTTTTCCGAAGGCCAAATGGTAAATACTGTCTAAAACGTTGGTTTTGCCCACCCCGTTATTGCCTACTAAACAATTAATTTTTTGGTCAAAATCGAAATTGGCCGATTCGAAATTCTTATAATTGAGAAGTGATAGCGATTTTAATTGCATAAATAGCTGTTATTCAGCGAAATATTAATTGTGTTTTCTGAAAGTATCTGCCGGGACAATGAGTGCAAATTAGGATAAATAAACAAATATTTTCCCTTTTAATTTTCAATAAAAATTCTATTTTTGCCGTTCAATTAACGATTTTATGGCAACGTACAAGAAAAAAGGGCATAAACCTACTTCAAAGGAAGAACAACAAAAACATGTTGAAGAAGAATCAACAACTGCAGAAGTGTTTAATACATTGGATGAAGGCGCAGGCAAAACGGAAGCCTGGGTTGCCAAAAATCAGAAATACATCTTCATTATTATTGGTGCTGCCGCATTGATCATTCTTGGATACCTTGCTTACAATGAGTTTGTACAGGAGCCAAAAGAAGCCGATGCTGCAAATGAAATGTACCAGGCTCAGGAGTATTTTGATGCAGCACTGGATGCATCGGGAGCGGAAAGTGATTCCCTTTATAATATGTCTTTAACAGGTGGGGAAGGAAAATACGGTTTCCTTGATATCATCGATAACTACGGAAGTACAGATGCAGCAAACCAAGCCCATTATTATGCGGGAATGGCATATTTGAATACTAGTAAATACCAGGAAGCAATTGATCATCTTGATGATTTCAATAGTGATGATGAAATACTTGCGCCATTGGCAAAAGGAGGAATGGGAGATGCTTTCATGCAACTTGATCAGCCGGAAGAAGCTTTAAGTTATTATGAAGAGGCTGCTTCTATGAGAAACAACAGTTTCACTACTCCAAAATTCCTATTAAAAGCTGCTATCACAGCCATTAATCTTGGTGAAGGTGAAAAAGCTGAAAAATTCCTTACCAGAATAGAAGATGAATTTCCAAATTCTGAACAGGCAACGCAGGTCCCTGGATATCTGGGACAGGCACAGGCAATGAAATAATATTATTTATGGCTACTGAAGGAAATAATCTTTCTGAATACGATAAAAACAAAGTCCCAAACGCGAAGGAATTCAGGTTTGGGATTGTTGTTTCTGAATGGAACGAGAACATTACCGAAGGCCTTTTCCAGGGAGCTTACGAAGCGCTGAAGGCTAATGGAGTGCTTGATCAAAGCATCTGGCGGTGGAATGTTCCGGGAAGCTTCGAACTTATCTACGGATGTAAAAAAATGGTAGAAACCTATGATATGCTGGATGCGGTAATCGCAATTGGTAGCGTCATTGAAGGTGAAACTAAACACTTTGATTTCGTGTGCCAGGGCGTTTCCCAGGGTATTAAAGATCTCAATGTACAGCAGGATATTCCTGTCATTTTTTGTGTGCTTACAGATCAAAATATGCAGCAGGCCATTGATAGGTCTGGTGGTAAGCATGGCAACAAAGGTACCGAAGCTGCGGTGGCAGCCATTAAAATGGCGAAACTTCGCTGGGACGCCAGGCTTTAACTTTTCTTTCTTACGGCATCGTTTTTGTTATTGATACTTTTGTGTATGGAAGCTTCGGTTTCTTATGCATTTTAAGTAAATTTGAGTATTCCATTAATAAAAGAAGAGCATCTTGAAAATCAATATATATAAAACCCGAAAAAACGCTCGTTATAATTATACCCCCCGTTATTATAAAGGTAAAGACACAGGTAATATTTATGATTTTAATTCCAGATTTCATAAATATAAGGAAACAACCAATGCCATAGATTTTGGTTCGCAATGGGCCGAAGCAAGGGAAAGCAGCCGTAACAGGGGGAACAGGGAAGTCAATACCCGTGTGTTGGTTATTATAGCTATCCTGGTGCTTATATTTCTCTGGATCATTGATTTTGATTTGTCAATCTTCTCGACCCCGCAATAAATGAATGATGTTATTCATCTTTTACCCGACCATGTTGCGAATCAAATTGCTGCGGGAGAAGTTGTGCAGCGGCCGGCATCGGTCATAAAGGAGCTTCTAGAAAATGCCATAGATGCCAGGGCAAACAGTATAAAAGTTATTATCAAAGAAGCGGGAAAGATCCTTATTCAGGTTATTGATGATGGGGCTGGAATGAGCCTTACAGATGCCAGACTGTGCTTTGAGCGGCATGCTACCTCTAAAATTAGTGCAGCAGAGGATCTTTTCAGCTTGAAAACTAAAGGTTTTCGTGGGGAGGCTTTGGCTTCAATTGCAGCAATTGCCCATGTGGAATTAAAGACCCGGCAGGAAGGTGATGAAGTAGGTACCTGTATTAAAATTGAAGGCAGTGAAGTGGTTTCTCAGGAACCAGTAGTAACTCCTGTAGGCACTTCCATTTGTGTTAAAAATCTTTTTTACAATATTCCGGCGAGGAGAAATTTCCTCAAGAGTGACGCTGTGGAAACACGACACATTATTGATGAATTTCAGCGGGTAGCACTAGCACATCCGACAATTCAATTTTCTCTTTTTCACAATGGAAGCGAGATCTTCCAGCTACCCGGAACAAATTACCGACAACGAATAGTAAATATCTTTGGAGGAAAAACCAATGAAAAACTGGTTCCCGTAGAAGAAGATACTGAAATTGTTAAGATCCACGGCTTTGTAGGAAAGCCTGAATTTGCAAAGCGCAGCAGGGGAGAGCAGTTCTTTTTTGTGAATGACAGGTTCATAAAAAGCCCTTATTTAAACCATGCTGTGGTGGCTGCTTTTGAAGGTCTTTTGAAAGATAAAGCCTATCCCAGCTATTTTCTATACCTGGACGTAGATCCAAAGAGCATTGATATTAATATCCATCCCACCAAAACAGAAATAAAGTTCGATGACGAGCACGCGTTATATTCCATTCTGCGGAGTTCGATCAAGCATAGCTTAGGTCAGTTTAACGTTGCGCCGGTATTGGATTTCGAGCGGGATGCGACACTGGATACGCCTTATGAATTTAATCAGAAAGGAGTGACGCCGCCAAAAGTAGAGGTGGACCGGAATTTCAATCCTTTTCAGGAGAGCAATTCAGTGTCGGGCTCTTACAGGCCTTCAGGGTTTAGAAAAGAATCTTCAGGCGGAAGCTGGGAGAGTTTATATTCGGGGCTTCAGCAGAAAGAATTCGGCACCCGGAATTCTGAAATGAATTCCATGGAATTTGAAAGCGATGAAGTAACCGGAAATCTTTTTGGTTCTTCCGAAGAAAAGGAATCAGGGAACCGGACTTTTCAGCTGAATAAGAAATATATTGTGAGCACGCTCAAAAGTGGGATTTTAGTTATAGATCAACACAGGGCTCATACAAGAATCCTCTATGAAGAACTCCTGAAAAGTATAACGGTAACAGCAGCGGTAAGTCAGCAATTGTTATTTCCGTTGATGCTCCAATTTTCTTCGCAGGAAATTGCCCTTCTAAAGGAAGCCAAGGAATCCCTGGAGCAAACGGGATTTGTTTTTTCTGAATTTAGTAAAGATTCAGTAGAAATAATTGGTATCCCCACCCTAATCTCCGAAAGTGAGGTTGCTATTTTACTGGAACAACTACTTTCGGACCTTGAGAATGAAGTTCCGGAAAGCGGATTTTCCCAGGCAGATATTCTGGCAAAATCTCTTGCAAAAGGAATGGCTGTAAAGTCGGGTACTGTACTTAATAATACTGAACAACAAAATATACTTAACAGTCTTTTTGCGTGTAAGGAAACAAACCTGACGCCGTATAACAGACAAATTTTCATAACCTTGACTGTAGACGAGTTGGATAAAAAATTTATGTAATGGGAAGAATTACCGAGACTGTAAAGGTCCTTTTAATCATTAATATCATCTTTTTTGTAGGTTCTTATACGATGGGAGATGAGGCTATTCGATTATTTGCCTTATGGTTTTTTGAGAATGAGAATTTTGGTGTGTGGCAGGTACTTACCCATATGTTCATGCATGGGAGTTTTATGCATATTCTTTTCAACATGTATGCGCTATGGGCTTTTGGAAGCCCAATAGAACAGGTGCTGGGACAAAAAAAGTTTATTTTCTTTTACTTTTCAGCAGGGATAGGGGCAGCAATCATACATAGTCTGGTCAATTATTTTCATTATCAACAGGGATATGAAGCCTTATTGGAGGCTGGATTGAATCCGGGAGAAATTTCGGCATATTTATCTGAATCTTTTTCATCTATCCGCAGGTCAGGCCAGTTTGGGATTCCTCCGGGAGTGGATACAGATACTTTACGGGCAATGCTAGAATCGTATGTTACTCCTGCAGTTGGAGCTTCGGGGGCAATTTATGGTATTCTTGTAGCGTTTGGAATGATGTTTCCCAATGTGGAATTATTTCTTTTATTTGTTCCGGTGCCCATTAAAGCAAAATACTTTATTCCTGCATTGATCGCGATCGATTTGTTTTCAGGATTTACAGGATATTCATTGTTTGGAGGTGGTATTGCGCATTTTGCACACGTGGGAGGTGCTTTATTTGGATTTATAATGATGTGGTATTGGAAGAAAAACCAGTTTAATCAAAATAGGTGGGATTAATGAGAATGTCTAATAGTTTAAGATATAAGCTGAATACTGCTACTGTAAGCGAGAAATTGATTGCAGTGAATGTGGCGGTGTTTCTACTTTTTTTCCTATTCAGGACACTTGCTTTTCTTTTTCAGTTCCCGGGTGATTTTTTGCTGGAATGGTTTGTTTTTCCGAAAGAATTAGGAGAGTTTCTTCTGAAGCCCTGGTCTATTATCACCTACGCTTTTCTGCATAGCGGGATATGGCACATCTTATCAAATATGCTGATCCTGTATTTCTCGGGAATCTATTTCCTGAATTATTTTTCGGGTAAGAAACTTCTTAATTTTTACTTTCTGGGTGCTATTTTTGGTGCTCTGGTTTATATGCTCAGCTATAATTTATTTCCGGCTTTTTCGGGTCTTGGAAGATCTTATTTACTGGGAGCTTCAGCAGCGGTTATGTCTGTTTTGGTTGGTATTGCCACGCATATTCCGCATATGAAAATACGGTTGCTGTTAATAGGGAGTATAAAATTCTGGTGGATTGCAGCATTTTTAGTGGTACTGGATATCATTCAGATTCCTATTAGCAACCCCGGCGGTCATCTGGCCCACCTGGGAGGTGCGGCCTTTGGCTATGTATATGCCAGGCAATTAGGTAAGGGCAATGATTTTGCTTCTGGTTTTGAAAAGATCCTGAACTGGTTTGGTTCTCTATTCAATTTCTCCTCTTCATCATCTACTACCAGTGGCCGTAGCAGGAGAAGTAATTTAAAAACGGTGCATCGCAAGAAAAATACTTCTGCAGGTACTTCTTATACTTCAACCAGGCGCAATAAGAAAGAGGAGCAGGAGAAAATAGATGCTATCCTTGATAAGATTAGTAAAAGTGGGTATGATAGCCTCTCAAAGCAGGAAAAGGATTACTTGTTCAATGCAGGAAAGGATAATTAATGAAAAATTTACGCTGGTTCGATAAATTTTTATTTCTTTTAAATTCGCTTTTTGCGGTAGCCTTACTGTTTACCTATCTCTTACCGTATATTCCACCTGATACTTTTGCGCTACTGGCTGTAATGAGCCTTACAGTGCCATTATTAATAATTATTAATGCAATTTTCCTTATTTACTGGATCTTACGGCTTAAAAAACAGCTGTTACTCCCTCTGGCAGTTTTATTACTGGGATTTAATCATGTTACCTCTATTTATGAATTCTCTGCACCCGAGGAAGAGGAAGTGCTGAATGGAGGATTATCAATTCTTTCTTACAACATAAGACAGTTTAACCAATTTAAATGGTCTGAGGATAAATCCATTCCCGAAAAAGTAACATCGTTTATAGCTGAAGAGGATCCGGATATCCTGGGGATGCAGGAATACTATGTAGGAGAACTCGATGTGGCGCTGGGTTTTCCACATAAATTTATCAAGCAGAAAAAGAGCAGTGCAGAATTCGGATTAGCTGTTTTTTCTAAATTTCCCATTATCAATTCCGGTTCCCTGGATTTTGATACCAGCAGTAACAATAATGCCATTTTTGCCGATATTGTGGTGAAGACAGATACGATTCGTATCATTAACGTGCACCTGCAATCATTTACCATCAAGCCTAATATGGACAAGATCCAAAAAGAGGAGTCAAAAAGGGTATTTTTAGGCATGGGACAAACTTTTGTCAAACAACAGGAGCAGTTGGAAAAAGTTCTGGGTCTTTATCATGAAAGTCCCTACCGTACTGTTATTCTTGGAGATTTCAATAATACAGCATATTCCTATATCTACAGAAAAGTAAGATCTGAAGGATTTAATGATGCTTATAAAGAAGAAGGCAACGGTTTCGGCCGGACGTTCGACTTTAAATTTTTTCCGTTACGAATAGATTATATATTTCCGGAGGAAAGTATTGAAACTCTTTCTTTTGAAACCTATGATGTGCCTTATTCCGATCATTTTCCAGTCAAAGCTAGCCTGAAGTTATAAGTCATCCGAAGAACGATATCCTGAATCATAGATAGTTTTGGTGTGTTTATTTTTGAAATCTCTATTGATCCAATCCCTTTAACTCTTGCCGCTCCAGGTAGGATATTGCATTAGGGCCTTCATTAAAGATGAGATCTACAATACTAAGGTTATTAAGATATCCTTTTTTGCTTTCAAAGACCTGGGTGTAAGGTTCCAGGTCCTGTTTTGTTTGAGATTTGGCATTGACGAGATACCTACCATCGGAAAGGGTTTCCGGTGCTACGGGGTCAAAAGTTTCTGTTTTCTTATACTCCAGTTCCAGCTGAAGACTTTCTAGCACTACTTCAAGACAATCGTAATTAAAGTCTAGCAGGAATTCATATTTTTTAGCATACAGAGGTTCAAAATCATCCTCATAAAATTCAAAGAAAGGGGAGGTGCGATAAGCAGATTGCACTGATTTCCAGTGTTGTTTCTGCCAGTGAAAATCATTCTCAACGCGTACATCCCTGTATTTTTGATGCTGCTTTTTTTCTCCGGTATGTTTGATGGGGATGTTGAGAAGCAATCTTCCATTGGCTCCATAAATATACATCCGGTTGCGGTAGGTTTGTTTCTGATAGTTATCTTCATTTTCAAAGATAACTTCCGGAGCCTTCGCTAGAGCTACAAACTGAGAGATAGGGCCAAAATAACAGGGGTGTAATAGCAACTGCTGCATTTCAGATAGGATTCTCTTAAGATTTTTTCTTTTTTCTGAAGTAACTGTACCCAAACCATCCTACTACAAGGATTAGGAAGTATGGGAGGTAAGAAACCGGCTGTCCCTGGCCACCTACTGTAGTGAACATACGTTCCCAACGGATTTTGTCAAATCCGGAACCGTTTGGATCAATACTCAGCCAGATAAATACGGGTTTACCTACCACGTGGTTTTCGGGAACATATCCCCAGTAGCGGCTGTCTTCACTGTTGTGACGATTGTCACCCATCATCCAGTAATAATCCTGTTTGAAGGTGTAAGAGGTGATAGGATCGCCATTTAAAAGCACCTGGGTGCCATCCACAGCAAGCTGGTTGTCTATTCCCATCTCGTGACCTTCATAGTCTTCAATGATACGACGATAAAGCGAGAAGGAGGTAAGGTTCATTTCCACGGTTTCTCCCCTTTTGGGAATATAAACAGAACCCATATTATCCTGGTTCCAGTTTACCTTCCGGTTATTTGGGAAGATGCGGACATCTTTTTCAGTTTCAGGGGCACGTACCCGTTCTATGGTAGCCACGTTTGGATTATTCCGTAGTCTCTGGTAGGCCTCTTCTGTTAAGGCTTGAAAAACAAACTGATTGGTATTTGGATCATAACCAAATCCGTCAGTGATATCATATTCCCTTAAGATGTTAGGATGGAAACCCTGCCCGGTGGTAGTTCCGAAGTAGGAATATTGAGGTTTTGCTCTTTCCGGTAAACTAAGAGGCTCATTGTTAATATAGATCTTCCCGTCAACGATTTTCAGGGAATCGCCGGGTAAACCTACCGCTCTTTTTACGTAATTGGATTTCTTATCTACAGGCTTGTCATAACGAGCGCCTGAAGCATCGAAAAATTGTCTAACCGTATCCACCGGCCAGTTGAAAACGACAATGTCATTTCTTTCAATATTCTGAAACCCCGGAAGTCTGAAATATGGAATTTGAGGTGCATTTAAATAAGATTTGACTCCCAGTACCGGGATAGTATCATGTACCATTGGAAATGCAACAGAAGTAAGGGGAGTTCGTGCTCCGTAATGGAATTTGCTCACAAAAAGATAATCCCCTACGAGTAATGTTTTTTCCAAAGAGGAAGTAGGAATGGTAAAAGGCTGCATCACGTACGTATGTACGATAGTTGCTGCTATAATGGCAAAAAGAATGGAGCTTATCCATTCTCCCGCAACGCTTCCGGGTTGTAAAGAACGCTCTTCTTTGTAAGTCACATCGGCAATATAATTCACGTAGAATATATAGAGCCCCAGAGTAACGATCACCAGGATAGTATCTGCAGTAGAGGTTTTTCCGAAGCTCCTTATGGTTTCTACCCATACCACCGGAAACATGATCAAATTTACTACCGGAATGAATAGAAGGATGGTCCACCACCAGGGCCTGTGGATGATCTTCATTAAAACTACCGCATTGTAAACGGGAATTGCAGCTTCCCAGGCTTTTCTACCTGCTTTTTGATATAATCTCCAGGTTCCCAGGAAATGTATCAACTGGATAACGAGAAAAAACAGGATCCATTCTATAAATATCATGTGTGTTCTTTGTGTTTATTGGTGTGGAAAAAGAGGTAAGTGTTACATGTTTTGGAATAAAACATCCTTCATGGTAAAAACACCCTGTTTTCCATTAAGCCATTCCGAAGCAATAACTGCGCCTAAAGCAAATCCTTCGCGGGAATGCGCAATGTGTTCAATTTTTATGGTGTCTACCTTAGATTCGTAGGATATGGTATGTGTTCCCGGCACATTCTCTATTCTTTTTGCCGTAATAGGAATTTCATCCTCACCCGCAGTGTCCAATTTCCAGCCTTTTTTGTTGTTATTTGCGATGATCTGTTCAGCCAGTGTAATAGCAGTGCCACTGGGAGCATCAAGTTTTTGGGTGTGATGTACTTCTTCCATGGAGACGGAATAATCTTTAAAACCACTCATCATTTTCGCCAGATTCTTATTCAGCTCAAAAAAGAGGTTTACTCCAAGGCTAAAATTAGATGCATAAATGAATCCCGAGTTGTTCTCATTACAAACTCTCACTGCTTCTTCATATTTTTTAAGCCAGCCTGTAGTCCCCGAAATCACCGGTACTCCCTGTTGAAAGCAGCTGGTAATATTTCTGAAAGCCGCATCTGGAATACTAAAATCTATAGCTATATCGGTAGTTTTTAGATCGTGGTTGGCAATATCATCAGATATTCTGTGAGTGATGGTGTGGCCACGTTCCTGTGCAATTTTTTCAATGGTTTTACCCATTTTTCCGTAGCCTATAAGTGCAATCTTCATTGTTTAGAAATTGAAATTTAATGAGAGTCCGTAGCCCGTCCTTCCGCTAAACTGGTCGTAATTAAAAGCGGGCTTCAGGCTTAGATCTTCGCTCACGTTAAATTGTTGTAAGTGAGCATCTACATTGGCGTCAATGATATTCAGAGCATACATTCCCACGATAACCAGAATGGAAATTTCTTTATTTCTTTGATAAAATTCCTGCGCATCAATTAACCTGGGAGTAGAGAGAATGGGTTCTCCGTTTTCATTAGAAAATTCATCGTCGGTTCTGCCGGCAAGCCTGCTTTTGTAAGCACTTCTGTACCGGTCATATTGATCGTCATTGTTGAGGTAGAAATAAACACCTACGCCAAGAGCTGTATAGACAATCGGGATTTTCCAGTATTTATCATTGTAGGCCTGGCCCAGGCCGGGCAAAACAGCCGAGTAAAAAGCTGCCCTGGCAGGAGCAAGGGCATCGTATGGTTTGTAACTGGGTTCTTCCTTTTCAGGTACGATAAGTTCTTCTGTGCTTACAGAAATGGAGTCTTGTTGCGCAAAGAAAGGAGTGGCAAAAAAAAATGAGATTAGTAGAAAAAGGAGATTTTTAATCTTCACCCTGTATGATTTTTTTAAGCCTATTGAAATCTTCTTCAGAAGAAAAAGGAATAATTAATCTTCCATTTCCCTTTTTTGCAACCTTCACATCCACTTTTGCGCCTAAATATTCTGAAAATTCTTTGACGCTTTTCCGAAGGTTTTTAGGTAAAGCAACGGGTTTTGGTGCTGCTTTTTCCACACTCTGTCCTTCCTGAAGATTTTTTACCAGTTTTTCTGTTTCTCTCACAGAAAGGGAGTTTGCAAGGATCTTTTCATAGATTTCCAGTTGCACCTGGGTATCTTCAATATTGATTAAGGCTCTACCATGACCCATGGACAGGAATCCATCCCGCATACCGGTTTGTACTATTGGATCCAGTTTTAGAAGTCGGAGGTAATTTGCAATAGTAGAACGATTTTTTCCAACACGTTCACTTAATTGTTCTTGCGTAAGGTTGATCTCATCAATTAAACGCTGATAGGAAAGGGAGATCTCGATAGGATCAAGGTCCTGCCGCTGAATGTTCTCTACCAAAGCCATTTCCAGAGATTCCTGATCGTTGGCAATACGAATATACGCCGGAATCGTTTCCAGCCCAATCAATTTGGAGGCACGAAAACGTCGTTCTCCCGAAACCAGCTGGTATTTGTTATAATCTAATTTTCGTACGGTAATTGGCTGTATCACCCCTAATTCCCGGATCGAAGAAGCAAGTTCCCGTAATGATTCTTCATTGAAACTCGTTCTCGGCTGAAAAGGATTGACTTCAATAGCATCCAGGTCAAGTTCCACAATATGACCAACGAGTTTATCGGCATTTTTATCTTCAGCAGATTTTATATCATTTTGAGGATCCTTCAGCAGTGCTGAAAGTCCTCTTCCCAACGCTTGTTTCTTGGTAGCCTTCGCCATCTTCTCCTAAATGTTTTTCTTAATAATTTCGTGGGCCAGACTCAAATAATTACTGGCTCCCTTACTACCGGCATCATAATTTATGATGCTCTCTCCATAACTGGGGGCTTCACTTAAACGCACATTTCGCTGAATGATTGTTTTAAAGACCATTTCATCAAAATGCTTTTGTACTTCTTCCACTACCTGATTGGACAGGCGCAGTCTTGAATCGTACATGGTCAATAAAAGGCCTTCAATATCTAAATTTTTATTGTGTATCTTTTGTACACTTTTTATCGTATTCAGCAGTTTGCCAAGACCTTCCAGGGCGAAATATTCACACTGTATCGGGATGATGACCGAGTCGGCTGCCGTCAAGGCATTCAATGTAAGCAACCCTAAAGAAGGTGCACAATCTATCAGGACATAGTCATATTGATCTTTTAGGTGCTCAATCGCTTTTTTGAGCATATATTCCCGCTCTTCCTGGTCTACAAGTTCTATTTCTATGGCAACAAGATCAATATGTGCCGGAATGATATCGAGGTTTGGGGACTCCGTTTTTATAATGGCTTCTTCAGCTTTAGAGGAATGTTCCAGTAATTGGTACGTTCCAATTTCGACCGTCTCCACATCAATACCTAATCCTGAGGTGGCATTGGCCTGCGGATCTGCATCAATCAATAAAACTTTTTTCTCCAGCACTCCCAGACATGCTGCCAGGTTCACAGAAGTGGTAGTTTTTCCTACTCCTCCTTTTTGATTTGCAATGGCAATGATTTTACCCATTAAGTATTTTGGATTTTAAGAGGTAAAAATACAATTTATTATAGGTTTACGAAAGGTATTTTGTTAACAGGTTTTTAATAGGGGTGAACGGTTGTAGTTGGTTGATAATATGTGGTGTACACTAGTGACGATGTAAAGTTGTAAACCTGGAAAAAGTCTCGGAATTATTACTTCTGAAGGTAGCTTCGAAGATTTGGCCTTCGTTGCTTAACAGGCAAATTCGCTTTGGTTGTCCATAAAACTGAATACCTGCATCAAACCAGAACAAAAAATCCGAAGGCGAAAATCGGAAATCTCATCCCGATGCTCTCTCCGAAGTTTGTTGAACTATATCACATCTTCATAATATCACTGCATCACTCGTCACCCTTTTTTCGCTTTGATCATGGCCTCCAGCTGATCCCACATTTCTTCTGGAATGGCTTCCAGAAGGTTGAACTGGCCGGCACCTTTTAGCCACTCCCCACCATCTATGGTAATAACTTCCCCGTTCATATACGCTGAGAAATCTGATACCAGGTAAGCCGCCAGATTTGCCAGTTCCTGATGTTCACCAACTCTCTTAAGCGGAACTTTTTTGGCCAGATCGAATTTATCTTTTAAATCCCCCGGCAGTAATCTGTCCCAGGCTCCTTTGGTCGGAAAAGGTCCGGGCGCAATGGCGTTAAACCTGATTCCATACTTTGCCCATTCTACCGCTAAAGACCTGGTCATCGCCAGCACTCCTGCTTTTGCAGTAGCACTCGGTACCACATAAGCCGAACCAGTCCAGGCGTAGGTGGTAACAATATTCAGAACGGTTTTGTTCTTTTCACCTTTATCGATCCAGTGTTTTCCGAAGGCAAGGGTGCAGTTTTTACTTCCCTTTAGCACAATATCTATGATAGTGTCAAATGCGTTGGCGCTTAATCTCTCGGTGGGGGATATGAAGTTGCCTGCAGCATTGTTCAGAAGAATGTCCACAGATCCGAATTTTTCCAGCGTTTGCTGAAGCATTTCCTCTACCTGATCGTAGTGCCGCACATCGCATTGCACAGGAAAGCAAGTTCCGCCGGTTGCTTCTTCCAGCTCTTTCGCTGTATTCTGCAATTTTTCAAGGTTCCTGGAAGTGATGGCAACATTTGCGCCGAGTTCCAGAAAATATTTTGTCATTGCTTTTCCGAGTCCGCTGCCACCGCCGGTAACCACAATGTTTTTGCCTTTTAAAGCGTCATCACGAAGCATTTTTTTAGTATAATCCATGGTAGATATGAGATTTTAGATCTGAGATCAAAGATATCAGAAGTGAATAATTAATAATTAAAGAACAAAGAATCAAGAAACAGGAACAAAAAACTAGGACAAAAAACTATTCGTCTATGAGAATTTCCAGTAACTGTATTGCTGCTTTGCTTATGGTAGTTCCGGGACCGAAAACAGCCACTGCACCTGCATCAAAAAGAAACTGATAATCCTGGGAAGGAATTACCCCTCCCACAATGACCATTATATCTTCCCGACCATATTTCTTCAGTTCTTCGATGACCTGCGGTACCAGCGTTTTATGGCCTGCGGCCAAAGAAGACACTCCCAAAATATGCACGTCGTTTTCAGCCGCTTGTTTGGCAGCTTCTGCTGGGGTTTGGAAAAGTGGCCCTATATCTACATCGAAACCTACATCGGCATAGCCTGTAGCCACTACCTTTGCGCCACGGTCATGCCCGTCCTGACCCATTTTTGCGATCATAATCCTGGGCCTTCTTCCTTCTTTTTCAGCAAAATGATCTGCCAGTTCTCTAGCCTTTTTAAAAGAGGAATCTTCTTTTATTTGTTTTGAATACACTCCGCTAAAGGATTGAATGGTTGCTTTATATCGGCCGTACACTTCTTCCAGTGCATTGCTTATTTCTCCTAAAGTGGCTCTTTCCCGAGCTGCTTCTACTGCTAAAGCTAGTAAATTTCCTTCTTTCGTGCGGGCTGCTTCGGTTATATTTTTAAGTGCGGCGGTTACTTTTTCCTGATTTCTTTCTTGTCTGATCTTCTCAAGAAGCTCCATCTGTTGTCTCCTCACCGTCTGGTTATCGACTTCTAGGGTGACAATGGGGTCTTCTTTTTCCAGCCTGTATTTGTTCACTCCAACTATGATGTCCTGACCGCTGTCTATGCGTGCCTGTTTAACCGCTGCAGCTTCTTCAATGCGGAGCTTCGGAATACCTTTTTCAATGGCTTTTGTCATTCCGCCCAATTCTTCCACTTCTTCAATCAGTTTCCAGGCTTTTTCAGCAATCTCGTTGGTAAGGCTTTCTACGTAATAACTACCCGCCCACGGATCTACCGTTCTGGTAATCTGAGTTTCCTTCTGAAGGTGGATTTGTGTATTTCTGGCAATCCTGGCTGAAAAATCTGTTGGTAGGGCAATGGCTTCATCCAGCGCATTGGTGTGTAAACTCTGAGTTCCGCCAAAAGCTGCGGCTGCGGCTTCTATGGTTGTTCTCGCCACGTTGTTAAAAGGATCCTGTTCGGTTAAACTCCATCCACTGGTTTGGCAATGGGTTCTTAGGGCGAGGGATTTTTTGTTCTTCGGATTGAATTGCTTTACGAGTTTTGCCCATAAAGCCCGTGCTGCCCTCATCTTTGCAATTTCTGCGAAGTGATCAAGCCCAATTCCCCAGAAAAAGGACAATCGCGGAGCAAAAGTGTCAATATCCATTCCCGCATCCAGGCCTTTCCG
Organism: Salinimicrobium marinum; assembly: GCF_014651535.1. Classification (GTDB taxonomy): domain Bacteria; phylum Bacteroidota; class Bacteroidia; order Flavobacteriales; family Flavobacteriaceae; genus Salinimicrobium; species Salinimicrobium marinum. The sequence goes on from NZ_BMXB01000012.1 coordinate 108,970, forward strand.
AATGTATTCGAGTCCGTCGGCGAGAGTATATGCCAGCTCGATTTCACTGGTTGCACCGGCTTCCTGCATGTGGTATCCTGAGATGCTAATGCTGTTGAACCGTGGCATATTTTTAGAACTATATTCAAAAATATCTGAGATGATCTTCATCGACGGAGTAGGAGGGTAGATGTAAGTGTTTCGTACCATGAACTCCTTCAGAATATCATTTTGTATGGTTCCTGAAAGTAATTCCGGTTCCACACCCTGTTCTTCGGCAGCAACAATGTAAAAGGCCATAATAGGCAATACCGCTCCATTCATGGTCATGGAAACCGACATTTTATCCAGCGGAATCTGGTCGAAAAGGATTTTCATGTCCTCTACAGAATCTATGGCAACTCCAGCTTTTCCAACATCCCCAACCACTCTTTCATGGTCACTGTCATAGCCCCGATGAGTAGGAAGATCAAACGCCACCGACAGTCCTTTTTGGCCGGCAGCGAGGTTTCTTCTGTAAAAAGCATTACTTTCTTCCGCAGTTGAAAAGCCGGCATATTGCCTAACGGTCCAGGGCCTTGTTACATACATTGTGCTGTAAGGACCCCGCAGGTAAGGAGGGGTGCCTGCACCAAATTTCAGGTGCTTAAGGCCTTCAATATCTTTTTGAGAATAGGTTTTTTGCTCCCTGTTTTCAGAAGGTTCTTTTTCTGTGTTTTCTTTTGGAGCATCAACACTATCATTTAAACTTATATGCTGAAGGTTTTTTCTATTCATTCCTCAATTATTTTATAGGTCCACTTATTGCTCCTCTGATTCCGGGCAAACTCATTAAAGAAAATTCCGGAAGAAACAATAATAGCTCCGGCCGTCAAAAGACCATTTCCTGTCTGCTGTTGATTGGGCCACATGTGCAGCAATCCTCCAGAAAGGGTGAGAAATGACCCAAAAATAATGAGTCCTGTTCCTGCTATCCCGGCACCGATGGACCTGCTTTTAATATTTGTAATTCGATGTAGTTCTATATTGAACCCCTCAACTTTAATAGTGTTGTTATCTACTATATGTAGTCTGCCAATATATTTTACTCCTTCTGTGGTTTTTACTTTTATCCTTTTGTTTTCTTTAAAAGTCCGCACTTTATCTGTACGGGTTTTGCTCATCTCCAAAACCTGTTGTTGAGCAAATAGCGGAAGGCAAAAAACAAATGAGCATATGAGAAGTATTTCGCGCATGAGTGGTTATTTTTCTTGCTCCAGTCGTTGCTGTTCAGATTTTTCGGCGAGTCTCCTCTCCAGGATCGGCGGGATAAGTGTTTTTCGGGGATGCTTTTTCAGGAATGGGAATAATTCCAGATCGTTCTTCATTTTATCCTCTTTGTTGGCATATTTATTTGATCCAACGAGCACCAATTTTCCGTTTTCGAACTGTTCTTCTTCCTTACGGGCGCTTTCTGAGATTTTCTTCTGAATAATTCCCTCTTTCAGTTGCTTTAGGAATCCGCCACCATTTTCGATATCCTTAAATATTTCCAGTGCTTTTTCGGCAAACTGCCGGGTGAGGGTTTCGATGTAATAGCTGCCTTCCGCTGGATTGGCAGCCTTTTCAAAGTAGCTTTCGTTTTTAAGGATCAGTAACTGATTCCTGGCAATACGTCTTCCGAAGTCATTGTCTTTGTGAAAAATGGCATCGTATGGCATGTTGCAAATGCTGTTTGCGCCACCCAAAGCTGCACTCATACATTCGGTGGTAGTACGAAGCAGGTTCACATTATAATCATAAATAGTTTTATTCCTTTTGGAGGGTTGTGTGAGGATGTAGCAGTTTTCTGAAACTTCAAATTCCTTTGCTATTGTGGCGTACAGGAGACGAAGGGCCCGAAGTTTTGCAATTTCAAAAAAATAATTTGTTCCAATTGAAGTTGAAAAAAGTATTTCCGGTGCCGGTTTTTTTTCTGCTGAAGGATAATTTTCGAAATGATTTAAGTATTCTGTTGCGTGAGCAAGGGCATACGCCAGTTGCTGCGGAATAGAAGCACCTGCATTCTGGTAAAGCCCCATATTTACACTTACAACAGATTTAAAACCTTCCGCTTTTGAAACAACTTCATTCAACGATGAAAAGTCATCATTCATGTTTTTGTACCAGTTGCCGCTTCGGGCAAGATTTCCAATAATGTCCAGTTGTAAATTCACCTGAAAGTCCCTTCCTAAAAAGAAATCTTTTAGGCGAGAAATATATTCCGCAGAAAAGAATTCAAAGCTGATATATAGTGTAATATTTTCTCTGACTTCTGAAAATATTCGTTCAGGCTCAATTTCTTCCGAAGGAATAATGAACCAAAGGCTTTCTGCGCCTTTTTCAAGTGCATTCAGTGCCTTTTTATTGGCTTTTTCAGAAGAAACCACATATATTTTTTCGCAAATATCCCAGCCAGAAGGAGCATTTACAGAAACAGGCTGTGGAGATTCATCGGGATGGTAAAAAGGGTTTACAGCTACGCAGTCATTAGATTTCCAAACCAGGGTTTCATTATAATCGGCACCTTTTAGGTCGAACTGGATCTTTTGTTTCCATTGCTTTGCTGAAACTTCATCAAATTCACTGAACAAATTATCACTCATTGTTTTCGTTGGTTTTGTAGGAGCTCGTGAAAAGAAAAATGTTTCGGGTTCTAATTATCCTCTTCTGCGTGCTCGATAATAAAGATCTCTTCATTTTCCCGCTTCATGAAATATTCGCGGCGTGCAAATTCTTCCAGCTCCAGGGAATCATCAAGTTTGTCGATAATGGCTTTATCACTTGCAATCTGGTCGAGGTAATACTCCTTATTTTTATTAAGGTCGTTTACTTCCATATCTAATTCGCGGTGCACAAGCCAGGAGTTACTGTCCAAAAAGAGCATCCAGAATATAAAAGCCACCATAACGAGCAAGTACTTGTTACTGGCAATCCTGAACCATTTTTTATTTCGGAGCTGTTTTAGCTTCATAATTCGAAAGATACGAAATTAGAGTAAACGTTGTCGAATGATTGTCTGAACAATATCAACAGCTACGGTATTGTACCGGTTGGTGGGAATGATAATATCAGCAAATTCTTTAGTAGGTTCTATAAATTGCTGATGCATAGGCTTAAGTGTGGTTTGGTAACGCCATAAAACTTCGTCCAGATCACGACCACGTTCGTTAATATCTCTTTTTAACCTTCTAATGAGCCGCTCATCACTATCTGCATGTACATAGATTTTGATGTCGAACATATCCCGTACATCGGTATGGGTGAGGATCAAAATCCCTTCCACGATCAAAACTTTTCTTGGGTGAATCGTCCTAGTCTCTCCGGTACGGTTGTGTTCTTTGAAAGAATAGAGGGGCTCTTCAATGGAATTTCCAGCCTTAAGTTCTTTAAGATGTTCCACCAGCAGGTCGAAATCAATAGATTTTGGGTGGTCGAAATTGATCTTTTTACGATCTTCAAAACTTAAATGGCTGGTATCCTGATAGTAGGAATCCTGTGAAATTACATCAACCTCCTCATTTTTTAACTCTTCAATGATCTGGTTTACTACGGTTGTTTTTCCACTTCCGGTTCCCCCGGCAATTCCAATAATGAGCATAGGATATTTTTTCGGGCAAAGGTAAGTATTCCTTTTAAAAACTGGTTTTCCTTTTTTTAGATTGGAAAGGCTGAATACATGTGATATTACTCTTTTACCGACTTAACTTCCTCTAAAGTAGCGGGATCTTCCACATTATTATCCCAGGCATAAAAAATATAATTTAAAACATCTGTTACTTCCTGATCGGACAGTCCCATGGCCGGCATCAAGCTGTTATACTCTATACCATTGACTTCTATAGGGCCTTTTAAACCGTGTTTCACAGCGCGAATAGTTTCCGTGCGTTTGTCTGTAAGCCAGTCTGATCCTGCGATAGGAGGGAAGGCATTTTCAATTCCTTCTCCGTTGGACAGATGACAGGTAGCGCAAAAATTATTGTAAATTTTTGCCCCTCTTGAAAAACTCTCTTGAACTTCCGGGTTGTGTAATGCAGTTTTTTCAGTAGCAGAATTCTCCTGATCGTTTTTTTTGTCGGATTTACACCCCGCCAGAATTAAAACGATAAAAATGCTTAACAATTTTTTCATTCTATTGCTCTTCTTCGGACGTTGTTAATCTCACTATACCTGTTCCTTCAAGAGATACATAAATATCTCCGTCGGGACTTTGTGCGATATCTCTGACTCTTCCTATTCCTTCTAATAATTTTTCTCTTTTCGTAACGGTTTTTCCATCCAGCTCAAGGTGTTCCACATACTGAAACTTCAGGGATCCGGCTAGAAGGTTGCCTTTTAGTTCAGGATATTTGTCAGAGGTTACATATAGAAGTCCGCTTGGAGCAATTGAAGGGGTCCAGTGAAAAATAGGATCTTCAAATTCAGGTCTTGCTGTTTCCTCCGTAAAAGTGGAATTGTCATAATTTATTCCGTAGGATACCACTGGCCAACCATAATTTTCACCTTTTTTAATGATATTTATTTCATCCCCGCCCTGTGGTCCATGTTCATGTACCCAGATTTCACCGGTTTCTGTATTCAACGTCATTCCCTGTGGATTTCTGTGGCCAAAAGAATAGACCGCTTCTTTGGCATTTTCTTCACCAACGAAAGGATTGTCTTCGGGAATGCTGCCGTCTGGATTGAGACGGTAGATTTTTCCACCATCACGGCTAAGGTCTTGTGGATTTTCATCACGGTTACCACGATCCCCAATAGAAAAATACATATATCCATCATTAAACGTAATCCTTGAACCGAAATGCTGTCCACGGGTGCTGTTTGGAGTTGCTTTATATAAGTCCTCTTTTTGTACCAGTCGGCCGTTCTCAAGCTTGGCTCTCATAAGAGCTGTATTGCCGCCTTCTCCTTCCCCTTCTGAAGAGGAATAGGTGAAATATATCCAGCCGTTAGAAGCATACTCGGGATGTACAGTAACATCCAGAAATCCTCCCTGGCCCCGATTGTAAACTTCAGGGGCTTCCTGCACCTGCTGTTTTTCACCATCTTCAAAATGTATGAGCTCTCCACTTTTTTCTGTGATCAACATGCTTCCATCAGGAAGGAAATCCATACCCCACGCAATATCCAGGTCGGGTACTACTACTTCGTAGCCATACTGTGTTTCTGAAGGATCTGCAGGCAGAGTTTCAGAGGCAATGGGCTGCGCTGAAGAGACAGTATCATTCTGATTTTCTTCATTACCAGCCTTATTAGAAGATTTTCCATTCTCGCCACAGGCAAAGAAACAGAATGCTATTGATAAACCAAATAAAATACGTTTCATAAAATATATTTTGACAGGATTAATAAGGTTAAAATTAATCCAGGTGATATAATAATGGACTAAGATATAAAAAACTCAAAGTTTTCATTGTAGACTTAACATAATGTTTATCTTTGCAGCCGTTCTAAACGAGTTAAGGGTTTGGAATTTGAACATATTGAAATTTACAGCGCAAGCTGTTATCGCGGGGTGTAGCGTAGCCCGGTTATCGCGCCTGCTTTGGGAGCAGGAGGCCGCAGGTTCGAATCCTGCCACCCCGACCAAGTCCATTACTATATGGCATCAAAACCTTGTTAATCGTATAATTGACAAGGTTTTTATTTTTAGGCATTCCTTAAATTTAATATGAATCATTTAAAAACATTCATATGCAGTGACCTGTTCGGTGACTCAAAGTTTTATCACTGTCGGCGCATTGTTGGACTTTATGTCTTTGATTACATTCATCTAAGACGCTTTAAATACCTGATTTTAATTATTCTTGTTATTTTTCATTACATGGAATTGTAAAATAGGATTGAACCGTTTCAATAAATCTGGTGAAACTAACTTACACTTTATAAAATCCATGCTGATCATTCGGTTTTATTCTGGCAGGAATTTTTTTAATGGTAGGCGTACCGCTTAATTAAGATCATATGAGCTTATTAAATTGATCTCATTATTTTTATAGCTGTACTGCCGCAGGATATTTTCCCCTATAAGTACCAAGACGTTTTCCGTTGGAATTACATCATAAGCATTAACGTCTGGAAAATGATCTTCAAGAACAAGGGTGGGAGTGTTGGTAGCATCATATATTTTTAATCCGGAGCTGCCATCGCAAACAAATAATTTGTTTTCTCTTACGCCAAGTCCGTAGGGTCCATCCATTTCATAAACCTGGAGGAGTTGGGGATTTGTCTTATCCGAAACATCTATCACCTCAAGTTGATTCAGGTTCTGCCCGCACAAATTTCCGCCTCTTATCGTAACATAGGCGATATCATTGGCTACTACAACAGGATCACAGCCTAAAACATGAGTTATTTCTGACATATAAGCTGGAGCAGCAGGGTCTTCAAGACTGTAAATAAACATTCCGGCAGCACTCCCTAAATACAGGTAACCTTCTTTATTAAAAATAGTTTCTATTTGCCAGCCCACATAATGAGAATTGAGCTTTTGGGGATTGGACAAATTACTGATATCAAAAACCTGAAGATCACTTTTGCCTACTGTATAAAGAAAATCTCCTCCTATGTTGAATCTCGCCATAGAACCACCGGTTCCTGAATTCGTGCCATCGCCGGCACTGTTAAAAGCAATATCTTCATTAATCCATCCCAATTCTTCATTTGTTTTTTCACGTGTTTCAAGTGTGTATCCCACGATCACCTCTTTTTCATAATTATAATTTTTAAAATCTAAATAGGCTGCGGAGGCAGGTAATTCGGGATATAAATGATCATGGAAGACATTCTCGAGCCGTTCCAGAATTTCAATGTCATGAATATCACTTATGTCAAACGTCACCAGATCTCTACCGGAATTAGCGTACAGAACATTACCTTTAATAGCAATATCTGTATTTTGAGGAATGTTGATGTACTTAATTTTTTCCGGATGGTAATTTGAATTATCCACCACCAGTATTCCTTTCATGTTATCATTTATAAAGATAAAATCTTCATATACGTAGATCTTTCCTGACTGCTCGATTTCTTTAGGTTCTTCAAGTCTTACAGAAGCCCTGAAATCGGCAACAGAAAGCGTTACAGGAACAGCTACCTGGTAGGTTTCAGCAGTATCATCACCCTTATCACAGGATAGAAGAAAAAGAATCATCACAGGAAAAAGAAGAAAGGAAAGATTTTTCATAATTATACATTATAAGATGTTTATACTAATATGACCTGAAATATTCAAAAGGTTGCGTGAAAGGTTATATTATTTCCGCATTGATTAAATTTTTACTAGTAATCTTTAATATAAAAATTCTGAAATTGAATATGTGGAGAAGCTTCAGGCAAAGTGGGAGGTGGACTCAAAGCTCCGGGATAGGACAATGAGAATTCTTGAGGGAACTTCTGCACTTAATACGTGTATGATATTCCCGTCAGGAGATATATAAACAGCAAAAGAAAAAAATGAAAGAAGTAGGAGCTGCGTTTAAGATTATAGGAAAAATGATATGGTGATTTAAATTTCAGCATTAGACGATCTGAATCTGTAATTCTTCAGAAAAGCTAAAAATCAAAGGCATGAAAATCTAATTCCATGCCTCTTCATTTTCTTTCATAAAATCTTTTTCAGGATTTTTTTTCTAATCTCTCTTTTAAATGATTGTTATCGGTAAGATCCAGGATCATTGGGGTAATACTGGTTTTGCCATGCCTCACGGCCCAGCGATCTGTTCCTTCGTCAACATTTTCAATTGGGATCACGGTGAACCAGAAATGCTCTTTACCGGACGGACTTTTCTGCGGAATGACTTTTCCGTCGTAATGCCGTATACTTTGACTGGTCCATATAATTTCTCCTTCAGGCTCGCGGGGGAAATTTATATTCAACAGTTCCCTGTCCTTTTCATGTACCACTTCTTTTAAAGCTTCCTTTACAAATGGAGTAAGGGCGTCAAAATCTGGTTCTTCTTCATTTACAGAGACACTTAAAGCTATCCCCCGGATCCCGAAAAGAACTGCCTGTCGCGCTGCCGACAAGGTTCCCGAATGCCAGGCCGAATTTCCAAGATTGGCACCAATATTTATTCCCGAAAGTACCAGATCGATCTCATCAAATAAATGGGTGCCCAGCGCCACACAATCTGCAGGGGTCCCGTTCACTCTGTAAGCTTTTATTCCTTCAAAGTGAATAGGAGATTTTTTATAAGTAATTGGTTTTCCGGCCGTAATAGCCTGGCCCATGGAAGATTGTTCAATATCTGGCGCCATTACTATAACTTCTCCATATTCTGAAGCCGCCTGGGCCAGACAGGTCAATCCCGGACTGTAAATTCCGTCGTCATTCGTTACTAATATCTTCATAGTTTTACATTTAAAATCTATACTTCATTTTCTTTCAGTTTTAAGGTACAAAATAATATAGCCTCCGTAAAGCCAGAATTTTCCGGAACCCAGAATTTTATAAATTATTTAATAAACCTGCACCAAAAAATATTTTTCTGAAAGGAATAAATCATAAGTTATCGTTAATCCAAAGCGATTTTTCAACCGGATGTTTATTTTTATAAGACTCAAAAAATCCCATTAGATGAAAGTAGCGCAGATAGTCCATAATCCAACCGCAGGAAATGGTAAGCACACGAAGAAAGATTTACTCCACAAGGTAGAAAAAGAAGGTTTTGAGACAAAATATGTATCTACCGATGAAACAGGGTGGGAGGATTTCCTGAAGAATGAGCCCGATGTCATTTTTTTGGCTGGAGGAGATGGTACCGTCCATAAGCTGGCGGCGGTTTTGCTGAAAGCCCCCATAGTAAAAAGAAGAATTCCAATACATTTGTTTCCCCACGGCACTGCCAATAATATTGCAACAACATTAAAAATCCCCTCTAATGTTTCTGCTCATGAAATCAATTTTAATGGAAGGAAATTAAATTTCGACAATGGTAGTATTACGGGATTAGAGGAACAGAATTTTTTCCTGGAAAGCGTCGGAATGGGCATTTTTCCTGAGTTAATTTCCGAAATGAAAAAGAAGGATATTGAAGCCGAAACCCTTTCAGAAAAACTGCAGCGTACCCTTGAAGTATTGCTTAAAATCATTCGGAATTTCAAAGCTGAAGAAGCAGAAATTGTTGCTGATGATATTACTATTAAAGGAAAATTTCTAATGGTAGAGCTTATGAATATTAAATATGTGGGGCCTAATTTAAAACTTGCTCCGGCTGCAGATCCGGGAGATGGTTATTTTGATTTGGTTCTTATTCCCGAAGAAAGCAGGCGCGAACTTCAGGATTACCTTTTAAAATTGATTAAAGATGACAGGGAGAGCCTTGATGTACGGGAATTTTCAAAAACTATTCGTGCAAAAAAGGTGGAATTTAAACGTTACCGGACACCAGCTCATATAGATGATGATTTGAATGATACAGCCAAAAGTTTTACGGTGAGCGTTCAACCTGCCGGTTTTCAATTTCTGGAAATTACTTCTGAAAAATAAAAGCTTTGAATAAATAAAAAAGCGATGAAAAAAGAAGGAATTCCCTTTGATAATTCTCAGGAAGCTGTTTAATTTGCATTCTCTAATTCGGGATGTGGCGCAGTCCGGTAGCGTATACGTCTGGGGGGCGTAGGGTCGCAGGTTCAAATCCTGTCATCCCGACTTTTGCCATATCAAATGGCACTAAATAATACCTAAATAAATGATTTTCAGTATTTTAGTGAAACTGGAGATCATTTTTTTTTGTTTGATATCAACTAAAAAGTGACCTATTCGGTTACCTAATCGGTTACCTGTTTTTTCTTATCTTTCCCTAGCCTGGAGGCTTTAGAGTGACTTGACTTCTGTTAATTATGTTAAATCGGTTACCTAAAAACGAAGGAGATGAAATTGAAACCCACCTTTCGCATTCTGTTTTGGCTGAATACTGCCAAAGCAAAAGACACTCTTGCACCTATTTACGCGAGGGTTACTATCAATGGCCGCAGGTCAGAAATCAGTTTGAGAAGACAGTGCCATCCCGATTCCTGGGATGATCGGGCTCACAGGATCAAAGGAAGAAATCCTGAAGCCACTATTCTAAACAACTATCTGGATGCTAAATATGCCAAACTGCTCCAGTGTTATGAAGATCTGCTCAAAGAAGATGGCATTATTACAGCACAGGCAATAAAATCTCGGTTCCTGGGTTCAGATGCTTCCTATAAATCCCTTAAGGATATTCTGGAGCATCATAAAACCAACATGGAAGATATTCTCAAACACGGAACCTTGAAAAATTATGGAGCTACTGAAAAATATTTATCACAATATCTCTTCAGGGAACATAAGACTGCTGATATCTTTTTAAAGAATATATCTTATCAATTTATTACAGGATTTGACAGGTTCCTTCGAAGGCAAAAGGATAAAGCCGGTAGAAAACAGTTAAATAACAATGGCATCATGAAACATATGGAGCGGTTTAAGAAATTAATTAACTTATCTATTAAATTGGGTTGGTTAGAAAAAGATCCTTTTCGAGATTATAAATTGAAGTTTGAAAAGTTTGATCGTGCTTATTTAAACCAAAGAGAGTTAGATTATATTGAGGAAACACGATTCTCACGTGCAACACTGGAGACGACAAAAGATATTTTTCTTTTTGCCTGCTATACCGGTTTGTCTTACATTGATGTAAAGCAACTTACGACAGCTAATTTAGTAAAAGGAGTGAATGGAAAAGACTGGATCTACTGCAGGCGGGAAAAGAGCCAGACTCCCATGAAGATCCCTTTACTCGAGAAGGCACAAAATATTTTACAAAAGTACCAGGATCCTGTTTCAGAATTCCTTTTGCCGGTTTACAGCAATCAGAAAACAAATAGTTACCTGAAAGAAATAGCCACGCAGTGTAAGATTTCAAAAAAGCTCAGTTTTCACGTTGCCAGGCATACATTTGCCACAACTGTTACCTTATCCAATGGCGTGCCCATAGAAACTGTTTCCAAGCTCCTGGGCCATTCTAAACTATCAACCACACAAATATATGCACGGGTGGTAGATCAGAAAATTGGAGAGGATATGGATCTTTTGCAATCCAAATTATTGTAAAGATTCTTTCGGGCAAAAAAGAAAAAGGATTTAAGTCGTTTCAAAATTTTTCTCTTTTCAGGAGCTTAAGAAATATATTTTTATAAAAACTAATTACCCTATTTATCCAACTCCTTGAGAGTCCTCTTTTTTAAGCTCTTCTGGTGGGTAAATAGAACATTAATCTATCTACCCTATTTACCAGTAATTGGGTAATTAGAAAATGCTGGGATTTTTTATCCAATCCCACTGGATATAGGCCGTGGGTAAATAGGTGGATAGTTATATGATTTTATAAAATTTCTATGTTGATGAAAAAGAAAAAAAGCGAACGAAGCGCAGCGTAGTGCTGCAAGCCCCATACCTACCGAACTAATACTATGAAATGTCTACTGGAGAAAATTGTTTTAAATTTTGCAACCTTCGGGCGCAAAGTAAAATTTGTCATGACAATGACACATCTTGCTTTGCTTTAATAATCTACTTCATTAATTAACTGACCTGAATAAAGAAAAAATCACATTATGATGCCGCAATTTACCAAGTAATGGTCAACCAGCTTTCCAATTCTGGTACTGCGTTTATAAATATGTTCTTAAGAGTCTTCATGAAAAGTATATTTACAGTAAATATTTGCCTAAAACTGGGACTTCCAAAGGCTTTACAGTAAAAGTAGTTCAAGTTATAATAAAAAATAATCATAACTATTTGATTTAAAGCTGGTAAGGGGAAATAACCTCGCTTCAGCGGGTTATCCTCTTGCTATTCCCCTTCTTTAACAATAAAGGTTTTTACAGGATGAAATTACTACCTCTATTTAATAACATTTCATCGGAGAATACTCTCAAGAAGGACAGCTATGAACTTGTAAGAAAAACTTTTATTTTTAGAAATATTTAACATAGATTAGCTGCGGAAGGCTTGGTCAAAATGGGACTGAGCAACCGTAAGGCTGCCCAGGAGTGATCAAAAGAAGTATGCCAAGCATTTTTTACTGAAGCCTCGATCTTCATACTTTCAAAATTATTTTTCCATATACTGTTGCCAGGTGACAAGGATATATTTCTTTTTACCATTTTCTTTTCTTGTAAGGAATCCAAATTCATACACGAAAAGATAAACGTCCCCTTTATTGTTTTTCCAGTAATGGGTAAAGAATTTCGGATCAAAACCATGTCCTAGAAGAACCTCGCTTTGTACAGTGGCTTTTCCAGCTTTATTAAATGATTTGAGGATTTTGCGGTTGGTTTTTAGCTGCCGGTCTACCTTGTGATAAAATCCTGCGTCCTCATCACGATTTTTACTATAATGCCACGCACTTTTACAATAAGGATCGCAAAACTTTTTATCTGGTCTTCCCTGAAGATCACTATTACAGGCCAAACACTGTTTTGGATTCGTCATGACAATAGCCGTTTTAGTCGTATAATATACGGATAATAAACGCTTTACCTGTTTTTAGGTGTTACTTTTATTAGAAAATAAAGGAACTGCCTAATGGACAGAAAATGCATTACATTGAAGAATTTACTGATTAAGCAGAAAAAATGTATAGGGTTGAAATTCTATACAGATAAGGTGGTACAGGCCCTGGTGAACGACCTTCCCGATGTAAGATGGAGTGAAGAATACAGGATGAGTTATATAGCCAACTCTCCTGCTAACTTAAACCTTATATTTAAAACCTTTCGGGGAGTTGCCTGGATAAATTGCAATTTTTTCTATGCGAGAAGTAATTTTGGAAAAGAAACAGAGCCGGTAGATGTGCAGCGGTTTGGTAGCAGGGAACCTGTAGAGGGGAAAAAATTATGTCCAGAAAGTTATCTGCGAAAACTTGAATTAAAATGCTACGCTAGCAGTACGGTAAATACTTATGTTTCCTGTTTTGAAGCTTTCCTAAATCATTATGTAGACAGAGAGCTGAAGGATTTGAACGAAAATGATATAAGGCTTTACCTTCAGAAACTAATAAGGGAACACAGTTCCAATTCTTACGTCAATCAGGCCATTAATGCTATAAAGTTTTATTATGAAGTGGTTTTGGAAATGCCCAACCGTTTCTATGCCATTGAACGTCCTCGTGCAGAAGAGAAGCTTCCGCAGGTATTAGCAAAGGAGGAGGTGCTTTCCATAATTGAAAATACCAACAACATCAAACACAGGTGCATTGTGAGCCTGTTGTATTCAGCCGGTTTGCGAAGGGGTGAAGTTTTAAACCTGAAACCCGATGATATTGACAGCAAGAGGATGGTTATAAAAGTACGGTCAGGAAAAGGAAATAAAGACAGGTACACCATTCTTTCTGAGAAGCTTGTGGTTGATCTAAGGATCTACTATAAAGAATGGAGACCAAATACATTTTTGTTTGAGGGACCGGGAGGAAAGCGATGCAGCCCCGAAAGCGTGGCCTGTATTGTAAGGGAAGCTGCAAGAAAGGCAAAAATTAAGAAGAAAGTGACACCCCATGTATTACGTCACTCCTTTGCTACCCACCTACTAGAAAATGGAACGGACTTAAGATATATCCAGGTGCTGTTAGGCCATAAAAGCACCAAGACTACAGAAATCTATACCCATGTGGCAACTAATATTTTTTTCAAAATCAAAAATCCGCTAGATTAGTCGATAAAGACAAAAGAGATATAAATGTAATACTACATTTTATTTCGAAATAAAATGTAGTATTACATTTATTAGTACGTTGTGAACAAGGCAAAAAAAGGCATTTTTGAATGGTGAGTTTTGGAGATTTTCTGGAGCATCTTTTTGCAATGGACATTTTCGGACTGACAATCGCAACAGATTCAAACACGACGGACTAAAATTGGATT
>NZ_BMXB01000013.1 GCF_014651535.1 Salinimicrobium marinum
ATATTTTCAGTTTGGTTTTCCCAGTCAAAAGTACCATATTTTCGCAACCATTCCCTAATAGTGGATTTCGCCTGTATACCATATTTATGACAGGCTTCGGTTTTGCTCAATTGACCCAGCTCGATTTCTTGGACAACTTGAAGCTTAAAAGAAATCGAATAATCTTTTTGGGTACGCTTTATATACCCAGCATTTTCTGATGTTTTCATTACACTAAAGTTTTAGTGTATCGCTATTTTAGGACTGGACAAAAAATACATAAAAAAAAACCCGGACATTTAAATCCGGGTTTCTTGTGTTAACTAATTAAATCCTATTTCAGGAAAAAGAATCTTCCAGAGATTTTACATTCTCCAGAGTTTTCTGAATAGCGTTTCGCTGTTTTAAAAGCAGATTTTTAGTGCTGGGCGGAAAATCTATTTCATTGATTACCTTATTGTAATTTTCTACCGCCATTTTCTCACCTCGAATTGCCTCTTCCAGCACCGCTACTTCATTGTCACCAGATAAAGCCGCTTTTAAATCCATCCAGGTCCTGTGGGCATCTGCCTTTACACTGGACCCTTTTTCGGGAGCTTCACCAAAGTTCCTGATCTCCGATTTCAGTTCATGCCCAAAATCATAACGTTCCTGCGCTTTTTCCTTGAAAAAGCTCTTCAACTGCGGATTATCAACATCATCTACCGCATTTTTAAATCCTTTTTCAGAATCGTAATTTCTTTGCAGCAACTCATTGAGCTTATCTGCCATTTCTTCTGAATACTTCATAGTTCCTTTTCAGTTTTAAATTCGCAATTTCTTTTTTTACAATCTTCCTTCGTATTTCTATAAATATAACTTTTAATCATGCAACTCCCCTGTGTTTAACATGGTTTAGCACACCTTAAGAGATTTTTTAATAAGCAGGGATTAAATATCTATTTCTCAAATAACCAAACATTTAAGCAGCATATATTTTTTCCATTGTCATGTATTTTTCAAAGAAAAATAATAGTATCTTTGCAGACTCATTAATAACCGGGGTCGGGAACCCCACAAATTAATTTTTATGCCTGTAAAAATAAGATTACAAAGACACGGTAAAAAAGGAAAGCCTTTTTTCTGGATCATTGCCGCAGATTCGCGGACAAGAAGAGATGGTAAATTCCTTGAAAAACTAGGAATCTACAATCCAAACACCAATCCTGCAACTATCGAATTGGATGTTGACAGTTCTGTAAAATGGTTACAGAATGGAGCGCAACCAACAGATACTGCAAAAGCTATCCTTTCTTACAAAGGAGTCTTGCTTAAAAATCACCTTGCAGGTGGTGTAAGAAAAGGCGCTTTAACTGAAGAACAAGCAGATGAGAAATTCAATGCATGGCTTCAGGAAAAAGAAGGTAAAGTTGATGCTAAGAAGGAAACTTTGAGTAAAGAGCAACAAGAAGCCAGAGATAAGGCCCTTGAAGCTGAAAGAGCTGCTAACGCAAAACGGGAAGCTGAAAACGCTGCTGCCGCACAACCTGAAGCTGAAGAAACAACTGAAGACCTGGAAGCTGCCGCTACCAATGAAGTAGACGCTGCAACTGCTGAAGAAGCTAAAGCAGACGAAAAACAAGAACAAGCAGGATCTTAAAACCTTCACTAGCGAAAAATGACAAAAGAAGAGTGTTTCTATCTTGGCAGGATCGTTAGTAAATTCAGTTTTAAGGGAGAGGTATTGATCAAACTCGATACCGATGAACCTGAAAGTTATTTAGAAATGGAATCAGTTTTTGTCGATTACGACAATAATCTGGTTCCATATTTTATTGAAAGAAGTAATCTTCAAAAAAGTAACCTTCTAAGGGTAAAATTTGAAGATGTGGAAAGTGAAGAAGACGCAGATGATCTCATGAAATGTGATGTTTATCTTCCGTTAAACCTCCTTCCCGAATTAAATGATGATCAATTTTACTTCCATGAAGTAATTGGCTTCACCGTAGAAGACCTCAACTACGGAACCGTTGGCACCCTCACCGGAATCAATGACACCACCTCCCAGGCTCTTTTTGAAATTGAAAAGAACGGAAAGCAGGTTCTTATCCCAATGAACGAACAGTTCCTTCAAAAAGTGGATAAAAAGAACAAAACCATTTTCGTCAAAACTCCGGAAGGTTTGATAGATTTATATCTATAAATCAAGTTCCAATCTCTCCTGTAAATTGCGAACGTCCCGCTCGTAAAGCATTTTCCTAAAAAAGATAAATATCCACGCATGTTCGAGCTTCCCGTTCGAAAATTGCTAACCTAACCGAGAGTATCGCCGTAGTATTTTTACCTGCAGCAAGAACTTTCCTCTTATAATGTATCCCTTATATAATCTACCGTTTTTACTATCTTTGGCAATCATAGATAATCTCACATCTCAATTCCATTCATGAGCAATCCCTTCCATTTTAAACAGTTTTCTGTAGAACAAGACCGTTGCGCTATGAAAATAGGCACCGACGGAGTTTTATTAGGAGCCTGGGCTTCTTTGGAGCACGACCCACAGACAATATTAGATGTTGGAACAGGCACCGGAGTCATCGCTTTGATGCTTGCTCAAAGAAGTGGAGCTGAATTATTAGATGCAGTGGAAATCGATGAAAATGCTTACGAGCAATCTGTAGAGAATTTTGAGAACAGCGACTGGGGAGACAGGTTATTCTGCTATCACGCCGAATTTGAGGAATTTGTGGAGGAGATGCAGGATGAGGAAAAATACGATCTAATTATTTCCAATCCGCCGTTTTATTCAGATAATTATTCTTCTGAAGATGCCAGGAGAGATCGGGCACGTTTTACAGAGGCGCTTCCCTTCGAGGAATTACTTAAAGGAGTTTCCTTGTTACTCTCTGAAACAGGGCGTTTCAACGTAATTATTCCGAAGATAGAAGAAGAATCTTTTCTAAAGCTGGCGAATGATGTCCATCTTTTCCCTTACCGCGTTACCCGTGTAAAAGGAAATCCTGAATCGTCGATCAAGCGAAGTCTACTGGAATTGGGATTTTCAGAAGCAGAAGTAGTTTTTGATGAACTCACCATAGAAACCGCCCGTCATGAATACACTTCAGAATATATTGACCTGGTGAAGGATTTTTATCTGAAGATGTAAAATTGATTTTTAGAACTCACTGGTTTTTAAAATCTGCGAGTTTTTTCTTTAATAATTTTCGCAGATGTATTCCGTTTTTTAGCGGCTTCAACTATTCCCTTCATTATGCTATTGAAGCTAACACCATACTGCTTCTAAGAATTCTTAGTCAAAGACAAAATTTTAGACCTACTGAGCCAATTTTTCATAAAATCCCATGGTTGGTTCTTCTCTCTACCATCTCACCTGGTAAGGATAGGATTCATAAATAACATTATCTTCATTAATGGTATTCCCGGCGAGTCCGTTTTCCCTGGCACTGTCCATGATCAGGAGAGCCTCTTCCTCTCTTCCTAAACGATATAAAGAAATAGCCTTATAATATTCAACATCCGAAAATTTAGGGTACAATTTAAGGGCTTTATCAAATTCCTCAATAGCCTCTTCAAATTTTCCCTGCTCATATTTTGAAATTCCGTAGTAGAACAAATCCAAATGATGTAATCCATTCTCACCCCATTCTGCTATCTGTTCCTCCATATCCTCTTCGAAAATTTTTTGTGCCGCTTCAAATTTATTTAATTGTAAATAAGATAATCCAATGTGAAATTTATAAGTATGATCCATGACATAACTATTTCCGTAGGAAGCAATACAAGCTTGGAAGTCCTCTATAGCCTCCTGATAAGTTTTCGCGAAAATACATTTGATAAAAGCCCTGTATGGCTGCCAACGTTCGGGATTATATTTAACAGCTTCATCTATGTATTTCATCCCAACTTCATATTTTCGCTGCTTAAATAAAGGCATGGCTTTTTGCTGCCATAAATAGGCTATTGTACTATCCTTTGCCAATCCCCGATCAAGGCACTCCTGCCTTTCGACGGAGTACAGAGGTTGCTTCGCAGCACAATTATGAAGATATTCATCAATAATCTCCTCCTGTCGTTCTATAGAAACCGATTTTTCAGCAGGATTCTTAGATATAGGAATATGTTGTTCTTCCTTGGATTGGCAGCTAAATAGTAGAAAACATATCAAAATCAAAATCAGCTTCTTCAAAACGATCATTTTAAAACCAGAAATCACCCGATCAATATACTTAAAATTTTTACTCCTGAAGTTCTGATTGAATACCTTTTAATATTCTCAGAAAGTATTTGCGCCTTGCTGCGGTTTCGTTAAATTTACGTACAGATTATTACACATTTAATATACAACCATATGAAAGCAGATCTTTTTCAGGCCCCTGATTATTATAATATCGATGAATTACTTTCCGATGAACATAAAATGGTGCGGGATGCCGCCCGGGAATGGGTAAAACGCGATGTCTCCCCAATCATAGAAGAGGCAGCACAAAAAGCCGAATTCCCGAAGGAGGTCATTAAAGGTCTTGCTGAAATTGGCGCTTTTGGCCCTTACATTCCTGAAGAATACGGTGGCGCCGGACTTGACCAGATCTCTTACGGACTCATCATGCAGGAAATTGAACGCGGCGACAGTGGAATCCGTTCTACAGCCTCTGTTCAGTCCTCACTGGTGATGTACCCTATCTATAAATACGGAACAGAAGAGCAACGGAAAAAATATCTACCGAAACTTGCTTCGGGAGAATTTATGGGCTGCTTCGGATTAACAGAGCCGGACCATGGCTCCAATCCCGGAGGACTGACTACCAACTTCAAAGATGCAGGAGATCACTACCTGCTTAACGGAGCTAAGATGTGGATCTCCAATTCGCCTTTTGCAGACATTGCCATCGTTTGGGCTAAAGATGAAACCGGGAGGATCCATGGACTCATTGTGGAACGCGACATGGAAGGTTTCAGCACTCCTGAAACTCACAATAAATGGTCTTTACGTGCAAGTGCCACCGGAGAACTTATTTTTGACAACGTGAAAGTTCCGAAGGAAAATTTACTGCCTAACAAAAGCGGACTCGGAGCTCCGTTGGGATGCCTGGATTCCGCGAGATATGGGATTGCCTGGGGAGCCATAGGTGCCGCAATGGATTGTTATGATACGGCATTGCGCTACGCCAAAGAACGCACTCAGTTTGGTAAACCCATCGCAGGATACCAGCTTCAGCAGAAAAAATTAGCTGAAATGATCACAGAAATAACAAAAGCTCAGTTGATGGCATGGCGACTGGGAGTTCTAAGGAATGAAGGAAAAGCTACTTCTGCACAAATCTCTATGGCCAAAAGAAACAGCGTGGACATGGCCTTGAAAATTGCCCGCGAAGCCAGGCAGATCCTAGGAGGAATGGGTATTACCGGAGAATACAGCATCATGAGACATATGATGAACCTGGAAAGTGTAATTACCTACGAAGGAACCCACGATATTCACCTATTGATTACAGGTGCAGATATTACCGGAATTCCGGCGTTCCAATAAGAAAAACACCGGGTCTTAAAGCTCGGGAAGGTCTACTTTCAAATCAAAGCAAGGGCAGCGTTTACAGCGTTTGCCCTTTTTATATTTTTCGCAACAAACTTCTTTTAGCTGCACCTCCTTTTTGGAGATAACACCATCGTATTTCAGGTAATCACTTGATTTCTTTGAATAAAACACGAGCACATTCCACACCATTACTTTAAGATAAGATTAATGCTTTAGAAATGCAAAAACCGCTCCCAAACTGAGAGCGGATAATAAATTCAAAATGTAAAGCAAATTAAATTATTCCTCATTTGAAGGAGCCATCTTCACCTCAAGACCTTCCAGCTCATTGGTAATAGGTATCTGGCAGCTTAATCTACTGTTGTCTTTCACGAAAAAAGCCTGGTCCAGCATATCTTCTTCCTCATAGGTCATTTCAGGAAGCAGGTGATCGTGAGTTAGCATATAACACTGGCAGGAAGCACACATAGCCATGCCACCGCAAATTCCAATGGTACCTTCAGGAGCAAGTTCATGCAAACGAATTACTTCCATGAGGTTCATATTCATATCTGTAGGGGCTTCTACCACGTGAGCCTCACCTTCACGGTCAATTACAGTAATTTTTATATCTGACATATTTTATAAGTAAACCTCACAGGATTTTGAAACCTGTGAGGTTTTATATGTTTATTAATTTATACTCTTTACGACTTCTCTCTTAGCCTCTTTTTTACTACCATCAAATCCATTGACCCCACTCACAGTGGTATACTTCATGACATATTTTTTGTCGGGAAAGATACGCTGGTAAGCACTCTGGCACATGATGGCTGCCTCGTGGAATCCGCAAAGGATCAACTTCAGTTTTCCACGGTAGGTGTTCACATCGCCAATGGCGTAAATACCCGGAATATTGGTTTGGTAATCGTAGCTGTTATCTACCTTAATGGCATTCTTCTCGATCTCCAGTCCCCAGTTGGCTATAGGCCCAAGTTTTGGTGACAATCCAAAAAGAGGAATAAAATAATCCGTTTCCTTGATCTCTTCGTCTGAAGCTTCGCCTTTATGCCGAATAACCACCGATTCCAGGTGATCTTCCCCCTGAAGACCTACTACTTCAGCTTCAGTAACTAAATTTATTTTTCCGATTTTTGACAGTTCAGAAACTTTCTCAACAGAATCCAAAGCGCCTCTAAAATCATTTCTCCTGTGCACCAGGGTAACTTCTTCAGCAATATCTGAAAGAAAAATAGACCAGTCTAAAGCAGAATCACCACCTCCGGCAATTACTACTTTCTTACCCCGGTAAAATTCAGGCTCCCTTATAATGTAGGCTACCCCTTTATCTTCGTAATTGGCTATATTGGTAATAGGTGGTTTTCTGGGTTCAAAACTTCCCAGACCACCTGCAATAACAACTACAGGCGCATTGTGTTTTGTCCCTCTGCTGGTGATTACCACGAAAGAACCGTCCTCCAGTTTTTCAATGGTTTCTGCCCGCTCTCCAAGCGTAAAACCGGGTTCAAATGGCTTGATCTGTTCCATAAGATTATTCACAAGATCGCCCGCCAACACTTCGGGAAACCCCGGAATATCGTAAATCGGTTTTTTTGGATATATTTCTGAACACTGGCCTCCCGGTTGCGGTAAGGCATCGATCAAATGGCATTTTAGCTTTAATAATCCTGCTTCAAACACGGCGAATAGACCTGTGGGCCCTGCACCGATGATTAACATATCTGTTTTAATCATTTCTTAGTATATTTTCATAAAGAGGAAAATGAGATTTAATCATGAAAAAGATTAATGCTCAATATTCACCACTCTCTCTATCTGGGGGACATATTTTTTGATTGTCATCTCAACCCCTGTTTTAAGGGTCATTCTATTCACGCTGCAACCCACACAGGCGCCTTCCAGCTGAACTTTTACCAGCCGGTCTTCATCCTCAATAGAGATAAGTGAAATATCTCCGCCATCATTTTTGAGAAAAGGACGGATCTCCTCCAGGGCCCTCTCTACGTTTGTTTTTACTTCTTCGCTCGTCATATTATTATTTAACTGCACTACAGCCGGCCATAGTGGTTATTTTAATAGCTTCGGTAGGAGGCAGGCTTTTATTTCTTCTCACGGTTTCCTGCACTACATTCTGCGCAAGTTTTTCAAAAGATTGAGATAAAGGTGTTCCTTCCTGCAGGGCAGCCGGGCGACCAATGTCTCCTGCTTCCCTTATGCTTTGCACCAGTGGAATTTCTCCCAGAAACGGCACCTGTAAGTCTTCAGAAAGTCTTTTAGCACCCTCTCTTCCGAAGATATAGTACTTATTATCAGGAAGTTCCTCGGGCGTAAAGTACGCCATATTTTCAACTATTCCCAATACCGGAACGTTGATGCTTTCCTGCTGAAACATCGCAACTCCTTTTTTAGCATCTGCAAGTGCCACATTTTGTGGAGTACTTACAATCACTGCACCTGTTACAGGCAGGGACTGCATTATGGAAAGATGAATATCCCCTGTTCCTGGAGGTAAATCAACCAACATAAAATCAAGCTCGCCCCAGGCGGCATCAAAAATCATTTGATTAAGTGCTTTTGAAGCCATTGGCCCTCTCCAGATCACTGCCTGATTTGGTTTTGTGAAAAATCCTATCGAAAGAATCTTTACCCCATAATTTTCTACAGGTTTCATTTTAGACTTTCCATCTACATTGACAGATAGTGGTCTTTCTGCCTCGACGTCAAACATCATAGGAGTAGAAGGTCCGTAAATATCGGCATCAAGTAAACCTACCTTAAAGCCCATTTTAGCCAAAGTAACAGCAAGATTTGCCGTAACTGTAGATTTTCCAACTCCACCCTTTCCGGAAGCAACAGCAATAACGTTTTTGATTCCGGGAATTTGTTTTCCTTTAATTTCGGGTTTATCTGCAGCTTCTACCTTAATATTAACCTTCACCTTGGCTTTCTCATAGACGTGTTCATGAATGGCTTTCAAAACATCCACTTCTGCCCGCTTCTTGATATGAAGGGCGGGAGTGGACAATAAAAGGTCCACCACTACTTCGTCTCCAAAGGTCATGATATTTTGTACTACGCCGCTTTCAACCATATTCTTTCCTTCTCCTGCAACAGAGATGGTTTCCAGGGCTTTTAATATTTCTTTCTTATCTAGTTTCATGCTGTGTATTTTCCTGATCAGGGGAATCTTATGTAGATTCATTCTAAATGCAAATATAAGTCGAAAAGCTAAGATAAAGAAGCCATTAAAGCATTTTGATTTGGTATGGGAAATAAAGAAATTCTATCGCTTCAATTCCGCGGAAGGATCCCAGAAAAGTGCTTTAAAATCTACCACTTTATCTTCTTTCACCTCAATACCCTCTTCTTCTAGAAGCTGTTGCATCACGTAGGTCCCCGGGAAGTGATGTTTCCCGGAAAGTAATCCGTTTCGATTCACCACGCGATGGGCCGGGACATCTTCCATTTTTGATGCTGCATTCATAGCCCAGCCAACCATTCGGGCGCTTTTGGCTGCCCCCAGATATCTTGCAATGGCTCCATAACTGGTAACCCTTCCGGAAGGAATATGCATTACTACTTCATAAACTTTTTCAAAAAAGCCGGTTTCTTCTTCCATCTCAATAAAAAATCCTGAAGAGGGTAATGATCACTAGGATCAGCATCAAAATAGCCATAAAGTAATTGGAGTATTTTGAAAAGAAAACTGCTTTTTCCTCTATCCTGATGAAAAAGATCACGTAAAAATAGAGCGTGGAAAATGTTCCCAGTGACGCTGCCAGGATAAAAATAAGAATCTGAAAAATATGATAATCTACATTTCCACCAACATTAAGTGCAGCTCCAATAGCACAGAAGTACGGAATGGGAAAAATGTTTAAAGCAGCAACTGCCATTCCTTTTAGGATACTTTTTGCTCCGGTAGTATCAGAAACTTCCACTTGCTTTCTTTTTCGCTGGGCCATGACAAAAAAGTACACCATCATTAAGATAAAAATAACAAGTCCGGTTCTTAAAAGTATGTTCTGTACAAAAGGATTATTGAAAATGTATTTGGCGAGCAGAATAGCAATAAGCGCCTGGAAAAGCACTACGATAGAAGCGCCCACGGCAACGAACATTCCGTCCTTTTTACCTCTTTGCACACAGGTTTTGGCCACACTCATATTGACAAGGCCGGGTGGGACCACACCAAGAAGGGCAGCGAAGTAAGTGATAAGGAAAAGTTTTGTTTCCTCCAAGAGCCTGTTATTTTATCCGGAATCTCACAAAAGTGATCCGTTTTCCCTGCTCAAGATACTGTTTTTCGTAAAAAGTCTGAATTTCTACTACTTCTTTTGGAGAATACTCATTTTTATAGACGTCATGATTGGCATGCAGGACTTCATGTCCTTCCCCGTGAAGTAAACCAAGCGTGTAACCGTGCATAAATTCACTATCGGTTTTTAGGTTCACCAATCCGTTGGATTTTAGAACCTTTTTATACTTCTGAAGAAATTCTGAATTGGTAAGTCGGTGCTTCGTCCTTTTATATTTTATCTGAGGATCGGGAAAAGTGATCCAGATCTCATCCACTTCATTTTCGACAAAGAGTTCATCGATCAATTCAATTTGACTCCTTATAAAAGCTACATTGGGAAGTTCTTCTTCGAGAGCCGTTTTGGCACCTCTCCAAAATCTTGCTCCTTTTATATCTATTCCAATAAAATTCTTTTCAGGAAATGCCTGTGCCAGGCCAACGCTATATTCACCTTTTCCACACCCAAGTTCCAGAACTATGGGATTTTCATTTCCGAAGAACTTTTTCCAGTTTCCCTTGTGTTGAAAATTATTCTCCACCACTTCCTCCCGGGTAGGTTGCACCACATTTGAAAAAGTTTCGTTCTCTTTAAACCTCTTTAATTTATTTTTACTTCCCACGAGAAATCACTGCGTTTAGATAATATTCTGCCCTTAACTATCGCACCGGGGCTTTAGTCAAAGCTTTTTTAGAACTTCACCTATAGAAAACGGAAAAATTCTGAATGGGCAAAGATACAGAATTAGGTGGAAGTGATCCTCGCCGAAGATCTCTGTATTTCTATGAAAGGAAAAATACCTTTTCTAAAATTAATGTAAAGCAGGATCTATTTGCGGAAGAGCATTTCAAAAGCGAAAGAGATCACCTCATATTTAAGCTGTAACCAAAGTAATAACCCCGCAAAGAGCAGCAAAAAAGTATTTCGAAAAATAGCAGGGGAAACTCTTATGAGCCCATCCCAGGTTATCATATTTTTTGGAACCCTTCCAATAGATTTTCCTTCGCTTCTGTAATTCATCATCAATTCTAATTTATAACCTACCAGAACTGAGGGTTTTCTGTGAAGTTTTCCTGAAGCACAAATGTAGACGCAAATAAAGCCTGAAGATAGCCGTATTCGCACAAGAGTTGCCGTAAAACATAGGATCTGCAAGCTCTCGGACGAAAGACTCATATCATCTTTAAACAGCATCAAATCATTACAATTAGATAATAGTTTATTGAAGCAGAGGAAAAATGCTTTATTTGGAAGCTGCTATCTTTGTAAATATGGAGAAGAAAAAAATCCTGGTGTGCGTGATGAACTGGGGACTGGGACATGCCACCAGATGCATTCCCATCATCACCGAACTGCAAGTACAGGGATTTACACCATTACTGGCTTCAGACGGATCTGCGCTTTCATTGCTTCGGAAAGAATTTCCGGAATTAAAATGCTTTGAACTGCCATCTTACAATATCACCTACACACAAAATCCAAAAATGCTGATGTGGAAGCTTTTTCTGCAGACTCCGCATATCCTTGAGACCATTAAAGCTGAAAAAAAGATGGTCCGCAGAATTTTAGAAGAGGAAAATATCCACGGAATAATTTCCGATAATCGTTTTGGGGCACGTTCAAAAAAAGTGTGCAGCGTATATATAACACATCAGTTAAATGTTCTTTCCGGAAATCTGACTTATTTCAGCAGTAAAATTCATCAATATTATATCCGGAAATTTGACGAATGCTGGGTGCCTGATTCCCCCGGAAAGAAAAACCTCAGCGGGATCCTTGGCCATTTAAAAAAAGATCATCTCAGGCTAAAATACATCGGACCCATCAGCAGATTTGAAAAGAAGCCCATTTCTTTAAAATATGATTACCTCGTGCTGCTTTCAGGTCCCGAACCCCAGCGAAGCTTACTTCAGGATATTTTATTTAAAGCGTTTAGAAAAACCAGTAAAAAGCTGTTTTTTGTGCGGGGAGTTGTTACCGACGAAGATTTTACTTGCCTTAATCCCAATGTGACCATAAAAAATTACCTCTTTGGGAAAGAACTTGAAGAAGTCATTAACAGCAGCAGGATGGTGATCTCCCGTTCTGGTTATACAACCTTACTGGACCTGGCAAAACTTGAAAAAAGGGCATTTTTTATACCAACTCCGGGACAAAATGAACAGGAATATCTTGCGGAAAGATTAGAAAGGCTGGGGATTGCAGCTTACTGCAACCAGGATGAATTTCACCTCGACCTTTTAAAAGAAGAACCGGAAAAATATTCCGGTTTAGAAAATGTTGGTTTCACTCCCGATTTCAGATTGCTTTTTACTCTTTTCGAGCGTAAATGAAAACTCGCTCCCTACCCCGAAAACACTTTCTACAAAGATTTTTTCATTATGAGCCTCCAGAATATGTTTCACAATGGATAATCCCAAACCGGAGCCTCCTTCTTTCCTGGATCCACTTTTATCAACCCTGAAGAATCTTTCAAAAAGCCGGGGAATGTGCTTCTTTTCAATCCCCTCCCCATTATCGGAAACCCTTACAATTATTCTATCCATTTTATAATCGGAAATATTTACTTCTGTAGTACCGTCATTCTTCCCATATTTAATGGAATTTACCACAAGATTTGTCAATACCTGTTGAATTCGTTCAATGTCTCCATGCACCCAGACCGGCTCATAATCTGTATCAAACGTAAGGGTGATATTCTTTTTGGCTGCTTTCATTTCCAGTAAATCAAAGACTCCCTGAACCACCTCAACCATGTCAAAATTCTGCATTTTTAAATGCAAATCTCCCGTTTCCAGCTTGGTAATCATATCCAGGTCTTTGACGATGTAAATGAGTCGGTCGACCCCTTTTGCTGCACGATTCAGATATTTTTTTCGCACTGCTTTATCCTTCATCGCTCCATCCAGCAATGTTTCAATATACCCCTGCACAGTAAACAACGGCGTCTTAAGTTCATGCGATACATTTCCCATGAATTCCTTCCTGTAGGTTTCCCGTACCTGAAGTGCTTCGATTTCCATCTTTTTACCTTCAGCAAACTTTTCCACTTCCCGGGTAAGTGTAGCCATATCTGAAGTTACCTGCCCCGGGCGTAATGTAGATGCGTCCAGAAGACGAACATTGTTGTAGATCTTCTGAATGTTTTTATAAATAAAATGTTCGACCCTGTATTGAATAACAAAAAAAGAGAAGATAAAACAACTAACAGCATAGATCAACAGGAAGTACCACTCAAAAGCGTTGGCTACATATAGAAATAATGCCGAGATCAATGTCAAAAAAACACTAATGTAAATAGAAGTTTTTAATGCAAACTTATAAGACCGTTTAAAATTTTTCGCCATTAAACTACCAGCTTATACCCCACTCCTTTGACGGTTTGAAAGCTTTCATCACCAATTTTTTCTCTTAGTTTCCTTATATGCACATCAATGGTCCTTCCACCCACAACCACTTCATTTCCCCATATTTTATCCAGGATTTCTTCCCTTTTAAATACTCTTCCGGGTTGTGATGCCAGTAGGGAAAGTAATTCAAATTCTTTACGGGGCAACATAAATTCCTTATCATTTTTCAGGATTTTATATTCATCTCTGTTGATCACCAAATCCCCTACTTCAATAATATTGGAAGCTCCTTCTTTATCTTTGAAGCGTCGTAATAAAGCTTTGACTTTACTTATTAATACTTTTGGTTTAATGGGTTTGGTAATGTAATCGTCTGCCCCGGCATCGAAACCGGCCATCTGGGAGTAATCTTCTCCTCGTGCAGTTAAAAATGTAATAACAGATTCACTTAGAGCAGGAACTTTCCTGATTTGTTCACAAGCTTCGATCCCATCCATCTCCGGCATCATTACATCAAGAATAATAAGCTGTGGATTATATTTCTTTGCAAGCTTTACAGCTTCCAATCCATTCTCCCCCGTGATTACGTTATAACCTTCCGCAGAAAGGTTGTAGCCCACAATTTCCAGGATATCCGGTTCGTCATCTACGAGGAGGATACAAATGTCTTTTTTCTTCATGCCGATTTTAGCTGATTTCAATAAATATAGTGTAAAAGTAAATATAAAATCGAATTATACACGGCTCTCTAAAATTCGTAACCTTAAGCTAACATTACAGTTACATAAGAGTAACGATTGCAGCTGCAATAATGAAGATAAATTAATAAAGGATAGCGTGGATGATAACAGAAGAGGTACATCTACTTCAAAGTACTACAATTCTGAAAAGGTTTTGTAACTACCAGGATGTAAAATCAACCTACTTCAGACTCTCTAAAGGAATCTTCACTTTGATATGCCCCCGACTCATTCAATAACTTTGCTACTTTTTCACCAATGATGTAGTGGGAATCTCCAGTTTTATCAATATCTAATTCTATCCATCCTTTTATATCACACACAATCATGCCCTGGGAATCCCGGATAGTTTGCTTCCCTCCGTCGTACTTAACGGGGAGTTCAATCCTTTCGCGAACCAGGTGGTTTGCTTCTCTTACTGCCATGATCGGTTAATTTTCTAATTTCTATAAAAGTAAGATTGATTAGGAGGTTTTGAGTTACCTTAAATTTAAACTTCACTCCTCTTCTTTACGTCAGGGTTAAAAAGCTTCTATTAAAAGGTAAAATAGCATAGATATTTCTTCATCACAGACACTATGAAATAGCTATTGCCTCCCGGAGCCCTTATTCCTGCTGGGATTAAACTTAAGTTAATAAAATCTTAAACTAGAATAAAGCCGGTCGTAGCAAGGATTATCTTCTTTTGTATCCGTCATAAAAAAAGAAGTTGCTTCAGGCAAAAATTAAAAGATAAACTTAAACATGTTCCTATAAGAAGAAACTCTAAAAGTTGAATTAGCCAAAAAAGTAGCCCATTCTGTTGCACCAGAATGGGCTTAGCCAAAACCAAGACTACAAAATTAATTTATAGCCAAATTGTAATGAATACTAACATACAATTTTTTACCAATTTATTAAAGAAACAAGCTTACATAATATGTTTTCTTTTTATTCTCCCGGAAGCTTTTGCTTCTAATCCAACCTCGAAAATAGCAGCTTTTAACTTTGAAAATGATTCCCAACACATCCTTCACGGAAAAGTCATCGATGAAAAGGGACTACCCTTACCCGGAGCTACCGTAGTAGAAAAGGGAACAAATAATGGCACCCAAACAGATTTCAATGGGAACTTTACAATAAACGTTTCCAATCCATCTGCAATTCTGGAAATCTCTTTCATGGGATTTGAAACACAAGTGATTCCCGCCAATAGTACCGATATTCTAGAAGTTACCCTGACAGAAAATGTCAATGCTTTGAATGAAGTAGTAGTAACAGCCCTGGGAATAAAAAGGGAAGAAAAACGGCTTGGCTTTTCACAAGCTACCGTGGAATCTGAAGATCTAGCACAAACAACTCCCAACAACTGGTCATCCGGGTTAAAGGGTAAAGTAGCCGGGTTGAATATTGTTTCTTCCGGTTCTGGTCCTATCAATTCACAGCAAATAACCCTACGCGGAAATTCTTCCTTCGATTTACAGGGGAATTATGCTTTAATAGTTGTTGATGGAGTTCCTGTTAATACAGAAATGACCACTTCGGGCTCCTCAAGCGCCTATGGGGGAGAAGATTCACCTATAGATTATGGTAATGCAATCTCAGATTTAAATCTTGAAGATATCGAGAGCGTGAGTGTGCTGAAAGGCCCAGGAGCAACTGCTCTTTACGGAAGCCGGGCCGCGAACGGGGCATTAATTATCACTACAAAATCTGGTCGAAATTCAAAAGGGCTTGGAGTAACTTATAACGGAGGGGCCACTTTTGATGTAATTCAACGTTGGCCCGATTATCAGTATGAATACGGACAGGGAACCGGAAAATCTTTTGATGATGAAGGAAATCCCTATTACTCCTACGGAGCTTCGGAAGACGGCAACAGCACCGGAGGCACCAGTAGTGCCTGGGGTCCTCGATTTGATGGCCAGTATTTTTATCAGTATGATCCGGCTGTAGGGGGTCAACCTGAAGAGCGTCAGTTATGGCGGCCATATGAAGACAACAGAAAAGACTTCTGGCGTACCGGAGTAACCATTAACAATAATGTCTCTATTCAGGGAGGTGGAGAAAACGGATCTATGAGGGCGTCTGTTGGCCATTCTAAAAATGAATGGATCATGCCCAACACAGGATTTGAGCGAATCACTGCTTCCATAAATTCCAGGTACAATATTTCCCATAAAATGGAACTCGGTGCCATCATTAATTACAATAACAGAAGTAGCGATAATTTACCAAGTACAGGATACAATAATGGCTCTATCGCTTATTTTATGATCTTCCAGAACCCTAACGTAAATCTTGACTGGTTACGGCCCATCTGGCAGGAAGGACAGGAGCAAATTGAACAAATTCAGCCTTTCAGTTCTTATATTGACAACCCGTATTTAATAGCTTATGAGTCTTTGAACACTCTTGAAAGTAATCAGATTATCGGGACAATCTACACCAACATTCAATTAGCTGACAATCTTGATTTAATGTTAAGAACCGCTTTGAATTCCACCAATCAGGAGCGGGAACAAATAAGGCCTTACAGCATTAACCGGTATTCCCAGGGATATTACCAAACACAGGATGTTTTCAAACAGGAAGTAAACAGTGATTTTCTTTTAAACTACGAAAACAAATTAAGTAAGGATTTTGCATTTTCGCTCTCTCTTGGAGGAAATGCAAGAACTGAAAAAAGACGGAATACCAATGCTTCAATAACAGGACTGGTAGTTCCGGGGGTATATAAACTGGCTAACGGAATGAATAATCCAAACATCTCCACAGGTGACAGCGACAAGCAGGTAAATAGTCTCTATGGATTGTACACCATGTCCTTCAGGGATCAGATATTTGTAGATGTTACCGGAAGAAACGACTGGTCGAGTACACTTCCGGAGCAAAATAATTCCTTCTTTTACCCTTCAGTAAATACAAGTTTTATTCTTTCAGATATTTTTAATATTTCTGAAGGCCCGGTCGATTACCTTAAATATAGATTTTCATTCGCGCAGGTAGGAAATGACACAGATCCTTATCAAACCAGTAAATATTACAATCAGAATGCCTTTCCAAGTTCTGCTGTAGTGCCTGCAACCTTGTATAATGAAGACTTTAAACCTGAAATTTCTACAAGTTATGAAACGGGAATTGAAGCCCGCTTTTTAAACAATAAATTAAATCTTGATGCTACTGTTTACCAAATTTCCACAGAGAACCAGATCATTCGGGTGCCGCTTAATTACGCAACAGGATATAGCGCAGCAATTCTTAATTCAGGTAAGGTAAGGAACCGCGGAATTGAATTAACGCTTGGAGTAAAACCAATCCAAAATGAAAATTTTAGCTGGAATTCTACCTTCACTTGGGCCAGAAACTGGGGAAAAGTGTTTGACCTTCCAGATAATATTGAAAATCAATTTGTAGTGGGCACTGGAGGCCAGGCCTCTATGATTGCTAAAGTAGGCGAATCTCCCACTGCAATTTACGGATATGGTTTTGTACGCTCTCCCGAAGGTGAAATTGTATATGATGAAGCCGGGCTTCCAGCTTATCCCGAATCTGGCGACCTCAAGTATATAGGTGATGCCATGCCCGACTGGACAGCAGGATGGTACAATCAAATAAGGATTGGAGATTTCGGATTTAATTTCACCCTTGATGGACAATATGGTGGAATTATATATTCACAAACCCATCATAAACTTGTTCAGCAAGGAAAACTCACTTCCACTTTTATGGGAAGGGAAGAGGGCTACATTGTTGGTGAAGGAGTGGTGCTCAATGAAGATGGTACTTACTCTCCAAATACCACTCAGGCAGTCACTCCAGATTGGTACAACCGCTACTACAGAAGAGCTAATGTGGAATCTAACTCCTTTGACGCCTCCTGGTTAAAAGTGCGGGAAGTAAGCCTTCAGTACAATTTCCCGAAGGGATCGTTACAAAATTGGGGCATAAATGGTCTCGAAGCTTCCATCTTTGGGAGGAATTTATATACAGTATCAGACTTTCCAATTTATGATCCTGAAACAGCCGCTTTAAACGGTAATGAAATACTACCAGGAGTAGAAATGGGACAAATGCCCTCTCCCGCTACTTACGGCTTTAACCTAAAAGTGAATTTATAATGAGCACAACGATGAAAAAAATACATATAATAGTGGTTGGTTTAACCCTGTTTTTAGTAAACCTTGCCTGTACAAATGATTTTGAAGAAATAAACGAAGATCCAAACCGTATTGCAGAAATAAGTCCGGGCACTTTATTAAATCCAATCATTTACGGCCTGGCCACCCACAATGCTAACAGAAGTGATGCTATTACATTTGATCTAATGCAGGTGTCCCTGCCTTTCCCAAGTACCTCGGGAGGCTTGCATCGCTATGATGTAAGCCGGGGAATTGGCAATTCTTCCTGGAATAATTATTACAAGTGGCTTCAGAATATAAAAGAAATGCGAACGGCAGCCGAAAAAGCCGGTGACGTTAATTATGAAGCTATTGCTTTAACTCTAAATGCATGGGTGTATGCAAATTTAACCGATTTGTTTGGTCCTGTTCCTATGACTGAAGCATCCGGTGCTGAAGGAGGTGTACTTTACCCGGCTTTTGATTCGCAGGAATTCATCTATGAAACCATTCTCGCCGATTTAGAAAAGGCTAATCAGTTATATGATCTGGAAGCCCCCATGATTTATGCTGAAGATATTCTTTTTCACAACAATGTGGAAAACTGGCAGAAATTCACTAATTCACTGCATTTACGTTTGTTGCTGAGGATCTCAAATCCGTCGGAAATTGGTGCTTTTGAAAAGATGACAGCAATGATTGAAAATCCCGCTCAATATCCTGTTTTCGAAGAAACAGAGGAATCAGCTATATTGGAAGTCACCGGAGTCACTCCGAATGAATCCCCATGGAGCAGACCTCAGGATTTCAGACTGAGTACTAAAGTAACAGAGTTTTTCCTTGAGAATCTTAACCAGTGGGAAGATCCCAGACGACCTGTTATAGCGACTATTGCTCGTGATCTTGATGGAAACCCGTTAGGTTACCGAGGAATTCCCAGTGCTTATGAAGGAAATGATTCGCAGTTTCAATATGAGGCTTCCACCTTCAACATAGAACAGGTACAGGAACCTATGAACATATTTATTCTGACCTATGCCGAAGTGGAATTTATTAAGGCCGAACTTGCTCAAAGAGGCTACATAGACAATGCTGTAGAACATTATCAAAACGGCGTTGAGGCAGCAATGGAACAAGTAGGTACAGAGTTACCCGAAAATTATTTTAAAAATGACGCGGCAGCTTATAACGAGACCCTGGAAAGAATAATGCTGCAAAAGTATTATGCCCTGTACTTCACTGATTACCAGCAATGGTTTGAATACCGAAGGACCGGCTATCCTGAACTTCCAAAAACAGATGCTATGTTCAACAACGGGGTGATGCCATCAAGAATGTATTACCCATCTGACCTTGCTGTTGAAAATCCTGAAAACTATCTGAAAGCAGTAGAGATGCTGGGAGGAAATGATGATATCAACACTAAAGTCTGGTGGGACAACTAAAATTATTTTTAAAAATGAAAAATACAATACTGGCGGCTGGAGCTATACTTTTCACATTAGGTCTTTCCGCACAAAACATTGCTAGGGGTTACGTCTTTGAAGACAGTAATCAAAATGGCAAAAAAGACAGAAAGGAAAACGGAATTCCAGAAGTAGCCGTAACCAATGGCCAGGAAGTGGTTCTGACCAATGCTTCCGGAAAGTACGAACTTCCTGTAGGTGACGACAACATCATTTCAATTATAAAACCTTCCGGATATAACATTGGGAAAAATGAGGATAATTTGCCTCAGTTCTTCTACATCCACAAACCAAAAGGCTCTCCTGAAGCAAAATTTCAGGGAGTTGCACCTACCGGGAAGCTTCCAAAATCGGTTGATTTTGCACTAATTCCTTCGGAAGAGAATGAAGAATTCACTGCTCTCATTTTTGGAGATCCGCAGCCTTACACTAAGGAAGAGGTGGAGTTTTTTGCCAGGGGAATAGTATCTGAAGTTGAAGATGTTGAAAATGTTCCTTTCGGTTTAAGCATGGGCGATTTAGTAGGCAATGACCTTGAATTGTTCAATCCTTACATTCAGGCGGTAAAGAGAGTTGGAATTCCCTGGTATAATTTGCAAGGCAATCATGACCTTAACTTTGATGCAGAGGAAGATCAACTGTCCGATGAGACCTATGAAGCACATTTTGGCCCTGCCAACTACGCTTTCAATTATGGAAAAGTACATTTTATAGTTTTAGACAATGTTCTTTATCCCGATCCCAGAGATGCAAAAGGTTACTGGGGCGGCTTTAGGGAAGATCAGCTTCAGTTTGTTGCAAACGATTTAAAATATGTCCCGAAAGACCATTTGATAGTTTTAGCATTTCATATCCCAATAAGCGAACCTGACGGGGATAATTTTAGGGATGAAGACCGGGACAGGCTTTTTGAGTTACTTCAGGATTACCCGAATACCCTTTCCCTTTCTGCTCACACGCACATCCAAAAGCAGGATTTCTTTGGCAAGGAAGAAGGATGGCTTCAGGAAGAACCTCATCACCATTACAACATAGGAACCACCTCCGGTGACTGGTACTCCGGAAAATTGGATGAAGCAGGAATCCCAGTCTCAACTATGAGAGATGGAACTCCAAAAGGTTACGCTTTTATCAATTTCCACGGAAATGAATATAGCATTGATTATAAAGTAGCGGGAAAACCTGAAGATTACCAAATGGAAATTTTTGCCCCTAACGTGGTGGCAAAAGGCAGAAGAACAAAGGCTGGGATATTCGCAAATTTCTTTATGGGAACCGAAGGGGATGAGGTGATGTATAGAATTGATGATGGGGAATGGAAAGAAATGATGTATGTAGAAGAACCAGATCCTTCTTATGTAGAACTGGTATATGAATGGGATACAACAGATAAACTTATGCCGGGAAGGAGGTCATCAAATCCAGTAAAAAGTGACCATTTATGGCGCGGAAATATTCCCACGTATCTCGAAACCGGAGAGCATACCATTGAGATAAAAGCTACAGATATGTTTGGAAAAACTCATTCTGCCATCAGCAGTTACAGGCTGGAAGAGGCAAAATAATTACAAATTTAATTTTAGCCTGCTGAAGCACCTTTGCTGAAGCAGGCTTTCTTACTAAATTGCAATATGACAAACTTTAAAATAGCCTTGATTTTTTTATCTTTCACAGTGCTTAACTCCTGTAAATCCAATTCAGAAAATGAAAAAGAAATGGAAACGAATGCTTCAAAAACCAGTGTACAGGTACAGGGACACCGCGGTGATCGTGGAAATTTCCCTGAAAACAGTATTCCGGCTTTTATAAGTGCCGTCAAAAAAGGGGTGGATGTCCTTGAGCTGGATGTGGTGATTTCCAAAGATAAAAAGGTCGTCGTGTCCCACGAACCTTACATGTCTTCGTTGTACGTTAGCACGCCTACAGGAGATTCCATAAGTAAAGCAGATGAACGCTCCTACAATATGTATGAAATGTCCTACGACAGCATCAGGCAGTTTGATGCAGGTTCCCGGGGCAATCGTCATTTTCCAAACCAGGAAAAAATAAAGACGTATAAACCTCTACTTTCTGAGGTTATAGATACCGTGGAAACTTTTATTGCTGCTGAAGAATTGCAACCGGTAAAATACAATATTGAAATAAAATCGGTCATAACGGAATATGGGGAGTATCAACCGGAACCCGAAGAATTTGTGGAGCTTGTAATAGAAATCATCAAAGAAAGAGGAATCCACGACAAAGTTAACATTCAGTCCTTTGATCCAAAAATTCTGAATGTGATGAACCGAAATTATCCTGAAACTGAAATCGCTTACCTGGTTTCCAATGGAGGAATAGAGGAGAATTTGTCACTTTTAGATTTTAAACCGGAAATCTACAGCCCCAACTACCGACTTGTAAAAGACGAGCAATTTGTCGATTCTATTAAATCTGCAGAAATGCAACTAATTCCGTGGACGGTTAACTATCCGGAAGACATTCAAAGAATGATCGACCTAAAAGTAGACGGAATCATTACCGACTATCCTGAACGCGTCCTGGATAAAAAAAGATAAATTCTTTTTCCAAAGGAAATCATATCGGACTTCCCTCCTAAATTGTCAAATTTTAATACTCCCGAATTTTTATATCCCACAAGAGCGAGCCACTATTTTACGCGCTTCCCACCTCGTAACCTTAAGCTAACATTATCATTACACAGCAATAATTTGTCCTTAACCCCTGCTTTACAAAGCGGCCGTTAATTTGCATCAGACAAAATATTAAGATGATGATTAGATTTTTTATCCTACTAATCGCAGTACTGATGACAAATAACGTACTGCATGCCCAAAATGATGCTTCGGGCGCTATCGTAGGAAAGCTCATAGACAAGGAAATGGATGGCGAACCCCTACCCTTTGCAAATGTTTTAATAAAAGGCAGTTCCAAAGGAGCCACAACAGACATGGAGGGCCTTTATTCCTTAAACAACCTTGAACCGGGAATCTATGAGGTGGTATTCAGTTTTGTTGGATATGAAACTTTAGAAGTTCCCAATGTACAGGTTACCGCAGGTAAAGTAACTGAAGTTAATACTGAGTTGGGCAGCAGTGCAGCTTCCCTGGATGAAGTAGTTATCTCTACTGTTTCAAGAAGGGATTCTGAGGTGGCTTTGTTGCTTGAACAAAAAAGCGCCGTAGACATAAAGGAAAGTATCGGTGCTCAGCAACTCGCAAGGATCGGTGTTTCAGATGTGGCTACAGCCACTACCAAAATTTCGGGGGTTACCACCAGCGAAGCTTCCGGGGATCTTTTCGTGAGAGGTCTTGGAGATCGATATTTATACACTACCATGAATGGTTTACCGATTCCATCTGATGATGTGGAACGAAAAAATATTGATCTCGGTTTGTTTTCCACCAGCATTATCCAAAACGTAAGTATTAGTAAAACTTATTCTGCAGAGAATTCAGCAGACCAGGCCTCAGGAACTATAGATATTACTTCCCGGGCATTGGCAGGAATATCAGAATTCGCTATTGGAATTCGCTCAGGGATAAACACAAATGCCATTGAGCAATTTGATAACTTCAAAGTATCTCCAAACCAGTACGATGTAAATTTCGGATTTTATGATCAAACTGTTTCCACCGAAAATGCTATAAAAGAACAGGGATGGGATCCAACTACCTCTTCTTTTCCTGTAAACAGAAGATATGCACTTACCGCCGGAACTAAATTTGGTGACAATTTAAGATTATTATTCACAGGATTGCAATCTACTTCCTTTGAATACAATGAAGGGATCTTCAGGGAATTTCGTAACAACAACCTGTACGATTACTTTTCGGATGTAGAGATCTTCAAAAAAGTGGATAACACCACAGGCTTACTGGATTTAGAATACAACTTGAATCATAATCATAGAATTAAAGCCACAAGTTTATTTGTTAATAAACTTACTGATGAAGTTTATGAAAGTGGACGTAATGCCGAAGGAGTTGTTTTTGAAGAAACTTCACCGGCCGAAAACCTTAACCAGTTCATCCGTGACCAAAATATAAAGCAAACCAGGTTATGGATCAATCAACTTCACGGTTTCCATGACTTTTCAGAAAAAAACGAACTGGAATGGGCTGTAGGATATAACAGGGTGAATGCAGATGAACCAAATCGTATTCGAAATGAAGTAAATATAGATGGAGAAGATTTCGTTCAGTTAGGAAGAATGGGTGGTTTTCAACAGAGAAAATCGTCTCAAAAGATTGATGATTCCGAAATAAATGCATTTCTTAAAGATCGCTTCACGTTTCTCAAGGATGAAGACTTGAACAAGAACATTTTTATTGAATCCGGTGGAAATTTCAGAAACAAACAAAGAGATTTCGTTTCAAGGTTCTTTGGGGTTACTGAAAGGAATTATAATACTGTAAATCCATCTTCAATTGATAATCTTTCCGAAGCATTCCTACCAGAAAATTTTGATAATCTTAGATTCCGTAGCCTTTCTCCAGATGAGTACCAGGCGAGTCTTCAGTCTTATGGTGGATTTGCAAATTTTAACTTTGGGACCGGAAAATGGAATTTCAACTTAGGTGCAAGATATCAAAAAGATGAACTGGAGGTAGATTTTGAGGTAAACAACTACCCCTCAACGCTTCCTCAGTTTGCCAATAAATCGTATGACAATATTTATCCAAGCGTAAACCTCAGATACTCACCCAATGAAAATTCCAACATTAGGTTAGCAGCGAGTAAAACTATAACACTTCCGGAATTTAAAGAAATAGCTCCTTTTGAGTATGTATCTCAAACAGGACAGATTACCAGAGGTAACCCAGATCTTGAAGCTTCAAGGAATCTTAACCTCGATTTGAAATACGAATTTTTTCCAAGTGCAGGACAACTTATATCCCTTACCGGATTTTACAAAAAAATAGATGACCCTATAAACAGAGTTCAGGACAGAGGGGCGGCAGGAGTATTTTCATACTTCAATGCCGGTGAGGAAGCGAATGTTTATGGAATTGAATTAGAAACCAAATTAGAGGTCATTGAAAATGATAATCCGGCAGGATTTGATTTTGAGGTTGGATTTAATGCCTCCAGAATGTGGCATGAACAAGATCTTAAAGATGTCTATAGAGGTGAGGCCTTTATAAGGACTTTCCAGTACAATAATAAAACAGAAATCGGGCTCCAGGGAGCTTCCGACTGGATCTTTAACGGATCCCTTAATTTCTCTACCGAATCTCACAACCCATTCAGAGCCTCTATCGTAGGAAATTATGCTTCAGAAAAGATCTTTGCCCTTGGTGCTCCTGAAGTACAAACTCAAACTGAGGTATTCTACAACGATGAAATCATTGAAAAAGGTTTCGTTACCCTTGATGTTATTATGAGTCAGGATTTCGGCGCGCATTGGGGATTACAATTTCGCGGCCAAAACCTGCTGAACCCTGAAATTGAAAGAATTCAAAATATTAGACCAAGTTCAACAGGAGTGGAAAACACTCAAACAGTTAGATCTTACACCCGGGGTGCTGTATTGAGTCTTGGGATAAATTACACCTTTTAAAAATTGAAAATTTTAACCATAAATACTGAATTTCTAAACTAAACTATTAAGACATGAAAAATCCAAAAACAATTTATCTAATGCTCTTCGCCTTATTAAGCTTAGTAGCTACGAGCTGTAGCGATGATGATGACAATCCTGTTGGACCGGTTGAACCGGGAGAAGAAACTGACTTGGTTGGAAATCTTGAAGAAGACCGCACGTTAGATGCTAATGAAACTTATTCCCTTACCGGGGTTTATTCTGTAGAAGATGGTGCTACCCTTACTATCCCTGCAGGAACTCAGATTGTAGCTGATACTGATGCTGATGATAATCCTGCAACCGGTGTTTACATCGTGGTTCAAAAAGGTGGAATGATCGATATCCAGGGAACAGCTTCAGCTCCGGTAGTAATGTCGGCAGCAAGCGGTGAAGCCGGTAGTTGGGGTGGACTTATCATTGCTGGTAATGCTCCTTCCACCGCTGGTGTAGATGCAACTGCCGAAGTCGGTGGAATTGTTTACAGTGGTGATGATGCTTCAGATGATTCAGGTTCTATTAATTACTTAGTACTTTCTGATGCAGGAGCACAAATCAATGCTGATTCACAGTTTAATGGTTTGTCTTTATACGGAGTAGGTTCCGGAACTACCATCCAAAACATCGCGCTTTTAAATGGAGCTGATGACGGGGTAGAATTCTTTGGAGGAACAGTTTCTGCAACAAACATCTACCTTGAAAATAACGAAGACGATGCTGTAGACTGGACCGAAGGATGGAATGGAACCGTAAGCAATGTATACGTACTGCACACTATCGAGAATTTCTCTACTGCTATTGAAGCTGATAAAGTGAACGGTAACCCCACTATTGAAAATTTCACTGCTGTTTCCACTACAGGTGGTACTGCTCTACAATTTAAAGCACAAAGTGGTGCAACTATCACCGGGCTTTCTCTTTCAGGATATGATACCGCCTTAGACATTACAGAAGCCGGTAGAGAGGATCTTTCTGGCATTCAAATAGAAGGTGAAAATGCAGATCCAAACAAGGATTATACCGCAACTCCAACAGTAGATGCCGCTATGTTCGACTGGGTAAGCAACAGAGGGAAAGTTTCTGTACTTCCAGGAACAATTGAGGCAGATTATTCCCTTGAAGCAGACGCACAATATGTTATCAATGGAATTGTTTCTGTTGAAGAGGGCGCAACCCTTACAATTCCGGAAGGAGTAATGATCACTGCAAGAACTGAGGATGAAGATACAGAAGCTACTGAGGTTTACATTGTAGTACAAAGAGGAGCAATGATAGATATTCAGGGAACCGAAGATAATCCTGTAGTAATGAATTCAACTTCTGGAGAGCCAGGAAGCTGGGGAGGTCTTGTAATTGCAGGAAATGCAGTTTCAACCGCCGGAGCTGGTGCTACTGCTGAAGTAGGTGGAATCATCTATGGTGGGGAAGATCCCGAAGATAATTCAGGTTCTATTCAGTATCTAATCCTTTCTGATGCAGGAGCCCAAATCAATGCGGAATCACAGTACAACGGACTTACCCTTTACGGAGTAGGGTCTGGAACAACCATCGAAAATATTGCTATCTTAAACGGAGCAGATGACGGAGTGGAATTCTTCGGAGGTTCTGTATCTGCAACTAACATTTACCTTGAGAATAATGAAGATGATGCAGTTGACTGGACCGAAGGTTGGGACGGAAGTATTACCAACACCTATGTAAACCACACTATCGAAAACTTCTCTACTGCTATTGAAGCTGATAAAATTAACGGTAATCCAACTATCACGAATTTCACAGCTGTATCAACTACAGGTGGAACTGCACTTCAATTTAAGGCACAATCTGGAGCCACAATTACCGGTCTTTCCCTTTCAGGATATGACACTAACATTGACATTACTGAAGACGGAAGAACAGATCTTTCAGGAATCCAAATCGAAGGAGCAGATGCCGATTTAGACGCTGCATACGATGCTGATGCAACTGTAGATGAAGAGATGTTTGGATGGGTGAGTGAAAACCTATAATAACACCAATTAGCCCAACTTCAAATTATTCAGATTTTCAGAACAAAGGCTGCCATTATAGGCAGCCTTTATTTTTAACATATTCGATACAATAAATACATTTTTAACTTTTAAGTATATTTCTTTTGGTCTGGTTTTTGAATTATTTGTTTAACTTTGTTAATCCAGATAACTGAAAATGAAACAACTCTACTTGTGTCTCTTATTATCTATTAGCCTGTCGTTCCTTCCGGAATCGGCTAATGCTCAGGTATCTAATGAAAATAAGCCCAGTGAAGCAACCATTGAGCAGCTTTCCATTTACCCCAATCCCGCCACCGGCGAAAAAGTGTATATTACGACCAAAACAAATCAAACCAAAAGGATTGAGATCTTTAATGTTCTTGGAAAACCTGTTCTGTCTACCAGTCTTTCGGGAACCGAACTTAATATATCGTCACTTGAATCAGGTATTTACATCCTGAAAATAAAAGAAGGAAAAAATTCAGCCACGCGAAAGCTGGTGATTCGATAAAGAGAAAGCGGCTTTTGCCGCTAATTTTTTGTCTTTTTCTGAAATCATTTTATTTTAGAAAATAAGCTATCCTCCAACTTTTTCTACCTTTGTTTTCCATTCCTACTTCAATGCAAGATAAAAACAAAATTTTTTCCATTTCGGGGCCTGAAGAGTTCCTGAAAATGGCACTGGAGGTTTTCCAATTTCAGTATGTGAACAACAAGACCTACCGGCAGTTCTGCAGGTTACTTAATAAAGATCCCGAGCTGGTGACATCTCTGGAAGAGATTCCGTTTTTACCCATTGAATTTTTTAAAAATCAGCAGATTATTTCTTCTGAAGATCCTGTAGAAATTACCTTTACCAGCAGCGGAACCACCGGCAGCCAAACAAGTAAACACCCGGTTACAAACCTGGAAATTTATCGAAAAAGCTTTAGAAAAGGATTTAATACTTTCTACGGAAATATTGAAGAATTTGCTGTCCTGGCTTTGCTCCCCTCCTACCTCGAAAGAGAAGGCTCTTCTTTAATATATATGGTTCAGGATCTCATAGAAAATAGCAAAAATCCCCATAGCGGATTCTATCTCAATGATTTGGAGGCTCTAAGGAAAAAATTGATCCAACTGGATGAAAAAGGACATAAGGTATTGTTAATAGGTGTTTCCTTTGCACTCCTGGATCTTGTGGAAAAACACCCCTTCCACCTGAGAAAAACTGTGGTCATGGAAACAGGAGGAATGAAAGGCCGAAGGAAAGAAATGATTAGAAAAGAGTTACATCAGGTGTTAAGCGATGGGTTTGGTGTGAAGAAAATCCACAGTGAGTATGGAATGACCGAACTTCTTTCCCAGGCTTATTCCCGGGGCGACGGAGTTTTTGATTGTCCGCCGTGGATGAAGATACTGGTGCGTGATCCTGAAGATGCACTGCAGATACTTCCAAAGGGAAAAACCGGTGGACTCAATATTATAGATCTGGCCAATATCAATTCCTGTTCCTTTATTGCAACTCAGGATTTGGGAAAAGAATCTGAAGATGGAAAAATGGAGATTTTGGGAAGATTTGACAACAGCGATATTCGTGGCTGCAACCTAATGGTCTTATAATTTTATTTCCTCCAAGATTCAAATCCAGCATTTTAGCTGCTTCCCAGAGAATTTAGAATTCCGGAAAAAAATAAAAAATTTTTGTAATTCCCTGTAAGGTAATTCTTTAATAACCGACTTAAGTTTCGGTTAGATTATGTATTTCATAATTGGTTGGTTAGTTAGAAACCCCCTTAGCACCTCCCGGTCGCAAGGGGGTTTTTTAAATTAAACCACTCTTATAATATAGGTATTTCTTTTACCTTTATTAATGATTACATATTTGTTATTCAAAAGATCTTTCGTGGTGATCTGGTAATCTTCGGTTACTTTCTCTTTGTTGATTGAAACAGAATTTTCTTTTAAAGCTCTCCTTGCCTCTCCGTTAGATTTTAGAAAATCGGTCTTTGCCGAAAGTGCTGCGATCATATCCATTCCTGCTTCAATTTCAGATCGTTCTACTTCTGCCTGCGGCACTCCTTCGAATACATCCAGAAAGGTGCCTTCGTTAAGATTTTTCAGATCCTCTGCTGTACTTTTTCCAAATAAAACTTCCGAAGCTTTTACTGCATTATCAAAATCTTCACGAGAATGAACCATCACCGTGATTTCTTCTGCCAGTGTCTTCTGAAGCTGACGTAAATGCGGAGCTTCTTTATGCTGCGCC
The DNA here is from genome assembly GCF_014651535.1 of Salinimicrobium marinum. Classification (GTDB taxonomy): domain Bacteria; phylum Bacteroidota; class Bacteroidia; order Flavobacteriales; family Flavobacteriaceae; genus Salinimicrobium; species Salinimicrobium marinum. The sequence goes on from NZ_BMXB01000013.1 coordinate 29,308, forward strand.
ACTAAATTTTCGATTTCTTCCTTAGGCAAAAAGGTGAAAATCTTGATAAATCTTTCGGCATCCTCATCACTGGTGTTCAGCCAGTACTGGTAGAATTTATAAGGAGAAGTGCGGTCAGGGTCGAGCCAGATATTTCCCGATTCAGTTTTTCCGAATTTGGTTCCGTCGGCTTTGGTGATCAACGGGCATGTAAGCCCATAGCCTTTTCCGTCCCCTATTCTTCTGATTAATTCAGTTCCGGTGGTGATATTCCCCCACTGGTCACTACCGCCCATTTGGAGGGTGCAATTCTGATTTCTGTACAAATAGAGAAAATCATACCCCTGCACCAGCTGATACGTGAACTCTGTAAAAGACATTCCTTCAGAAGCATCAGACGACAACCGCTTCTTTACAGAATCCTTTGACATCATATAATTGACGGTAATGTGTTTTCCAACATCCCTGATAAAATCAAGAAAAGAGAAATTTTTCATCCAGTCATAGTTATTCACTAAAACTGCAGCATTTTGAGCATCGCTTTCAAAATCCAGAAATTTGGAAAGCTGGGCTTTTAATGCATTCTGGTTATGGAGCAAAGTAGCTTCATCCAGCAAATTTCTTTCGTTAGATTTTCCTGAAGGATCGCCAATCATGCCGGTTGCACCTCCAACCAGGGCTACTGGTTTATGCCCGCATAATTGAAAATGCCGAAGCATCATTACTCCAACCAAATGGCCTATATGAAGAGAATCTGCCGTGGGATCAATACCAACATAGGCAGATCTATGGCCTTCCTGCAAGTGCTCCTCGGTGCCGGGCATTACATCGTTCAACATTCCCCTCCAGGTGATTTCTTCTACAAAATTTTTATCCATAATACTTTATTTGTGTAAAAAAACAGCTGTAAAGATACCATAAAGCTGCATTTTTCCTAAGTGGATTTAGCTATATTTACCAGATGATTTTAGTTACCGGAGGCACAGGTTTGGTAGGTTCACATTTACTCCTCGATTTGGTAAAATCGGGCGAAAAGGTGCGGGCTATTCATAGAAAAAGCAGCGATTTACAGGCTGTAAAAAATGTTTTTTCTTTTGAACATTCAAAAGAGGAAGCCGGGAAATTCTTTGAGGAGATTGAATGGGTGGCAGCAGACCTAAACGATATTCCTGCGCTTGAAAAGGCATTTTCAGGAATCCACCGGGTTTATCATTGTGCCGCTTTTGTTACGTTTGATCCTTCTGCAAATCAAAAACTCCGGAAAACAAATATTGAAGGCACTGCCAACATAGTCAATTTCTGCATAAAGAATAAGATTCACAAGCTATGTTATGTTAGCTCCATAGCAACCTTCGATAAAAAACCCGGTAAAACTGAGATCTCAGAGACCTCCACCTGGAACAAGGAAGAAGATCACAGTATGTACGCGATCACGAAATACGGGGCCGAGATAGAAGTATGGCGGGCAAGTCAGGAGGGAGTGCCGGTAGTGATCGTCAACCCTGGAGTGATTATTGGACCCGGCTTCTGGAATTCGGGCAGCGGCGAACTGTTTAAAAAAGTAAATTCGGGATTAAAATATCATTTTCCGAAAGTCACCGGATTTATAGGTGTGTACGACGTAATAAAAGGCATGCGACAACTAATGGAATCTTCCATAGTAAACGAAGAATTTATCATGGTATCGGAAAATCTTTCTTTCCAGGAAGTCATCAACATGACTGCAAGATCTCTGGATAAACCTGCACCCACCAGAAAATTAAAGCCCTGGATGGTTTTCTTTGGATGGATATCTGAAAAATCCCTGAGTTTCCTTGGGAGGAAAAGGCAACTTACACGTCAATCTGTAAAAAGTTTGTTTGAAGAAACATTCTATTCCAATGAAAAAATTAAGGAACAACTGAATTTCCGGTTTGAGAGTATAGAGCAGGTAATTGAACGGACAGGAAAAATTTTTAGAAAGAATCCCGCCTGATTTCCTGTCGCCTCGGTACTTCGGGCAGTGATCTGGTAAAAGTATCGGGGATTATGGAATCCAGTGGCCGGCGATGTTGCTGCTCTTCTTCAATGATCGTATCTCCTCTGGCTCGTTTAGCCTTTATTATGGAATCTCTTTCTTCCTCCTCCAGTTCCCTGATGCTGTCAAAATGCAACTTTAAAGTTTCCAGACTGTCTTTCACTTTTTCATAGATCCTCTGGTACACCACGTAATTTTCAGAATAGTAATTATTACTGCTGGCAAATCTTGCACTGTCAATATCAAATTTTTCCCACAGGTACTCATCGGGTTTTATACCCCTCTTTTCCAGTTCCTGTTTGCTGTAACTACGGGCACCCTGCAACAGCGACATTTCGGTAAGAACATTTACCATTTTGTCTTCAGGAATAAGATTTTCCGGTTTTTCTGATCGCTGCACATCCTGGCAGGAAACCACCAGAAACAAACAAAGTACTATGAAGGAAAAATATTTCATATTATCTGTCAAACGTAAGCCTTTCTGCTTGCTGAAATCCGTTGAACTGGAAGTTCTTATAGACTAGATTTCCGTTCACAAAGGTATGAGTCACTCTAGATTTAAAAGTAGTACCTTCAAAAGGAGACCAGCCACATTTATAAATAGTATTGTTTGGCTGCACTGCCCATGGGGCATTTAGGTCCACGATCACAAGATCTGCTTTATATCCTTCCCTGATAAATCCACGTTTCTCTATCTGAAATAAAATAGCAGGATTGTGGCACATTTTCTCCACGATCTTCTCTAAAGTGATCTTTTCCTGATGATACATTTGCAACAGTGCAGGTAGTGCATGTTGCACCAATGGTCCACCACTTGGAGCTTTGGTGTATACATTTTTCTTCTCCTCCTTCGTATGCGGAGCATGATCTGTCGCGATCACATCAATTTTATCTTCCAGAAGTCCTTTTAACAGAGCCTCCTGATCTTTTTTAGTTTTAACAGCAGGATTCCATTTTATGAAAGTCCCCTTCTTTGCATAATCCTGATCGTTAAACCAGAGGTGATGGATACATACCTCTGCCGTAATTTTCTTATCTTTTAAAGGCCTTTTGTTATCAAAAAGTTTTAATTCTTTTGCCGTAGATACATGGAAAACATGCAGTCTTGCACCTGTCTTTTTTGCCAGGGCCACAGCTTTTGAAGAAGAAATGTAGCAGGCTTCTTCACTTCTTATTTTTGGATGCAGTTCAATGGGAATATCATCCCCATAACGCTCTATGCATTCTGCCAGGTTTTTTTGAATGGTTTCTTCGTCTTCACAATGAGCCGCAATTAATAATGGAGACTCCGTAAATATCCTTTCAAGCACCTTTTCATCATCCACCAGCATATTTCCTGTCGATGAACCAAGAAACAACTTTAAAGCAGCAGTAGTTTTAGGATCAATTTTTTTGATCTCCTCCAAATTGTCATTGGTACCTCCAAACATGAAGGAATAATTAGCATAGGAAGATTCTTCCGCAAGTTTAAATTTTTCTTCGAGTAATTCTATTGTGGTGGTTTGTGGCTGCGTATTGGGCATTTCGATAAAGGAAGTAATTCCTCCAGCAACTGCAGCTTTAGATCCGGTTTCTATCGTCTCCTTATGAGTAAGCCCTGGTTCTCTGAAATGCACCTGATCATCAATAAGGCCCGGCAGCACATAATTCCCCTCTGCATCAAAAATTTTTAAATCGGGTGATTTGGCACTTATGCTATCGGCAATTTCAGTAATCACACCATCTTCTATAAAAATATCCCCCTCTTTTATGGTTCCTTCGTTTACTATGCGCGCATTTTTTATCAGTACCTTCTTCATTATATACTCATCTTATTAAACAGACTTTTAAACTTCATTTTTACCACTCCAAAAACAGCTTCCCAAATAATAGAGCCACTCATTTTAGAAGTTCCACGTGTCCTATCTGTAAAGATCACCGGCACTTCCACTATTCTCATTTTCAATAAGTAAGCCTTAAATTTCATTTCAATTTGAAAAGCATACCCAATAAACTGTATTTTATCAAGATGTATTCTTTCCAACACCTTTCTTCTATAACAAACAAAACCCGCTGTAGTATCATAAATTGGCATTGCCGTAATTAATCTTACGTACCTTGAAGCCAACCATGACAACAAAACCCTGCTCATAGGCCAGTTTACAACATTCACACCGGTTTTATACCGGGATCCAATAGCCACATCGGCCTGCTTCTTCTTGCAGGCATTGTAGAGTCTAATAAGATCGTTGGGGTTATGAGAGAAATCGGCATCCATCTGGAAGATATATTCATATCCTCGTGGCAGTACCCACTTAAAACCGAAGATATAAGCAGTACCCAATCCCGATTTTTCCTTTCTTTCCTGTAAAAAAAGCTGATCCCCAAACTCTTTTTGCAGCAATTTTACCGTGGTAGCAGTCCCATCAGGAGAACCGTCATCTACTACTAAAATATGAAAATTGCGTTGCAGAGAAAACACATTCCTGATTAATCGTTCAATGTTTTCATTTTCGTTGTAGGTGGGTATTATTACAATCCCATCTGGCATACAATATCTTTTGCGCAAATGTAACTATTTTTAATGTCTACATTTTATTTTTAGAGGTTCTTTTCATCGTTTAAATTTTACCTTTGTAGAAAAAATACTGAGGTTGGAGATTATAGAAAGATTCACGGTTTCACAAGACTGGATAACCATACTGCTTATGGCCGCCCTCCTGTTGCTTGTAGCTGCTAAATATACATTCCCTCATAGATTTGCAGACTTTGCAATGCTTTTTGCTACCAATAAATATTTACTATTGCAGGGCAAAGAATCTAAAATTTTCCATCCTTTTAATGTGCTGCTTTTTGCAGTAAACGTGATCTCGATTTCATTATTCATTTATATATTCTATAAAACATTTGTAACTAGCGAAATTCCACGGCCAAAAATTCTTTTCATAAGAATTGCTACCGCTTACGGAGCCTTTGTGCTTTTAAAATTCTCTTTTGAAAAGATCCTGGCTAATATTATTTCCTTTGATAAGGAGATTAACTATTATTTGTTCTACAAACTCAGTTACCGCAATTTCATTACTTTAGTCCTGCTTCCGGTGAATATACTATTCATTTATGTGTGGGAGCCCGGTGCCTTAGCGATTTATATCTGCCTCGGAATCATTTTACTCATCAACATCATTACCCTATTCGGAATATTTCGAAAAAATCAGCAGCAGATAATGAAGCATTCGTTTTATTTTATTTTGTATCTTTGCGCTCTCGAAATTGGACCGTATTATATTTTGTATAAGCTAATTACAAATAGGTAAGGTTGTAAAAAGAAAACGTTTATGAAAGTGAAGACAATTTTGGTTTCTCAGCCAGAACCTAAGGTTGAAAATTCCCCCTATTTTGAACTTGAGGAAAAACAAAAAGTTAAAATCGATTTTATACCTTTTATTCACGTAGAAGGGGTTTCATCCAAAGATGTGAGACAACAAAAAATTGACCTTGCCAATTACACTGCCATTATTTTAACCAGCAGAAATTCTGTTGATCATTTCTTCAGAATAGCTGAAGAAATGCGTTTTAAAGTACCCGATACTTTAAAATATTTTTGCCAAAGTGAAGCCGTAGCATACTATCTTCAAAAATACGTTGTGTACAGAAAACGTAAGATCTACGTTGGAAAACGTAATTTTGCTGAGCTTTCTCCACTTATAAAAAAGTACAAAAACGAAAAATTCCTACTCCCTTCTTCAGATATGCTGAAGCCAGATGTTCCAAAGACATTGAATAAACTGGGAGTGGACTGGAAGAAGGCAACATTCTATCGAACTGTAGTAAGTGATCTTTCACATTTGAGAGAAGTATTTTATGATGTTTTGGTATTTTTTAGCCCCAGCGGAATCAAATCACTGTTTGAAAACTTCCCGGATTTTGAACAAAAGAACACACGGATTGCTGTTTTCGGGAACACCACGGTAAAAGCTGCTAAAGAACACGGATTAACCGTGAACATCCAGGCACCTACACCCGAGACTCCTTCCATGACTATGGCTCTTGAAAAGTACATTAAGGAAATGAACAAAAAACATCCTTAATTCCGAAAGTATATAAAACAAAAAATCCCGCGATTGCGGGATTTTTTGTTTTAATTCGTAGCCTTAAGGTTTAGATTTTTGGTCCTCCGGACAGAATTTCTTCATTAGCCATTTTTTCATACTTTCTGAAGTTGTCATTAAAGGATTTTGCCAGGGTATGGGCTTTCTTATCATATGCTTTCCTGTCTTGCCAGGTCGACCTGGGATTAAGCACTTCGGAAGGTACGTTTTTACATTCGGTTGGCATAGCAAGTCCAAAAACCGGATGCTGCTCAAAAGACACCTCTTCAAGATCCCCTCTTAAAGCAGAATTGATCATAGCCCGGGTGTATTTTAATTTCATTCTTGAGCCTACCCCGTATGGACCACCTGTCCAGCCAGTATTTACCAGCCACACATTTACATTACTTTCTTTCATTTTCTCACTAAGCATTTCGGCATACCTGGTAGGATGCAAAGGCATGAAAGGCGCTCCAAAACAAGCTGAAAAACTTGGAACCGGCTCATCAATTCCGGCTTCTGTTCCGGCTACTTTGGCTGTATAACCACTTATAAAATGATAAGCTGCCTGGCCCGGAGTAAGTTTACTTATTGGAGGCAAAACGCCGAAAGCATCTGCGGTAAGGAAAAAGATATTCTTTGGATTTTCCCCAACAGAAGGGTTTCTAATATTATCAATATGATGAATGGGATAGCTTACCCGTGTATTTGGTGTAATAGAAGTATCTCCAAAATCCACATCTCCTTTTTCATCAAGAATTACATTTTCGAGGATAGCGCCGGGTCTTATAGCCCGGTATATATCCGGCTCATTTTCTTCTGTAAGGTTTATAACTTTGGCGTAGCAGCCACCTTCAAAGTTGAAGACTTTGTTTTCCCTGGTCCATCCATGCTCATCATCCCCAATTAATTTACGGCTTGGATCTGCAGAAAGAGTGGTTTTACCAGTACCCGATAATCCGAAGAAAATTGCCGTGTCATCATCATCTCCAACGTTTGCGGAACAATGCATGGGTAAGGTATCTTTTTGGGTTGGAAGAATGAAATTAAGGGCAGAAAAGATCCCCTTTTTAATCTCTCCCGTATAACCCGTTCCACCAATCAGCGCTATTTTTTTCTTGAAATTGAGAATAGCGAAATTATGTTGCCGGGTCCCGTCTACTTCCGGGTCTGCTTCAAATCCGGGTGCATTGACCACAAGCCATTCTTCTTTAAATGTTTCCAGTTCTTCCTTTTCCGGACGCAAAAACATATTGTAGGCGAACATATTGGACCATGGATATTCATTGATCACTCGTATGTTCATTCTGTATTTCTCATCTGCTCCTGCAAAAGAATCCCTTACGTATATTTCTTTTTCAGAAAGATAATCGGTTACTTTCTCATAGAGAGCATCAAATTTCCCTGCGTCAAAAGGAATGTTGATGTCACTCCACCAAACATCATCCTGAGTAATTTCATCTTTCACAATGAATCTGTCTTTCGGGCTACGGCCGGTGAATTCACCTGTATTAACAGCCAAAGCTCCCGACTTGGTTTCTACTCCCTGCCCCTTTTCTATCGTAGCTTCCTGAAGTTCTTCAGGAGACAATTGATAATGAGCCGTGGCATTCCTAATTCCATACTTTTCTAGCGCAATCGTTTTCGTAATTTGTGTGTTTGCCAACATAAAATATAAGGTTGTGTGTTTATATTACGTCAACAAATGTAGAAAACTCCGAATGATAATAGGAGATGCAAGGTTGTTTTATTTCTTTTTTAACTTAAAAAAAGAAACCAGTAACACTATCCAGGCAGCAATCATTAAAGTCCCTCCCAAAGGTGTGATTAAAGCAATTACAGTGAAATCAAATGAAGTGAGGGAATTTGTTGCCAAAAGAAATATGGAACCGGAAAAAAGTATGACCCCAAAAAGTGTTAAATAAAAACAAATTTTTTTTACTCTTTCTGAAATGCCGTTGACAATCCCCAGGAATAATAAAAATAAACCGCTGTACATCTGATACTTAACTCCGGTCTCAAAAGTGATCCTTTGGTCGGGGGTGAGGTGAGGCTTTAACCCATGTGCAGCAAAAGCTCCTAAAATTATAGCGATAAGTCCGAAAATAACGCCGGTGATCAAAACCTCCTTCTTCATGGTTTATTTTTTAAGATGAGAACAATTAAGTACATTCGTTAAAACGAATTTCTCTACAAAATTAAAACAAGTTATTGCTTATGCGAAATATTCTTATCGTTGGTGCAGGAAAATCTACCGGAGTTCTCATTAATTACCTTCTGAAAAAAGCAGAATCTGAAAACTTATTTATTACCATTGGAGACCTCATCAGGGAAAATGCAGAAAAAGTAGCCGGAAATCATTCTCATTCAAAAGCAATTTATTTAGATATATTCAAACAGGAAGAGAGAGAGCATGCGGTAAAGTCAGCAGATCTTGTTATCTCCATGCTTCCGGCGCGATTTCATATTGAAGTTGCCAAAGATTGTTTGAGGTTTGGAAAAAATATGGTGACGGCCTCCTACATAAGTGAGGAAATGGCTATGCTGGATGAGGAAGTGAAGGAGAAAGGACTTGTCTTTATGAATGAGATTGGCGTGGATCCCGGAATTGATCACATGAGTGCCATGCATGTTATTGACCGCATAAGGGACAACGGCGGAAAATTACTACTTTTTGAATCTTTTACCGGCGGACTTGTTGCTCCGGAAAGTGATACCAACCTATGGAACTACAAATTCACCTGGAACCCAAGGAATGTTGTGGTGGCCGGCCAGGGCGGTGTAGCTAAATTTCTTCAGGAAGGGAAATTCAAGTATATTCCGTACAACAGATTATTCCGAAGAACAGAATTTTTAGAAATTCCCGATTACGGAAAATTTGAAGTTTATGCTAACCGGAATTCCCTCAAGTACAAAAGCATTTATCAGCTTGAGGATGTTTTAACCCTATACCGCGGAACCATCAGACGGGTAGGTTTCAGTAAAGCCTGGAATATGTTTGTACAATTAGGAATGACCGATGATAGTTATACCATGGAAAATTCCGCAGAAATGAGTTACAGGGATTTTGTTAATTCCTTCCTCCCCTATTCCCCAACAGATTCTGTAGAATTGAAATTCCGTCATAACCTGAAAATTGATCAGGATGATATTATGTGGGAAAAACTACTGGAACTTGATCTTTTTAACGACCATAAGAAAGTGGAATTGGAAAATGCAACTCCTGCACAAATCCTTCAGAAGATATTAATGGAAAAATGGACACTGGCAGAAGACGATAAAGACATGATCGTGATGTATCATAAATTCGGCTATGAAATGAACGGGGAAAGGAAGCAGATTGATGCAACTATGGTGAATATAGGTAAAAATCAAAACGAAACAGCCATGGCCAGAACGGTAGGGCTTCCTGTAGGAATTGCTGCTTTAAAGATCCTTAATGGCACCATTTCTACACCAGGGGTTCAGCTTCCCATAAATAAGGAAGTTTATGGTCCAATCCTCAAAGAGCTTGAAGAAAACGGAATCCATTTTAGGGAAGAGGAGAAAGAATATCTAGGCTATAATCCTTTTGGAGTGGTTGGTAATTAGTGTCCGCCATACTTCAGAAAAGAATTAAACTTTTTTATAGTTTCAGAAAAATTTGATTTGCAGCACAACATTATGAATTTTTCTTTGGAATAAGTCTAAATAAGATTATTTTTGCCCTGTAAATGAACCTACTCTATAAATCATATTACTATTCCTCGTACCAGTGTGACAACAAGAGGTGCTTCTTTGTTGACTTCGGGGACAAGCCTGTAAAGCTGAGTTTTTGTCAGCTATTAGCGCTTCGGCAAAAGGTGAATTCCATCGATTTGAATGCTCACTTTGACAGCAACTCGAATTCTCACGGAATAGAGATCCTTACCTTGTGCAACAGGGAACATATCTTAATTTTAGACACACTCCAGGTAATTGATCTCAAGCAGCTTATCAAATCTACTTTTGGAATGCTGGAGTTACATGCTCTGGTCGCGCAGACTATCTAAAACCGTTACTCAGGATTAGACTGCTTCTAAATTGGACTCTCCGGAAGGATAAGACCCTATTTTTCATTACTTTTAAACAAAAGTAGCATTATGAAAGATCTAGTAAGACAAAAAATAAGTATTAATGTAGATATCATGGATCTGTTAAATCAGCAGATCAAAAAAGAAGCGCATTCCTCATCGGCCTATCTAGCTATGGCTTCCTGGTGCGACCAGAATGGTCTTAATTACAGCGCCGAATTTTTCTACAAACAATCTGAAGAAGAACGCGAGCACATGCTTAAGATCTTCAAATTTATCAACGACAATGGTGGTACGGCCTATTCTCCGGAAGTAAAAAGTGTGATGCACGAATTTAATTCCCTTCAGGAGATCTTTGAAGCGGCTTTGGATCAGGAAATTGAAATTACCAAATCCATCCATAGTATTGTGTTCAAAGCCAGAAAGGTTCAGGACCTTTCTTCGGAATACTTCCTGCAATGGTTCATCAATGAACAAATGGAAGAAGAACAGAAAATGCGTAGGGTTCTTGAGCTTTTTGATCTAATGGGGACCGATGGCATTGCATTGAAATTGATAGATGAGAGAGTAAAGGATATTTAAGATCATCCTTATTACAAAAATAAAAAGGACGCCGGTGGCGTCCTTTTGTATTATAATAAAGAATGAGAATTAATCTCGCCCCAGATAAATACTAATAAAGTAAAGTAAGGTTGCCAGTGAACCCACGGCAGCAACTACATAGGTACGGGCAGCCCATTTAAGGGAATCTTCCGCAGCTGCATGTTCCTGTGAATTCAGCATGTTTCCAGTCTCCAGCCACACCAACGCACGTTTACTTGCATCGTACTCTACCGGAAGGGTTACAAAGCTAAAAAGCGTTCCCATTCCATAAAGGATGATTCCTACCAATAATACAGTTTGCCCAATTCCAACAGAAACCATGGTCATTAATATTAATCCTCCCATGATCGCCCATTGTGAAAAACGTGAAGCTACACTAACCACAGGAACTAACTGACTACGCATTTGTAACCAGCTGTAAGCATTTGCATGCTGAATGGCATGTCCACATTCATGTGCCGCTACTGCAGCCGCAGCAGCGTTCCTTTGTGTATATACAGACTCACTTAAATTTACTGTTTTCTTGGCGGGATTATAATGATCTGTAAGCATCCCAGGAGTGGAAATAACCTTTACATCATTAATTCCGTTGTCACGTAGCATCTTTTCTGCGATTTCTTTACCGCTCATCCCGTTTTGAAGATGCACCTTAGAGTAATGTTTAAATTTACTCTTTAGTTTATTGCTCACATAGAGGCTCACTACAAAAATAAGCCCGGCAATAATATAATATCCCATCATAATTTTTAAAGATTTAGTTACAAATGTATAAACAAAAATCCAGCCAAATTAATGAAATATGACATCCCGGTAATAAGATATTTAACTAATGGCTTCTTCCCATCCAAAGGCTTCTGCTATAGGTAGATAAACAATTTTTCCTTTAATAATATTTAAGCCTTTCCTTAACGCAACGTCCTTCTCACATGCTTTCTCCCACCCCATGTCTACCAATTTAAGCACATAGGGCAACGTTACGTTGGTAAGGGCAACGGTAGAAGTATGCGGCACCGCTCCCGGCATATTTGCCACACAATAATGAACCACATCTTCAATAATGTATATAGGATCCTGGTGCGTGGTTGGCCTGGTGGTTTCAATGCACCCCCCTTGATCTACCGCTACATCTACAAGCACTGTCCCCGCCTGCATTTCCTTTAGCATATCTCGCGTAATGAGTTTAGGTGCTTTCGCCCCGGCGATTAAAACTCCTCCTACAATAAGGTCGTGCGTCTTGATATGTCTCCTTATATTATATTCATTGGAAAATTCGGTAACTACGTGGCTAGGCATAATGTCGTTGACATACCTGAGCCGATCCATATTAACATCCAGAATAGTGACATGAGCTCCCAGCCCGGCTGCCATTTTTGCAGCCTGTATGCCCACTGTTCCTGCACCTAAAACCAATACTTTCCCTGGGGCAACTCCCGGAACTCCTCCAAGTAAAATACCCTTTCCCTTTACAGGTTTTTCAAGATATCTTGCTCCCTGCTGAATCGCCATTCGACCAGCAACCTCGGACATTGGAGTGAGCAACGGTAACATCCCTGATGCATTCTGAACCGTTTCGTATGCAATGCAAACAGATTTACTCTCAATCATCGCTTTGGTGAGCTTCTGGTCTGAAGCAAAGTGGAAATAAGTAAACACCACCTGATCTTCTCTGATGAGTGGATATTCTTCCGGAATAGGTTCTTTTACCTTGACGATCATTTCACCGGCTGCATAGACTTCCTCCATGGAAGGAAGAATGGCGGCGCCGGCCATTTCATAATCTTCATCTTTAAATCCGCTGCCTTCTCCCGCAGTGGTTTGTACGAAGACGGTATGACCTTTTTTCGTAAGTTCGAGCACACCGGCAGGTGTCATTCCCACCCGACTCTCGTTGTTTTTAATTTCTTTAGGAACTCCTACTTTCATAAACTGAATATTTTAGTTCTTAAAGTAAATTAATTAGAATAATAAATGGGGTAATCGTTGCTAGTTTTAACAATTACCCCATTCATACCCGTAAATTTTATGGGTCTAAATTACAATATTTACAATTTTACCAGGCACCACTATAATTTTTTTAGGGGTTGATCCCGAAAGTTGATTGTTTGTTCGATCATCGTTCATAACAGCCTCCTGAATTTCATCTTTAGACAAATCTAACGGAAGTTCCATAGTAAACCTCATCTTCCCATTGAACGAAATAGGATATTCCTTGGTACTCTCCACCAGAAATTTTTCTTCGTAAACAGGATAAGTTGCCGTAGTCACAGATTCATTTTGGCCCAGTCTCTTCCACAGCTCTTCAGCTATATGTGGAGCATAAGGTGCAATAAGTACTGCCAGAGGCTCTAAAACCTCCCGTTGATTGCATTTCTGAGCCGAGAGTTCATTCACACAAATCATAAATGTTGAAACCGAAGTATTAAAGCTGAAAGTCTCTATATCTTCAGTAACTTTTTTGATGGTTTTATGTAATGTTTTCAAAGAATCGGCTGAAGCTTTTTCTTCTGAAACAGAAAATTTTTCCTCTTCCCTGGATGCTGAGGAATGGTATAGCTTCCAAAATTTTTTCAGGAAGTTATGTACCCCTGTGATCCCGGCGGTGTTCCAGGGCTTCGCCTGTTCCAAGGGGCCAAGGAACATTTCATACATCCTTAAAGTATCTGCCCCATAATCTTCGCAAATATCATCTGGGTTGACCACATTGTATTTGGACTTAGACATTTTTTCGACTTCTCTACCAACTACATATGTCCCGTCTTCCTCTGTAATAAATTCTGCGTTTTTAAATTCCGGACGCCATTTTTTGAAGCCTTTGATATCCAGTTCGTCTGAAAAATTAACCAAGGAAACATCAGCATGAATTGGTTGTACTTTTCTCCCTTCGGTGAGATTTTTTGAAACAAAGGTATTCTCTCCTTCCAATCTGTAAACAAAAGCGCTCTGCCCTAAAATCATCCCCTGGTTGATCAACTTCTTAAAAGGCTCTTCAACACTTAGAAAACCTCTGTCCTTTAACAGTTTTGTCCAGAATCGGGAATATAATAAATGCCCTGTGGCATGTTCGCTTCCGCCGATATATAAATCTACATTTTCCCAGTATTGTTGTGCTTCCGGAGAAACAAACCGCTCCTCATTAAGTGGATCCATATACCTGAAAAGGTACCAGCTACTTCCTGCCCATCCTGGCATTGTATTGAGTTCCAGCGGAAAAACAGATTCATGGTCGATCTTCTCATTTTCAACCACTTTATTTTTTTTCCTATCCCAGGCCCATTTAGAAGAATTTCCTAATGGCGGTTCTCCGGTTTCTGTCGGAAGGTATTTTTCAACTTCCGGAAGGCGAATTGGCAAATACTTTTCGTCAATCATCTGCGGCATTCCGTTGACATAGTACACAGGGAATGGCTCTCCCCAATATCGCTGACGGGAGAAAACGGCATCTCTCAACCTATAATTGATCTTTCCTTTTCCTAAACCGATCTTTTCCAGCTCTTCAATCGCTGCCTTTAGTGCCTTTTTATAAGGCATGCCGTTAAGAAATCCGGAATTTGCTATTATAGTCCCATCTTTTCCGGAATGAGCTTCTTCAGAAATATCAACATCCTGAAAGATGTTTTTGATTTCAGGCATTCCTTTTTGTCCGGCGAAATGTTTGGCAAAATCATAATCCCGCTGGTCACCACATGGAACCGCCATTACCGCTCCAGTTCCATATCCTGCTAAAACATAATCTCCAATCCAGATCGGCACCGGCTCTTTCGTGAACGGATGTTCTGCATAGGCTCCGGTAAAAACTCCGCTAATGGTTTTCACATCGGCCATACGTTCGCGTTCGCTTCGCTTTGCACTGGCCGCTACATACGCCTCTACTTCCTCTTTTTGTTCTGAAGTAGTGATTTTTAAAACCAGATCATGCTCGGGAGCCAGCGTCATGAATGTGACTCCGTAGATAGTGTCAGGCCTTGTAGTAAACACCGATATACCAAAAGATTTTATTTTTTCGTCACCCTGAACTTGTTTCAGGGTCTCTTCATGAAGATGGAAAGTTACCATTGCCCCTACCGATTTTCCAATCCAGTTGCGCTGACTTTCCTTTAAACTTTCTGTCCAGTCTATTTGTTCCAACCCCTGGAGCAAACGTTCTGCATAAGCCGAAATCCGCATACTCCATTGAGTCATTTTCTTTCGTACTACAGGATAGCCCCCGCGTTCTGAAACTCCGTTGACAATTTCATCGTTGGCCAAAACTGTTCCCAGCTGAGGCACCCAATTAACTTCGGTTTCAGCCAGGTATGTAAGCCTGTATTTTAGTAGTTGTTCCTGTTTTTCTTCTGAAGAAAAAGCATTCCATTGTTCTGAAGAAAATTCCTGTACATCTTCATCACAGGTAGCTCTCACCTGCAGGTTCCCATTCGAAGAAAAAATTTCTTCTAGTTGAGAAATAGCACGTGCTTTCTGAGCTTCTTCATCGTACCATGATTCAAACAACTGGATAAAAATCCATTGTGTCCATCTGTAATAATCGGGATCACTGGTGCGAACTTCCCTGCTCCAGTCAAATGAAAAGCCCATTTTGTCAAGCTGTTCTCTGTACCGCTTGATATTTTGCTCTGTAGTAACGGCAGGATGCTGCCCCGTTTGGATGGCATACTGCTCTGCCGGCAGCCCAAAGCTATCATATCCCTGCGGATGCAGCACATTGAATCCTTTGTGGCGTTTATACCTCGAATAAATATCGCTGGCAATGTATCCCAGCGGATGCCCCACGTGCAAACCTGCGCCTGAGGGATATGGAAACATATCCAGAACGTAGTATTTTGGTTTATCGGAATTATTAGAGGCTTTGAATGTTTGGTTTTCGGCCCAATACTTTTGCCAGTCGGCTTCTATTTTGTTGAAGTTGTAACTCATTTCTGAAGTTTATTCTAGGGTATTTGTAAGGTAAAACCTCCTGAAACAGTTCAGGAAAGGGCAAAAATACGTTTAATGTACGAAAGTGAAAAGTTTGGACGTTTTAAAGAATGGGATTGATTAACTTTCTTATTTTTACACAAATTTCTTGAAGCTATTCTATGAGTTCATCTTTTGAAAGGTATCAAAAACGACGTTTGATTTCCTCCTATTTTTCGGTTGTCATAAGTATTGCATTGGTACTGTTTTTAATGGGATTACTAGGCTTGCTAGTGCTGAACACCAAAAAAATAGCCGATCATTTCAAGGAACAGATCGCCCTTACCATTTATTTTAAGGACACCGCCAAAGAAGTGGAAATGACGCAACTCGATAAAAGTCTGGCTTTGGCAGAATATACCAAATCCACCACTTTTATCTCTAAAGAAGAAGCTGCCGAAGCTCACAGTAAGGAAATAGGGGAAGATTTTATGGATTTCCTGGGATATAATCCGCTTCAAAATTCCATAGATGTTTACCTCGAAGCCGACTATATAAGTTCGGGTGAGGTAGATGAAATTGCTGCAGAACTGGAAAGCAAAGGATTTGTGGATGAAGTGATCTATGACAAACCTCTAATTTCCCTGCTGAATGAAAATGTGACTAAAATAAGTTTCTGGATCCTGGTGATTAGCGCCATCTTTACTTTTATAGCTGTGTTGCTTATCAACAGTTCCATTAGACTTTCTGTATATTCCAAACGTTTCACCATAAAGACCATGCAGATGGTAGGTGCCACAAAAAGATTTATTCGAAGGCCATTTATCTGGCAAAGTGTAAAGCTGGGGATGATAGGAGCAGTGCTTGCCCTAATCGGAATGGGAGCTGTGTTATATTATATGCAGAAAAGTTTTCCTGAGCTAGAACTGCTTAGCGACACCTATTTATTGATTGGATTATTTGCAGGAGTATTCCTAATGGGAGTTTTAATCACCTGGTTAAGCACCTTTTTTGCCACTCAGCGTTTTCTGAACCTGAAAACTGACGAATTATATTATTAGTTCTCAGTAATCAATTAGCAATCCTGAAAAAATTGATGTTCGATTTATGACAGGAAAAATTCGCTTTTTCCTACTTTTGGATCGGTCAAAATTATAATATTCGTGCATTCGTGGTAGTTATAATATTGAAAGACCAATGGTAGCATTGTAAGTACTCCTGATAAGAATTATAGAATAGTTTAAAACAGACAAAAAATGAACAAAAACAAGAAACCTTTACATAAGCAAGACCTCAATTTTGTCTTCGGAAAAAAGAATTACGTGGTAATGGGTATCGGACTTGCAGTCATAGCACTAGGATTTATCCTCATGGCGGGAGGCGGAAGTGACGATCCAAACGTATTCAATCCCGAAATTTACAACTTCAGAAGGATCAGATTGGCGCCAACCCTTGTTCTTATCGGTTTTGCGATTGAAGTTTATGCTATTCTATTAACCCCCCGGAAGAAATAAATGGAAATATTTGATGCCATTGTCCTTGGAATTATCCAGGGTTTAACGGAATTCCTTCCGGTTTCCTCGAGTGGACATTTAGAACTTGGAAAAGCTATACTGGGCGACAACAGCATCCCTGAAGAATCCCTGATGGTGACCGTTGTACTTCATTTCGCCACCGCTTTAAGTACAATAGTGGTTTTCAGAAAAGATATTGCAGAAATTTTTCGTGGATTGTTCCAGTTCAAATGGAATGCAGAAACAGAGTTTTCTCTTAAAATTATTATTTCTATGATTCCCGGAGTTCTTCTTGGTTTATTTTTTGAAAGAGAACTGGAGCTTATCTTTGGAGGGAGCATTCTTATCGTAGGTTATATGTTGTTAATCACCGCTCTTTTGTTGTGGTTAGCAGACAAAGCTAAAAACACCGATAAACCTGTAAGTTACTCAAATGCTTTTGTTATAGGTATCGCGCAGGTAATAGCTTTCCTGCCCGGAATCTCTAGAAGTGGTGCCACAATTGCAACCTCGGTTCTTTTAGGTAATGACAAAGCCAAAGCTGCCCGCTTCTCCTTTCTTATGGTAGTCCCTCTTATTTTAGGAAAAATTGCCAAAGATCTTCTTTCTGGAGAAATTACAGATACAACTATGCAAATTACTCCTCTAATAGCAGGTTTTATAGCTGCGTTTATAGCAGGTTTTGCTGCCTGTACATGGATGATACAGCTCGTAAAAAACAGTAAACTTTCCTATTTTGCGATCTACTGCTTCATTGTGGGGCTTCTTGCAATAGGTTTTGAATATTCCCAGCATGTCTAAATTTACTGAAGAAGACTTCAAAAACGGACAGATCCTTTTGTTTGATAAGCCCCTCGAATGGACTTCATTCCAAATGGTGAACAAGGTGCGTTGGCTGATTAGAAAGAACTTTAACATCAAAAAGATCAAAGTTGGCCATGCAGGCACTTTAGATCCTTTAGCCACCGGATTGCTGATCTTATGCACCGGAAAAATGACTAAAAAAATTGAAGAATACCAGGGCCAGGAAAAGGAATACACCGGAACGTTCACCCTTGGTGCCACTACTCCGTCCTACGATATGGAAACAGAGGTAGATGAAACCTATCCTACCGATCATATTACTGAAGATAAAATTTACGAAGCCACCAAATCATTTATCGGTGACATTCAGCAATACCCTCCGGTTTTTTCTGCCTTAAAAAAAGAAGGAAAACGCCTTTACGAATATGCCAGAAAAGGGGAAGAAGTGGAAATTGCGGCACGAAAAGTGCATATTTCAGCCTTTGAAATCACTGCAATATCAGTGCCTTATGTGGAATTTAAGGTAGTGTGCAGCAAAGGCACTTATATTAGAAGCCTGGCGCATGATTTCGGAAAAGAATTAGACAGCGGAGCGTATCTTTCAGCTTTACGCAGAACCAGGATTGGGGAATTTGATGTAAAAAATGCTCTTGGTGTGGATTCTTTCGTAAATGAGTACCTTTAAAGGGAAATAACCTTCTTTGATTCTATGGGATTTTTTGATCGGCATAAAGCTTTGATTATTACCGTTCTGCTGTGCAGCCTGTTGCTGCTAGTGATGTATAATATCAAGCTTTCTAATGCAAGAGATGAACTCGAGGAAATGATAATTGATCTTGATCATCTTAAAGTAGAAGAACCTGTAGCGGAGGAAAAGGAGGAAGCGGAAAATGAAGAACAGCCACAGCAACCTCAGCAAACCAGCACTCAGACGCATCAGGCTTTCAATCAAAATCAGCAGCAACGGGAGAGCTCCTTTCAATCCCGACTGAATGAGATCTTTGAAAAAAATTCTGCGGAACAAACTGCTTCAGAAGAAGAAAATTCTCCCACCTTTGAAGGAGAATTCAGGGTTAATAAAAACCGTTCGGAAGAAAGACGGGAACGATCTGACGGGAATAATACTTCAGAAGAAACTTCTGCAAAAACCGGGAATGTCAGAAACAGCTCCATCGCTTTTTCTTTGGTAGGCCGATCTGCCTCCCTTATACCAAACCCTATTTACACCTGTGACACTTCAGGAAAGATCGTGGTAAATATTGTTGTTAACGAAGATGGGAACGTTACCGACACCTCCATCAACAAAAGCAGTTCCACTTCAAATAATGAGTGTTTGGTTGATAATGCGCTGGAATATGCCGCGGGTGCTGTTTTTTCGAAGTTAGGTGGACGAAATGCTCAAAAAGGAACTATAACTTATTATTTTCAGGGATAATGACAGACAATAAAACTCGTTGCGGCTGGTGTGTAGGCGATCCATTATATGAAGCTTATCACGATACTGAATGGGGGGCGCCGGTTTTTGAGGATGACAAGATCTTCGAATTCCTGATCCTCGAAACTTTTCAAGCCGGGCTAAGCTGGATTACGATCCTGAGAAAAAGAGAGAATTTCCGGAAAGCTTTTGATGATTTCGATTACCGGAAAATGGCAGAATATTCCGAAGACAAAGTGCAGGAGTTATTGAAAGACAGCGGAATTATAAGGCACAAACTTAAGATCCTGGCCAGTATTTCAAATGCGGTTGCATTCATAAAAGTTCAGGAAGAATTTGGTTCTTTTTCAAAATATATCTGGGGATTCGTCGACGGCAAACCAGTGGACAATCGAGTTAAGAATTACAAAGAAGCTCTACCAACTACCGCTACCAGCATTGCCCTTAGCAAAGATCTCAAAAAAAGAGGATTTAAATTCGTGGGACCTACCGTAGTTTATGCGCACATGCAGGCTACCGGCATGGTGAATGATCATGAGATTAGCTGTTTCCGGTATTCTGAAGTATAGAGGCTCCTGATTCCATCTTTGTAGGAAAATATCATTCCGCGACAGGCTTTTTGGAAGTATATTTTATGTCAGGCTCCATTTTAGTGCTTTCGGTTCCCATCCACCTGTCCCAAAAGGTAAAATACAACCCGAAATTCGTGACATATTCAGAATGATGGTAGTGGTGGTGTGTAGCCCCTATAAATTGCTTCCCAAACCAACTTTTTTGAAAAGCCACAGGATATATTTCAATGTCAAGATGATTCACCACGCTGCTCACGGTCATTAGCAACAAATATAATCCCAGCACATACACATTTACAGGAATTACCAACAGGATAAGCGGGAGAATGAGGGCTTCAATAAGGCTTTCCCAGGGATGAAAGGAAAATGCTGTCCAGGGCGTGGGAGTAAAGCTGTCATGGTGTACCTTATGAACGATCCTGAAAATTTTTGGATTATGCATCCACCTGTGAATCCAATAGTAATAGGTTTCGTGAATCAACAGAATTATCACCAGGCTCAACGGGAGATACCAGTACCCAAATTCCGCCACATCAAGGTATACTGCTGTGAATCCTTGTTGCCACAACCAGTAAGTGCCAGCTCCCACCAATGCAAAAATAGCTGAAGATTTCGTGCTCCAGACAATCTCCTTTTTTAACTGATCTTTCCTGAGTTTGCGTTTACTAAGCCTTCTTTCACTGAATTTAGCGGAGTTCCACACATAGTAGTAATAATAAAAAATACCGGCCGCCACAAAATACCTGAACAGAATAGCAATAAAGAAGATTACTATATATATTAGAAAAGCTGAAGGTGTGGATGCATCAGGATTCAGTACGTTCTCGATCATGAAACTAAAGTTAAGTATTTCAGATCAAATTTCTGCAATGCCTTGAGAATGTGCAGGTTTTTTATAAAAACTTTATAATAACAAATTACATTACAGGTCACGTTAAATACATGAGGAAATCCTTCCTCGGGATTTCTTCTGCTCCCAGACTTTCCAGGTGAGGCGTATAAACCTGGCAATCAATTAACTGAATATTTTCGGTTCGTAATTTTTCAATCAATTTTATGAATCCGAATTTGGAGGCATTGCTCACCTTTGTGAACATGCTTTCTCCACAAAAAACCTGCTTATCCCGAAGATAAATTCCGTAGAGACCCCCTGCGAGAAAATCCTCCTGCCAGACTTCTACCGAAAATGCCAGTCCCGATCTGTGGAACTCTAGATAAGCCTCTTTCATTTCGGAAGTGATCCAGGTGCCATCCTGCCCATCCCGTTTCATCTCTGAACAGGCGGTGATCACAGCATCAAAATGCTGATTAAAGGTGACTTCAAAAGCATTTTTCTTAAGCAATTGTTTCATGCTTTTTGAAACCTTCAGCTTCTCAGGAAACAATACCATCCTGGGATCGGGGCTCCACCACAAAACAGGCTGAGAAGCGTCATACCACGGGAAAATTCCCTGGATATATGCCTCTTTTAAACGTGCTACAGAAAGTTCACCCCCAACAGCCAGCAAGCCCTGCTCATCTGCTGCCTCTACTGGCGGGAATTTTTCGTATGGTTTTAGAAAATACAATTCGCAGGGATTTTTAGCTGAGTATGAAAATAGAAAGAGGCTGTCTAAAAAGCACTTTTTACGTCCACCTGAACTTGTTTCAGGTCCTGATAAATTCTAAAAATTAGAATAATAAGATTCTGAAATAAATTCCGAATGACGCTTTTTAAAGCTTTTTAGACAGCCTCTTTTAAAAGTTCATTATATATGAACCATCTTAAAAATATTTTCTAAAATGGAAGATCATCATAATCTTCGTCATTTAAATTTTGTGCCGGTTCAAATTGATCTGCCGGTGGTACAGCAGCATTACTTCCCGGTGCCTGGGCTGCAAGATTTTCAATTCTCCATCCCTGGATAGAGTTGAAATATTTTGTTTCCCCCTGTGGGTTTACCCATTCTCTTCCTCTAAGGTTCACCCCTATTTTTACAGGCTGGCCTACACTGAAGTTATTTAGTAAATCACATTTATCCTGTACAAACTCTACTAAAATATGCTGCGGATATTGCTCTTCTGTAGTCACTACTACTTCTCTTTTTCTAAAACCATTGCTTCCGTAAGTTTTAGTCTCATCAATCATTTTGATCTTTCCTTGTACTTCCATTTTATCTCTTTTTTGCTAATAATATTTTCCAGGCTTTTGCCGGTTCTTCTTTTTCAAGATATTCTTTTGCTTTTTGATGCACCTCATTCCGATTTTTGAGTATGGACACCATCTTCGGATCTGCCTCTAAGAAGGCATTTAGTTCCTCTTCGGAAGGCATTTTTTCCACGTTTCCTAACTTCCCCAGGTCATTCCCGGTCAAGATAGTACTTTTTCTTATTTCCTCCGGAATAGCATCAATTCCCATTCCAAGGCTTGATAATGGCTTCGGAACCTCAAACATTCCCGGAGTAGCACGGCTGTACCAGTTACCTCCCATTCTCGCTACCAGATCTATTTTATGCTGATCAATAAATCCGGCTTCGTCTAAAACATCTTCTTTAATATGCATTTTCAGCACCTCACAAATTACGAGGTTTCCGGCGCCTCCTTCAGCACCCAATTCCACCACTTCCCTAATCTTACATTCAAACTGCACCGGAGATTCTTCCACGCGGTACGGCTTTACAAGATCAGATTTCAACATAGATAATCCGGCTTTTTCAAACTCATTAATTCCCTCTGCATATTCGGTACTGGAAAGTGAAACCTGCTGCACGATATCGTAATTCACCACATTGATCACCACCTCTTTGGTTGCTTTCGCATTATTAAAAGTATGCTTCACCGTATTATCCCTTCCTCTTCTTGCCGGAGAAAATATCAAAATTGGCGGATTTGTGCTGAACATATTAAAAAAACTGAAAGGCGATAAATTTGGCCGGCCCTGCGAATCCATCGTACTGGCAAGTGCAATGGGTCTTGGCCCAACTGCCCCCAGCATATACTGGTGAAGTTCACGGGTTTCAACCTGTTTTGGATCTATGCTTATCATTCTTCAATTTTCAACAAAGGTAAAGAAACCACCTATGAATGAAAAGCGATGCATTAACAATAATCTTCCTATAAAACGTTATCTTTAAAATCCACAAATGTTAGGTTCATGAATTTTTCTGACGAACGGAAATTTCGCCGCTGGTTTATTATTTTTTCCGCTATTACCCTCATTATTCTTATTGTCTGGAATGCAGTTATATTTTTTCAGCGTCTGAAAGAAGATGAACGCAAAAAGATGAATATCTGGGCTGCAGCACAGGTATCCCTTGATCAGGCAGATGATAACACCGACCTGGACCTTACTCTTACCATTATAAACAGTAATACGAGTCTTCCCACGGTTTGGGTAGATGAAAATGGGGAGATCGTGGATGTTTTAAATGTTCCGCAGGAAATCATTTCCGATGAGGAGAAACTGGAAATCTATCTGGACCAGATAAAAGATGAAAATGCCCCTGTAGTGATGGATCTTGGTCCCGGGAAAGAACATCTTGTATATTATGGCAATTCCCCCCTGCTTAATAAATTAAAATATTATCCCCTTGTCCTGCTGGTCATCATTATTCTATTTATAGCAGTTATTTATTTCTTCTACACCACCACAAAATCCAGTGAACAAAATAAATTATGGGCAGGAATGGCAAAGGAAACAGCCCACCAAATTGGGACTCCGCTGTCCTCTTTAATTGGCTGGATTGAAATTTTAAAGCAGGAGAAGGTGGATCGCTCCTACCTTTCTGAAATGCAAAAGGATATTGATCGTCTTAAAACCATTACAGAACGTTTTTCAAAAATTGGATCTGCACCAACTCTCCAATCTGTTAACATTGTAGAGCAAACAAGGGTATCTTTTGATTATCTGAAAACCAGAAGTTCAAAATTGATCAATTTTAGCCTCAGTTTGCCAAATGAGGTTATCTATGTAAACCTCAACAAGCAACTTTTCAGCTGGACGATTGAAAACCTTGTAAAAAATGCGATCGATGCCATGCGCGGAAAAGGAGATCTGCACATAAGAATTAATCAGGATTCAAAATGCGTTCATATCTTTATTCAGGATTCGGGAAAAGGGATTCCAAAAGATAAATTCCGGCAGATATTTGAACCGGGATATTCCACTAAAAAACGTGGCTGGGGATTAGGACTCTCCCTCTCCAGGCGTATTATTGAACAGTATCACAACGGCAAGATCAAAGTAAGCCAGAGCCAGATCAATAAGGGAACTACGTTTCAGATTACGTTGCCAAAACTAAAACCTTCTGAATAACTGCCTCTTTACTGAAAAAATGGACGTACTGCCAGTTTTCTGGTCCTAAAGTTCAGCTTTAATATCTTCCGTAATTTGCTTAAATTCTTCTTCTGAAAGGTCCACACTCTTACTAAAATCCATGTCACTCATAGCATTTAACGGAATTAAATGCACATGTACGTGCGGCACTTCAAGGCCGACTACCGCCATTCCCACTCTTTTACAGGAAACAGCTTTTTCCAAGGCAATCGCTACTTTTCTGGAGAACCTCATTAATTCCTGATAAGTTTCTTCTTCCAGGTCAAATATTTTATTCTCTTCTTTCTTGGGAATACATAAGGTGTGTCCTTTGGCGTTGGGCCGAATATCCAGGAAAGCAAGAAAATCTTCGGTTTCTGCAACTTTATATGCGGGAATTTCTCCGTTGATGATTTTAGTGAATAGTGTAGGCATCGATGATTCGTTTTAAGATTAAGATTCAGAAGTTATTTTTCTGAAGCTGTTACAATTTAATGTATTAAAATAAAAAATCCTTCTTTGAAGATCAAAAAAGGATTTTTATACTATTTATCTGGAATTAATCCCGTGATATATCCAGGATCTCAAATTTTAAAGTTCCATTTGGCACCTGTACTTCTGCCGTTTCACCAACTTTCTTTCCAAGTAAACCTTTTCCGATTGGAGAGTCAACAGAGATCTTCCCCGTTTTTAAATCGGCTTCACTTTGTGCTACCAGCTTATACTGCACTTCCATTCCATTGGTAAGATTCTTGATTTTTACATTAGAATGCACCAAAACTTTAGACGTATCCAACTGAGATTCATCTATTAATCTGGCATTAGAATATATTTCCTCCAGTTTGGAAATCTTCATTTCCAGTAGTCCCTGAGCTTCCTTTGCGGCATCGTACTCTGCATTCTCACTAAGATCACCTTTATCCCGGGCTTCGGCTATGGCCTGTGAGGCACGTGGACGCTCAACATCTTTCAATTGGTTCAATTCATCTCTCAGTTTCTTGAGTCCCTCTGCTGTATAATAGGATACTTTACTCATAACTTCATCGTTTATATAAATACAAAAAATCCCATTGCTTGACGGGATTTAAAACAAATATAAGAAATTAAAAAATGCAGTACAATTATATTATATTGCTGCATCGGAAAACCTGTTATGCCTAAAAATCTTTTATTTTTCGCTTTTAGCCTGCTGCTGTTATCATGTTCAAATGATGATAATCTAAGGAACCATAATCCAAACCTCATCGATCAACGGGTTTCAATCCAGTTGGACCTCAACCTGCCGCAATACAACAATTTGCAATTCCCCGGAAACAGCTTTGTCACCTATAATTATGGCATCAACGGAATTGTTATTTTCAACGTCAACAATTCGGTTTACACCGCTTTTGAAATGTCGGATCCCAATCACCCGCTAACCGATTGCTCTACCCTCGAGCTGAATGGTACCGAAGTGACCTGCCAGTGTAATGACGGAAACAAATACACCATCATCACCGGGCAACAAGTTGCCGGAACCGGACAATATTCTCTGAAACCTTACCGAATAGAAAGAAGAGGCACTATCCTGGAGATTTCAAATTAAAGGAAATGCTCTTTTTCAGGTATAAAAAAAGCTGTCTTAAGAAATCCTTTCCTATTGAAGACCAATGCCGCCTGCCCCTACTCAGGCAGTTCTGATCTTCAAAAACTGGGAACCCATCCTAGGCGCCCTCTTTAGAAATTATTTTTCAGACAGCTTCTTATAAAAACTACTGGCAGAAGAAAATCAGAATCTCAACGTAACCCCTGCTAAAAAGTTGGTGCCCGCCTGAGGATAGTAGGCCACCATTTGCCATTTGGCATCATACCATCCATTGGATACATATTTTTCATCAAAAATATTATTTACAAGTCCGGTAAAAACAACTTCCTTAAATAGAGGAGCATTTCTCCAGTTATACTGAATATTAAAGTCATTTACAAAATAGCTGTCCAGCAAAGTACCTTCAACCTCAGTATTGCTCATATACTGTTCCCCCACAAATTTCGAAAGAAGTTTAAGCTCCAAGTTCTCTATAGGTCTGTATTCAAAGATATTTCCGGCTACTATTTCCGGAGAAAAAGAAATGTCTGTATTTTTATATTCATAGGCTTCTTCATTAAAAATAGCCATAAAATGTTCATTCTTATTGCGGCTTATTGCAATATTCGGTCTAATAATAAGCTTATCAAAAATCCTGAAAGCAGCATCAACTTCAAGCCCTAATCTATAACTGTCTCCACTATTTGTCCTTATAGGAGACCCCACATTATCCAGCTCACCGGTTAGCACCAACTGATTTTGATAATCCATATAATAGAGGTTGGTATTCACTTGAACTGTCTTGGTATTTAATCTCCACCCCAACTCAAAATCATTCAATTCTTCGGGTTTGGGATCTTCACTTTTATAATCATCTCTGTTTGGTTCCCGGTGAGCACGCGCATAGGATAAATATAACCTGTTGGCTTCTGAAACTTCATAGGTTATCCCCGCTTTTGGATTAAAAAAGGTATGAGAATCATCTACGATAAATGGCACTTCCTCCTCCATATTCCCATCTGCTGTATAATTGATGGTCCTAAGCTGAAGATCCCCGAACAAAGAAAAATCTTCGGAAATTGCAACATTTGCTTTTCCGTAGACATTGAAATCTGTTTTTTCAGCATCATTTTCATAATAAATCTGGTTTGGTTCGCTTGGAGCAAACCGGGTATAGGTGACTTCACCAAAATGGTCTCCGTCATACTTGTTCCATCCACCGCCAAAATCCAGTTCCAGCCAATTCTCAGTATAATTCAGGTTAAAAGTGGCACCATAAAAATGGTTATCCAGCCACTTTTTTGTTACCAGATCTGAACTTGTAATTTCCTCTCCATTTGCCGTAAATGGCTCTATGAGATATTCTTCCAGATCCTGATCTGTCCTGTAGGATTCATAAAATCCCCTTCCGTAGGTATAATGCAGCGCCACATTCGAGGACCAGCCACCGCCATAGTTTTCATTCCACAACAACTGGAAATGATCCTGCTTGTAATTATCGACGTGGTCATCATAAAACTGCTGATTCCCATCTGCATCTACGTATGCTCCTGATGGATTAAACCTGCGGTCTTCCTGCAGTTGTTCTTCAGAAATCCCATCCCAGGCCTGGTAAGTCACTTCACTACCCCCAAAAGTCAAGGCTTTAACCAGGGTGCTTTCATCTACATAAGTTGCCTGTAAAAAATAGGATTTAAGATCTGTAGATGCACGATCAACATATCCGTCACTTTCGATAGTAGAAGCTCTACCAGCAAATTCCCAGTGATCATTGAATAGTCCGGTGCTGAATTTCACCGTATTCTTAAATGTTCCGAAAGAGCCAGCACTAGATGCAATTTCTGCGGAAGGTTCTACTCGGTAACGATCTGTAAGAATGTTTATGCTGGCACCAAAAGCACCTGCACCATTGGTAGACGTTCCCACTCCCCGCTGCAGCTGAAGGTTTTCAACCGACGAGGCAAAATCTCCCAGGTTTACCCAGAAGGTCCCCTGGCTTTCAGCATCATTATAGGGAATTCCGTTAATGGTCACATTGATACGGGTTGCGTCACTACCCCTCACACGAATGCCGGAATATCCTATTCCTGCACCCGCATCACTGGTCGTGACAACGTTTGGCATGTAATTCATCAGCGTTGGAATATCCTGACCTAAATTCCTGTCTTCGATCTCCTCGTTTGTAAGGTTACTGTGAGTAATGGGAGACTCTGCACTTACCCGTACTGCCGAAAGAAAGACCTCATCCAGAACTTCCTGCGCATCACCAAGATCAACGTCAAGCACCTGATCTTCAGTTAAATTAACCCTTATTTCTTTTTTGTTTCCGTAGGAGAAAATGAGGTTGTACGTTCCCGACTCAAGGCTAAGAGAATATTCTCCCGAACTGTCTGTCTGGGTTCCAGTAGTTTGTCCCTGGACTCTTACTATGGCTGCTCTAAGAGGAGTATCACCATCTGTAACTTTTCCCTGTATGGTATATTCCTGGGCAGATGCGCTCAGGGAAAATACCAAAAGGCTTAAATAAAATAACGTGTTTTTCATCCGTAAAAAAATTTATTACGAATAAAAGGGGCATTATTCTTCTGGTTAATTGATTAAAAAATAAAATCCTGAAATCCATCCGATCTAAATTGCAAGGATGATTTTCAGGAGTGCGATACTTTGCGCTGTTTGCGCTAAATTCCCTTGGCAGCATTACCTGCCCAGGTTCTTTGGGTATAATCTCAGCTTCCTTCCTAACGAATCAGGAATTCTGCACCCCTTTGAGATGTGCCACAAAAGTAAATTGACTTTTTGATTTAACCTAATTTTTACAGCTTTTGATTTTTAAATGCTAAATTTAAAAATTCTACCAGGTATGAAAGAAAATAAACAATCCATCACTTATACGGTAATCATAGGTTACCTGCTTTTAACTGCACTTGCCGCTTTTAGCGTTTGGTTCATCTATTCCCAGGTAATTGAGTATACGAGCATGGCCGAAAATAATCTTTCCAGCAATAAGAGATTATTACTTGTAGGCCAGGCAGCGACAAATCTTTATGAAGCAGAAAGCCTGAGCCGGCAATTGATACAAACAGGAGAAACCGAAAATCTCGAGATTTATAAATCTGAAATTGACACCATACGGAACACGCTTGATTCCCTAAATCAAACATCGGCCGGTACAGACCTTACTCATGAAATAGACAGTATAAACCTTCTTCTTTCTTTAAAAATTGAAAACCTGGAGGAACTTCTGGAGCTAAGGACAAGGGAAGGGAGCCAGAGTTATTATTCAAAGGTTATTTCTGAACTTCAAAGAGTGGATGAAAACTTTGGAAGTCGTAATTATGATGAAAGGTTCAGGGATCTTGCCCCACACCAGCGCAGGGTTTTGGTGAAATTACTTGAATATTCCGAAAGGGATGAAGCCCAGCAAATCACCACCCAAACCCTCGATTCTTTGGTCCAGTCGGTTAAAAATGTACTGAGTGAACTTGAAATCGCCGACCGGCGATTCAGGAGAACGGTGCGGGACACAGAGGATCAATTACTGGCCAATGAAGTGAACCTGAATAGCCAGCTAAGAAATCTGCTTTCCACCATCGAAGCGGAAGAAAGACGGACTTCCCTGGCACAGGTTTCCGAAAGACAGGAAATCGTAAGAAGTACTTCCAGAACTATCGGAATTTTAGGCGGATTAAGTTTTACGATCATCCTTATCTTTTTATTCCTGGTAATGCGGGATGTTACCCGGAGCCAGCGCTACCGGAATGAGCTGGAAAAGGCGAAACAATACGCCGAGTCACTTCTTAAAAGCCGGGAGCAATTTATGGCAACCGTGACGCATGATTTAAGGTCGCCATTAAATACTGTAGTAGGTTATACTGATCTTCTGGAAAGAACCAGATTGAGCAGGTCGCAATCACATTACCTCAACCACCTGAAAAAGTCTTCAGATTATATTCTTCACCTTGTGGACGACCTGCTGGATCTCTCCAAACTTGAAGCCGGAAAAATGACAGTTGAAAATCTTTCTTTTAATCCGAAGAATCTGATTGAGGATACTGTGGACAATGCTGTTCCTGTTAAGAAGTGTGAGGAAGTAGATGTGAAGGTGAATATTTCTGAAGATCTAGACCGCATGGTGCAAAGTGATCCATTCAGAATAAAACAAGTGATCACCAATCTTGTGACCAACGCCTGCAAATTTACCGAAGAAGGAAGCATTGAAATAGTAGGTATTCTGGAAAAGAGGAAGGGAAAAAACTTTATGGTGATCAAAGTGAAGGATACAGGAATCGGAATTTCGGCAGAAAAGATTGATGCAATTTTTGAAGAATTTTCACAGGAAGACAGTTCTATAGAAAAGCGCTTTGGAGGGTCGGGACTTGGTCTCGCCATCAGCAAGAAACTCACCCAACTGCTAAACGGAACCATAGAACTGGAAAGCGAACACGGGAAAGGAAGTGAGTTTACCATAAATATTCCGGTGAAACTTGTTGCCACTGAAAATGTTTCAACAACTGAAGTGGTCCAGCCGCCTTCAGAAGAAATGAGCCGGTTTTCGGTACTAATCGTGGATGATGAACCGTCGCAGTTAAGTCTTTTGAGCGAATTCATCAAATCCACCGGAATGAGAATAGAAACCAGTAACAATGGAAAAGAAGCTGCCAAAAAACTTAGATCGGAAAAATTTGATCTTGTTCTGACCGACATACAGATGCCGAAAATGAGCGGGGTTGAACTACTAAACCACATCAGGCAGCATCCAGAGACAAAACGCTTGCCCGTCATTGCTCTTTCGGGACAGGCAGGGAAAAGTCCGCAGGAATATCTTGAAATGGGTTTTAATGACAGTCTTTTAAAACCTTATTCTTCTGGTCATTTATTGCAAAAAATAGAGGCTGTATTACAAACAGAAATTAAAAAACCTACCGGAAAAGTGGAATGCAACAACGCTTCTCAAAACTACTCGCTTACGGAAGTTGAGCTTTTTGCCGGAGGGGATAAACAGGCGCTGAATACCATATTGAAAGCTTTTTCAGAAAGCACCCGATCTAATGTGGAAGCCATGAATCATGCTTTTTTGAAGGGCAACAGGGAAAAGATTGCTGCCACTGCTCACAAAATGCTCCCAATGTTCAGGCAGTTGAAAGTTTCGGAAGTGGTGGGTCAACTGGAAATTCTGGAATCTACCGATTCCAGTAAATTTTCAGAAGTAAATATTGAAGAATTAACCGGCCAGATAAACGATCTTCTCAAGGAAATAGAAGCAGAAACTAAAGACTAATGTCGTATTGTTTCAATTTGTTATAAAGAGTTTTTCTGTCAATAGAAAGCAATTTTGCCGCTTTACTTTTATTCCCGTTTGTTCTTTCCAGGGCGTCAAGAATTAATTCCTGTTCATTCTTGTTCTTGAAGAGACTAAAAGATTCATCTGTTACTTCTGCCGCTACAATTTCCTGCGGCAAAACCTCTGTCCCCACCATCTCATATGTACTTAGTAGAACGGCTCGTTTAATTACGTTCTTAAGTTCTCTAAGGTTCCCGGGCCAGCGATAATTGTGGATGGCCTCTATGGCTTCTGCATTGAAGCCGGTTACTTCTTTTTCAAGTTCTGCATTGGCCAGTTCCAGGAAATAATTTGCAAAGATCATCAGGTCCTCATTGCGATCTTTCAGAGAAGGAACTTTAATGGAAAATTCATTTAAACGATGATAAAGATCTTCCCGGAAATCACCTTCTTTTACCAGTTCGTACAGATCTTCATTGGTAGCCGTGATCACCCGAATATCAACTTTAATTTCTTCATTACTCCCCACCGGTTTCACTTTTCGCTCCTGTAAAGCCCTTAAAAGCTGCACCTGAAGTTCATAGCTAAGATTCCCGATTTCATCCAGGAACAAAGTTCCCTTATTAGCTGCTTCAAAATGCCCGGTTTTGTTAGATACTGCGCCGGTAAAAGAACCTTTAATATGCCCAAAAAATTCACTGGATGCTAATTCTTTTGGAATAGCCCCACAGTCTACCGCGATAAAAGGCGCATCCTTTCGTTTACTTTTATCGTGAATACTCTTCGCGATTTGCTCCTTGCCTGTTCCACTCTCCCCCATGATGAGCACAGACATATTCGTAGGCGCTACAAGATCTATGTAATCATTAAGTTTTTTAGAAGCATCACTTACCCCTTTGATAAAGGTATTGGCCTGGGGTACATTATTGCTATTAGATGTCTTTTTCCTCTCCGGTTTTTCTCCGGAAGATCCCGCGTTACTAAGGGCACTGTTAATAGTTTGAAGGATTACTTCGGGATTGAAAGGTTTGGCGATATAATCGAAAGCCCCTTCCTTCATGGCATTCACAGCCATTTTTATTTCCGCATAACTCGTCATCATGATGACTTCACTCTGCGGCTCTTTTGATTTCACCTCTCTTAATATTTCCAGTCCTTCCTTATCGGGAAGTCTTACATCAGAAATAATGATTTCAAACATGTTTTTTTCGAGTAAAGAAAAAGCCTCCAGTGCACTGAATGCCGTACTCACCTCAAAATCCTTTTTCTTAAGGTAGGTCTGCAACATGGTGCAGAAAGCAACATCATCTTCAACTATGAGTATTTTGGCCATAAAGTATTTCGAATATCAGCAAAATTATGAATATTCCATCCCTGTTAGCCAAAAATAAGCATAAAAAAAGGGCTGCGAACAGCCCTTCTTCTAATTTATAACCATTTAAGGGTAAATAATTAGTCCATTTTTTCGAATGTCCGGCATAAATTTAATTTCCCCTCCTCTGCGTTTCCGTAGTCTTTGGTCCATCTTTTAGCACATGTTCTGTCGGGCAGTCGTCACCTGGAGTTGGCATCTCCATTAGGGAGGGTGATGATCATATTATTCTTTATCCTTCTTTTCTTTATCGATCCAATTTCCTTGTGCGTCTGCATACAATTCTTTGGTTTCTCCCTGAAGTGTGGTTAATACAATTTTGTATTTTGTCTCACCTTCTTTTTCTTTCATATAAGCTTCTGAAACTGTAGCCCCCTGAAAATCTCTTTCTACAGACTGCTGAACTTCATCGGGTAATTCCCCTACCTGGATTTGCTCCATTTCTTCCTGAGTTTCCTGGTGTGTGGTTTCCTGAGTTGATCCCTCTTCATAAACCTGAGCACTAACACTTTCTACCGAAAAAAACATTGCTGTTATCGCTAATGCTGTTAAACCTAACTTTTTCATAATATTTTAATTTAAATTAATTTTTTTATAAATCTAATAAGAGATATGAAACAATTGTTCCACTTTTTATATAAAATACAGAATGCCTGTAAACAGGCACTTTCTCTCATTCAATAAACTTTTTAAGGGTGTGGAACAAAAAAAATTCCCCACCTGAGTGGGGAATAATTCTACATATTCTACTATTTTATTTCAAAGGGTCTTTGCGGTTGCTCTTTTTTTCTGAATGCATTTTCTTCTTCCGAAGACGTTTTAATTTGGAAGCTCTGGAAGGTTTGGTCTTCTTTCTGGGTTTCGGCTTTACAAGCGCCTCTTTTATAATATCCAGAAAACGTTGAGTAACCAGTTCTTTATTTTTATGCTGACTCCTGGACTCATCACTTTGGAGGATCAATTCTCCATTGTTTGTAAGCCTGGACTGCAATTTTTTTAGCACCCGCTCCTTTTCACTTTCTGAAAAT
The DNA here is from genome assembly GCF_014651535.1 of Salinimicrobium marinum. GTDB lineage: Bacteria > Bacteroidota > Bacteroidia > Flavobacteriales > Flavobacteriaceae > Salinimicrobium > Salinimicrobium marinum. Next base: position 62,781 of record NZ_BMXB01000013.1, read on the forward strand.
GCACCAGATTCAGAAACCATAAAGTGAAGTTCTACTTTGGAAGAAACTTTGTTGACATTTTGCCCTCCTGCGCCCGAACTTCTTACAGCTTTGTAGCTTACTTCCTGTATGAGTTGCTTTTCATCCAAACTAGCTGACCTGATGTGTAGGCTTTAAAAGATCGGCTACTGTTTTAACGGGGTTAAATGTCTCCACAGGAACTTCTACAAAAATGGTGATCCAGTCTGCCATTCCTCCATTCCATAATCCCGGCAATTCGAGAGCCTTTAACTCCTTACCATCCTTGGTCTTTTTTGCTATAAAACTAGTTTCTTCATCCACATAATCCTGAAGCTTAAAGTTCTCACCTTTATAGTTTTTCTTTCCACAAACAACATCTACAGGATTAAAATGAGTGGCTTCCTGCGCTATTTTACTCTGCTGGTAGTTATCGTGATCTATTTGTGCGCTCTCCACGATCTGCAAAGATATCTCACCAGATTTGTGAGTCACCCAGAAAGGTCCGCCTCCCGGTTCCCCTTCATTTTTCACCATTCCACAAATCCTAATTGGCCGGTTTAATTTCTTTTTTAAGACATTGATTTTTTCCGTTTTTTCAAGAGCGTCAAAGTCGATGCTTAAACCGGAATTCAGTTTCTTCCGGGTGAAGTTAATGATCTCCTCGAGCTTCTCTTCGGAAATATCTTTTTCTAATTTTTCAATACTTCCAAAAGTCTCCTTCTGCAGTTCCAGGAGCTTACCTGCCAGCATCTTTTTATAATCGGCTAATTTTTTTCGGTATTTAGGAATGACGACATTGTCGATATTTTTAATGAAAATAAGATCTGCATCCTGCTTATCCAGGTTTTCCAGCAAGGCCCCATGTCCACCCGGCCTGAAAAAGATTTGTCCGTTTTCATCCCGGAAAGGCTCATTTTCCAAAGTGACCGCTACGGTATCTGTCTTTGGATCCTGAAAGGAATAAGAAACCTGAAAGTTTACACCGGTCTCTTTTTCCAGCCTATCCTGAATTTCTGTAAATTCTGCTTTAAATTTTTCCTGGTGTTCTTCAGAAACTGTGAAGTGTAATTTTGCTTTTCCATTGGAGGCAGCATAATCTGCAGCCTCAATCAAATGTTCTTCAAAAGCAGTTGCCAAATGATCTTCATATTTGTGAAATGGCACTAATCCTTTGGGGTAATCCCCCAGATTAAGCCCTTCTTCGGTAAGCATTGTCTTTACAAACAGCAGGCGTTGCTCATCTTCCGGCAGGGTATCAAATTCATTCTTTTCTTCGGTGATCTTTTGTTTCACCTTATCATAAAAAGGCAGCTGCTTCATTCTGTTAAAGAACATTTCCAGCTTCTCGTCATTCTTTTTTTCAGTATATTCTTCTACCGATTCCTTTCCAGGATCATATTCATCAAGAAACTGATAAAATGCTTTAAACATACGTGTTGCCGCCCCTGAAGCGGGAACAAATTTTAGTACTTCCAGATTTTCTTTTTCAGAATCATAAAGCCCCGAAAGTTTATCCATTTCTTCTTGGGAGCAGGAAATAATACCATTCCTGATGGTTGCCGCTTCCCGAACATTCATTACCACATTACCACGTTCAAAAATGGCAATTTGCCTTTTCACTTCATCGGTGGTTAAACCTTTTTCTTTAATTTGAGATACATCTTCTTTACTAAAGTCCAACTTTTCTATCTTTTATTAGTTTATCAATTGTTTTCACCGCCTTTTCAAATCTCTTTTCGAAATCCCCCCTAAGGATCTCATACGGCTTTTCATAAAGGTCTAAAGATTCTTTGAATTTGTCGAACATAAATTCCCGCTGGTCGGGCCGGTCGCGCAAATCGTCTTCAACCCAGGGAACATCAATATACGTTAAAAAATATATATCGTAATGAGCCTTTAACGCTTGTTTAAGAAGAAGCGGCTCACAAAAGCCACCAAAATAGGCTTTGGAGTAGACTACAGTTTCCAGTAGATTGGTATCACAAATGAGGACTTTATTTGCCCTTTCAAGGAGTATATTTTCCATTTGCATCTGGCCAACTGCTATAGGAAGAATATCCTCCCTTCCACAAATTAATTGCTCCCGGTCCCATTTTTCCTGAAGGTAATCTCTTGAAAATTCCGGCACCCATTCTGTCTCATAATGTGCTGCAAGTGCTTTTGCGAGGCTGGTTTTTCCTGTAGACTCAGGTCCGTAGAGAACAATTTTTATTATGTGGGTACGTGACTGTTCAAGTTGTTTTTCCATGCTCTGTATCCGTAAAAGGCAATAATGGTAAATAGTAAATACTGAAAACTGGTAAAAGTAAGACCTTTATAAAAATACAGTGGTACCGAAATAATATCTCCCACGATCCAGTAAATCCAGTTTTCCAGTTTCTTTCGGGCCATGAGCCACATCCCGACAAAAAATATAGCCGTGGTGAAGGTATCTACATAAGCCGTCCAGTCATTCCATTTGTCAAAGAATTCATAGATAGCAAAGGTAAAAAGCAGGGTTCCCAGAAAAATAAGAACACTCCACCATTTCTCCTTTTTTGTAGTGGTTGTAATGGGAATAAAATGGACAGCATCTACTTTACGGGTCCACACGTACCAGCCGTAAATACTCATGGTGGAATAGTAGACATTGATCATCATATCTCCCAGCAACTGCCACTGCCAGAGGAGATATACAAAGATAACGGTACTAACGATTCCGGTGGGATAAACAAGAATATTCTCCTGTTTTGAAAACCAGACAGAAAAAAACCCAAAAACCACGGCAATTAATTCCAGAATGATAAATAGTACAGGATAGTCACCATACTGCTGAAAAAGAAAATCAAAAATCGGCTGCATAATCGCTCAGATTACTTTTTACGATTTTCATGGTTAGAAGCACATGTTCTGAAGAAGCGAAAGCTTCTTTGATCTCCTCGGTAAGAAACTCCATGATTTTGTCATATTCCCCATATACCTGAGTACTTAATGGATTTTCAATTACTCTGAAACCCGACTTTCGCAGGGCTTTTATAAATTTCTGAATGGGAGCTTTGAAATCATCCTGAAGCGGAGAAAGCGTTAATTCAACAGATATTTGCATTTCATTTTTTTTCAAAGGTATAAGTTATACCGAAAAAACACTTATAAAAAAGCACTTTATGGTAGCACGTAAAAGATGTTACCTCCACAAAGGATAAAGAAAAAGGCCATCTAAAATATTTTTCAGATGACCTTCTTCAAAAACTAACCATATATATGGAAAGGATTAAAACCTATTTTCCGGTGCCTGGCATTCATAGCACATGTTCTGCCCGGCATCCGCCACCAAGAGTTAGCTTCTCTTTTAACAGTGGATTTAGTAGATTGATTGGTTGGTTAAAAATTAATCTACTTGGAATCTTTCTCTTTATCTATCCAGTTACCCTGGGCATCTGCATAAAGCTCTTTGGATTCTCCTTCGGCAGTGGTCACTACCAGCTTGAACTTGGTTTCCCCATCTTTTTCTTTACTATAGGCTTCAGATATTGTAGCTCCCTGAAAATCTCTTTCTACAGATTGACTCACTTCACCAGGTAATTCCTGAACATCGATTTGTTTAAAATCTTCCTTTTCCTGTACCTGCGCTGTTGCAGTTGCAGTTGCAGTTTCCTGGGCAGTTACAGTTCCTACAGAGAAGAACATAGCACCTGCGATTACAGCTGTTACATAAAATCTTTTCATGGATTTAAGTTTTTAGTTATTTGTTGTTATGTAGTAGCTATAGAAACTATTATTCCAAATTTCGGGCTTTAGCATATCGTGTCTGAAATACAGGGTATTAAGGAGTATGCCATACTTTTGAATTGTGTAATGCGAAGAAATTTCCCCATTTTTCTGTGGAAATAGGCAACAACTTTTACATTTTAACCACTTGTAAAGCGAGAGAAATCTTTTCGGAAATTAATTTTAAGCCTCTTTTGAAATTTTTAAAAGAGGCAACTCTTCCCACGAACCTTCTTCAAAAGCTGTACCTACCACCACAACATCTGCTCCGGCAGAATATATTTCCTGCAACTGCTCCTGGCTGCGAATACCACCTCCTACAATAAGAGGAATGGAAACAGCCCTTTTTACTTCGGAAATGATTTTGTTGCTAACAGGAAAGATTGCACCGCTTCCGGCTTCCAGATAGATCATTCTTTTTCCGGAGTATTCTCCAGCCAAAGCAGTTTCCACGATCACCTGGACTTTCTCCTGGGAAAGTGGCTCTGTCTCACTTACTCTTTCCACAGCCGATTCTTTTCCGCCGTCAATTAAAATATACCCCACCGGAAGTATTTCCAGTGAACTTTTTTGTAAAATGGGAGCTGCTTTCACCTGCTGCCCTATTAAATATTCAGGATTTCTTCCAGAGATGAGGGAAAGAAAAAGAATACCATCTGCCGCATCAGCTATCTGCGTAAAATCTCCGGGAAACAGTATCACTGGAACATCTGTGTTTCTTTTAATAACTTCCACACAAGTTTTTGTTCTTTCTGCCTCGACTGTACTTCCGCCGACTAACAGAAAAGAGGTTTGCTTAGGCAGTTTCTGAAGAAATGTAGCCACTTCAGCTTCATCAAATTTATCGGGATCAATAAGAACAGAAAGCAGTTTTTCTTCCGAAGTAACAGCATTCAGTATTAAATTTAGAAATGATGCCATGAATCAGGCAGGATTTAATTCGGGTAGTGCATACACGCAGGTAAATTCTTCAAATTCGAGAAAATCCAGTACGTAATGAGTGGTTTCTCCTTTAAAGAACACCTTCCCGGTGGTTTTAAAACTATCAAAATCAAAATCGTTGATATTGATGTTCTGTAAAAAACTCACCCCCGGTTCTGCATAAAGTTTGTAAATAGCTTCTTTTGCACCCCAAACAATGGTGAGTTTTCGAATAAGCGCGTCAAAATTCGCAATCGTTCTGTACTCCTGGATAGGAGTGAATTTATGAGCTATTCGAAGGATCTTATCCCGTTGCTTTTCTATGTCTATGCCCACTTCGGAATCACTGAGAATAATTGCCGAAAAAATAAAGGAATGCGTGATGGAAATAAACTTTCCGTCCTTTAAATGAGGTTTACCATGGCCATCGTAAAAGAGATCATGATCTGCATAACCTTCTTCTGCCAAAAGATGTCTCACACTAAGAAACCCGCGCCGGTGGATATCCGATTTCATGCCCTCCATTCTATCCTGACAATGAGATGTTAAGCTAACGTTCTCCCTTAGTTTCTCGTACGGCTCTTCTATCTTCCAAATGAGGACTTTAGTATGATTATTTACTGTTATTGTTTTGTAAAGGGGCATAAAAAAGTGTTAGATATTCTTTACTTTTGTGGTTCGCAAATTTGCTAAATCAAATATAATAATATGTCAACGAAAACAGTACCTTATACTGCCTATAAAGTAAAAGATATTTCCCTTGCTGACTGGGGGAGAAAAGAAATAGAACTTGCCGAAGCAGAAATGCCGGGACTTATGTCTCTTCGGGAAGAATATAAAGACGAACAACCTCTTAAAGGTGCCCGTATCGCAGGTTGCCTTCACATGACCATACAAACTGCTGTTCTTATTGAAACTTTGATTTCCCTGGGAGCCGAAGTTACCTGGAGTTCATGTAATATTTTCTCTACTCAGGACCAGGCTGCCGCTGCAATTGCTGCCGCAGGAATCCCTGTGTATGCCTGGAAAGGTATGAACGAAGAGGAATTTAACTGGTGCATCGAGCAGACACTTTTCTTCGGAGAAGACCGCAAGCCATTAAACATGATTCTTGATGATGGCGGTGACCTTACCAATATGGTTCTTGATAAATATCCTGAACTAGCTGAAGGAATTAAAGGTCTTTCTGAAGAAACCACAACCGGAGTTCATCGTTTATACGAGCGTATGAAAAATGGAACTCTTCCTATGCCTGCTATCAACGTAAACGATTCTGTTACCAAATCTAAATTTGACAACAAATATGGATGTCGCGAAAGTGCTGTGGATGCTATTCGCCGTGCTACAGATGTGATGCTAGCAGGAAAAAGAGTGGTTGTTTGTGGATATGGCGATGTTGGAAAAGGTACTGCCCAGTCTTTTAAAGGAGCCGGCTCTATTGTGACTGTAACCGAGATTGATCCAATCTGCGCATTACAAGCCGCCATGGATGGGTTCGAAGTTAAGAAGCTTGAAACTGTTCTTCCAAAAGCAGATATCGTAATCACCACCACAGGAAATAAGGATATTGTACGTGGCGAACATTTCAAAGCCATGAAAGATAAAACGATTGTTGCAAACATTGGTCACTTCGATAATGAGATCCAGGTAGCCTGGCTGAACGAAAACTATGGCAACACCAAAGATGAGATCAAGCCTCAGGTTGACAAATACACCATCGACGGAAAAGACATTATTCTTTTAGCTGAAGGCCGATTGGTAAATCTTGGTTGTGCTACAGGACATCCAAGTTTTGTGATGAGTAACTCCTTCACAAACCAGACTTTGGCACAGATCGAGCTTTGGAAGAATACAGACCAGTACGAAAATAAAGTTTACATGCTGCCTAAGCATCTTGATGAAAAAGTAGCTGCCCTTCACCTGGAGAAAATCGGAGTGGAGTTGACAGAATTGAGTCAGGAACAAGCTGAATATATTGGGGTGACGGTTGAAGGTCCGTTTAAACCTGAATATTACAGATACTAGTAGACTTTATACTGTAGAAAAACAAAAAATCCTCTTTGGTTATTGATCAAAGAGGATTTTTTATAATCCATTTCTAAAAAATCATGAAAAATTAATTCCACAATATTTATGAAAACCCACGTTCTTTCAGGATCGCAATCGCCTGCTCCCGTTGTGACTTTGGAACCATTACCCGCATTCCCGCCATTCCCAACCCAGCCATCCCGGCGGCACTTTGTGTGGCCTCATCAGGTAATTGATATTTAATATCATTCTCCTCCAGTAAATTTCTGATTATTTCAATTTCAAATGAATGAACGGTGTGGTAAATCGATACGAATTCCATAGTAAACATTTATAGGAAAGACAATAGATTACAAAAAACAGAAATTAGCTGCGTTTAAATAATTAATTTCCGAATCTAAATCATTAGGGTTTTAATTGCTGTAGCTTTCATTACGGAGCATTACACCAACTACTGGTTTACAGATTGACTTTTTAACATCATCCAAAAATACAACGCTGTACAAATCAAAAAAGCCTCCAAAGATTAACTTTAAAGGCTTTAAATACGCTGAATGAAATCAATTATTTTGCGCTGGCCAGCAGACAATTTTCATAAGAAGCAACTTTACTGTTCAAAAGAGCCAATCCTTCTTGTCTGGTAGCATTTTGATCAATTTTCACTTCTTCACCATCTGGCAAATAAACAATATAAAATCCTTCTTCATAAGAAGATAATTTTATTTTCTCTCCATCCTTCATTGCATTCCATGACTTATCTGAAGCTTCATAGATTAGTGTAAGTTCATTTCCTTCACGTTCTCCGGTAAGCACCCTGATATTGATCTGATTTTTAGTAGCAATCATTTCATATTTCACTCCGTCTTTTTCAATGATCTGAGATTCAATATCTCCATCATTCATCGCAATAGGATTTGATCCCGACCAGAATTCCACAAGGTTGAAGATGATCACATCACCGGCATAAAACAAAGGATAAACAGGAATAATATTTAAGCCCCAAAAAATAGCATTATTTACAAATTTATTATCGGCTACACTTTCATTCCAGTCTCTAAGTCCGTTCCAGGCACTAAAGGAGCCAAGGCAACTGGTGCTTAAAAATGCCAGAGACAAAACGGCACACATAATTAGTTTTCTCATAATTTTTCGGTTAAAGGTTATTTTACGGATGTGAAATGAAATTATATAAATTAAATCCAACAATAAAACATTTAACAAAAAATAAACTCTGTAGGAATTAGATATTACAAGTATATGTTTAGAATAAACACCAGTTAATAAGGCCAGAGATAATAATGATAAGCAAGAGTGCAAGGAATAAATACCAAAAAAATCGGTAATTTAAAGCCGAGTTGGCTTCTGGTTCAGGAGTACCATAAAAGCCATTTTTTTTTAAAATATTTTTCGCTCGTAAAACCTGATCTTCTATCACCTGCACCCTTACTCCAACAGGAATTGCCGTATTGGTAGCTTCATCAAGAATCCTGAATTTTATTTGATTCTCTTCAAACAAGTGCCGTATAATGGCAATCTGATTCTGTCTTGGTGTGTCAAAAATGGTAATATATTTCATATCCGTAGATTGAAATATTAAAATACAAAAAAACCCTTTCTGAATGAGAAAGGGTTTTAGAATCTTAAAAAGAAATTCTTATTAAGCCTGGAAAGGCTCTATAGAAACGTAAGACTTGTTGTCTTTCTTTTTAGTAAATTTCACAAGACCGTCTACTTTGGCGTGTAAAGTATGGTCTTTTCCTGCGTACACATTCTCACCCGGATTGTGCGCAGTACCTCTTTGTCGTACGATAATGTTCCCGGCTATGGCTGCTTGCCCACCAAAAATCTTCACACCTAAGCGTTTTGATTCTGACTCTCTACCGTTCTTGGAACTACCAACTCCTTTTTTATGTGCCATTTTATTTAGTTTTTAAATTAATGGTAAATTATTCGCTTAAAGCAGTAATTAATTCTGCTTTCTTCATAGAAGAATATCCTTCAATCCCTTTATCTTTAGCCATTTCCCTCAATTCCACAACAGTGTTATTGTTCAAATCACTTGAAGATTCTTCAGATTTTGCTGAATTATCAGATTCCTTTTTAGCTGCAGCAGGTTTCCCTCCTTTTGCTGAAATACTTTCGATTACAATTTCTGTTAAGGACTGGCGGTGACCATTCTTAACTCTGTAACCTTTACGTCTTTTCTTTTTGAAAACAATCACTTTGTCTCCTTTTAAGTGCCTGGTGATTTTAGCTCCTACCGAAGCACCTTCTATAGCTGGGGCGCCTAAAGTAACATTGTCACCATCACCTGTAAGAAGAATCTTGTCGAAAGAAACACTGTCTCCTTCTTCTCCCTGTAGGCGGTTTACAAATACTTTCTGGTCTTTTGCAACTTTAAATTGCTGCCCTGCTATCTCTACAATTGCGTACATAGCGTATTTTATTAAAAGTTTATTTTATACAACCTGTTTTTTCAGGCGGGTGCAAATATACTTCTAATTAATTAATTTGCAAAGGCATTATAAATTTAATACGTATGCTTTTTACCTTCCGTAGTATTTCTGGTATTTTTAAGCAATTGGTTCCAGGCAAAGGTAATTACTACGGTACTTGCAAAACCCATTAACGCAACAGTAAAAATCACCATTCCAATACTTACAAACCAATCTGTTTCCCACATAGTGATCAACTCCTCGAGGAAATCTGGATCCAGTTCGGAATATACTGCAAAGAACGCAGTAAATAGCATGGTAGCGATAAATCCGGTAGTCAGCCCCACCATAAAACCTTTTTGAAATCGATACTTCACACCTTTATTTTCTTTATAGCGCGTTATTGCGAAATAAAGACCTGCTCCTAATATTACCATATTAAAGATACTATAAGCAGGATTAATGTGTAGACCAAACAGGGATAACAACAAAAAATATGCTATTAGCCCAATGGCTATAAGTAACCCATAAGTTACGGGATAAGAAAGTTTCTTCATAAGGTTGGTATTTTTATGTGTATAAATTTCCAAAAATTATAAGGATTTTACCCTTAAGACCTTGTTAATTTAGGTTTTTTAGCCAATATTGGCAAAAATCACTCATCTTAGAATTTTATAACTTATTTTGTAACAATAAAATGCATTCTTACACTAATTCTTTAACTAAATAAACAGTCTAAAAAATGATTAACAAAATTAAATTAACGGCTTGTGCAGCCTTCCTCTCTTTTACAGGAATTGCACAGGAGGTTGAATTTACAGAGTACCAGTTGGATAACGGATTAAATGTTATTCTTCATCAGGACAATTCAGCCCCAGTTGTAACAACATCGGTAATGTACCACGTAGGTGCGAAAAATGAGAATCCGGAAAGAACTGGTTTCGCCCACTTTTTTGAACATCTTCTTTTTGAAGGAACAGAAAATATAGGTAAAGGAGAATGGTTCAAGATCGTCTCTTCCAATGGAGGAAGCAATAATGCCAACACTACAGATGACCGTACTTATTATTATGAAATCTTCCCATCCAATAATCTCGAACTGGGACTCTGGATGGAATCGGAAAGAATGATGCACCCAATCATAGACCAAAAAGGTGTTGACACCCAAAATGAGGTTGTGAAAGAGGAAAAAAGAATGAGGGTTGACAATGCACCTTACGGACAGATCTTTGCTGAAGTAAAGAAAAGGCTTTACGAAAATCATCCTTACCGTTGGACAACCATTGGTTCTATGGACCACCTGGATGCTGCCACCCTGGAAGAATTTCGTGAATTCAATGATAAATTCTATGTTCCCAACAACGCAACTCTGGTAGTAGCCGGTGACATTGAGATAGAAAAGACAAAAAAAATGATCCAGGATTACTTTGGTCCTATAGAAAAAGGTGCTCCGATTGAACAAATAAATATTGAAGAGGAACCAATTACTCAACAACTGGAAGGCACTTACCATGATCCAAACATCCAGATTCCCGCGGTAGTTCTTGCATACAGAACTCCATCTATGAAGGAACGGGATGCTTATGTTCTTGACATGATCTCTTCTGTTCTTTCTGACGGAAAATCTTCCAGACTTTACAATAAACTGGTTGACGACCAAAAGCAGGCATTAGAAATTGGAGCTTTCAATATCGCACAGGAGGATTACGGCCAGTATGTGGTTTTCGGTCTTCCGTTGGGAGAAACTTCGCTTGACACTTTAACTTCTGAAATTGATGAGGAAATAGTAAGGCTTCAGAATGAAATGATCAGTGAGCGGGAGTATGAAAAGCTTCAGAATAAATTTGAAAACAGGTTTGTAAATTCAAACAGCAGCATCGCGGGAATTGCAAGTTCTTTAGCAACTTACCAGATGCTCTATGGAAATACAGATCTTATTAATGAAGAAATTGACATCTACCGGTCTATTACACGTGAAGAAATTCAGGAAGTAGCCAAAAAATATCTAAACCCTAACCAGCGTCTAGTACTGGATTACCTCCCTCAAACCGACTCTGAATAAAATTTAAAAGCAAAAACAATGAAAAATAAAATAATAGCATTAGCAGTTTTATTTCTGTGTTCAATGGGAGTCGAAGCTCAAATTGACCGCAGTACACCGCCTGAAGCGGGGCCTGCACCTAAAATTAATCTTGGAAAACCAGAATCTTTTACCTTAAAGAACGGATTAAAAGTTCTTGTAGTAGAAAATCACAAGTTACCAAGGGTCTCCATGACACTTACCATGGACAATCCCCCGGCAGCTTCGGGAGAAAAAGCTGGAGTTTCAGGACTCATGGGATCTATGTTGGGTGAAGGCACCAAAGATATCCCCAAAGATGAGTTTAACGAGGAAATAGATTACCTGGGAGCCAGTGTAAACTTCTTTTCAAGAGGAGCATCTGCCAATTCCCTTTCCAAGTACTTCCCAAGAGTACTGGAACTTGTTGCTAAGGGAACTCTTAATCCAAATTTCACTCAGGAAGAATTTGAGACTGAAAAAGAAAGAGCACTGGAAAACCTGAAATCAACAGAAAAGGATGTTTCCTCAAATGCACAAAGATTAGGTACTGCATTAGCGTACGGAAAAAATCACCCTTATGGAGAATTTTCCACCAAAGAATCTATAGAAGGTCTAAGTCTGCAGGACGTACAGTCATTTTATGATTCCTATTTTGTCCCTCAAAATGCTTTTCTAGTAGTAGTAGGAGATGTAGAAACAAAGGAAGTAAAAAAGCTTGTTAATCAGCATTTCAAAAACTGGAAAAAGAAAGACCTTCCGGCACAGGAACTGCCTGCTGTAACCAATGTAGACCAAACCCAGATCAATTTCATTGATTTCCCAAATGCAGTTCAGAGTGAAGTTCAGGTTATGAACGCCATAGAGCTTCAAAAAGGACATCCGGACTATTTTCCGGTTTTAATGGCTAATAAGATCCTTGGCGGTGGTGGAGAAGCGCGACTTTTCCTTAATCTGAGAGAAGACAAAGGATTTACCTATGGAGCGTACTCCAGCACAGGAGATGATAAATATGCTGCAAGATTCGTAGCCAGTGCAAGTGTACGTAATGCGGTAACCGACAGTGCGGTTGTTGCCTTTCTTGACGAGCTTCACAGAATAAGAAATGAAAAAGTTTCGCAGGAAGAGCTGGAAAATGCAAAGGCTAAATACACAGGAGACTTTGTCCTTGCCCTGGAGCGACCTTCTACTATTGCACAATATGCATTAAATATTGAGACAGATAAGCTTCCTGAAAACTTCTATGAAACTTACCTGCAAAAGATTAATGCGGTTACCGCAGAAGATATTCAGAGAGTCGCCAAAAAATACTATTTAGCAGACAACGCCCGAATTATGGTAGTTGGAAAAGGAAGTGAAGTTGCCGAAAAACTGGAAAACTTCACCTATAACGGAAAAGATATTCCAGTAAAGTATTTTGACAAGTACGCGAACGAAACCGAGAAGCCCGATTACAATAAGGCAATGGATCCCAATGTAACCGTTGAAACTGTGTTCGACAAGTACATTGAAGCTATTGGCGGACAGGATGCTGTAGACGCAGTAAACTCTGTTTATATGACTGCTGAAGCCGACATCCAGGGACAAAAGCTGAATATGGAGATGAAAACCACTACAGGAGGAAAATCATCCAATGTAATATCTGTTGCAGGAAATGTGTTTCAGAAACAGGTTTTCAATGGGGAAGAAGGATTTGTGGTAGCACAGGGACAAAAAGTTCCTTTTAGCGACGATCAAATAGCTGCAGCAAAGGCTGAAGCAAATCCATTCCCCGAGACAATTGCTGAAAATGCAACTTTAAAAGGAATCGAACAGGTTGACGGTGAGGATGCTTATGTAATTGCATTGGATGACACCACCACAAATTACTATAATGTAGCCACAGGCCTAAAGGTACAATCTGTAAAAACGGTAAGCCAGGGAGGTCAAACAATGACTATCCCAACTGTTCTCAGCAACTATCAGGAGGTGAATGGAGTGAAATTCCCTTTCACTGTTTCCCAATCCATGGGGCCTCAATCCTTCACATTTAATGTGAGTGAGATAAAAGTGAATGAAGGTGTTACAGATGCCGATTTTGAATAGCAAAAAGAAAAATAATAAATTGTCTAAAAACCGCTTCCGTTTGGGAGCGGTTTTTTTAATGCCAGCCAGCAGAAAAAGATCTGTACAATTTATCATAAGATCCATTCACAGGAGCTAATCACCGTCACGAAAACACGGCAATCTCCATCTTTAAGAAGATACATGTACAATCTGGATATAAATATATAAAAGGACCTGAAAAGTTAAAGCAAACAACTATTATTTCCTCCATATAAAGGGCAGGATAAGGCTTTATTTAACTGGAAAGGAAAGACAGGAGTTTGTGCAGGAAAGAGATTCCCATAAAAAGGTGTTTCAGATTTGAAATAAATATTCAGATCAATTTTCAGGAGAATCCTTAAAAAATTCTGAAAATTTTTCACCAAGGTTTGTTAATAATTTAAGTTGGTTCAGCGTCTGTTTAAGCTGCTTTGGTATAATCTTTCTCAGTGATATCAGTTTTGTTCTGAAGCTCAACCAATTCTGCACTAGCATATTGCCAGGCTACCATTGTAAACAGCATAACAAATAGAGTAAAGCCAAAAAATAGTTTCTTTTTCATTTCACGGACTTTTAGGGGGTTTCAGTTTCGTAGATTAAAGTTAATTTAAAGTTAAAGAAAAACCAAATGAATTACTTTCTTTTTTTACTTGTATTAACGATCACTACTCCCAGAAGGATTAAAAGCCCGGAAAATAACTGAAACAAAGTGAACCCTTCACCATCCAAAAGCCCCCACCCTAGTGCAATTATAGGCACCACATAGGTAACAGAAGTTGAAAAAACAGGATCTGAAATTTGAATAAGCTTATTGAAGATTATTAAGGCTGCTCCTGTGCCAATAACTCCTAAAACAGCTATATAGAGTAATGATAAAGGAACATTGGGTGCCGTTAAAACACCTGCAGAGAAGAATCCGGTAGTGGCAAGCACAATTAGCGCAGGTACCACAATCACCATAAAATTCCCCGTGGTAATAGCAAGAGCCGGAATTGTTTGAAGATGCTTTTTAATGGCATTGGCATTAAATCCGTAGAAAAGAGATGCCAGCACCACCAATAGAGAGTACCAGTAATTCTGATCGGGGTTTACAGCTGCCCCACTTAAAATCAAAGCCGTAGTTCCTGCCAATCCCACGAAAACGCCAATGAATTTACGTTTAATAAAAGGCGCTTCAAATATAAAAATCCCCAGCAACATGGAAAGTAACGGGGTTGTGGAATTAAGGATTGATACTATGGCACTGTCAATTTCTGTTTCAGCGAATGAAAAAAGATAAGCAGGAAAGAAAGTTCCGAAAAACCCTGAAAATGCAATCCATTTCCATTGCTTTCCTTTAATGTGTCTCAGGCTCCTGAAGCCTATAATGATCAGAAATAAGGCTGCAAAAACAGTTCTTAGAGAGCCTACCTGCAGCGGAGTGAGTCCAACCAGACCCTTCTTTATAAGAATAAAAGAACTTCCCCACACCACAGAAAGCAGAAGGAGAAAAATCCATTTAAGATTTTTATTGGGCATCCGGTACTTCGATTCTCATTTAAATTAATGGACTACAGAGGAAAAAAAATTATTTATTTTCTTTCCACTTTACCGTTTCCATCAAATGTCTTATATCATTTTTTAGATAAGCCGCTGCCGGAAGTATAGAATCATAATTCGGCTGCGCTCTGAAGTAAACAGATCCCGTCATAAAATGATTCACACTATCTGTAAGGTAGAATTGTGCCTGGGAAGCTGCATCTCCCGATACTTCATAGAACATCCCATAAGTATCCCTGGAGGGGTTTACATAAACATCTCCCTCAATTACATCGGCCTTTATTGTGTGCTGTAAAGGAAGTTTCTGCGCATCCCGAAGAAGAGAATCAAGATTATTGTTAACAGGTTGATAGGTGATAAAAATAGTGCCTCTTAATAACTCATATTCAAGATTAAGCCAGCAATTGTTGGCGCCACGTGCCTTGGCAATTTCGGCCAGTTTATTTTTTTCAAAAATATAAGGGCAATTGTTGTCTACCAGACCATATTCCGGCGCAGGATATTCCATAGATAAAAAAGCACTGGGTTTTGGACGGGGATCCTCTGCGCAGGAAACGAACATAAAAATCATCAGGAGAAGTACGAAGGTATTTTTCATATTCCGGAGATACTTAGTTTTATTTGCTTGATGCGCTTATTATCGATCACTTCCACTGTAAAACTATATCCGTCGAAAAGAATGACATCATTTTTCTTCGGAAAACTTCCCGAAATTTCCAGCAAAAATCCTGCAAGAGTTTCGGCTTCTCCTTTATTATCTTCAAAGAGAGTGGGATCTTCAAGTTTAAGTACCCGGTAAAAATCTTTTAAAGGTGTCTTTCCTTCAAACACATAATTGTTATCATCAAGCTTAGAGAAAATCAGATCTTCATCATCAAATTCATCACTAATATCCCCGACTATCTCTTCAATAATATCCTCAAGAGATATTAACCCGCTGGTGCCACCATACTCATCCACTACAATTGCCAGGTGATTTTTTTTGAGTTTAAAATCATTTAGAAGGTCATCCAGTTTTTTATTTTCAGGAACAAAATAAGGCTCTCTCAGCAGGCTGTTCCATTGAAAATCATCCCGCTCTAAGTATGGCAAAAGGTCTTTTACATACAGGATACCCATTACAGAATCTATATTTTCCTTGTACACAGGAATACGGGAATAGCCATTCTCAATGATCTCCGGAATTATCTCCCGGTAAGGCTGATTCCCATTTAGCGCAAAAATATCCATTCTCGGCTTCATCACCTGCTTTGTATCGGTATTACCAAATGAGACAATTCCCCTCAGGATCTTCTGCTCTTCCTTTGTAGTATCATGTTGACTTGTTAGTTCAAGTGCCTGTGATAATTGATCTACGCTTAACCCGCTGCGCTGTTTTCCCAATCGTTCATGAATATAAATGGTAGCAGATCTCATTGGCAGACTTAAAGGGGCAAAAAGAACGTCCAGCACATTTAAAGGATATGCCATAAAATAGGAAAAATTCACCCTGTTGCGGCTGGCGTATACTTTTGGGAGGATTTCACCAAACAAAAGGATAAGAAAGGTTACTACTACTACTTCCAGAATAAACTTGAGATTGATCCCCAGGAAAACGGTGTCGATGTTTTGGAAAGCCACATCGGTAAGAGCATCAAAAAGCAGAATGATGGCAATATTAATGGTATTATTTGCCACCAGGATCGTCGCCAAAAGTTTTTTTGGTTTGTCCAGTAACTTAATAACGATCTGCTCCTTTGCTGTTCTCTTAAGCTCATCGGCTTCGAAATCTGCCGGAGTTAAAGAAAAAAATGCCACTTCGGCGCCCGAAATCATGGCAGAAGCGATCAAAAAAAGGAATAAAAAAATGATTCCGAAGAGTTGCGTGAGATCTGGAGCAACTAGAGATAATATTAAACTGGCAGGATCAGGATCCAAAGGTTGTATTTTTAATTAAACTTAGAAGGGTAAGTCATCTTCCTCTTCCTCAGCTGGATTTTGTTTTGCAAAAGTATCATTTTTAGGCTTTTGCGCAGGATAATTTTCCTTATTTGATGAACCTGCTGGATTTGCACCCGGCGAACCTCCCTCATTCTTGGGAGTTAGAAAGGTAAAATCTGTGCACTGTATTTCGGTAGAATATCTTTCAATTCCTTTTTCATCCTGCCATTTTCGGGTTTTGATCCTTCCTTCAATATATACTTTGTCCCCTTTTTTTAGATATTTTTCACAAATCTCTGCGGCCTTGTTTCTTACCACTACATTATGCCATTCGGTATTCGTCACCCGTTCTCCACTGGTCTTATTGGTGTAAGTTTCGTTGGTCGCTAAAGGAAACCTTCCCAAAGAACCACCACCTTCAAAATAGTGCATTTTTACATCGTCTCCTGTATGCCCAATAAGCATTACCTTGTTCAAAGTTCCAGTCATATTATGATATCTTAAAAAGAATTATTTCTAAAGTAAGTAAAAAAAGTTTTCATTTCTTCTTTTAACTTTCAAAGAATTGGGGAAATTACAAAAAAGCAGCTATCCTAAAAACAGTAAGACTCAATAAATTTATCAATTAATACAGGTACAGGAAATTCATTAATTTTCTCCAAAGGCACTCCTCCCTGAGGCAGCTCCCTGCAATTAACGATCCAGAAGCGGGTGAAGATATGTTGGTGAGAAAGTTTATGAACAACAGGCAATTCATTGAAAAGGGCAACAGAAGTATTTTCAGATGTGGAATAAGATTGATATTCTTCTTCCTTTACCAGGTTTTCAAAAGAAGTTTCCCCCGAAGTTTCCACCAGCGGAAATTCATATAATCCCTGCCAGATCCCTTTTCCCTTTCTCTGTTTTAAAAGCGTTTCCTTATCTTCTGAAATAAAAACCAGATAATTAAAATGCCTTTTCCTGATCTTTTGCTTTCTCAGTTTGATCGGAAGTTGGGCAATTCGTTGTTCCTTATAAGCAATACAATTTCCGGAAAAAGGACAGGTGGGACATTCCGGAAGCTGAGGTTTACATTGCAAAGCCCCAAACTCCATTAAACCCTGATTAAAATCTGAAGGATTGGTTTTATCAAGTAATTTCTGAGCGAGAATTTTGAATTCCTTTATCCCTTCGGTAGAGTTAATAGGAGTACTAATTCCGAAAATCCTGGAGAGCACCCGGTAGACGTTCCCGTCCACCACTGCAACGGGCTCTTCATAGCAAATGGAAGCAATTGCACTAGCTGTATAGTCCCCTACCCCTTTCAGCTGTAATAGATCTTTATAGGTTTCAGGGAAGATTCCTTTAAGTTCGTTGACAATATATTTAGCCGAAGCATGCAGGTTGCGTGCACGGGAATAATATCCCAAACCCTGCCATAATTTTAGAACCTCCTCTTCGGAAGCTGCAGCAAGGTCAAAAACGCTCGGAAATCTGTCTACAAACTTCAAATAATACGGTTTTCCCTGCTCGATCCTGGTTTGCTGAAGGATAATTTCGCTTAACCAGATGTAATAAGCGTCCTTTTCTGAACGCCATGGGAGGTCCCGTTTGTTTTCTAAATACCAGTTTATCAAAGTCTTAGAAAATTTCATTAGGTAAAAATATTTGACGCAATGATAATTCTTTATTCTGTTATTATTTAGTCAATTAGGCTTGAATAGTTGCCGATTTAATTCTTATATTTGCCTCTTGAAATTTTATAAACCCCTATTTATTAAATAATACGACAATGACGAAAGCAGATATCGTAGCAAAAATCTCTGAAAAACTAGGAATGGAAAAAGGAGATGTACAGGCTACTGTTGAAACCTTCATGGAAGAGGTAAAAACTTCATTAGAAGCAGGTGACAACGTTTACCTAAGAGGATTTGGAAGCTTTATCATCAAGACCAGAGCTGAAAAAACAGGAAGAAATATTTCCAAAAACACTACCATTAAAATCCCTGCACATAATATCCCTGCATTCAAGCCGGCTAAAATATTTGTAGAAGGTGTAAAAACCAACGTTGAGGTAAAATAGCGTACCGTCCTGTTATAACACAGGATTAAAATAAATTTATTAATTAAAAAGTCACACTATGCCAAGTGGTAAAAAAAGAAAAAGACATAAGGTAGCTACGCATAAGCGTAAAAAAAGAAGAAGAGCTAACCGCCACAAGAAAAAGTAGTTTTCAACTACTTTTTTTATTTAAAATCGTTCTTTGAAATTGAAATTTTGGCTGCCTGGACTACTTCAGGTGTCACAAATTTCTTCAGGATTAAAAACCCTGTGATCAATTATTGTTAATCCATCCCGATAAAACGGGATAAAAATCGATTAGAGTGAACAAAGAGTTAATTATTAGAACCGGTTCCTCTGCTGTAGATTTTGCCTTATTAAAAGATGGAAAACTAATTGAACTCAATAAAGAAGAAGATGATAGTAATTTTGCTGTTGGCGACATTTTTCTCGCCAAGATCAGAAAATCTGTTCCCGGATTAAATGCCGGATTTGTTAATGTAGGCTACACGAAAGATGCTTTTTTGCATTATCATGACCTTGGCCCGCAAGTACTTTCTTTATTGAAGTTCATAAAACGTGTAAGCACAGGTAAATTAAAGGATTATTCGCTTAAGGATTTTCCTGTTGAAAAAGATATTGATAAAGACGGAAGCATTGCTGAAGTCTTAAAATCAAATCAGTCGCTACTGGTACAAGTTGTCAAAGAGCCAATTTCGACCAAAGGCCCCAGGATAAGTTCAGAACTTTCTCTTCCGGGTCGTTATATTGTTTTAGTCCCATTCTCCAATAGGGTTTCTGTTTCTCAAAAAATAGAAAGCAAAGAAGAGAAGGAACGGTTAAAACGATTGGTCAAAAGTATAAGACCGAAAGGTTTTGGTATCATTGTACGTACCGTAGCAGAAGGCAAAAAAGTAGCAGAACTGGATAACGACCTTCAAAATTTAATGAATCGTTGGACAGGCATGTGCAAAAAGCTGTATAAAGCACCTCATCCATCAAAAGTTTTGGGAGAGCTAAACAGAGCATCCTCTTTATTAAGAGATGTTTTCAATGACTCCTTCACATCAATTGTGGTTGATGACGAAGCCTTATACACACAAATTAAAGATTATGTGGGCGAAATCGCCCCTAAGAAAGAATCCATTGTAAAATTGTATGACTCCAATGTTCCGATATTTGAGAAATACGGAATAGAAAGACAAATCAAAACAACATTCGGCAGAACAGTATCAATGAACAAAGGGGCTTACCTGGTTATTGAGCATACTGAAGCAATGCACGTTATAGACGTGAACAGCGGAAACCGCTCCAATAAATCTAAAAACCAGGAAGACACCGCTCTCGAGGTGAACCTTATTAGTGCAACCGAAATTGCACGTCAACTACGACTCCGTGATATGGGAGGAATTATAGTAGTTGATTTTATAGATATGAACAAAGCCGAGAACCGAAAGGCATTATACGATCATCTTAGAGATGAAATGAGTGATGACCGGGCAAAACACAAAATTTTGCCTCCCAGTAAGTTTGGATTGATACAAATTACAAGACAAAGGGTACGGCCAGAGATGAATATTAAGACCAGGGAAGAAAATCCCAATAAAGAAGGAGAAGAAATTGAAGCTCCTATTGTCTTAATAGATAAAATCAACACCGACCTTGAAAGACTAATTAAAAAAGACTATAAAAAGGTTACCTTAAGCACGCATCCTTTTATAGCAGCCTTTTTAACAAGAGGTTTTCCATCGCCCAGAGCAAAGTGGTTCATGGACCATAAACGCTGGGTAAAAATTATACCTAGAGATGCTTACACGTACATGGAATATCATTTTCACGACAAAGACGGGGAATTGATAAACTTATAATCTCAAAAACGCCTTTCATTTCTATGAAAGGCGTTTTTTTGATTTATCTCGTTTCAGAGCCTGCATTATTAGGTTATGTCCTAAACCTTATCTGGTTATTTTTCGTGAATAGTTACCATGGCTTTTAAATCTTACCACATTCCCATCTTCCCCTGTTTCGAACTCTAAAGTCTCTCCCAGCTCCTCATTATCCCTAATTCTTCTAAATGTATTTCCTTCTATATGCTTATAAAAAGTCATTGCATCTACAGGAGAAGAAGTGGGCAGGCTCATCATCACCAATTGATCTTTCCATGCAGAAATATAGACTTCACTTGACCATGGTGTGGTGTCGTAATAACCTACATACTGCTGCAAATTGATTTTCTGCCGGTTTGAAGTCACCGAAGTATCTTTAGCCATACCTAATTTCTCCAGAATAGCATGAATGCCCTGCGCATATTTTCCGGGATTTGTACCATTGGCATTGATCATTACCGAATATGCTCTTTTACTTTCTGGATTGATTTGAAGAGTTGTTCTGTAACCAGGACAACTTCCTCCATGGCTAATCCATTTTGTACCATCAGATCCTTTATAAACCGAAAATCCGAGTCCCCAGCTCGTTTCCCAATCTGGATCTATCCAGTGTACATTATGCATATTTCTTAAAGTAGAGGGCTTTAGAATCTCTGTTGTCGTAGTGTCGCGCAAACGTAATTGCCAGGAGGCAAATTTTCCCAGATCCTGAACATTGGATGAAAAACCTGCTGCTGCTTTCACTCCTTTTGCCTGAAAGAAATTGATTTTTTCCCGCTGTAAATCTCTGGAAAGGGGACTATATCCAACAGCAAGTTTGCCCCCGTATAAATCCTCAGTTAACTCAGTGAAAGTATTACTGAGCCCCAGTGGCTTCAATATATTCTGCTCCACATAATCATCATAAGGCATACCACTAACTTCCTCGACCACGTCACCAAGCAAAGTGAGTCCGAGATTACTATACTGGAAATAAGTAGAAGACTGGTATAGAGTCTCCTGTTTTTTTAATTCCTCTTTAATAGCCTCACTTTCGGGAAAAGGAAAATCAGGACCGGTCCAGTATGGAAAGTTAGCCTCTCTGGGCAATCCTGAAGAATGTGTAAGAAGACTTCTTATGGTAATTGGGCCACTATCGGGAAATTGCTGTTTTAGATCGAACCAGGGAAGCAAATCACTTATTTCATCATCCAGCCGAAGTTTTCCTTCATCATAAAGCTTCATAATAGCAACCGATGTAAACAGCTTTGAAATAGAACAAATGCTACACAGGGTAGTCGGTTCGGCGTTTACCTCTTTTTCCAAATTTGCCATTCCAAATGCTCCTTCCCAGATCACCTCCTGATCTTCAACTGCAATAGCCATTATTGCCGGAATCCTTTCATAATCCTTCTGTGCTTCCAGCCAGACTTCAATAAGTTTGATAGCTTCGGAATAATCTTTACTATCAGATTTCTGAGCATTCACTCCTGAAAAGCAACAGAAAACCAGCAAGAAAAATAAAATTTTTTTCATGTATCTCATTTTAAAACCCTCTAATGTAAATCAAATTCATATAAAAGACAATACGTCCTCCTGCTTCCGCTTATTTCTTTGATTCTTAGGCATCTTTTGATATACATTACAAGAGAGCCTTCATGAAGTAATTATAGACCGGGCCTCTTCAGAAGAAAATAAGGAATTTCAATATCTTTGCCGCTATGAAACAGGATGCATCTCAAAAGTCATACACCGTACATGAAGCAACTCTAAAGCTG
The DNA here is from genome assembly GCF_014651535.1 of Salinimicrobium marinum. Lineage (GTDB taxonomy): Bacteria > Bacteroidota > Bacteroidia > Flavobacteriales > Flavobacteriaceae > Salinimicrobium > Salinimicrobium marinum. The sequence continues at coordinate 85,199 of NZ_BMXB01000013.1, forward strand.
ATGCAGTATTGTGCTTATCGTGACCGGTCCCAAAAAGAGGTGGAAGAAAAATTAAAGGAAATGCGGATGATCCCTGCCGCTTGTGAACAGATCATCATTAAGCTGATGCAGGAGAATTTCCTGAATGAAGAACGTTTCGCTCGAAGTTTTGTGCGCGGAAAATTCAGGATTAAAAAATGGGGTCGAATAAAAATAAAGCAGGAGTTAAAACTCAAAGAAATTTCCGCTCCCATTATCAAATTAGCCCTCACGGAAATTGATGAACTGGAATACAGCAAAACCCTTTACGAACTTGCCGAAAAAAAGGTCAAACTTTTAAAGGAATCAGATCAATTCAAAAAGCGAAAAAAGTTAAGTTCTTACCTCCTTCAGAAAGGTTTTGAATCCCATCTTGTATTCCCGATTTCAGAAGAAGTTACCGATTGAATTTTTTTTTAAACCGGATTTGCACCTATTTGCTTAAGGATTCCCAGCTCGTCACTACTTCCCCATCTCTCTACCATTTTACCATCTTTAAACCGACTTATCTGCATTCCGCGGACTTCGACCGATTTTCCGGTTCCTGAAATACCCATAAAATCACCCTTATGTGTACCTCTCAAAGTATAGGCAAAGGAAACACTATCATCATTTGCAACCATATGTTCCACTTCGGTTTTCATATCCGGAAAAGCATTTCTCATCATTGTAAAGAAATCTATATATCCTTGTGCCCCGGGACCTTGATTTGGTGCAGGATCGTGCTCCGTGACCTCATGGGAAACCAGGTCCCTTAATTGTTCCAGATTTCCTGAATTTATTGCCTCTCCAAATTTTTTCTGTGCCTCAATATTTCTTTCTTTTCCCATTTTCTTGTTTTTTATTTATCTAAATATCTGCATTTTAAAGCAGTAAAAAAACTTAGGAAATCATAATTGGCAGAGATTAACAGGCATTAACAGCATCTTAAATCCAGACGCTTTAATGAGTGCTACAGTAAATAATAAAAGATTAGAAAGAGTACCTATTGGGCAATCTTATTTTTTCGATGAGTACGCTTTATTGCCTGTTCGTTCTTGTAATCAATCCACTTCTGGCCTTTCCATTTGCGCATATAATTGTCAAAGTATCTCATAAAAAACAGGTTATAAAAAGCCCTGGAGAGATTAACCATTTTTCGCGGGGCAGCGCGTAAACTCATGGAAAACCCTGGGGTAACGTAGGTCATTTGGTGCCAGTAACCTTCAGGCATATATAGGGCTTCCCCATGATTCAGCTCGGTAACCATTCCTTTAGCATTTTTTAAAGCAGGAAATCGTTCAAAATCGGGATTATGAAAATCAATATCTTCCCTGGAGATCAAAGCATGAGGTACTTTGTAAAGGTATTTTGTTTCTGAAGGAGGAAAGAGAATACATTTCTTTTTTCCGTGGAAATGAAAATGAAGAATGTTGGCAAAATCAATGTCATAATGCATGAAAACTTTAGAGTTTTCACCTCCAAAAAACAACATGGGGATTTGTTTAATAAGCCGTAATCCTACCTTCGGAAACTTGAAATCTGCCTGAAGTGAGGGAACTTCCTTAAGTAAATGGTATAAAAAGATCCGGTAATTTGTAGGGCCGGCCTTCATAAGTTCAATATAATCCCCCATTTTCATTTCTGTATGAGGTTCATTGAACTTATATTTTGAAGAGATGGGCCTGTTATCAAAAAGCGGCACAGTTTTGTCTCCGGCCACTTCCTGAATGTAATCCAGAGACCATTTATCATATGCCGGCCAGTCTTCGATTAAATGCTCTATGACTACCGGCTTTTGTGGTTTTACATATTTCTGAAGAAAATCTTCACGGGATATCCTCCTCTCCCGGGGGATTTCGGTTAATTTCATTTGTTCCTTCATCATTCGTCCTTCTACCAGATATTCTTTTAATCTTTCTGTAGATCTTTATCTACTGCACTTCTTTATATTCTCGCTTTCGAGCTTTACTGATCTTCGAGATTTCTCCAAGGAAAATGACCAGAACAGAATTTTAGTCAATAATCCTGGGGGTACAGCAAACCTATCTATTCCATTTATCGATGGATCTTCCTGATTCCTGTACATTATCAAATTCCTTCCCAATTTCAAATTCCTGTGCAGTCCTGAACTTCCTAAAGGACTGTGACCTGTTACCTGACTCACAAGTATGCCTGAATTTTGATTCAAAAATAATGAAAAGTGTATTTAAATGTAAGCGTTTCAGGAGGTTTTTAGAAAAGGTTTCAAATTAACGCATAGCAGATATATTTACCACATCTCCTAAGGGTTCATTCCAAAATGAGAAACCGAAGCCTGGATACAGGGATTTCATAAAATATTCAGCAAAAATAAAGAGCCACTCTGCCTTTGCTATATGTATACCATCTTATGAGTCGCCGCTGTAAAAGAGAGTAAGGATGGAATCTATCTTTTGCTTCCCTTTTTGTATGTGCTCTATTTTTTCCTGAACTGCCATAGAGACCAGGGGCAACAAAGGCTGTTGAACAGATTTCAGACTAGCAAAAGCCATTTCGATCTTTTCATCCCATTCGGGATGATATTTCAGAAGGTCATCGGGGTAAACAATCTTTCTGTCGGTTCCTTCATCTTTCGCTTCAAAAGGTTCGGTTACATTCAAATAACCATAATCATCGGTCAATTGTTCCCCTGGAAAAATATCCCTAACCGCAATCTCAAAATCATAAGCTGTGGATAAGCAGTTTGCATTAAAACTATGGTTTACATATTTAGAAAGATCCCAACACAGGATGAAGTTTCCTTTGCTATTTCTAAAAGAATATTTATCCATCATCTGCTTTGAGACGGTATTAAGATTCTCGTATTGCTGAGGAGAAAATATCTGGTCAAGTTCATCCTGCACCCAGGTAATGGTGCCTTTGGGAATAAATTTTTCTGCCACTACGCCATAACCAATTTCGTCACTAATAAATTCAATTTTTGTATCGGGATGCATCATTTTTTTCAGTGTTTTTATTGACTAATATACAAAATGAAAACATCCACTATTCAATCTTTTTTACTGAAAACCAGAATTTTAACGAGCAACAAAACTTTGAAAAATCAGAATTTTTCGAGTGCCAATTCAATTCTTTTATACACTTTATTAAATTCTTCATCAGAAATATTATAAGGAGTAGAAATATAAATTGTATTTCTCAGGGGAAGAAAGAATATTCCTTGTGCATAAAATGCTTGAAAAAGCTGATTTTTCAGGTTTTAAACGCTCCATCTCACATTTAGAAAGAAAGAATAAATTGTCCCAGCGGGAGCAATGCCTTTGCCAGCTGCAGTTCCTATCCCGGTGATGAATTAGTCTGTTTTATTTCAGGTTAAATTTATTTTTACAATTTTCACAGCGATATTCGTATTTAATATAGATAGGCAGCACATACAGCAAAAAAGAAAACATGAAAAACATAAGGGATTTGACATCTTTGACATTCGATTGTAAATCCACTTTCTTGCTACCGCATTTTGGACAGGTGATCGCCACACCCGTATCATCAAGCGAATATCTGTTGATTGATTCCAGTACTTCCAAGGCTTTCGCTTCATCTTCCCTGCGAATATTTAATTTTACACCTCCAATAGCATTGCTCACTAAAGGATCTGTATCTATAGTATGTTGATCCCGTAAAAATGTTTCAATGCCTTCGGCTTCAAACCTTCCTTTTACAATAAGGGCTTCCGATGAATATTGAAAAATAGCTATGGTAGTAAAGGCTTCGTTCATTTTATAAAGATACTTAATAGCCTGATGAGCTGCGGAATTTCTTCTTCGGGATTAAAACCAGAAAATACGGAACCGCATTTTTTCTTTTCCGAAAGAAACTGTTAGAGACAAAATCGCGCATTTATCAAAATCTTATTTTCAGATTTTACTGTTCAATTTCACCTTCTCATTTCCGAAATTACACAGCATTAAGGAACAGAATTGCTGTCGACACACCAGGATCTGTGCATGCTGTAGTAAGAAAACTCAAATTCTTCAGAAGAAGAAGAAGAAGATCGGAGGTAATACTGGAAGAAAAATCAATAGGATTTCCGGCGCTGTTCAAGCTTTGAAAAGCATGATCTCGCTTTCTCTTCTCGTGGCTTTTCGCTATTTTTAAGGGGAAATTTCGCATTACAATAAAAAATTACACTCTATAATCTTATATGGCACTTCAGGAATTTTTATTACGAATAGGCGCAGCATTACTCGCCGGCCTATTAATTGGCATAGAACGGGAAATTCGGAATAAAAATGCAGGTCTTAAAACCAATGCACTGGTAGCTTTAGGAGCCTCTGTATTTGTGCTGGTATCTTTAAATTTCAGGGAAGATGAATTCGTCGATATTACCCGTGTGATTGGGCAGGTAGTTACAGGTATCGGCTTTATTGGTGCGGGAGTGATCCTGCACAAAGGGACTTTTGTACGCGGTTTAACAACTGCCGCTACCGTATGGTGTAGTGCAGGTGCAGGTTGCCTTGCCGCAATTGGTCAATTCAGGGAATTATTTGTCCTGGTGGGAGTAATTGTTTTTATAAATGTGTTTTTCGACCCTATTGATAAATTAATCAGGAAAGTTTTTAAATCTTCCGAAGAAAAGAAGAACGAAGATTAATCTTCAGGAATGGTAGAACCTTCCTCAGAATCTGGTTCAGCAGGCTTTTTGTCCTTAACGGAAGATTTGCTGTATTTACCCTCTAAATCATCCATCACCGATTTTTCCCAAAGCTTATTTCCTACAATATAGGAAGCCCTTCCCATGAGGTGGGCCCCTACCGGAGCGGTTAAAAGAATAAAAACAATGATTGCCAGTACCCGTGTGGTAGTGGAAAGATCATTAAAATATACTGCTGCGGCCCCTAGAAGCAATCCTACCCCTAAAGTTGCCGCTTTGGTGGTTACGGCCATGCGCAGATACGTATCGGGCATACGCAGTATGCCTATTCCTGCTAAAAGCACAAATAAAGCTCCTAATGTAGCCAGTACAACAATAATTATTGATATCATTTCTTTTTCCTTTTTTGAATGTAAGACGAATAGGCCACAGTTCCCAGAAAAGCGATCAATGCCAGAATAAGCGCTATATCAAGAAAGGTAGATTGATTTGTTTGCACACTGTACACCGCAATAATACCTATCCCGATGGTAACCAGCAGATCTACCGCAATAATCCGGTCGGAAATTGTGGGACCCTTGATAAAACGGATAAATACCAGCAGTATCGAAAAGGAAACTATTGGCAGTATGATATAATATAGGTATTCTTCTAATGTCATCCTGAAATTTCAATTATCCGTTTCTCAAATCCGTTTTTTATACCTTTTATGAATTCTTCTCTATCCTTGATGTACATGGAATGCACATACAACACCTTTTTATCTTCAGAAACATCCATACTCAAGGTTCCCGGGGTAAGGGTTATTAAATTCGCAAGCATTGTGATCTGGAAATCTGAAGATATATCCAGGGGCACAGCAACAATTCCCGGAGTCATGTTTAAGTTTGGTGTGATCACCTCATAAGCTACCTGCAGGTTTGCTTTGACCAATTCATATAAAAAGAAAAAGAAGAAAGAAACAACCCTTGGAACTAATTTAAAATAATGCACATTGCCGCTTCCCCTGGTAATTACCCAAAGTAGGAAATAACTCAGCAGGAAACCAAACAGTACATTGGCAAATTCGAAGTTACCGGTAAGGGCGACCCAAATGAAGGTAAGGAGTAAGTTTGCTAAAAATCTGTTTTTCATTTCTCCATTATTCTGGCGTTACTAAAAACGGCATCAATATATCCTTCGCTATTCATAAGTTCATACGAGATCCTGGTGGCCAGTGCCTGGATATTTTCTGCTCCAAAACCTACATATAAAGTGATAATTGACAGAAATACAATGGGTCCTATGATCTGGAACTTCTTGTAATTCCTTAGCTTATTAAAATAAGGAAAATTTCTGATTTTTTCCACCTTTTCGCCATTCTTCCAGAAAACTTCTGCCCAGAATCGCACTACTACAAAGAGCGTCAAAAAGCTGGCGAAAAGTATAGCCCCTATTAAAACATAATTTCCGGTTTCAAATCCCGCTCCTATAAGTGAAAGTTTAGGCCAGAAACCTGAAAGAGGCGGAATCCCTACCAGCGAGAAAAGCGGAATAGCAAAGAGCAGACTCAATAACGGCTGGTCTGCATATAAACCTCCCAGTTTCTTCATGCTGTTGGTCGCCTTGAGCTTGTAAATTACCCCCGTCACCATAAAGAGGTTTGTCTTTACAAGAATATCATGGATAAGGTAAAAAATTGCACCTGCAATAGCCACTTCTGTCATCATTCCCAAACCTGCAATCATGTATCCAATGTGACAAATTACCAGATATGAAAACATTTTCCTGATGTTGTTCTGCACCAGCGCACCAATTGCACCACTAAAGAGTGTTAGGACAGCTATGGTGAGCAGAACATTCTGCAGGAAGGTATCGAGTTCAAAGATGAGGGTAAACACTCTTAAAAGCGCATAGACTCCTACTTTTGTAAGCAACCCCCCAAAAATGGAAGATACCGCAGAAGGAGGTGTATGATAAGAAGCCGGCAACCAGAAATAAAGCGGAAAAACGGCCGATTTAATTCCGAAGCCAATCAGGAACAATAAAGCATTAACCTGGATGAGCGTTCTGTTCTCCACCGCAGCCACTTTCCCTGCAAGATCGGCCATATTTAAGCTCCCGGTTAGGCCATATAGCACCGCGATAGCCGTAAGGAATATCACGGAAGCAAGAATGTTAAGGGTGAAATATTTCATCGCCCCTTCCAGCTGTGCCTTTTCACCACCAATGGTAAGCAGCACAAAGGATGTAATTATTATTATTTCAAACCATACGTAGAGGTTAAAAATATCCCCTGTAAGAAAAGCCCCGTTCAAGCCCAGAAGCAGAAAATGGAATATGGGAAAATACCCGAATTTAAGGCGAGATGGAATCACAGAAGCAGAGGAAAAACTGGAAACAGCAACTCCGGCGATGGAAGTTAAAAGAACCAGGGTAGCAGATAATGAATCGGCTACAAAGGTTATTCCGAAGGGAGGAGCCCAGTTTCCTGCCTGTATGGTTTGGGTTCCGTTCTCCCACACATGGGAAAACAACCAAACCGCCACTCCAAGGTTTAAAAAGCTTCCAATAATACTAATTCCTTTTTGCCAGCTAATCCTGCTCCATGAGAACATGAGCACAATGGCAAGAAACATTTGAAGTAGTAAAGGATAAAGCAGTAACTGTTCTGTCATGAGTATTCGTCTGTTGCGTTCATTTCATCTAGATCATCTGTCTTGACCACTTTATGCGCCCTTTTTACCAGGATTATAGCAAAAGATTGCAAGCCAAAACTAATCACAATTGCCGTTAAAATTAATGCCTGCGGAAGCGGATCTGAATATGCCTCCAGAAAGGTTTTTGATGCTTCAGGAATAATAGGCGGCTGGCCTTTTGCTATTCTTCCTAGCAGGAAAATAAGCAGGTTAGCTCCATTTCCCAGTAAAATTATTCCAATTATAAGCTTAACGAGGCTTCGGCGCAAAATCATATAAATGCCCGCAGCATAAAGAGTCCCCACCATTATAGCCAGTAATATTTCCATAATTTATGTGGATTCTGAAATTGAAAAAATTATAGTTAATGTCACTCCTAATACTACGAAGTACACTCCAATATCAAAAAATAAAGCGGTTCCTATATTCCCCAGAACCGACAAGGGAGGCGGAAGCTCCGGAAACCAAAGTCCCGTCATAAATGGCTTATCGGTAAACAAAGGCCCAATCCCACTCACAAAGGCAAGACCAAGACCGGTTGGCATCAAAAATCCCGGGTGAATCCTAATAAGCTCTTTAGTTGTCTCGAGACCATTGGCAAAAGCATGAAGCACAAAAGCTATGGAAGCGATCAAACCACCTACGAATCCGCCGCCGGGCAGGTAATGCCCCCGCAGCAATATAAATACAGAAAAAACCAGCAACAAAGGCAACATATAATTTGATGCAGTTTTTAAAATCAAGGTTCTCATCTGTTAGTTTTTAGTATTGTAATTACTACTTCAGGAAGATCAATCATTGATATTCCTTTCATCTTTTCTCAGTCTTAGCTTCAGTAAGCTGAAAACCCCCAGCGCAGCTACCGTTAAAACAGAAATCTCTATAAGGGTATCTGTCCCTCTGAAATCTACCAGGATTACATTCACTACATTCTTTCCATGAGCAAGGACATAAGCATTATCTGCATAGAACTCACTGATTTCCTTATTCACCGGTTCTGCAAGCACTTCAAGGGAAATAAGGGTAATGAGGATTCCGAAGAGGGAAGAAAGGATCCCATCTTTAATCCGCATTTTATAATCTGTGATGGAAAGATATTTTGGCAAACTCGAAAGTACAAGCACAAAAAGAATCACCGTAAGGGTATCGATTGAAAATTGAGTCATTGCCAGATCGGGTGCACTGTAGATCACAAATAATAAACAAATAGCATATCCAACTATTCCCATTGCTACCACGGCTGTAAGTCGGGATTTGGCCCCCACCACAAAAAGGACCGAGAGAAACATAACTCCCATGATCACCATTTCGTAATAAGTAACTCTGGAAAATGAAGTAAGATCTAATGGAAAACCTCTGTCTGTGGTAAATAAAGAATACCCCACGAGCAGGATCAAAAATAAAATAATGGTCGAAACGTAATTTCGTAAAAAGCCATTCTGAAATAATCCTGTCCATACTTCGGAAAGTTTTCTGAAATTCCTTCCAAATTCTGTTACCAGATTTTTTGGTGACACCACCTCAAATTTTGCAATAGCTTCTTCTCTTTTAGCTGAAGGCTTTAATACAAAATAGAGCGTTATTCCAACCGCAAGAGTGATGGCACTTAGAAGCAACACAAGATTGAATCCATGCCATAGTTTAAGATGAACTTCGGATCCTGCTCCACCGACAGCATCTACTACAGGTTTTATGAGTGGCCCATCGATTATTGAGGGAAAAACACCAACTATAAGTCCCAGCACGGCAAGAATTGCCGGAGGTACCCACATCAACATTGGGGGCATATGTACTTTTGAATAATCTTCAGGAAGTTTTCCGGTGAAAGGTTTAATTCCGACTACGAATCCGGCATAAAGAACCAGGATGTTTGTAGCAATGGCAATAATGGTTAAGATGACAGACCACTCCTCCATCTGGAGCGTAGCTTCATAGACAAGATCTTTCCCTACAAAACCTACCGTGGGAGGCATTCCGGCGCTTGATATGGCAGCCAGAAATCCTATTATAGCCACAGGCCACATCACTTTTCTAAGTCCGGAGAGGACGGTAATATCCCGGGTTCCGGTTTCATGATCAATAATCCCCGTCACCAGGAACAAAGTGGCTTTATACAAGGCATGAACAATTATATATACTGCTGCAGCCGTAAGCGCATACTGAGTTCCCAGTCCTATTAAAAAGACCAATAAACCAAGTACCGAAATCGTCGAATAAGCAAGAACACCTTTGAGATCGGTTCTAAAGAGTGTGTGTACGGCAGCGTAGAACATGGTTATTCCCCCTACAATTATAAGCGTTGTATTCCATAATTCTGTATTTCCAAGTACCGGAGTAAACCTTAGCAAAAGATAAATTCCGGCTTTTACCATAGTTGCGGAATGCAGGTAGGTAGAAACAGGCGTTGGCGCTTTCATCGCTCCCGGCAACCAGAAATGGAACGGAAACTGAGCCGATTTGGTAAAGGCTGCTCCAAAAAGTAACAAAACGATCCAGAGATAATATTCACTTTGAGCAATTGCACCGCTTAAGCTCAACATTTCAGAAATACTGTAAGTACCTGCCACACTTCCCAGAAGCAAGGCCCCTGCAAGAAGCAGGAATCCTCCTGTACCGGTAATGGCAAGCGCAAGGACAGCCGATTTTCGGGAAGCCTCGCTGGTGTTATTAAAACCAATAAGGAAGAATGAACTTATACTCGTAAGTTCCCAGAAAAGGAACATGGAAAGCAAATTATCTGAAAGTACAAGACCCAGCATTGCCCCCATAAATATTCCGAGGTAGCCGTAAAACCGGTCGAGGTAGGAATGTCCTTTAAGATATGAAGCGGTATAGGCAAATACCAGAAATCCTATACCAGTTATAAGCAACGAAAATAACAGCGAGAGCCCGTCGAGTGTAAAGTGTAAATTGAGTCCGAAGGAAGGCACCCATTCATAAGATTGCCTGATCACTTCTCCGTTAGAAACCCTTCCTATAAAACTGAAAAAGTAAATAAAAAGGCCTAAAGGAATTATTGCTGAAAGAACGGCCAGTTTACCTCTGAAGTATTTCCCGGCAACTACCAAAAACAAAGAAAACAAAAAGCCTGAAAGTATTGCTGCAAGCATAGTAGACGTTCAAAATTCCGTTAATTGCAAATATAGCAGGAAAAAATGAGGTTTTAAACTTGCTATTCATTTTTAATAATCGGTAAATTTTATCCCTATTTAGAGAAAGACCACACGAAGATTTCTCTACTTTTTTAACAAATAAAAGAAGATCCTGTAAAAGCGGCTTCTGCTGCTCTGGGTTAGCAGAATCCGAATTGCCAACTACCACTCCCTTCAAACAGAATGTTAAAGAGAGAGCACTTTTTCTTTTAAAAAGTAATGGTTCTATACTTCAGCAGGAATTTTAAGAACGACCATACTCCTAATCCGTTTAAACACAAAAAAAGCCTGTCGTAGTGAATACGACAGGCTTTTTTTATTTTGATAATGTCCCGTCCTAAAATAGCGATACACTAAATTTCACAGTGTATGAAACCTCAGGAAAACAAAGGGTATGTGAAGCGTACTCAAAAAGACTACTCGCTTTCTTTT
>NZ_BMXB01000014.1 GCF_014651535.1 Salinimicrobium marinum
AGCTCAAAAAATCACCCACAAAAAAAGCGACCAAGTCAAAAATACTTTTTTGCTTGATCGCTTTCATAAAATTACCTCAAAAGAGATAGTTTTTCAGTGCCCTCGGTAAATCACCAGGGCATTTTTTCATTAAGTTAATTTTTAATTCTAATACATTAAATTTTAAAGTTAATGTGAAGTTATATTAGATCTCTGATGTTTCATAATATGTGAAATTAATCTTGGTTCTTAATTCTGGCAGCGCATCGGTCCAGACTCTTTACAAAGCAATTATGATTAAAATGATATCTTTGCAAAATATTCTTTAATTCTTAAACATTAGTATAGCATGCAACTGTACAATAAATTAAGCGCTAAAGAAAGAGCAGCCCTTTTGGAGGAAGCCGGGGAAGACCGGTTGACACTCTCTTTCTACCAATACGCTAAAATTGGAAACCCCGAACTTTTCAGGAATCATTTATTTATCGCTTGGGACCAGATGGAGGTTCTTGGCCGAATTTATGTTGCCCACGAAGGAATCAACGCCCAGCTTTCTGTACCCGCTAAAAAATTTCCGGAGTTTAAAAACTTTTTAGACGGAATTAATTTTCTGAAAGATGTTCGCCTCAACATCGCCATTGAACACGATTTAAAGTCATTCCTTAAACTAAAGGTGAAAGTCCGCGACAAAATTGTTGCCGATGGACTTAATGACTCGACCTTTGACGTCACCAATAAAGGGGTGCACGTGGATGCGCTAAAGTTTAATGAACTGCTGGAAGATCCAGATACTATTCTGGTAGATATGAGAAACCACTATGAAAGTGAAATAGGCCATTTTAAAGGAGCGATCACTCCCGATGTGGATACCTTCAGGGATTCTTTGGATATCATTGAAGAAGATCTCAAGGACCATAAAGAAGACAAAAAGCTGGTGATGTATTGTACCGGTGGAATTCGCTGTGAAAAGGCAAGTGCTTATTACAAACATAAAGGCTTCCAGAATGTTTTTCAGCTGGAGGGTGGGATCATTGAATATGCCCGACAGGTAGAAAACCTGAAACTGGAAAATAAATTCCAGGGGAAAAACTTTGTATTTGACCACCGCAGGGGAGAACGTATTAGTGATGATATCATCTCAAACTGCCACCAGTGCGGGAAACCTTGCGACACCCATGTAAATTGCGCCAATGAAGCCTGCCACTTGCTGTTCATCCAGTGCGAGGAATGTGCGGCAAAAATGGATCATTGCTGTTCAGATAAATGTCAGGAAATAAACGCTCTGCCTTACGAAGAGCAAAAAGCATTGCGCAAAGGAATTCCTAATAGTAACAAGATCTTTAAAAAAGGAAGATCTGAGGTATTGAAATTCAAACAGTAGATTTTTTTAATCCGATTTGGAAATAGATTAATCCTACAAATATAAATTTCCTGCAAGGCCAAAAAGACCTTGCAGGTTTTTTTCAATTTTCCGAGGAAATCATATAGTTTTTTCCAATCTCTTTTGGTAACTCCCTCCTGAGACCTTTTTTCACGTCTGAATATTTCGATAATATGAACCTACTTTCCTGAGTGAATAAAAAATTATTACCTTCAAACCTTCAGAAGAGTTTAAAAAACGGCTGCAGGATTTATTTCTAATTAGTACGAAAAGTAGAATCCCGGCGGTTATCCAATAAAATTAGCTTTACCGCTTACGCGTATAAAGCTCTCAATAAATTGGTATCTTTACCGTTTTAAAGTGAATTATTAATTTTCAATATTGTTGGGTAGGACTGCCGGGCAATATTTCAATATATATAAAATATGGGATGTGAAAGTTGCTCGACCGGTGGCGGTCAGCCAAAGGGATGTAAGAATAACGGCACGTGTGGAACAGATGGTTGCAATAAACTTTCTGCTTTTGACTGGCTGTCGAATATGGAACTTCCCAATGGAATGGCGCCCTTCGAGTTTGTGGAAGTCCGTTTCAAGAACGGAAGAAAACATTTTTTCAGAAATACCGAAAATTTAAGTTTAAGTATAGGAGACGTGGTTGCCACCGAGGCAGCTCCAGGTCATGATGTGGGAATTGTAGCCTTAACCGGGGAATTGGTAAGGGTACAAATGAAGAAGAAAAAAGTACGGCAGGACAGCAGCGAGATCCTTAAAATTTACCGTAAAGCTTCCCAGCGGGATATAGACATCTGGCAGGAAGCACGGGAGCGGGAGGACAAAATGAAAGTACGAGCCCGTGAAATAGCAATTCGTCTTAACCTTCAAATGAAGATAAGTGATATTGAATTTCAGGGAGATGCTTCAAAAGCTACTTTTTATTATACAGCGGAAGAAAGAGTGGATTTCCGGCAGTTGATCAAGGAATTTGCCAGGGAATTTAACACCCGGATTGAGATGCGGCAGATTGGCTTCAGGCAGGAAGCTGCCCGTTTGGGAGGAATCGGTTCTTGCGGAAGAGAACTTTGTTGCTCTACCTGGTTGACAGACTTTAGATCCGTAAATACTTCAGCAGCAAGATATCAGCAGCTATCGCTAAATCCGCAGAAACTTGCTGGGCAGTGTGGAAAGTTAAAATGTTGCCTTAACTATGAGCTGGACACTTATCTGGATGCTTTAAAAGATTTTCCGAAGACAGAGGTGAAGCTTTACACCAAAAAAGGAACAGCTGTTTGTCAAAAAATCGACATTTTCAAAGGAATGCTTTGGTATGCTTATGAAGGGGACTGGAGCAACTGGCATACATTAACTGCAGAACAGGCAAATACCATTATTAATGCGAATTCGAAGAAGGAACCTGTAAATAGTATTGAGGAATATGCCGTTGAATTGCTGCAGGAATCCAAACCCGACTTTGGAAACGTGGTAGGGCAGGACAGCCTTACGCGATTTGACAACAAAGGAACGTCTGGCAAGAAAAAACGTAAAAACAAGCGTAAAAAGAGAAAACCACAGAGAGATGCATAAAGCCCTTATGGTGTGCCTTTTAGGTTGCCTGCTATTGTTTTCCTGTGATAAAACAAGGGTAGTGGATACGTATGAAAGTCTGCCGGAGCAATGGCACAAAGATTCTGTGGTAAAATTTAATTTTACCGCCCCGGATACTATACAGCCTTATAATTTGTTTATAAATATCCGGAACAATGCAGATTACTCCTTCAGTAACCTTTTTTTACTAACAGAAATGGTCTTTCCGAATGGGAAAGTTATAAGCGATACGCTGGAATACCGAATGGCAGAACCATCGGGGGAATGGCTTGGCACAGGCTTTGGTGAGTTAAAGGAAAACAAACTCTGGTATAAGGAGAACGTTCGTTTTTCTGAAGAAGGAGAATATGAAATTCAGATTCAGCAGGCCATGCGAAGAGGTGGCGAGACTGAGGGAATTCAGGATCTTGAAGGGATCACAGAGGTTGGTTTTAGAATAGAAAAAACAGATAATTAAGAAATAGCCGATGGGCAAATCAACTGCAAAATCAGAAAAGGCTTCCAAAAAAAGATCATACAGCCGCTATATTGTTTGGTTCTGGTCTTTATTTGCCGCAGGAATACTGGCGGTACTTTTATTATTCCTTATGGCGAGCTGGGGAGTATTCGGGCCTATGCCCACTTTCGAGGAACTTGAAAATCCCGAGACCAATCTCGCTACAGAAATTTTCTCATCTGATGGGGAAACGCTGGGTAAATACTATAACGAAAACCGTACTCCGGTGAAGTATGAAGATTTGCCACAGCACCTGGTAGATGCATTGGTAGCTACCGAGGATGAGCGCTATTTCAATCACGCAGGTATTGATGCAAAAGGTACCTTGAGGGCCGCTGTCTATCTTGGGAAAAGGGGAGGGGCAAGTACCATAACCCAACAGCTATCGAAACTTCTATTCACCGAAAATGTATCTAGAAATCCAGTTGCAAGGGTACTTCAAAAATTTAAGGAATGGATTATTGCCATTCGGCTGGAAAGTCAGTACACTAAGGAAGAGATCATCACCATGTATCTCAACAAGTATGATTTTCTTTACCAGGCCGTAGGAATACGATCTGCTTCAAAAATTTACTTCGGAAAAGAACCAAAGGAACTTAAATTAGAGGAAGCTGCAGTGTTGGTCGCAATGCTTAAAAATCCTATTTTATATAATCCGGCGAAAGAAAAATTTAAAGATAACTCTATACAAAGGAGGAATCAGGTGTTGAAGCAGATGGAGATTAATGATTATATTTCAGGAACCGAAAAAGATTCTTTGCAGGGGCTTCCGTTAAGACTGGATTTCTCTCCGCAGGGCCATGATGAAGGAGTAGCCACTTACTTCAGGGTGTATCTTCAGGGGTTCATGAAAGACTGGATCGAGAAAAATCCGAAGCCTGATGGTGACAAGTATAATATCTACCGCGACGGACTGAAAATTTACACGAGTATAGATTCCAGGATGCAGCAATATGCCGAAGAAGCGGTTGAAATGCACATGTCCAAACTTCAGAAGGAATTTGACCGTCAAAACCGAAATAACAAAACGGCACCGTTCCGGGATGTAACGGTGGAGGAACGAAATAAAATTGTTCGGGATGCGATGAGACGTTCTGAAAGATGGAGAATTCTGGATGCACAGGGAAAATCTTCCGAAGAGATCGCAGCTTCTTTTGAAGAAGAGACCGATATGAGAATCTTTAGCTGGCAGGGAATCAAAGATACGGTGATGACTCCACGAGATTCCATTTTATATTATAAATCATTTCTGCAAACAGGGATGATGTCTATGACCCCACAAACCGGGGAAGTTAAAGCATGGGTGGGAGGAATTCATTTTAAGCATTTCAAATACGACCACGTGAAACAGGGGAAAAGACAGGTTGGATCTACTTTTAAGCCGTTTGTATATGCAACAGCGATAGATCAACTACATTTATCTCCCTGTGATACCCTGCCAAAGAGTTCGTATACCATAGAAGCGGGCAGGCATGGCAATATGCAGGACTGGACGCCAAAGAACAGTGGTGGAAGAAAGGATGATTACCTTGGGATGGTGAGCCTGAAAGATGCACTTGCAGAATCAATAAACACAGTTACTGCCCGGCTTATTGATAAAACAGGTCCGGGGCCGGTGATCGATCTTATCGACAAACTAGGCGTGGATACCGGTAATATTCCTGAAGTGCCTTCAATAGCCCTGGGAACTGCAGATTTAAGTGTATTTGAAATGGTTTCTGCTTACAGTGCATTTGTAAATGAAGGCGTTTATGTGAAGCCGGTAATTGTTAACAGGATTGAAGATAAAAACGGAACTGTGCTTTATCAACATGTGCCTGAAACCAGAGATGTTTTGAGTAAAGAATCTGCTTATGTGACTGTGAATTTGATGGAAGGGGTGACTCAAACCGGATCCGGAACCAGGTTACGTGGAAACTGGGCCGTAAACGATCCCTACTACAATAGTGTGATAACAGGATATCCATATAATTTCAAAAATCCTATTGCAGGAAAAACAGGAACTACTCAAAACCAAAGTGACGGCTGGTTTATGGGTATGGTGCCAGATCTTGTGACCGGAGTATGGGTTGGAGCAGAAGACCGTGCGGTACATTTCCCCGGGATAAGATATGGACAGGGAGCAGCCATGGCATTGCCTATATGGGGCGTTTACATGAAGAAAGTCTATGCCGATGATAAGCTGGACGTTTCTGACGGGGATTTCCCAAAGCCTGATACTCTTTCCATTGAAACCGACTGCAGTAACTATGGCCGTGGCAGTGATAGTGGTTCGGGAGGTATTCCAGATGAACTTGATTTTTAGAATAATAATTCTGAATATAAATATAGAGGCTGTTTAAAAAGCTTTAAAATCGTCATTCTGAAGTTATTTTTGAATCTTAATATTCTGATTTACAGAATTTATTAGAACTTTAAACAAGTTTAGGTTGACGTAAAAAGTGTTTTTTAGACAGTCTTTTTATGACAATTTTTTCCTGAATACCGATGTTCAAAAACATCATTTCTGGTTAAAATCTTTATGCTGAACCCCAATATTCTCTAAAGAATCGAAAACCATTGCGACCAAAATAATTATTTCGTAATTTTCCCTAAGAAATTTTTACGAAATGATAAAAAAGACAGTTGATAATGTACAGGATGCTTTGGATGGTGTTCATGATGGCATGACCTTTATGCTGGGTGGATTTGGTTTAAGCGGGATTCCCGAAAATGCCATTTCTGAACTTGTTAGGTTAAACCTGAAAAACCTTACCTGTATTTCCAATAATGCCGGGGTCGATGATTTTGGCCTTGGGTTGTTACTCCGTAAAAAACAGATTGACAAAATGATCTCTTCCTACGTGGGAGAGAATGCTGAATTTGAACGGCAAATGCTTAGCGGAGAACTTGACGTGGAGCTTACGCCGCAGGGAACTTTGGCCGCCAAATGTCAGGCAGCGCAACAAGGGTTTCCCGCAATCTTTACCCCTGCAGGATATGGGACCGAAGTAGCCGAAGGAAAAGAAACCCGTGAATTCGACGGAAAAATGTATGTGCTGGAAGAAGCTTACAAAGCAGATTTTGCTTTTGTAAAAGCATGGAAAGGTGACGAAGCCGGAAACCTGATCTTTAAAGGTACCGCCCGAAATTTTAATCCGTTAATGTGCGGTGCTGCGAAAGTGACTGTAGTTGAGGTAGAAGAGCTGGTGAAACCCGGAGAACTCGATCCAAACCAGATCCACATCCCGGGAATCTTTGTGCAACGCATCTTTCAGGGAAAAGATTACGAGAAAAGAATTGAGAAAAGAACAGTGAGGAGTAAATAGGATTTGAAGATTTGAGAACGGGTTGATTTGAGGATTTAGAGAATCAGATTATAGATTCGAAAATTTATCTTCAAATTTAACTAATCTTCGAACAAGATTCCCGCTTTCGCGGGAATGACAAAAGATAGATTATGTTAGACAAAGAAGGAATAGCAAAACGCATCGCAAAAGAGGTAAAAGACGGCTTTTATGTAAACCTGGGAATTGGAATTCCTACGTTGGTAGCCAATTTTGTGCGCGATGATATACAAGTGGAGTTTCAGAGTGAAAACGGAATCCTGGGAATGGGGCCTTTTCCGTTTGAAGGAGAAGAAGACGCCGATTTGATCAACGCGGGGAAGCAGACAATCACAGCCTTGCCCGGAGCGAGTTTCTTTGATTCGGCTATGAGTTTTGGAATGATCCGCGGGAAACATGTGGATCTTACCATCCTTGGTGCCATGGAAGTAGCCGAAAACGGGGACATCGCCAATTGGAAAATTCCGGGGAAAATGGTAAAGGGAATGGGAGGGGCTATGGATCTTGTAGCTTCTGCCGAAAACATTATTGTGGCTATGATGCACACTAACCGTGCAGGAGAGTCCAAACTGCTTAAAAGGTGCTCTCTTCCGTTAACAGGAGTAGGCTGTGTCACCAAAATAGTAACCAACCTTGCCGTACTGGAAGTAACCGACAAAGGGTTTAAGCTTTTGGAGCGCGCTCCCGGAATTTCGGTGCAGGAAATTAGAGATGCAACAGAGGGAACGCTGATTGTTGAAGGTGATATTCCCGAAATGCAGCTGAATTAGAAGCATTATAAAAACGGAACCTTCAGATATATTTGGAAGGTTCAGTTTTTCTCATCTGATTTTTAGTCGAGCAAGGAGGTAGAGTCTTTCTTCAAATTTATTAATCGATCCATGGAATCTGGCAACGAAATAATTTCTCCACGGGCATTAACCTGATTAAAATATTCATGCCAGCCTGCATCTGCCACTGCTTTTTCCAATTTTTCAACATATTCCAGCGATGGCATTTTCCAGACAGCCATATACCTGTAGTCGCTTCGGTAGGGAGTGTGTTCATCATTCATTGCCCAACCCAGGTTTTCTACTCCCTGGTTCATTAACTCTTTCATTCCGCCCCCGGCTTTATTTATAAAATCCCGCCGCTCCTCTATAGAGAGGTCCATCCATTTCTGGGTGACATTCCATAATTCTACATATAAGTACATATCAAAAATTTTTAATTAGCTAAAGATTGATGAGTATAAAATTAATTTTCCCTCTCTTTTAAAGATAGTAAATATTTGATATGCAATAAAGTATATTGCATGTTGATTGCAGTCTTGAATTTAAGGTTTTTGCAGGGTCATTTATGGTTAGCTAAATAATTCTGAATACTTTAATTCACTATCAATTTTCTCTGCTCTGCTACATCATTTTTTAAAAAATATCTATGGCAAACAAATACTTTTTTATCGCAGTTCTTTTACACAGTTTCATTTCCACGGCACAGGATATCACTAAAGTTTATCTCGAAGCAGACTTTAATACCAAAATTTCTATTGGGGAAACTTCCCGGGAAATAGTAATGTACGAGAACCATACTGTGGATGTTCCGAAAGTATCAAAATTTTATAATGAGGTGTATGGAATCACCCTTAGTATGAACTATCAACTTTCTGAAAATTTTGCGGCCGGAGTGGGCTCCGGAGTTAATTTTGCATTATATGATAATCATCCCGTGCTTGCAGATGAATATCAGCATAGGATTTTTATACCTTTTTTCCTCCGGTTAAGAGGGCAAAAATATCTTAGTTCGAAGTCGTTTATATTAAGTGACCTAAACGCGGGATACAATTATGCAAACTCCGCATTCGGAAATTCACAAAATGGATACCATTTCAGGGAAAGAGGCGGATATCTTCTGAACCTCAATTTAGGAATAGGCACAAAAATTTATAGGTTTACTCCAATTTTTAAGCTAGGATATGAACTGAATCAATTTTCTCATGAAAATAGCCTTGAATGGATTGGAGACGGAATGAGCTACGATGATAAAGTAAAGTATAAAATTTATTATCATTTACTCACATTTTCATTAAGCATGAAACTGTAAATCTGGAGCCAGTTTTTTAGCCAATGCTTCACCTATTTAAATAAACATACATGTATAAAATCAGGATTCTGGGGATCATTATACTTACTGCAGGCGTACTGTTACTAATTTCTTTTGATGCTGATAATATCGATCTTTTTGCGGGATTATTAACCGGCGCCGGAGCAGGTCTTGCGCTCACCGGAAGCATCAGGAGAAGGAAATAGCCCTGCTTGAATTATATAAGAATTTCGTATTTCCTGTAACTTTTTCTACTTCTGAAGGACTTATTACCAAACCTGAAATGACAAGCGAAAAAATGAAAATTGGGTATTTAATTTTCACAACAGGAAGTCTTCTAAAATTTCTGGCAGTGATCCTGGTTATAGGAATTGTGGATTTTTTTGTGGCACAGCATTTATTCATCCACACCGCATTAAGTCCATTTGTACTTGTCGCTTTGAACCTGCTTATATATTACCTCTGCTTGCCATGGATTAAAAAAGGAGTGACTGAAATTGAGAAATAATTATGAAGGCTACCTCTTTTCTACCATCCGGTATGCTTCATCTATGTAAGCATAAAAATCATTGGAGTGTTCACTTCCTTCTGTCTTGTCCATTTTTTTCCGGCCCAGTCGCACAATGATCAGGTTGTCCTCGGGAATTACGATCACGTACTGTCCCAAAATTCCTCTCATGTAAAAGATTTCCTTGTCACGATATTTTTCGAGCCAGAATCCGTATCCGTAATGAGGGGTTTCCTCAAAACGTGGCTGTATGGAAGTGGCTACATAGGAAGAATCCAGTAATTGCTGACCATCCCATTTTCCGAAGTTTTTAAACAGTTTTCCGAAGCGGGCGAAATCCCGGGCATTTGAAGCAATACAACAATAGGCTTTTTCCATGCCACTTTCCTCGCTGTCGAGCTGCCACAGAGCATCGGTTTCCATTCCCATGGGTTGCCAGAAGCTTTCACTTAAATAAACAGAAAGTTGCTTTCCAGTGGCTTTTTCAAGCACCATGGCCAGCAGCTGCGTGTTTCCGCTGAGATATTCCCATTCTTCGCCTGGTGCTTCTGTCACTTTCAGGTTAAGTATCTGTTCCCGGATATTCTCTCCAAAGTAAGCCCTTGCCGTCATCGAAAACGGACTGTAATAATTCTCTTCCCAGTTCAATCCCGAAGACATGGAGGCAAGGTCTCCCACGGAAAGCCTGCTGTCAAATTGCGGATAAAAATCTGAAACAGGTTGTTTCAGGCTTTTTAATTTTCCTTCATTAATTGCCTTTCCCAAAAGGGCGGAAACTATACTTTTTGCCATAGAAAAGGAATTGCTCTTCGAGTCGGGGCCATAATCATCATTGTAATCTTCATACCAGATACTGTCATTTTTAAAAATGAGGAAAGCCACGGTTTCCAGTTCACTGTTCAATTCCTGTAAAACAGGTGATGCTTCAGCCCTGTTATAGTTTTTATGTTTTGGCCATGGTTGCGGAGTACCGTCACCAATTTTCCTGTTTTCAAATTCAGGATAATCTTCAATGTACGCCGTGGTGTGTCCGGTGAAATAAGTTACCTGAATTGCCCTTAGAATATATTCGTAATTGAAGAGATAAAGTAGAAGAATGGCCGCCATAAGAAAAAGAAAGAGGCCCAGTAGTATTTTTTTAATGACGTTCATTTTATAATGTAATTACTCTTAAATATTCAGAAAAGCACCTGCTGTTTCACCGGATTTTCATGGTCCAGGAGCCATTTTTTGCGCCACAATCCTCCGGCATATCCTGTTAAAGAGCCGTCGCTGCCAATGATTCGGTGACAGGGAACTACCACCCACAGGGGATTTTTTCCGTTGGCTGCAGCAACAGCACGTATGGCTTTTACATCTCCGAGTGTTTTTGACAATTCGAGATAGGAAATGGTTTTTCCAAATGGCACTTTTTGCAGTTCTGTCCAAACTTTCTTCTGAAAACCGGTTCCTTCAGGATTTAGTGATAGCTCAAAACGAGTCCGTTTTCCGGAGAAGTATTCCTTCAGCTGAAAAATTGCCTGTTTCAGTTCTTGTGGAACATTCTGGGAACCGTGGTCTTTTTCAGAAGTAATTGAAATACGTGAAATTCCGTTATGATCTCCTTCCAGAAGTACTGTTCCCAACGGACATTCGAAATATGCTGTTGCCATTTATTCCTGTTCTTTTTGCTGCTCCAGAATGCCCAGCCTGCGGGCTCTTTTTTCCCAGTTTTTACGGGCAAGTACCTGCATATTTGCTACATTATCACTTTCATCCATAATTTCAAGACCTAACAGCGTCTCAATGATATCTTCCATAGTCACCAGCCCCACTGTATTTCCATATTCATCAACCACTATAGCGAGGTGGTTGCGCTTATCGACAAAAGTTTCAAACAGCTTTGGGATTGGTGTGTCAAGAGAAGTGATCTGGATCTCCCTGCGAAGGGTTTTTAGAGGCTCGGGACCTCTGTCATCTATCATTTCCTCCAGTACATCGTCTTTAAGTATAAACCCTGTAATATTATTCGATTTATCCCGGTAAATGGGAATCCTGGAGAATTTGAGATTCTTATGGTTGCGGTGAAAATCTTCTATAGAAGTATTTTCATCTTCGGTCACCGCCACAGAAAAGGGTGTCATAATATCTTTTGCCAGTACAGATCGAAAAACGAGCATGTTCTTAATGAAAGTGGATTCGTTTTCCTCAAAAACCCCCTCTTCTTCGGCTGCGTCAGTCATCGCCATGAATTCTTCGCGGCTCATGGTACCCATGTGTGCCGATTTCCCAATGAGCCTGGTAGTGAGCCGTAGCAGCCATATAATTCCAGTGTATTTCAAAGGAAAAATAAAGATCCTGAGGGTCTGTGCGCTAAAATTGCCTAAAGATTGCCAGTAAGTGGCACCAAGTGTTTTGGGAATTATCTCAGAGATCACCAGAATTGCAATGGTCATTAGTGCAGAAACAATTCCTACAACACCACCACTTGGATAGATTTTCTCTGCCTGCACCCCCACAAGAATGGCGCCTACTGTGTGGGCAATGGTATTAATAGTAAGAATGGCTATTAAAGGTTGATCTACGTCTTTTTTAAATTTTGCCAGGGTTTTCGCGTATGATTTTCCTTCGCTTTTTTTAATTCTAATAAATGAAGGGGTAAAACTTAAAAATGCAGCTTCAAGAATAGAGCATAAAAAAGAAAAGAAGATGGATAGAAAAGCATAAAGAAGTAGTAATCCCATTTAATTGTTTTCTTAAATTCTAAGGTAATAATTATTAGCAGAAAGTATCTTAAATGCTTCTGAATAATTCAAATGCGACCAAATTATGAGGTTTTAAAACATAACAGCTACCAGATCATCCTCAGAAATGTTGTTGAAATATTCCTTGAGATTAAACTGCTGTAAAACTTCCCTGATAGCATTTTCTTCGTGTTTTGTGTTCTCTAATGCTCGTTCCACCGGCTCAATGTCCTTTATGTGAAAGAAGTCACCGGTAATTCTTACATCTTTGATGATGCCCTGGGAAACATTCATGTGCATTTCTAATGTTCCTCCCTTTGTACGTGCACCTTGCTTAAAGTTGTAATCGGGGGATTTCCCAAAGTTCCATTCCCAGGTGCTGTATTTCTCATCTCTTATTTGTTGAATTTTCTTCAAATCTTCTTCTGTAAATTCATACATCCGGGCATCTTCGAAGGTGGAGGTGATGTGGTCCATTACCTTGTTTGTGAACTCCTCCAGACTTATTTTTTCCTTAAGATGATCGCTAATGTTGGTAACCCTCTTCGGAACAGACTTTACACTTCTGTCCTTGTACTTCAGAGGATTAATTTTTAATGCTCCGCTCACATCGGTCATTTGGGAAGAAAAAAGAAGAGTTCCGTGGTGCAGGATCTTGTTTTTTACCACATGTTCTGCATTTCCGGAAAACTTCTTTCCTTCAATGGTTAAATCATTTCTTCCTTCAAACTTTGCGTCCACGCCAAGGCTCTTTAAAACATCTATAATAGGTTTGGTATAGCGTTCAAAATCCACCATTTCATAGCTGTCACCGGTGCGGGTAAAACTGAAGTTAAGGTTTCCAAGGTCGTGATATACCGCACCCCCTCCCGAGAGTCTTCTCACCACCTTAATTCCTTTTTCCTTCACATAATCTGCATTGATCTCTGCCTGGGTATTTTGATGTTTCCCTACTATGATCGCATTGTCATTGCGCCATAACATGAAACAATCCTCCTTGAGGTGCTTAAAGATAAATTCATCTGTGGCAATATTGAAATATGGATCTGTGGAGTGATGTTTTATACAAAGCATGCCTTTTGTTTTAGGTGTACTTACAAAAATAAGAAAGCTGTGGTTGGATATAAGGTAAACTGATTTCTTTCTTGAATTTTTATCCTTTTGCCGAGAAAAACTTTGATTTTCATATAGAAGTGGCGCCCGTTACTGGAGAATTCGATCTTGTAAGAGGGCAGCTGGGGAAGAAAGTGTTGCTCCGGTAACAGTGAATAAAAAAGTATGCCCGGAAGATGTTTTATTTCCGGGTTTTGTTTTTCACTTCTTCTTTCCAGTCCTTGCCTACTGCCGAAAGGTATTCTGAAAAATTCCAGGTATCCACACTTGATTCCAGTTTTTCATCTTTTTCTGCTATGTAGGTTTCGTCTTCGGGCATTGCGGTTACTTTAAATCCGCAGCTCCGCAGCAATGAAAGTATTCCCTGGTGGTTGATCGCCCACCAGTTTGTAGGATCTCCGGCAAGTTTACTCTCGATAAAAGCCATTTTGGGCCAGGCATCGTTTTTCATGATCTCCCTTTTGTGGAATTCCACATCATCGGGAATTTCCATTTCCTCTTTGCCGGGAAGGGAAAGTGTCTGGAAAACCATCATTTTTCGCACTTTCTGAGTCAGGATGTCCATGGCAAGCGTGGGATAGCGCAAATGGTAGAACACTCCCATGAACCAAACCAAATCGAATTGTTCTTCGGTATGGGCAAGGTCGTACACCTGCATCTGCTTAAACCTGATCTTGTCATCCAGCCCAAATTGTTCTGCAGTCCAGCGTGCCTGTTTCAGGTAATGTTCGTCCAGGTCAATAGCCAGAACATCGGCACCTCTTTTGGCGAGTTCAATGGAATAAAATCCGGCGTTGCAGCCAATATCCAGTACTTTCCAGCCGGTTAGGTCTTCCGGGATGGAATCTTTGATGTTGTTCCATTTAAAGCTCGGAAAGTCGCCCAGAAAATGATCGGGGGCTGTTTCCGTACCGTCAGGTAAATGGATGTTGTGAAACCAGGGTGATAATTCTTTTATTTCTGTTTTTATAGACATAGTTGGATTTAAAATTTTTCTGAAGGCTGCAGGATCTCCTTTACATAGGTTTCAAGTTCTTTTGCCCTTGCCCTCGAGGTGTGGTGTTTCAGCACTTTCTGCCGTGCATTTTCACCTATTTGTATTCTTTTTTCTTCAGATATATTTCTGAAATATTCCAAAACCTCAGAAGAGGTTTTTGCAATCAGGATCTCATTTCCGGGTTCAAAGATGGTTTCAATGCCATCCCAGTAATCTGAAATTATTGGCACGCCACAGGCCGCCGCTTCAAATAACCGAACGCTGGGTGAATATCCGGCTTTGATCATATCTTCCCGGGTGACATTGAGAGTGTATTTCTGGGAATTGTAAAAAGATCGGTGTTGTGCTGGCGGCAAATGATCAATTCTTTCGACATTTTCCGGCCATTCAATTTCCTTTGGATATTGTGGTCCTGCCACAACAAATTGCGTATCCTGAATATCTCTTGCAGATTTAATCAGTAGTTCGTTCAGCGTAGGCTGGCGGTCATCGCTGTACGTTCCCAGATATCCCATTTGCCATTTTTTCACATTGTCTTCAGGATGGTAAAGATCGGGATCAACCGAGCAGTATAGTGGCTTTGCCATAGGGCTGCCATATTTGTTCTCCAGAAGGTCTAGTGTTGGTCCGCCACAAAAAGACAGGAAAAGATCATATTTACTGATTAAATCGGGATCAATATATTCGTAGTCTTTCCGTTCCAGTTTTGCCAGCGTTACCGGGGTATCGATGTCGTAATAAGCAGTAATTCCTTTAGCGGTTCCAATTGCCCAATTTCCGACTTCCACACCTTGCTGAACGTATGATCCAACGATCACCACATCTGCTTCAGCAACTTCGGTAGCATAATCTTTTTTTAATTCTTCATTGGTATTATATAATCCGAGTTTGCAAAACTCCGGATTTGGCATATCACGGTTTCCGGCGTAATATGGTACATCTTTTTCCAGGAATAGGATGTCGTGGCCCAACGCTGCAAGTTCCTTTAGCAAAGCCCGATATGTGGTGGCGTGGCCATTTCCCCAGGATGAGGTAACCGATAAACCTATAATTACAAATTTCATTCTTTAGATTTTAGTATTTTCTACCGCTTTAGGTTCAATGTCGAGTTTTTCAGCGATCACAGATTCCAGCAGTTCGGCCCTGTGCTCGTAAGTGTGCCTGGAAAGTACCTTTTTGTATGCTGCCTGTCCAATTTCTTTGGCTCTTTCGGGCGTGAGTTCTGCAAGGACTTTTTCCACTTCCTCGCCACTTTTCACCACGATAATTTCTTCGTCGGGTTCAAAAAAGGTCTCTATTCCTTTCCAGTAATCGGTGATGATACAGGCTGCTGCCCCGGCTGCTTCAAAAACCCTGGTGGCTGGTGAAAATCCGTACTTCGCCATACTATCCCGACTAATATTCAGCACTGCCATTGGAGTGCAGTTAAAAGCGTTGTGGTCTTTAGTGTAAACGTGACCCAGATAATCAATATTTTCAGGCAATGGTTTGTCTCCCCAGCCGCTTCCACCTAGTAAAAATCTTTTTTCCGGAAGGTTTTCCGCAGGTTTAATGAAGAATTCCTCCACACGTTTTTCCCTGTCGGGTAACCTGTTTCCAAGGAACGCCAGAGTTCCATTAAATTTTTGATTTGCCTCCACCGGAAAATGGGTATCGGTATCTAAAGCATTGTAAATCGGAATACATTTTTTAGCACCGTTGCGTTCGTAAGCATCGATCACGGGTTGCCCGCCGCCATAAGTGAGCACAAAATCGTATTTAGGGATCAATTGGTTGAATTGATCTTCTTTGTTTTCTTCAATCCTGTCAAGCGTTGCAGGTGCATCCACATCCCAGAAAATGATGAGGTTGTTATCAGTTTTCAGTTCAGTGACTTCTTTTTCTAGGAATTCGTCAAAAGCACCAACCCCACTGGCTTTTATGATCACATCGGCTTCTGAAGCTTCTTTTAGCAACTTCCGAAGTGTATTTTCATCTTTTTCATAAACCACCACCTTGCACCATTCGGGATCCTCAATATCACGATGCTTCTGGCGCTCATAAATATCCGGTTCATAAAATGTGACGTCGTGACCCATTCGGTGTAACGCCTTTACAATGCCGCGGTAGTAAGTGGCCGCACCATTCCAGTAAGCTGAGACGATGCTGGAGCCAAAAAATGCTATTTTAAGATCGGTTTTCATCCTTTTTGTGATTTGTTGTGGATTGGGAAAATTTTCTCTTCAGGTATTCCCAGTTCTTGCAGAATTAATTCCAGGCCATCAATGCGATGGGCACAGGTATGTTTTTCTTCAATGGTTTTTCTTCCGTTTTGGGAGAGGCTTTGTGCCAGTTGTGCACTTTTCAGCACTTCAGCGATCCTGTAGCCCATATCATTTCCGTTTGTGACCATGAGGTAATCTTCTCCCGGAGAGAACAGGTTCTCGGCATCTTCCCAGGGAGAGCAGATCAAAGGAATTCCGCAGGAAAGTGCTTCAAAAGGTCGGATAGTCGGGATCCCTGGCAGCATTTCCACATAAGGTCTTCTTGGGACGTGAACGGTCACTTTATACTTTGCAAAAACCTCCGGAACTTTGTAATTCGGCAGCCAGCCACCATATTCTATTCCGGCGTCAGCAAGAGCTTTTTTAGCCTTTTCAGGATAACGCACACCGTACACTTTGGCTTTTATGCCCAGCTCTTTTACCGGCTCGATGAGGTATTCCATTAATTCTTCGGTACGCTCATTATCTCCCCAGTTTCCTATCCACACCAGGTCGCCTTCTTTTTCTTCATCTCTATTGGGCGTGAAAAATTCGGCATCGGCAGCTTCGTGCCAGGTCCAGACTTTATCCACCCACTTTTTTTCTTCGTAAATATTTTTGATCACATCTCCAAAAACCAATGCCCCGTCAAAATTTTTGAAGTCGTATTTCGACATACTTTCTTCATCTGAAACTGCCCTGTGATGAGTATCGTGAAAGAGTAATTTATAGCCGTATTGCTCTTTCTTTTTACCAATTTCTGAAACCAGTTCCGGCTCATTCCATTCATGCACAATCACCAGGTCTGCATCCTTTAAAATGCTTTCGTAGTTGAGCTTTTTCCTCGGATTGTAAAACTGCGGATTCAAGGATGGGTAATACTGCCGGAATTCATCCAGTTTGTCAGCCCCGTGATCTTTGATGAGGTTTTGCAAACTCCATCCGCCTTCAGGTTCGTAAACGTCCACATCGTGCCCTCTCTTCTGAAGTTCCTTTACTGTCCCCCTTAAAAAATGGGCATTTCCGTGGTTCCAGTCAGAGTATAACGAATGATAAAACATTACTATTTTCATACAGTTGCGAGCTTAGGTTTGGATTTATTGTTAATTATTTCCCGGTACAGGTCCATATATTCTGAAGCCATTTTTTCTGAAGAATACTCTTTCGCTTTATTTCTGGCCCTTTCTGAAAGTTCTTTTCTGGCAGCTTCGTTATTAATCAATTGAAGGATTCTTTCCTGCGCATCTGCCTCATTTTCAGGATCGAAAAAAGCAGCGGAATCTTCCCAAATCTCTTTCAAAGTATCCAGTTCACTCAAGATCAATGCACAGCCCGATTTTGCCGCTTCCAGAATTGCGAGTCCGAAGGGCTCATATTTTGTGGGACTAACAAAAATGCTGGCGCGCTGCATCCATTCTTCTACTTCGTGAGGTTCCAGTTTGCCAAGGAATTTCACATTTTCAAATTCCGATTTTTCACCCGATCCGGGATTTATTCTCGTGCCTGCAATGTAAACCGGCCAAGGAAGGTTCTTTGCGATATGGGAAAGCAATTTCAGGTTTTTTGCCTCATCCCAGATGCGGCCAATGCACAAAATGAATGGCTCCTTTTCTTTTTCTTCCGAAGCATCCATAGCTCGTCCATTATAGATCACTTTTGCGGGTGAGGAAAAATCGTGCGTGTTTTTCGCTTTTCCCAAAATGGATTGTGTAGGGCTCACCACAATATCTGATGCTTCCAGCGATTCTTTGACCACCTGAGTATATCTGTCCCAGTTCGTTGGAGCCGAAGTTCCTTTCACCGCCTGCCACCATGTTTGCACACAAGAGTGAAAAACGGTTAGAGTAGGGCAGGTCCAGTCTTCGCCAATATGGGCGTAATTGTTCATATGAACCACATCTGGATAGATCGTGTGGTAAATGGAATTGATCCATTTATTGGATTTCTCCACGTCTTCCCAGGGATCTTCCATCCATTCCAGCTTAAAGTCGCTTTTGTACAGCGTGACATTTTTTATGGTTTCTACCTGCTGCTTTTGAGCTTCGGAAGGCCAGGCGCCCATGGCAGCCAGATGCACTTCTACATCATATTCCTGAAGTGCCTTGCACAATTCAAGGGAATAGACCCAAACCCCACCGACAGTGTCTGTGGTCATTAATATTTTCATTCCCTTACCTTCCATATATACGGTCTATAATTGTTGCTGTTTTAATAAATTCTTCAGCAGATTCGGCTTCGTAGCCTTGCCCTGCCAGTACTTTTTCGGCCCAGACGACCCCTGCGCGCCCGCTCCATTCATCGGGAGGGGTGACCAGAGTTTCTGTTTGTGTTCCGTTGTATTTTTCTGCGGTGAAATCGTAGAAAGAGCCGTTGACATTTTTAAATGCAGCCCCGCCTTTGTTTCCGTAGAATTTGGCCTCGATCACGGCATCTTTTCCGGCGGAAACGTGCCAGCTACATTCCAGATTTATCACCGTATCCTTTTCTGAAGTCATGGCTACACTGGCAAAATCTTCTACATGTTCTTCAAATGAAGTAAGTTTTTTTCCCTGGTGGAAAAGATGGCTCCGGACATCCGTTATTTCCGGAAAGTCAAGGCTCCACAACGCCAGATCTACCAAATGGATTCCCAGATCCATTACGCATCCTCCGCCAGATCTTTTGATGTCGTAAAACCATTCCTTATCGGGTCCATATGCATTATGAAAAACCAGGTCTACCGCATAAATATCGCCGATTTCGCCACTTTTGATGAGATTATAGATAGCTTTAAAAGCTTCAGTATGACGGTAAGAAAGATCTACTGCAAGAAATTTGTTGCTTTCTTTTGAAGCGGCTACCACTTCTTTTGCTTCGGAAGCAGTCCTTCCCAAAGGCTTCTGACAAAAAACGGCTTTTCCGGATTTTAAAGCTTCAATGCTCTGTTGAGCATGCATAGCACTGGGGGTGGCAATGACAATTCCGTCAAGATTTCCATCCCGGTACATTTCTTCAGGAGACCCCGTTAAAACGGCTTTTTTGGCACTTTTTAATGCCTCGTCAGCATTTTTCTTTGCCGGTTCATAAATAGAGGCAGCGGTTGTTTTGGCATCTTTTAAAAGGACTTCCATCCTGTTTCGGCCGATCCATCCTACGCCGATAAATCCTAAAGAAAGGGGTTTTTGTAGTTCTTCTTTTGGTTGGGTTGCAATCATTGGTTGGTTAGTTGGTTGTGACAATTGCTTTTATAAATCCGTCGGGCCGTTCGGTGAGGTGGCGATAGGCTTCTTCCATCTGGTCAAGGGAAAAAGTATGTGTGAAAAGCGGAAAAGGATTCATTCGTTCCTCCTTTACAGCAACAATGGCATCTTCGATTCCTTTGATGTACTTCTTAGAATCCCTTTCGTGGGCACTGATCATATCAATCCCACGCCAGTTAAGCATTTGAACGTTCAGGCTCCGCATCCCGTCCTGATGGAAGCCTGCAACGATAAGTTTTCCCCTTTCCCCGGTTAGTTCGATGGAAAGATTTAACGGCCATTCTTTTCCGGTGCATTCAATCACCCGTTCACAGAAGTTTCCGTTCGTTAGTTCTTTTACTTTTTCGATGATCTGGTAATGATCATCCATTTTAATGGTTTCGTCGGCTCCGGCTTCCTTTGCTGTTTCCAAAGAGAAATCTCTT
Organism: Salinimicrobium marinum; assembly: GCF_014651535.1. Lineage (GTDB taxonomy): Bacteria > Bacteroidota > Bacteroidia > Flavobacteriales > Flavobacteriaceae > Salinimicrobium > Salinimicrobium marinum. The sequence continues at coordinate 20,114 of NZ_BMXB01000014.1, forward strand.
CTCGAAATAGCGATCACCTTGGCATCTTCAGATTTTGCGAGCTGAATCAACAGACTTCCTAAAAATCCGCTTCCCACAATGGCCACCGTTTGCCCTTTTTTTACGTCACTTCTTGAAAAGATGTTCATGGCGCATCCCAAAGGTTCCCCCGGAAATGGTTTTCCGTCCAGAAACTCCGGAAGTTTTACCACGTTATCTTCTTTTGCAATGTCATGAGTGGCATAAGCGTTATAGGTAAGGGCCGTTACCCTGTCTCCCTCTTTTAGATTTGTCACGCCTTCGCCAACAGCATCAATGACTCCCCAACCTTCGTGTCCGGGATTTCCCTGTTCTACGGGATATTCGAACCAGTCGCGTCCTTCCCATAGCGGAATGTTTGAAGCACAAACCCCCGAACCTTCCAGCTTTATTCGTACCTCGCCGTCTTTAGGTTGAGGTTTTTCGGATTCTTTAATGCTTACCTTTCCGGGTGCGTCTAGTACTGCGGATTTTTGTAAGGTATTTTCCTCCGGTATTACCGGCATTTCCTGTAATGTTCTCGCTGATCTCATATAGCGATTGCTTTTGAAGATTTTAATTGTTCGGGTAAATCTATATTTCGTGTTTCACAAAGCCATTTCACAAGGGCTTCGACACCTTGTTCTACATTGTACTTTGGTGCCCAGCCTGTGGCTTCTTTGAATTTATTTGTGTTGGAGACGTAGTAAAACTGGTCTCCGGTACGCCATTCATCAAAAGAAATATCCATTTCTTTTCCGGCTTTTTCCTTGATGATATCGAGGATCTCCAGCAAACTTACAGTGTTTTCCGGTCCGCCGCCAATGTTGAAAGCCTGTCCGGCAAGATTGTCAATGTTTTTATGAGCCAGCAGGAACGCGTCAATTAGATCGTCTACAAAAAGGATGTCCCGTACCTGTTTTCCATTTCCGTAGATAGAAATAGGCTGGTCTTCAAGCGCACTAATTAAAAAGTGAGCGACCCAGCCTTGATCTTCAGTTCCGAATTGATGAGGTCCGTAGATACAGCTCATTCTGAAAACCGCACTTTTGAGTCCATAGGTTCTGGAATAATCCAGGATATATTGATCTGCCGCTCCTTTTGAACAGCCATACGGACTGTGGAAATCCAGCGGAATTTTTTCGTTGATTCCGTACTTCTTTATTTTTTCATCTGAAGGATAGTAACGGGTGGTATTTTCTTCCATTTTCACATCCTGAAGGTTTCCGTAGACCTTGTTTGTGGATGTGAACAGTAATGGTGGCTGATGTTCAGATTTTCTAATGGCTTCCAGCAACTGAAAAGTTCCGTTTAAATTCACCTGGAAATCGTGCATTGGGTTGGTTACCGAAGATGTTACCGCTACCTGGGCACAAAAATGGAAAACTTCCGAAGCATTATTTACACATTGTTGCAGGATAAGATGTTCATTAATATCAGCAATCTGGATAATTAGTTTATTTCCATATTTCTTCTGAAGCCATTGCAGGTTCTGTTCCACACCATCTCTGAAAAGGCTGTCGTAGATCATCACTTTTCTACCTTCCCCAAGCAATCTTGAGGCGAGGTTTGTTCCAATAAATCCGGCGCCTCCAGTAATTAAAGTGTATTTTTCTTTAGAAGTAATTTTGTACTGCTTGGAGATAAAATTGTGTTGCTGAATGTTTTCTATTCCTTCTCTTTCGAGTAGCTTATAAAGCAGTTTTTTTGTTCCGTCCACTTTTTTAAGTCCGAAGTGGTATTCCCTTTCATCGAGGTGAAAACCGCCAACGGTAGCTTTGGAAGCATCAAGATCCTTGAGGCTGTACCAGTAAACCCGATCAGCATCTGAATTCAGTACTTTCTTGAATTCTTCGTATTGCTTTACTTCGTCGTTTTGCCAGGTGGAGAATCCGACTTCAGAAACCCAGATTTCTTTTTCAAGCCCGAACCGGGAAAGAATTTCCTTCACCGCATTGATGTTGACTTCCCAACCTTTCCACTGCTGATCAAAAACGTGCGGAAACCCGTGGATTCCCACTGCATCTATATTTTCAAGAACCCCTTGTTCTATCATCATTTGCAGCCAGTTTGGGTCAATGGGGCTCATCCCGCCCAGAAGGGTTTTCTTGCCTTTTTGTTTCGCCCAGTAAGCCGCCATTGTGATCATTTTCGAAAACTTCTCCCAGGAATAATCCAGCGTGAAATCATATTCTACTTTGTTGTTAGGCTCATTCCAAAGCTCTACCCATTCAAAATATTGTCCATATTTATTGATCATTACATCTATAAAATCTGCATAAGATTTCAGGTCTTTTGGAGGAGCGGAAGTCTTCGCCATTTCCCCAATGGAAGGTGGCGTGTACAAAAAGCACGGGAGTATCTCTACGTGTTTATCCAGTTCAGTAAAAAGCCAGTCGTACCATTCCTCAGTACCTTCCACATACCAGTCGGCCCAGGAAATTCCTGTGCGAAGGTGAGTTATTCCCAGTTTCTTGAAATCTGAAATAGCAGTTTTCACCTCGTCATATTCTCCGGGTCTAAACCATTCCAGAATCCCTATGGTGGGTGCGTGTGTATTGTTTTTTGATATACTCATGCTTCTTGGTTTAAATGGTTAATCCTCTGGAAGAAAGTTCGTTGCTGGCTTTATTCACATTATCTGTCGCGATCTGGGTTTTAAGCCACTCTGCCAGTTCGAATAAACCATCTTCAAATTCTACTTCGGGTTCGAAACCCAAAATCTTTTTCATTTTAGTGTTATCTGCAAAACAATGACGTACATCGCCAACACGATACTTCCCCGTAATCTCTGCAGAAATTTCTTCCTTGCCCATCACTTTAGCCAGTTTATTGGCAATAAACTCAATGCTGTACTGGTTTCCGCTTCCCACGTTCAATACTTGCCCATCAGCTTCAGGCACTTCCATTGCCAATCGTAAGGCACGGGCTACATCTTTTACATGAATGAAATCCCGAATTTGTTTTCCGTCTTCAAAAATCAGGGGTGCACTGTTGTTGAGCAGCCTTGAAGCAAAAATGGCAAGCACTCCGGTATAGGGATTCGAAAGCGCCTGCCTTGTGCCATATACGTTAAAAAACCGCAAGGCAGTAGTTGGAATTTGGTAAGCTTTTCCGGTGATAAGACTTAATCGTTCCTGATCGTATTTTGAAAGAGCATATATAGAGGAAAGATTTGGTTTCTTTTCCTCGGGCGTGGGAACTGGTTTTAAAACGTTGCTGTTTTCATCATACATTTCCCAATTTCCCTGCTTGAGATCAGAAAGATTTCTCTCGCATTCCATTCTTTTTTTTCCGTGGGAATCTTCATAAAGGCCTTCTCCGTAGATGCTCATGCTGGAGGCTACCACAAGTTTTTCGACAGGATTATCCATTAGGGCTTCCATGAGAACCGCAGTTCCTACATTATTGACATCTGTATAATCCTTGATCTGGTACATACTTTGTCCAACGCCTACCATTGCTGCAAGATGAAAAACCGCATCTACACCTTCCAGAGCTTTTCTTACTGCATTTTTATCCCGTACATCACCGATTTGAAGCTCCACCTGCGGATTCAAATAATCAGGTCTTTCGGTTGCGTCTCCGTGAACCTGCTCAGATAAGTTATCCAGAGCACGAACACTGTAACCTTTATTGAGCAGTTCGTCAGCAAGGTGGGATCCTATAAATCCTGCGCCTCCGGTTATTAGTACTTTTTTTCCCATTTAAAAGTTAGTTTTTGGTTGGTTAGAAATTTTGTAAAGTTGGTCTTGTTATAATTTTATTGATGCTGGTGCCCGATTTTTTATTGAGGGCATACCACACATCTTCTGCTATTTCTTTGGGTGAAATAGAACCCATTCCCATTTCGTCTATATTACTATCACCCGACATTTCATTTTTAAAAAAACTAGTGTCGACTACCCCGGGACTCACCACTGTAACATTTACGTGTGGTATGGTCTCCAGCCTTAGCGTTTCGGCCACTACTTCGAGCGCTGATTTTGAAGCACTGTAAATTCCGCCGTAAGGATGAGGTTGATTTGCCGAAACCGAAGAAATGAATACCACATTTCCCTTCTTCATTTCAAGCATATCAGGAACAAAAGAACGAACAGCCCGCAAAGGCCCCATTAAATTGGTATGCAAGATTTGTTGCCATTTTTCAGGATCTCCTTCCGTTAGCTTTTCCCTTATGCCTTGTCCGGCATTTAAGATGAGAATAGTTGGTTTCCCCAGGTTGTCCAGAACCCATGTATAAAGCTCATCTATTTCGGCTCCCTTGCTTACATCACATTTTTTGAAAAGAATTCCCTGTTTGTTTTCACCTTCAGTAATATCGGCTACCACTACTGTTATGCCTTCTTCGTGCAGTTTTTCGGCAATGGCTTTTCCTATGCCACTACTGCCACCTGTCACCACTGCTATTTTAGGAGAATTCTGTTTCTTCATTCACATTTTTAGTCATCAAATAGTTCCGGAAAATAACAGCCAGATCCTCTCTGTAAATTCGATAAAACCTTGAAAAAGATTTCCGGAGTATAAATAAAAACAGCTCATCTTGAAGAGCCGCCTGATTCAAAGGTACAAGAGGCTGCTGTGAAATTGTATTAAAACAAACTTAAAAGTATCTTAAACACCCTGATTTTACACGTGTTGCGATAAAACTGGAAGCTTTTTTGATGGTGTTTTTAGGCATCAATTTTATTCCAAACTCTTTATATATCAGGGGTTGAAGAAGCTGCTAAATTTTGCACAAAAAAAAAGCAGGAGCTTTAACTCCTGCTTATCTAGAAAACTGAAAATTTTATGGTTTTTAATTCTTTAGAGTATTTTGGATCAAAGAATACCATTTTTGAGCTGAATTTAATCTGGCCTCTTTTTGTAATACGGAATGAAAATCTTCTCCATAGAAAATGATCTTATTTTCTGCGGAAGCTTTCTCATTTGACTTAAGATCGAGAGAAATTTCTGAAATATCATCTATAGATTTCTGAGCGGAACCATCATTAGAATATTTATTTTTAATTTCCGCAGAATTTATCGTGTTGAGATCAATGTATAGGGTCCTGGGTGACTTTCCGGTAGTAAGAACGAAAAGCTTTTTTGTCATTTCGTCCAGCCCTAGAGAAAGATTGGAGAAAAATTCAGTTTGGGTAAATTCCAGGTTGTGCTGTTTCGAAAGTTGCACAAATTGTTTTTTTTGTGATTTATTTTTAGAGGCTTCTTTTATTAGCACGTATGCTACGGGGGCAATAAACAGTAGTAAAAAGCCCATACCTATTAAGGTGGATGCTGTATCCATTTTTATTTGATTTAATTGTGAAACGTAAAATGATCTTTCAGTCTAATGCTGAAAAAGTAGATTTTTAACTGGCGTTATTACGGTAGAAAAATTTTCACAAAAAGAAATGGAAAGGAAATAATTGAATCCTGATTTCTGCACGCAGATCTCTGTTTAAGGGAAGTGCAGAGCTTTTCGGCTCATATATTTCTTCGGAAGGAGCAGAAATTGCAGGAATTATGGAATTTCCGGAGGAAAACTGCTCTTCAGAATACTCGGGAAGTGAAGTTTTGGTAAGTAACTCTTCAGCAGCCCAAAAAGGTGTGTCCCCGGAAGGCTGAAGATTTTCAATAGAAGAAGTATCTTCTTCAGAAGAAATAAATAATGGCTTTTCCTCTGCTAAACCCCCTGAAATATTGAGTATTCCCAGAAGGATGGCAAAGCAAAAGCCAATATAATTAAGTTTCTTTTTCACCACGCAAAATTAGTGATAAAAAAGCATTCAGAGGTCAAATATTTTAGAGGAGTTTTACAGCATCTTTTGCAAAATAACTTGCAATCATCTGGGCGCCTGCCCGTTTAATAGCCGTTAGCTGCTCCAGAACCACGGCGTCGTGATCCAGCCAACCTTTTTCTGAAGCTGCCTTTATCATGGCATATTCCCCACTCACCTGGTACACTGCTACCGGCACGTTTACCGTATTTCTAATATCCCGCACAATGTCCAGGTAACAAAGCCCCGGCTTTATCATCACAATGTCGGCTCCTTCTTCAATATCCAACAAGGTTTCTTTGATGGCTTCATCGCGATTGGCAGGATCCATCTGGTAGGTTTTTTTATCCCCGAATCCCGGCGCAGAATCCAGCGCATCCCGGAAAGGACCATAAAATGCCGATGCATATTTTGCGCTGTAGCTCATGATCCCGGCAGTGTCGAAACCTTCTTTTTCCAGCAGTTCCCGAATGGTCTTTATCCTACCGTCCATCATATCGCTAGGCGCGACAAACTCGGCTCCTGCCTGTACATGAGAAAGTGACATTTTAGCAAGAACTTCTTTGGTGGGGTCATTAAGGATACGTCCATTTTCCACGATTCCGTCGTGTCCGTAAGAGGAGTAGGGATCTAGTGCAACATCAGTCATCACCACCATTTCCGGAACTGCGTTTTTGACGGTTTTTACCGCCCGCTGCATGAGTCCGTCCTTATTTAATGCTTCGGTTCCTTTGTTATCCTTAAGATCATCGGGTACTTTCACAAAAAGTAAAACCGATTTTAATCCGAGGCTCCACAATTCCTTCACTTCCTTCTCCAGCAAATCCAGGCTATACCTGAAATAATTGGGCATGGAAGAAATTTCTTCTTTCACGTTTTTTCCCTCCACCACAAACAGCGGAACAATGAAATCATTCGGAGTGATGGCAGTTTCCCGCACCAGGCTTCTCACTGCTTCACTCGTTCTTAATCTTCGGTTTCTTATTAACATGATTATCGTATTTGTTTACAGTTTTCCGTTGAAGGATTCACTGTTTTACTATAATTGAATTTGGTTTTATCAACCATTCACCACTAACCACTTCTTTCACACCCACTCCCTTGGCTCTTTTAACACCTTCAGCAATTTCTCTTCTTCACTTCCTTCTTCCGGCTGATGGTCATACACCCACTGTACATGTGGCGGTAAACTCATCAAGATACTCTCAATTCTTCCGTTGGTTTTTAATCCGAAGAGGGTGCCTTTGTCGTGTACCAGGTTAAATTCCACATACCTGCCACGGCGAATTTCCTGCCAATTCCTGTTTTCTTCGGAATAAGAAAGTTCCTTTCTTCGCTCCACTATTGGTACATATGCACTTAGAAAACTATCACCAATATCGGTGACGAATTTATACCAGTCATCTACAGACATTTCTTCGGAAAGTTTACAGTAATCAAAAAACAATCCGCCAATTCCCCGGGCTTCATCCCTATGGGAATTCCAGAAATATAGATCACACCTCTTTTTATAATCGGGATAAAAATCCGGATTATGTCGGTCACAAGCCGATTTGCAAACGTGATGAAAATGCCGGGCGTCTTCTTCAAATAAATAATACGGAGTTAAATCCTGGCCGCCACCAAACCATTGATCTACCAAAGTTCCGTCTTTTTCGTACATTTCAAAGTACCGCCAGTTGGCGTGAACTGTTGGGACCATAGGATTTTTAGGGTGTAGCACGAGACTTAGTCCGCAGGCATAGAAATCTACATCTCCCACTCCAAAATGCTGCTGCATTGCAGGTGCTAAAGGTCCGAATACCCTCGAAATATTGACTCCGCCTTTTTCGAAAACAGTTCCGTTTTCAATCACGCGTGTTCTTCCGCCTCCGCCTTCAGGTCGGTCCCACAAATCTTCTCTAAAAACTGCTTTTCCATCAACCTCTTCCAGTTTGGAGGTAATGGTATCCTGTAAATCCTGTATGTAAGCGTAAAATTTCTCCTTCATTTCGGTTTAGTTTTCAATAAAAACCAGGTTATTCTTTGCTCTTTCAATGTTTTTTACTTCGGAAATCTTTACGGCATCTTTCAACTTTCCCATCAGAATTATAACAATATCAATTCTTTCTGAAACGTGTTCTTTAAACAATGATCTTCCCACCAGATTATTATGCAGATCCATTCTTTGTGCCAGTTCCTTGTTTGGGGCCAGCCTTTCGTGCAAATCGGTTATTTTTTTGCTCCAGTGCATCACTTTCTCTGCAGAACCTGAAATTCGGTAACATTTTTCACAGATCAAAAAATTCCATAGCGCATGCCTAAATGCATTTGCCGGAGTATTCTTGTGATGTGCTTTTCCGAAGTTGCTGTTGCAAATCTGGATGGTTTTTCTGGTAGCATTCAGCGTAGGAATTATAAACAGCGGCTTCTGAATGAACACCTTTGACAGCGTAAACAGCTGATGAAAATTTGAGCTTTTAATCCTCGCCGCGATGGTCATTAGTTCCCGTGCTTATATTCTTTCACGGCATCAACAAAGGCCTGTGCATTTTCCACCGGAATATTTGGCAATATTCCGTGACCGAGGTTGACGATGTATTTATCTTTTCCGAATTCGTTGATCATATCGTGCACCATTCCTTTAATTATCTCAGGAGGTGAGAAAAGTCGGCTGGGATCAAAATTTCCCTGTAAGGTAATTTCTCCTCCGGTAAGTTCCCTTGCTGTTTTTGGAGAACATGTCCAGTCTACTCCAAGTGCCGAAGCGCCAGATTTTGCCATTTCATCCAGGGCAAACCAGCAACCTTTTCCGAAGGCGATCACGGGAATATCGTTTTTTAGAGCATCAATGATCTGCTGAATATATTTCCATGAAAATTCCTTATAATCGGCCGGAGAAAGCATTCCGCCCCAGGAATCGAACACTTGAACTGCATCCACACCGGCTGCTACTTTGGCTTTCAAGTAAGAAATAGTAGTGTCGGTAATCTTCTGAAGCAATAAATGTGCAGCTTGCGGATTGGTAAAGCAAAACTGCTTGGCAATATCGAAATTCTTTGAGCCCTGTCCCTGAACTGCATAGCAAAGAATGGTCCAGGGAGAACCGGCAAACCCGATTAACGGTACTTCGTTATTCAGCTCCTTTTTAGTCATTTTAATTGCTTCGAGCACATATCCTAAAGTTTCTTCAACATCAGGAACATTGACTTTATGCACATCTTCCATGGATCGTACCGGATTTGGTAACCAGGGACCAACTCCCGGTTTCATTTCCACTTCGATGTTCATGGCCTGTGGTACCACCAGGATGTCACTGAACAAAATAGCAGCATCGGTCCCTATTTGTTTTATGGGCATAATGGTAATTTCAGTAGCCAGTTCAGGCGTACGGCAACGGGTGAAAAAATCATATTTTTCCTTCAGCTTCATGAAATCGGGGAGGTAGCGTCCCGCCTGGCGCATCATCCACACCGGAGGTCTTTCTACAGATTCTCCTTTTAAAGCTCTAAGAAATAAGTCGTTTTTTATCATAGTATTTTTTTTTCGGGAATTTCTCCTTTTTTAAAGGGTATTTTTTATTTCAAGCCTGTTCAGCTTTTACCAAAATATTTCACTACCTGTACGATCACATTTTCAATGGTGGGCTTTGTGGCAACGATGATATCACTGGTATGATTTCTTGCTTCTGAAGCAGTTGTTTTTCCAATACAAAAAGCAATGCTTCCAGATAGACCATTGACGGCACAATAACTTCTTACTGCGCTGGGGCTAAAAAACAGTACTCCATCAAAGGTACGATCTATTTTCTTTTCAACTAAATGGGTGTCATACACTTCAACTTCAGAAATACTGATTTTCTTCTGTCTTAGAAAATCAGGTAACTCAGGTCTTCTTTTCTTTCCGCAGAAAAAAATAAAATCTTCATTTGAATAACCGGAAGCTATTTTTTCGGCTAAATCCTGGCCATAGTTGGCAGTTTCTTTTACCTGGAGGCCATTTTGATTTAGAAAAGCTGCTGTTTTATCTCCGACGCAGAAAATATTTTTGGTGGATAAGTCCGGTTTTTTTTCCAGAACTATTCTAACCGTATTTTTACTTGTGAAAATGATGTTTTGGGGTAGCTCCTGGATTTCAAAAGCGATAGGAACAATAGAAATAAGGTCATGCTCTACTACGCGGAGACCAGCATTTAAAAGCAATTCTTTTTGATTACGGGCCAGTTTCTTTGTGGAGAGGATGCTTACGCTCCCTTTTTTCTGTGCTATTCCGATTTTATTTTCCATCTCCTTATGGCTGTAGGCTGTGTAAAAGCTCTTAAAAACGTTCTTCTGAAATTTATTTCAGAATCTACTATTTTAGATTTTAATATTTTTTAGCACCTGAAAGTCCCTCATTTTCGGGAAAGGTCAACGTAATCTGACTTTTTAACAGTCTAATTTTTTTGGATTCTACCTATCGAATTTTTGATATCCTTCATCACTTCGGCTCCTCCACTTCTTAAAATTTCTTCGGCACAAGCTTTTCCGAAACCAGCTCTTTCAGAAGCAGGAATAGATTTTTCTACTTCAAATTTCTTTGAGCCATCTATGTTAAATAGTGCTCCTTTAAAATAAATGTTATTGTCTTCAATGGTAGCTAAAGCCCCAATGGGTGCAGTACAGCCTCCTTCTAGCGTGCGAAGAAATTCCCGTTCCAGGTGAACGCAAATCTGTGATTTTTCGTGATTAAGTGCAGAAAGTGCTTTTAAGCAGTAACTATCATCTTCTTTGGCGACTACTAACATGGCTCCCTGTGCCGGCGCCGGGATCATCCAGTCCAGGTCCATGTAGGATTCCGGTTTCAGATTGATGCGTTCCAGGCCTGCAGCAGCGAAAATGGCACCGTTCCAGTCATTGTCTTCCAGTTTTTGAAGGCGGGTGTTTACATTTCCCCGAAGATCCACTACATTATGATCTGGATACCTGTGAAGCCACTGTGCTTTTCTGCGCAGGCTTCCGGTGGCAATAGTTCCCCGGGAATTCAAAAAATCTGTTCCTTTATGAAGTAGGATATCCTGTGTATGTGCTCTTTTTAAAACAGCTGCCTCAACTATTCCTTTAGGCAGGGCAGTCGGGACATCTTTCATGGAATGTACTGCAATGTCGATCTCATTGGTCAACATGGCAATGTCCAGGGTTTTTGTGAAAATTCCGGTAATGCCGAATTCGTACAATGGCTTATCAAGAACCAGGTCTCCCTGGGATTTCACCGGAACAAGTTCGGTTTTATGACCTAACTTTTCCAGTGCACTTTTCACTGTATTTGCCTGCCACAGGGCAAGTTCACTGTCGCGGGTGCCTATTCTTATCACTTTTGTCATTTCCGGACGGGTTCATCTAATTGAAACACCTTCTGGATAAGATCGATACTCTCATCGGTCATGTTGGAATCGCCTTTTAGGTGGTTCGCAAACTGATTCATGATTTTTTGTATGATTCGGTCGCTTACCACATCGGCATGCGCTTCGTTAAATCCGGAAATCTTTTTTCGCTGAAAATCAAGTTCTGCCTCTTTCATAGATTTCAGCTTTTTCTTCAAAGCTTTAATGGTGGGAGCGAACTTTCTGGTTTCAAGCCAGTTTATAAATTCAGCTTCAATTTCTTTATTAATGGCCTGGGCAAAAGGAATCTGCTCTTTACGACGCTCCAGGGTCTCATCTGTCATTTTTGAAAGATGATCCAGGTGTATAAGTGTCACGCCGTCTAGTTCCTCCACATCATCTGAAACATTCTTGGGAATAGAAAGATCCAGGATCAATAAATCTTTTTTGTTGTAGATAAGTTCTTTGGTGATCGTTGGATTTTGAGCACCGGTTGCAACAATGAGGATATCCGTTTTTCGGATTTCTTCAGGAAGATCTGCATAATCTTTTACACTTAGATCAAATTTCCCGGCAACCTTTTCAGCTTTATTTTTAGTTCTATTGATAAGGGTGATCTTATTGTTTTTTGTATGCTTAATAAGATTTTCACAGGTGTTACGGCCAATTTTTCCTGTTCCAAAGAGCAGGATATTCTTCTCTGCGGGATTACTAACGTTGTTTAATATGTATTGAACCGAGGCAAAGCTTACAGAAGTTACTCCGGAAGAGATGCGGGTTTCATTCTTAATCTTCTTACTGGCCTGGATGACAGAATTTACCAGTCTTTCTAAAAACGGATTTGCTACCCCTACTTCTTTTGAGTGTACAAAAGCCAGTTTTAACTGACTAATGATCTCAAAGTCACCAAGAATCTGACTGTCAAGACCAGTTCCTACCCTAAACATGTGAGAAATAGCTTCTTTGTTTTTATAAACATAAGCTACCTTTTCAAATTCTTCAACAGTACCGTGGGTGTGCTCACACAACAGTTTTATTAACTGAAATGGGTGTTGAGCAAAGCCGTAAATCTCAGTTCTGTTACAAGTTGAAGTTACAATGATACCATCAATTCCTTCCTCTTTAGCTTGCTGAAGTAGCTTTTCCTTTCTTTCTTCGTCCAGGCTAAAATGTCCTCTAATCTCTGCATCTGCCTTTTTATAACTAAGGCCAATGGTATAAAAATGTGTTCCTCTTGAAATATTATAATCTTTCATGTACCTGATTAGGAATTCAACTAGCAAAATTAATATTAACTATTTTTAAAAAACAACGCTGGAGGGGTATTTTTTAACGCTGCACGTGATTTTATGCCGAAAACTGATTTTAATCATATATTTCAGCTAATTTTGTAGTGAGAATAGCTCTTTTAACCGTTCTAGTTTAGAACTATTCTAAATAAAGAAGCTCATGGACTGATGGAAACACCTGAAAAAAATATCGCTGGAAGGTTTGTGGAGGAGATTAAACCCGAGGAAGGTTTTTATATCCTCAAATTCCGGAATGACACCGACGAACTTACCAGAATAGAGAAACATGTAGGAAGCAGTTACATTCAATTTCATTTTGGAGGAAAGGGTGAAAATATATTCTCTTTCAATCAGGGAGGATATAAAGTTCCCCTGCTTGAAGAAAGTTCGCTGTTGCTTTACAACCCAAAAAGAGATTTGCCTATAACGCTGGATCTTAAACAAAACTCCTGGGTGATTTCGCTGGTGATCTCCATAGAAAAATTTCATTCCCTTTTTTCAGAAGAAGCGGGTTATATCAGCTTTTTGAGTCTGGAGAACAGAGATAAGCAGTATTATAATGATGCTCCGCTTTCTCCATCCATGGTGATTGTGCTTAATCAGCTTTTGAATTCCAATATTGTTCCTTCTATTAAAAATCTGTATTACAAAGGGAAGGCTTACGAGCTTTTGAGTTTATATTTCAACAGGACCGAAGATGCCAATGTAGAGCAATGCCCATTTCTGGTAGATGAAGAGAACGTGCTCAAAATAAGAAAGGCTAAAGATATAGTGATTGCAAACATGGCCGAGCCGCCTTCCCTGCAGGAACTTTCAAATGAAATAGGTCTTAGCCTTAAAAAACTGAAGGAAGGTTTTAAACAAATCTATGGGGATTCTGTTTATAGTTTTCTTTTTGATTACAAGATGGAATTTGCCCGTAGATTGTTGGATTCGGGTGATTATAATGTCAATGAAGTAGGATTGAAAATAGGCTACAGTACCTCCAGCCATTTCATCGCTGCCTTTAAAAAGAAATTTGGTACCACACCAAAAAAGTATATAATGTCATTACCTTCTAATTAATTTAAAAGCTATGAGAACTTTCCTTATTATTTTAATGCTGAATTTTTCATTTCTGAATGCACAGGAAAAAGAGGTGCTGGTATTCCATAAAACCGAAGGCTGGCATCATGAATCTATTCCCACAGGAATTAAAGCTGTTCAGGAACTGGGGGAGGAAAATAGTTTCAGAGTGACCGAAACAGATGATGCCGGTGCTTTTACAAAAGAAAACCTGGAAAAATTCGACCTTGTATTATTTCTGAATACTTCAGGAAATGTACTGGATGAACACCAGCAGAGGGCGTTTAAGAACTACATGGAAACGGGAGGAAATTTCTTCGGAATCCATGCTGCTGCAGATACCGAGTTTGAATGGGAATGGTACGGCAAGCTGGTAGGTGCATATTTTGTTGACCATCCCGAGATACAGGAAGCAACAGTAAAGGTAGTGAAGCCAAATCACCCTACCGTGGCCCATTTACCTGAAAACTGGAACAGGACCGATGAATGGTATAACTATAGAAATATCAATCCTGCGATGGAAGTACTGCTATTGCTGGATGAAGATTCCTATGAAGGTGGAAAAAATGAAGGATTTCATCCTATTGCATGGTTTCGGGAACTTGAGGGTGGTGGAAGGACAGTTTATACTGGAGGTGGACATACAGATGAATCATATTTTGAAGAGAATTTCAGAGAGCATTTGCTACAGTGCATTTTATTTGCAATAGGGAAGTAGCAACAGGTTTTTCTTTTATGCTGCTATAAAAAACTATAATGAAACTGGATTGTTGCCTTTGTCTATTAATCCTATGTTTGTAATGAAAATAAAAAATTATGAGTAAAGGCGTATTGCTTGTTAATCTTGGTTCCCCGGATAGTACAGATCCTAATGATGTGAAGAAATATCTCGATGAATTTCTCATGGATGAACGGGTTATTGATGTGCCATTTTGGGCGAGATCATTAATCGTAAGAGGAATTATTCTCAATACCAGGCCCAAAAAATCGGCTGAAGCTTATGAAAAGATCTGGTGGGAAGAAGGCTCTCCCTTGATCGTTTTATCTGAAAGACTTCAGGAAAAGGTAAACGAACTTACTTCTGTGCCTGTCGCCCTGGCAATGCGATACGGGAAACCCAGCATTAAATCTGGTTTGCAGGAATTGCACGATCAGGGAGTAGATGAAGTTTTATTGTTTCCCCTGTATCCGCAGTTTGCAATGGCTACTACAGAAACCATTGTAGTGCTTGCTGAAGAACTTCGGAAAAAGGATTTCCCCAACATGGAATTTACTACCGTTCCTGCGTTTTACAACCATCCGGATTATATACGGGTGCTGGCAAACAGCATTTCCGAAAAACTAAAGGGGGTTGATTATGAGCATATTTTATTTTCGTACCACGGGGTTCCGAAACGGCATATCAGGAAGAGCGATATTACCAAATCGCATTGTAAAATAGACGGATCTTGCTGCCAGACGCCATCCCCGGCACATCAGTTCTGTTACCGTCACCAGTGTTATGAAACCACCCGGTTGGTGGCAGAATACCTGGAACTGAAAAAAGAAACCTACACGGTTACTTTTCAGTCGCGTTTAGGATTTGATCCTTGGTTGCAGCCACCAACAGACAGGACGATAGAACGAATGGGCATCAACGGAACTAAAAATTTAGCGGTAGTGACTCCGGCTTTTGTTTCAGATTGTCTGGAGACCCTGGAAGAGATTGCGATGGAAGGAAAAGAGATCTTCCATGAAGTTGGTGGGAAAGATTTTACCGTGGTTCCATGTCTCAATGATCGTGAGGACTGGGTGAAAGTCCTGGCCCGATGGGTGGATGAATGGGCTTTTTCGGAGCCGGTAAAAGCCTGATTTTTGTTTTTTCAGAATCTTTCCTGCTAATCTAACTTCAGAAAATTCTGCTCACAATTGGTTATCTTTGTTAGAAAGCTGTCGTTATGGATCTTAATCAGATGAAAATTGAGCTTATTCACAAAATAAATTCCTGTGAGGATGAAAACCTTCTGCGGAAAATTGAAAAGGTTTTTGAGGAAAATGTTTCCGAAGTAAATGAAGATGAGGTTGGATATTCTGCTCAAATAAATAAAAATGCTGTTCCGGAATGGCATTATGAAATTTTAGAAGAAGAATTTGAGAAGTATAAGAGAGGGGAATTGACAGCTTCCACATGGAATGAGGTAGATAAAAAGCTTCAGGAAAAATATGACATTTGATGTCATTCTTCTTTCAAGGGCTGAGATTGAACTGGAAGATGCTTTTCTCTGGTATGAATCCAAATCTAAGGAACTTGGCATAAAATTCATGAACAGTTTCAGAAGTGAGGTTAAAAGAATTGGAAGTAATCCTTTTCAGTTTATGAGGAGCCAGGATCACTTCAGGGAAGTAGCTGTTAATTTTTTCCCCTACGTTTTAATATATAGTGTGTTCAATGATAAAGTGTATATTCATTCTATTTTCAACACCTCCCGCAACCCAAACAAAAAACCCTGATCTGTTTTGGAATATTACAACTACATTAAATCCTTGCACCTCATTTTTGTGATTACCTGGTTCGCCGGACTTTTTTATATTCCAAGGCTGTTCATCTATCATATTGAGGCTGCAGAAAAACCCTCACCCGACAAGGAGATCCTGACCACGCAATTAAAAATGATGACCAAAAGGCTTTGGTTCATCATTACCTGGCCTTCTGCAATTCTTGCCACCTTCTTTGCAGTTTGGCTGTTAATCCTTATTCCCGATTGGCTTCAGCAGCCCTGGATGCATGTAAAACTGGCCTTTGTGCTCCTGCTCTTCTTATATCATTTTAAATGTCATCACCTGTTTACACAACTTCAGCAGGATAGAATCACCTGGACATCCACTCAAATGCGACTCTGGAACGAAGTTTCTACGCTTATCCTCTTTGCCGTAATTTTTCTGGTGATCGTTAGGGATGCGGTTAATTGGATCTACGGCGTTATCGGGATCTTTCTTTTGGCAGGAATGTTAATGCTGGGAGTGAAGATTTATAAGCGGCTAAGAGCAAAAAATCCCGATCTTTAATAATGGTTTGATAATTGATATCTTTACCGGAGCAATAAAAATTCATGAGGCTTTTAAAATTCTCCTTACGTACCCGGATATTCTTTTCCATGATCTTACTGGTGTTGCTGGCTTCCATTTTAATTGGAGGAATGACCGTGATCCAGTACAAGAAAGAAGCCCAGGATTATCACCGGGAACGTCTTGAACGAAAAGAAGAGGGGATAAGGGAGAACATTAAGTTTGTAATTGAAAGTACCACTTACGAGGTTTCAGAAGAGAATATTCGGCTCATTCTAAAGGACAGGAACAAGATCCATGAGATTGCCCAGGTTCATAATATGCCCCTCAATGTGTACAGCCTGCGTGGAAACCTGATTTTGAAATCCAACCAGTCATTTTTCAGGGATACGACAGATCTTTTTCTGGATCAGGAAATCCTGGGTGATCTGGAAGGCTCACCCAGAAAAAGGGTAGTGCGGCACACCGTCAAAAATGATAAAAAATTCCAATCTTCCTATACTTACATTACAGATAATAAATTCAAACCCCTTGCGATCCTTAATCTTCCATACCTTGAAGATGATTATTTTATAACCAGGGATCTGCGTAATTTCCTTATCAAACTTACTGAAGTTTACCTCTTTATGCTGGCGCTGGCGATTGTTATGGCTTATTTTCTGTCCAAATATATTACCCGGTCATTAAAAACTATTTCAGAAAAAATCACGGAAACCCGTCTGGATAAGCAAAATAAGAAGATTGATATAGGTAATGTAAGTGAAGAGATCTACACCCTGGTGGAGGCGTACAACAGTATGATCGATGAACTTGAAGAAAGCGCGGTAAAACTTGCTACCAGCGAAAGGGAACAGGCCTGGCGTGAGATGGCAAAACAGGTGGCGCACGAGATCAAGAATCCATTGACGCCCATGAGGCTGAGTGTTCAGAGTTTTGAGCGAAATTTTGATCCCAATGATCCCGAAATCTATAAAAAGGTGGAGGAATACAGCAATACGTTGATTAATCAGATCGACACTATGAGTTCCATTGCTTCGGCTTTTTCAAACTTCGCGAAGATGCCGGCGCAGCAGAATGAAACCTTAAATGTTCCGAAAATTGTAAAACTTGCCCTGGATATTTTTAATGAAGGTTATGTAATGTTCTCTTCTGAAAAAGAGGAAATCCTTGCAAAATTTGATCGTACACAGCTTATTCGGGTAGTTACCAATCTGGTTAAAAACGCCATTCATGCTACCGAAGGTGTTAATAATCCGGCGGTGTTGGTATCGGTGACCGAAGAAGAAGAAAACGTGTGCATTAGTATTTCAGATAACGGGGTAGGAATTTCCGAAGAAAACAGGGAAAAAATATTCGAACCTAAATTCACGACAAAATCCAGCGGAATGGGCTTAGGCCTGGCGATGGTGAAGAATATTGTGGAAAATTATAATGGCAGTATAACCTTTACCTCTAAAATAAATAAAGGTACTATCTTTAAGGTACATTTTCCAAAATAGACATTATGAAATACGAAAATATCCTATCTGAAACACAAGACGGCATTGCCCAAATAACTATTAACCGGCCTAAGAAGCTTAATGCTTTGAACAAAGAGACCATAAGTGAACTTAACAGGGCTTTTCGGTTAGCTGAAGGGGATGCTGAGGTGAAGGTCGTAATCCTTACCGGAAGTGGTGAAAAAGCCTTTGTTGCAGGAGCCGATATTAGTGAATTCTCAGATTATTCTGAAGAGGAAGGAAAGGAACTGGCAGCCGAAGGTCAGCGATTGCTTTTTGATTATGTGGCTAATTTCAGCAAGCCTGTTATAGCTGCTGTAAATGGTTTTGCCCTGGGTGGCGGTTTGGAACTTGCCATGGCTGCGCATTTCAGGATTGCAAGTGATAATGCAAAAATGGGCTTGCCCGAAGTTTCTTTAGGAGTAATTCCGGGTTATGGAGGGACACAACGTTTGCCTCAGCTCGTAGGAAAAGGCAGGGCAATGGAAATGATCATGACTGCAGGAATGATAGATGCCAACCAGGCATTGCAATACAACCTGGTAAACCATGTTACCACGGTCGAAGAATTGTTACCATTTGCTGAAAAACTTGCGGGAAAGATTATGAAAAATTCCCTGGTGGCAATCTCTGCGGCCATTAAGGCGGTAAATTCCAATTATAAAGAAGGAGTGAACGGATTCGAAGTAGAAATTGAAGAATTCGGAAACGCTTTCGGAACCGAAGATTTTAAGGAGGGAACCTCTGCTTTTCTGAACAAGCGCAAAGCCAGCTTCCCGGGAAAATAGATTTCGAAACTCAAGATAAAGAAGATATATATATCCCATGGCTCATCCGGAGCTGTGGGAATTTTTTTTTGTTCTTTCTCACTTTTGAATAAGCATAAAAAATTAGGATTAAATCCTTTTTTATGGAAATTATCCATATTTTTGTTGCTGTGGAAAGGAATGATTACATCAAAGGAAGAGGAGCCCAGCAGCAGGTGGCCAATCGGTTCTCGCTTCATTCACATGAAATGCGGGATGATTTTCTTAATTATTGTGCTGTGGAAGGAGAGGAAGCAAACGATTCCAAAACTTCCTTTATAGAAACTTTTCCGAAAACAATTGTCAATAAAGTAACCAGTCCAGACGTGGGCATGGAATTCTCCCTCAATCCGTATCAGGGTTGTGAACACGGCTGCGTATACTGCTACGCCCGGAATTCTCATGAATACTGGGGTTATGGTGCCGGACTCGATTTTGAACAAAAGATCCTTGTCAAGAGAAATGCCGTAGAACTATTGGAGCAGAAATTGCGAAGCAAAGGCTGGAAAGCTGCACCCATCGTCCTTTCCGGCAATACCGACTGCTATCAGCCAGTCGAAAAAAAGCTGAAGATCACCAGAAGTTTGCTGCAGTTATTCCTGAAGTATAAGCATCCGGTGGGGATTATCACTAAAAACGCTCTCATTCAGAGGGATCTTGATATCCTGCAGGAACTTGCAAAAGATAATCTTGTAAGGGTGAATTTGTCGATTACTTCTTTGGAAGAAAAAACAAGAAGGTTGCTGGAACCTCGCACAGCCAGCATCAAAAAGCGACTGGAAACCGTAGAGAAACTGCATGAAAGAGGGGTGCCGGTAAACGTGATGATGGCACCTATCATTCCTGGTATCAACAGCCATGAGGTTCTGCCACTGGTTAAAGAAGTTGCTGAAAGAGGTGCCTGCGGAGTGGGCTATACAATGGTGCGGCTAAACGGGGCTATCGGCGAAATCTTTTCCCAATGGATTCACAAAGCCATGCCCCATAAAGCTGAAAAGGTGCTGCATCAAATTGCCGAATGCCATAACGGAGCCCTTAATGACAGCCGTTTTGGTGCAAGAATGAAAGGTGACGGTAAAATAGCCGATCAGGTAGCTCAACAGTTTGCCATTGCCAGAAAAAAATATCTTTCAGGCAGGGAAAGGCCATCTTTGAATTGTGCCTTGCACGAACAGTATAAAGATGGACAGCTAAAACTGTTTTAACTTCTACTCCGGGGGTTTCAGAGAATTACGGTTAATTTCCTTATATTAAAGTAAAAAGAGAAAGATGAAAAAGATACTTTATACAATGCTACTTTCTGTCATTCTCCTGAGCTGCTCTGACGACGACGACGTGGAGGTTAATCCTTTAGTGGGAAGCTGGGAATTAATGGCCGTAGATAATGAGGCCGTCTATGATGCACCCGAAGATGAAGAGATCGTGATCACATTTAAAGAAAGAGAATACATTGGTGAAACATCGGTAAATGAATTTGGGGGAGATTATGAAATAGTTAGCAACAGGTTACTTCTTACCAACTCCTATACCTCTGAAATTGGAGAAACTGCCTGGGGAAACTTATTTTATGAGGGCATTCGAAATGCATATGATGAAGAGGAGGAAAGATCTGAATTTACTTATACTATTCAGGGAGATACCCTCACCTCAAGAAGTACAGAAGACATCATGATTTTTACCCGGTTTGAATGAATTCATTCCTCGTTAACTCCCCATTCCCGATAAAACTGATCCAGAAATTGCTCCATGAACAAATGTCTTTCTTCAGCCAGTTTCCTGCCGGTTTTGGTATTCATCCGGTCTTTTAAAAGAAACAGTTTTTCATAAAAATGATTGACCGTGGGGGCAGTGGATTTTTTATACTCCTCTTTGGTCATATGCAGGTTTGGCTTAATTTCAGGATCATATAAAGCCCTGCCCTTATATCCGCCGTAATTGAAAGTGCGGGCAATTCCTATGGCACCCAACGCATCGAGGCGATCGGCATCCTGCACAATATCCAGTTCGGGAGACGTAAAGCTTTGGGATTCGTTGCCGCCTTTAAAAGATATATTTTCAATGATCTTTACCACATGATTTGTAACTTCGGGTGCAACTTGCTGATCCTTTAGAAATTCTCCGGCTACTCTTGGGCCAACAGTTTCATCACCATTATGGAATTTAGAATCTGCAATATCGTGTAAAAGAGCTCCGAGAGCTACAATAAAACCATCGGCTTTTTCAGTTTTTGCAATCTTACAGGCATTGTTGTACACCCTCTCAATGTGAAACCAGTCATGTCCGCCCTCAGCATTTTTAAGAGTTTCTTTTACAAAAGAAATGGTATTGGCGATGATTTGTGATTGCGTCATGAAATGATGTGGATTATTTAAACTGAAAAATCTTAGAGCTTATTTAATGTCGGCGGTAATGGTACGCTCCACCTGTGCCACCAGGCTTACCGGATCCTGAGAACCTACTGAAAAAGGTTCATGTACTTTCAGATTGAGATTCACACCTATTCCCATGGGGAAGTTTCCATACCTGAACAGTTTCCAGCTGTTATTGATGGTAATGGGCACTACAGTGGCATTGGGCATTTTTTTAAAGAGCATTTGCAATCCCTGGACTGCAAACTTTTTGGGTGCCCCTGTCCGGCTACGGGTACCTTCCGGAAATATTACAGCAGAACGATTGTGTTCATTGAGATAGTCTGCAAATCGGGACATTTTGGTCAGGGCTTCTCTTCCGTTCTTTCTGTCGATAAGGATATTTCCGCCATGTCTTAAATTGAAAGAAATACCGGGAATCCCTTTTCCCAGTTCTTTTTTGCTGATGAATTTGGGGTGATATTTTCTGAAATGCCAGATGATAGGAGGTATATCAAACATTCCCTGATGATTTGCTACGAAAATACAGGGCTTGCCGGCAGGAATTTTATAAGGATTATCTACATTAAAGTTGGTGCCGAGAATATTTAAGCAACGCAGCAGGAAAAAATTAAAGATATCAACACTTTTTTTATGTGCCTCATATCCTCCCAATTTCAAGCTAATCCACTGTATCCCATGGAAAATAAGCAGCGTGAGAAAAAAGAATAAGTAAAAAAGTACCGATAAAGGGTAGGAAAGAATTTTTTTGATCGTTTTCATTGCATTTATTCCTTGCGAACAGGTGCGCAATTTCACAATTTATTTCTTACCCTACAACATAGAACCCATTTTTGCTTAAGCAGCAGCTTTGGTATACTTCTTTTCTTTTTTACGGCGGCTCTTTTTTCTTAATTTATTAATCCAGATTATAGTACCGGTAACAGGTAAGCTTGTTGCAATTAAACATGCAATAAAATAAAGGATCTTTGAAAAGGTTCCAAAAATATCCCCAACGTGAAGCGGCTTTATAAGAGAAGCTACCTGTACATTAAGAGGCTTGTCCCGGTAGATCTCCCTGTCTTCCACAGTACCTGCTTTGTTTATTACCAACTGGTCTGCAATCACGGGTGAAAACGATGCATCATTATATTTCCTTACGCTGTACACGGGATTCCTCTCATTAGGAAAGCTAATGGAAGTTTTTCCGGTGTAGGAGAGTTCGCGGTTGGTAATTGCATAAACTTCTTCCAGGCTCACTTCCTGTCCTGCTTCGAGGTTGAGCTGTTCATAGGTCGCGCCGCCGCCTCTGTTAAATATTTCTGCGCCAATTACGTTTCCGGCGATCTCCCTATAGCCTTCAAAAGACCAGCACAGGCCGGTGAGTCCCATTACAATGATTAAAAGAAGAGAATAGAATCCAAGGGTGTTATGTAAGTCGTGATTGATCCTTTTCCAGTTGGCTTTGGTTTTTATCTTAAATCCCGGTTTGAAGTTTCTCCACTTCATTTTCTTCGGAAACCACAACACAAGTCCGGAGATGGACAGCAAAAGAAAAATTATGGTAGCAACACCCACTATAGGTCGGCCAATATTGGTATCTACCAGTAGCCAGCGATGAAGCCGGAACATACTGAACATGAAATCATCTGCTGAAGAGGGCGGAGCAGAAAATACTTCGGCAGTGTGAGGGTTGAGTAGGAAAGTTGTTCCACGGCGGTCTTCGGGAGAGGTTTTGATCCTTGCCTCATAGAAACTTCCTGATTTTTCTGAAATAGTGAGGCTGTTAAGTTCCCCTAGCCCTTCCGCGGAAATTGTGGAAGCAAGTTCATCCAGACTTTTTACCGGTTGCTCTGTATCTTCTAACGGAACATCTTCAGCGAAAAGAGCCTTTATTTCTGTGTCGAAAACCAAAATAGTTCCGGTAAGACAAATGATGAAAATTATGATACCGCTCCCTATTCCAAGCCATAAATGAATATCATTTATAAACTTCCTAATGCCATAGCTTTTCTTTTTTTTCATGGGAACGACAGTTAAATTCGTTATTATCCTTATTTAGACTTATTATAAAGAACAAATATAGATTAGTTTTTGACTGCCGCAAAATTCCATTAAAATATTTTTGAAATTTATATGAATGGGAAATATGACCCTGGGAGGTTATGATTCTCTTATTTTTCAGCTATGCATAAAAAAACCGCCTCATTGTTGTAATGAGGCGGTTTTTATATTTGTTCGAATTTTGTAGAGTTCTAGCAGAACTCGTCATAGGCTCCGGAAAGGTTTTCTGCAATCATTTCTGCAGGTCGACCTTCAATATGATGTCTTTCCAGCATATGCACTAATTCACCATCCTTGAATAATGCCATAGATGGAGAAGAAGGAGGGAAAGGTATCATGTAACTTCTGGCTTTGTCTGTTGCTTCTTTATCAACACCTGCGAAAACTGTTACTAAATTATCTGGACGTTTGCTGTTTTGTAATGAAATACGTGCACCTGGACGTGCATTTGCCGCAGCACAACCACAAACAGAATTTACTACCACAAGAGTAGTTCCTTTTTTGGCGATTGCTTCATCAACTTCAGCCTCGGTGTGTAGTTCCTGAAAACCAACATTGGTCAGGTCCTCACGCATTGGTTTAACTAATTCTGCTGGATACATATTGTTTGTTTTATTTTATATAAATCTTTTGAACTAACAAAGATACCAAATTAACTTCAGCTTATTAAATTTTCAAAACTATATAACTATGGGGATATAGATGCAGGCTATTTGACTTATAAGTTGGAATAAGTGCCTCATTAATGTTTATCTTTGCCACGTAAAATTTTCTACAATGATTAAATGGATGGCCGCAGTAGTCGGCTTTATGTTTTTAGGCTTTCGGGGTGCAATCATAGGGTTTATTATTGGGAGTCTGTTCGATTTCATGACCTCTTCAAGAGTGAAATTTACCGGATTTTCAGGGGGTGAACAAAATGTTTCTCCTGGAGATTTTGAGCTGCACCTACTTTCCTTATCGGCACTGGTTATAAAAGCAGACGGGAGTGTATCTCAGACAGAACTGGATTATGTGCGCACTTATTTTGTACAGGCCTATGGAAAAGAGCGGGCAAATGCCATTTTCAGGACTTTTAACGATGTGATCAAAAACAGGGAGTTATCTGCTTCGAGAATTGCGCAGTATCTCGCCACCCGAACTCAGTATCCGGCACGGTTGCAGATCACTCATTTTCTCTTCGGAATAGCTAACGCAGATGGCAGGGTTAGTGAAGCGGAAGCCAATGTAATCCAGCAAATTGCCGGATATCTGCGCATTGGTGTGAAAGATTATGAGAGTATCAAGGCCATGTTCTTTAAAACGGCAGACAATGCTTACAAGATCCTGGAAATTGATAAGTCCGCTACCGATGCTGAAGTTAAGAAGGCATTCAGAACTATGGCGAAGAAGTACCATCCCGATAAACTGCAACATATGGACGAGGCCTACAGAGCCGGAGCTGAGGAAAAATTCAGGAAAGTCCAGGAGGCCTATGAACAGATACAAAAAGAGCGGGGAATGTAATTTTTTTCTGAAGAGGCTCTTCTTCTAACTCCTGACCATTTGTCTCAGGAAACCCACACTCAGTAATTTAACCTTATTTTTAGACATATCTAAAAATATTTTTTGTTACTTCGTTTTTTATTAATTGAGAAAATGAAGTTTAGAATATTAGTAGCCGTATTACTCCTCTTAGGCTGCAGAGTCTATGGTCAGGAACCTGTAATTCCTGAAGAAATGATCACAGATCGTCCCGATGAAACGGAAGCACCCAATTTAGTCCCAAAGGGTTTCCTGCAAATAGAAACCGGTGGTTTTTTCGAGGAAAGAGAGGAGAACGATATTCTTATTAAACTCACTGGCTATAATACCACAATGCTCCGCTATGGGGTACTGAGTAATCTGGAATTAAGGATTGGCGGAGATCTTTTAGGATATAAAGAAGAACTCAACGGATCAACAATTGCAGAAATTAGTAGCGGACTCACTCCTTTGCTTGTAGGGGCTAAAATTGGTATTGCAGAAGAACAGGATCTTTTACCGCAAATAGGCCTGATGCTGCACCTGCGGTTGCCTTTTAATGCAGCTGAAGATTACCGCCCCGAAACTACTGGAATAGATTTTAGGTTTGCTTTTAGCCATGATCTTTCAGAGAAGTCAGATCTTTCATATAATCTTGGAGCCGAATGGCTGGATGATGCCACTGAAGCCACCTATATATACACCATTGCTTACGGGTATGAGATAACCGACAATTTCGGAGTTTTTGCAGAACTCTATGGTGATCTTCCGGAAAACAGCAGCGCAGAACATTTTTTTGATGCCGGCTTCACGTACAATCTTCAGAAAAATCTCCAGCTGGATGCATTTGCTGGCACCGGAATTAATGCAGATCAGAAACTGTTGCTGGGAGCCGGTATTAGTTATCTCATTCCAAATTAAAATTTTAAGTTATGTTCAGTTTATCCGAAGAAAATTATTTAAAAACCATTTATCACCTCGAGCAGGCCTATAAGGAGGGGGTGAGTACCAATGCTCTGGCGGAAGGAATGGATACCAAGGCTTCTTCGGTAACCGATATGATCAAAAAATTATCAGAAAAAAGTCTGGTGAAATACCGGAAATACCAGGGAGTAAAACTGAGTGAATCGGGCAGGAAAACTGCAGTAGAAATTATCAGAAAGCATCGGCTATGGGAGGTGTTTTTAGTAGAAAAGCTGGATTTCTCCTGGGATGAGGTGCACGAGGTGGCAGAGCAGCTGGAACATATAAAATCTGAAAAGCTTATTAGGCAGCTGGACAAATTTCTGGAGTTTCCCAGCAGGGATCCTCATGGAGATCCTATCCCCAATGCCGATGGGAAATTTGTAGTGTCAAATCAAACTTTATTGGCAGAACTTCAAAAAGGAAATTCCGGGATATTCGTTGGGGTAAAAGATTCTTCAGCAGAATTTCTTCGGTATCTGGATAAAATTCAGGTTTCTCTTGGCAAATTAATCAAAGTGATCGACAAAGAAGATTATGACCAGTCTATGATTGTAGAAGTGGATGGTCTGAAAATCAATATATCTCAGGAGGTTTCGAATAACTTACATATAAAAATGACATAATCGTGGAAAATATAATTGCTTTTTTCGAAGAAATAGATCCTGTGCTGGCGGCATTTTTAGCCACACTTTTTACCTGGGGACTTACTGCTTTAGGTGCTTCCCTTGTCTTTCTGTTCAAGAAAATGAATCGTGCTGTTTTTGACGGAATGCTGGGTTTTACCGGCGGTGTCATGGTGGCTGCGAGTTTCTGGAGCCTGCTGGCACCGGGGATTGAAATGAGTAAAGGAGAAGGTTTTATAAAGGTGATTCCTGCGGTAGTAGGGTTCGGATTGGGAGCGCTCTTCATCTTCGGACTCGATAAGATCCTGCCACACCTGCACGTGAACTTTAAAATGACCGAGAAAGAGGGTGTGAAAACGCCCTGGCACAAATCTGTATTGCTAACCCTGGCCATCACCATGCATAATATCCCTGAAGGTCTTGCTATTGGGGTCTTGTTTGGTGGAGCAGCGATGGGCCTTGAAGGTGCCAGCATTGGAGGAGCTGTTGCTCTTGCCATGGGAATAGGCCTGCAGAATTTTCCTGAAGGTTTTGCGGTTGCGATGCCGTTACGGGGTCAGGGAATGAGCCGCTTTAAAAGCTGGAACTATGGACAATTATCGGCTATTGTAGAGCCAATTGCAGCAGTTCTGGGTGCCTGGGCCGTATTAACTTTTGAACCTATCCTACCTTATGCACTAAGTTTTGCGGCAGGAGCCATGATCTTTGTGGTGGTGGAAGAAGTTATTCCCGAGGCCCAGCAGGACCGGTTCACAGATATCGCAACCCTTGGGTTCATTGGCGGATTTATGGTAATGATGACCCTTGATGTTGGTCTTGGCTAGTTTTTTGCAACAAATCCTTTATTGGATCGTCATTAAACAAACCATTTTATGAAACTGTTTTCTCTTTTCCTGTTGTTATTTTTTACCGGAGCTTCCTTAGCGCAGGATTCTACTGATGTAACATCATATTCTTCTGAACTAATGGTAGGGGAACTCATGGCGTTCGGTGAAAGGTCGCTACGATTTAAAGAACTGATTTCAGATTCCAGATGTCCGACCGATGTGAGCTGTGTTTGGGCCGGGGAAGCAAAGGTTCTCGTCGAATTGTATGAAAATGGCAAATTATGCGGAGAGGAAATCCTTGTGATTTCCGGAGGGGGACAAGCTTCGGTTGTACTGGAACATCTGTTTTCCGGAGCAGCTTACAAACTAACAGGTTTTAACCTGCAGCCATACCCCGAAACTTCGGTTAAAATAAAACCTTCAGATTATACATTATCTCTTAATGTAACGGAAAAGATCAAAGATTAGTGACAACTGCCGCAACCGTCGCCACAAGCTTTAGCCGATTTTTTTGTTCCGAAGATAAATTTGGGTTTCCAAACTAATTTGATGATCATATATCCTACTGCAATTGCAAAGGTTATAAAAACTAAAATTTCCTGTAGTAATTCCATAATCCTTAAGTCGTAAAATACTAATTTCCTTACAAAATTATTTTAATACCTGAAATGCGATCAAAGCAGCAAAATAGGCAATTAAAGTCATAGACACCAGCTGCAATGCCGGCCACTTCCAGGTGTTTGTTTCTTTTTTTACAATGGCCAGTGTACTCATACACTGCATCGCAAAAGCATAAAAAAGTAACAGACTGATACCGCTGGCAAAGGTGAACAAAGGCCCTCCAAGAGTTTCATTGGTTTCGGTAGCCATTCTTTGCTTGATGGTCTCTTCTTCATCGTTGCCCACACTGTAAATTGTCGCCAGGGTTCCTACAAATACTTCCCTTGCCGCAAATGAGCTTACAATCGCAATTCCAATTTTCCAGTCATAGCCAAGAGGAGTGACGGCAGGTTCTATGGCCTGTCCCACTTTTCCAATATAGGAGTGCTGTAATTTATAGGCTGCGATCTTATCCTGTAATTCCTGTTCGGGTAAGAAGGTATCCCTGAATTTGGTAGTGACGATTTCTTCTGCATTTTCGAATTTTTCGCCAGGACCATAGCTGGCAAGTACCCATAAAATAATAGAAATTGCGAGAATGATCTTTCCGGCTCCAAAGACAAATGATTTTGTTTTCTCCACCACGTTATATCCAACATTCTTCAGCATGGGTAACTTATAGTTTGGCATCTCTACCACAAAATAAGATTTGCTTCTAATTTTCAATAATTTATGCAGGATCCAGGCGGAAAATATAGCCATCCCGAAGCCCAGAAGATAAAGTAGCATAAGGGTTAGTCCCTGAAGGTTGAAGCCCATAAAAGAACGTTCGGGTATTACCAGCGCAATGATAATAAGGTACACCGGCAATCTTGCAGAACAGGTGGTGAACGGGACCACCAGTATGGTGATAAGCCGTTCTTTCCAGTCTTCGATATTTCTTGCAGCCATTACCGCGGGTATTGCGCATGCTGTTCCGGAAACAAGCGGGACCACACTTTTTCCGCTTAATCCAAAGCGGCGCATGGTGCGGTCCATGAGAAATACCACCCTGCTCATGTACCCACTCTCTTCAAGAATTGAAATAAAGAAGAATAAAAACGCAATTTGAGGAATGAAAATTACAATTCCACCCAGTCCCGGAATAATACCTTCGGCAATCAAACTCGTAAAAGGACCTGCCGGAAGAACTTCTTTCAGGTTTTCGCTGAGCCAAACAAAAGAGGCATCGATAAAATCCATTGGATAACTGGACCAGTCATAGATAGCCTGAAATATTAAAAGTAGAATTCCGAAGAAAATAACATAGCCCCATACTTTGTGAGTAAGAATGTTATCTAAAGTTGCGCGTAGCCCTTTGGCAGCATTCGCATCTACCGTTAGTGTCTTTTTAAGCGTGTCATTAATGAATTTATACCTTAAAATGGTTTCTTTTTGCTGCATCCTTTTAAGGCTGCCTTCATCTTTGGTACGGAAATCCTGATTTTTATCAATATTTTTTCGATTTAGATTTCCGAAGTTGACGTCCTGGGTAATTACTAGCCATAGCTTATACAAAGACTGATTTGGAAATGCCTTTCTAAGCCTGTTGAAATAATCCGGATCCATGGAGGAGGCATTCATACAAGGCTCTGTGGAAAGCTTCTTGTAATTTATGATAAGCTCCTTCAGGTCTTCTATTCCGGTTTTTTTGCGGGCACTTACCAGTGCAATTTTTGTTTTAAGCTCCTTTTCCAGCGCAGGTATGTCCAGGCTAATACCTTTACGGTCCATCCTGTCGGCCATATTGATAACAAGGATCGTTGGAATTTCAAGATCTTTAATCTGTGTAAAAAGAAGAAGGTTTCTTTTTAAATTTTCGATGTCGCTTACAACAACAGCAACATCTGGATAATCTTTGTCATTTTTATTAAGTAGCAGCTCAATGACAACATTTTCGTCAATTGAGGAGGCGTTAAGGCTGTAAGTTCCCGGGAGGTCTAGGATATGTGCTTTTACGCCTAAAGGCAGTTTACAGATCCCTTCCTTTTTTTCAACAGTAATTCCGGGATAGTTACCTACTTGCTGGTTTAAGCCGGTAAGTTGGTTAAAAACAGAGGTTTTTCCTGTATTGGGATTTCCGATTAAGGCTACATTAATTTGCTTGCCCATAATTAGGGGAGTATTTCTATCTCGATCTGGGTTGCTGTTTCTTTGCGAATGGCCAAATGGCTACCGTTTATATTAAGATACAGAGGATCTCGAAAAGGTGCTGTCTGCACCAGTTCTACTTCATTCCCTGGCAGGCATCCCATTTCCAAAAGTTTTAGCGGAAGGATTTCTGCTGAAATTTCTTTAATTATACCTCGCTGGCCTCGCTTTAAATCGGCAACTGTGATCTTCAATTTTTATTTAGATTGATTTTAAACAAGGCAAAAGTAGGGTAAAATTCAGTATTAGAAAAAAATGTTTGGTTAAAAGGGATTTTTATTTTCGGAAACTAATGAATATCAGTATATCTGCAGGTATTACTGCTTATTCCCCTTCCTTTTTTAGTATGGTAAGGTCCTCTAGAAGTTCCTCAATGGCCTTAGGATCTGTACCGTCATAAAAGCCTCTAATCCGGTTTTTTTTATCGACAAGCACAAAATTTTCGGTATGAATCATGTCAAAAGTTCCGCCATCACCTTCGCTCTTTGCGGCCAGATAAGACTTACGGGCGAGTTCGTAGATCTGTTTTTTATCACCGGTGACAAGGTTCCATTGGGAATCATTTACTCCTTTTTCCAGCGCATATTTCTTCAACTGCGGAACACTGTCTGCTTTTGGAATAACCGTATGGGACAATAAAAGCACTTCAGGATCATCTTTTAATTCTCCCTGAATTTGCAGCATATGGTCTGTCATAATAGGGCAGATCGTCTGGCAGGTAGTGAAAAAGAAATCGGCGATGTAGATCTTATCCCGGTAAAATTCCTGAGTAATGGTATCTCCGTTCTGGTTCAGTAATTCAAAATCGGAAATTGTATGGTATTTTCTCACCTCCTGGATCGAATAATCCACCAGTTCATTGTTCACCATGCTGGGTTGGTAGACAGGGAGCCTTTCTTCGGGTGTGAGGATCGAATAAATGATGGTGACTATAACTGCCGAAAGGAAAAAGAGAAAAATTCCGAAGAATTTATATTTGGCGAAAAACTGCAGCATATAAAACAATTTTGGGCAAAATTACACTCTAAAATTCAATTTTGTGGATTAATGAGGTTTAAAATTTAGTAAATCAGGATCGTGGTCTTATTTTATACTTTTTTAGGAGACTTTAAAAGGTTACTTTTGTGCGATTTTTAATTATGACTATGGATCCGTTTTTTATAAAAGCAATACAACTATTTCTCAGTTTATCAATACTTATTGTTCTTCACGAACTGGGACACTTTATACCTGCAAAAATATTTAAGATCAAAGTTGAAAAGTTTTTCCTCTTTTTTGATGTGAAATTCGCGCTTTTCAAGAAAAAAATAGGGGATACCGTTTACGGAATGGGCTGGCTTCCTTTAGGTGGTTACGTAAAAATTGCCGGGATGATCGACGAAAGTATGGACAAGGAACAAATGGCCCAACCGCCGCAACCCTGGGAATTCCGGAGTAAACCGGCATGGCAGCGACTTATAGTTATGGTAGGTGGGGTCACGGTCAATATTGTATTGGGGTTTGTGATTTATATGATGGTCCTCTTTGTGTGGGGTAGCGGATATGTTGGCGCAGATGATATGCCCAATGGTTTCGCAGTAGCCGATACTTTTAAGGAATATGGATTTGAAGACGGTGACAGGATCGTTGAAGTTAATGATAAAGAATTCCGGAACAGTCTGGATATCAACAAACACTTGTTTTTAAGAGACGTTGAGAAAATTACGGTGCTTCATCAAAATGGGGAGCAGGAGACCATTTCTATTCCTGAAGATATTGGGTCGAGAATGTTTCAGCAAGGGGTGATGCAGCCTTTTGTACCCATCGAAAGGCCGGTATTGGACTCCATTATTCCTGGAAGTCCGGCAGAGCAGGCAGGATTGCAACCGGGCGACGTGATTGTTTCTGTTAATGACATGGAAATAGGCTACTGGCATGAACTTACAAGGGAAGTGCAGAAAAGTCCCGAAAAATCTTTACGCCTGGTGATCAAAAGGGAAGGACAGTTTGAAAGTATTCCAGTAAATCCTGAAGGCGACCTTCAGGGAGGAGAATTCCAAACGCTGGATATTACTCCAAATGAGGAAGGAAACCTTGGGATCTCCATATCCCGGGAAGTGACTCCGCAGTTTGAAACCTACTCTCTAAGTGAAAGTATCGAAAAAGGCTTTAGTTATGGATACTGGACACTGCATGATTATGTGGCACAGTTTAAATATGTGTTTACCAAAAAAGGAGCGACACAGGTGGGTGGTTTTGGAGCTATTGGAGGTCTATTCCCTGATTCGTGGAACTGGCAGGCATTTTGGTTGACCACGGCTTTCATTTCCATAATTCTCGCATTTATGAACATACTTCCTATTCCCGCCCTTGATGGAGGCCATGTAACCTTTCTACTTTATGAAATGGTTACGGGAAGGAAGCCGAACGATAAATTTATGGAATACGCCCAGATGGTAGGCTTCTTTATCTTAATAGCCCTTGTGCTGTTTGCTAACGGGAACGACCTTTATCGCTGGTTATTTGACTAAATATTTAGAATATATTATAACATCACTTAAAGCTGAAAATGAAAATTTTTCAGCTTTCTTATTCCGATTTTTATGAGATACTTTTCAATCTTTTTCGCCCTGATTTTTCTTGTTTCCTGTTCAGACGATGAAAATCCGGTTGTACAGCAGTATATATTGACCACAGGAGTTACTCCGGAAGATGGAGGATCTGTTTCTCCTTCCAAAGAGAATTATGTTTCAGGAGAGGTGCTGGAGCTGCTGGCGGAGCCTGCAAATGGCTATGAATTTATTTCCTGGGAAGGAGACCTTTCTGGAAATGAAAATCCGGTCGAGATTACCATGGACAGCGAAAAAAAGGTCACTGCCGTTTTTGAAAAATCTGCTGCTGCCGAATCCATTGTCATTTATACCATCAATGATCCTCACGGAAAGATCAACAATTTTGCGCGGATCAAAGCGATCATTGATGCAGAAAAAGAAAATGAATCTCAGGTGTTCTTTGTGAGTGGAGGAGACATCTTCTCCGGAAATCCAATTGTTGATTATCATCCCGAAAAAGGCTCTCCTATAGTTGATCTTATGGGCAAAGCTGGAATGGATGTGAGCGTGATTGGAAATCATGAATTTGACTACGGACAAAAAATTCTGAATAACAGAATGGAACAGGCTTCATTTCCGTTTTTGCTGGCCAATATCAGCAAAGAAAATGGAGAACTTAACCTTCCGGATGGACAGATAACCGTGGAAAAAGACGGTTTTAAAATTGCATTTATCGGGGTGGTGGAGACAGGTTCTCCCGGACATAAACCTTCAACCCATCCAAAAAAGATCACCGGACTCGAGTTTTCTGAAGGTGTGGATGCCGTAGGGGCTTATAAACATTCACAAGAGGTTCAGGATGCAGACCTGGTGGTGGCGCTAACGCATTACGGGCAGTATGGGGACAGGCAGATACTTCTAAAACACGATTTCATAGATCTGGTAGTTGGAGGTCACAATCATGCCGTGTATAGTGAAAGGGTTGCTGGCCGGTATATGGTGCAATCGGGTTCAGACCTTGAATATCTAACAAAGTTGTCGCTGGAAGTGCGGAACGGAGAGATTACAAATTATGAATATGAGCTAATTAATCTCGATGAGGTACACGTTCTGGATGAAGCTTTACAGGAGGAGATCACAGCCTATAATAACATTCCCGAACTTTTTGTGGAAATAGGAACTTCGCTGCAAAACCACAATTCGGCTGAAACAGGATGTTTTTATACCGATGCGCTTAGAACGATCACGGGTGCAGATCTTGTTTTTCAGAATTACGGTGGGATCAGGGCCGGACTCGATTACGGAAAAATTACTCCTTTTGATATTTACACGATCGATCCCTTCGGAAATGGCCTAGATACTTTTAAAATGACCGTAGCCGAATTGAAAGCTTTCTTCCATTCCGGCAGTGCACCATCTCTGGCTTATTCCGGAATTGAAATGGTGAATCGTAACGGATCTATCGATTTACTGGATTCTTCCGGAAAATCACTTCCCGATGATAAGATTCTTACTGTGGGATTAAACGATTATATATCTAACGTCTACCCGCAATACTTTGAAACCCCTGAAAAGACCTTTGAAAAAACGACTGCTGAATACATTATTGATTACCTCAAGGAATATCAGTCAGTGATCGATTACAAGAATTGTGAACGCAGTAGCAGGTAAAAGCTGGAGCCATGATTTTGGTGTAAATTCAGAAGTTCAATGAAGCAGGAAAAAGGAGAAATATTTATTTACTTTTTTTATCTGAAAATTTAGCGAAAATCAAAAATTACATTATATTTGCAACCGCAAAAATGGTTGCGACATTCCTCCTTAGCTCAGTTGGTTAGAGCATCTGACTGTTAATCAGAGGGTCCTTGGTTCGAGCCCAAGAGGAGGAGCAAATTGAAAAGAGGGTTTAGTACCTCATTTGACCACACTAAAGACATATTGAAATTCCTCCTTAGCTCAGCTGGTTAGAGCATCTGACTGTTAATCAGAGGGTCCTTGGTTCGAGCCCAAGAGGGGGAGCAAATAAAGCCTGACAGAAATGTTAGGCTTTTTTGTTTCACAATTTGGTGGATTGGATGATGTACTGTGTTTTCATTTTATATTCTGAAGGGCTGGATCGATTTTATACTAGGTTCACATCAAATTTGGATGTAAAAATGAAATTTCACCTTAATCCTAAAGTTTTAAAGCCTACAGCAAAGGCAAATGACTGAGTTTTGGGATCACTCCTACAAATTATGGACTAGGCAAAAAATTTGGTTATCTGGAGAGGAAGAATTCGATGTCTTTGACTTCTCTAACTGACTTCCAAAAGGCTTTTATTTTGAATTAGAAGATTCTCTCTTTATGTTATATGTTAACAACTACATTACTTCCTACAGAATGTTTAGGTATAAATCAGGGGAGAAATTTATTTAAGAAGGCTATCTGGAAAAATTGTATTAATGATTCTTTGGACGGCGAAGGTGAATTAGGCAGCAGAACCACTTTCGAAAAAGCTTTTAATAAGGAGAAGTAAGTTCTGGCCAGTCTTTACAGTGGTATCAAATAAACTATCCTTCAACTCATAATTATTCTCCTCCCCTTCTACCCTAAAAATTAGACGATTAGGATTGTGTCCAAATCAAATTTGGTCACCATTACATTCGTATTTTATCCTGTTAATTATCCTTTTTAACGTTTTTTTGCAATATTATAACATTTCATTTAACAGAATTTTCGCTCTACTAAGTAGAGCGTATTATTTAAGATCCTCCTTAATACCCATCAATTCTATTTCTATATGAAACAAAATTACATTCCGAAAATTCTAATTTTCTTTATTTTATGCCTCGGAGGTAAAGTGTCCTTTGCGCAGACTTTTGAGCAGGTTTTGCCTCCTCCTCCCGCCCCACAAATCCTTCCCGACTTTAAAGGAGTACAACATAGCTCGATTGCTTTTGCCGATGTAGATGGAGATGGTGACCAGGATGTATTAATAGCCGGTGGTTCTGGTGATATGAACGGAGGTACGATGGGAGGGGAAGGAGCTAGTGCTATTCTATATCTTAATGATGGATCTGGCGACTACACAGAAGCTACAGGAACTCCTTTTATGGGAGTACAAAAGGGTTCCGTAGCTTTTGCCGATGTAGATGGAGATGGTGACCAGGATGTGTTGATAACCGGTAGTACTGGTGGCATGTATGGTGACGGGGAGTCTGTTGCTAAACTATATCTCAATAATGGATTCGGTAACTTTTCAGAACTTTTAGATACCCCTTTCGAAGGTGTGCAAAATAGTTCCGTAGCTTTTGCCGATGTAGATGGAGATGGTGACCAGGATGTGCTAATTACTGGAATGTCTGGTGATTATTATAATGGAATTACTAATTCTCAACTTTATTTGAATGATGGTAATGGCAACTATACGAAAGATAACACTAATTTCTTTGAAGGAGTGCAGTACGGCTCCATAGCTTTTGCCGATGTAGATGGAGATAGCGATCAGGATGTTTTAATCACAGGAATTTCTGGTGATGAGTGGCAAGGAGTTCGCGGTTCTACGCTTTATATCAACGACGGTTTGGGAAATTTCTTAGAAGACATAAATACTCCTTTCCCGGGAGTGGGAAATAGTTCTATAGCTTTTGCAGATATTGATGGGGATAATGATCAGGATGTATTGATCACAGGCATGGATATTAACTACAATTCGATTGCCAAACTTTATAAAAATGATGGTGGTGGTAATTATTCAGAATCAACAGGTACTTCTTTCGAAGGAGTAGAAAATAGTTCCGTGGCTTTTGCTGATGTAGATGGAGATAGTGATCAGGATCTGTTAATCACAAGCTATAATATTTCCAGACTTTACAAGAATGATGGCTCGGGCAATTATATGGAAGATATTAATAATTCTTTTGCAGGAGCGCAATATAGTTCTATAGCTTTTGCAGATATAGATGGGGACAATGATCAGGACGTATTGATCACAGGTGGAGATAATCACTTAACACCTGTTGCCAAATTATATGTGAATATTGGTGCCGGTAATTATGTAGAACCCACAGGAACATTTTTCCCAGGAGTGCAAAACAGTTCTATAGCTTTTGCTGATATAGATGGAGATAATGACCAGGATGTATTGATCACTGGACATGATAATTCATATAACCGCATCGGAAAACTTTATAAAAATGACGGTTTTGGCAATTATTCAATAGTCACGGGAACTTCTTTCGCAGAAGTGGAAAATGGCTCTATAGCTTTTGCCGATGTAGATGGAGATGGTGATCAGGATGTGTTGATTACAGGTATGGATAATTCCAATAATCGTATCGCAAATCTTTATAAAAATGACGGCTCCGGCCATTATTCCGAAGTGATGGGAACTCCTTTCACAGGCGTGCAAAATAGTTCCATGGCTTTTGCCGATGTAGATGGAGATGGTGATCAGGATGTCTTGATCACGGGGGCAGTGAGTAACTTGACATCTAGTGTTTCTTCAAAACTCTATAAAAACGACGGTCTGGGTAATTTTTCAGAAGTTACAGGAACCCCTTTTGAAGGAGTGCAGGACGGCTCCATGGCTTTTGCCGATGTAGATGGAGATGGTGACCAGGATGTGTTGATAACAGGTAGGAGCACGCCGTATTCTAATGTTATCACCAAACTTTATAAAAATAATGGAGTTGGCAATTATACAGAAGTCACAGGTGCCCCTTTCACAGGAATGTATAATGGTTCTGTAGCTTTAGCCGATATAGATGGAGATAATGACCAAGACGTATTGATCACAGGCTATAATAACACTTCCTACAGACCAATCGCCAAACTTTATAAGAATGATGGTGCCGGTAATTATTCTGAAGTTACCGGCATGCCTTTCACAGGAGTACAAAATAGCTCCCTAGGTTTTGCCGATGTTGATGGAGATGGTTTCCAAGATGTGATGATCACAGGTAGCAATGATAGTTATAATCCTATTACCAAACTTTATAAAAATGATGGCACAGGTAATTACACGGAAGTTTTAGGGCTTCCTTTCAAAGGTGTGCATTACGGTTCTATAGCTTTTGCCGATATAGATAGAGATAATGATAAAGATGTGCTTATTATAGGTACAACTGAAAATGGTTCTATTTCTACTTTGTATAGAAATACCAGTTTTGCAGCCAATACCCCACCCACCGCGGCTGCCGTGACCTTTTCAGGTACCTTAGAAGTTGGTAAAACCCTTGAAGGGAATTATTCTTATAATGATACTGACAGCGATCCCGAATCCTGCTCCACCTATATATGGTATCGGGCTGATGACGCTTCCGGAACTAATAAAGCGGCTATTAGCGAGGCCACTGATAAAACCTATGAGTTACAAACTACAGATGTTGGTAAATACATAAGCTTTGAAGTCACGCCCAATGATGGAACCAATGCCGGTACGGCAGTGGAAAGTGACCTGCAAGGGCCAGTAATTGCGATCCATCCAGATGAAAACAACATTCTGTATGTCAATAAAAATGTCACAGGGGATGGCAGCGGCGATTCCTGGGCCAATGCCCTTCCAGAATTAGCCGAAGCATTAAAATATGCCAAAAACAATGAAAGTAACTGGGAGAATTCTCCCTTGCAGATATGGGTAGCCGGTGGAACGTATAAACCGCTTTACAGCCCACGTGATGGTGCTAATTTTGCCGATGAAGGCCGCGACAATGCTTTTTTATTGGTAAAGAATGTACAACTTTATGGCGGTTTTGCAGGTGCGGAAACCGCTTTGAACCAGCGCGATTTGGGTATTGAAGCAAATGTCAGTATTTTAAGTGGTGATTTTAACGGTGACGATGTCGCGAGCGGGAGTGGCAGTACACTGAGTATTACCGGGAATAGTGAAAATGCCTATCACGTGGTGCTAAGTTCTGGTGCTGTGGGCAGTGCCCGCCTTGATGGGTTCACTATTAGTGGGGGGAACGCGAATGGAAGTTCAGATTTTACCGTTCATTCAAATACACTTTGGCGTAATAGAGGTGGAGGAATGTTCAATTCGTCTTCTTCCCCACAATTGGTCAATATAAAGGTTGTTCAAAATTCAACACAAAATTATGGTGCAGGGATGGTCAATTATGATTCTTCCCCACAATTAGTCAGCGTAATTATTACGAATAATTTGGCAATAGATCATTGGGCCGGTGGTATGTTTAATGCTCATTCTTCCCCTAAATTGATTAATGTGAGCATTGTAGATAATTGGGCGCCGAATGATGCGGCAATGTACAATGGTTCCTCTGTTCCGGAATTTTACAACTCGATCGTTTGGGGAGGGATAAAACTTTCTCTTGGAGGCAACTACATCGCCCAGTACAGTCTCATCCAGGATAACAATAATACTTCCAATGGTAATATAGATGCTACCGGACTTGTTGAAGCCGACATCTTCGCCGATCCGGGAAACGGTGATTTCAGCCTTAAAACAGCTAGTCCCGCAATCAATTCAGGTAACAATGGATTATTTCCCGGAGATTTACAAAACGCTACAGATTTGGCGGGAAATCCAAGGCTTTCTGAAGAAGCTATAGATATGGGTGCTTACGAAATTTTGGATTCTAAAGCCCCAACAGTTGTCATTTCCACTACGGAAATCAGTCCAAGCAATGCAGAAAGCTTTCTGGTAACCGTAAAATTCAGTGAAGATGTAACTGGTTTTGATGCTTCCGATTTGGTTGTTGCCAATGCAGAAGTAGAAAACTTTAAGGAACAGGATGGCAGTTACTTTTTTGAGCTGAAACCCATAGAAGATGGAACGGTTAGCGTAGATATCGAGAGCAATGTAGCTGAAGATACAGCGGGAAATTCGAATGAAGCTGCAACACAATTTAGTATTGAGAGTGATAGGACGGCCCCAACCGTAAAAATTAGCAGTACGGAAAGCGATCCCAGCAATGCAGATAGCGTTTCAATAAATATAGAATTTAGCGAGAAAGTATCAGGTTTTGAAGTGTCCGATTTGAAGATTACTAACGGGACAGCAGAAAATTTTGAAGGTGAACATGATTCGTTTAGTTTCGATTTAAAACCCACAGAAAGAGGCACCGTAAAGATCGATATCGAGGGCAATGTAGCTGAAGATACAGCGGGGAATGCCAATAAAGCTGCAACACGATTCAGTATTTATTTTAAAGTTTCAGCAGAAATCGCAACAAACAGCACCCAAACTTTCACTTATGATGGAACTGTAAAAAATGTGGTGGCAAGTCTCAACAATGAGGAAGGTAGCTTAGAATATTTCCCGGAAAAAGGATATATCAATGTAGGGACTTATCCAATCACAGTTTCCGCAGCCGAAACCGAGCATTATTTGGCGGTTTCCAAAGAAGTGAATTTAGTTATTGAACCTGCAACTATTACAGGAGTGACCTTTGAAGATGATAGTTTCTCTTATAATGGTGAAGCTCACAGCTTAACCGTAACCGGACTTCCGGAAGGTGCTACAGTAGCTTATGCCGATAATGGGCAAATTAATGCAGGGACTTATAAAGTAACTGCAACAGTAAGTCAGGAAAATTACAATGATAAAGTACTGACTGCCGACCTTATTATCGAAAAGGCTAAAGCCGTAATCACTGCAGAGACATTACAAGCCTTTACCTATGACGGTACTTCAAAAGCAGTAACTGCAAGTTTAAACCATTCAGAAACTGAATTGGCTTATACTTCTCAACAAGGATACACCAATGCAGGAACTTATCCTGTTACGATTTCCGCAGAAGAGACAGACAATTATCTATCAACTTCAAGAGAAGTGTCGCTGGTAATTGAAAATGCAGAGATCACAGGTGTGGCTTTTGAAGATAATACCTTTACTTATGATGGCACTTCAAAATCCATTGAAGTTAGTAGTCTTCCTGAAGGAGCTTCTGTTAGTTATGAGAATAACGATCAAACGGAAGCAGGAACTTACGAAGTAACTGCGACGGTAAGTCAGGAAAATTACAATGATCAAGTATTGAATGCAGATCTTGTGATTAACAAAGCAGCAGCGGTAATCACTGCTGAGGCCGTACGAACTTTTACGTATGACGGAATTGAAAAATCAGTAACTGCAAGTTTAAACCATTTAGAAACTGAATTGGTGTACACTCCTCAACAGGCTTATACCACTGCCGGAACTTATGAAGTGACTGTTTCTGCTGAAGAGACAGACAATTATCTATCAGCTTCAAAAGAAGTGTCGCTGGTAATCGAAAATGCAGAAATTGAAGGAGTGGCCTTTGAAGGTGATACCTTCACTTATAATGGTGAAGCTCATAGTTTAGCCGTGACCGGACTTCCGGAAGGTGCATCAGTAGAATATGCCGATAATGGGCAAATCAATGCAGGAACTTATAAAGTAACTGCAACAATAAGTCAGAAAAATTACAATGATCAAGTACTGACTGCTGATCTTGTGATTAACAAATCAGAAGCCATCATCACTGCCGATGCTGTCCAAACCATCATTTATGATGGAATAGTGAAGAATGTTGCGGCCAGTCTAAACAATTCAGAAGCTATTTTAACTTATACTCCTGCACAAGGATACACTGATGCTGGAACCTATGAAGTAACTATTTCCTCAGAAGAGACTGACAATTACTTGCCGGCTACCAAAGAAGTGTCTTTAGTGATCGAAAATGCTGAAATCACTGGAGTGATTTTTGAAGGTGATACTTTCATTTATGAAGGAATCTCACACAGCTTAGCAGTAACCGGTCTTCCAGCAGGCGCTACAGTAGAATATGACAACAACGGACAAACCAATGCAGGAACTTATACAGTGACTGCAACCGTAAGCCAGGAAAATCATAATGATAAAATCCTGACTGCTGATCTTGTGATTAACAAATCAGAAGCCATCATCACTGCCGATGCTGTCCAAACCATCATTTATGATGGAATAGTGAAGAATGTTGCTGCTAGTCTAAATAATTCTGAAACTGTGTTGAATTATGCTCCAGCACAAGGATTTACAAATGCAGGAACCTATGGAGTAACTATTTCCTCAGAAGAGACTGACAACTATTTATCAGCTTCAAAAGAAGTGTCGCTGGTAATCAAAAATGCAGAAATCGAAGGAGTAGCCTTTGAAGATGAAACTTTCACTTACAATGGTGAAATCCACAGCTTAGCCGTAACCGGACTTCCGGAAGGGGCTACAGTAGAATATGCTAACAACGGACAAATCAATGCAGGAACTTATACAGTGACTGCTACTGTTAGTCAGGAAAACTATAATGATAAAATCCTGACTGCTGATCTTGTGATTTACAAATCAGAAGCTATCATCACTGCCGATGCTGTCCAAACCTTCACTTATGATGGAATAGTGAAGAATGTTGCTGCTAGTCTAAATCATTCTGAAACCGTGTTGACTTATGCTCCAGCACAAGGATTTACAAATGCAGGAACCTATGATGTGACTATCTTTGCCGAAGAAACCGATAATTACCTGGCTACTTCAAAAGAAGTTTCGCTGGTTATCGAAAATGCAGAAATCGAAAGAGTGGCCTTTGAAGATGATACCTTCATCTATAATGGTGAAGCTCACACCTTAGCCGTGAGCGGACTTTCGCAAGGAGCTTCAGTAACGTATGTCGATAATGGGAAAATTAATGCAGGGACTTATAAAGTAACTGCTACGGTGAGTCAGGAAAACTTTAATGATAAAGTATTGACTGCCGATCTAATAATCAAAAAAGCTGAAGCGATAATCACTGCGGAAGCCGTTCAAACTTTCACTTACGATGGAACAGTTAAGAATGTTGCTGCTAGTCTAAATCATTCTGAAACCGTGTTGACTTATGCTCCAGCACAAGGATTTACAAATGCAGGAACCTATGATGTGACTATCTTTGCCGAAGAAACCGATAATTACCTGGCTACTTCAAAAGAAGTTTCGCTGGTTATCGAAAATGCAGAAATCGAAAGAGTGGCCTTTGAAGATGATACCTTCATTTATAATGGTGAAGCTCACACCTTAGCCGTGAGCGGACTTTCGCAAGGAGCTTCAGTAACGTATGCCGATAATATGCAAATTAATGCAGGAACTTATACTGTGACTGCAACCGTAAGCCAGGAAAACTTTAATGATAAAATACTGACTGCGGATCTTATAATTAAGAAAGCTGAAGCTCTAATCACTGCGGAAGCCGTTCAAACTTTCACCTATGATGGTACTGAAAAAACAGTAACTGCTAGCTTAAACCATTCAGAAACTACATTAACCTATGACCCTGCACAAGGATTTAATGATGCCGGAACGTATCCCATTACTCTTTCTGCCGAAGAAACCGACAATTATTTGTCTGCTTCCGAAGAAGTTTCACTGGTAATTGAAAATGCAGAAATTGAAGGAGTAGCATTTGAAGGTGAAACCTTCATTTATGATGGAACTTCAAAAAGTATTTACGTTACTGGTCTGCCTGATGGTGCTACCGTGAAGTATGAGAACAACGGGCAAATCAATGCGGGAATTTATTCAGTGACGGCAACGATAAGCCAGAAGAATTACAATAGTAAGGTACTGGCTGCTGATCTTGTGATCGAAAAAGCTGAAACGGTAATCACTGCAGATGCCGTACAAACTTTCACTTATGATAGGACGGTAAAGAATATTGTCGGAAGCCTGAATCATGAGGAAACAGAAATGACGTATGCTCCTGCAC
The DNA here is from genome assembly GCF_014651535.1 of Salinimicrobium marinum. Lineage (GTDB taxonomy): Bacteria > Bacteroidota > Bacteroidia > Flavobacteriales > Flavobacteriaceae > Salinimicrobium > Salinimicrobium marinum. The sequence continues at coordinate 63,246 of NZ_BMXB01000014.1, forward strand.
AGGGATATACCAATGCCGGAAAATATGATGTAACTATCTCTGCTGAAGAAACTAACAATTACCTGGCTGCTTCCAAAAAAGTAAGGCTGGTAGTTACATCTACCGATATTGAAGGTGTAAGGTTTGATGATGCCACCTTCACGTATGATGGCCAACCACACAGCTTAGCTGTTAGCGGAATGCCTGAAGGTGCCAGCGTTACCTACAGCAATAATGTTAACGTAAATGCAGGCACTTATACAGTGACAGCTAATATTAGTAAGGAAAACTTTAATGATAAAGTTCTTACTGCTGTTTTGACTATTGAGAAGGCTGTACAGAGTATCACTTTTGAAGAACTTTCAGATAGAAACCTTCAAACAGATGAGGATTTTCTCTTGCATGCTACTTCAACTTCAGAATTAGCTGTGAAGTATTCCTATACTTCTGAAGTTGCTGAACCTGCAGCTTCTGTTAGCCCACGTGGTTTTGTGAAATTGCTTACTGCGGGGCAAATAAGCATTACCGCCACGCAGTCAGGAAACCAGAACTATGAAGCGGCCGCTCCTGTCACCAGGATGCTTAACATTACAAGCAGTGAAGCAAAACTGAACAATGTGGTCATCAATGGTACCACTTACGCTAGTCCTTCCGCAGAGATTTATTACCTTATCGGGTGTGGCAGTGATGAGAATGGGGTGCAAATACGAATGGAAACCAATCGTGGCTCTTCCGCAGATCACGCCGAAGTGTTTACTATCGCCACTCCTGCTCCTGGGATTTACAATGAGACCATAACGGTAACTTCAGGAGATGGAAATGCACAAAGGGTTTATCAAATTAAAGTAGAAAAGACGTTCAAGTTTGAAGATATCGTTGTTCAGAAGTTTAACAATGTGCTTCTGGTAAATAACAATCCTGAAACCAATGGAGGCTATAGGTTTGAAAGCTACAAATGGTACAGAAACGGAGCACTTATTGGTACCGGGCAGTATTTTTCTGAAGGTAATAATTTCAGTGATCAGCTGGATTCTGGGAGTACTTATCATGTGGAAATGATAACTGAAGATGGTGAAATACTCAGAACCTGCTCCACTGTAATCCAGATTAAAAATTCTTATAGGGTGGTATTGGCTCGAAACCCAATAAATTCCGGAGAGCCATTAGAACTTTTGGCAGATTTCCCTGAGGAAGAACTGGAAACCATGCAGATTTCCATTCATAATCTTAATGGAACGATTCTGAAACAGCTGAGATCAAACAGCAAAGCCACTACTATTGAGCTGCCATTTAATTTACCCTCGGGTGTTTATATTCTTAACTGTACCACTAATTCAAACAGTAAATCTTTAAAGTTTATTGTTCACTAATTAAATCTGCATGAATAATTTATCAAACAAAAAAATGAAAATATATAATAGAAATAGTTCCCAGCTTAAACCCGGTTGGCAGATTTTATTGCTCATGCTGGTTTGCGGTATCATTGGCAGTTCTCACGGCCAAACCAAAAATGAAATTTCTCTTTACATGCAAGGATCGTTCTCAAAACTTGATTATGAAGTCTTTCAGGAGAACAGCGATATGGAAAACGGATTTGGTTTTGGAGCGGGATACTCCTACTACCTTTCTGAAAACTGGAGTATTGGTACAGGGGCAGAACTGCAATATTTCGAGGGTTCGGCTTATCTTTCCTCTGTAGAAGATGTTTATTCTACGCTTGATATGGAGGGAGAAGAATTTGAGTTCCGGTACCAGTTAAAGGATTTCCGGGAAAATCAATATGCATATTACTTAAATGTGCCTTTAAAAATTCAGTACGAAACCGGCAATATTACCCGCTTTTATGCTGCAGCCGGTGCTAAATTGGGCTTTGAAATTCAATCAGAATATGAAGCAAGCGCTTCTTCATTAACCACCAGCGGTTATTATGAGCAGTATGATGTAGAACTAAGCGCTCCAGGATTTTCCGGTTTCGGAAATTTTGGTCCAATGAATGCTTCAAGATTGGAACTTGGACTTGTTACCAACCTGGTGTTAAACATGGAAGCAGGAGTTAAATTTATGCTGGAGAATGACCGTGCATTTTATATGGGTCTATTTTTGGATTATGGTTTAAAGGATATAAAACCTGAAGAAAATCAGGGAAATCTTATTGCCTACAATTCTGAAGATCCCGTAGATCTTATGAATGGCAGCATGCTTTCATCAATAAACAACAAATCCTTCAATCATTATGTGGATGAAGTAAAAACACTGGCTTTCGGCCTTAAAATTCAGTATGCATTTCAATTTTAATTAGTAGGGTAAATTGAAATTCCATCGGCCTCTTCCCTTGTGAAGGGGCTGATTTTTTTTTAAGGTATGAACTTTCTGTCTCTCTTCCATAAATCCGTAAAATTTCATGCTTTTAGGATTGTATGGGAAAGATGAAAATACCAGTTGCAGGCTTAGCTATAAATAGAACTGATATACTCCTGATATTTTTCCCCAATCTTCTTCCGTTTTAGTTTGAGGGTGGGGGTTAATTCTCCTCCTTCTATCGTCCACTCCTGTGGCAGTAACCGGAATTCCTTGATCTGTTCTACCGGATTAAATTCCCGGTTGTATTCCGTTACAGATTCCTTGATTAATCTTCGTGCTTCATTGTCCTTTAAAATCGCATCATCTCCGGGATAGGGTTTTTCCTGTTCTGCATACCATTTTTTGAATGCCTGGAAAGCGGGAACAATGAGAGCGCTCACAAACTTCTGCATTTCCCCCACCACCATGATCTGCTCGATCCAAGGGCTTTCAGACATTTTGTTTTCTATGGGCTGTGGTGCTACAAACTTTCCGCCGCTGGTTTTAAGTAATTCCTTTTTACGGTCGGTGATCTTCAGGAATTTTTCGTCTACAAAAGTTCCGATATCGCCTGTGCGCAGCCAGCCGTCAATCATGACTTCCTTCGTGAGATCCGGTCGTTTATAGTAACCCAGCATCACGTTCGGTCCTTTGCAGAGAACTTCACCGTCCTCAGCTATTTTCACCGCTACATTATTCATTGGTGGCCCTACCGTTCCAAATTTCCGGTCTTTTTTGTCATAGTAATTTCCGCTGATAATGGGAGCTGCTTCCGTTAAACCATAACCTTCCTGAATCACAATTCCGGCAGCAGTAAAGATCCTTAATAGTCTTACCTGGCAGGCTGCAGCTCCTGTGATAATGGATTTTATTTCTCCACCCAGTGCATCCCGCCATTTAATGAAAATTAATTTATCTGCTATTTTAAGCTGAATTTTGTAACTCATGCTTAAAGGCTTATCAATTTTGAACCTTTCGGCAAGACCAAGAGCCCAGAAAAACAGCTTTTTCTTTACCCCTGTCAGTTCATTTCCTTTCGCTAAAATGCCTTCGTACACCTTTTCAAGAAGTCGTGGTACAGTCGTGAAAATTTTCGGTTTTACCTCTCCCAGGTTTTCGGCCAGTTTATCCATGCTCTCTGCATAATAAATAGAAGCGCCGCTGTACAGCAGGCAATAGGTGGCCATTCGCTCAAAAGCATGATTGAGGGGCAGGAAACTAAGGGCTCTTTCTCCCTGCACTTTTACATCTGCAATTACTTCTGCCGCTCCAAAAGAATTACTCAGGATATTTTTGTGGGAAAGCATCACACCTTTAGGAGTTCCGGTTGTTCCGGAGGTATAGAGAATGGTCACCAGGTCGGTTTCATTAACAGCATCCCGGTGATCGTTGATCTGTTGCTCTTTTTCAGGGTTTAATTCTTCCAGTAATTCGGTCCAGGGTGAAACTCCTGCTATTTCTTTGAAAGAATACACCGCTTCCAGAGCGGGTAAATTTTTTTTTATTTCTGAAACTTTGGTGAAAAGGGATTCATCCCCTACAAAGATCATTTTCACATTAGCATCACTAAGGATGAACTGAAGTTCTTTATTTGTAATATTCGGATACACCGGAACAGAAACTGCTCCCGTCTGCTGAATGGCCATATCGGCCATGATCCATTCGGGACAGTTCGCACTTATAATGCCTATTTTGTCTCTGCCTTCAATAGAGCCATCCCCTCCGGAAAATCCTTTTTTCAGCAAGCCCGCGCTCAGACCATCTACTTTTTCCCGAACCTCACTGGTACTATATTTTCTCCAGACACCGTTTTCTTTGGCAGCCAGAAAATCGGGTGCAGGAGAGTTTTTCAGTCGGTAAGTTAAGCAGTCAAAAAGGCGTGTGGGTTGTTGCAATGAATTCATTCCGTTAAAAAATTATTTTTCAGGCTACAGTAAGATCAAAAGAGAAATTACGGAAATGTCTGATTCCTTCAGGTGGCAAAAATATCACATAAATCATATAGAAGGATGGGATTGGAAGAACAATCTTCGGAAATGGGTTCTTCTGTTGAATTTTAAAATAAAATATGCACAAAGTTTATTCCGCATAAAAAAACCGGCATTGATTTAAGCAAAGCCGGTTTATATGATTTTCAGAAATAATCAATCCTCTTCTCCCAGTTCCACTGCACGGTTAAATGCTGCATAGGCTGCTTCCTTGATCAATTCCTTCACATTATTATCATCCATGGAATCAAGAGCTGCACGGGTTGTACCTCCTTTTGAAGCCACCCTGTCCATCCAAAGGGTAGGAGAAAGATCGTTTTTATTGAACAATTCTACCGCGCCTTCAAAGGTCTGACTAACAAGAACCTTTGAATCGTTTTCTGAAAAGCCCATTTTGAGAGCTGCTTCCAGCATGGAGTTCATAAAATAGAATACATATGCAGGTCCGCTTCCCGAAATTCCTGTAGAAGCATCAATGAAATTCTGGTTTTTAACCCTGATGGATTCGCCGGTGGTGTCGAGCAAGTTTCTTATCATAAGTAATTCCACCCGAGATACCTCCTTGGATTCAGTATAAGAAGTCACTCCTTTTCCTACCTGTGCAGGTAAGTTAGGCATGGTTCTTACTACTTTTTTTATTCCAAGGCTTTCCTGTATGGTTTCAATGGTCACCCCGGCCATAAGTGAGACAAAGATCTGGTCATTATTGACCATGGGTTTCATTTGCTCAAACAATTCTTCGCTATGGTATGGTTTTACTGCAATAAAAACCACATCGGCCTTGGGAAGACAATCCTCCAGTTTTTCATAGACGTTGAAAAGAGACATTTCTTTTAATGAAATTATTTTTTCAGGGGAGACATCAAAGATTTTCAGTTTTTTCCTATTTAATAAGGCAGAAGAAGCCATTCCTTCTGCGTAAGTGAGACCCATGTTTCCTGCTCCAATAACTAATACTTTCATTTGTTTCATTTTACCGGTTAAAATCTTCAATTCTCCTGAATCTCTTCAGAAAAATGAAAATTTAAGATTTAATTTTGAATATATGTACAAAGACCGTACAGACGGCTCCTCAAGTGTGTTTTAATATACCAATAATTTTATTTGAATGATAAATAACCGCATAACAGCAAGTTACATATTTTTTGATATTGTGTGAAATCCGCCATTCCGTCTTATACCTGAAAATTAGTCAGGAATTAAGGGTGTTGAGGTGAAATAACTTTAGTTTCTGAACGATGATTTATTGATATATTTGGCTAACAACTTCAATAAATCAAAACATTTTTATGAAAAATCAGTTCAAATTATGGCTTTTCTGCTTCCTGATGACCGGCAATTTAGTGTTTGCACAGGAGGATCAGGTAATTAACAGCATTGTTAATGAGGCCGAAGAAAATTCTCAACTGGAGCATCTCGCTCATGAACTTCTGGATGTGGTGGGACCGCGGTTGGTTGGAACACCACAAATGAACAACGCTCATAACTGGGCGGTTGATAAGTTTGAAAGCTGGGGGATTTCTGCGGAAAAACAAAAGTGGGGAGAATGGCGTGGCTGGGAAAGAGGGATCACCCATATCGATATGGTACATCCAAGAATACAGTCACTGGAGGGCCGGCAGCTGGCCTGGAGCCCTTCTACCGGAAAGAAACCGGTTACTGCCGAAGTTATCACACTTCCGGAAGTGACAGATTCTTTGTCTTTTCAAAAATGGCTTCCTAAGGTGAACGGAAAATTTGTAATGATCTCGATGAACCAACCTACCGGTCGTCCCGATTATAACTGGGAGGAATTTGCTACAGAAGCCTCTTTTGAAAAAATGAAAAAGGAGCGACAGGAACAGGAAGAGGCATGGCGTGAAAAATTCAGAAAGATGGGATATACCTCCAGAACCTTACCTGAAGCGCTTGAAAATGCCGGTGCAGCCGGAATCATAAGCTCTTACTGGTCCCGTGGATTTGGAGCCAATAAGATCTTTGGTGCCTACAGCAAAAAAGTACCAACGCTCGACCTTTCACTAGAAGACTACGGAATGTTGTACAGGCTTGTCGAAAGTGGAAACAAGCCGCAAATTAAAGTAGAGGCACAATCGAGAGAACTGGGGAAAGTGCCTACTTTTAATACCATTGCAGAAATAAAAGGAACAGAAAAACCTGAAGAATATATTATTCTTTCTGCTCATTTCGATTCCTGGGATGGTGCCACCGGTGCCACCGATAACGGAACCGGAACAATCGTGATGATGGAAGCTGCGCGTATCCTGAAAGAAGTATATCCAAACCCAAAAAGAACCATCATTGTGGGACTTTGGGGAAGTGAAGAGCAGGGGCTAAATGGATCCCGTGCTTTTGTGGAAGACCATCCTGAGATCGTTGCGAACGTACAGGCAGTGTTTAATCAGGATAACGGAACCGGAAGAGTGGTAAACATCTCCGGAAACGGATTTTTACATGCGTACGATTATCTGGGAGACTGGCTAGAAAAAGTTCCCGATACCGTTGCAGATCATATTGAAACCAATTTCCCCGGAAGTCCAGGCCGTGGAGGATCAGATTATGCATCTTTCGTTGCTGCAGGAGCACCGGCCTTTAATCTTAGTGCCCTTAACTGGTCTTACTGGAACTACACCTGGCACACCAACAGAGACACGTATGATAAGATCGTTTTTGACGATGTTCGTAACAACGTGATCCTTACCGCCGTGTTGACTTATATGGCAAGTGAAGATCCGGAAAGAACATCCCGTGAACAAATAAAACTGAAAAATCATCCTAGAACGGGAGAACCTCAGCAATGGCCTACGCCACAGCCTCCGACCCGTAAAGGTGGTTTGGATTAGTTTTCTATAAGTACTAAGAGGCTGTTTGAAAAGCATTAAAACGTCATTCTGGAACAAGTTCAGGTGGACGTAAAGCAGGCTTTTCAGGCAGCCTCTTTTTTATCTGTAAATCACACTTTTTGCCGCTCCAGGTTCAGTTCTAAATTGCCGCGCTGTACTTCGTAGCAGGCTCTCATGAGGAGCTTGAAATTTCCTCCCTGCAGGGCTTCGGTTAAAGCCTCCATTTCCGGAATATATTTTCGTGCAAAATTTCTGTCATTGACCAAAATATCTCTGGTATTGTCAATCACATCTGCGAGTTTAATGGTTTTGGCTTCTGCACTAATCTTCTCCAGGCGTTCCACTTCTTTCTTTTTGCGGGCTTTGCGGTTTAAATGCTGGTAATTTTCTTTTATGTATTCATCGGTTAACTCTTCTACCAGTTTGGCTATTTTGCCTCCAAATTTTCGCTGGATATCCTGAAGTGAAACCGGGGTATCTTCCACCACATCATGCAAATATGCTGCACAGATCATTTCGGTAGTATGGGGAACAGTTTTCACAATTTCAGCCACCCTTTTAAGGTGCTCTATGTACAACTCTTCATTGTACTTACGCTGTTGATCTCCATGTGCTTTTCGTGCGAATTCCAGTGCTTCTTCTTCCATTCCTGCAGTTTTATAGTAAAATACAGCTTTTTGGAAATAATGAAAAATAATTAGTCAGCGATTAAGAGTTGTGATCCCAACGGAGAAAAAGGGGGGGAGAGGTAATAAAAAGGCTGTCTAACAAAGCATTTTTAACATCCAGCTGAATTTGTTTCAGGTTCTGATCAGTTCTGGAAATCAGCACAAAAAGATTCTGAAAATAAAATCTGGATGACCTTTAAAGCTTTTTAGACAGCCTCCTGTATTTTTTCTGAAGAAAAAGAATTATTGCTGTTTCAATTCTGCACCAACCGGAACTGCACAATCGTGACCAGGTTCTCCATGCGGCGGATTCACTTTTGGTGTTTGGTCAATTCTTACCGGGGACACATTGGAAGCCGGAGTTGGTGCGGGTGTTGTATTCGTAGTGTTCGGAGAAGAACTTAGAGGTGCTCCTACGGGGAGATCACATCTGTGTCCCGGGAGTCCGTGTTCCGGATTCAGCTGCGCAGTTTGCTGTGCTTCAGATCCTTCCGAAGTGTTGTTAGTTGTATTTACAGTGTTTGCAGGAGTAGTGGTTTCTGTTTTCTCTTCATCCTTGCAGGAAGAAAATAAACCTAAGGTTACCACCGCAGCTCCCAATATCATTTTGTTAATAAGAAGTGTCTTTTTCATATGGAAAAATTTTTGCTGTGAATTTAGCGATAAAGATAATAATTATCGCTGTTTTCCAAACTTTTAAGATTCCACGGCCATCTTTAGGCGTGGTTTCTGTCCCAATTGTTACTCTTCCAGTGCGGTCACTTTAATGTAATCAATGTAGAATTTCACAGGAAAAATGGAATCATCCACCTCGGGACCACCAAAATTTCCGCCTACCGCCATATTTAAAAGAAAATAAAAGGGTTTTCTAAATGGGTAGTATTCTTCATCATACTTTTCCGGCACAAACGTATAAACCAGTTCCCCGTCCATGTAATACTTAATATTTTTCTCATTCCAAATGGTCTTGTACGTATGATAACCTTCCTCGATATCTTCAATATAGGTCTTTTTTGAACTCGCATTCTCCCCGTGGTGTGCGGGATAATGCAGTGTCGTGTAAAGTGTATTTGGCTCCCGGCCCACATATTCCATGATATCGATCTCGCCCGAAGCAGGCCAGCCCACCTCATTAATATCATGCCCAAGCATCCAGATTGCCGGCCAGATACCGTGACCTTCAGGAAGTTTTGCCCGTACTTCTATCTCCCCGTACTGGAATTCCACTTTGTCTTTGGAATTCACCTTTCCCGAAAAATATTGATCTCCTTCTTTTACGGCTGTGATCACCAGGTTCCCGTCCTCCACTTTTAGATAATCACGGTTGTAGATTTGGCGTTCATTGTTTCCCCAGCCACAAAGATGGGGGCAGCCGTCGCCTTCCTCATAGCTCCAGTGGTCCCTATTCAGTTGCTCTCCGTCAAAATTTTCTTCAAAGATGACTTGCGCAGTAACTGCCGGAAAAAGTAACATAATAAATGAGCCACTAAGAACAACATTTTTCAAACTTTTCATACGTTACTTATTTAAAGTGAAAGAGGACTTTTTCAGGTCTCTGGAGTTTCCGCCAATCAACACATGAAATTCTCCTGCTTCGGAATCCCATTTTCTTTCAGCATTATAGAACTGAAGCATTTCTTCTGAAATTTCAAAAGTAACTTTTTTAGTTTCTCCCGGGGCAAGAGTAATTAGCTGGAATCCTTTAAGCTCTTTCACCGGACGGGTAGTGCTGGCAACCAGATCCCGTAAATAAAGCTGAACGACCTCTTTCCCCTCAACATCTCCGGAATTTGTTAACTGAAAACTAACTTTAATACTTGCATCAGGAGTCATTTTACTGGAGGAAAGCTGCAGGTCACCATATTCAAAATCGGTATAGCTTAATCCAAATCCGAAGGGGTACAATGCATCTTTTTTCTCATCGGTATAAGCAGAATAAGTAACGGAATTGGGGCTAAAAGGCCTTCCGGTGTTCTTCTGATTGTAATAAAGCGGCTCCTGACCAACCGCACGTGGAAATGATACCGGAAGTTTTCCTGAAGGATTGTATTTTCCGAAAAGTACATCGGCGATGGCGTTCCCGCTTTCAGAACCCAGTTGCCATGCTTCCACGATGCCGGGAATATTTTCTGCAGCCCAGGAAATTTCCAGCGGTCTTCCGTTTTGTAGTACCAGCACAATGTTCTTGTTAACCGCATAAATCTCTTCAAGTAATTCCTGCTGAAGCCCTGCCAGGCCTATATTCACCTGACTTCTTCCTTCTCCCGACTGAAAAGCATCCTCGCCAAGCGCCATGATTACAAGATCTGCATTTCCGGCTTTTTTAACAGCATCTGCAAAACCCGATCTGTCGGTAGTATTGATTTCCAGAGGCGCCAGGAAACTTCTTTCTCCCATTCCCAGGGCGGCACCTTTTGCATGGGTAACTTTTACACCGCTGCCTACCGTATTTTTAATTCCTTCAAGCAGCGAAACAGCTGAATTTGCTTCTCCCTGTGCTCTCCAGTTGCCTATTGGAGTATCTTTGTCATCTGCCAAAGGTCCTATCACGGCAATATTTTTAACCGAAGATTTTATTGGTAAAATGTTATTTTCGTTCTTTAGAAGTACAATAGATTTACGTGCAATATCCCTTGCTGTTTCTTGGTGCTCCTGAAATGGGATTTGTGCTAATAAATCCGGATTTGAATATTTATAAGGATCTTCAAAAAGTCCTAATTTAAACTTTACCCTAAGCACACGTTTTACGGCATCATTGATCTTTTCTTCAGAAACTTTTCCTTCTTCCACGAGTTCTAAAAGACTGGCTTCATAAGCGCCACCTTCCATATCCATGTCGCTTCCTGCATTTAGAGCGATTTCGGCAGCGTGTTTTTTATCACGGGCAAATCCGTGGTCTACCATTTCGATAATGGAACCCCAGTCAGATACAATGAACCCGTTCCAGTTCCAGTCTCCTTTAAGGATATCCCTCTGTAGAATTTTATGGCCGGTTGCGGGAGTACCGTCAATATCATTGAACGAATTCATGAAGGTGGCAACTCCCGCATCTGCGGCCGCTTTAAAGGGGGGCAAAATCGTATTGTGAAGTTCATTTTCTCCTACGTGTATGGTATTGTAATCACGCCCTGCTTCAGCAAAACCATAGCCAGCAAAATGTTTTGCAGTGGCTGCTATGGTAGTAGGACTGGCCAGGTCATTCCCCTGATAGCCTTTTATTTTGGCTACGGCGACCTTCGAAGTTAGGAAAGGATCTTCTCCCGATCCTTCCATGATACGTCCCCAGCGGGCATCTCTGGAAATATCGATCATGGGGGCAAAGGTCCAGTTCACGCCATGTGCTGCAGATTCTAAAGCGGCGATTCGCGCTGATTCTTCCATGGCTTCAAGGTCCCAGCTGGCAGTCTCCCCAATTGGCACCGGAAACATTGTTTTATACCCGTGGATCACATCATATCCAAATATTAGCGGAATTTTGAGTCTGGAATTTTCCATGACCAGCTTCTGGGCTTCGGTAGTAGCTTCTACAGAAAGTACGTTGAGCATGGAGCCTACCATGCCTCTTTTAAGGTTTTCCTCTTTCTGTTTGTTGTCCATATCGGAGGCAGGACCGGTAAGGTCCCAGCTGCCATTGTACTGCACTAATTGTCCTATTTTTTCTTCCAGTGTCATCAGGTTTAAAACCGAATCGACTTTTGTTTCCACATTTTCAACAGAACTTGGAATTTCCGGATTTTGTGCCTGTGCTAAAAAGCTTCCGAAGAGAAACACGAGGAAGGGGCTGTATTTTTTCATTTTTTCATCAATTAAAATGAGGCTGTTAAAAAGCTTTTACTCCGTCATTCTGAATTTATTTCAGAATCTTACACTACTGATTTTCAATTTTCCTTAGCTCCTGAATTCTCCCGATGCTTTGGGACAGGTTGACGTACAAATACCTTAAAACAGCCTCATGTTGGCTAATATAAAGGGGGGCTATTGGTAAACTCGTAAATAATCAATCTCCATGGACGATTCTTCAAACGCGGCATCTATTGCTCCTCCAAAATTACCGCCCATGGCGACATTTAAGATCAGGAAGAAATCCTGATGGTATGGAGAATTGGGATTGTTTGTGTAGGTATGGTAAACTTCACCGTCTACAAGAAAAACAATCCTTTCGGGAGACCATTCCATGGTGTAAATATGGAATTCGCTGCTGGCATTTTCAATTTCAATCGTGCCACCATCTGCATTACCGCCAGATCTTCCGGGATAATGAAGGGTTCCGTGGATAGTGTTCTGGTCATTTCCTACATGTTCCATGATGTCTATTTCACCACTATCGGGCCAGCCCACTTCGGCATAGTTGGAGCCCAGCATCCAAATTGCAGGCCAGGTTCCTGCGCCTTCAGGAAGTTTTGCCCGTGCTTCTACCCGTCCGTACATGAATTCGTAATTATCTTCAGTAGTGATCCGGGAAGAAGAATAATCAAATCCACTGGTTTCTTCGGCTTTGGCAGTAATCACAAGGTTTCCGTCAACAACTTCAGCATTCTCTGTAGTGTAATACTGTTTTTCCTGATTTCCCCATCCGTTTTCACCGTTACCGGTCTCAAAATTCCACAGATCAGTGTCCAGTGGTTCTTCAAATTCCTGATCCCAAACCAGCTCGTCGTATTCGGTTTCAAATGGAGCCGGTTCTTCCTCCTCTTCCTGTGAGGTTGTAAATTTCAGGTACCATGCAAGGGCCGGGTCATTACCCATTACCGCTCTCACGTGCATGCTGCTTTCATCAATAGATAGAATTTCATAAGTGCTGGCGCCAATGTAGTAGCTCATAAAACCATCCTCGGCAAAGTTTATGGCAGTACCGGTTGTTTGTCCACCGGTTAAGCCCGAAGTGGATGGAGATAAAGAAACGTTGATGGTTCCTTCACTGTCATAGTCCAGGCACTCATCTTCTGCACCTGTCCCTCCAAAATCTGGAGCATAGGATGCATTGAAGAAGGTTTGTCCATTATTGTTATAGTTGTAAACAATATTTTCACCATTCATACTAAATGTAAGTTCATCTGTGTACAGGCAGGAACTTATCTCTTCTCCGGCTTTTTCAAAAGGCACCGCGGCGTAGTAGGAAGGATTGTCCATATTATCACCCGTAGCAGGTCCCACTCCTAAATGAGCAGGTTGTGAAACTGCCACATACCAGGTTTTTGTACTTCCGCCGGTTAACAGTAACTCCGTTTCAGGATCACTGAAGTCACTAAAAACGGTCACTTCTGCTGTAGTGTTGGCAGAAGCACCCGCGGTGCCATAGGCAATAACCGTAACGACATAATCATTCACTCCATTTTTATTAAAGGAGTGGGTACTGTTTCCATCGTAGGAGACTTCTTCGACGCCCTCGCCATAAATAAATTTATACGTCATTGCATTATCTGCAGTTACTGAAAAATTTACAGTTCCGCTGCCGTCTCCATACGGCATCTCTTCACTCTGTCCTACAACCTGTGCATTGACATTTAAATTTGACGGAGAAGTAATTTCTCCCAGGTCGTACTCTTCCTCAACGCAACTCACTCCAAGTGTACTTAGAAGAAGGAGAAGAAATATATTTTTAAGGTTTATTGTGCTTTTCATGTGTTTGCTTTTTAATTATGAAAATATACGTTCGTGACATACACATTTGCTGCTCCCGAAGGTACAGCGGAATAGATGAGCTGCCCTATATGCGCTCTTTCAGCAAGATTTTCAAATCGAGAAAGAGGTATCTCTACACTTACCCATTCATTTTGAGCTGGATTTTCGATGGTAACTTCATGTTCGGTATCATCACCGCCACCATAAACGCCGTTGGGTCCCAGGTCAACCAGTTTCACTTTGAAAGAAGTTGCATTATCGGTGTAAATATCTGTATGGAAATAGGTCATTTCTGAAGCATCAACAGGATTGGCGATAGTTTCTATTCCCACATAACTTAGGTTGTAGTAACGTTTTGTCAATCGGCCATCAAAGGTTACTTCTTCATAATCTGAAACTGACCAGTCTGTTCTCCAGGAATCTACCACTATATCTTCAGCAAGGTCGCTGAACAAGGAAATATAATTTGTATCTCCAATCTTGATGTCATCATAATAAGAAGTAGTTCCCTCTCCTGAATTTCCGAAGTCATAGAACAGAATAATTCTGTCGTAATCCACGGAAGGATCAAATGCTTCAAAACTGCTGAGGTCAAAGCTTAATTCCTCCCATTCTCCCGAAGTGCTGGTGTTCTGGATCACCTCTACAAAAACGGTAGGGTTACCACCTCCCTCAGGAACGGATGCTGAATTCTCCAATTTTAGAAGAACAGGCACCCCTGCTTCCGGAGACCAGACTTTCATCTTTACCGTGGTACCGTTAGAAAAATCAAGTGGTTGATCTAAATCAAGGGAAATTCCGGCCCAGGTTTCTGCACCACCAGCCTTTTTAAATTCGGTTACGTGGGCACTTGGATTAATTCCGGAAGGATCAGGGTTTGCTACCACTCCTCCCTCGGCGCCTCCAAAGCCACTCCAGGTGTACGTAAGATTTTCGGACTCGAAAGTTAGAGGCAATTCGGTGAATTCTAACTGAGTGGTTTTGATATTGTCAAAATAGTAGGTTTCTCCTGTTCCCGGAATATTAAAATTGAAGAACAAGACTGCTTTTCCGTAATCAACAGCAGGATCTATTGCGCTGAGGTCAAAGATCAGGGTTTCCCATTCTTCGCTAACCGTAGTGGTTGCAGCGACTTCTACAGCTATATCTGGATTTTCAAGGTTTTCTACCTTAAAGAGCACATCTGCACCGGCTATTGGAGACCATACATCCACACTTACGTAACGGGTAGTGGAAAAATCAATAGGTTCGTCAAGTGCGATGGAAGTTCCTGCCCATGTTTCTGAACCTGCCGGTTTAGTATAGGCAGCTACCATTTCGGTGGTATTTACACCCGAAGGATCTGGATTGGCTATAACAGGTACTCCGTCGCCTTCTCCTCCGCCAAAATTGACAAAACTGTAATCCAGTTTTTCAGATTCGAAATCTATTGGCAGGAATAAAGGATCAGAAATTACCACTTCCTGAGTAATTTCGGTAGTTGCGGTTCCTCCACTTAAAGCTACGACCCGTACGTCATACGTTCCTATGGTTTCATAAGTGTGATTTACAGTTTCACCGGGCATTAATGGGGTTGGTTCTTCCTCTGCCACATCGCCGAAATACACATTGAACATCGTTGCATAATCTGCAGCGGCACTTACAGAAATGGAATAATTATCCTGAGGATCTTTATTTACGGAAACCTCCAGATTTTCGGGAGCACGGAAGGAAACGGTGAGCGGCTGAGTGCCTTCAGCAGTTTCTCCCGCCAGATTTGTTCCGGTGATCACTACGTCGTATTCACCTTCCTCATATACATGAGTTACATTCTCCCCCACACTCATTTCATCTGAGGAACCCGAACCGTCACCAAAATCCACAGAATACAGCGTGGCACCTTCCCCGGTAGGAGTAATGGTCACTAAGCCGGTGTTATCCTGGGTGATCTGGAAAGTAGCCCCAAGATTTGTGGGTGTTGCCATTCCCTCAAGATCTACTCCCAGGCTGTCATCGTCTTTGTCACAGCTTATTACAGCAGTACTGACAAAAACGGCTATCATTATTTTAAAGATATTTTTCATACTGTTCATTTATTGTTGAAAAAGTTCCATTTATTGATAAGCGGGATCTTGTTCTAGTTGTGTGTTAGTTAAATCTTGCAGCGGGATTGGCAGCTTATCATGTTTCTTACTTACATATCCTTTAAACTGAAGATATTCGGCAGCCAAACCGGCTCTTTGCAGGTCAAACCAGCGATGTCCTTCACCCGCAAGTTCCAG
This sequence comes from Salinimicrobium marinum, assembly GCF_014651535.1. Classification (GTDB taxonomy): domain Bacteria; phylum Bacteroidota; class Bacteroidia; order Flavobacteriales; family Flavobacteriaceae; genus Salinimicrobium; species Salinimicrobium marinum. The sequence continues at coordinate 78,944 of NZ_BMXB01000014.1, forward strand.
TCTTCTTTCCCTGAGGATATTCGAAAAAGTTGCAGGTACAGATTCTTCTCCTACACGGCTTCGTACGGCATCTAATAATGCCTGCGCCCTGTTGGTATCACCTCCGCCTCTTACCAGCGCTTCTGCTTCTAGCAGGTAGGTATCGGCCAATCTAATGTCGTAGAAATTCTGAGGCCAGTTAAGTTCAAAGTTACCACCACCCGTAGAACGGTCTTCCTGCTTTCCGGCAAATTTCTTCAGAAAATATCCTGTATCCTGATAGCTTTTTTCATAAGATATTATTCCCTGCTGTGCGAGACTGTCAAGATTACTAAGGGTGTGTTTATAACGGTTGTCATAGCTGCCATCACTGTAAATAAAGGCATCTGCCAATTTTTCTGTGGGAATGTTGAAACCCCAGCCTGCAATGAAATCAGGGGCACCCTTACCTTGTTCAATAATATTATAACCCCGTGGCGCAGACATTTGGTTTAGCAGGTTACCTTCTGTACATCCAATACAATTCCAGTCGCCCCAGTTTGATGCAGAAGTATGGATAACTTCAAAAATCGATTCCTCATTAAACTGATTTTCATTTTCGAACAGGTCACCATAATTTTCAAGAAGGCGGTACCCGTACTGACTTGTACCACCGGGGGTGCCATTCACATCCTGAAATTGTTGTGCAGCCTCTCCAAACCTTTCCAGGTGCAGATAAACTTTTCCTAATAAAGCCTTGCCGGCACCTTGTGTTGCCCGCCCGGCTTCAGTTGCCAGATTTACCTCGGTGGGTAAATTAGGAACGGCCTCTACAAGATCCTGCTCTATCAGGGTAAAAACTTCTGAACGGTCTACCTGTACTGCATTGCCTAAATCACTTACTGCTACCGGTTCAGTAAACATAGGCACCCTTTCAAATAACCTTATTAAATCAAAATAATAGTATGCTCTTAGGAATTTCATTTCAGCCTCAAACCTGCTTTTTAAATGCTCGTCCATATCTGTATCGGGCAATTTGGAAAGCAGCACATTGGTCCTGTAAATTCCTGAATAACTTCTTCTCCATAATTCCTCCTGAGGCCCTGTGGCAGGCTCTAAGGTGTAACTGGACCAGGCCTGAACAGCCGGTACATCCTGGGAATTTCCACCTCCTGCATAAAAATCATCGGAGGCTGCATTTAGCGCAAATTCCTTCGCAACATAATTTTGGCCTACCCATCCTACGGGATCATAGGCTGCCACCACGCCATTGTAGGCTTCCTCTGCATTACGATAGTAATTGGATTCCAGGCTTTCTCCCCTTGGTTCAACTTCTAAAAAATCGTCACTACACGCGGTTAAAGTAACCGCTGAAACAACGACTGTTATATATTTTATTACTCTTTTCATAATAGTACCTTTTATAATTTTATACAATTAAAATCCAATGGATGCCCCAAGCATAAAAGATCTTGCCTGCGGATAAATACCTCTGTCTATACTCATTACGCCTCCTCCAATCTCGGGATCGTAACCGGTATACTGCGTGAAAGTGAAAAGGTTCTCACTCATTACATAGATCCTCACTTTTTGAAATCCGATTGTAGAGAGGGCCTCTTCAGAAAGGCTGTATCCTATTTGAGCAGTTTTGATTCTGAAGTAATCTCCATCTTCAAGATAGAAATCTGAAGGATTACTGTAATTGTTGTTAGGATCATTATTGGTCATTCTTGGATGGTTGTTTGAAGTACCCGGTCCTGTCCATCTGTCTAGTGCTTTAGCGGGATAGTTCGCATTGGCTATATCCAGTCGGCGAAGCCCCTGGAAAATTTGGTTTCCGGCTACACCCTGTCCAAATACTGTAAAATCAAAGTTTTTGTAATAAGCGTTCACCGTAATACCATAAGACCAGTCCGGCGTCGGATCTCCAATGAAAACACGGTCTTCTTCACCAATTGAACCACTTCCATCGGAATCCTGCCATTTGAAATCTCCCGGCACAGCGTTTGGTTGTATTAAATTCCCTTCCGCATTGGTGTAGTTGTTAATTTCTTCCTGGGTCTGGAATACTCCTAAAGTTTTAAAACCATAGAAGGAATTTACTGCTTCCCCAACCGCTGTCCTGGTAATGGGGAATGTGCTTGACTGGAAGGCTTCACCGCCGTCAAGATATTCCTGGCCGTCACCAAGATAAGTCACTTCATTGCGTAAATAGGAGGCGTTGGCATTAATAGAGAATCCGTAATCCTCACGGTTCATTGTGTAGCCGGGATTCACTTCAACTCCCATGTTTTCCATGTTACCAACGTTTCGGGCCGGGTTACCAATTACCCCTGCAAATGCCGGAATTCTTGGATAAAGTAAAATGTCTGTTGTTTCCTTTCTGTACCAGTCGACTTCAAGCGAGAAACCATTGAGGAAACGCGATTCAAATCCGATGTTTAACTGGCTTGTTTCTTCCCATTTAAGATCGGGGTTGGCCGGTGCTTCGGGACTGTATCCAACATCGTAGCTGCCAAGTTGGTCTCCAAAAGCATAATTTCTTCCGGAGCCAATGGTTGACAAAAAGGCAAGATCCCCAACATTGTCATTACCCACAATACCATAACTACCCCGCAGCTTGAAGAAGCCAACAGGGTTTTCCATACCCCAGAAATTTTCTCTGGAAATCACCCAGCCTACAGATGCTGAAGGGAAGATACCGTACTTATTATTGGACCCAAATCTAGAGGAACCATCTCTTCGAATAATTCCACTAAAGAGATATTTTTCTGCGTAATTGTAGTTTATCCTTCCAAAAAGAGAGGAAACTTTATGTGGCACGTTTTCGTAGCCATTTGCTACTATGTCATCTTCAGGCACATCAAAATTCAAGGAAGCATCATCAAAGTTGTCAACAGGAATTCCGTATTTGGTGACATTTAACCCTTTGGCTTCATTTTCCTTATAAGCACCCTGTCCTAAAAGTATGGTGAAATTGTGCTCTCCAATTTGATCTGAATAGGAAACTGTGTTTTCTATATTATAATCAAGTTTGTTGTTATTACTTCTGGTAAAAGAAGTCTGTGCTGTACTGAAGGAAGCATTTAAGTAATTGATGGGGGTAAATGTCTCGTCACCCCAATAGGAAAGTTTAACACCAAGATTTGAGCGAAACACCAGCCCTTCTATAGGTTCGGCCTCAAGGAAAGTATTCCCTACAAAATTATCACTATACCCGAAATTTCCCAGTCGGGTTTTGATGTAGGCCAATGGGTTAATGATCTCCTGCGCTACCTGTTGTGAAATACCGTAAGGATTTCCCATGGCATCTCTAAGGAATGGCAGGTCCTGGTTGTATGGAAATTGTGACAATCGTGCAGGATCGGTCACTACAACGGGTGTAAGAGGATCAAGATTCGTGGCTGAACTTAATGGCCCACCATATTCACTATTGGTATTTCCAATTCCCACACTTTTGTTTCTTGAATATCCGAAATTTTCCCCAAACGTTAACCAGGGAGTGATCTTGTGGGTAGAGTTCAAACGAAGGTTGGTACGTTCAAAATTGGAGATATCTGTAGCCACTATACCTTCTTCCTCAAGATATCCAAAGGAGAAATAGAAGCTCGAAACATCACTTCCTCCACTAAGACTAACTTCATGATTCTGGCGAAAGGCGGAGTCATTAAAGATTACATCCTGCCAGTCTGTGCCCTGTCCTAAAGCGCTGAGGTTTGGAAACACAACGGCTCCACCATCATTTACGCTGGCTTCATTACGCAAAGCAGCATATTCTGTAGCGTTGGTAAGATTTATCCTGTCGGCCGGTTCGGAAAAACCTACATAAGTATTGTAGTTTATCCTCATTCTTCCTTCCTTACCAGATTTGGTAGTAACAAGAATAACCCCGCTGGCTGCCCTTGCTCCATAGATTGCCTGGGAGGCTGCATCTTTTAAAACTTCTATGGAAGCAATATCTGACTGGTTTAAGTAATTAATTCCTCCATTGTCGACTACCACCCCATCCACAATCCATAAAGGATCATTGTTGTTTAGAGTGGTAATTCCACGGACTCTTATAGTAGCACCGGAACCGGGTTGTCCGCTCGAAGCAGCAACCGTTAATCCTGAAGTTCGACCCTGTAAAGCTTCTCCCACGCTGTTGATTGGCAGCGTCTCAAGATCTGAAGCATTTACACTGGAAATGGCACCGGTTACCACACTTTTTTTCTGAGTACCATATCCTACAACCACCACTTCTTCAAGGGAGGCGGTATCTGGTGTCAGAGTAATTTCGATGCGGCTTGCATCTGTAACCTCTACTTCCTGTGACTCATAACCTAAATAAGAGATCACCAGGGTCTCTCCCTGAGAAGCCTCAATCGAGAAGTTACCATCAAAATCTGTAAGAGTTCCTGTGGTAGTCCCCTTTATTATTACGTTGGCTCCGGGTAGAGGTATCCCTGTATCATCCAATACAGTTCCGGAAATTGTGTGGGTTTGCGCCCAACTACTACTAATTACCAGAAGGAATAGTAGTAACAAGTAATTTTTAAATTTCATATGAGTAGATTTAAATTATAGATGTTGAATTAGTTAATAGCAGGTTCATTTCAGAATACATCATTTTTGAAAACGTTTGCGTGATTATGGTTAGACTTAATATTATGTATTTGTATTGGATGACAATTTATTAATAGAATGTTAAGTGCATTGAATTCTCACCTTTACAAAAAATATACAGCCGGTAAATTTTGGGAAAGCAGTGTCTTGTGGCCGCGAAAAAGGCCTCAATTAAGGATATAGCATTATTTAATCTCCTATAATGAAGTTTTCATAATTCACAGGAAAAGCAGAATAAAACAGGGATGTAGAGGTGATGTAGAGTTTTTGTAACCGCGTGTATAGCTTAAATTTCGAGAATATAATCGGTTAAATTCTTTTCCCGGGGCAAATCCATCTTTTTCCTCAATCGATATCGCTTAATTTCCACACTCTTCACCGAGATGTTTAGCAGAGGAGCGATCTCTTTTGAAGATAAATTTAATCGCAGGTAGGCACACAATTTTAAATCGTTGGAAGTAAGTTGTGGATGTAAAGCTTTTATCTTTTTGAAGAAATCTTTATCGGCATTATTAAAGGCTTCTTTAAAAAATCTCCAGTTATCTTCCTCATTAATATCTTTATCTATTGTTTTAATAACCGAGTTGACTTCTGAAGAATGTGCCGAATCTTTTAATTTCTGTTTAATACTGGTTAAGAATTCATTCTTTTTAATAAGGCTCATCGTAGACACAGCCAGTTCTTTATTCTTACTGCTAACGTCTCTTTCCAGCTGTTGATTTTGTAGTTTAATGATCTTTTGCTCTGCTTCCAGGTTTTTCATTCGCAGCTCTTTTTCATTCTCTTCGATAAGCTTTTCATGTTGTCGCTTATAAGTCTTATGAATTAGAACAAGCAGTAACAGAAATAGTAGAAAATATACTGCAAACGCCGTAAAACTGAAGTACCATGGCCTTTCTACCTTAAAACTAAAAGTTTGAACCAATGTATTTTCCTCCCCAATCCTTCCTCTTACCTGGAATTCATAATTTCCAAAAGAAAGGTTTTTAAAACTTGCTGCGGGGGTTTTGCTCCAGTCACTCCATTGGTCACTCAATCCCACGAGCCTGTAACTGTATTCCGGAACCAGGAATTTTTTAAATTCCGGAATGCTGTATGTAAAACTGATGTTGTTGTTTTTATAATGAAAAATGGGATCTTCATAAAGATTTACAGAGCGAGGGGTTTCATCAAGAGGGGCAGTGGCCACTTCATTGATCCTGATCTCTTTATTGATTTCTGCTCTTTCTGTTCTTTCAAATTCCAGGTACCCGTTCGCCACCCCCAGCAGGTAAACGTCACTTCCCAGCGCCGTAACATTTTCATATCCCAACGTGATATTACGAAGGTCTTTTGGGAGATAAATCGAAGCAACTTTATAATCATTGCTCAAAGGTTCCGGTGCTACACTAAAGATGGCATTGCCCGAAAATCCCCATATTTTGTCTTCTCTTTCATTTATTATTTTTCCTGAAATCCTTTCCAAATCCTTAAGCGTTCTTCCTAAAAGGTGGTTTTCGGTAAATTTATTCTCCGAATTATTAAACTGAAATATCTTATTGGTGGTGGAATAGTAAAGCGTATCGTTAAACCTGAATATGCTCGAGGTGATCCCGGAAGTATTTTGAAACTGGTAATTTTCGGTTTCAGAAATAGTATTGGTAGCATCGTTAAACCTTAACCTGAAAACACCTTTATGCTCATTGGCTATCCAGATATCTCCGTTATCTCCTGTTACAATAGATTTCGAAGAATGTGGAAAACCTTCAAGTTTTGGCTGGGGAATAAAAGCTCCGTTTTGTTTTTTAAGTAGGCTAATTCCGTTGTAATGTCCCTGAAGATAATAATCTGGATGATAATCATATTTTTTTACCACCCAGGTCCCGGCATGTTCTGCAATTCTACGGGCAAATTTTCCCTCGACCACATAAGTTCCCCTGTTATGACCGCAAAAAAGGGTGCCGTCAATACGCTGTAGGCTCCAAACCTGCCCGTTGGTACCTTCCATAAAATGGAAATCTTCTTCCCCGGTTTCTCTATAGTATAACCCCTGATTCGTTCCCAGGTAAAGATAATTTTCATCCTGAAAAGATGCATATACAGATCCTATTGATCCTTTATGATCTTCGAACAACCTGAAAGGGGAATCCATATTGATGATACTAATTCCGTTGTCAAGACCCGCCCAGATATTCTGGTCTTTATCTAGAAAGAGGCTTAAAACCGTATTATTCAGCAGTCCTTTTTCCTGATTAAAATGGTGGCGGATAGCCCCGTCGGGATTCAGTATATAAATCCCGTCTTCTATGGTACCCAGCACCAGGGAACCATCGGGAAGATTGACAGCAGAAAATATGCTGAGGTCTTTGGTTTTTTTGTTAAATTCCGGTGAAAGCCGGTCAAGCTTTGCCCCATCCCAACTGTAGAAATTTCCTGACTGACTAACGATTATCAAATGCCCATGCTGCCGGTATAGCAGGGTAAGTTCACTATCGGGGATTAACGCGTCTTCAATTATAAGTTGTGGAACCCCGTTTTCTATCATGTACAATCCCTCTCCCAGGACGTGGAAGTAAATCTTATTTTCTACATTAAACAAACTGCTGACCGCGCTGTTGGGTCGGCTCTCAATTCTTGAGATTTCATCCTTTTTTATGTTATAGGTGTAGAGACCTTCAAAACTTTGAAAAATGAGGATCTCGCCAATAATTTCCATGTGCCAGAACTGTTCTCCATCTCGAATTTCATCTGGAAACTTAGATATAAGACTGGTATATTCGAGAATACCGTAGTCATTTTTTTTCCAAAACCCCATTTCCATGTAAGCACCTGTAAAAATAAGGCTGTCCACAGCTTTTACTGATCTTACTATAGTATTGTTGGGCATAGGATACACCTTCCATTCTGCACCGGTATATTCCAGCAGGCCCGAGCTATTGGCTATGTAAATATCCTTGCTGTTGGATTGAGAAACCATCCAGTTTTGATTCCCTGCTTCATACATATTGGGGTCATAATTGGAAACAGGAGGTAGTTCCTGACAAACCGTAGAGGTAAGGGGAAACAGGAGGAGCAGGAAGAAGATGAGTAAGCGCAAAAAGATATTTTTCCGTAAATTTAACTTAAAATTTAGAAAATTAAGGTTCAGGTATCTATATTCTGTTTCAGTATGTTATCTGCTTCGGATTCTATGTGATCTTTTCTTTAAAAATCTACTTCTGAAACAGCTTCAGAAGTTCATTTTTTTAACTGCAGAAGGTATCTTCAGAATGTTTTCCGCTGCTTAAAAAAAGGGTTTAATCCGGAAATTTTACTGCTAGAAGGTATGATGCAGGCTCACCTGAATTTGTCCTTTAGACAAAGTATTGGTCGTTTGTTCCATATAACCGGCTTGCACCCTCATATTGTCGGAAATTGAATAGCCCAAAGCCGAATAAAACCTGTTGCGGTCAAAAAATTCCACCCTGTTATTATTTCCTATCTCCCGTTCCCCGTTGATGAAGAGTTCGTTATACAATGCCAGGTAAACCGAATTCTTTCCAAGATCGGGTTGATTGAGCGGAATGTTCAGGAAGATATTATACCGAATTCTCGTTCTTATATCCTGATCTTCTACCCAGCGTTGTTCATACCTAAATCGATGGGTAAGAAAGAATCTTGAACCCACTTTTTGGGGAAGTAAAGCCTCCTGATAAATACGGCTTTCACTACTGGTGTCGTTGCTGTCACCATAAGCACCCGAAGTAATATGACCATAGCCAAGCGTGAACTTTACAGCGGTATTATTGGGCCTGTAAGTGAGTCCGCCTCTTAACAATAATTGCTCCAGGTCTCCCATTAGATTCCAGTTACGATACTGCACGTCTCCCTGTAATCCCCAGTTGCTTTCAGAAAACGTGGTATTCCAGAAATACATATACCAGCCTCCGGTTTTCTCTTCATTGACCTGTGCAAAGGTTGAGGTACTTAGGAATAAAAACAGGAAGATAGTAATAGGATGCAGGAGTTTCATGATAGCTTTTTTTGCAAATTTAAAAATTTATTTTCCCTTTCGCTGGTACTAATTATTTTGATGTTTCTGCACCTGCATTTCCTGAATATCCTTTTCCTATATATTTTTTAGTGTAACGGTCACTAACTGCAACTTTTTTTTAAATTTGCATTCTCATTAAATTGGGCCTCGTAGTTCAATGGATAGAATAGTAGTTTCCTAAACTGTAGATCCAAGTTCGATTCTTGGCGAGGCTACTTTTAAGTTTTTAGTTACAACAAACCCTGATGATTTATTCATCGGGGTTTTTTGATTTAATATATGGTTGGCCGGTGTTTTAAGTCCAACAGTCTTTAAGACTGAAAATTTAAAAAATAATAAAACCCTGCTGACAAACCCTTGTCACCTACCCCTGTTAATTTTGATGGTATAATAAAAAGTGTTGCAGGAATGGTTGCCGGCAAAAGCTAAATCATTCCTCATCGACAAAAATTTAATTACGTCACTCATTTAATTAATCCTTTAAACTATAATTATGGAGACAAACACCATCAACAAAAAAAAGCAGGTAATTTCGCCAGAAGAATTACTTGAACACTTAAAAGGACACCAACGGCTTACCAGAAGAACAATTGAAGCTTTTCCCGAAGATAAACTCTTTAATTATTCGCTGGGGGGAATGCGCACTTTTGCAGATTTAATTCAGGAAATTCTCGGGGTAACTGCTCCTGGAATTAAGGAAATAGCTACCCAAAAACCTGCTGAATTACAGGAGAATTTTGATCACCAAAACCAAAAGGCTGAGTTACTTGCTGCCTGGGATAAATCCACCGCTGAAATAGAAAAATACTGGAAGCAGATAAAACCTGAACGTTTCCATGAAACCATAAAATCTTTTGGACAATATGAAGGCAAGGTTTGGGAAAACATATTTTATTTTATTGATAATGAAATTCACCACCGCGGCCAGGGATATGTGTACCTGCGCTCCTTAGGTGTAGAACCACCGGCATTTTGGGATAGGTAGAATAGCCTGTATTTCGCATTTAAAATTTTCTAAAAATGAAATCCAGGGACGGTGATTTCTTAACCGGATCTGGATTTCTTTAATCCTTATAACTATTGAATTCCTTTTTCTGTGTTCTTAATGATTTCCCGAATTCGTGTTTTTAAGCGCTCCGGCTCCAGAATTTTTGCGTAATCCCCAAACATTAAATACCACCGCGAAAAACCGTCTTCCAAATCCCGGGACATAAATGTCATTTCTACCTGGCTTTCAAAATCTTTTTCAGAAACAAATCCATAATGTTTTCGGTCAGATTTAATGTATTTCACCACTTCTTTATCTACGAGAATCCGGATTTTAGTTTGCTGTGGGGCAGCAGGATTTTTTAGAAAATGATCTAAAGAAAGATGGTTTTGATTAAAGGGAATTTCGGTGCGGGCTATTTTCTGTATCCTGTCGGTTCGAAATTGGCGGTAATCATTTCGAAGGTGGCAAAATCCCATGACGTACCAGTGCCGGTTTTCGTGAAAAATTCCAACCGGTTCAATTTTTCGTTCCGTAGGAAAATTAGAATCCGACGAGTGATAAAGAAGAAAAACCTGTTTCTTCTCAGCAATGCTTTCAAACAGAATTTCCAAAGCATCGGGAACATTTTTATTAAAAAGTTCTTCGGAAGAATTAATGGCTACCCTGGTTTCTATAGCAGAGACCCAATCTTTTTCCGTGCCTCTCAATACCGACTTCAGCTTAAACATTGCTGATTCATAATGTTTCCCCAATGATTTATCGGTAAATTTCTGCATCAGTTTTTCGGCCGCGACAAAACTTGTGGCTTCCTCGCGTGTAAACATAACCGGTGGCAACCTATACCCGTCAACAATGGAATATCCCACTCCCGCTTCACTGTAAATTGGCACTCCGGAAGTTTCGAGAGTCCTTATGTCGCGATAAATGGTTCGCAAGCTAACTTCAAACCGGTCGGCTAGTTCCTGTGCTTTTACTATCCGCCTGGACTGCAATTGAATGAGAATTGCCACTATACGATCAAATCGATTAAGGGTATTTAAGCTCATAAATGGATGAAAATCTTTTAAAGATATAATATTTAGAGGTTTTTCGCATCCTGATTCCTTTAGCTGAAAAATTTATCATTGTTGTTTGGTTTGCAGCAGATTAATAAATGAAATCTGTAACAAATAAGGAGGATTTGCTACTGATAGATTTTATATACATAAATGATCGTATAATTTTCAGAAATACAATTGATGCACAAAAAATTCTACCTGTCTCTGCTACTGGCAGCTTTAGTGCTATTTTCTTCCTGCGAAAAAGAAGAGGATGTTTCCCAAACCGACTACTCTATCAAATCTACTTCAGGATTTGAACTCATCAGCCGGCATTCGAATGGCTGGATAAAAGAAGGTCAATATCAGCTAACCGGAGGGCCAACCAATGAATTCGAATACTACGAAAACGGCTACATAAAATCGGCCAAAGTATATGCCAGTTATCCGCAGCAGCACCTGTATATGGAAATAAGTCGTAGTGAGGATAACAAGCCGCTCTGGTCCAGATATTTCCAACCCGATGGAGAGCTTTGGTTTGAAACCGAATATTCCAACGGGCTTCCCTCGGTTAAAAAGGTGTACAGCGAGGAAGGTACGGCTATTCACAATTATACCCATGGTGAGCTGAGTTCGATTGAATTTACAGCGGCTGATAATAGCAGCACCAGCACCACTACCTACAATGCAGCAGCCGGAACCCGGAAAGTCACTATTACCAGCAACGGACAAATAATTCTGGAGGAAAACTATCCTTACAAGGAACAGGTTGGTGCAGGAATTTATACGAGTAATTATGTTCCCGTTGCTAATCCTTTTGGGGCTACTGAAACTTCCTATTTCAAGCTGAATCAATCCTCTTCCAAAAGTCCAGTATGGCGTAACAATGCCAATGCAATAGAGTTTATGTTTCCGTATCGGCTGTTCAATAAGTATTACGATCCGGGAGATTACTTTGCTACCAGGTTTGCTGTAAGCACCGAGTTGTACCAAACGGTCATTGAGCAATTTCCGGTAACCGAAAATGGCGTTTTGATTGGTGGGGGCAAGTACGAGGACGGTTACGATTACTTTTACAACAAAAGGGAAGTACGGGACTCACTGGCAAAAGTTTACGAGGAAAATCCGGCGCTGTACAAATTGAAATACGGAAACGAATATATCGAAAAACAAGGTTATGGAAGAGTCTTTTTTGTGATTGGTGCTATCCGAAATCTACCTACAAGCAACAACGCAGCCAATGACCTGAAAGATATAGCCCGCAGACAGATGGATGCAATGCTATACGGCGGCACCGGCATCACTCCTGAAGAACAGGAAATGCTGGATAAAGTATGGTTTGAAATTAAATTCTTCTCCTCTCTAAAAGAACACCGAAACGGACTGGTAATAGATTCTGCAGAGGATTACAACAATGCCCTGGAGGAACTGAATGCTTCAGATCTATCTATATTTCAATTGAAATACCAGTCGGTTGAGAATTTATAATATAAATGAATCTACTGTTAAGTTAATGAGTGCGTTGCCATACATATGAAACAAACCTGCTTAATATTGCTTCTTATTCCAATAGTTGGATTTTCACAAATGCGTGAACGTTTAAATATAACAGATTTAGAACGTTACGGACTTAAAGGTTCAGTATTGGAGATTATTCACAAAGAATACGAACCCAAATTTTCAAATGATTCAACATATACACTAGAATTGTATGATTTTCTTGCACCTCACAATTATAAACTCGAGTTTAATCAAAACGGTAACTTAAATACTCGAACAGAATTAAGAAAGGAAAACGATTCATTAATTGCCGGAGCAATTTGGAATTATAAATACGATCAAAATAAAAGAATTTTACAAGAAAAGAGAATTTCTTACCAATACTCAAAAGACACAACTATTTGGAATTACGAATACAAAGGAGATTCTATTATTAACGTCCAGCAACTTGATAAAACTTACAAAGTTCTTTACTATACTTATCGGCAAGAAGGAAATTTTGAGTATCTAAATCACGCTAATTCTGACAGTTCTTATATTACCAAAAAATTATTTGTTTATGATAACCTGAATAGGTTGACTCGTATGGAAGATTATGCCGATAAGGAATTTGTTCAGGATATGAGGATATCAACCTATAACGATACGATTAGTAATAATAAGTTCAAAGAAATTGTGATTTGGACTAAACACGACAATAGCTTTTATAACGAATTTGAATACGATAAAAACGGAAATGTTATAACAATGATAATTGGGAATTTCTCAGAAGACAAAAAGTCTATCAACAGATATGAATATATTTATGATGATAGAAACAATTGGATTGAGAAGAGACATATCGGTTGGAGAGGAAAATTATCAACAGTTTTTAAACGTGAAATAAGATATTATGAAATACCCATGATTTAGCACACGCAAACACCGATGAGTTTTTTGCTTAAATTTAGGTAAGGATTTAAAAACTTATCATTTATGAAAGCAATTGACTA
>NZ_BMXB01000015.1 GCF_014651535.1 Salinimicrobium marinum
TTTGTCAGCATTTAATATACGAAAAAAGGAGCAGAAACACTACGGTTTCTGCTCCTTTGTCTTCATTTAATTCAATTAAATGAGAGACTTTTTCAGTGCCCTCGCAAAAACAGCACCCTTATTTTTGAATTGAATAAGTCAAATTGTCGCATGGCTTCGATTTTAATGTTGAACAATGTATAAAAATAGTTAGTTTTGCGCTAACTTTATTTCTATAAATATGGTGCAAGATTTGTGCCAAAAGACTGATAAATGGCAAAGAACTTAACGTCCCGAAAAGAGGATTACTCCAAGTGGTACAACGAATTAGTGGTTAAAGCAGACCTGGCCGAAAACTCTGCAGTTCGGGGTTGTATGGTGATCAAACCTTACGGTTATGCGATCTGGGAAAAAATGCAGGCCCAGCTGGATAAGATGTTCAAGGAAACCGGACATCAAAATGCTTATTTCCCTCTTTTTGTTCCGAAAAGCCTCTTTGAAGCAGAAGAAAAAAATGCGGAAGGTTTTGCTAAAGAATGTGCTGTAGTGACCCACTACCGGCTTAAAACAGATCCTGAAGACAGTAGTAAATTAATAGTAGATCCCGAAGCGAAACTGGAAGAGGAGCTTATTGTAAGACCAACTTCCGAAGCTATAATCTGGAATACCTACAAAGGCTGGGTGCAGTCCTATCGTGATTTGCCAATCCTCATCAATCAATGGGCAAACGTGGTGCGCTGGGAGATGAGAACACGCCTGTTTCTTCGTACTGCTGAATTTCTATGGCAGGAAGGACATACGGCTCATGAAACCAAGGCTGAAGCACTGGCAGAAACCGAATTGATGAACAACATCTATGCGGAATTTGCAGAGAGTTTTATGGCCATGCCTGTTATTAAGGGAAGGAAAACCGAAAGTGAACGTTTTGCAGGAGCCGAAGAAACGTATTGTATAGAAGCTATGATGCAGGATGGAAAAGCCTTGCAGGCGGGTACCTCTCATTTCCTGGGACAGAATTTCGCAAAAGCTTTTGATGTTAAATTCGCTTCAAAAGAAGGAAATCTAGAGCATGTATGGGCTACCTCCTGGGGAGTGTCTACCAGGTTGATGGGAGCGCTTATCATGACTCATAGTGATGATAACGGACTTGTATTACCTCCAAACCTTGCTCCAATCCAGGTGGTGATAGTGCCAATTTACAAAGGGGAGGAGCAGTTAAACCAAATATCTGAAGTGGCAGAAGAGCTTGCTAAAGATCTAAGGGCACAGGGTATATCTGTGAAGTATGATAACCGTGATACTCATAAGCCGGGCTGGAAGTTTGCACAGTATGAATTACAGGGAGTACCGGTAAGAATTGCAATTGGACCCAAGGATCTGGAAAAAGGATCTGTGGAACTGGCAAGACGGGATACCTTAAGTAAAGAATTTGTAGCCCAATCTGAAGTGGTTGAAAAAGTAAAAGGATTAATGACTGAAATTCAGGAAAATCTGCATAAGAGAGCCCTGGACTTCAGAAATGATCATATAACAGAAGTTGATACTTTTGAAGAGTTTAAAAAAGTCCTGAAAGAGAAAGGCGGTTTTATTTCGGCACATTGGGATGGTACCTCTGCGACTGAAAATAAGATCAAGGAGCTTACAAAAGCCACGATAAGATGTATTCCGTTTGATAATGAAAGAGGTGAAGGTGCCTGTGTTTATACGGGAAAACCATCTGCAGGAAGGGTTCTTTTTGCAAAGGCGTATTAATTTTTCAAAAAAATTATCTCAACATTTGCGGCATTGAAAAATAGTTGTATTTTTGCATCCGCAATTAAGAAATAATTGGTCCGTTCGTCTAGGGGTTAGGACGCCAGGTTTTCATCCTGGTAACAGGGGTTCGATTCCCCTACGGACTACTAAAGATTTACAGTCGGTAAATCAAATTGAAATAATGATTTTGGTCCGTTCGTCTAGGGGTTAGGACGCCAGGTTTTCATCCTGGTAACAGGGGTTCGATTCCCCTACGGACTACTATAAGAGAATTAATTAAACATAAGTGTAATGGCAAATCATAAGTCAGCGTTAAAAAGAATCCGTAGCAATGAGACCAAACGTCTTAGAAATCGCTACCAGCACAAGACTACAAGGAACGCGATTAAAAGGTTACGTGAAGCAGATAAGCAGGAGGCTGAGACTTTGTTCCCTACAGTTGCTGGGATGATTGATAAATTAGCTAAACGCAACATTATTCACGATAATAAAGCTTCTAACCTTAAATCTAAGTTAGCTAAGCATGTAGCTGCGCTTTAATTTAAAGTTAGTGTTCAATTTATAAAGGAATGTCTTCTGTGATTCACAGGAGACATTTTTTGTTTTGGACATAATCGAACTACTTATACCCTAAGTTCAGCAACAGATGTTAATATCATTATAAAAAGATCATTATTTTCGGTTGTAATCTGTAAATTCATGGAAAACTGATTTAAACCTGGGGAAAATGGAAAAAATTAATGCTTTTTTTATGATTGGAACAATTGGAATGGTTACTACCTCAAGCCTTGAAATCTTTATAACCGCCGTTCTTTCCAAAGAATTTGTTCAAGTCACTTCCACCATACTTTATCCGGTTTTTATAGTCTTCCTTCTTATTGGAACAGCCGTCATGATAAAAAGAAAGAAGCAGCGCAGAGAGCAGGAGCAATCCTGAATCCAGATAAAAGATACTCCTACATTTTATTGAAAAGCACGAACTAATGAAACGTAGTTCTAGCTTCAATTCTTTCCGATATTTTCATTCGTTAATTTTACAGAGTTTATTAAATGAAAGCATTTTCACTTATTTTAGGTGCCGTATTTTAGTGGTATTCATCGCTATTATAGATTTATGCAAATCAGAAATTTAGAAGGTATTCCGATTGAGACAGTTGTAACGAGTCTGCTGGAGGCTTTTTCAGATTATTTTGTCAAAATGCCTGCTGAGGTTGCATACTGGGAAAGCCGGTTTAAAGGAGCGGGAGTGGACTGGAAGTCTTCCTTTGGAATCTTTGATGAGAAAAAGCTGGTAGCTTTTATTATTAATGGTATAGACCTGCATCAGGGAAAGCTCACAGCCTTTAACACAGGAACTGGGGTGTTGCCGGCATACAGATCCCGGAAAGCTGTGGACCAGCTTTATGAATTCGCTTTTCCATACTTCAGGGAATCAGGCACTGAGAAATGATGCTGGAAGTGATTCAGGAAAATTTGAGGGCAATCAGGGTTTATGAACGTATTGGTTTTAAAATAAGCCGAAAACTCAAATCTTTTCAGGGGAAAATAGTCCCCGGAAATGAAAAATTCAGGCTGGAAAAAGTTCCTTTTGAAGAAGTAATTGAGAAATCCAGTCTTTATGATGAGTTCTATTCCTGGGACAATTCCGGCGCAACGATAAAACGATCCGAAGAAATTTATCAGACTTTTCTTGTTAGGAACCATGAAGGCCGGGCAGCCGGGTATTTTGTAATAAATCCCGATATAGGTTATGTTGCGCAGCTGGAATTGATCAACGGACCTGCAGGGGTGGTTTTTAACGGACTGGCAAAAATTTCACCTGAAGTGAGGCTGAATAATATTTATGAAGGCCGTACAGATCTTATAGATGTGCTTTTAAAAAATGGACTGGTAAATACGGTGAACCAGTATGAAATGGAAATGGCAGTGTAAACTGAATTGAGATCATTAGCATAACAACTATAAAATATCTTCAGGAATAATTTTTGAAAAACTTCACAAACTATTGGGATGCCAGGTAGTTAGCATTTCTTAATTTAAAGTCTGTAACCTTTAAATATGGAGCTATGTCTAATGAAATGAAAAAGAATGAGGATGATAAGATAATTCCGATGACTTCGGTATCCGGTGGAAAGGAAAGGGAAGTTCGCGAAGATATTTTTTATTACACCAATCAAATAGTAAACGTGATATTTCTGGGAAAACCCATGGCGGACAACTGGGTGCTGGTGGATGCCGGAATGCCAGGATCTGGAAAAAAGATCCTGGAAATTGCCGAAAAGAGGTATGGAAAAGGAAATAAACCTTCAGCCATTCTTCTTACCCATGGACATTTTGATCATGTGGGAGCCATTATTGACCTTGTAGAGCAGTGGAATGTTCCTGTGTATGCACATCCCCTGGAATTTCCTTATTTGACGGGTGAAAAGGCCTATCCTGAACCCGATCCTTCTGTTGAAGGAGGAATGCTCGCAAAAATCTCTTCGATTTATCCCCACGAGCCTATTACTATTAAAAAGGTGCTTCAGGAATTGCCGGCAGATAATTCTTTACCGGAGCTGCCGCAATGGAAATGGATTCACACTCCCGGGCATTCTCCCGGCCATGTGTCCTTTTTCAGGGAAAGAGACCGGGCGATGATTGTGGGAGATGCTTTTGTAACCGTAAAGCAGGATTCCATGTATAAAGTGCTGGTTCAGAAAAAAGAAGTGCATGGACCCCCAAGATATTTAACAACCGACTGGAATGATGCCTGGGATTCTGTTCGAAAACTGGGGGCATTGCAGCCTCAGCTCGCTGTCACAGGTCATGGTACTGCCATGGAAGGAGAAGAGCTGCGGGAAGGGCTTCTAAAATTGATGGAAAACTTTGAAGAACGGGCCATTCCCGATTATGGTAAATATGTAAAAGATTAAATTCGGAAAATTACCACATTCCACTCAACCTTCTCTCCGGAACTTCTGAAGAGAAGGTTTTTTATATTTTCGGCCTTAGAAAATGGAAAATCCTGTCAGGGCGGTTAGTCTTTCCAGGGCAGCCATTCCCAAAGCTGAATTTCCTTTCGGATTTAACGGCGGACTCCACACTGCGACCGAATACCGGTTTGGATGCACGGCCACGATTCCTCCTCCCACACCACTTTTTCCAGGTAAACCGACCTCAAAACTGAATTCTCCGGCTTCATCGTAAAATCCGCAGGTCTGCATGAGGGCATTGATCCGTTTTACCTGCTGGGCAGTAAGGATCTCACGGTCGGATTCCAGGGTGGTACCTTCATTTACAAAAATGATAAAAGCCTGTGCCAGTTCTTTACATGACATGGCAAGGGAGCACTGGTGAAAATAAAAATCAAGCACTTCCTCGACATCATTTTCAATATTACCGAAGGATTTCAGGTAATTGGCCAAAGCATAATTGCGATAACCTTTAGATTCTTCAGAAGCGGCAACGGTATCATCATAACAAATGGTCTGGTCACCGGTAATCTCGTGAAGGAAAGTAAGTAAAGCTGCTTTTGGATTCGAAAAATGTGTTACCAACACATCAGCAACTACCAAAGCCCCAGCGTTTATAAAAGGATTTCTTGGAATTCCACCTTCATTTTCGAGTTGTGAAAGCGAATTAAACGGATCACCTGAAGGCTCCACGTCGATCCTGTTCCACAGGTCATCGCCTACCACTTTCATTGCAAGGGCCAGAGTAAAGACTTTAGAAATACTTTGTATGGAAAATCGTTCATTGCTGTCTCCAAAACAGTAATGCTGTGCCTCCCTGTCATAAAGATGCATTCCGAATTTATCGGGGGGTACTTTAGCAAGTTCCGGAATATAAGAGGCTACTTTACCCGAAAGTTTGGTTTCTGAAAATTCTTTTTCAATCTGGTTGAGGATCTTTTGGTACTCCATTAATTTAAATCGTTCAGCGAGCTTTCATTTTCTACCTCGTAAGGTAACTTTTCTGCTTTGAAAATCCGGGCACTTTTACCTCCTTTTAACGTTATTTCACTGCCTTTGACTTCCAGCCAGCTGCCCTCTCTCAAGCCTACCACCGGCTGAGTGTTGAACTGATGGAATTCCTTTATTCGGGTTTCCCGGGTCTCTCCTTTATGGGTGGAATTTGGATCGGGATCTAAATAATGCGCATTGATATTGAAAGGGATGAGTCCCAGGGTGGTGAAATTCGGTGGGTACACAATGGGCATATCATTGGTGGTTTTCATCGTGAGACCTGCGATATTTGTACCGGCACTGGTGCCTAAATAAGGAGTTCCGTTGCGAAGGGTTTCTTTTAAAACCGGGAGTAATTGATTTGCATAAAGTTCCCTTACCAAAAGAAATGTATTTCCGCCGCCGGTGAAAATTCCGTCTGCATTTTTAACGGCTCTGGCAGGATCACTAAACTCATGGATTCCCCGTACCGCAAGACCTGCCTGTTCGAAAGCAGATGCGGCGAGACTTGTGTAATCTGCATGAGATATTCCCCCGGGTCGGGCGTACGGAATAAACAATATTTCAGAGCAACCATTAAAATGCTTTTCTATTTCAGGTAGAAGGTATTCCAGATATTTTTGCCCGTGCAGGGTAGAGGTGCTTGCCAATAGGAGGTTTTTCATGCTGCTGTTTTTTGTAAAGTTAGGAAAATTCGGGATTTCAGATGAGGGAGTTACTTTTTCAGGTTGAGAAATTCCAAAAAAGAAGCACCAAATTTTATCGCTTCTAATTTAACCTCGACAGTAGGAGAGATCTCTGACGGAAACTAGATACACAGATTTTACTCAACAAGAGATTCTTCACTTCGCTGTATTTCAATCGTGATAACATTACACAGGCTAAGGTTTCCCGTTTAACACTTACATTTTACCACAATCCTATACTACAGTTTACAAGCGTATATTTAACGAAAGTTTAGTCGGGGTTTAGATTTTTAATAAGATAAGATTTTGTTACTTTAAGAAAATCACCACCATGAAACGACTTTTACTATTTATATTTTTAATGATATTCGGCCTGGTTTCTGCCCAGGAAAAAGACAGGATTCCAGTTAATGGGACAATTTCTGTTCCTATGGGAGACGATCCCGAAGGTGTGGCTATTGTGAACATCACGACCGGCCAGGGTACTTTTTCAAGAGAAGGCGGGGATTTTCGTCTTGAAGTGGCAGTAGAGGATACTGTTCGCTTTACCGCCTTACAGTATCAGGAATTTTCTGTGATTATAGATCAGGGGGTTATTGACACGGGGCAATTAATAGTGACAATTTCTGAATCGATTACAGAGTTGCCGGAAGTAGTGGTGAGTCCGCTTGATCTTTCCGGTAATGTTGAGGTGGATGTAATGAGAATTCCTACAGAAACCACTAACCTGCCCGATAGCTCGGCTGCCGAAATTGAAGATACCGACTGGGATTTCAGGCCGGATGATCAGACCTCTCCTCAAAATGCAGCTATGAGGAACACGATGATCTTTAGTGGAAATGCCCGGAATTTTGGAAACATTTTCAGGCATATTTTTACTTCCCGTAGCAGGAGTGCCGTTAGCAATACCGGCAGTGCTCCGGAACGCAGACTTTCCAATATTGATGATGAGATACAAAACCTTTACAACGATGGATTTTTTATAAAAAACCTCGATATCAAAAAAGAGAATATTCATGAATTCATTTTTTTTGCTGAAGATAACGGCCTCACTTCCGAAATGCTGAAAGAGGAGAATGAGATAGAGCTTATTAGGTTTCTACTGGAGCAAAGTGAACGCTATAAAAATCAATAAGTAGTAGTTCCTCAATATAATCTTTACTATATATTTTCCCCTTATATGTAAATCCTTTGTAGAGAGAATTTTAATTTTTTGCTGAAAAAAAATTAGAATTCAAACTTGTCATTTTTTTGTTTCTTTAGACAAAGATGCTACATGAAAATTTACATAAGTTTTTGTCTGATGTTTTTCACGTTCGGTTGCCTGGCTCAGGATCAGAGCAGGGTAGAGGTGAAGGGAAACATTACTGCCCCTTCAGGCTTTGATGCCGAGGGTATTACCATTTATAACCAGACTTCCAATCGAGGTGCGGTTTCTTCTGAAAAAGGAGATTTCCTCCTGAAGATGAAGTCCGGGGATTCGCTGGTTTTCTCTGCCATTCAGTTCCGGGAACTTAAGATAAGGGTTGGACAGGAGGTGATAGATTCCCGTATTTTATCAGTAGAGATCAGCGAAGTAGTCAACGAGTTGCCGGAAATAGTTATCAGGCCTCATGATCTAAGCGGGAATATAGAAGATGACCTTAAAAATATTGAAACTGCACCTATAGATCCTTCCGCTTTTTCATATAAAAATTTAAAAAATACAGATGTCGTGCCAGATGATTTGAACTCTCCCGGTAATGCTGCTATGCACAACAACCAGCAATTGACCAATGGACTAAATATAAAAAATGTGGTGGGATTGATTGGGAAAAGCCTTTTTCCAAAGAAAAAATCAGAAAACAATACAGCTTTAGTGAGGATCGACAGGGAGCTCAGAGCCCGATATTCCGTTGATTTTTTTAATGTTACGCTTGGAATACGAGAGGAGCAAATCAATGATTTTATATCCTTTGCAGAAGAAAACGGACTTCAGCCCGAGCTGCTGAAAAAGGATAAGGAAATGGATCTTCTTCAGCTATTGATCGTGCAAAGTGAACGATTCAGAGAGCAGGAGTAAAAAAAGTGGTTAGTGTTCATTGCTCAGTATAAAATTTAAATCGCTTCTGAAATGTCATCCAAGTCATCCAGACTGTAGGAGGAACCTCTTAGAAGAAGAATAGCATCAACTTTTCCGCTCCCTTTGGAACTATGGGATAAACGGAAAAGCTAATGATTTTTAGTAAAACATGAGATCTCTCGATCGCTTTGTCTTCACTACGTTCAGGTAAAGCTTATTTCGGGATGACAGTTCTCCTGAAATTTCAAATTTTGAGCACCTAATTCCAAAAATATGCTACAATTCTTCTGAATCCTAAAGGTCAGTAAATATTATACAACCATATAAAATACAGTTTTTGAGATCTCAAGCCTAACATCCAAAAAACTGGAATGTTATTTGATTTACTACTTTAGCATCTTCAGAAGCTAGACATGAAAAAAACAATTTTACTATTAATTTTTTTGCTGCCTTTAATCTCCTTTACAGAAGCTCATAAATTCTACCTGAGCGTTACAGATATGGAGTACAGCGAAAAAAATAAATCCCTGCAGATCATTTCCCGAGTGTTTACAGATGATATGGAGAATTTGCTGAAGACGAGATACAGTAAAGGCCTTTATCTTACCAAAGAAGAGGAACATGAAGCGGCTGATGGTTTTCTTAAAAAATATCTTTCAGAGAAACTTGAAATTCAGGTAAACGGCGAGCAGCGGAAGTTTAACTATCTTGGTAAAAAATATGATAATGATCAACTAGTGCTTTTTCTGGAAGTGGAAGACCTGCCTGATTTAACAAATGTTATCGTAAGAAATGAGGTGCTGACAGATCTTTTTCCCGATCAAAAAAACGTGGTGCATGTTTCTTTTAAAGGTGTCACCAAAAGTTTGCTGCTTTCTCGTAGTAATGAAAGCGGAAGAATAAATTTCAGGAACTAAAATTGCTAAACCTGAAGAAATAAGTATTTTTAGCAATCAAAAAAATCAAAACAACTATATGAGAACATTCAAGACAGCATTTTCGGCTGTTTTCTTTCTGTTTACGGTAGGGCTTTTTGCCCAGGAAACCGAATCCCAGACTCAGGAAGAAACCAGGGAGGCCGGACACATTAATCAGAATAAATTCCGACAGCTTTATCAGGAATTTTCTACCCCCAATCAATACCGTACCGGTTCCGGTGCGCCCGGTCCTGAATATTACCAGAACATGGCCGATTATAAAATGGACATTGAGCTGGATGACCGCAATCAGAAATTAACAGGGAAGGAAACTATTACTTATCATAACAATTCTCCCGATGATCTTGAATACCTTTGGGTTCAGTTGGATCAAAACGTACGGGCAAAAGATTCTCCTGCACAGCTAAAGGATGGCAATGGTATTGCACCTGTTTCTCAACCCGGAGGATTTGTTGCAGAATATATGAAGGAATCCTTTGATGGTGGTTTTAACATCACCGAAGTAAGTGCTAAAGGTAGGCCATTGCAACACTATATCAATCAGACGATGATGCGTATTGACCTTGCAGAGCCTTTAAAATCTGGTGAGAGTTTTTCATTTGATATCAAATGGTGGTACAATATAAATGAACACACAGTAGATCGTGGTCGTTCGGGATATGAGCATTTTCCGGAAGACGGGAACAATGCGTATGTAATTGCACAGTTTTTCCCACGAATGGCGGTTTACAATGATGTGGAAGGATGGCAGAACTACCAGTTCTGGGGAAATGGTGAATTCGCTCTTCCCTTCGGAAACTATGAAGTGAATATTACAGTTCCTGCAGATCATATTCTGGATGGAACAGGGGAACTTCAGAATAGAAAAGAAATATTCTCAAAAGAAATGATGAGAAGGTTTGACCAGGCGAAACAATCATATGATGAGCCTGTAATGATTGTTACCCAGCAAGAAGCCGAAGCTGCGGAAAAAGGATTTTCAGAAGAAAAAAAGACATGGAAACTTAAAGCAGAGATGGTAAGGGATTTCGCCTTTGCCACTTCAAGAAAGTTCATTTGGGATATGATGGCTGTCAAAGTGGGAAATAAAGACGTGATGGCTGTTTCCATGTATCCTAAAGAAGGAAACCCACTATGGGAAGATTACTCTACCAAAGTAGTGGCACATACGCTGCAGTCGTATTCAGATCATACGTTCGAGTATCCATACCATAAAGCAATTTCTGTCCACGCCAAGAATCAGGGGATGGAATACCCAATGATCTGCTGGAATTACGGACGTCCTGATGAGAATGGGGAATACAGTGACCGTGTGAAATATGGAATGATGAGCGTTATCATTCATGAAATTGGGCATAATTTTTTCCCGATGATCGTTAATTCTGATGAGCGCCAGTGGGGCTGGATGGATGAAGGACTTGATACTTTTCTGCAGTATGTCGCAGAACAGGAGTATGGGGAAAGATATCCTGAAGATATCGCACCAAACAGCAAGTATCCCTCCAGAAGAGGTGAACCTGCAAAGATCGTGGATTATATGAAAGGTGATCAGGATTTCATAGCTCCTATCATGTCCAATCCCGAAAATGTGTACCAGTTAGGAAATAATGCCTACGGAAAACCTGCCACTGCTCTAAATATTCTTAGAGAAACAGTGATGGGGAAAGAACTTTTTGATCATGCTTTTAAAACCTATGCACAACGCTGGATGTTCAAGCACCCAACCCCCGAAGATTTCTTCAGGACCATGGAAGATGCTTCGGCTGTGGACCTTGACTGGTTCTGGAGAGGCTGGTTCTATACAACAGATTATGTAGATATAGGAGTGAGTGACGTGAAAAAATATTACATCACCGATGAGCCGACAAAAGCAGGGATCGAATTATTAAACCGCTACGGTGTTTCAGATCCGTCTTCCATTGATGCACTTTATGTAGTAGAAGAAGGAAGCGAAGAGATGAAGGAAGAAATGAAAGGAAGAACTCCGGCAGAAAATGCTCCGACTCTTAATGAGTACCTGATGGATAATTTTACTCCGGAAGAAAGACAGGAAATGAAGATGCCAAAGTATTTCTATGAAGTTACCTTTAACAAACCGGGAGGTCTGGTAATGCCGATTATTGTGGAATATACCTATGCAGACGGAACTACAGAAAAAGTAAAATATCCGGTGCAGATATGGCGTAAAAACGACCAGCAGGTAAGTCGGGCGCTGGCGACAGATAAGGAGATCACAAAGATCGTGGTAGACCCGGATCTTGAGACAGCAGATATTGATACAAGCAATAACAGCTGGCCTCAAACGGAAGAACAAAACGAGTTTGAACAGTTCAAGAACGAAAATCAGGGGTAAGAACCTGATCTTGAGAGCTGAAAAAATAAAGCCGACTTTAACAGGTCGGCTTTTTTAATGAACCAATTTGTGATTATATTTGCAGCCTATGGGAACACTTCCTCTTTTTATTAGCGGTGGCGAAATTGCCTTTATAGTTTTTATACTGGTAATGGTATTTGGTGCCGATAAAGTTCCTGAAATAGCAAAAGGGCTGGGTCAGGGAATGCGTAGTATTAAGAATGCTACCAACGAGATCAAAAGTGAGGTCATGAAGAGTGCCGATAAGCATAAAACAGATGTTTCCGGCGTAAAAACAGACGTAACCAAAGAGATCGATAAGGTCAAAGAAGATATTGAAGAGATCACGGGAAGTGTGAAGAGGAGGTTTTAGGGTAGTGACGCAGTGACGCTGTAAGGAAGTGATCACGGGATGCTGTTCTTCTGTATCTTTAATTATGCTGATTCCTTTAGTCCTGTTCAGTCCGTATTTTTATTATTATTCCATGCTTTTAAGCAGCTTGAGTAGCATTCTTCGAATGTAAACCACATTTTCTTCTGTTTCTCTTAATTCAGAAATATAGTTCAATCCTTTAGAAATTTAAATCTGGGTTTCCAGTTCTGCCAAAGAACCGAGTGAAATGTAGAGAAACCTGGTGAAATCCTTTTACTTTGTCGTGCTGCTCCTTCAGCTGTGTTTGAAGGAACGGAAACAGCAGATCTTCTGATCGGGCTGGTTAAACCGTATAATTTTTCTTCTGACGGGTAATTTTTTTTAAGCTGGAAATAGTAACAACTAAATTCGTTATATCATCACTTAAAACAATTAGCCTAACTTTACCAAAAAATTCATTCATGCACTTCCTTCCTCAAGAAATAGACGACTACGTAGTAAAGCATTCCGCGAAGGAGCCGGAGTTGCTTCAACAGCTAAACAGGGAAACGAATCAGAAGGTATTGCAGCCTCGTATGCTGAGTGGGCATTACCAGGGACGAATCCTGAGTATGATCTCAAAGCTGGTGCAGCCTGCTTCTATCCTGGAGATTGGAACCTATACAGGATACTCTGCACTTTGTCTTGCAGAAGGAATGAAACCTGGCGGAGTGCTTCATACCATAGACGTAAACGAGGAACTGTTCGACCTTCAGAAGAAATATTTTGAAGCTTCTCCGTTTTCTAATCAGATCATTCAGCACCTGGGTGATGCCACGGAGGTTATTCCGACTTTAGAAACGGATTATGATTTGGTATTCATTGATGCCGATAAACCTAACTATCCGAGATATTTTGAATTGATCATGGAAAGGCTAAAGCCGGGTGGGATCATCATTTCCGATAACGTATTGTGGAGTGGAAAGGTGATAGAACCCTTAAAGGAAGGAGATGAATCTACAGCAGCACTCCTGGAATATAACAGACTTCTTGAAGAAGACATCAGACTCGAAACCGTAATGCTACCGATTCGGGATGGGTTGACGATTAGCAGGAGGAAATAGCTTTTAGCTCTTTGCTGTTGGTACTTTTGGTATTTAATCATTGAACAGCTTTTACATTTTTTACATTTCTAATGGTATGAGCGGGATGCCATTACCATTCAAGGAATTTCAAGTCAGTAAGAAAGGTACAAAGAAAAGGATATGTGGCGAAATCAGATCGCGCGGAGTCGAGATATCATTTTCCATCAACTACGGAATAGGATGAGTAGCATTGAATTATGAATCAGGCAGTACGAGCGAGGTGCTCGTACTATTCATGATTCCTGGGGCGAATGTGTGAGCGTCCCGATTGAACTTTTTAAAACATTTGTACTGCATTACAACATGACTCCTTCACTTCATCACTATTTTGTATTTTTACTCATCTAAATCTCATATCCACAATTCTCATGTCCAACAAAAACACCCTCGAATTTGCCCAACAACTTGATGCGGAAGATCCGCTGAAGGAGTATGCTGATAAGTTCCATTTTCCGAAGATAAAAGGAGAAAAGGCGATCTATTTCACTGGCAATTCGCTGGGTTTACAGCCGAAAAATGCAAAGGAATATGTGGATGAGATCATGACCGACTGGGCAGAATTGGCAGTAGAAGGACATTTTCAGGCAGAAAAGCCTTGGTGGGACTATCACGAACGCTTTGCTGAAAAATTATCCAAAGTAGTGGGGGCAAAACCTTCAGAAGTTACCGTTATGAATACCCTTACCGTTAATCTTCATTTGATGATGGTTTCCTTTTACCGGCCTTCTGGAAAAAGGTATAAGATCATTTGTGAGGAAAAAGCATTCCCGAGCGACCAATACATGATTTCGAGTCAGGTGAGGGTTCATGGATTGGATCCGAAAGATGCTATTGTAGAATTGAAAAAGAGAGAAGGAGAACAGCATTTGAGGACAGAAGATGTAGTTCAGAAAATAAAAGAGGTGGGAGAGGAGTGTGCCCTGGTGCTGATTGGCGGAGTAAATTATTACAGTGGTCAGGTGCTGGATATGAAAACGATCACAAAAGCCGGAAAAGACGTGGGTGCATTTGTGGGCTGGGATCTGGCACATGCCGCCGGAAATGTGGAATTAAGGCTACACGATTGGGAGGTGGATTTCGCTGCCTGGTGCAGCTATAAGTACATGAATTCCGGCCCGGGGAATGCTTCCGGATGTTTTATCCATGAGAAGTACCACGGACGAAAAGATATTCCGAGGTTTGAAGGCTGGTGGGGACATAACAAAGAGCGGCGCTTTGTAATGGAACCTGAATTTCAGCCGGAACCAGATGCCAATGCATGGCAGATCAGTAATGCTCCGATACTGGCGATGGCCCCTTACCTGGCTTCTCTGGAATTATTTGAGGAGGTAGGAATGCCAGCCCTGATTAAAAAACGGAACAAAATAGTTTCCTATCTGGAATTTATCCTTCAGGAGACTGCACAGGAGGTTCAGGCAGATTTTGAGATTATTACTCCAGAAGATCAGGCTGAAAGAGGGACTCAGTTGTCCGTTTTTCTACATGGACAGGGAAAAGAGTTGTTTAATTACCTGATGGATAACGGAGTCATCACCGATTGGCGGGAACCCAATGTAATTCGTCTAGCCCCCGCCCCGTTTTATTGTTCTTACGAAGATATGTACCGGTTTGGGCAGGTGTTGAAGTCGTATTTTGTGTGAGTGTGTAACCCTGGGTCCTTGTGATGCTAAAAGGAAGTGGTGAATGAGCTGCTTTAAAAAATAGGGAATTTCTGTTGCATAGTTGCGCGGGAGGCTCTTAAATAATATTAATTATCATGAATTTCTTTCAAAGGAGCTTTTCAGGGACTGCGGCAAACAACTTGCAACCAAACTGAGTGTTTTGATGCTCCGAGGTTCTGAATAAAGGAAATCTTCGCCTGAATGAGCGGGACGCTCTTAAGATGAAAATATTCGTATAAAGTAATGTCATAAGCATCTATGGAAGGAACTTTTTAGCTATTGCGACAAATTCACAACAACAAAAAGCAAGGTAGCTTTAACCTTCACGTCGCCACATCATTCTGTAGTCAAGTTACAATTACAACAACTTATACACCAGATGCAGACCGGCACCAAATTTCGGGGAAGCCGTATTGTTGAGTTCTATTCCTGCCTGTACATTTAAATCAATGGAGGTCCGTAGGAGCCCCACATCCAGTAATCCGGAATAGACATTTTGTTTAGGGCGGTACCTTAGGGCATAAGTACCATCGTTTCGAGCGTAGCTAAGAAGTAGTTTATAAGGGATCGTATGAATAAGGTTCGGCCATTCTCCTCCAATTCCTAAATGATGAGCTTTAAATTTATTATTAAGAAATCCCTCTCCGCCAGGATCGGGAGTGAAGAAGGGGGAACCTATTACCCGGCCTTCATATGTCCAACCAGAACGGTAAAGGCCATGGCTAAAATATCGGTCGTATTTATGTACGCCAGTTGTTGTATGACTTTGATGTTCGGTATAATAAAATTCATAAATGACAGAATTGATCAAGCGCTCTTTTTCATTGTTTTCATAATACAAACCATATCGACCATCGGGAGTATTTCCCAATCGCTGACCAGAGGCATCTTCAAAAAGATGATTATAAATAAACTGAAGTTTGAAGTCCCGAAACTCTTTCGAAACATAGGCTTCATACCCTCCAAGTACATTTCCTAAAACTGTGTTGATCTCTCCTTCTGTATATTCAGTTCCTTCCAATCCAAAAATAACCCGTAAATAATCTTCAAAACCTCCATGTAAATCCCCATGTCTTGGTGAATTTCCAGACCATTGGACTATATGTTGTAATCCACCTTTGACTTCCCAGCTGCCCTTTCTGTAAACCAGACGTAGTTCCTTATAATGGGTTTTTGCACCTTTTACGAAGCGGTCATTCCCCATTAAGTATTCATTCCAGGATCCCTCTGCCCCAAAACCTTCATTTCCGGAGAAGAAAAGTGGTTTGGTGGTTCCAATTCTAATGCCGGGCATAGGACGGGCATTAAGGGACCAGAAAATACTGTTGTTGGTGGAGCTCAATCCATTATAATATTCCTTTTGCTGCTTTCGCCCCAGAGTCGCAAACATCCAGGAGTTTTGATAATGAGCAAAAAGTTCATCTATTTGAACTCCCTTGTCCGATCCCTGGTCGTATAGAATTCCGGCGCCAATTATGAGATAACTATTGCGGGAAAAAAACAACGCCTTTTTACCGCTGACCCATGCTGATCCATATGTATTTTCCGAAATCCTTCCGCGCTGATTGTGATAAAGCCAAAAAGGTAGTTGTTCCCGGGTACCACCCAATCCTTTTAAATTTAATTCCAGCGAATAGTCAAGATCATGAGACATACTTAAAGAAGGAGCTATTAATTCCTCTTCGCTTTTCGTGAGCTGTGAAAAAGCTTTAGCACTACATAAAATAAACAACAGGTAAAGAGGAAAAAGTTTGATGTTCATAAGGTTCCTTCTGGAATGGATTGCGCAAAAGTAAGGAATAAGGTTGAAAGGCAAACTTATGAAGTGAGAGAAATTTAATAGGTTTCACATGAATAATGGCCTAATACGAGAGGGACACTCTTGCATGACATTATCCAAACAAGATGTCTTTGGGAGATTATTTTAACGGATAAGCTTAAAAAATCTGTGAAGGAAACACCTGGTTAGATTACAGTTTATACATTAAGCGAATACCGGCACCAAAATTTGGGGGTGCTGTATTGTTAAATTCTACTCCTGACTGAAAGTTTAAGTGTATCGTTTTTTGCAGAAGGTTTATATCGAATAGCCCATAAAAAACATTTTCTTCGGGGCTATATCTTTTACTGTAAACTCCCTCATTCTTCGCGTAACTTAAGAGGAGTTTATAAGGATATTTTTGAAAGTAGTTCCCTAATTCCCCACTTATTCCTATATGATGTGCAGTGAATTTATTATTAATTATTCCATTTTCATTACTATCCCCCGTAAAAAACGGTGTGCCAATAACCCTGTTCTTATAAGTCCATCCAGAACGGTAGGTATTACTATTAAAATAATTATCATACTTATGGAATCCGCTGGCGGTGTAGCTTTGATGTTGGGTATAATAAAATTCATAAATGATGGCATTTATTAACTGCGAAGGATTATAAGCCTCATAATAAAATCCATAACGACCATCGGGGAAATTCTCAAAACGCCGACCAGAGATATCTTCGAATAAGTGATTATAAAAGAACTGTAATTTGAAAAACTTATAGCTTTTACCAAGGTGGAACTCGTATATTCCGAGATGGTTTCCTTTAGATTTTAACTGGTTTCGAGCATTCTTTGTAGTTCCTTCACTCCCAAGAACAACCTGTAAATAATCATTAAACCCCGAAGGTTGTTCTCCACTATGGTTCAATGTACCCGCCCATTGTGCCATATGTTGTACTCCTGCTTTTAAATCCCATCCATTTAGCTGAAGTACTGCGCCAAATTTTTTATAATGTAGAAGTACATTTTCTGAATGCTTGCTGTCTCCTAAAAAATATTCATTCCAACTTCCCTCAAGACCAAAGACTTTCTTTTTTGTGAAATAGAAAGGAGAGGTGCTTCCAATTTGTACCCCGGGAATTGCTCTGGTGTTAAGAGACAGAAGCATATTGCCGTTAGAAGCACTTAAACCCTGAAGAACTTCCCTTTGCTGTTTTTTTCCGACCGTGACATAAAAATTAAGATCCTGATAATGTGCATAAATCTCATCGAGTTGAATTCCCGGTGCCCCCGCATCTTGATAAAGAATGTTTGTGCCATAAATTATACTACTTTCATCTGAAACAAAACTGACAGCTTTAGCAGATAATGTACCTAATACTGAAGTATTTTTAGAAATTCGACCGCGCTGATTATGTTCCATCCAAAATGGCAGTTCCTGTCTAGAGTAAGATAGACCTTGTAATGTAAACTCCAGAGAATAAGGCTGTTTTTCTAAGTAATACATCAATGGAGATAGTAGCTCTTCTTCCGCTTTATTGTGTTGTGCATATCCTGCATTATATTTAAATAATACTAATAAAAAGAGCATTGAAAAAGTCCATAGTCTCATGGAAGTTGGAAGCTTAGCATAATAAAAAATCACATGTTCAAAAATAAGAAATTTTAACACATTTTGTCTTCAATGTTAAATTTTTTAGGATTTGACATTTTAATACTTCGTAAAGTCTTTAGATGGAGAGTTTTAAAATGTAGGGAAAGATTCTTATAAAATCTATGTTGGAAAGTTGATTTTGCAGAAACCTACCTCAAAAAGCTGGTACGAAGATTAATTTGATGGACAGCCACTGTTTAAGTGCAGGGTTAGTTCTTTTCTAAGGTATACGAGTTGTGCGAATTTAAAGAAGTTTATTTTTTAAATCCTCTCGGAGGAGCTGGAATCAAGGAGGTAGAAGTAAAGGACGTAAGAGGCAAGATTGATCTCAGGAGTAGAAATAGTTGATCGAAAATATAGTATACATTTATTTACATTTTATATACCGCATTTAATCCTGCACCATAAATTGGGGAAGAATAGGTATTATACTCCATGCCTATCTGGAAACTTACATCTATTTTTTTCTGTTCTAATTGAAGTAAGTTTATGTCATAGAGTACAGAAAATACATCTTGTTTTGGATGATATCGTTGGTCGCGTCTGCCATCATTTTGGGCATAGCTTAATAGTGCTCTATAAGGATGAGAACTATTAAAAAATAGTAAATTTCCACCTATTCCAATGTGGTGAGCTGTGAATTTATTATTAATAATATGTAATTTTTCCTTGACGTCAACGGTAAAAAATGGAGCACCTATAACTCTGTTATAATACGTCCATCCAGATCGGTACCCTGTGTTGTTGAAATAATTATCATTTTTATATACTCCACTTGTGGTATGGCTCTGGTGATGGGTCGAATAGAACTCATACATGAAGGACTGAAATATCGAGATAGGTTCTTTTAAGGAGATAAAAAGGCCATAACGACCGTCCGGGGTATTTCCCAGACGACGTCCAGAACCATCCTCAAAAATATGATTGTAAAACAGCTCTGCATAAAAATTACTAAAATTTTTACTAAAGTATAATTCGTATCCACCTAGATGGTTTCCCAGAGCGTTGTTCTGATCACTTCCGGTAGCGCCATCGTTGCCACTACTTCCCGCAACAATTCGTAAATAATCCTCAAAGGCTTCTGGTTGCTGTCCAAGCTCTATGGATTTTCCTCCCCACTGAGCAAAATGTTGCAGTCCTGCTTTAATTTTGAAGCTGCGATCTGAGGAGCTGTAGACCAAATGGAAACTTTTATGATGAAGCCGGGCATTACTGGTAAATCGTTCCTTTTCAAAAAAATATTCTCCCCAGGAAGCCTCAAAACCAAAATTCTTTTGTAGGAATATGGGACGTGTTGTTTTGAGCAGCACACCTGGAAGGGGGCGGGCGTTTAACGACCAAAGAAGGCTTTGATTCGATGCACTCAGTCCATTATATAATTTAGGAAGTTGTCTCCTTCCGGCGGTAACCTGAAAGAAGGAAGTTGAATAACTCGCAAATAATTCATCTGTAATAAATTTCTTTCCTATGCCGTCCCGGAGCAGAATCCCGGCACCAATTTCTAGCCTGGAATTATTTTGAAAATTGTAGGTAGCTTTACCCGAAACCCAAGTAGCCAATCTGGTATCCTCAGAGATTCGTCCTCGCTGATTATGAAACATCCAAAAAGGGAGTTGATCTCTTGTTGATGCATACCCCTTGACATTAGCCTCTCCAGTAAAAATAAATTTCGAACTTGGAGTTGCAGTTGATTGGATATTGTTTTCTGAAAGCTGAGAGAAAGCATTAATATTTATGAAAATAAAACATAGCAGGATAAATGGGACATGTCGAAAATTCATATATTTTGAGGGGGATATATTGTAACAACTAGAATGGCAGCTTTTTGCAATCATGAATACAACTGCCTATATCATTGGCAAAAGTAGTGATGGATAACAATCTTTTCTTAACACTTTTCCATGCACGTTGGGAATCCATATGTTGCAGCTCTAAGATTTAATTCTATCTTAAATATTGAAGGTTATTAAAGAGGGTTGAAAAGTTCAGCAGAAGGTTTTTTTAATCAGGCGTTTCAATGATCCTCCAGGAGATCCGATTTAAACAAAATTAAAGGATGATCTTTTCATCATCGTTTTCGACTTACCGTCAAAAGCTATTATAAAAAGCAGTAATAAAAGAAAACTTAATTTTTATTTTACCTCTTCCTATTTATACCCGTGACCAGAATAACTGGAAAATCCAGAGCAGCTTTTTTGGAGTTTATAAATTCCAGAAAGCTGCTTTGGACTTAATCTTTTTCCAAAAACTTAATTCCTCTTCGCCATAAGCATAGCCATACTTGTTGCCATATCCGAAATTCCCTGACTCCACGGCATTTAGAACAAAACTTACATTGGTGAGTTTTCCTTCTTTTTTCGCATCTACTGCAAACCGCAGTAACTTCTTATCGGTGTAACCTGCTCGAGAAACATAAAGGGTGAGATCAGCATATTGATTAATAAGAAATGTATCGGTGACTAATAGGGAAGGGGCAGTATCTACTACTACATAGTCATACATGCTTTCAAGTTCATGAAATAATGTGGCAGTTTTCTTACTTCTCCAAAGCTCAGAGGGATTAGGAGGAATGGTCCCTGAAGCAAGCATGTCCAGATTTGGATGGAAGCTCGATTTTGTGATCAGGTCTTGTAAATTTAATTTGTTATTGATGAGGTAATCACTTACCCCTCGCAGTTGCCTTGCTTCTTTTTCAAACCGTTGTAGCTGTGGATTTCGTAGGTCGGCCCCAACTATCAGGACTTTTTTGCCGGTGTTTGCTAAAGTTAGTGCAAAATTAAAGGATACGAGAGTTTTCCCTTCTCCTTTAATTGTAGAGGTCACAAAGATGCTATTTCCCGCTTCTTTTTCCTGGGTACCTGCCAAAAGGTACTGCAGGTTAGTATGCAGAATCCTGAATGATTCTGCAAGGACCGACCTATCATTAGTGGTGATTGTTTCACTTTCCTTTTTCGATAACCTTGGAATTTCTCCAACAATTGGTATATCTCGGGTTATTTTTTCTATATCGGTTCTATCCTGTATCGCATTATTCATAATGCTTCTTATGTAAATAATTAGAAATGGAACGAGTATCCCCAGGATCAGTGCTGCAAGTATTAAAATGACAGGCTTTGGCGAAACAGGATCTTTTATACTGTAGGCCGCATCGACTATTTTGGCTTTGGGAGCGGTTACAGCCAGAGATAAAGAAGTTTCTTCCCGTTTTTGCAGCAGAAACAGGTAAAGTGCTTCTTTAATATTTTGCTGCCTCTCAATATTTCTAAACTCCTTCTCTTTGGAAGGTACCTGTGCTATCTTACTATCTATACCGGCTTCCTGTACGTTTAAATCATTTTGGGAAATCTTCAAAGAGGTGCGTAGATTATGCAAACTCTGTAGCACATTTTGTTTAATTTGTTCTATCTGGTGGTTCAAGTTCACAATGACCGGGTTCTCTGAAGTTGATCCCGCCATTATCCTATCCCGCTCCAGAACTAAAGCGTTATAACTCTGTATGACCGAAATAACTCCTTCTTCCTGAAAACCCAGATTGGAAGGTAGCAATCCATCCTTATTACTATTATTCAAATAATCTATCATGGTGTTCGTCAGCTCCAGTTGGGTGTCCACCTCCAGCTGGCGCTTTCTGAATTCACTGGCATTTTCGATGAAGAGCTTTGATTCCTCCTCAATGTTTGTCAAATGATTTTCTTTTTTAAATTTTTCTTTTCCGCTTTCTACCGAATCCAGTTCCTGGGTAATGATCTGCAAACGGTCCTCAATAAATCCTGCAGTATTGGTGGAAACTAAATTTTTATCTTCAATGGCTTCAAGATTGTATTGATGAATCAATCGGTCAAGAATTTTTTGCGCTTTATTTTTAACAGGATCGTTTAGGCTAATTTCAATCAGACTTGAATTCTTTTCGGTGAGATTTACCTGGATTTCATTTCTATACGCTGTTGCAGCATCTTCAATGGTTGAGAACTCTACTCTGAATGCGCCTTCATATCCTAGTTGAGAGAACTCATTTGCTGTAAATGGCATTACGGAAATTTTGGCATAGGGAAGATCTAAAGATTCTCCAAAGGCCATTTCTTTCCTCCAGCCTGTCTCTCTGTTTTCTATCGTATAGGTAGTATTCGAGGTAAGGTTTATATATAAGGAAATATTTTCTTCTGCTTCCTCAATAAGCTGAGATAGAACAGCCTCATCCAAATTCAGCACCTGTAGGTAGAAAGGTTTTTTAGTAAATACTTCTTTTTCAGGAATTCTTTCTGCCTGAAAGTAACGAATGTTAAGGTTTAAATCTCGTACTACACTGGTAATAAGTTTTTTGGACCGAAACATTCCCAGTTCATTTTCAATGGAATTGGTGCCCATTCCTCCAAAGAGCCCACCCATATCTGTAAAAGCCGCAAGTTCAGAAGGCCCGCCGCTGCTTCCCTGTTCATCCTTAATAATAAGTGTAGCTACTGTATGATACACGGGGGTGGCATATTGCAGGTACAAGATAACCGCAGTGATACAAACAATCAGCCCGGTTAGGAACCATGGCCAGCGTTTAAGGTATGTACTAAATTGCTCATTGAGTTCTAATTCCTCTTCATGAGGTTGGGGTGTGTTGCTGTGCTGTAACATTGTATTAATTTGTAAGCAGAATGGCCAAGGAGATCAAAACGGAGGCAATGGAGATGTACACAGATGCATTCCTGTTATAGCTTGCACCCTGGATCTGGGCCTGGTTAGGTTCTATATAAACCACATCATTTTGTTGTAGATAATAATATTCTGAATTTAGGAAATCGCTTCTGGAGATATCCACGTACTTATATTCTTTGGTGTCTCCCGTTTCCCTAAGGATCATCACGTTATCCCTGCGACCGTAAATTGTGAGATCTCCGGCTATCCCAAGGGCTTTGGAAAGGCTTATTCGTTCATCGGGTATCGTAAAAGTTCCCGGCTGATTGACTTCCCCTAATACAGTTACCTGAAAATTGACCAGTTTAATGTTGATAATAGGGTTCTGGACATATCTGGAGATTTCTACTTTAAATTTTCTTACCAGTTCCTGTCGTGTTAGTCCGGCAACTTGAACCGTTCCAAGGACAGGAAATTCGATATTCCCATCGCTGTCAACCAGGTAGCTCTGTAATTGCATATTTCCCGATACTCCTCCAACATCTCCCAATCTTGGAGCGGAGGTGACCGGCAGATTAAATGGCTGTACAGCTTCAATATTTGCGGCAGATACGGTGATAGTTAACAGGTCATTTGGTTTCATTTTCAGGTTGGTCCTGGAGGCATCGACCTCCGTCTGCAAAGCCGGGAGGTTTTGAAAGTAAGCCATCTTCTTTCTTGAAACACAGGAAGAGGACAATAATAAGGTAATGAATCCCAAAAGGAGTGGAAGGCGTAAACTGCTGTTCATGAGAAATTTTTGTGGGCGCGAATATAGTGTTTTAAGAAATAGTTAACAATACTTTTTGTCCATGAATTCTGATTCAAAAACTGAGGTTCATGTTTGAAATTTAGGCTATTAGCATAAGGTAGTGGCGTACCTTATTCCTTAATTCTGAAGCCAATGATCCCCAAGGTTCAAAGTGATTTTCTATGTTTTGATGATTGTTTAACCTGTAAAGTTTTGATAAATACTATTGTACTTAGTTGTATGGATGATGTTTACTAGCCTTGGCTTCCGAATTTTTCAGAATTTGGTTATCAACTAATTACTGCGAGCTCCTTTAAATAAAATGCTTTTCACCGCGAGCCAAAAGTATTTCATGTCTGTTTGAAAAGGCGCTTTTTCATAAGCTTCGAGGTACTTCATTTCTGAAGCCATGATCTCCTCCAGCGTTTTGGGCATGTCTGCATAAAAAGGGGGAAGCAGTCCAGGTTTGGTTTTTGTTCTTTTGGTCTGTAGTTCTTTGGTATAGAGATTAAAATATTGTGTGCTCAAAGGACGGACTCCAACGATCTTCATCTCTCCTCTGATTAGATTGATGATCATGGGGAGTTCGTCCAGCCAAATTTTTCTGAAGATTTTGCCTTCTCTGGAGATCCTGAAATCGTTTTTGAACTTTCCTCCTTCCTGCAGCTCATTTTTTTTAAAGATGAATTCCTGCAGATATTCCGAGAATGGATGCATGGTTCTGAGCTTATAGACGTTAATAGGTTTCCCATCCTTTCCTACCCGCCTTAGTTTTATAAACGGTCCGTAGCTGGGGGAAGTGTCAAAATAAGGTGCTTTGATTTTTTGCGCTATAAAGTATAATTCATTATTGATTTCTTTTTCATCAATAACCTCAAATCCGCAGGAATACAGTCTTCCGAAGGTTTCAGCACGGCTCAGCACCCTTCCTTTGCCTTTTGTTAAAGCAAAGTAGATCTTTCTGGTAGATTTTAGCCGGGGGAAAACCCTATTGAACAAAATGTCTCCGGGCAGGGTAATGTAAAGCAGGGCTTTTGGGTTTCTTTGCCCCAGGCGAAGTTTCCTGGAATTATATTCCTCTACCTTTCCGACGAAAATTCCGCCCTCTGGAAGCTTAGCATTTATGGTTTCAAAAAATTTGTTCAGGTATCGGGCGTCATTTACTTTATGAACATTTACAAGAGGTGAGGATATTCCCTGAAGTGAATCGATCTCTTTGTAATCAAAAGATGAAATAAAACAAGGATTTCCTTCAGAATAAATTTTCTTGGAAATAAAATCCATGACCTCCTTTTCAATTCCCTCGAAAAGAATTTTTTCCGGAGCACTTAAATTTTCCAGAGGTAATCGGGAAGCAAACATGCTAAAAGTTATTTTTGGTTGAATGATGTTGAAAAGTTTTATTCGCTTTGGAAATTCAGGATGGCATCTAAACATCTTTGGGCGGTTTTCCCATCCCAAAGTTCCGGGACCACGACCTTTTTTTCAGAAGTAAGGGTTTTTAGGTACTCTTCCCTAATCTTCTGAATATGGTTGCCTACCAATACGCTGGCTCCCCCATGTTCTTTTAAGGTGATGGGCCTTTCGGTGTTCCAGCGGAGGGTCAAACATGGTGTTCCAAGAATGGTGCATTCTTCCTGAAGGCCACCACTGTCAGTGATCATGATTTTTGCTTCCATATTTAACCGGAGCATTTCATGATAGCCCAAAGGGTGCAACATGATCATCTCGGGGTGTTCACTGATCTTTTCCCAAAGTCCAAAATCTTCAAGGTTTTTTCGGGTTCTCGGGTGAACAGGCCACAATATGGGCATTTCAGTTGTTACCTCCTCCAGAAGGAAATTTACAATAGGAATTAAAATTTCTTTTTCGTCCACATTAGACGGACGGTGGAGGGTGACAACTGCATAGTCTTCATTCCCTACTTCCCGTTTAAAACCTTCCAGTTGGTTGTTTTCGATGATTTCATTGATGCTATATGCAGCAGCTCTTTCCCGGTGTGTTTCCAGGGTATCTATCATAATATTTCCCACAAAAGAGATTCTTTCGGGGGAAGTGCCTTCCTGCTTCAGGTTTTCTATAGATATACGGTCGGGAGTAAGCAACAAGTCCGATAGTCGATCTGTCACCAGTCGGTTCACTTCTTCAGGCATTTTGATATCCCCCGAGCGCAGGCCGGCTTCAATATGGCAAACTTTAATATGTAGTTTCTTGGCTGCTACAGAACAAGCCAGGGTGGCATTTACATCTCCAACCACTACAACCCACTCGGGCATTTCTTCTAGAAGTACCTTTTCAAATGCGATCATCGTATTTCCCACCTGCTCTGCATGGCTGCCAGATCCTATCTCCAGGTTGATATCTGCCGGTGGAATTTCGAGCGCTTCAAAAAAGGCAGTGGACATACGGTCATCATAATGTTGCCCGGTATGTACCAGAATATGATCTATAGTTTCTGATGCCTGGAGATTGTGGTCTTTGATAGCTTTTATAAAGGGAGCTATTTTCATGAAATTGGGACGTGCGCCCACCACTGAAATTATTTTCATTTGGAATTATTCTTAAGTGTTGGAGGCATTTCTGCTGTTAACATCATTGAAAGTTTTATTATTTAAGAATTTTTTGGAGTAACGATACTGGCTTCCATGAGTGCGTTTACATTAATGGTATTCTGTAAAATTTTATTTCTATTTTTCAGGAATAGACTACGGTCATAATTTTTCATCAGCTGTATGGCTTTTTGTAATCCTTTTTTCTCTCCTGTTGAAGATTCGTCGAAGTTAAAAACCAATCCGTATTCATTCTCCAGCTGGGTGGTGTAACCCCTGCCGACATTGTCGTGATAAATGGATGGTACTCCTAGCATGGCACATTCCGAAGCCATGGTGGCACTCTCTCCATACAATAAACTGGCAAAAGCTAAAATATCATGCATCTTTTCCGGGGGAATGGAAATTCGATATGGTTCAAGATTGGCTGGAAGTGTACTTTCTGAGGTAATAAACACCCTGGCAAAATGAGATAATTCTTCTACCACTTTAATTTTATGCTGTAGGGACAAACCTTCATGACCAATGTCATGATTCGCGTTCCATGATACAAACCGCAGGATCACAAAGGGAGCTCCCTTTTTTAGTCCCAGAAGCTTTAGAGCAGAGGGGTCTGGGGTGAAGACCTTTGGATGCAGGTAACAAAGTTCCATAAAGCCTTTAAAGAAGACCTGTCTTTTATGATATTTCCCACTATAGCTGGAAGGGGAGTAGATAACGTCTGTAAAGGGACGGTATAACCTGTGGGCGAGAGTTGCATTTTCCGTATCATCAAAGGCAATATGTTTCTTTCCCATTATTTTTGCTACATGTGCAGCATAGGGGGAGGCAAAGCTCAGGAATACATCAGGTTTAAATTCGCGGGCAAGTTTTAAAAGCTGGAGATCTGCCCCGACTGTGTAAAACAGCTTTTTTAGCAAACCATCATTCCCTGTTCCGCGGGAAGCAAATGGAATCCCATACGCTTGCAGCAGCTTGTGAGCTACCTCTTTGTTGCGGGCGGTAACCAGGAAAGGGATCTCCTCCCGTTGAAATTTGAAGATGAGATTCTTGAAATAATGAACGTGGGCAGGATGCCCTATATCTATAAATACCCTCAAGTTTTCAATTCTTTAAGAATGGGAGCCATAAAACCTTTTACCATGTTAGCCTGCAGGAAATGGGATTTAATGAGATGCACGCTCTGTTCTTCCATTTTCCTGAACTCCTGGGGTTTTGCTTTAAGAAAGAAGAAAATAGCATCTTCCAATTGTTCGGGAGGGAAGTTGAAGTCCAGTAAGAATCCGTTCTTGTTCACGAGGTCATGAGCGGTTCCGTCACCCGGGGTGGTTATAATGGGAAGTCCATAAGCCATGGCTTCATTAATGGCAAGTCCGCCAGTCCCTGGTAGCAAGAAAACATTCGAAATAAGGAAGAAGGCAGCTGCATCCTCTCCATATTTTGCGCCGTGAAAATTCACCTGCTCCTGAAGCCCTAGTTTTGCAGATAGTGCTTTTAGAGTCTGTAAATGATATCCTTCTCCTACCACATCAAATTGAAAATTGTATCCCTGCTCTTTGATCTTTTTAAAGCAGTGCAGTGCCTTATCGATGCTTTTTGTTTCGATCACATTCCCTACAAAAAGAAATTTCACCGTTTCATAAGTTCTTTTTATTTCTGAAAAGGGATATTTTTGGATAATATTTTCGACGTTAACAGTATTTTGGGCGACAAATATTTTCTCTGGACTGTAGCCGCTTTCTTCGAGCTGGTTTTTATAGTAGGAGCTATATGAAATAATTCCGGAAGCCCTGTTGATCCCCATCGATTTAAAGCGGTCTTTTATTTTGTGTTGAGAGGTGGAGAGACCGAACCTTTTATGCCCGGAGGTCCAGATATAGAATGGTATTTTATGCAGGGACAAGCTTAGCATTAACAGGGAATAATTTAAAATTCCGGCGTTATACATAAAAATGAACATTGAAGGATTGTCCCTGGAAACCTCACGAAGCAAACCCTTTTGCCACTGAACCTGGAACTTGTTAATGGAAAATCCTGCTCTTTGCTGTTTGCTTATCTTCAGGCTTGAGGAAGAAATTTCTTTTACCTTCTTCTGCCCCAGATTGGTACCGGAATAAATTGTTAGCTCAATACCATGTTCCTCCAATTCTCTTTCAAGCTTTTCAAAAAAAGGAATTCGATAAGCCGGGAGATAGGGATAAACAATAGCGACTTTTTTAATGTTGGTTTTCATATTCTTAAATAGTTCCAGAAGAAAATAATCGGAATCAAAATTATATGCATGGCTCCTATAAGGTTCCTTTTACTTGATTTGGTTTCTAAATTATGTAGATAGTAGTAACCAACCAGTGCACAAAGGATGAAAAAAGGAAGATGCGGAAACTGATTTCTTAGTTTAAAGGTGTGCACCAGGTATGATAGACTTATAATGTGGCAGAGGGAAAATAATAACATGGGGTAAAGTTCCCTGAACTTATTCTTCAAAGCTATATAAATGGCGTAAAAAAAATAGGGGCTCAAAAATACCTTCAGGATAAGACTGGGGGCATGCATAACGGTATCCCTGTTATCGCCTAACGGAATAAAAGACGGAAAAGGCCCAAAAATCCCGGCAAGGACAGCAGCCATTCGGTTGAATATGCTGGCGGAATGAGTCTCCCTATCCGTGGTGGCCATATTGGTGGCGTTGAGATAACGTTCTACGTTAATAAGCTCCAGGTATAGGATACTTCCTAAAAATATTGCCAGGAGCACAATAGCAAAAAGGACTCTGAGAACATTACTTTTTATTTTAAAGAAAAAAGAGGCTCCGTAGCTGCAGGCGAGAAAAGCAACCAGTACCGTTCTAAAGAAAAGGATCGAAACAAGGGTGGCCAGGAATAGAATTACATATTTTTTGTTACCCGGCTTCCTCATCCTGTACCAGGAGAAAAAGTTAAGGGTGATGATAAACAGCATCAATGTCTCTTTTAATCCGCTGGACTGGTAGTAAATGCTAAAAGAAGATATCCCGAATATCAGTGCACTGAGGATGGATAACTTCTGCGGCAGAAATTGACGGGCAATTCTGTAAAGAAAATAAACGGTGGCTGAATTTATGAGGACATTAAAAAGCCGTACAATAAGAGGTTCCTCAAAGATTTTGTAGATAACAGCCAGGTATAGCAGGAAACCACTATCATCATATCCGAATCTTGTGAGTCTTAAAAAATTGTCCAGGTTTGTTGCAATGTTTCCGTTTGATAGAAAGGCTGCCGTTTCATGGTAAAATACCGAATCTGAACCGGTATATTCAAAAATTGCTGTTGAAAATTCCTTGTAAAGAATAATGTTAGTAATCGTAAAAACCAGTGAAATACCAAAAGTAGTCAGGATCAGCGGCTTCACTTTGACGACTTCCGATCTTATGAAAACAAAAATAGCCGAGTATATGCTTAAAAGTGCGACCAGGTTCATGAGGTAAATATAACGGTCAAGACCCATGGCCTTGAGGTTATATACTCCAAAGAATAGGTAAAATAGGATAGCTATGCCAAAGACCTTTAGGAAATTGGTCTGATCCTGTATTTTTTTTGTAGACATGGCTAGCTGTTATGGAAGATTGCGGTGATAGTACCCGTTCCTTTTAACTGGTATGAAAGTCTTAAAACCTCCTGGAAAAATCATGAATTCTAAAAAAAATTGAGGTTACACTTTAGGATGATACAAAGGGATGTTTGGAATGTGGCAGTTTTACGAAAGGGTGGTAATCCCCTTTTAAAGAAGTGATAGCTGCATTTCTTATGTCGTGAACCAACTCGATGGAGGGTTTTGAATCTTCCAGTCCAAATCCGTTTCCTTTAAGGATTTCCTTATAACTGGTTATGTGTAGATCTGTGAATCCGTTACTAAATTCAATTTCATTTCCATCCACTTTTATCGATCTGTAGGTACGTTGGCCGGTGTTTCTTATTTCTGCAGGGATAGTGTCATAGTTGATGGAGAGGAACCACCGGACTCTGGCTTGTTTATATTCGAGGTAACCCGCTGCACGATCATGCGTGTGCTCATGTACCACGTTTTTTTGTAAGTCTCCAAATATCCAGGAAAGCATGTCGTAAAAATGGACCCCAATATTTGTGGCAATTCCGCCAGATTTCTCACGGTCTCCTTTCCAGGAAGCATAATACCAGTGACCCCGGGAGGTTAAATAAGTGAGGTCTACGTCATAAATCTTATCCCTTG
The DNA here is from genome assembly GCF_014651535.1 of Salinimicrobium marinum. Classification (GTDB taxonomy): domain Bacteria; phylum Bacteroidota; class Bacteroidia; order Flavobacteriales; family Flavobacteriaceae; genus Salinimicrobium; species Salinimicrobium marinum. Next base: position 30,481 of record NZ_BMXB01000015.1, read on the forward strand.
GTCCATTCATAACCTGGTCTTTTAGCGCTATAATGGAAGGATGTAGTCTTAGCTGGAGAATAGAGTTGATCTTGTTGCCGGTTTCCTTTTCGATTGCAGCAAGACCATCAAGATTCCAGGGATTAAGCACCAGGGGTTTTTCACAAATAGCATCTGCTCCTCTTCTTAACGCCATACGTATGTGGGAATCGTGTAAATAATTAGGAGTACAGATGCTTACATAATCCAGCTGTACATTTTTTTCTCTGCTAATCATTTCTATGTGGCGATCAAATCTCTCAAATTCAACAAAGAAATCTGCATCGGGAAAATAACTGTCTATAATGCCTACAGAGTCAAATTTATCCAGTGCAGCAATCAGGTTGTTATTGGTTGCTTTAATTGCCTGAAGATGCCTGGGCGCAATATAACCTGCTGCTCCTATCAGGGCGAAATTTTTCATTTGATAAATATTTTTAAGATTAGAGACCTGACTGATCTCATCTTCAGTGAGTTCTATTTTTGGTGAAATAAAAGGAACATTCCTCGAAGAAATTATTTTTTTATTTAAGGTGGTAAAGCTCATCGTGGGTTGGTTAATCGTGATTTAGTGAGAGGTAATAGCTGGGTGAGTTCAGATATCTGATTTTTCTACCTTGTTATGTGTTAATGTATATACTTCACCGGTTTCCGGGCAGGTTGCAATGCCATCGTTTCCAAAATTTAGTTTATGTCCATATTCGCTTACCCAGCCAGTCTGTCTTGCCGGATTTCCAATAACAAGGGCATAATCTGGTACAGGTTTCGTAATCACAGCACCAGCACCTACCATGGCGTATTTTCCTATCTCATTTCCGCAGATGATGGTCGCATTAGCCCCTATAGAAGCTCCTTTCCTAACGTGGGTACACTGGTATTCCGATTTGCGGTTTATAGCGCTCCTGGGGTTGATGATGTTAGTGAAAACCATTGAAGGTCCAAGAAAAACATCATCTTCACAAATTACCCCGGTATATACTGAAACATTGTTCTGAATCTTTACATTGGTTCCCAGCACTACATAAGGAGAAATAACTACGTTTTGACCTATGTTGCACCTGCTTCCTATTTTGCAGTGGGGCATGATATGAGAGAAATGCCATATTTTCACATCTTCTGCGATCTCACAACCTTCATCAATTACAGCTGTTGGATGGGAAAAGTAATTTTGAGCTATCATATTTATTGATGGTTACTATTCTTGGGAAAACCTTCCCGAGCCATTGTTTTAAATTTTCAGAAGTAAAAAAAACGTCAACTTCTGAAGTGGTTATTTTGAAAACTTTTGCAGCAGAGGTTTGGCAAACTGAATGTAGTTTAGCCGGAATAGACTCGAGGATAACAAGAGTAACATGCCGTAAAGGATGCCATGTGCCAGAACCTTCATTATTATAGAGTTCCAGCTAAAAAAGCTTAAAGCAAAATATACACTTAGTATGCATAAGGTTGTATGGGCAAGGATGCGCATAATAGATCTTACCGGTACCAGATCTCTAACTTTTATCCCCAGGAACTTTGCGATAAAATATAAGAAAATATTAATCTTGAAAATTGCAAGGGCCACAGAAAGAATTGCAATGGCAACAGGGGAGTTAAACCACTGGATTACAAAATATCCCGCCACCCAAATTACTAGTGCCAGCCACATGTGCATACGTGCGTAAAACCGGGTTTTTCCCATAGCAAAAAGTAAGGGAGCAAACAGGATAATATTAAAAATATTCAGAAACATATTAACCTGGAAGTAAATGCCCGAACCTTTATAAGCTTCAGAATATAAGAGAATCATGATCTCGTTGGCGAAAAACAGAAAGAAGATTACGAAAGGGTAAATAAGAATGGCCGACTTATATAATGCACTTTTCCAGACCCTGATCATTTCTTTCTTGTTCCCCTCTTCGTGTACGATCTTCGAAAAAACCGGCATGAGTACCACAGAGGTAGCTGAGGTTACCATTCCTACGAGGGGTAGTTCTATAAATCCATTGGAAAATTCAGCAAAGGTGCCAGCTCCAAAATACCTGCTTATATAGAACTGGTCGGCAGCTTTAATGAGAATTCCCCATAAACTGGCCAGGGCTATTGGGAAACTGTAAGCGAATATTTCTTTGGAGGAAATGTCAGCTTTTTCAGGAGTAATATTTTTAAAGGGAATTTGTTTAAAGAAGAGCGCCAGTGTGAGGGTAATAAAGGAAGCACAAACCCATCCATAAACCGCGGCCATTATACCTCCATTGAAAAAGATAACCGGAACCACTATACAAATTAGCATTAACAGGCGGGATAGTGTATTGTAAAGGGCAATAAACCTCGTTTTTCTGTATGCAGCAAAAATTCCTTCTATTCCCAGAGTTGGCACCAGCATTACCGGGACCAGGGAGAACAACTGTAAACCTTCGGTAAGCTCTGGGTTTTTTAATAATCTGCTTATTACAGGTGCGGCAAAATACAGGGATGCAGAAAACAGAAAACCCGTTAGAAACAGAAAACGGTTAATCTTTTTTACTACGGATTTACCCTGGGAAAGATTAAACCGGGGCAAATAATAGCCAAAGACCTTTGGCAACCCGGCAGTAAAGATTACCAGGAGAGTATTATAAACATAGATGATTTGTTTATAAGTACCATATTCTTCTTTTCCGAAATATCTAGACAGGATTGCAGCACTCACTATTGCAATACTTACAGAGCTTAAACTGGCAATGACTACCCAAAAGGCTTGTGATGAATGGCTGTCTTTCAAATTCTGAAAATGCCTGCTAAGGCTGGTTTTCTGATGGTTAAAGGCTTTAAAGTTTTCTGGGGCTAGTTTTTGTATTGGGGATGGTGTTTTTTTTCACGGCTCCGCCGCCGTGAGTCCCATTTTCAAATTCCCCGATACTGCTAATTAGTTGAAATTTGCAGCCTTCTGCTGAGGCGCAAATATAAATTTTCACTTTTCTTTAAGAAACTATTTGAAGGGAAATTTATTGCTTAAGTTGTTAAAAAATTGGGTGCCTTGAAATTAGGTGCTGGCGATGAGGCTCTTGAATTGGGTGTGTTGTGAATATTGTGTTAATTCCGTTGAGGTTTATCTTTTTGAAGTTAATTGATAGGATAGGACGGTTTCAAATAGCTGGAGCTAAAGGCTCTCGCCTGAAAAGAAGAGGTATGGTATATCTCATTGGAGCCGCCGCAGGAGATTCGTCGAAGCACTTATGGAAACCAGTGCAGGTTGCTATGGAGTGTACTCTGTTTTACAATTCTACTATTCCGCTACGAAAAAAGGGCGGGCCCAGTGTGACAGGACAGGGAGATTCCGTTAATAACCGTCGTGAAAAAGGAGCGGACTCGGGGCTGTCAACGGGAAAAAGCAGATCGTTACAAATCAAAAAATCCACTCCTTTACATGTAAAAGAGTGGATTTCTTTGTTCACCTCATGGTTCAATTGAAAATTCTAAACTGACTTATGAGAACTGATAGCTCACAGCCAGGAATTTACAGAGATTACGCTACCAAATAGCAGCTCTGTTTTTCAGGCGTTTCCAAAAACCTGCCTGTTCCTGCCCGTATGCGTATCCATATTTATTTCCATATCCGTAATTTGCTGAATCTACATCATTAATTACAAATCCGAGATTTTTTAGCTTTCCTTCGTTTATAGCATCAACAGGGAAATGTAATAAATCCTTCTCTGTTAAACCTGCGCGCACTACGTACAGAGTTAAATCGGCATATTGATTAATAAGGAATGTATCCACAATAAGCATTGAAGGAGCCGTATCAATAACTACATAATCATACATGGTTTCAAGCTCTTCAAACATTTTTCTTGTTTTTTCCCTTCCCAGAAGTTCAGATGGGTTAGGAGGAATGCTTCCCGAGGCAAGCAGATCGAGGTTCTTGTGGAGCGTAGATTTTTTGATAAGTGCAGTAAGCTTTACTTCATCACTAATAAGATAGTCACTCACTCCCTGGTATCTTTTGCTTTCCTGCTCAAACCGCTGAAGTTGTGGGTTTCTTAAATCCCCTCCTACAATCAGCACTTTGTTGTTGTTATTGGCAAGGGTTACCGCTAGATTAAATGCAGTAAATGTTTTTCCTTCCCCTTTAATAGACGAGGTAACCAGGATAGTATTACCCCCGGTCTTTGCCTGGGTGTTAAGCAATAAATAACGTAAATTGTTATGAAGGACCCTAAAAGATTCTGCCAGAATGGAGCGGTCATTTTCCTGGATTAACTCAGTGGTGTTTTTTCCAAGTCTTGGGATTTCCCCAAGAATAGGGATACCTGCATGTATATTCTCAATATCATTACGGCTGTGCACCTTGTTGTTAAGCAGGTTTTTTAGATAAATTATAAGGAAAGGTATAATTAAACCTAGAATGAGCGCTGCAAGATAAATGATCTTTGTCTTGGGTGATACAGGTTCTTCAGAGCTCCTTGCCACATCCACGATCTTGGCTTTGGGTGCAGTTACCGCCAGGGAAAGAGAAGTTTCTTCACGCTTTTGCAGCAGGTAAAGGTACAGGGCTTCTTTGATATTCTGCTGGCGCTCAATATTCCGGAACTGTTTTTCTTTGGAGGGTACGCCAGCAATCTGCGCATCAATTTTCGCCTCCTGTGCATTGAGATCATTACGGGCAATACGAAGAGATGTGCGCATATTATTTAGACTCTGCAGTACATTTGCCTTGATTTGCTGTATCTGGTTGTTGAGGTTAACAATAATAGGGTTGTCCTGAGTGGAGCCGGCAAGGATTCTGTCTCTTTCCAGCACCAGTTGGTTATATGACTGAATAACATTGGTCACACCCTCTTCCCGGAAACCAAGGTTGGCGGGTAGCAATCCTTCATTGTCAGATTTCAGGTAGTCGATCATTGTATTTGCCAGTTCCAGTTGGGTTTCTACTTCGAGTTGCCTGTTCCTGAAGTCATTGGCATTTTCTATAAACACCTTTGATTCTTCTTCAATGTCTGTTAGCTGATTCTCTTTTTTGAACTCTTCCTTACCAGTTTCTACTGAATCCAGTTCGCGGGTAATAATCTCCAGCCTGTCTTCAATAAAATTGGCGGTATTTAAAGAAACCAGATTTTTATCGGCAATGGCTTGTTGATTATATTCAAAGATCAACTGGTCCACGATTTGCCGGGCTTTTTCCTTTACAGGATCCTGAAGGCTTATCTCGATAAGACTTGAATTTTTATCTGTGAGGTTTACCTGGATTTTTTGTTGATAAGCAATAGCAGCTTTGTCTAAGGTAGTAATACTAACTTCAACAGGTTCTCCCACGGTTATTGCAGAAGTATTTTCAAAGACCGGCGTCACAGAGAGCTGTGCATACGGTATGTTTAAAGCTTCTCCGAAATTCATTTTTTTACTGAAACCAGAGGCTTCCATTTCCACCGTATAAGTGGAATCTGAAGTAATTGTAAAAATCAAAGGTTCCTTTTCCTCAATTTCAGCAAAACGTTTTGCATCAAAAGCAAGGATCTGCACTTTAAAAGGTTTATTGGCAAACAGTTCTGTGGTACGAACCTCTCCTTTTTTAAAGTACCGGATGTGGAGATTTAGCTCTCTGGCAACGTTGGTCATTAAGCGCTCAGAACGAAGGATTCCAATCTCATTTTCAATGGAATTCGTTCCCATGCTGCCCAGCATTCCAAGGTCTGCAAACGCCGACATTTCCGAAGGCATATTGCCGTTCTTTTCATCCTTAATAATTACGGTGGCTTTGGTGTTATAGATAGGAGTAGTATAGCGTAGGTACATAAAAGCACCAAAAAGGCAGATGATAACTCCCGCTACAAACCAGGGCCAGTGGCGCAGGTATTTCGACAACTCCTCCCGTAGGTTAATTTCTTCTTCCTGTGGACGGGGACGGGTTTGGGTAGGGTTTTGTGACATAACTAGTTTGTAAGTAGGATTGCAAGAGAAATTAATACAGAAGCAATGGAGATATAAACAGAGGCATTCCTGTTATAACTGGCTCCCTGCATCTGGGCCTGATTTGGTTCAATATACACCACGTCATTTTGATGCAGGTAGTAGTATTCGGAATTTAAAAAGTCGCTTTGGGTAAGATCCACATATTCGTATTCCTTAGTGTCCCCTGTTTCCCGTAAGATCATGATATTATCCCTGCGGCCGTAGATGGTAAGATCTCCTGCCATTCCCAATGCTTTGGAAAGACTAATACGCTCATCGGGTACCGTAAAGGTGCCGGGGCGGTTCACTTCTCCCAGTACGGTAACCTGGAAGTTGACCAGTTTGATGTTGATAATTGGGTTTTGTACATACCTGGAAATTTCTGTCTTGAATTTCTCTACCAGCTCCTGTCTGGTAAGTCCTGCTACATGGACTGTTCCCAGTACCGGAAATTCTATATTCCCATCGCTGTCTACCAGGTAACTCTGTAGCTGCATGTTACCCTGAATACCCATATCTCCAATTCTTGGGGCAGAGGTCACCGGGAGGTTAAAAGGCTGCACAGCTTCTATATTTGCAGCCGAAACCGTAATGGTGAGCAGGTCATTCGGCTGGATTTTAAGATTTGTTTTAGCAGCATCAATAGTGCTTTGAAGTTCCGGCATATTTTGGAAATAGGCTATCTTCTTGCGAGATACACAAGAGCCTAAAATCAGGGCAGATACTGCCAGTAGGATAAGGGGGCGAAATCTTATTTTCATAATATTTGTAATGCTTGCAAAACTACCATATTAAGATTTGTTTAACAATGGTTCGTTGCGTTAAAATTTGGGGTATTTGATGCTTTAAACTTTGTCTTTAAAACTATGGCTGTTTATGATATATCCCGAAGGGGACGTGCGCTATTCATCCTTTATTTAAATTCAGAAGAAACAATATTTCAGCAGGTTGAAACCTTGAAAATTATACTGCACAAGATCTGTATTCAAGAGAACGCATTAGGTCGTTTAGTAACACCTCATGGTTTTTAAAAGAAAAGAGTTGAGTTTATTTATTCTGAAGTGCAAGGATAGTTTTGGGGAGCTAATGGAGGATCAAGCCTTGATCTCTTGAAAATTTTTTAATGGAGGTTCATGATTAAATCATCTTTAGTTATAAACTTTTTAGAAAACCTTCTTTGTATTGTCTTAGCAAATCGGGCAACCTTGGCATCCCGAGCCGGAAATTACGGGCAACGGGATCTTCATTGTTATAGCTGTATTCCCACCGGAACTCTTCGGTAGTACGCAGTTCTACATGTTTGTTTCTGTAGAAGCTGCCGGGCCAAAGGGAGAATGCGAATTGAAAACCTCCCGAGAAACCTGCCTCTGTGGAAGCGACATGCAATCCCAGGTCAACCGTTCCAAATTGCTTTATTAGATCCAGCCTGGCTCCCCTGTCTTCAAACAGAAATTGACCGGCACTTAATTGGACACTTAAATTTTCCATAGGCAAACGATATTCGACATCTGCTATGGCCAGCAGGTTATTCATCTGTTCGGAATATACACTGGTACCGTGAAGCCAGTAAAAGCCCGTTAGTGATGTTTGAAATCCAAAGCTCCAGGCCTGCTCCATGGGAGCATACCTGTATTCAAAATCTACTCCATATCGGTCATAGTAGAAACTACCCAGACTCAAACCAATAAAATGTCTATTAAAAGGTTGTGCAAAATAATGCAGCATGGAAGGTGCTGCCCTAAGCTTCATGGATTGATTGTCAAGGGAATTTTCAACAGGAATGGCAATTCCGCTCTGCAGGCTTAAACCGGGGGCAACATAAATTCTGCTGTCCAGGATAAGATTAAATTTTGTTTGAAAAGGATGCGAATAGTAACCAAACCTGGCCGAAACTTCAGGATGCACCCGCAAATGGAATCGATAATCCCTGAAAAAATGGTTCTCCTTCCTGAAGAATTTCCGATCGTTGGCAGATAATTCTTTAAAACTGAAATCTCCTGCCGTATAGCTCCCAATTGGGGTGTTGTGATAAAGAGGAATCCATACAAGCGGTTTTTCCAAAAAACCGGAATGCTGCAGCAACAAATTAGCAAATCGCATGGAGTGATAAGGATTTCGGAATTCCCTGTGCTCAAAGAATACTTTCAGGCTATCGTCCTGTTCCTTAACCTGGACATTCTCAAAACCTGCATCGAAAAGGGTCTGCCGTAGTTCCTGTGCCTGTAGGAGACCAGCTGCCAGATAAAAAATGATATTAATCCAGACTTTTCTCATATTTTCTTAAAGCCCGTGGGGCAAAATCAAGATTAAAGTGGGAAGAAACCTGGAAAGCAAGTTCCTTTCCTTCAAAGGTGTAGCCCTGCAGGTAAAGCCTGTCCCATATTTTCACATAAACACCTGCATTTAGGGTATTGGTATCGTGTTCCACCATGATTCCTCCAAAATCAACAAGGGAGTAGGTAATACCACCAAAAAATCCGGTGAGATATAATTTGTTATAAAAATCATGTTTTTGCCTGATCTCTATATCGAAAATGTTTTTGCTTTTTTTATTTCTAATGAATACATAGGGTGAGCCGTAACCCCCGGTTAATTTCAGCGTACCGATGCCGGTGTGGAAGTTCTTAGTAGCCACCAGGTAGTCATGTGACATGACAGGAGACACAGATCCCGGCGGGGTTATACCTAAAACAAGGGAAGGCAGAAAAGTAGTTTCCCGTAGCAATTTAAACCGAAAATCCAGTTGACGATCCCCAATTCCTATTTTGTCTTTTAATAAGGGTCTGTAGGCAATACTCAGGTTCATCTCCATAAAGGAGGTAATTCCCATTCTAACACTATACATGTTCAGGGTATTGTTGTTGGTGTTTGTTTGAAAAAGAGAAAATTCACGTGGCAGATAGGCAAAGCTAAATCCCAGCGGTTGTTCCTCATTCCAATCTGCAGAGGGAATTGCCAGCAGCCCGGGCTTTCCAAAAAAATTTACCTGTCCCAACACCGGCTTTGTTAATAAAATGGCCAGCAGGAACAGGTAAAGGTTTATCTTATTCATATAAAAGCCTTTCTTTTTAATATAAAAAGAAATGTACAGGCAGGATTAATTTCCAGAACCCTGGTTGTGACAGTTGGCCAGGCCTTCATTCAGGATTTCGTCAGCCTGGTCTTTTGATGTTTCAAAGTCGGCAGCTACCTGGTCCTCTTTTGTTTCCTTTATTTCAAGGGCGGTTGCTTTTTCAGCTTCCATACGGTTGTCCAGAAGTTCTAATACAAGAACGTTCCATTCTTCTAAAGCAGCTCTTGCGTCAAGAGCATATAGCAGGGTGAGTTGTTTAAGTTGTGTAGCCAGTGCTGTTTCACCAATACTGGTAGCTTTTTCCGCAGCAGCAAGAATGTCTGTAAGCGTCGCTTTTATATCGCTTTTATTGGTAGCATAATGTTCTTCCTGCGTCTCAAGTCTATCATCATAACGGGCATCTGCCTCACCTAACCTTCTAGTATAATTAGCTTCAATCGTGCTTAGGTTGGTTTCCATTTGTGCAGTAAGGTCTGCTATTTTATCATCATATGCAGCCCTCGTTAATTCTCCACAAGATCCGGTTACCTGAGATACAGGATCTAAATCTCCAAAATCGTTGGTTTTGTTGCCTGAGGTTTTGGTACCCATTGCTTTCAGGGCTTCAAGATCTGCAGTGAAATTAATTTCAGGAAGTAATTTAGAAATTTCTTCAGGAAGGTCTTCCAATTGATCTCTTACTGCAGCAAGATCGGCATCTAATTCTTCATCCTGATTTAGAATCGCGTCAATAGCGGCTTCATCCAGGTTTGCAGCCTTTTCCTGTACAGAGGCAGGTAATTGTTGTGAGAATTCTCCTACTTCTCTAAGGGATTCTTTGGTAGCATCGCTAATGCTGCCGGTATCTCCTGCGTTCAAAACATCGGTCACGATGTTTTCGGTTTCTTCAGATGCTTCTATGCTTCCGGTTTCAGGTTCGGTGATCTGTGGATCTTCATCTTCTACAGGAGGCAAATCTGCCACCTCTTCAAAATCGGGTGCCGTAGGCTCAGGCTCAGGAGCATCGTCATCTGAACTACAGTTCGATAAAAGAAATGATCCTGCTACCAGTGTGGATAAGAACAGTGCTCTTCGCACCGGTTGAATAAATGTGGTTTTCATAATTGGTTTTTGAAATTAATTGATTTAACTGATTTAAAAGATACAAATGTAAAATTTTTCCTTCAACGCTTTTTTCACAATGTACGTTTTTTCTTACAATACATTCTGTTGTTTTTCAGGCCGTAGCTTTACTTTGTGTGGGTAGCTTCCTGAAGCATGAAAGGTCATGGCTTTTCGCTCTCCCATAATTTTGAGTCGGTAAAAAAGAAAAAAGCTGCTGCCATAAAGAAAAACGACCAGTAAAGTTAGCCACAAATGGGGAAGAAGGTTTGAGAAATAAATGTATATGCTAATTACGATGAGGTTAAACAGTGCCAGGCTAAGGCTGGCTTTTTTATGAGTAAAGCCCAGGTCGAGTAGTACATGATGTATATGATTCCTGTCCGGAGAAAAAGGGCTGGTACCGCTAAGCTTCCTTATGATCATCACCCTAAGGGTATCAAAAATGGGGATAAACAACACGCAGGCAACAAATAATAATCTGTTCGCAGGTTCATGACCTTCCTTCATAAGCGGTAGAAAAGGTTCCATCACCAGGACCCGGATTCCCAGAAATGCCAGTACGAGGCCTATCACGAGGGAACCCGAATCACCCATGAAGATCTTACGATTTCCCCGGGAAAAGTTGAAACGTAAAAATGCACTGAGAATCCCGGTAATACTGAGACTTACCATCGCATAAAAAGGCTGATTGGTTGAATAAAATACCATGGCAAAGCAGGCACTTATCACAATCCCGACCATTGAAGCCAGCCCATCGATCCCATCGATGAGGTTGTAGGCATTGATGAGGGCGATTACCAGAAAGGCTTTTATAAACAATCCGGCTACTTCCGGGATTTGGTAGATCCCCCAAAAACCTTCCAGGCTGGAGAGGTGCAACTCCGGAGAGAAAATAATAAAACAGGTAGCGGTGATCTGCCCAAACAGTTTTACCCGTGCTGTCGAAACCACTAAATCATCTTTTAATCCTACCATAAACAGCACAGTAATAGCGGCGATAAGATGGTTCCCTACATAACTTAGCCGCATACTTTGTATAAGGCTCAGCACCAGGATGAGGGTGATGAAAAATGCCACGCCACCAAAAGAAGGCGTTTCTATTTTATGAGAGCTACGCCCTACTACAGCAGCGGTTAGGTTTTTTTCTTTGCTTACCCATAGCACTTTAGGGATGAGGTAAAATGTGACCACAAATGTCCCTAAGAAAAGGCAGCCAAGAAACACTTCATAATGCGAACGAAAAAATTCAAGGACAAGGTTTTGATCCAGAATGTTCATAATTGAAATAATTTTGGTTGGTGTTCTCGATACTATGAATGAATGCTAGCGCATTTATGTATCACTCGAACTGACGAAAATCGTCAATGGTTTGAAAATATCGATTCAGGAATATTTGACCGGTAGGGATGATCTTTTTGAAGGTATTATTGTATAAAGTATTATTGTATAAAGTATAGTGTACAATGGCTCTAGGTAGAATCATTGTGGTCAAGAGTAACGTGCAGAATAAAAAGTTCCCCCTTCGGAGCCTGTCCCGGATTCATTTCGGGAGGATAGGGGGATTAATAAATTGCCAGCAGTTTCTCTACAATCCTCTCAGCAGTCTTTCCATCCCACAGTGGGATCTCGCCTCCTTTTTTCCATTCCCCTGACATTAATTTATCCAGGTATGGTTTAAGATTTTTGGGATCTGTTCCCACAAGCTCATTGGTGCCCATGGTAATTGTCTCCGGGCGCTCTGTATTGTCACGAAGGGTCATACAGGGTACTCCCATCACAGTGGTTTCTTCTGTAATTCCGCCTGAATCTGTAATTACCGCTTTTGCATTTTTTACTAAAAAATTAAATTCAAGATAGGAGAGTGGCTCCACGTAATGCAGCCTATGATGTTCTATGCCTAAATTTTGAAGGATCTTTGCTGTACGTGGGTGTACCGGAAAGATCACCGGAAGATCTCCGGTGCCATCAATAATGGCTTGCATCATATCCTTAAGTTTCTCTTCTTCATCAACATTTGCAGGGCGATGCAGGGTTAATACAAAATATTGCTTTTCCTGTAAGGCTTCTCCTCTTATCTTTATTTCAGGATCTATGAAGCGCTCCATATTGGAGAGCAGGGTATCGATCATTGTATTGCCTACAAAATGGATCCGTTCTTGCTCAACCCCGCCTTTTCTTAGATTCACATTTGCTATCTCAGAAGTGGTAAAGAAATGATCGGTAATACTATCAGTTACGATGCGGTTAATTTCTTCAGGCATTCGTTGATCTGAAGATCTTATTCCTGCTTCCACGTGCACTACCTGGGTATTCAATTTCTTAGCAACAATACTGCAAGCCATAGTCGAGGTAACATCCCCAACAACCAAAACAACATCTGCCGGGTTTTCCTCTAGCTCTTTTTCAAAACGTACCATGATATTGGCCGTCTGCTCTGCCTGACTACCGCCACCGGCTTCCAGGTTGACGTGAGGCTCAGGAATCCCAAGTTGCTTAAAAAAGGAACCCGACATCTTCTTATCGTAATGCTGGCCGGTGTGTACCAGGCGAAAATGAATTTTTCCCCCTGCTACTTTGGCTTTTTCAATAGCTTTAATAATTGGAGCAATCTTCACAAAGTTTGGACGCGCTCCTGCGATAATGGTAATTTTTGGCATGGCTATGCTGATTTATTCTTTATAACAATTTCATCATTAGATTGAACAGAAGCACCGGATTGAACTTCTCTAAGGCATTGAAGCATTTTTTTAGCTATTTTGCTCCGGTCAAAATCTTTGAGTAAAAGCTTTGTTCCTTCTAAACTTGCCTGATATTTTTCTTTTATTGTAATAGTTCTTATTGCTTCATAAAAAGAATTCTGATCTTCGGGCCTGAAGCAAACACCGGCATTATAATTCTCAATGATCCCTTTGGTTTCTCCTTCAAGGCCAAGTAATATTGGTTTCTCCATTGCTGCAGCTTCAAAGATCTTGGAGGGAATTACTGTTAAAAAAGTGTCGCTCTTTCGTAGATTTACTAAAGCTACATCCATCAAGCTCAGATAATCGACCACTTCTTTTTTACCAACAGAATCTACAAAAACTGCATTTTGAAGTTTTAAGTCTTCTGCTTGTTTTAAAAGATTTTTTTTCTCGGCTCCGTCTCCTATAAATAGGAATGCCAAGTGGGGGTGTGTAGTTTCAAGAGGTTTGATGGAATCAAGAATAAAGCTAAGGCCGTGAGCCATTCCGTGAGTTCCTATATAGGCAAAGACAGTTTTGTTTTGAAGTTTGAGTTTCTCTTCCAGTTCGATCTTCTTTCCCTGTGGCTTGAACAGCTCGAGATTTGCACCGTTTTTAAAGATGGAAATTTTCGCTTTATCAATCCCTCTTGCTATTATTTTTTTCTTGAAAGTATCTGTGACCACAATGATGTGATCGGCTGATAAGTATAACCTTTTTTCCAGCCATTCAAAAAACCGGATCGCTCTGTTCCGTTTCATCGCGCCAACAGCTATAATAGATTCCGGCCAAAGGTCCCGGACTTCAAAGACCCATTTTTTTTTTTTTAAGAACGAGAGCATTCTACCGGCAACTGCCGTAAAAAATTGTGGGGAAGTCGCCACTATAAGATCTGTTTTCACAAATAAGCCGGCAAAGAAAGCCATGACTGCAAAGCTGATATAATCCAGGATCCGTTTAACAAATCCTTCGTTGGCAATGATATAACTCCAGACCCGAATTACTTTGATCCCATCAATATTCTCTGTCTGGTACAGTTTATTTTTATATCCGACAAAAACTTTTCCTTTAGGGAAATTGGGGGCACAGGTGATGACGGTAACATCAACACCATCTTTCACCCATTCCTTACAATGTTCATAAGTTCTGTTGGCGGGGGCATTAACTTCCGGTGGGAAATTATCGCTTAAAAAGAGTAATTTCATATTATTTATTATGGCAGTTCGAGCCCTTCGACGAAAAGCTCAGGACAGGCTTAGTCGAGAACTATTTTTACGTTGGGATCTGAATGTCTGAAGAGTCAAGCTAATTAAATACAGATGTTGTATTTTCATCTATAATAGTAGCCGATGATGTGTCAAGAAAAAGCGATTTTATAACAAATTCCGCTTGGTCCTGGAATTGATATGTAATTTTGGTTGCCGTCACCAGTTTGTTGAATCCTGCTGCAAAGAGATAATTATGGATTTCTAGCTTTTCAATTCCTGAAAAATCAATCTTCAGCTCCTTGTTGATGTACAGGTTTTTACCAAATAATTCCACCTGGACATTAGGGTGAAAATGTATATGACCTGTTGCTTCATATTCTGGTTGCTTGGCTATTATAATATCTTCTATTTTAAAGCTGCTCTCCTCTAACAAGAATTTTCTTTGATGATTCACTCCGAATTTTCGGTAACCATCATGTGAGGCTTCCACTTTATTTGGTGAATCCAATAAAACTGAAACTTTTGCTCTTCGCGCCACCCTGAAACCTCCCCAAACTTCAGAGGAGTTTTTATTGTTTACTGCTACCGTGTTATGGGAAGTCGTAGAGCGTTCCAAATGCCGTCGTTCATTTTTTTCATAAGTACTAATTCCTTTATCAACAATAACAGGCCTGTTTTTATAGTTTAAAACAAACTGGAGACTATCAGCGTGAGAATGTCCGGGTTGATATTTTGGTGATATTTGCCCCACATCGATTACTACTTCAAGATCCTTGGAGTTGAACCTTCTGTAACCGCATTCTTTTAAATTAACTTTCTTTGTTCCTATTCCCAGTTGGGCTGCATATTCTTGTAGCTCTCCTGTTGTGGGAGCAATACCGAATGATGAATCATTTAGCTTTGGGATTTCTCCATTGTTGAAGGAGATTTCCTCCAGCCAACCGAGCATCAATTCTGCCTTTTTCTGAAGTAACGAAAGAAGTTCTTTCTTTTTCCAGTGATTATTCTTTACCAGGTTTATAGAATCCAGGATCCTGTGCAGAATGGTCTGGTGGTACATGGGGCTCAATTCATAATGAGCTCCATCCGGCAAAATCTGCTCTTTTAACTGCTGAACAAGAATCTTTTTTGCCTTTGTATATAGGTGATCATTTTGAAAATAATATGCGCCAAATAATAAAGAGAAACCATTTTCCAGCAAATGATTCGCTAATAAATGATACTCCAGGTTGTGAGAAAGTCGAAGGTAATCTTTATATAAAAAGGTGCTGATCTCCTCATCCTGAATCTCATTCCCTAATAAAAATTTAATCCAGTTAATTCCTCGTAATGAGATAGGATAAGGCTCGAAACCATCTTTTAAAGAATTACCACTGGAAATGTATTCTCGTATCAGTCTTAGTCCTTCTTCTTTTGTCATTCCATCCTGGTGGAGGAATTCGAAGTAATTAAGGTTATAAGTCCAAAGCTTTCCATAATCGCTAAAGTTCCAGTCAATTCCGGAAAATTCCTTTTCAAGATTAAGAAAAGAAAAAGTGTCCTCCTTACTATAAGAGATTGGATAAAGAATTCCCTGTTTGAATTCGAGCTTAGCTACTCTTGAAGGTTTTTCATTATATGCCGATTTATAAAAACGGGTTTTTAACCTATAATAGACCTGATGGTAAAGCTGGGTAGGCTTTACACGTCTTAGTGTATCAAAATAAAGAGGGATCTTGTTTACCACCAGAACCTTTATACAAGTTCAGAAACCACTGTCTCTCTAGAAACTTTATTTTCAGAATTAAAGGAGTTGAGGTTGATCCATTTCCCCTGTTTCAAACTTTCTATGGCTGCAAAAGAAGCCAAAGTTGTATTGTAAGTTTCCTCGAAAGGAACGATAGCTTTTCCTCCTTTTTTCAGGGAATCAACCAGTAATTCGAATTGTGCTTTATGTCCTTTGTCTTGTTTGGTTTTCATACCAGAAAAACCTTTTACTCCATATCCTTTCAAACTTCTCCAGTTATCCAGTACTAAAGTACGTTCCTGACTGTAAGCTTCAATCCGTTCTTTTGAATAAGACTTGCTGCCGTTGGCAAAATAGTTGATTACAGCATTTGTTCCATTCTCGTATTTCAATAGAATAGAAGCATTGTCGGTATTCTCTTCAGGATCTGTTCCCAAAGCATTCATACATACAGAGACCACTTTACTTCCTGCCAGATAAGTACAAAGGTCGATATAGTGGCAGGCTTCTCCAATGATCCTTCCACCACCAACCTCAAGGTCGTGGATCCAGACATCTCCGGGAATAAATCCTGCGTTCATAGTAGCTACAATATTCTTTGGACCTTCGCCCAACAAACTCTTCATCTTTACAGCCAACGGAGAGAAGCGACGGTTAAAACCTACCACGACCATTCTGTTCTTTTCTTCTGCCAACCTGGAAATATCTTCAAGTTCCTCTACGGTTAAGCAAAGTGGTTTCTCCACAAAAACATGTTTCCCTGCTTCCAAAGCTTCTTTTGTCATAGAAGCATGAAGATTATGTCGCGTGGTGATCATCACCATATCTACCTGCTCGTCGCTCAGCATCTCCTTATAATCTGAACTGGCATAGCTTACATCTCCCTTTTTCGCCAGGGTCTTAGCTGAAAGTCCGCCGGCACTGGCGATATATTTTAAATTGGCATCAGCTGCATTCATTCCGGGAATAATAGTGGAGGAAGTGAAGTTTCCTGCACCAATAATACCGAAAACTCCTTCTGAAGCTTTAAATGTCTTTTCTGAAACTTTTACTTTGGTATTTTGAACAGCATCCTCCGGAAATTCCAAAATAGAAGCAATAGATCCCTGCTTCCTCATGTCACCATATATCTCGCTGAAATTTTCCAGCTTTACTCTTTCTGTTATAAGAGGCTGTACATCCAGCTGTTTTAAGGAAAGCGCCTGAAGGATAGCTTCAAAATTTCGCTTTTCTGTCCAGCGAACGTAGCCGATTGGATAGTCTATTCCTTTTTGCTCATAATCGTCATCATATCGGCCGGGACCATAAGAACAGGAAACCTGAAAGCTTAATTCTTTTTCAAAGAAATCTGATCGCTGAATATCAAGACCGATTACCCCTACCAGAACAATGCGTCCTTTTTTACGACTCATCTCGGCTGCCTGATGAATGATGTCATTACTTTTTGAAGAGGCGGTGATGATTACCCCGTCTGCACCAACACCAGCTGTAAGTTCCTGTACAAATTTTACAGGATCTGTACCGGCTCCGGGATTGATAGCTGTAACTCCTTTAGCTTTCGCAAGATCAACTTTCTGCTGGTCAAAATCCAGTCCTATTACTTTACAACCGTTTGCTTGCAGCAACTGGCAGGTAACCAAACCTATTAATCCAAGACCAGTAACAACAATGGTTTCCCCAAAAGTGGGATTTATTAATCTTATTCCCTGAAGTCCAATAGCTCCAATTACGGTAAAAGCTGCTTCTTCGTCGCTTACATTATCCGGCACCTTTGCAACGAGGTTTTTTGGAACTGAAACAAATTCTGCATGATTTCCGTTTGAAGCCACGCGATCTCCCACCTGGAATTCTGAAACTCCTTTTCCAACAGCTACCACAGTTCCAACATTACAATATCCCAATGGCAACGGCTGGTTCAACTTATTGAAAACAGCTTCCAGCGTTGGCATTACCCCATCTGTTTTCATCTTATCAAGCACCTGCTTTACTTTATCGGGCTGCTGTCTTGCTTTTGCGATAAAATTCGCTTTCCCGAATTCAACAAGCATCCGCTCAGTTCCTAAAGAAATCAGGCTGCGGGTGGTTTTAATTAATATTTGTCCAGCTTTAACCTGAGGGGCAGGTACTTCTTCCAGTATGGTGTTACCTTGTTTAAGGTCTTGTATGATTTGTTTCATTTCATATATAAATCTAAAACTTGAGATAATGAAGATTCTACTTGTTTTTTAAATGTACTTTTTAAATTCATTTTTCTTACAGAACAGTAATTTTTCAGGAGTGAATCTAACTCTCCTTTTTTATATGTTATAGTCTCTTTCGGACGGGAAACCACGTTTGTGCAAAAAGTATTTTTCTCTAAAAACAATGATTCTTTAACAGAAATAGAATCTCCATCCGTACTAGTATTTCGTATTGTACCATCACAAAGTTCAATTATCCTATAAAAGGAATGCGGAAATGGAATAATGATTATATTTTCTGGAATGTTAAATTCCTTTCGGTTAATTTCCCTCAAATATGCCCCAGAGGGATCAGATACTATTAAACCCAACTTTGATTGCTCAGTAAAAATGTCAATAAGTTCGAAAATCCCATAGATTTCTTGCCCATTTTTATCATACGCCAGGTTGAATGCATTAGTACAAAATAAAAAGTCAATCTTCTTTTTCATTAAATGGATAGTTTGCATTAAACTATCATCTAGATTTTGGGAATTCGAAAAAGGGGGAATAAAAGAAGAACCTAGAAAAGCATTTTTATTCAGTTTATATGCCTTGTTAAAACTAGAATTGTTTAATAACACAGGCTTATTAGCCAATTTTATAGCTAGTAAATCTAAAATATTTTTGATTTTGCTTTCATACCTTCCTAAATCTCCATGGAGGGTTAAATCAATTCTCTTACATGTAAGCTTACCAAAAATGGTAAGTAGAAATCTCAAATAAACATTGGAAGAGTGTAAATGAATATTTTTCTTCATAATAATATTCATAATAATCTGCTGTTTTGAATTCTTTTTTAAATCCAAATATTCGAACGAAACATTATTTGCAGATAAATAATGAAGTAATCGTTCTACATGAATTGTAACTCCTCCAATTGGCAACGGCCTTTTCCCTAAAATTAAGAACATTATCTTACTCGAGATTTTAATAATTCTTTGTGTTCTCTTAACTGATTTTCATTAAATCGGTTTCGCAAAATTTTGGCTGGAACTCCACCGACTATGGAATTCTTTGGCACATCCTTTAGGATTAATGCACCTGCAGCAATGATAGAACCAGAACCTATTCTAACACCTTTTAAAATTATTGCTCCTGTACCCACCCAAACATCGTCTTCGATTATCACCGGCAAATCATTTTCTGAAAGCTTCTTTTTTACATCGAACATATACTCACCTATCACAGAAGTATTATGATCACCAGTAATAATAGTCACATTTGGACCAAACATTACTTTACTACCAATTAAAATTTCACTTTCCGAGGAGGAAAAGTTTGCGCCTTGCCCAATAAAAACATCGCTCCCTACTGAAATATTTTGATAAGAAAACTTGTCATAAGGATTGAAAATAAAGTTTTTCCCTTTTGAAGCAAATAAATTACCTAGAATTATCATTAACAATCTTCGCACAATTTTGCGAGAAAAAATTATTATCTCCGCAACTAAAATCATTAAGCTATCATAAGTTTTAGATAATCTGATACAATCTTTTCTTTTTCAAACAAATTTAATGCTATCCTTCTGTTTTCTTCACCAATCCTGACCAATTCCTGATCTTTAAGTCTCATCAAATTTTTTAATGCTTTCTGAATACTCGTTACATGATTGGGATCAAAAACAAGATTCGAACAGTGATCAAGTACAATAGAAATATCTGAAACTCCAGAGCAAACAACAACTTTCCCCATCATCATTGCCTCGCATATTGCATTCGGAAAACCTTCATAAAAACTAAAAAGCCCTACAGCATCTGCAATGGAATATTTACTACAAATATCTTTTGCTGCCGGATGAAATTTTATAGTATCCTCAAGGCGGTATTTTCGAACAAGATCCTGTGCTTCAATAAAAGAATTGTCAGGACTTTCATCTCCATACCAGTCAATTTGAATTTTATTTTTATAATCCATTGATAGCCCATGTATTGCTTCTATAAGACCAATTGAATTTTTTAGGTATTGATGGCTGGCTGCAACAGTTATACGGAACTTTCCGCTAGGTATATTTTTTTCTTCTAAAGGAAGCCATTTTTTATGGTCAATCAAATTATAAATAACTTGATTTTTGCTTTTTGAAATCAATGGATTTACTTCCGTCAATATTTTTTGATTGCAAAATGAGTTACAAACAACCTGGTTGGCCGAAAGATGAAATATTCTATAGAACTTTAACTTCCATGATGTGTAAATTTTTGGATTAGCACTTCTTTCCCCTACAATCAATTTCCATTTTCTTGGAAGTAAACCTATAACTTCACATATAAAATTAGGCCCTTCCAGAAAGGAGAGAATAACATCTGGCTTTAGATTTGAAATTGATTTTTTGACTCCCAAAATTCTTTTAAGGAAATTAGACTCATCGACTAGAATCACCTCAATCTTTTCCTCTTCCAATTCTGACCTAAAAAAATTAATGTTGTGATAAATTAAAAAGGTCACATCATGATTCTGCTTTTTAAATCCTTTTCCCAATTCCACTAGTTGTCTTTGGGCGCCACCAGAGCCTAAACTATCAATAACGCAAAGTATCTTCATTCTATTTTTTCCATTTTCGGAATGAAATAAAAAATTCTACTGACCGCGAATGCAAAAATAACCCAAGAAATTTTTGAGCCTAAAGCCTGTCCTCCTAGAATAAAACCAAAAACCGGAATTAATAAAAGCAGTGGGAGTATATCTTTATTAATAGAATAATTTTGTATAGTAGTTCTAATAACCTTAATAAGGAAGTTTAGATATAGTATTAAGCCTAAAATGCCCGTGTAAGCCAAAACTTCTAAAATAACATTATGAGGACTGTTGTAGGCTCCAAATGTCTCTTTTGAAAATTGATAAAACCCAGTTTGACCAACTCCAAAAAATGGATTTTCAAAAATTACTGGTAGAATTGCTGTCCAAATACGATCTCTTCCTGCTAAATCACCATCTTCTGCAGTAGCCAAGAGCCGCTTCATTAATATTTCCGATCCGGAAAGCATACTTATAAAGTAAAGCGTACAGAAACATGCAATTAAAATAATTAAAATTTTATGGCTGTTTTTTTTAGTTCTGAGAAAGATAATTCCAATTATAAAGGATAAGACTAGTGCTATTACCGCCTTTCTAGAGCCGGTTTCTAACATAAGACTTAGCATTAATGGAATAGAAGTGAGGAGCATTAAGGCAAAAACTTTTTTCCCACTAACCCACCAGGTATAAACCGAAAATATAATTATTAGAATGGAAATACTAATTCGAGACCCAATTGCGTTCTGATTGTCACCTAAAATTGTTACCCTACCCCCCTCATATCTTACTCCAATATTTAAATGATAAAAAAGAGTTAATATTATAGAGCCTAATATGAAAAACAATAATCCTCTTTTTATTATTCCCGGTGAAAGTCTCTCATGATTAATTAATATAATCCAAATTATAATATTTAGAGCAAAAGTAAAATCAAATAAGGAGGAAGGCAAAGAGTAAGAATCAAAATTGATTAGTGACATAATCGTCATTGAAAAAAGCAATAGAACTTTTGGTTTCAGATATTTGGCAATATTATCAACAAATAGAAATTTATTTAAGTCGGGCAACACGGTAAATAAATAAAAACCTGCTGCTATTTTGGCTATAGAAAGAAAACCAGAATTGAAGGGATCATAAACTTCAAAATTAATTGCAAATAAGTAAAAAAATAGACCAAACTCCTGAAGACGTTCTTTGCTAACCATCGTATTTAATCAATTATGAATAACAACATCAACCATCCAGTCTTGAGGAACAAACTTTTCTTTATTCCATTTCAAATTATTATCCCAGAACCCCGGACATAGATCATAGGCTTGGGAAGCAAAACCAAAACTGATTTCAACAATTAATGGCTTATTGTTTTCGTCAAACACAAAATCATAAGCAATACATTGGGCATTAAGTTTTTCAGATGTTTCGAAAGCTATTTCAAGGGTTCTTTTATCAATAGTTGATTCGTCTAAGTATAAAATTTTCCCGCTTCCTGAGGCTCTAAAATCCCCTTGTCGAACCAGACGTTTAATTGCGAATGCTTTTTTTCCAATTACAATAACTCGAATATCAGAATTATTGTTAGGAATAAAATCTTGAATATAAAAGTAACCTCTTTCCTTTCCTTTCCATTTATTAAATTCCGTTCCAATAAATAAACGGCCAAAGGACTTTATTACTTTATCAAACTTAACTATTCTAGCTTTATACTTATTTATAGTATCAATAAAATATGATAAACGGTTAAATTGCGAAAAGCCTTTACCGTATGCAATTTTTATTTTTTTTAAGGCAGCTTTTCTATCACTAATTAAACTTACATTTTGTGCTCCTGCTCCACCTCGTAATTTAAAAACTTTTGGAAAGCTTGTTTGATTCACCCATACTTTCGCCGTTTTCTTTTCATAGAAAACATAAGAAGAAACTAATGGAGCACCCACAGCCTCCAATAAATATTTTTGCCCTACTTTATCATCAAAATGCCAGGATGTATTAAAATTAGGAAAAACCTTTTTCCCTGCTTGCTCCATGGAAAATAACAGTTGCTTGGCAAATAAAACATCTTTGAAATTTCCATGATGATAATGCCACATTAAAATATCACAATCTTTAATCTGGTCATTGATATTAGTATCATAGCAATTGACTATTTTATATGGTATCTTTTTTTCCTGACAATAAGAAATCCAACGACCTGAAAAACTTCCTTCGCTGTGGTGAATAGCTATATGCATAAATTAAGATTTTGTCCTTTTCGCCAGAATCTCTTTAGATAAATCTGCATGAGCCTCACATCTAATTAAATTTAGTTTTAAGGCGTTTCCATAACGGGAAGATAATAAAACTGGGATTTTAGTTTTGTATAAAATTGCCTTAAGATACCGGTTGGTAATAAAGGAAATAGGAGACCACAGATTTAGGAATGCATTAGAATTCTTTTCTATAAAAATCTGCCAATGTTTATGAAGAAATTTCTCGTTTCGAATTATTTGACTATAATTAGAAACCCTTTCTAAAACAGCATGTTTTTCCTCATTTTTCACTAATTCTAAATAGAAATCCGTTTTACTCTGTTTTACTGGATGTAACACTGTATTTAATTTTCCATCCTTACAAATATTTATTTCCAGAATTAAACCCAAATACCAGTCATCAAAACTACTTTGTTTAGTGAAAAGAAAATTACCAAGACTATAATAAATCGGCACTTGATTATAAATTTCGTACCCACTGATACAGTGTGGATGGTGACATATAATTAAATCAGCGCCATTTTCTGCATAAAACCTATACTGTTTCTGCATCCTTGGACTTGGTAAGTTATAATATTCATGACCTCCATGAATTATACATATAACCTTATCATGATTTTCCTTAGCAGTTTTAATTTGTTTTACATTCTCTATCACATCCATAGGTGAAGCTCCGCCATGAAAATCAGATGCAGATGCCCATTCATTTTCAGCAAAATTTATAATTCCTACAGACATACCATTTTTTTGTAAGGAAAATGGTTTACACGCTTCTTTTGAATTTTTTCCTACTCCAGTATAGCTAATATTGTTATTTATCAATGAATCCAGTGTATCCTCCAAACCTTTACTACCATAATCCATTATATGATTATTAGCTAATGTCACCAGATTTATGTTCAAAGCCTGCAAAACTGGTATAATTGTAGATTCCGAAGTTTTCAAATGTGGACCAGTTTTAATTATTTTATTTCTCTTTCCACATCTTGTAATAGGTGACTCTTGGTTTAGAATTGTAGAATCAAAAGATTGAAAAAATTCTGTAATTCCCTCAGAAAGTAATAATTTATCTTTAAACTTATCATCAACAAAAAAGTCACCTCCTACTAAGATTTTCATATCGCCTTCCTTTTGTGATTTTTAAAAAAGAGAAAAAAACTCCGTATAATACTTCTTTTGTCCTGAATGATTTTTTTATCGCTGTAAATGGCCTTCCTATAAATATCAGGATATGCTTCTTTTACAGTCTGCAAACTAAAATATTTATCAAAAACCTCTTTGGAAAACAAACATAACTTTTGATAGTACTCTGGATCTTCAACAGCCCTAATTATTGCTTGAAGGTTAATTTTTTTGTGATAATTGTCAAATTCATTCCTCTCCGAAAAATTGGTTTTAAAAGCATCTTGAAAATTAGATTTATTTAATAAAATAGGAATATTATCTTTTGAATTTATCGTCAAAATTGGAATACCAAGAGAGGCAGATTCCATCAAATTTCTTCCTGTACCTATAACCGCATCTGCCAAATAAAGCATTTTAGAGGCTTCTTTTGTGTATACCTCATTAATAAGTATTACAATTTTCTTTTCTTGTACTAATTTATGTTGGCATAGAAATTTGTAAACATTTTCATCTTCAATCGTTCCAATTACAATTAAACGAACATTTTTTACATTATGTAATATTAAATTTTCAATTAAAGTAATTGAGTCTATTAGACTTTTATAATATGATCTTCCAATCCGGCAGATTCGAACAAAAGTAAAAATAGATGGATCTTTTTGAATTAAATTATTCTCTTCTATTTGTACTGGTAAAACTCTATTGGGAATTAAATTTAAAGTAGATTCCTGATATTTTTTTTGAATATTAAAAAAATCAAAATTTTCCTTACTGAATAGAATTAAATTAGGGATAAACGGAAAGTTTAAGGAATTGGGTCCACCACATTTATTTACAATCAGAACATTATATTCTGTAGAAATAAATAATCGAATTAAATTATAACTATTGATATCAAAACAGTGAAAAATATCAGGATTAAAACTTTTTCGGATTGCATTTATAACTGTTCGAAGCTGGAGAAAATTCAAGCCGTTAAAATTAATATGTTTATAAAAAAATGGATTTGACTCGACCACTTCGCTTTCTCCAGGCCCAATTGAAATTATTTTTATATTATGTTCCTCTCCAATTTTAGCAGATATATGATTTAAACTATGAAAATGTCCTCCCCTTCCATGACCAAGAACTGAGATAAAATAAAGTATTTTCATATTAAATAATTCTCTGTTCTACTTCAAGCAGTATGTCAAACTTATCTTTTACTTTGTTCTGAATGTGCTTAATGAGATCTAAAATATCCTCACCTGTAGCCCCACCAAGATTCACAATAAAACCACTGTGCTTTTCAGAAACTTGGGCACCACCAATAGTAAAACCTTTCAATCCTAACTCATCTATCATTGGGCCGACAAATTTCCCTTGAGGTCTTTTAAATACACTACCGCAATTTGGATAATTACGAGGTTGTTTGGCCCATCGATTAGCCTTTGTGGCATCCATTTTTAAACTAATAGTTTCTCTATTCCCGGGTCTCAAGTTAAACCAGGCCTTTAAAACAATTTTATCGGTGTTTTTTTGAAAAAAACTATTTCGGTACTCAAAACCGATATCCTCTTTAAAAATTTCTTTAACCTGTAAATCTTCTAAATCGAGATATCTAACTTTAAAAAGAATATTTTTAATTTCTTCCCCGCTTGCTCCAGCATTCATTACCACGGCCCCACCGACCGAACTGGGAATATCATAAAAAATCTCGGCACCTGAAAGATTATTATTTAGCGCAGAAACACTAAATTGCTCTAATGTTGCTCCCGCTTGAGCAATAATATGATTTTTATCAATCCAAATTTTATTGAAGGAACCATTAAAAATTATAAAACTTTGTTCGTAAGAAGACTTACCAAGTATAACATTGTTTCCATTCCCTAAAATTATTCTTGGCTGGTCCAATTCTTCACGGAATAAATTGACCAATTCTTCCTCAGTCTCAGGGAATATTGCTTTTGCACAATGGACTTTTAAACCGTAGGCATTATATGCTGATAAATCGAAATTTTCTTTAATTATCACGTTTAATTAGGGTTCTTTTTAAGGATGGAAAAAAAAGGATTAAAATCTGATTTAGAATATGCAAGGATTTCCCTTACTGGAATTTCAACTTGCTTACTATAAAAATGTAAAAAGAGAATTGCCGCAAGACTATAACTTAATGTCGAAGCAACAGCAGCTCCATTTGCCCCGTAACGAGGAATCAATAAAATATTTAAAATCACATTTACAATAAGGGCCGGCACCATAGGTTTTAAGGAAATCCAAGGCTTTCCTCTACCTGCCATGTCCATATTAAGAACTTTAAAAATTGTCAGCAAAACAACTCCAGGAATTAAGTAAATTAGAACATCTGCACTATCAATAAATTTTGCGCCGTATAATAAATTAATTATAAATGGTGCTAAAAATCCCAGGAAAACACTCGCCAACCCAATTATTATTATAGAAACTCTAAGTAACTGGCAGACCTTGATAGAAAAAGCTTGCTGATTTTTTGCTATAGCGCTTCTTGCAAAAACGATTGTACTTAAAAGCATAGGAATTTGCCACAAATATTGAATTAAACCCGCTCCTTTTCCGTAAATACCAGTCTCATAATTTGTTGAAAATTTGTCGAGTAAAATGATATCTAGTTTGTAATTTAGATTTATGACTAGCAGGGCTAGGGCGTAAACAATTCCTAACGATAATAATGATTTAATTACCCTTATTTCAAACTTTATAGAAAATGCTTGTAAAAAGTCATTTTTAAAAAGCATGATTATGCTCATTAAAGCGGGACCAAAAATTAAAGAAATCATAGCCCCCCTAATGGATAATTCAAAAACAATTACTAAAATTATTGTCCCAATTAAAACAAATAAAGGTGGCAACCAATTTATTTTATTAAAAGTTTGAATTTGATTTTTACCTAAAAACACACCAGAGTTATAAGTGTTGAATAGTACAAAAGGTATAGGAAGAAGTGCTAGTATGACCAAAACTAAATTGCTTCCTGAATTTGAAAAATTTGTTATTAAAAAATAGGATCCTATAACACTGATAATAGTTGTAAATATCCAAATCTGACTTATTGCCGCTTTAATTTGTTTTTCAGTAAATAAACCTTTGGCTATATAATACGTTGTTGATTGTCTGATTCCTAAAGAACCAATTGTCATAAACAAAGATGGATATACTAATAAGGCTGAGATTACACCGTTAAGTTCTGGTCCTAACCATCTGGCAATGATGACACCTTGTAAGAGGCTGAAAATTATAACTCCTCCCTTGCTTAACCCTATACTTAGTAGATCTTTAAGAAAGCTGGACAACTTCTTTGTTCTTTTTTATGAGAATATTCACTCCAAGTTGCTGTAATTTTTCTTCTAACTTATTGTATCCCCTCAATGCCATTTCTACATTGGAAATTATGGAAGTGCCATCACTTAAAAGTGCTGCTATAACTAAGGCCATACTCCCTCTAAGATCTGTTGAGATCACAGTAGCTTTCTTAGGAGTAACCATGTGTCTTCCATAAGTACTAATGGATCCTTTCTCCCATTTAATTTGTTCAGAGTAAAATTTGGAAAGTTCTTCACAATATTTTATTCTTTCCGGATATCTGTAATCGTAAATTCTGCTTATCCCGTCTGCATGTAATCCTAGTAGCACATAGAAAGGTTGCATATCAGAAATAATTCCGGGGTGAGTTCCGGTAGCTAGTTCAAATGGTTGTATAATTCCGTTTTGTAAACAATCGGGCGTAATATGAACATTTTTACTGTTCTTGTAAAAATCAATTCCAGCTTCATACAAATGAATGAGCGGAATTTTCATTGAATCGAAAGGAACATCCTCTACCGTAATATCTCCACCACTGAGAATACCATAAACTATCCAAGTAATAGCTTCAATTCTATCAGGCATGACTCGAAAAATAGACCCTTGTAAATATTCTTTACCTATAACTTCTATATAACTATTTCCAACTACCTGAATTTTAACCCCCATTGTTTTAAGGAAATCTATTAAATTTTCTACTTCAGGAGATATGTAAGCATTTCTTATGATTGTTTTTCCAAATGCTATAGAAGCACATATTAAAGCACTTTCAGTTCCCCCAATGGTAGAAATTGGAAAATCTATTTCTGTAGGTGTGAGACCATTCGGCGCGGTTACTTCTATATACCCCTCCTTCTCCTCAACTGTTGCCCCCATCTTTTCCCATACCATAATGTGCAGGTCATAGCCCCGAGTTCCAATCTTGCACCCACCCGGGTAGGGAATTCTTGCTATACCCTTTTTTTTAATAAAACCAGCTACTAACAGATATGTTGTTCTGAAATGATAATTGTAATCATCTAAAACAATATCTTTTAAGTTATTAGATTCAATTTCAATTGTTTCAAGCTTTCTATCAATATTTAAAAAACCACCATAGTCATTTATGAACTGGAATTTATATTGAGCATCTACTAATTCAGTGGGGAAATTTTCAAGTTTTACTTTCTCATCTGAGATCAAGGCAGCTGCCAAAAGTTTTGTGGCTGCATTTTTTGCTCCACTTACTTTGACCTTTCCTCGTGGGATTTGTTTTCCTTTTATTATTGCAGTGAGATTTTTCATCATTTTGTTTATTGGTTATTATAACTTTCCATTTACCTGTTCGAGTACCCCCTTCACATCATACACCACAGCACCCTCATTTTTTAAAAAGTCAAGTTCCATCTTCAAAAACTCTTTATGAGCCACTGTCAATACCACAGCATCAAACTTTTGTTGCGGCAAATTTTTGGTGGTTTCAAGGTTATATTCATGCCTCACTTCCGCAGGATTGGCTAATGGGTCAAAGATTGTGACATTTGTTTGATATTCTTCCAAATGCCTTACCACATCTACTACTTTGGTATTTCGAACATCAGGGCAATTTTCCTTAAAAGTGATCCCTAATAAAAGAATGTTGGCTCCTTTCACCTTTAGATCGTTTTTCAGCATTAATTTAATAACTTCTGAAGCTACATATTGCCCCATAGAATCATTCATTCTCCTACCTGCCAGAATGATCTCCGGGTGATACCCCATCTCCTGTGCTTTTTGCGCCAGGTAATAAGGATCTACACCAATACAGTGGCCACCAACCAGTCCCGGCCTAAAGGGAAGGAAATTCCATTTGGTTCCAGCTGCTTCCAGTACATCGTTTGTATCAATGTCCATTTTATTAAAGATCTTCGCCAGCTCATTTACAAAAGCGATATTGATATCGCGTTGTGAGTTTTCGATGACTTTCGCGGCTTCAGCTACTTTAATGGTGGGAGCGAGGTGGGTTCCTGCAGTTATCACGCTCTTATAGAGGTAATCTACCAGTTCACCTACTTCCGGTGTTGACCCAGCCGTAACTTTTAATATTTTTTCTACGGTATGTTCTTTGTCTCCCGGATTGATCCTTTCGGGGGAATAACCTACATAGAAGTCTTTATTGAATTTGAGTCCGCTGGTCTTTTCCAGTACCGGTACACACTCATCTTCGGTTACTCCGGGATACACAGTAGATTCATAGATCACGATATCTCCTTTTTTAAGAACTTTGCCTACACTTTCGCTGCTTTTGTAAAGCGGGGTAAGATCGGGTCGGTTGTTTTTATCTATGGGGGTCGGTACCGTGATGATGTAATAGTTGCAATCCTGGATGTCTCCCAATTCCCGGGATACATAAAGTCCGTTGCTAGTTTCACCAATTTCAGCCGGGGTAACTTCTGCTTTATCTTTTCCCCAGTCGCCGGCAACAGCAGGCTCGTTTACTGCAACGCTTTTCTTAACTGCTAATGGATATTTCGTCAGCAATACGCTCTGAAGCACATCATCTTCTACTTCAAGGGTGCTGTCGTGACCTTTTCGAAGTTCCTCTATTCTGGCATTGTTTATATCAAAACCTATGACCGGATATTTGGTGGCAAAAAGCCTTGCTAAAGGTAAGCCAACATATCCAAGGCCTATGACTGCTATTTTTGGTGATTCTGTATTCATCTGGTTTTGAAATATTTTGTTGGAGAGCCGTAAGAATGTAAGGGATTCCTGGGACGGCTTCTCAGTTGTGAGTTGTGAGTTACCGGTTGTCAGTTGAAAAGTGAACCTAATGATGTTTTGCTTTCGTTGCTGTTCAATGCTGCCTTACTACTCCGTGAGGTTTTACTATGGACTGAAAAATTCGAACTGAACACTTTTTTAAACGGCTTCGCCGCTCTGAGTCCCAGACTTTGGGTTTCAGATCGACAAAGTGTTAGAAAACACCGATAAAAGGTAAATTCTCTTAATTGAACTGCAAATATATACTTTCACATTTCATTAACTTAAATGATAAATGTTAAATCTTATAAATTTCTATTGACACCATTTGTGGAAAGGTATTGCAAAGGGTTTTAAGGAAAGTCTTAACGAGTGAGGAATTATTATGCTCATAGAATCTGAAGGAAGTATTTTAAAGATATTGTTAATTTAAATGGGCGGTTTGAAATAAACTCGAACGTTTTTGAGAAAATATTAGTAAGAATAGATAATGGGCTGTAAGAATTTTAAAGGTTGTGAGAGTGGATCTAATTATTTGTTTATTTTTTGGTTCGTAGTTTTTTTTTTTTGTATTTCTTATTTGCAGAATTTTTTCTGTACCCTTTAGGGCGGAGAGGATTTTCTGCTCATACTCTTTTATTCCTTTCACGAACAACTTCCAATATAATTCTGCCAGTTTTCTTGCAACGGCCTTAATTGCCAGGACTGGTCCTTTTCTTGCCCTTATTTTTCTGCCGAAAGCTCCTAATGCTATTTTTTTGCTGTTGAGTAAGCTTGTGGCTGCTTGTTTGAAGATCAATCCTGCTTTTGGTTTTCCTTTGGGTTTATAATTTTTACGCAGTTTATTCGAATGATGTTGTTTGGGAGCAAGGCCCCACCAAGAGGTAAAATGCTTTTCTGTTTTCCATTTTTTCAGATCTGTTCCTACTTCAGCCAGGAGTTGCATCCAGTTATAATCTGTTATTCCGGGTAATACTGTAGCATCTTTTTTCCCAAAGACGGTCAAAAGGTATTGATCCAGGTGTTTTATATCAGGTTTGTGGTGCCGTATGGCTTATCGGGGTTTTTTATTATAGTCTTGTATAGGCTTATCGCTACTTATTTTTTTAAGCACTTCTTCAAGTTGTTCATCCCAACGAGCTATTTGTACCTGGTAAAAATCATAACAGGTAACTGCTTGTTCCAGGGCAAACAACCCGGCTTCATTATAATGTCCTTTTAATGATTTTATTACAAGATCTTTCTTAGTTTTTAAAATTCTTGAATCGCACATCTCCACCAGGACTTTTGGATCTCTTTCACCTGCTAAAATGGCTCTGATAAGCTTTAGCCCACTAGCTCCGTGAATCTGGCTTATTACTTCTTTAAGGCGTATGTTCATCGTGGTGAGGGCTTTTTGCATATGGTTTATATGCATAGCCGCACTTCGGATGTGGTCATCCCGTAGTCTTTGGTAACTTCGCAATTCCTGAATAAGATCTTCTGCTACAAAACATCTGTTCAGAAGTCCATGACTATGTAATTGCTGTATCCATTGGCAGTCCTTTACATCTGTTTTTCTTCCCGGGACTGTTTGGTGCTACGGCCATCTACAAGCCATACATCGATTCCTCTTTCTTGCAGAATATTATATAAAATGATCCAGTAAACGCCTGTTGCTTCCATAGCAACTGTAGAGATGTTGTTCTGAATCAAATAATCTGCAGCCAATTCCAAATCATCGGTAAATGTTTCAAAGCTTTTTACTTCTTTACCTTCAAGACCGACAAAAATTTTGCGAGCCCCAATATCAATACCCGCTGCGTGAGTGTGAATTTTTCTCATAACAGAAATATTTCAAAAACCACATCGGAAAATTTTTAGCTGAAAGGCTACCATTCGGGCATCAATAAGTATTGAGCACCAACAACGCTAACAATATTTTCCGCAACCATACTCAGCCACAGGTATAAAAACACTATGCAAGTACCGGCCATTTTGTGGTTATAATTTCTTATAAAATTAATGCACAAACGTCATATTCCTTCGCTAGATAAAATTTTTTTATCTCAAATCTCAGCATGACATTCGGGAAGCTATTTTATTATAAAAGTTTGGTAAAAGGCAATTGAGCTATCAATTTACTTCTTCAATGCATCTGAAACCCGTACGCTTACTACCAGCTCCAGGCTCTGAAGGATTAATTTTAGGCGGTGCTTTCCGACTTCCGAAATGATGGCTTCACGGCCTTTAAAGCTTCCGTTGGCAATGGTAAGTCGGTCGCCGGCAGAAAGGTGGCTAACTTCCACTTCTTTGTATTCTTCTCCATTAAGCCAGTTCTTAATCGTCCTGATCTCCTCCTCCCGGACTATTGCCGGTTTGCCCAGCCAGTACAGATAACGTACTACCCCCGGAACTTCAAAAACTTTGTTCCGGTCTTTTTCCTCCAGATTTATGAAAATATAGGATTTGAAAAGGGGAGAAGTGACTTTCTTCTTGCGGTCACTCCATTGTTTGACCTCGGTGTGCAACGGACAATAAACTTCGAAGCCCATTTTTTCAAGAGCTTTAGATGCAGATTGTTCAGATCTGGATTTAGTATATAAGACGTACCACGACATTTAAACCGTTTATTTTAATAAGGTATAATAAATTATATCAAATTTTCTCGCAGTAGGGGTCTCTCTAACGAGTGGGAGAAATATTATTCAGCAGAACAGGTGTCCTGTCCGGAGGCAAATGTAAGAATAATTGAGACGAAGCAAAAGAAGGATTTGGTTTTTGACAGTACAAGGTGCGAGCGGGACATACACATAAAACTTGGTGTGCAGAAATAAATACTGGCGTGAAGGAATAATGTTGTGATGGAGTGCTATTTAGTTTTCTGTAGTCAGAAAAGAAAAAATTGAAGTGAAATTTTAGTTTTGAATGAACCTCTCGACTGCGCTCGAGGTGACATTGGAGTGCGACTAGGTCGCATTCACGGATATCGAAAACAGAAAACATTTAAAGCTACCGAGCGGGACGCTCGCATAAACCTAGTGTGAGGAGGAATGTTGTGATGGAGTGCTAATTGGTTTACTTTTTTCAGAAAAGATGAAATGAAAATTAGTCTTTAAAGGGACCTCTCGACTGCGCTCGAGGTGACATTAGAGTGTGACTAGGGCGTATTGATGATATTGAAAAGCAGGAAATATTTAAAGCTACGCTAGCGTCACGCTCGCATTAACCTGGTGTGATGTGTAATGTTGTGATGGAGTGCTACTTAGTTTTCTTTTATCAGAAAAGATAAAAATGGAGTGAAATTTAGGCTTTAAAGGGACCTCTCGACTGCGCTCGAGGTGACATTGGAGTGGCGACTAGGTCGTATTGACGGATATCGAAAAGCAGAAAACATTTAAAGCTATGGGAGAGGAGTTTATTCTACTGCCACATCTGTAAAGAACAACTCGAAATTGCCATCTTCACTGCGGTGCATTGTGGCAATGTTGAGTCCGTTAAAATTTTTGTAATCTTCCCAGGTAGTGGCAAAAGCACGAGCAGAATCTCCGCCTGACATGTACACCCATTCCCTTATAATGTGGTCGTCTCCAAAATAAACTTCGTAAGAATCTCCGGGGGTATAACCTCCCTCGTTGGGATAAGAAATAGTTATCTTTTGAAGGTTTTCTCCGCTAATTGCTGCAGTGGATTCTTCTTCATGCTGATAATCCATTTCGTCCCAAACCAGATTGAACGGAAACAACAGCCAGTATTTATCATTTATAAAACCCTGGTCTGTCTGCTGATGTGCTGAAGCTTCAGATTTATGATTGTAAGTAACAGTACTGTCGGGAGTGGTGAGGGTCACCATGTCCTCCTGTGGCCGCCAGGACCATGCTCTGCTGGTGCGAAGCGTGTCGTTGGTGCGTACATTAAAAGTATAACGGATCTCTTCCACATCTTCAAAATTTTCGAATCCGTTGGCGTATGCGATCTTTTCCGTTATAGACCGATTTTCTTCTGAATTTTTCTGATTGCAATTAGTGAACAGAATAGGGAAGAGGCAAAAGAGAACTATTTTTTTCATGACTTAAAAAACAGGTTGGTAGTATAAAGATACTGATTTCGCTCTTTCAATTTGGATTAATTTATTTTTAGTGATGAAGTGAAGTGATGAGGTGACGGAGTGAAGCAGTGATGAAGTTGTTGTTGTTTTATTCTTTTGTGATTTTGTACATGTTATTTGAATTTTTTTTAGCAGAAATTTTCTGTGCCCTTTAGAACGGAGGGTAATCACAGAGGTCAATTGGATATTGCTAACTCTCCAGATCCTTCGACTAATCGTCTGCGGCAGCTACCATTGACATGATTCTACTCACAAACAGTCCCTTTATTCGATGGAGATTTCGTGAGGATTTAACTATTGTTCATTTTTTTGCATGCATTCCTCTCGCTGTGCTCGTCGGATGCAGTAAAAAACGAGCCAAAAAAAGGCCACTTTTTTGTAGGTGTTTCTAATTTTGCTACCGCAAAATCAGAACCGTACTTCCCCGGCTAAATTTTCTCCAAGGCTTCAAAAATTCTTAACGCCGGGGAAGCACATACACTTGCAAAAAAGAGTCCCCTAACAGCAATTTCATCAGCTAATTTTTTCGTGAATTCCCTCCGCTATATAAATTTTTATGCCGGGGCTCAGCATGACATTGTCTTGGTAATGAAGTGACGGAGTGAAGCTGTGATGAAGTTGTTGTTGTTGTTGTTTTGCTCTTTTTTGGAATTTGGTGCTTGTAATTTGTGATTTCTTTTTTGCAGAGGTTTTCTGTCCCCTTCAGGGCGGAAGGTAAAAACGAAAACTAAATATTCTACAATCTACTGACTAGGACTGAAATAGGTTGCCCTTTTTCGCAAACTTTTCAACTATGAAAAAAGGCAAAGTAAGAAGGATTTTTAGTCCGGAATTAAAATTAGATTTAGTTAAAAAAATTGAACAAGGGGAGCTTTCTGTCACCGATGTCTCCAGAACCTATAGAGTAACCAGAACAGCAGTTTATAAGTGGCTAAGAAAATATTCCGATCTTTATAAAAAAGGAACCAGGGTCATTGTGGAACACAAGAGTATAAGCAAGAAAAATAAGGAACTACAAGATAGGATCAATAAACTAGAACAAGCTCTTGGCCAGAAACAAATGCGGATCGATTACCTGGAGAAGGTAGTGGAATTTGCTTCAGATCGATCTGGGGAGGATATCGAAAAAAAGAACAAACGGCTGTCCTAGAGTGGTTTCGAATGAATAAGTCATGCTTTGATTTTACTCTGTGCAATTTGTATAAAATGGTTGGGATTACCAAGCAAGCTCATTATAAGCGGGTAAAACAACAGGGAAAATTAGCAGCAATCACCCAGGAAGTTATAAGTTCTGCTTTTGAAATCCGAAAAGACCATAGGAGAATGGGTTGCAGAAAACTATATTATGAAATTAAACCTGAAGGAATAGGTAGAGATCGTTTTGAGGACATCCTACTCTCCAACGGCTTCAGGATAAAGCAAAAGAAAAGTTACCACAGGACCACTTATGCTGGTAAGAAATGGTACCCCAACCTAATCAGTGGTTTGGAAGTAAGAAGGGTAAATCAGCTAATGGTGAGTGATCTGACCTATATATTTTGGAGCAAGGGGAATTACTACCTTACTCTGGTGTTAGATGTTTATAGCCGGAAAATATCAGGGTGGAGCTTATCAGCAAATATGACAACCGGGGAAACTGTCGTTCCGGCTTTTAAAATGGCGGTAAAGGATCTTGCAGAAGAAGAACTCAAAGGACTTATATTTCATTCAGACAAGGGCAGCCAATACAGCTCAAAAGAGATGGAAAAACTTCATAACCATTACCTATCCACTCCCAGTATGGGTGGAAAAGCCTGGGAAAATGCTCATGCAGAATCCCTAAATGGTATCCTCAAGAACGAATACGTCGACTTTAGACACGTGGATTTAACCTTAACTGAGGCTCGGAAAATCATTAAAAAAGTCATTTATTTGTACAACGACGAGCGGCCACATGGTTCCTAAAGAATAGAAAACCACAAGAATTTGTAAACTTTGTTCAGCAGTTAAGTGTTGGACAAAGACCTGTATTTAAGATTAATTATTAACCTGAAAAAAGGCAACCATATTCAGGCAAGGTCATACCGTTTACACTCTACCGTCTACTGTCAACTTCAAATCGCATTCACACTCATTCCTCCATCGACAATGATATTTTGTCCGGTGATATAGGAACTTTTATCCATGGCCAGAAAAGCAATAATGGAAGAAATTTCCTCAGCTTCGGCTACTCTGCTTAAGGGAGTGCGACGGATGATGGGATCCATGCGTTCCTCTTGTTGCAGCAGTCCGTTGGTTAACGGAGTTTTGGTGAACCAGGGAGAAACCGCGTTTACCCGGATGTTATCGCCGGCCCATTCCACTGCAAGGCTGCGGGTTTGTTGTAGGAGTCCGGCTTTGGACATTGCGTATGGTGTGCCGGTACCCACATCCTGAGCGGCTGCCACAGAGGATACATTAATTACTTTTCCGTTGCCCGACTTTTTCAGGAAAGGATGTAATTTTCTGCTGAGTTCAAAAGGTGCTGTAAGATTGATCTCCAGGATCTTCCGGAATTCTTCTTCAGAATATTCCAAAGCTTTCTTTCGAATATTGATTCCGGCATTGTTAACCAGGATGTTCAGGGAACCCCAATTTTTATCGATCCACGTCACGACCTTTTCAGAATCTTCATTTCTGGAAGCATCTGCCACCAGGCCGGTGACGTCATGTCCCTTAGCCTGAAGTTCTTCTTCCAGTTTCTTTATATCTTCAGGATTTCTTGCTGTAAATAGTACTTTTGCTCCAAGTTCCACAAATTCCTGAACGGCTGCTCTGCCAATACCTTTGGATCCGCCGGTGATAAGAGCGGTTTGTCCTTCTAAGTTCCACATGGGCATTTATAATTGTCTAAAAAAGGTTGATAAAATCAGATTATTCAGAAAAAAATCAGGCTGTTCCGAAGATTCAGAACAGCCTGATGATTATTCAGTTTTAAATATTTAAAGATCTACAGGCTTCTTCCCGTAAGCAGTTTGTAAAGAATAAGGATCACTGCAATAACGATCAGGATGTGAATAATACTTCCCAGATCGGGGAAAGCAAAGAAACCTATTAACCATCCAATGATTAATAATACAACGATAAGCCAAACTAAATCTCTCATAATTTCTGGTTTGTGTAACCTAAAGGTTACCGGTTAAATTTACATTTGTTTTGGTTAGTTCTTTATTGTTTGTTTTCAGTACTTTTTAATTTCTTAAGGTAAAGAATACTGTTTCCAAAACAATTTAATAATAAAGATACATAATGGTAAAACGGGTGCAGCGCCCTTTAACTCAGGTTTAACGATGCTTTTAGTTCTTTTAGGATTCATCTTTTTTAAAGAAAGATTTAAGTTCCTGCCCCGGTTTGGCATAGTGGAATCTATCCAAAAGAACGGGTAAGGCATAACCGTCGAGTCCATTTATTGCAACTGTACCGGCGTCTTCAAGACGAAGCCAGCCATCGGGCATCTGTATACCGGGTTCATAATAGAGATGTTCAATTGCCGCGATTACCATGATGGTATCATTTTCCTTAATGTGGTACTCATTAACGTATTTGCATCCCAGTTTAATAGTGGACTGCTTCACATAAGGGGCATAAAAATCATCCAGATACTCTTTTTCCAGACCAGTCTCATCAAATTCTGAAATTCCAGGCTCATAACGTGCGGCAGTTTGATGTGCCTGTGAAATCATGTTTTCATGGATGTGGTTCACGGTAAAATACCTGGTAGTACGTAAATTTTTATAGGTATTCCTCGGAACTGTGGGTGGTCTCATGATAAACCCGATCAATGGGGGATTGCTCCCCACGTGAACAACAGAACTAAAAACCGCAGCGTTTGTGGCGCCATTTTCAGCTTTGGTCGCGATCAGGTTGGCAGATTTGTAACCCGTGCAACTGTTGATGAGGTTGCGACGGTAAAGGTTATCCATATTTTTAATATCACTTTCAGTCACATGTTCCATAAGAAATGGTTTTAAAATTGAGATTTTACATTAAAGTTAGGGCTTAACGTTAAAAACCCATGTTAAACAACCTGTAAAAAGCCAGAATGGTTACGAGCCATTGTATTTCCTGCGTCGGCTGCAGCTGCCATTCTCCAATCTTTTGATTAAATTTGCAGGGAACTAAACGAATTGGATGCAGCATTCAAAGAACATAGCTATAGTGGGTTCCGGACTTGTAGGAACTCTTTTGGCTATTCAACTTAAAAGATCTGGTCACGAGGTAACTGTTTTTGACAGACGTCCTGATGTGCGGACGGTCGAATTTTCGGGTCGCTCTATAAATCTGGCGATGTCCAACAGGGGCTGGAAAGCGCTTCGTGAGGCCGGAATTGAAGATGAGGTAAGAAAACTGGCCATTCCTTTGTATCAAAGGGCGATGCATGTGAATGATAAACCTGCATATTTTCAGAAATATGGAAAAGACGATGAAGCAATCTATTCCATTCCCCGAGGGGTTCTTAACAGAAGGATGATAGATTTGGCAGAAAAGGCGGGCGTTCACTTCAGGTTTGAAGAAAAAATATGGGATGTGGAACTTTCCGAAGGGAAACTTTTTACAGGAGAATCTGAAAAAGGGGAGTGGAAACAGTACGAATTCGATTTGATTTTTGGAGCCGATGGTGCTTTTTCCAGAATACGTCATAAGATGCAGCGCCAAAGCAGGTTTAATTATTCCCAGCATTTTATTGATGTGGGATATAAGGAGCTAAACATCCCTGCAAATGAGGACGGAAGCCATAAACTGGATAAGAATTCTTTTCACATCTGGCCCCGCGGAAAATTCATGCTTATTGCCATGCCCAATATTGATGGCAGCTTTACCTGCACCCTGTTCATGCCTTTTGAAGGGGAAAACTCTTTTGAGAGCATTAATACAGAAGCCAAAGCGCAGGAGTTCTTTCAAAGATTCTTTCCGGATATCAATAACGAAATTTCCAATTTAATGCGGGATTTTTTCCGGAATCCTACGAGTGCACTGGTGACAATAAAATGTTTTCCCTGGACATATAGCGACAAAGTGGCTCTGGTGGGAGATGCCGCCCATGCAATCGTGCCTTTTTACGGACAGGGAATGAATGCCGGATTTGAAGATATTACCGGGTTAATGGAGCTTTCGGAGGCTTATGGTAATGATTGGAGCACGATCTTCAGGCAATATGAGATGTATAGAAAACCTAATGCCGATGCAATTGCCGAACTCAGTTACCGCAATTTTATGGAAATGAGCAGCAAGACAGCCGATGAAAAATTCCTGCTTCGGAAAAAGATAGAAAGCAAATTTGCCGAAAAATATCCCAAAGAATGGGTGCCGGTTTATTCTAGGGTCACATTTTCAAATAAACCTTATTCTGAAGCCTTGCACATTGGCGACCAGCAGGCTGCCATTATGGATGAGGTGATGAAAATGAAGGATATCAGGGACAAATGGGATTCAGAAGAAGTTGAAGAAAAGATTCATTCTTTGCTGAAGGAGGAACGGTTTCAATAGAATGAAATTAAAGATGTCATTCCGAAAGGATCGCAGTGTATTGAAGAAGCTGTAGATAAGGAGTGAGGCTGTTTCCTTTGGGGATTTTTACTTAACAAGGGATTCCTCATTGCGTCGGAATGACATTTTTGAAGTAAATAAAGTTGGAATTTTTAAATCGTATGGATCTTCTTACCTGTATTGAATGTTTTAAATGTTCTCTTCTTCCACCATGTGATCTGGATTCAGAAACAGGCTTTCATAGACTCCTTCGAGGCTTTTTTTATCTTCCAGCAGCACGATCAAAGTGTCGTTTTCTTCCAGCTGTGTAGCTCCGTTTGGCGTGAGGAATTTATCATCACGGGAGATCATGGCGATGATGGCTTTCCGCGGAAAATGCAGTTCAACGATCCTTTTCCCAACGGAAAAATTATCTGGCGGAATCGTAATTTCCCGAATGAGTGATTTCGTGCTATCAGATAAAAAGGTATCGACAGGTGATACGGGTTTGACTTTTTCGGGAAGTGCCACATGCAACCATTTTGCCACCGTAGATAAAGTGGTTCCCTGGATCAAAACTGATGACAGGGAGACGAAAAATACAATATTGAAAATGATTTCTGCTTTTTCAATTCCTGCCAACAACGGATAGGTAGCGAAAACAATAGGTACGGCGCCGCGAAGGCCTACCCAGGACACATACCAGCGCCGCCTCATCTTCATCTTGAAAGGGGAGAGGCTAAGCATTACTCCCAGGGGCCGCGCCACGATAATCAGGAAGACCGACACCATAATTCCCAGGCCTAGCACTTCAACTACATGACTTGGAAATACTAGCAATCCGAGGGTAAGGAAAAGAACGATCTGCATGAGCCAGGCGAGTCCGTCAAAAAACCTCATAATCGTTTTTTTATGAATAAGATCCTGATTTCCTAAATAGACTCCGCTAAGGTAGACGGCCAGGAATCCGTTTCCTCCCAGGGCATCGGTTGCAGAGAAAACAATAAACATAAGAGCAATGGCAAGTACAGGATACAATCCTTCGAAATCAAGCTGGATCCTGTTAATGATCATTTTGCTGAGTTTTCCGAAGATAAACCCGAGGGCAAGTCCAATAAGGATCTGTTGCAGAAACAGTGGAATAATGGACAACACTCCCTGATCCTGATTCACCACCAGCCCCAGAAAAGCAATGGTAAGGAAGTAGGCCATGGGGTCATTACTACCACTTTCCAGCTCAAGTGTGGGACGTAAATTAGATTTCAGGGCCAGATTTTTTGAACGCAGAATGGAGAAAACGGCGGCAGCATCGGTCGAAGAAACAATGGCTCCCAGCAGCAAACCTTCGAAAATGGTAAAATCTGTAATAGCCCATACAAAGGTCCCCACAGCGAGTGCGGTAAACAAAACTCCCAGCGTACTAAGAGCAACTCCCTGCCATAAAACCGGTTTGATCGTTTTCCAGCTGGTATCCAGTCCACCCGAAAAAAGGATAAAATTTAAGGATACTATACCTATGAACTGAGCCAGTTGCGGACTGTCGAAATTAATTTTCCCAATGCCTTCGGAGCCGGCAAGAATACCTACAGCCAGGAATAGTACCAGGGTGGGCACTCCAAACTTATAGGAAGTTTTACCTGCAAGAATACTTATAAGAAGCAGGAGAGAGCCAACCAGTAATACATTTTCTGTCGTTATATCCATAGTTCGCCGTCAATTTTACAAGGGAGTGCAAAATACGGAAATATTAAATTCCTGATAAGGGTTTTTCATGTGATACTTTTAACCGTGATCTGCATCTTTTAAAAGCTCCGGAAACTTTCTCTGGAATTTCTGGATCCGCGGAATGGAGACATTCTGGATATATGGGTTATTCGGATTATTGGCTTCATAATCCTGGTGATACTCTTCAGCTTTCCAGAACTTTTGAAACGGTAAGACTTCTGCGGCAATCTCATCCTCCAGCTTTTCAGCCAGAGCTGCCTTTTTCTGCTCTATGATCTTTTTCTGCTCCTCATTCTGATAAAATATGATGGAGCGGTACTGAGAACCAATATCGGGTCCCTGGCCATTTTTTTGTGTGGGATCCTGGGAGCCAAAATATACATCTACCAGAGTGGCAAAGTCAATAACCTCGGGATCGTAAATAACTTCCACGGCCTCGGCATGTCCTGTGCGTCCCGTGTTACTTGATTCGTACGTCGGATTTCTAGTGTGTCCTCCCGAATATCCTGAAATGACTTCTTCCACGCCTCGCACACTTTCATAAATTGCTTCCACACACCAGAAACATCCGCTGGCGAAATAGGCTCTGTTGAGTCCGTTTTGTTCGGGAACTTCCACAGGATCGGCATTGGCTATTTCAGGTGTGGTAGCTGTCTCCTGTGAATTATTTCCACAGCTTGTGGAAAAGGTGAGGATGAGCCCCAGTAAAAATGAAAATTTCATATTATTGTTTTTTGTAAGTTCCTTCCAGAGTCTTTTTTCCGTAGATAGCATAATCTGTTGCTAGTTCTCCATCAATATGGAAACCTTTCCAGTCCAGTACCATGCTGCCGTTAGGCTGAAGGTCTATGGTGGCAATAGGTGTTTCTGTATCAAATTCTTCCCATGGCAGTTCATTTTCTGCATTTTCAACGTTACCGGGTTCCACCAGAAAAACATCTGCAGTAGTGCCGCTTGTCTTTACAAATTTTGCTGAGATGTACATTTTATCGGGTGAGATGCAAAGCTGTGAAGGGGAGGTAAGGTTGACCTCCAGACAATCACAGTCACAGGGGCCCGATTCTTCTCCGTTTACTTTCCGGTAGTTGCCGGTGAATTCGTGATCTGCAGGAGTTTGAATTGTATTGACCGTTTCATTTCCTGTTTCTACATTATCCCGGTCTTCATCTATGTCATCCATTGTGAAATCTCTTTCAATGCTGTCTTCTGTATCCATTACAGGTTCTCCCGGGCTTGTGGATTTTTTATCATCATTGCAGGAAACCAGAAACAAAAAAGAGAATGCTAAAAAAACTGCTTTTTTCATGATCTTTATTTTCTAATAAAGATACGGGTTCTTTGATAAGTAGTTGTGAAAGACTTGTTAAGCAGTCTATCTAGGTCTCAGTTCTCAGTTTCCTGCTTCCGGTTGAAGAATTTTTTTGTGGACATTGAGTCGTTTTATAAGAACAAGCTGCATGTTCTTTATCAGAAGTTTGTTGTTTCTTCCCTGTTTCTCAAGAAATGTTTCTAGGTCCCCTCCTTTTCAAGCTAGCGTGAACCCACATCTTTTGCGATATTAATTCCTTCTATTATAACCTAATCTATTCAAATCTCTTTTGAGGACTATTACCCCAGGAGGGCACTGGGAATCGTATCCCTTCCATCCACCAAGGTGTCCCAATATCCAAGCCGCCCATTTGGTTCTTTCAGGATCCTTATTATTTTGAAGCTTATGAGTCCCACCCTGTAATTTTTTATTCATTATGTGAAGTACCTCTAACTGTTCCTCATTAAAAACCTCTTCTATAGGCTGTCGTCCTTCGGGCTGTGAATACAATGCTCATCTGTAGAATTTTCAAAGAGCTGTCATCTGCAATATGTCCAGTTTTCTAATTGCCCATCTCAAGCTCTGTTTCCTCAATACCAAATCCTTACTTTTTTAGTAGTCTGAAAAGTTGTTCAATATACCATCGTGCACTGTACCATTTAACTATGATCAAGGCTTGTTCGTAAGTTTCTATTGTATGGGTAGTCAATAACTTCCATTGAACAGGGTTTGTAACATCCCCAATTTCTTTAACTGAGATGCAGTTGACTGTAATTGATCGAGGGCGCCCCCTTTTAATTAGGCGTTTTGGACATGTTAGTGAGCAGGCTTTAAAACGCAGTTCAATATGAGCTTGATGTTTGTTGGCCTTTACGATTGTCTGTTGGGATCTGTACTGTATACCTGCCAGCAACTGGTAGAGCATCCATCTCCTCATATAAGCTTCCATTTGCCGTTTTACGATCTGTACGTGATCGTATCAGTAAATGATGCCTTTCATCCGGAACCATTGCAAACTGTTCATAAGTATCTTCCTCTTTATCTTCAATGAAGGTTACTGTTTTTGCACCTTTTAAGAACTCTTTGCTCTTTTGTGCTACTTCAATCCTCTTATGCTTTCCCATGTTCACTTCGCAGGTATCCTGTGTACACAATATATTTGAAACCCATTTAGTGAGTGTGATTTTCAACCTCACCATACGGGTGTACAAGCACCCTCATAAATCTTCAAAGTGTTAAGTTGATACTATGCTTAGTTAATTTGCTGTTTTAGCATTTAACTTCAATTAATCCATGAAGGATTAATTCTCTCTGACCCAATAAAAGTGAGAGCCCACGCCGTTGTATATGCTATGCGCATTTAGTGAGTGTGTTTTTTAACCTCACCTTGCGGGTGTACAAACACCCTCGTGATCATTTCTTTA
Source organism: Salinimicrobium marinum (assembly GCF_014651535.1). Classification (GTDB taxonomy): domain Bacteria; phylum Bacteroidota; class Bacteroidia; order Flavobacteriales; family Flavobacteriaceae; genus Salinimicrobium; species Salinimicrobium marinum. The sequence continues at coordinate 74,412 of NZ_BMXB01000015.1, forward strand.
ACCTGTTATAAGTTCAATGCCCGCTTTTTCGGCCTTGTACTTGATTTTGGTCATCAGCTCATAATAGCTCCAGTTCCTCAGTACAAATTCCTCCTCTTTAGCAATCCCGATCTTATCTTCCTGATTTAATAAGATGAGCGTCCCCGCCTGATATTTTACACAAAAGTCAATTAATTTCCTGCTGTACAGGTGCAGACGACTGTTCACATAATTTTTTTCGAGCTCGTGGAATCGTTGTACTGCTTTTGTTTTTCTTTTGCGCCCATTGCCTGATTTGCAATAGCTGGCTCCTTCCTGTGCCCTTTTTCGGGCGGCCTGTATGGCAAGCCTTCTATACAAAAACTCTTCCCGGGTGCCAATGTTGAGTTTAGCTTTGTCAATTTTCACTACAATGGGGTATTCCAGGGAGAGGGAGGCTTCTGCAACCACCTCCGGTTTTAGAAGGTGCTTTTCTTTTTCAATTTCAAATACCGCCAGTAAAAAGGTTTTGCCCTCTTTCAATTGTATATGGGAGGCACAAAGCTTCGTTTCTCCTGTTATTACCCGCTCCAGCAGCCTTCGTTTATCCGAATAATCCTTCCCCAAATAAGTCTTTAATGGAATGGAAAAGAACCGAAAGCAAAAAGCCTTCTTATCTTCATCATAGGCTAATCCCTTCACGCCTTCCATATCAAAGGGAAAGGCGATATCCCTTCTTGAATTCATTAAGGAGCGTTCCCCCCTCCAGTATTCCGGCTTTTTTTTGTTAAAGGTCCTCATGAGATTGTGGTTCAGGTTACCCAGGATGTTAGTTGGGATTTCTCCTTTAAACCGATCGGAGATCACCCGGTAGGTGGAATTGATCCGGGATCGGTTCAGGATGCCCTCCTCGTCTTTCTTTTCATCCACCAGCTTATACTTGATCCCTTCTGATAGGTAAAAGAATTCCTGAATCATCTCCTGTACATAGAGATGGGTGACAATAAGATTAGCGGCCTTAAAAGATCGGTTCTGCCATCGGTAAAGCGTATCCAGGGCTTCCTTCCGCTCTTCCCTGGTAGGAAGGTCTACCAGTAGCTGGATCTTTCGGGTGAGTTTTAAGGTTGACTGTTCCATTTTATGCCGATTGTTGTTGCTCGTGTTTCTCCTGTAATAGTTTATACCCAGCCATAAATGCTGTGTGCACTTCCTTTTGGGAGAGGTTAAGCTCCTGAGCTATGGAAGCAAACGAATACTTCTTTTCACACCGCAGCTGTAGTACTTTTGCCTGTTCTTTAGTTATCTCTCCCTGGACCTTTATGGTCCTCACAGGTTGTGGTTTGGTGTCTAGGTTGTTTCCCTGGTGGACAATTACCTTTATATCTTCAATAGCCCTCTTTACCTCGTTACTGGTGTCGGTGATGCTGGTGCCCATCACTTCAGCAATGGCTTTGTACTGAAAGCCATACTTTAAACAGAGTTCTATCAGCTTTCTTCTTTTACCCATCAGTAATGGTAAAACCTTTTTGATCTGGTCAAAGGCTTGTTGTGCTGCTTCCTGTTCCAGAAGATGCTCATCTTCCTTTGTGGGGTCATGTCCATGCATATATTCCTGATAGTTTTCATAGTATTCCAGCCTGTTGATTTCCCTGTTAAACTTGTTTCTGGGCCGGGTATAGTAGGAAATACATTCCCTTTTCATTACAAAGCGTAAGAAAAAATAAATATGTTCCGGTCGCTCTATCCTGTCCCGGTGCACCCATAGTTTCAGGAAAGCATCCTGCACCAGGGTTTCCACCACAAAGCTGTCTTTGATAAGCCCCCTGCCCAGCCAGTAGAGTTGCCTGCTGTGTTTTGTATAAATCTTCACCAGGGCTGCAGGGTCGCCTTTTTTTAAAAGGTCATAATTACGTGACATAACAGGAAGTATTGAAAACTCGTGGAGAAAGAATCAAGCCTTCATTAAGAGGAATAAGGGTTTTTGCTGCTGATCCCGAGGGAAAAGATGTCAGCATGTCAAAAACTTTAAGCCCCACCCATGGAAGGCGCGCGTGCTTATTTTTCATAACTTTGCAGTGGTTAAAAATGAAACGTATGTTTTGTTTTTCGCTAAGGCCTTCCTTAATCAGACGCCAATCTTGAGGGAAGGCTTTTCTATGTCTGGTCTATTCTTATAAGATATTGTTTAATGATTGCTACCCGGAACTGGTTCCTACACTTAAATCTCAAAGCGAATACTTCTAATGTTTTATTTAAAGAAGGTTCGCAATCTATTAGTTCTGAACCAAATATAAGAAAATATTTGAATTGTAGCTTGTATTGCCTACAACATTCATGTTAAAATTTATGAGATTGCTTTATATAAGGGCTCATAAATGAAACGAGATCAAATTTACCTTGAAAAATTCGGAGAAAATGTTCTCAAACGAAGAAATGAGCTACAATTAAGCTATAGACAATTAGCCCAGAAATGTGACTTAGATTTCAGTGCCATTTCAAAAATTGAAAAAGGTCAAAAAAGTCTAGAATTCCAGACAATAATTGAACTCGCCAAAGGTCTGGAAATACATCCCAAAGATTTATTTAATTTTAGTTTTCCCATTCAGGAATTAAAAAAATAAATTTCCTGAAATTTTTATCTCTGTTTTCCTCTCTTCATGCTTTTCCGTAATTGCTATTAAATAGATCCTTCTAGTTTTATGGACTACAATCTATTTTTTAGCTATTTGGGGAGGCTTCTAAATTGATTGAGAAGAAAACAAACAGCATACAACAACATGTAACTGCAATAGTCGCAAAAACTCTCCTACAGCAGTTACATAAACGTTGGCTGTAATAAATCAAAACTTATGAAAACACTAATTACATTACTCTCCTTTTTATTCTCTTTGCCTATGCTTTCTCAGGAGCCACACACTTACAAGATTATGGTAAAGGAAAGAACTTCTGTAAAGGGGGAATATAAAGAGCTGGAATTATTAAGTACGAACAATCTAAAAATACTAATAATTAAAAACCAGAAGAAAGAAAGACTCCCTTTAAATGAGAAAGATAGTTTACTGGTTGTTACTATAATGCAGAATTACGATAAAAAGTTGGAAAAAGAATTTATCTCTCTTGGTGAGAAAACTTTGGCTTTTGAAGTGGATACAGTACACCTTAAGAAGGAACATCTGCTTTATAATACAACGGATAATTTTTTTAAGAATAGAAAAAAAATTAAAAAGCAGTTGACAGAAAAGGAAAATAATCGCATCATCTTAGATGGAACAACCTATCAAATCATAATAACTGATTCAATGGGTGAAACTGATGTTTTTTACGTCCATTCTCCGACTGAGGACTCACATCCAAATATTTTTGAATTATTATCGGCCTTTCGAAGCACCTATAAAACTCCACAGCCTTAAAATAAACTACAACCAACAAGTTCCACAGGTTTAAGATAGTATATTGTGGGTACACGGTAGCTTTTCAAGGAGGGGTGTCCGTTTTTGCGGACGGGGTGGTTTCTTCCCGATTTCCTGTAGAAAAGGGTGGTGAAAGGGGACCATAAACATAAAACCCCTCACAAATGTGAAGGGTTTTAGTATAGATTTTATTGCTTTCTTAGAAGCTTGCGAAAAGTTCATTCATCTTCTCTCTTTCTTCCTGTGCCAGTTCTTCATCCACAAGGATTCGTCCACTGTGCTCATCTGTGATGATCTTCCTGCGGCCGGCGATCTCCATGATCACCTGAGGCGGAATGGTGAAGAAAGAACCTCCTGAAGCACCACGCTCGATTGGTACTACTGCAAGTCCATTCTTTACGCTGGTTCTAATTCTTTTATAAGCATTTACAAGACGTTCTTCAATTTGTTGTTCAAATTCTTTAGATTTCTCGATAAGGGCCTTTTCTTCTTTTTCAGTTTCAGCTAAAATTTCATTTAATTCCCCTTTTTTGTGGCCTAAATGTTTTTTACGCTCTTCAAGACGTCCTTTGGTCTGGTCGATCACCTCATTTTTCTGCTCGATCTGCGCACGGTGTTCTTTGATCTGCTTTTCAGCAAGTTCTATTTCCAGCTCCTGAAATTCAACTTCCTTGGAAAGGGCATTGAACTCGCGGTTGTTACGAACATTTTTCTGTTGCTCTGTATATCTTTTTATAGCTGCTTTGGCTTCTTCAATAAGGTTTTTCTTATCGTTGATGTCATTATCGATTACTTCTAAATCGGCATCTAATTTTTCTAAACGTGTATTCAGGCCTGCTACTTCATCTTCTAGATCTTCTACCTCCAGCGGAAGCTCACCTCGTACGTTTCTGATTTCATCCACGCGGGAATCGATTAGTTGAAGATCGTACAATGCTCTTAACTTCTCTTCTACAGTAACATCTGTTTTTTTTGCCATAGTTAAAAATACTTGATAGGATTGGTATCTGTGTTTGATAAAACGATTGCAAAATTAGCAAAATTTTTCTTAAGATAAGAAACTAAAAGGCTTTTTGTGAACTGCTCGCTTTCAAAATGTCCAATGTCTGCCAGTACCAGCTTTTGCTCGGCTTTATAGAAGTCGTGATACTTAAGATCTGCAGTGATATAAATATCTGCTCCGGCTCTTATGGCTTTTTCAATGGCGAAGCTGCCGCTGCCGCCTAAAACAGCCACTTTTTTAATAGGTTTGTCGAGCAATTCTGAATGGCGGATACAGCCGGTATGGAATATTTCCTTCACAAAACCCAAAAAGGCTTTTTCTTCCATCTCCTGGTCCAGTTCTCCCGTCATTCCTATCCCAATATGCTGATTCACATTTTCCAGCGTTGTAATTTCATAAGCTACTTCTTCGTAGGAATGACTTTCAAAAAGAGCTTTCAGGACCCTGCTTTCCAGATGCTTCGCAAAAGTAATGTTCAGCTGAGTTTCTGATTCAAAATGGGTATTTCCTTTTTCTCCGATGGTTGGGTTTGAATCTTCATTTCCCCTGAAGGATCCCAGCCCCTCTAGATTAAAACTGCAGTGGTCATAATTCCCAATGCTTCCTGCACCGGCAGCAAATAAGGCTTCCCGTACACGGGCAGCTTCATTTTTGGGAACATAAGTAATCAGTTTTTTAATGCTTTCCTGCTGCGGAATCAGGATTTTTCTGTTTTTGAGGTTCAGTTGCTCACATATCATATCATTCACACCTCTAAAACTATTATCCAGTGCGGTATGGATAGCGTAAATGGCAATATTGTGACGGATAGCTTTCAGGATGGTTCGTTCCACGTAATTGGATCCTGTCAGCTTTTTGAGTCCGGAAAATATAATAGGATGAAAACTTACGATGAGGTTGCAGTTCTTTTCTATAGCTTCCTCCACAACTGCTTCTAGCGTGTCCAGAGTCACCAATACACCTCTGACTTCTTCTTCCGGGTAGCCTGTAAGCAATCCGACATTATCAAAACCCTCTGCATAAGGCAGCGGAGCCAGTTCTTCGATCTTTTGTATGATGTCTTTTATCTGCATATTCTTACTTTTATGATGTATACTGTCAAACTTCAATTGCAAATCTATCTGTTTCTAAGCCTCTCTTCAGAAGACAGGTTGAATCTTGAAAATTAATCACGAATTTGTATGATTGGATCGAACGATCTGGGATTCATCACTCATCACTTCTTCAAACCATCACAGAAATTAACCGTAAATCCATATCTATTTGAATTTCCTAATCAAAGATAAATATTATAATTTCGCTGAGATGGGCAAGGCTAGAAAATTACTGTATCCAGTGTCGTTGTTGTACGGCGGCGTGATGCAGCTTCGCAATACATTTTACGATCACGGGATCTTTGAAAGTCATCGCTTTGACCTGCCGGTAATTTGTGTCGGGAATCTTAGTGTGGGAGGGACCGGAAAGAGTCCCATGGTGGAATATCTCATTTCCCTGTTACAGGAAAAATCAAAAGTTGCTACGCTAAGCAGAGGGTATAAAAGAACCACCACAGGATTTCATCTTTTAAATGGAAATGAATCTGCTGCTGAAACCGGGGATGAACCCTTACAGTTCAAAACAAAATTTCCGGAGGTTATGGTGGCGGTGGATGAAAAACGCCGGCATGGGATTGAACAATTACTGAAATTAGAGCCCAAACCTGAAGTGATCCTGCTGGATGATGCTTTTCAACACCGAAAGGTCTCTGCCGGACTCAACATTATCCTGACTCCGCACAGTAATCTATACACGAAAGACCTTGTGCTGCCGGCGGGCAACCTGCGAGAACCTGTGTCGGGAGCAGATCGTGCCGGGATTGTGGTGGTAACCAAATGTCCCGAAAATCTGAAAGAGGAGGAAAAAGAAAGGATTGCGAAAAGCCTGAAATTAAACGAAGATCAGGAGTTATTCTTTTCCACCATCGCATATAATTCCGTTGCTTTAAGTGCCGATGCTCCTGTAGAACTGGAAACCTTTAGAGGTAAAGATCTGTGTGTGGTTACAGGTATTGCCAATCCCGATCCGTTCATTGAATATTTAAAAAAGCAGGGAATTCAATTTGAACATCTTGAATTTCCAGATCATCATAACTTCACTGCTTCAGAACTGGAAACGATCCAAAAACATCCACTCGTTCTTACTACTGAAAAAGATTTCATGAGGCTAAAAGGGGAGCTTCCAAAGGAAACACTTTTTTACCTGCCTATTAAAACGAAGTTCCTGGGGAGGAAGGAGAAGTTTGATAAGATGATAGAAAATTATGCAATAAAAAAATGAGACCGTGGAAAGTCTCATTTTTTATCTATTTGGCTAATTCAAATCATTTTTCTTTCAAATAATCTGGTTTAACCATAATATCAAGACGCGTGCCACAAATTAAACTGATTCTTTTGCCTGCGCTAAATATTTATTAATTTTAAGGAAGAACTCCTCTGTTTTGTATGGTTTCGGGATGATATCATTAAATCCGTTGAGGTAGAATTCATCGAGATTTTCATCCAGGGTAACTGCGGTAAGCGCAATGATGGGGATATCTGAATTAAATTTTCTGATCTCGATAGTGGCTTCGATCCCGCTGATTCCCGGCATGTGGATGTCCATTAAAATAAGATCAAAATCATTATTTTCCACTTTTTCAATGGCAGTGGTCCCGTTGTCTGCAACATCACAAATAACCTGATGTTTTTCAAGGATCTTCCGGGTGATCATTTGGTTGATCTTGTTATCTTCCACCACCAGGATCTTTTTCCCGTGCATTAAATCGTTCGACAGTTTTTCAACCGGTTTTTCCTTTTCTCCTTCGGCCACAGTTGGCGTAAGCTCCAGTGCTTCAAAAGGCATCTCAAAGTAAAAAACGGAACCCTCGTTCAATTCACTTTCAAGGTGAATTTCACTGTTCATAAGGTTCAGCAGATTTTTAACAATAGATAGACCTAATCCAGTACCACCAAATTTCCTGTTGATCTGTAAGGATCCCTGGGTGAAATTCTCAAAAATGGCTTTTTGCTTCTCTTTTGAAATCCCTTCTCCATTATCCTCTACTTCAAATTTCAGCAAAACCTGATTTCCTTTCTGGTGCACTTTCTTTACCCGTACCCAAATGTCACCCTCTTCTGTAAATTTAATGGAGTTCCCGATAAGGTTGATAAGGATCTGAGAGATCTTAAGCGGATCGCCTTTTAGTTTCTTCGGAATACTATCTTCAAAATCCAGGTGCATCTTGGTTTTCTTGTCTTCGGCTGAATTTTTCAAAGCAATAAGCACATCTGAAATTCTCTTCTTCAGATTAAAAGAAGTTTCCAGTAATTCCACTTTATTGGCTTCCAGCTTATTGAGATCAAGGATGTTGTTGATGAGAGAGAGCAGGTATTCCCCAGAAAACTTCAGAGAGTTAAGATGCTCTTTTTGATTTTCTGTAGGGCTTTCTTCAAGGAGCAGGTGTGTTAAACCCGTGACGGCATACAGCGGAGTCCTAAGCTCATGGGTGATCGTGGATAGAAACTGTGCCTTGGCCATAGAAGCTTTTTCAGCATTTTCTTTGGCTGTAACTAGTTCCGAATTTTTCTTTTGCAGCAGGTCATTCGCCCGGGCCCGCAGGTTGTTATTTTTGTAGAGAGACAAAGTGAGCAGCGAAAGAATGGTGATAAGTGCAACACTTAATATGGTAGTAAGTTTGTTGACCTTAAGAGAACGTTCATTGGCTTCATTTTGCTTGCTAAGGGCGTTGAGAGTGCTCTGCATGGAATCCACGCCGTATTTTGCAGTAGCATTTGATGCTATCGCTTCGCGGTTCAGGGTGTGCACAGAATCGCGGGTTTGATTGCTCATGAGCAGGTAAGCAAGGGATTCTTTGTAATTTTCCTTAAGAGCGTAAAGGTTACTCAGCAGCTTGGTAGAGCTAAGGATCATGCTTTGAAAACCATGTTCCTCTGCAACCGAAAGACATAGTTCGGCTTCTTCCAGTGCTTTGTCATAATTTTCAAGCAACATGTTGGCGCGCGCACTGTAATAAAGTATCCTTGATCTTTCGTAGTAATTGGTGCTTTCTTCAAGTTTTTCTGAAGCATCTTCCAGCAGGCGTAGGCCTTCTTTAGGATTTTCTACAGTATTAATATGTAAAATTCCGCGGTTGAGATCTACAAGTCCGAGCCCTTCGGAATCATCTCTACGGTCGTAGATCTCTGCTGCCAGATCGAGATATTCTTTCGAGCGCTCGTAATCCCGTTTTGCATTAAATATTTTAGCATAGGTTACGTAGCTAAAGGCCAGTCCTATCTCATCTTCTATCTCTCTTTGAATGGCAACAGCCCGTTGTATCTCGGTAACAGCTTTGTCATTTTCATGCCTTACATAATACAGCTGGGCAAGTAAGCTGCTTGATAACGCAATATATTTCTGGTGGTTGATGCTGCGGGAAAGTTCCAGTGCAGTGTTCAGTTGGTTCAAAGCCTCGTCAAAATCCAATTCATTTATTGACTGCTCTGCATTGCTGAGAAATTGCTCTATAGTAGCATTGATCTCATCCTTTTCTTGCACCTGATTCACCTGGTTGGCGAAAACAGTAAGAAAGAGGAAAAAGGCTACAAAGCATAAGCTTAAATTTCTCATTGGGATGAACTAACTGAGGCTAAATATAATTATTTATTACTTACAAGGGAAATTAAATCTACCAGTCTGCTGGAATACCCGATTTCATTGTCATACCACCCAATTATTTTTACAAAATTCCCGCCAATCACAGAGGTCATCTGGGCATCAAAAATGCAAGAATGGGGGTTGCCTTTAATATCGATGGAAACAATGGGATCTTCGGTGTATTGCAGGTATTTTTTCAGATTGGTTTGAGCGGCAGTTTTAAAAGCTGCATTGATCTCTTCGATAGAGGTGGATCTTTTTACCTGTAATGTCATATCTGTAAGCGAGCCATTGGGGACCGGAACCCTTATTCCGCAGCCACCAATTACTTCACTTAATTCTGGAAAAATAGCCGTTAATGCTTTTGCGGCACCTGTGGTAGTAGGAACTATGGACTGCGCAGCACCTCGTGCCCGTCTTAAATCTTTGTGCGGCTGGTCGTGCAGGCTCTGGTCTGTGGTATAGGAATGCACCGTGGTGATGTAGGCGTGATTGATCCCACATAATTCATTCAGCACCTTGATCATAGGTGCAGCATTGTTGGTAGTGCAGGAGGCATTGGAAATAATGTCTTCACTACCATCCAGAATTTCTTGATTTACACCTTGCACCACCATTTTTATAGAGTCTTCAAGCGGAGGGACCGAAAGGATCACTTTTTTAACTCCTTTTTGAAGGTGCGGGGAAAGTAGTGCCCGGGTTTTAAATTTTCCGGTACTTTCTAGTACAAGATCGACTTCGTGTTTAGTCCAGTCAATATCTTGCGGCTGATTTTCATTTGAAAGAGGGAAGATCTCATCATCTACAAGAATATTTGCTCCTTCTGAAGAAACATTTCTGTTCAGTACTCCGTGAATGCTGTCATATTTTAATAAATGTGCCAGCGTTTTGGCATCTGCAAGATCATTAATTGCGACCACTTGTATCTCAGGGTGATTGAGCAGCAGCCGGAATAAATTCCTGCCAATGCGACCAAAGCCATTGATCCCGATTCGAACCTGGTTTTTCATAATTTCTGCGGAAGAATTGTGGTCCAATCTAGGTTAAATGTTTCTGAGCTTTATAAGAGGACCTTACCAAAGCACCACTTTCCACGTGACGGAATCCTAATTCAAGTCCGATGGTTTCGTATTTTTTAAACTGATCTGGAGTAATGAATTCTTTAACAGGAAGATGCTGTTTGCTCGGCTGCAGGTACTGTCCGATAGTAACCACATCAAGGTTTACAGATCTCAAATCTTCTAAGGTCTGTATAACTTCGTCCTCTTTTTCTCCCAATCCAAGCATAATGCCCGATTTCGTTCTGTTGATTCCGCTGTCTTTCAGGTATTTTAAAACCTGAAGACTTCGCTCATATTTTGCCTGTATCCTTACCTCACGGGTAAGACGTTTGACAGTTTCCATGTTGTGGGAAACAATTTCAGGATTAACTTCTACAATCCTGTCAATGTTTCTTTCTACTCCCTGGAAATCCGGGATTAAGGTTTCTAAAGTTGTTTCAGGATTCATTCTCCTGATGGATTTTACTGTTTCTGCCCAGATGATGGAACCCATATCCTTTAGGTCATCGCGATCGACGCTTGTAATTACAGCATGCTTGATTTTCATCAATTTAATGGAGCGCGCTACTTTTTCAGGCTCATCCCAGTCGATGGTTTCAGGTCTTCCGGTTTTTACGCCGCAAAATCCGCAGGAACGGGTACAGATGTTTCCAAGGATCATAAAAGTAGCTGTTCCTTCACCCCAGCATTCCCCCATGTTTGGACAGCTTCCCGAGGTACAGATAGTATGCAGGTCATACTTATCTACCAAACTGCGTAATTCGGTATACTTTTTACCTGTAGGAAGTTTTACCCTCAGCCATTTTGGTTTTGGGGTTCGTTTTGTGGGAATCGTCTGTGTCTCCATAGAAATTTTTCTTGGCTGCAAAGATACAATAATTCAGTGAAAAGCATAATTTCTATGCCTGCGGAAAAGTGCTGAAATTTAGCGGGTAAAACCTTAATTTGTCCAGGGTTTTGGACGATCAGGCAGTGCGGCTTTTAATGACCTGAGCCAGTAATTTCTTTGCCCGCAACAATTTCACTTTGATATTGCTCATAGGCTCATTCAGGTTTTTTGAAATTTCTTTATAGCTCATTTCCTGAAAGTACCTAAGGTTGATCACTTCCTGGTAATGCGGCTTTAACTTTTTGATGTCCCGCAAGAGCTGGGCAAGATTCTGCTCGGTAATTAAAGTATCTTCTATAGATGGCGCGTCGTCTGCAATACGATATACTTTTTCGTCTTCCTCATCTGTTGTCTGTGCCCTGATGGAAGAATTTTTTTTCCGGATAAGGTCTACATGAATATTCTTGGAAATGGTGATCAACCAGGTTTTGAAGGAATAGGAAGGATCAAAGGTATCTATTTTGTCAAATGCCCTGGAAAAGGTTTGTATGGTAATATCTTCTGCATCATATTCATTCTGGGTTCTCTTCAGCTGAAAACCATATACATCATTCCAGAATTTATCCAGCAAAAAGTTAAAAGCGATCTGGTTGCCCTGCCGGGCCTTTTCGATATGAGAATTTAACAGGTTTGGATTTACTTCCAATGAGCAGGTTTTGAAATAAGATTAGAAATAAAGATACCAAATTGTGCGCATATTAAGAACAACTCCAGGAAAGGAAAAAGCCATACAACATCTGTTTCCTGTAATTTTTTTGCTGCATTGTAGTACACCGTGCCCTGCACAAGTAATCTTACTGCCAGAACAATCAATGCAAAATTCCGGTATTCGGTAAATAAAGCGGCAATGAAAAGGATCCAGAACAATAACTGACTCACATAAAATACTCCCAGCATGAACCGGTGCTGCAATTTGTAATTACCTGCAATGGATACATGTCTGCGTTTCTGGATGAACCATTTTTTAAAGCTGTTTTTTGGGATACTGCGGGTAAATGACGATGGGTGGACACTTATTGCTGTGTTTTCGGGTGTTGCTGCCTCATTTACAAACAAATCATCGTCTCCCGAACGAATGTGCAGGTGACTGGCAAAACCATTTTGCCGGTAAAATTCAGTAGAGGTGTAGGCGAGATTTCGACCTACTCCCATGTAAGGCATTCCCCATTGCGCATACGAAAAGTACTGAATGGCGGTAAGCAGGGTTTCAAACCGAATGAGTTTATTGAGTAAGGATTTTTTATTTATAAAGTAGCCGCCGTACCCAAGAATGATGGTTTTAGGTTCTTTAAAATGGGCAGTCGTTTGAGTGATCCAGTCCGGAGACTGTGGTTCACAATCGGCATCTGTAAACAGGAGGTAAGGGTTTACCGCCTTTTTGATCCCGAGGGTAAGTGCATATTTTTTGTTTGCCCAGAAAGCTTCATTATTCTGAACATTCACAATTTTTACACGGGGATCCAGTTCCTGAAATTCTTCAATGACTTCCAGGGTATCATCTGAAGAAGCGTCATTAATAAGAATAAGTTCAAAATTATGGTAGTTCTGATTCAGAATGGAAGGTACAAACTTCCGAAGGTTTTCGGCTTCATTTTTTGCACAGATAATGACCGATACAGGCTTAGTACTATCTTTTCCAGGCTCCTGAAAACTGTTAAGGGCGAATTTAAAAAATCCGAAGTAATAGCAGAGGTTTAGCAGGCCCGCGGTGAGGAGGGCAACAAAAAGTACCAGCATTAATTTTTAAAAAGGAATTAATTAGCTGTTTGTGGCTCACTACAATCTCTGGCTTCGTCGGGTAATTTTCCGCACATGCTGCAGGCTTCTCCTTCCTTGTTCAAAAAAGGACTCTGACTGGCACAGGTGCCGCTGAATTTCCCGTCTTTTTTGCTCCAGATTTTAATGGCAATTCCGGCGAAAGCTAAGGCTAATAGTATGATCGTGATTATAAGAAGTTTCATAGTCAAATTTTATGCAAAAATAAAGAATAATGGGCAGTCTATGAAGTAAATGGATAAAATTTTACAGGCTTTTTTTTAGCGTTTTCCTGCTGCTTATTCAATTTTAACGAAATTTTATTTTCCTTAAATATGTATTGGAAAATTAACACAATAAATTGCAGATAATGCTTAAAAATAAAATTATGAAATACAGATTTTTAAATATAATACTGTTTTTTGTTTTGACAGGATTTATGTCCTGCCAGGACAAAGAAAACAGGGAAGATTCAAATGTGGATTTAATTCCCGCAGAAGAGAAAAGTGTTGAGGATACAGCGCAGGACCGACCAATGGAACGGAGTTATACATTGGCAAAAATGCGGGAGAACAATGAACTTAGTTCTTTTACACAAGAGCTGCAACAATCTGGCCTGGAAGAGGAATTTGAGGGGAAAGAAGGAATTTACACCTTTTTCGCTCCTTCAAATGCTGCTTTTGACAGGATTCCTGCCAGAGATTTGGAGAGAGACAGCAGTGAAGATGCTGTAGAAACCAGAAGAGACCGGCTGCGTTATTATATGGTGGAAGGAGATATGACGCTGGGGTATCTACGGGAACAAATTCGTACTTCAGAAGATGATGCCTATGAATTCGAGACTGCACTGGGTGAGAAGCTTTGGGCGACGGAAGAAGGAGGGGATATTGTTCTTACGGATGTGCTCGGGAACAAGGCTAGGATCCTGACTTCAGAAATGGACGAATATCGCGGAGCATATCACGTTATTGACAATGTGTTGCAGCCCGGGGAGGAATAAGGATCCTCTGGAAATTGGTGCAGCTGGTTCCGTGACGGCTCTTGCGGAATTAGTAAAGCCTTTACACTGTTTAACTAAAGTTTATATTCAGGAAGGATTGGGCTCGGTTTTTCCATAATATATTGCATATCAGTTCTAAAACTAAAACTTTATCTTATGAAAATCAGAGAATCATTATGTGTCATGAGTATCACTTTAGGTCTTTTTGCAGTTACTTCCTGCCAGGATAACAGGCAAACTGACGGGAATTCGGTAGATCTTGAAAACTATGAGAATTCCGGCACGACAGAAGATAACGCTATGGAGCAGGAGAGACTGGAAAGGTCAGACAGCAGTATTTCATCCAGGATAGGGGAGAATCAGGATCTCAGCACTTTTTCACAGGAGATGATCAGGGCAGAACTGGACGATGATTTCAGGCAGGGAGAAGGTCCTTATACTATTTTTGCTCCTTCCAATGTCGCTTATGATGAACTCTCCCAGGAGGGTGAAAATCAGTTTGAAAATATTGATGCCGAAAGAGCCGGTGCAAGTATGCACTATCTTGTAATCAATGATGAGCTGACTTCTGAAGAACTGAAAAAGGAAATCCAGGAAGCAAACGGAAGTTATACCATGAAAACGATGCAGGGAGAAGAATTAACTGCAACGCTGGATGGGGAGACCCTTGTGCTTCAGGACGCTTCGGGAAACACCGCTACTATTACCGAAGCTGATATGGATGCTTCCAACGGTACGGTACATGTGATCAACCGACTGTTAAGGCCTTCTGATAATACCCAAAGTGAAGCTAAAAATCAGAACTGGAACCCCCGAAATGATCAGTTAAATTATGAAGAAGGGGATATAAACAACAATGAAACGAATGCCGCGAATAACAGGGATTCCAGCAGTACCAGTGATTATTAAATACATTGTTCAATGATTTACCCCCTTTGGAAAGCCTGCAGCTCAAGACCTGCGGGCTTTTAAAGTTTACCTGGCTTTTTGAACTTAATAAATCTTTTACAATGTTTAACTTAAGTTTAGAGCCCGATGTTTAAAAAAAGAATTCAATCGTCTTATATTATTCTGCGAATCAAATAATTAAACTTATGAAACGAGCTAATTTATTAATGATATTGAGTATGATCCTTACGTTTGCCATCTCCTGCCAGGATAATAACCGGCAAAACCAGGTGGAGGAGCCTGTGATGGAAGAAACTACCGAAATGGATATGGATGAAATGGATGATGACAATGTTTATACGAGAATGCAGGAAGACGATGAATTAAGCACCTACTCCATGGGAATGACACGTGCAGACCTTTCTGATGATTT
Source organism: Salinimicrobium marinum (assembly GCF_014651535.1). Classification (GTDB taxonomy): domain Bacteria; phylum Bacteroidota; class Bacteroidia; order Flavobacteriales; family Flavobacteriaceae; genus Salinimicrobium; species Salinimicrobium marinum. Next base: position 89,483 of record NZ_BMXB01000015.1, read on the forward strand.
GAGTGAGGGAGAAGGACCTTATACCATTTTTGCGCCATCAGATTCAGCCTATGAAGGTCTGACTCAGGAAGAGAAAGACGAACTTCAAAACCAGAACATTCAACAACTTGGTGCCAATACGAGTTACCTGGTAGTAGAAAGAGAACTGACGGCAGATTCTTTAAGAAGGTCTATTACCAACGTAGGTGGAGAAATGGAATTAATCACCATGCAGGGAGAGCAACTCATGGCCTCGATCCAGGGAGATGATATCGTGCTGAGAGATGGAAATGGTACTACAGCTACCGTAACAGAATCTGACAGGATAGCTTCTAACGGAGTAGTGCACGTAATTGACAAAGTATTGCGACCTGTTGATATTTCCCGGAATGATGCTTCAGATCTGATGGGAGTAGATGTAGATGAAAACAACGGGAATAATATGAATTAGTACTCTGAATGATTTGTAATAATGAATGATAAAAGGAAGACTGTATCCGGTTTTTGGAACAGTCTTCTTTTTTATTAGTAACAGATTTACAATCTTTAACTTAAGTTTAAAAACGGAAACTATTATGGACGGAAAAATAATATTATATTCAATGGAATTCAAACTGAAGAATATTATGAAATACCCATGATTTAGCACACGCAAACACCGATGAGTTTTTTGCTTAAATTTAGGTAAGGATTTAAAAACTTATCATTTATGAAAGCAATTGACTA
>NZ_BMXB01000016.1 GCF_014651535.1 Salinimicrobium marinum
AATATCTCTAACTTTTCTGATAAGCTCCATCTCTTGTATTTCATATTTCAAAGGTATAAATTGAAATTTAAAATATCACTCCGATCTTATTGGGGGCTAAATTAGAACGCCTGTCCGCTTTCAGCGGATTATGCAACTTATTTTGAAATCCACCGAATGCACCGTGAAGGGCATTCCATTAGCAAGATCAGTGAATTCTTAGTGCTCAACAGACGAACGGTATCCAAATACCTGTCGATGAGCGAAGCGGAGTATGAAGAATTCCTGATTAAACAAACCAATAGAGAGAAGAAACTACTTCCCTTTGAGGATTTTGTCAGGCAGCGTCTTGAAGAATTTAGAAACACCCCTGCAGCACAGATGCATGACTGGCTTAAGGAGAACTATCCCGATTTTCCTGTAGTATCCCAGAAGACAGTTTTTAATTTTGTATCCTGGGTCCGAAAGAAACACCAGTTACCCGCAGTTAAAACGGAGAGACAGTTCCAGCAGCTTCCGCTTATTATTATCTGGAAAGAGCAAAGGCTAATGCGCATTTGGTGGAAGACCCTGTATTAGTGTCAAAAGCTAAAATTCAGGAAGGTTTTATCTTACTATCAGCAGGTTTGTTCAAGGAAGCCATTGACACCCTGAATAGCATAGAACCTGAGGTTTTTGCTGAGAGAGAAAAATATCGTTATCATTATGTCACCGCCCGCTCCTATTATGATTTAGCGGATTATACAAAAGATCCGAAATTCAGTACAGATTATATTAGAAAAGGCAACTGGCATATTGAAAAAGCTTTAAAATACCCCGATCCCGATTCCTCGTTATATTGGGCAGCGGAAAGTCTTCGCAGGATGAAGCACCAGAACTGGAATGGAGCTAAATTTGCTTTTACCTACTGGATCAATAATTTTGACCTCACTCCGGAATTCAGAGGAGTTGCGACTTCAAGCTTAGGACATATATATTCGCAGACAGGTTTCACAGATCAGGCGATCCATTACCTTGCTTTAGCGGCGATAGCCGACGTAAAGAACGCAACGATGGAAAACGTAGCCTTACGAAATTTGGCCAACCAACTATACATAAAGGGAGACTTAGAAAAAGCGAACAAGTATATCCGAGCTGCAATGGAGGATGCTACTGTCTATAAAGCACGGCACCGGAAACTTGAGATCTCTTCCATCTTGCCCATCATTGAAGAAGCACAACAAATAAGGATAGAAGAACAAAATGATAAACTTGAAAGAATAGCCTTCATTCTGGGAGTTTTGGCCTTCGCAGTTATTACATTCCTTGTGATAATTTTCACACAGCTTAAGGCAAAGAACCAATCAAGAAAAGCGCTGGCAGAATCTAACATTAAGCTACAGGAGTTGAATTCAAATCTTCAGGAATCTGATACAGTTAAAGAGGAGTACATTCGTTATTTCCTCAGTGCCACCTCAGGCCTAATTAAGAAAATCGACCGGCTACAGAAAACCACCACACAAAAAATCTTGGCCAAAAAGTCGGAGGAAATTTTAAAAAATCTTAAGAAATACAGCGTCAAGAAAGAAAGAGAGAGCCTACATAGGGAATTTGATGAAGTTTTCTTGAAGCTCTTTCCTACATTTCGAGAGGATTTTAATAGTCTCTTTCCAGAAGGACAACAGCGGGAAATAAGAGCTGGCATCCTTCTAAACACGGAGATGCGGATTTTTGCCCTTTACCGGCTTGGGATCCAGGATGCAAACCAAATTGCCGATTTTCTGGATCTCACAGTAGCTACCATCTACAGTTATAAAACCCGTATTAGATCGAAATCAAATTACGGAAGTGATTTTGAGAAGAAGATAATGTCGATAAAATCTCTCTGAGGGAGATTAATTCTCTCTGATAAAATTCTAGTAAATCTTAGTATAGATTTCAAACAATCAGGAGTGGGCAACAGTTGGGGAGCAAAAACTCATGACAAATTACCCTGAAGACCAAAAATTTGATTCTTGAGGAGATAATTGGTTAATGGACTGTAATTCTGGGATAGCAGATATAACTTTTTTAATCAAGGTTTTTTGCCGGGCTGCCGTTGTCCAAATTTTTTTTCAAAACATATTGAATAGGATTTTATCCAATTATAATACTTTATTAACAAGAAATGCAATTTGAATTGGATTAGATGCATATTATTTACAAATTTGGGAGAGTTGGATAAGATTATATACTTACATTATCTTATAACCTTTTATCAGTATGAAAAGAAGCTGCTTTTTTATTTTCCTTTTGATTTCATTTCAGGGGGTCGCCCAAAAAAATGATTCACAATTAACTCATACCGATTCTTTGAGAGGCTCCTTAAATGCAGAAAGAGAATGGTGGGATGTTCAGAGGTATGACATTACTATAGAACCTAATTTTCATCAAAAGATGACTACCGGGAAAAATATTATTACCTATAAAATCGTACAAGAAAAACATTCACCTTATATGCAGATTGACCTGCAGGAGCCACTGCAAATTGACAGTATTATTTATAATGATAAACAGAAACTCACTTTCACAAGAGAGGGCAGTGCCTGGCATGTAAAAACAGGAAATCAGCGGCTAAATTCTGTAAATAAAATTACTGTTTTTTATCACGGAAAACCCCGTGAAGCGGTTCGTGCACCTTGGGATGGAGGATGGACCTTCACCAAAGATTCGCTGAGCAGGCCTTGGATGACGGTTACCTGCCAGGGTTTGGGAGCTTCTGTTTGGTACCCCAACAAAGACCATCAAAGCGATGAACCGGATAAAGGAGCTTCCCTTACTATGATTGTTCCCAATGATCTTGTGGCTGTAGCGAACGGAAGACTTATTGAAAAGAAGAAAGCTTTAAATGAAAAGCTTTCCTACAAATGGGAAGTGGAAAACTCTATCAATAATTATAATATCATACCTTATATTGGACATTACGTTAATTTTAAAGGAAATTATTTAGGCTTGAAAGGAAATCTGGATCTTGATTATTGGGTGCTGGATTACAATGAAAATAAAGCCAAAGATTATTTGCCAAAGGAAGTGCACAATATGCTTGATAGTTTTGAATACTGGTTTGGGCCTTACCCTTTTTATGAAGATGGTTATAAAATAATAGAAACTGAACACACCGGTATGGAACATCAGTCAGCCATAGCTTATGGGAACCATTATAAGCCTGGCTATAGAGGAAGGGACGGTTCGGGAACAGGATGGGGAATGAAATGGGATTTTATCGTAATCCATGAAAGTGGACATGAATGGTTTGGTAACAATATTACGACGAATGACCTTGCCGATATGTACATCCATGAAAGCTTTACCAATTATAGTGAGACCCTTTTTGTAGATTCCATGTTTGGAGAAGAAGCTGCAAACGAATATAATTATGGAATCAGGCAGGGTATTCGAAACGATAAGCCTATTATTCCAGCTTATGGAGTGAACGGACAGGGTAGCGGAGATATGTATCCCAAGGGTGGTAATATGTTACACAGCATAAGGCACAGCATCAATAACGATCAGCTATTCAGGAATATATTGGCAGGATTAAATCAATCATTCTATCACGAAACTGTTGATGGCAGCCAGATTCAGGCTTACATTTCAGAAAAAGCCGGTTATGACTACTCAAAGGTTTTTGAACAATATTTGACAACGACTCAGATTCCGCAATTAAACCTTTTTAAAGATATTGAAAACAATCAAGTGTATTACAAATGGTCTAACAGTATCAAAGGATTCAACCTGCCTATATCCCTAAAGAATAATAATGCTGACATCAGGATTGTTCCAAACCTGGAATGGCAGCAGGTCACAGTAAGTCCTGATGAAAAGGAGTTATTCACTCCGGAAGCTATAGAGAAAATGTATTATGTGGAGGTGAAGGAAGTGAAATCGCTCGAATTATAAAAATTAAGAAATTCATGTTTTCAAAAGACACTTATGTTGCCCGTAGGCGGAATTTAAAGAACAATGTAAAACAAGGAGTTTTGCTTTTTCCTGGAAATGGGGAGAGTAGTATGAACTATAAAGATAACTGGTATCCCTTCCGGCAGGACAGTAGCTTTCTATATTACACCGGAATAAACAACATTGCGAATATTTATTTTCTAATAGATATTGATAACAACCGGGAGATCCTGTTTGGAGATGATCCTACCCCTGAAGAAATGGTTTGGACTGGTGCCGTTGAGCCCCTTGCGGTTTTTGCTGAAAAATCAGGAATATCAACTGTTAAGTCAATCAGGGACCTTCCATCTTTTCTGAAGGATCAAAAACAAAAAGGAAGGAATGTTCATTACCTTCCACCTTACAGGTCAGAAATTACAGTTGAGTTAAGTACTTTTCTGGATATTCCGGTGCAGGAGGTGCATAATAAAAAGTCGGAAACTTTTATAAAGGCAGTGGTAAACCAACGTTCTGTAAAGTCTTCCGAAGAGATAAAGGAGCTGCATAAAGCCGTAAATATAACCGCAGAAATGCATAAATATGCTATTATAAATGCTGTGCCTGGCAAAACAGAGAAAGAAATTGCCGGAGACCTCCAGGCTATAGCAATAGGCGGTGGTGGTAATATTTCATTCCCCATTATTCTAACAAAAAACGGTCAGTATCTCCACAACCATGCTACAAATGCAGTGATTGAAGAAGGTGATATCATCCTTTGTGATTGCGGGGCTGAAACTGCAATGAATTATGCTGGTGATATGACACGAACTTTTCCTGCCGGGAGAGCTTTTTCGCCTTTGCAGAAGGAGATTTATAATATTGTATTGAGTGCACATAATACAGCCATAGAAGCACTCAAACCCGGGGTGTTCTTTAAAGATGTACATCTTTTGGCTAGTACAAAACTTGCGGAGGGGCTTAAAGAAATAGGATTAATGAAAGGTGATATTAAGGAAGCTGTTGCTGCCGGTGCTCATTCCCTTTTCTTTCAATGTGGATTGGGCCACCAGATGGGAATGGATGTACACGATATGGAAAACTTAGGAGAGCAATATGTCGGATACACTGAAGATTTGAAGAAAAGCACTGAATTCGGGCTTAAATCTCTAAGGCTTGGTAAGTCATTGGAATCAGGGTACGTCCTTACGGTGGAACCTGGGTTGTATTTTAATCCCTTTTTGATCGACTCATGGAAGGAGCAAAATAAATATACGGATTTTGTGAATTATGATGAGATAGAAAAATTTAGGGATTTCGGCGGAATTCGTGTGGAAGAGGATTTTATAATTACAGAAACCGGAAGTCAGCTCTTGGGAGATCCTCTGGCAAAAACTCCTGAAGATATTGAGAATCTTAAACATTAATTAATTCCATAAAAACGTGAAAAGACCTTTTTTCCTACTTGCCCTATTTTATTTTGTCACAGGAGTAGTTCCTGCGCAACATGTTGAAGATTCTTTGCTTACAATTGATCGCATTTATAACTCGGCTGAGTTTCGGAGTGAAAATCAGCGGCCAATATTCTGGATTGAAGAAGGAGATGCTTTTGTGACCATAGAAAGTACAAAAGAAGGAGAAGATCAACTTATAAAATATTCCAGCAAGAACAATAAAAAAAGTTTGTACCTATCAGCAGCAGAAATCACGCCGGAAGGGGAAACCACAGGATTGAAAATAGAAGATTTTAGACTTTCTCCTGATGAATCAAAGTTGCTGATATTCACCAATACCAGCAGGGTGTGGAGATCCAATACTAAAGGAGACTATTGGGTTTATGATTTTGAGACCGGCAGGTTACAGCAAATAGGAAAACCTTTCTCTTCGTCTTCTTTGATGTTTGCGAAATTTTCTAATGACAATGCTTTTGTGGCTTATGTGCAAGATTTCAATATTTACAAAGAAAATTTTTCTACAGGAGAGGTTACCCAACTAACAGCCGATGGTACCGGAGATATTATCAATGGAACTTTTGACTGGGTATACGAAGAGGAATTCGGTATGCGCGACGGCTTTACCTGGAGTCCTGATGCTGAAGAAATCGCTTTCTGGCAATTGGATGCTTCAGAAATAGGTACTTTTTATATGATCAATAATACCGATTCTACCTATGCAAAGCTTATTCCGCTTCAATATCCTAAGGCTGGTGAAAATCCTTCTTCGGCTAAAGTGGGAGTGGTCAATGTGAATTCCAGAGAAATTACATGGATCCCTGTTCCCGGTGATGCCGTACAACATTATTTGCCAGGAATGCAATGGGTGAATGATGACCTTTTGCTCATTCAGCAGCTCAACCGAAAGCAAAATGAGCTGAATATTTACACCTACAAACCCTCTTCAAAAACCTTTAAAAAGATTTATACTGAAAATGAAGAGACCTGGGTAGACCTACGGTACCCTGATATTTCCTCTAAGCAATGGGGGAACAATGATTTTTTACTTACTGATAAAAATCTGGCATTTCTAAGAATGACTGAAAATGACGGTTGGCGTCACATTTATAAGGTTAATATCGAAGATGGAAGCAAGACGTTGCTAACTCCGGGAGAATATGATGTTGCCACTTATTATGCCCTTTCCGAAAAAGCGATTTATTTTAGTGCCTCTCCCGATAATCCTGCCCAACGTTATTTATATAGTGCCTCGCTAAACGGAAAAGGGAAAGTACAGCGATTGACACCAGAATATTTTGACGGTGTTAATACCTACAATATTTCACCTAACGGAAAGTATGCTATCCACACTCATACGAATGTTGATAAACCTCATACCGTTGAGCTTATTAGTCTGCCGCAGCACAAAACCATTAGTAAGCTCTTAAAAAATAAAAAGTTGAAGAATAAGCTGAAGACCCTTCAGTTGCCTGTGGTAGAATTTTTCCAGATAACCACTTCAGAAGGAGTGGAAGTAGAGGGAAGAATGACAAAGCCGGCAGATTTTGATCCTTCAAAAAAGTATCCTGTAATTTTTCACGTGTACGGCGAACCTTGGGGGCAAATGGCAACCGATACCTGGATAGGCTTGTATGATATTTTTCTTGCTCAGCAGGGGTTCATAATTATAAATATGGATAACAGAGGTACTCCTTCTTTAAAAGGGAGCGACTGGCGAAAAAGTATTTACCGGAAAGTAGGAGTTTTAAATACCCGCGACCAAGCTCTGGCTGCGAAGGAAGTTTTAAAATGGGGTTTTATAGATAATAAAAAAGTTTCCGTATGGGGTTGGAGCGGTGGAGGTTCTATGACCTTAAACCTGATGTTTCGTTATCCCGAAATATACAATACAGGAATTGCAGTGGCAGCAGTAGCCAATCAGTTATTTTATGACAATATTTACCAGGAACGCTATATGGGTTTGCCGGAAGAGAACCTTCAGGATTTTGTAGAAGGATCTCCTGCCACATATGCAAAAAATCTGGAGGGTAACTTACTGATCATTCACGGCACGGGAGATGACAATGTACACTACCAGAATATGGAATACCTAGTGAATGAGTTAATTCGTCACAATAAGCAATTCCAGATGATGTCTTACCCTAACCGTTCCCATGGGATTTATGAGGGAAAAAATACTCAACGGCATTTGTATGCTTTGATGACAAGTTTTCTTTTAGAGTATAATAAATGATCCGGGTTTAATTGTGCCATTCTTCTTTAGTATTATCGGAATACAAATAAAAGTTGCGTTCAAAACTGGAATTGAACAGCAAATAGTGAATACCTTTTAAGGTTAGCCACCTGGATGGGAAATTGCTTATAGAAAGGTGCAATGAATCTTCATCTGATCAAAGTTTTCTTCCTAAAATAATTTATAATTTGGAGCCGATGCTTATATCAAAAAAAATCGGCTTGGGTTTTGCCCGAGCCGATGATGGCTATTCAAATATTAAACAATCAACACTAAATTTTTATTGAAATAAGCTAGCCGTATACTTATTTTTCTGCTGAGATGGCTAATAATTCCTCAAGGTATTTCCCCCAAATGGTAGGATTAGAATGAGTTCCGTGGCCGCTGGTTTTTTCTGTTATAGGAAGCAGTACAAATTTTGCATTTTCAATTTTTTGGATTTCTTTTTCCATTAAACCTAATTCTGGAGGATTAACTTGATCATCAGCAGAATTAACAGCAATTACGGGGGCTTTTATTTTAGATAGATGAGGCGCGGGATTGTAATTACGTGATGATTCAAAGGCGTAGATCATATCATTGGCATCCATTATTGATAAATACCTCTTAAGAAGGTTGTTCAGCATTTCTTCCGATTCTTCTCTTGTAGGGGCACGTTTTTGCCATTGGAGAGGGCTGCTCACCATAAACATTAGTTGCCCTATAGCTCCTGATAAACCAACTTTTGGCTGCTCCTGATAATTGCCATTTTGCCATTCAGGATCCATTTTGATCAATTTAACTATCATTGCCCGTTGCATCCTATTTCTTCCCGCTATTTCTACCGGTAAACTTGCCAAGGGCATAATAGCATCCATAAAATCTGGATATGTATATCCCCATACCCAGGACTGCATACCGCCCATAGAAGTACCAGTAACCAAACGTAAATGATCTATTTTTAAATGCTCTGTCAATAATTTATAGTTGGCACGGACCATATCATCATAAGTATACTTTGGAAAGTCCATGCGCAAACCATCACTTGGTTTGCTAGATTGTCCATGGCCAATGTCATCTGTCAGGATTATGAAATATTTGTTTGCGTCCAAAGTCTGGCCCGGACCGAACAGGTTTCCCGCGTATCTTGAACTCAAAAATTGCTGCCCCGTTCCGGTTGTGCCGTGCTTGATCAAAACGGCATTATTTACTTTTCCATCTTTACCTTTAATGGGTTTTCCCAGGGTTGTATAATGAAGATTTAAATTCTTCAATTTTTCACCGCTTTCAAATTCAAATCCATCAATAACATAATTACCTTCCACAGGAGTTGGATAATCTTGCCCAACCAAACTAAAGCTTCCTAGAAATAGAAATAATGATAGTAGAAAATTATTCATAATTGCTAATTTTTGTTTATTATTAAATTAATATCCGGCCGCATGGCCGTCTTTTCTTGATTCAGAGGCTCCAAAATAAACGCCTCTTTCAGCATCATATAGAATGGCTTGATAACCCCCATAGTAACCACCAAAGCCAACTTTATGTCCTAGGGCCATTAATTTTAGAGTTTCTTCAAAATCAAAACCACTTTCAACTAAAATTTCTCCTTTACCCTCGGAAAGTTCTCCCGTTACCGAAGAGGAGCCAACGTGCTCATATCTGGGCGCGTCCCCTGCTTCCTGCAGACCCATTCCAAAATCAATAAGATTCATAATAATTTGAACATGTCCCTGAGGCTGAAAATCACCACCCATCACTCCGAAACTTAGGTACGGCGCATTATTCTTAGTCACAAAGCCTGGAATTATGGTATGAAAAGGTCGCTTTCCAGGAGCATAGGAATTTGGCTTCCCTTCCTCCAAATCGAACAATTCTCCTCTGTTTTGTAACATGAAACCCAGTTCTGGCGGTACCATTCCCGAACCCATTCCTCTATAATTACTTTGGATCAGAGATATCATATTTCCGTCTTTATCCGCCACCGTAAGATACACTGTACCGGTATGGTCGACCTTTCCTGCTTTAAATTCTCCTGCCCGTTCTAAATTGATTAACTCTCTTCTTTTCTCTGAATAATCTTTTGATAAAAGCTGTTCTACGGGTACCTCAACAAATTCTGGATCTGCATAATATTCTGCCCTGTCTTCATAGACTAATTTTTTAGCCTCATTTACTATGTGTAAATGCTGCGCACTCCCAAAGGAAATCTCATCGAAACTGAAACCTTCTATAATGTTTAGCATTTGAAGTGCGGCCAAACCCTGCCCATTTGGCGGCAGCTCCCAAATGTCATATCCCCTGTAATTGGTTGAAATTGGATCAACCCAAGTTGAGGTATGGCTTTCCAGATCTTCCACAGATAAAAACCCTCCCTGCTCTTTTATAAAGTCTGTAATTGTGACCGCGATTTCCCCTTTATAAAAAGAGTCTCTTCCTTCTTCGGCTAATTTTCTATATGTGGATGCTAGAAAGGGGTTCTTAAAAAGATCTCCTTTATCCGGAACTTTTCCATTGTTGGTATAAGTTTCTTCCACATTTGGAAATTGCCTCATATAACGGTTTACAGATCCTTTTAAATAATAAGCGATTAGTTCTGTAACCGGGAATCCTTCTTCAGCATATTTTATAGTAGGAGCGAGGATTTTCGTCATAGGTAATTTGCCAAACTTGCTGTGTAATTCGAACCAACCATCAACACAACCAGGAACAGAAACCGGAAGTGGGCCTGTTGAAGGAATGCTTTTCAAATTTTTGTCCTTAAAATGTTCTATAGTTAACGATTGGGGGGACCTTCCACTGGCGTTAATGCCGTGGAGCTTTTTAGATTCTGAATCCCAAACAATAGCAAAAAGATCACCACCTATTCCACCCCCGGTTGGTTCCATTAGTCCTAAAGCAGCATTAACTGCAATGGCTGCATCTACTGCTGTCCCTCCTTGTTGTAAAATATCCACCCCTATTTGGGTTGCCAAAGGATGGCTAGAAGCGACCATTCCATTACTTGCGATCACCTCTGACCGGGTAGCGAAATTTCTTCCTGTCAGTCGGTCTTGGGCAAAAGCTGTAAATTGGATTATCAAAAACAGTACTACTAGATACTTATTCATTCGGTTTCGATTGATATAATGTTATTTTTTTTAAAATACATCCCAAAACAACTTAGTTTCTGTCTCATCTCCTCCTATATTCGAAGCCGCTGCACTATAATTGTCATTATTCAGTTGTTGCTCATTTCCAGGATATCTTAATCGGTTAGGATAACCGGAAACCGCTGCAACAGGTAGTTCCAGTTGTGGATGATCTAATCTTCTTATCTCTACCCAGGCCATAAAAGGACGGTTGTATAAAGCAACCCATTTTTGTACGCCTATTTTTTCTCTCCAGTCATCGGAAGCAGTGTTATAATCTACTTCAGGTTGATTCAAATACTCCTCAGCTTCTTCTTGAGTACCTCCCCAATATTGAATTGAAGCTGTTACCGCATTGTTGTAATGTTCTTCTGCAGTTCCAGGAATATCGAAACCTCTTTCCAAAGCTTCAGCACGAAGAAATTCCACCTCAGCATAATCAATAAGAACATGTGGAGCGTCTGGAGCTGCCACTCTTTCGCTTGGTTTGGACATATTCCCATAGTTATTTTGTTGGCCAAGCACGCCTCCTGCATACTCACCCTGTTCATTTACCCCAAAGAACCCTGGTAAACGCGGATCATCTAAATCTGTTAACTGGCTCATTAAAGCTTCGGAAGCAATGAAATCAGTTCTGCCGGCTAAAACTAATTGATCGTATAATGGATTGTTATTTGGAGTCGAACTGTAGTATTGAATGAAAGCATTATCCTCTGGAGAGGAAATTGCTTCTGGATTTGCTTCCAAGAAAGCAGTTTGAGCTGTATTTTCATCAACATCAGCAATGGTCATTGCCATTCTCAGCTTTAGTGAATTCGCAAAATTAACCCAGTGAGAAACATTTCCCTGATAAATGATATCTTCTGATGAAGAAAACCCCGGAGAGGAGGGATCTAGGTTATTGATATCTTCTGTCAGCCTTTCCAGTAGGTCATAATAAATCGTCTGAGCATCATCATATACCGGAAATAAAGTTTCATCATTCAATGCTTCTGAATAAGGAATGTCACCATATGTAGTTAAAAGAGTGTAATATGCATAAACCTGCATTATATCGGCCATTGCCGTCTGATTCATTTGTTGCCCCGGAGATAAGGTAGCATCTTCCGAAATAATGGATTTAGCCTCTTCCAAATCTGTTAAAACATCTTTGTACAGCATTTCCCACCAATTCTCGTGGATAGCCCTAGTGATATAATCAAAATTCGTCTCCTGCTGGATGACAGCTTGAGCCCAATGACTGACAAAATGCCTATAAATGTTCATGTTTATACTGGCAGTAGCTAAACCATCAGACAAGGTTTTAATTGCGTTAGAAAATAAAGGTCCCTGAGGTACAGTTGCAGCTCTTTTCGTTTCTTCATTCAGATCAGTAATATCGCTTGTACAGCCTAAAAAGAGGATGATCGGAATAATTAAAATAATCTTTTTCATAATGGTCATCTTATAATTTTATATTTAGGTTTAAACCAAGGGTTCTTGTAGTGGGTAACGATCCGCTTTGGTAGCCTTGCACATTTCCGGAAGAGAGATTTTCTTCAGGATCAGCATAAGGTACGTTTTTGTGAATGATCCATAAGTTCCTGCCAATAACTGACAGTTCAAGGTCTTGTACGTTCGAAGGAACTAAACTTTCTGGGAATGAGAACGACAAAGATAATTCCCTTAACTTGACATAACTCGCATCATAAACAAATTCCGATTGAGGTTCGAAAGCACTGTTATTAGATGTTATCGTAACTCTTTGGGTATTCGGAGTACCGTCTGCAGTAACTCCAGGTAATATCCTTCCGCCTCCATCTTCGACGGCATCTCGTACAGGATTTCCAAGGTCATTTGTGCCAGCTGTCCTCGGTAGAAGACCAGCCATAGATCCATAGAGCATATCAAGTGAAAAAACATCTCCTCCTTTTTTTACGTCTACTAGAAAACTCAAGGACAAATTTTTATACCTAAATGAATTATGAATTCCTCCGATCCAATCCGGATTTACATTACCAATTACATTTGAAGTTGTATTAGTAATCGCATAAAGTCCATTATCATTTATTAATCTCTGCCCTTCAATAGTTTCATAGGTAGCACCCTGGAGTTCACCATACGGTCTTCCGACAGAAGCATTCAGACTAACTCCACCCTGAAATGAAGCTAATTGTAAATTACTACTATTTTCATATAAGGAAAGTACTTTATTTCTATTTCGAGTAAAATTTACGTTCACGTTCCAAGAAAATTCCGTATTCCTTATTGGAGCCCCATAAAAGGACAACTCAATACCCTTGTTCTCAATTTCACCAGCATTTAAAAATCTACTGGTATATCCTGTCGCGGAAGACACTGCAACGGGCATTATTTGATCCACTGTATTCGTATGATAATAGGATGCATCAAATCCAAACCTGTTTTTGAAGAATGCCATTTCTAATCCCACCTCTTTACTGATGGTAGTCTCCGGTTTTAAAGCAGCATTATTTTTGGTATCTGGCAAAGAGAATAAAAGAGTCTCACCAAAAGGGTCGGGTTTGGAATATATATCTTGTAGACTTCCCCAGGGAGCATCATTCCCCACAGTGGCATAATTAGCTCGGAACTTTCCAGAGGATAACCATTCAAAATCGGCTAAATGATGAGAAAAAAGCCAGCTTCCTGATAAAGCATAATAATTATAGGCATTGTCATTTGAAGGAAGTGTTGAGGAGACATCTCTCCTTAAGGTTCCATCTAAAGTTAGGTAATCTTTATATGTTAAAGTCAATCCACCAAAATAACCATTGACTGCCCTTGGCCGAAAGGTTTCTATGGGTGCAGGTATGGTGCCTAAGGAATTTGAAATCGCGTACAGATTGGGAATAACCAGTCCTCCTGTTGTAGAGGAAGAAACTGAAGAAATCGTGTTTCTTCGGAGGTTGATTCCTGCAAGTGCATTCAGAGCAAGATCTTCTGTCAAATCTCGCTCTGCAGTTGCTAGTAAGTCATAATTTGTTTCATTATAATTTCTGTCAAACCGGGAGTAAGAAGGAATACCAGAACTTCCTACTGCCCGTCTTTCCTGTTGACTTTCATCATATTGATCCACAGAGATTCTAGCTAAAAATTCAAGCCAGTTAGTTGGATTATAGACGAGGGAGGCATTTCCAAAAACCCGGTTTCTGGTATCATCCTGATAGTTTTCGTATACAGTCCAATACGTGTTGTTGTAAAAAGCTGGTCGGAGACCTTCAGGCCTTGTAGGGTCAGACCAATTCCAGGTTATGTTTCTGCCAGTCCTAAAATATGCATCTTTTTGCCTCTGAATATCTACGTTCGTCTGATTAAAATGACGGAAAACACTATTTATGTTACGACCACCGTCATAACCTGTTGCGGCTCTGCCTCGGCCTTCAATTTGAGAATAATTTACCATTGCGCTAGCAGTCAAGGTATTGGTTATATTATAACTTGTATGGAGATTGAAGATATCTTTCAACACTCTGCTGTTTGGTAGCGTTCCTCTTTCATCATTTCTGGTATATCCGAATTTAACAGAACCTTCTTCACCAACCATTCCATCAATTATTATACTATTATTCGTAGATACTGAAGTTTCATAAAAAGTCTCAGGTCCGTTTTCCGGTGCTACCCATGGCCTTGATTGTAAATAATTGGGTGAACTTGGGTCAAAAGCATCCCAATGGTAGACCATAAGATTAGGATCATAACGAGGACCCCATGATCTAGGCGCAAAAGTTGGTACTACAAGATCATTTCCTCCATCTCCATTGACATCAAAGTAAAGAAATCCATCTCTGTCCTGTGGATCAGAACGACCGGCACCATATTCTTGCTGATATTCTACAAAGGTTGATTTATCAATCTGGCCTACAATCACAGCGGAATTTATAGAAATATTTAAACCCCTACTGGCTTTTTTCGTAGTAATCATCACAACTCCATTTGCAGCTCTTGATCCATAAAGAGCACTTGCTGCTGCTCCCTTTAGTACGTTAATGGATTCAATATCATCAGGATTTATATCTGCAGCAGCATTACCATAATCATAGCCTCCCCCTCCTGTCTGTTGGGATGCAGAATTTGTGTTTGAATTGTCAAGAGGCACACCATCTACGACAAACAGAGCTTGGTTATTTCCTGTTAAAGAACTTGCACCTCGAATAACTACATTCACAGAACCACCTACGGCATTCCCTTGTGTAATCTGAAGTCCTGATATTTTACCAGAAAGACCACTAGCTACATTACCGACCCTGGTCTCATTCACGTCCTCTCCGCTTATTTGTTGAGCAGCATAGGGTAGGTTGTTTTTTTCTCGTTGAATCCCGAAGGCTGTTACCACCACGGCCTCTAATTCTGTCGCATCAGGTGCAAGAGTTACATCAACAACGGGATCGTCAGTCACAGGTAATTCTGCAGTTTGTAAACCAACAAAGGAAAACACTAAAACCTGTCCTTTACCGGCCTCAATGGAATAATTCCCATCAAAATCAGTTTGGACTCCGTTAGAGGTTCCTTTTACCACAACATTAACACCAGGTAAAGGTACACCTGAATCATCTGTAACAGTACCTGTTACTGTCATTTCCTGAGCATAAATGGTTGAAATTTGAAATAATCCAAAAACAACCAGGAGTAATAGTTTCTTCTTCATATTATGATTTTGTTAAAAAATTCAAAATAATTTATACCAAATTAGAGGATAGTCACAAAAAATAGATAACATTTTATTAACTTAAAGTTATACTATCTTAACCGAAATAAAGATTTTACTAAAAATTTTTAGGTATATTGTAGGTGTATTCTTCGATATAGTGGGGATGATTGGTAGCTTCAGTCTTTTCTTTGACAGGTAATTTGAGAAAATATTGTTAACTGATATTTTCCTATAAGAAGATATTTTTATTAAACAGCCAATTTGAGATAAATTTTATTTGGCTAAGACAGATGAAAGTGGAGATTCACAGGTGAAAAAACAGCAAAACAATTAGGCTTAAACAGAGTCGGTTTTTTGAAATTGCAAACGATATTTAGAAGGAGTCATATTTTTTAAAGCTTTGAATTTTCTATTGAAGTTGGCTATATTTTGGAAACCACAGAGCTCTGATATCAAAGCAACAGAAAGTTCTTTATTTTTATACAATAATTTGCACGCATTTTCAATCCGCAATTCAATAAGAAATTGAAAAAAAGTTTTATTAGTGCGCTTTTTGAAATAACGGCAAAAAGCATTTTTACTCATGTTCGCTGTTGCAGCAATTTCATCCAAAGATATGGGTTCATTAAACCTATCCATGACGTATTGAAAAACTTCATTCATCCTTTTCCCTTCAGCATCTGTATATTTTTTATTATAAACAAAAGAGGATAATCGCTCTTTTTCTGAAGAAAGAATTAAATTTAAAATTATGAGAAGAGAGGCAATACGTTCAATTCCATTTATGTTCCTCAATCTTTCAAATTGAAAAATAATTTTGGTTTGGTTGGAAGTAATTTTCATCCCATATATGGAATTTTTGAAAAAGGTATCCAGTTCTATAAGATCATTTATTTTAAAAAAACCTTTTCCAAAAGAATTCCTGGTAAAAAACAGTGTATACATAATGGATTTTGATGAGGCATTCGCATCACTCCTAAATACATGCGGGATGTTTTCGCCAATTACCAAAATGTCATTCTTTTTGTAATAGTTAATACTGTCTCCAACGATTAAAGAACCTGATCCAGCAGCTATGTAGCTTATTTGGATTTCTTCGTGTTGATGTAGTTGATCATAGAATACGATTTCGTGATCCTCTTGATAAACGAGTGCTCCGTCTTCTGGTTTGGGAATCTTAAAAGGTAAAACTTTCAATTTCTAATGTTTTTGTAAAAATTACCTGGTATAAATACTAATTACTATTTATACCAGGTAATATAATATAAGTTTTCGATAATAAATACAAATCCTGCTTATTTTATAAAATATAAATTTGGAAAAAATATATAATAATGGAACTTATTTGGGAAGGCGTAATGCCTGCTGTAACAACAAAATTCACTGATGGCGATCAATTAGATCTAACAAGTTTTAAAAAGAACATTAGAGCACAACTGGATGCCGGCGTCAACGGAATTATTCTTGGAGGAACTTTAGGGGAAGCAAGTACTTTGACAAGTGAGGAGAAGGAAACATTGATAGTTAAGACTCTGGAATTCACTAAGGGGGCTGTGCCGGTAATAATAAATATTGGAGAGCAATCCACTGAAGGCGCTGTAGCAGTTGCACAACGTGCAGAAGAAATTGGTGCTCATGGACTGATGTTGTTACCTCCTATGCGTTATAAGGCGACAGATCATGAAACTACAGTATATTTCCAGGAGATAGCGAGAAGCACATCCCTGCCGATAATGATTTATAACAATCCCGTAGATTACAAAATTGAGGTAACACTGGATATGTTCGAAATTTTATTAAAAGAGAGCAATATTAAGGCGGTAAAAGAATCAACCCGTGATATAAGTAATGTTACCCGCATCAAAAATAGGTTTGGTGACAGGTTGAAAATACTCTGTGGAGTAGATACATTGGCCCTAGAAAGTATTGTTGCAGGAGCAGATGGCTGGGTGGCCGGTCTTGTTGCAGCATATCCTGCTGAAACAGTCGCTATATACGAACTGGTAAAAGCCGGTGAAATTGAAGAGGCACTTAGAATTTACCGTTGGTTCATGCCTCTACTGGAGCTCGATATTTCACCACAACTGGTGCAAAACATTAAACTGGCCGAAGTAGCCACGGGCTTAGGTACCGAAAATGTAAGACCTCCACGCTTACCTTTACAGGGAGAAGAGCGAAAAAGGGTTCTTACTATTATAGAAAAGGCAATGTTATGTCGGCCTCGACTCCCGGAATACAAGAATTTATAAAAAATGGAAAAACAGAAAGCAATGATTACAGGAAAAAATTATATTGGAGAAGAGCTTTCCGCTTTAGGTGAAACAACTTATAAAACCATCAACCCTGAAAAGAATTCAGAGAATGAACAGGAATTTATTGAAGCCACAAAGGATGAATTAAATACTGCAGTTGAAAAAGGGAGTAAAGCTTTTGATGTTTACAAGAATAAATCTGCTGCCGAAAAAGCAAGGTTTCTAGAAGCCATTACATCGGAATTTGAGACCTTAAAGGAAGAGTTAATCCAAATTTATGTAAATGAATCGGGCTTGTCTGAAGGAAGGGCTAACGGAGAATTTGGAAGAACAGTTGCTCAAATGCATTCTTTTGCAGAAATGCTAAGGGAGGGTTCTTGGGTTGAAGCAATTATAAGCAATCCTGAAGGCAAACCAGATATCAGGAGAATGCTCACACCTGTTGGTCCGATTGCGGTTTTTGGAGCAAGTAATTTTCCGTTTGCTTTTTCCACCGCAGGTGGAGACACTGCGAGCGCATTGGCAGCAGGTTGTCCTGTTGTGGTGAAATCACACCCTATGCATTCCGGAACCGGAGAACTGGTTTCATCAGCCATTATAAAGGCAGCCACTAAAACCGGAATGCCAGATGGAGTCTTTTCTAACCTGAATAGTAGTGGGATAGAAGTTGGGCAATGGTTGGTGAAGCATCCAAAGATAAAAGCAGTAGGATTTACCGGGAGTATAAAAGCAGGAACTGCATTATGCAGACTTGCTGCCGGAAGAGAAGAACCAATCCCTGTGTATGCAGAAATGGGTAGTGTAAATCCGGTAGTAGCATTGCCTTCTGCTCTTAATGAAAGAGGAGATTTTTGGGCCGAACAATATGCTGGATCTATTACCCTAGGGACCGGACAGTTTTGTACCGCTCCTGGATTAATCCTGGGAATAAAAGGAGACGCTCTGGATAATTTTATTCAGGTTTTAGGAGATTCAATTCGCAAGATCGATCCCACGTGTATGCTGCACCCTAACATTAAAGCTCAATATGAGAAATCAAAAAATGAAATACTTTCACAACAGGGTTTTACCGAAGTCGCTGATTTTCCTGATGAAGTAAACCCGAATTATGCTCAGCAGAAGGTTATAGCAGTAGAGGGAAACGTATTTATGAATAACAAATCTTTCCATAATGAAGTATTTGGACCTTTCTCTGTGGTTGTAAAATGTGAGAATAAATCGCAGCTTACTGCAATAATCAACAATCTTGAGGGGCAACTTACAGCAACTGTTCTGAATTCGAAAGAAAATGAACTGTCAGAATTTAAAGAAACTATAGATGCTCTTAAGGGAAGAGTAGGGCGCCTAATCTTTAATGGAGTACCAACAGGCGTCGAGGTATGTGCTGCCATGACTCATGGAGGGCCTTTTCCTGCAACTTCAGACAGTAAATTCACTTCTGTTGGATTAACAGCTGTTAAACGGTGGGTACGTCCTGTGTCTTTCCAGGATTGGCCGGATTTCGTACTTCCGGAAGAATTGAAGAATGGCAATCCTATGGGAATAACAAGAAATGTAAATGGAAAAGTTACTAAAGATGCTTTGTAATAAATGGCAAGAAAAACTTTTTTATGTATAGATGCGCACACCTGTGGAAACCCTGTGAGGGTAGTAGCAGGTGGCGGTCCTTTTATTGAAGGAGAAAATATGAGTGCGAAACGTCAGCACTTTTTAAAAACTTATGACTGGATAAGAACAGGACTCATGTTTGAACCTCGTGGACACGATATGATGAGTGGTAGCATTCTTTTTCCACCTTCCAATCCTGAAAATGATGCGGGTATTTTATTCATCGAAACCAGTGGTTGTTTACCAATGTGCGGTCACGGTACTATAGGTACGGTAACGGTAATGATTGAGGAAGGTTTGGTTGCCCCCAAAACACCGGGAATCTTAAGGCTGGAAACACCTGCAGGGCTAGTGAAGGTAACCTATGTGCAGGAGGGAAAGAAGGTGAAATCAGTAAGGCTTACAAATATTAAATCTTATCTGGCTGCTGAAAATATTTCAGTTGAATGCCCCGATTTAGGATTGCTAAATGTAGATGTTTCTTACGGTGGAAATTTTTATGCCATTGTAGAAGTTCAGGATAATTTTAAAGGTCTGGAACACTATCAGGAAAATCAACTGATCTCCTGGAGTAGGGAAGTGCGGAAAAGCCTTAATGCAAATGAGAGTTTTGTACATCCTGAAGATCCTACAATTAATGGACTTAGCCATATTCTTTGGACGGGAGCAACCATTGATGAAAATTCGACTGCCCGTAATGCTGTTTTTTATGGAGATAAAGCTATAGACCGTTCCCCTTGTGGTACAGGAACTTGTGCAAGAATGGCACAATGGTATGCCAAAGGAAAATTGGCAAAAGGAGATGAATTTGTTCACGAAAGTATCATAGGGAGCAGGTTTACAGGTAGAATAGAAGAAGAAGCGGAATTAAATGGAAAGAAAGCTATCATACCAAGTATAGAAGGCTGGGCGCAAGTTACTGGCTACAACACTATCATTATTGATGATGACGATCCCTATGCACATGGTTTTCAGGTCTTATAAAAATAAAATCGGTTGAAGAAAGTAGTTATTGTAGGAGGCGGAATATCAGGTTTATGCTCTGCCTATTACCTTGTTAAAGAAGGTTATGAAGTTTCGGTGATCGATCAGGGGGATATTTCAACCGGAGCTTCTTTTATTAATGCCGGTTATTTAACGCCTAGTCATTTTACTCCACTTGCTGAACCGGGAATGATAACTAAAGGCCTCCAATGGATGCTAAGAAGTTCCAGTCCTTTTTATATAAAACCACGATTTGACATGGAATTTTTTAAATGGGCATTTCATTTTAAGAAATCTGCTACTTTAGAAAAAGTCGAAAAGGCCATACCTGTTCTAACAGAGATCAACCTTAAGAGCCGGGATCTTTATGAGAGCATGCTGGAATCACTAGATTTCGATTTTCATTATGAGAGAAAGGGACTTTTAATGGTCTACAAAAATACGGAAAGTGAAAAGCATGAATTGAAACTGGCAGAGCGTGCAGTTAATGAAGGACTGGAGGCGAAAAATATTTCTAAAGAAGAACTTAAAAAGCGGTATCCAATATTTTCTGATGAGGTTATAGGAGCTGTACATTATGAATGCGACGCCCATACTACACCTAATGAATTTATGAAAAATCTTAAATCCTGGCTAGAGAAACAGGGGGTGAGGTTTATTTTACATCAGGAGGTGAAGGAAATAGTATCAGAAAATAATAGAATTATTGCTGTTAAAACTCAGGGTGCTGTTATTGAAGGAGATGAATTTATTTTGGCAGCAGGGTGTTGGACCTCTTCATTAGCAAAATCATTAAAAATAAATATTCCTATACAGGGAGGAAAAGGATACTCGATTAATGTACAGAGACCTATGGGTATAACAATTCCGGCAATTCTGGTTGAAGCTAAAGTTGCCGTTACACCTATGAAAGATTTTACACGTTTTGCGGGTACCATGGAGTTTTCTGGTATGAACTCCATTATAAGGAAACCAAGGGTAAAAGCAATCGCAGATTCGGTGCAGGATTACTATCGTAATATAGTAATTACTGAAGAGGAAAGAGATGCTGCAGTTTCGGGCCTTCGTCCGGTATCGCCTGATGGGTTGCCCTTTATTGGAAGAACTTCAGCATATAAAAATCTTACAATAGCTGCTGGTCATGCTATGATGGGCTGGAGTCTAGGTCCTATTACAGGAAAACTTATTACTGAAGTTATTTCAGGTAGTGATACATCTGTAAAATTAGATCCATTTAAAGTGGAGCGATTTAATTAGGAGTGGAGCATATTTAAGTTAACATTACTGCAGATAATTCCCGTATTTTCATTCGTTCCTCCGGAAGGGAAACTATAAAGTTGAAGATATTATTCTTAACTAAACACAAGTTAGTTTGGCTTCAAAAAGAATTACACTTTAGAAAATAGAAGCGCTTAAATTAGAAGTTCAACTGCTTCATCCAAAACAGAACTATCAAGCTCCTTCAAATAAGCTTGAGTAACGGCTATATTTTGATGTCCCAAAGATTCGCTGATGATATCCGTTGCTACGCCTTTTTGCTTCATACAATTTGCGAAACTGTGCCGAGCTACATAACTGCTCAGAGTTTTATTAATCCCACAGATTTCAGCAATTTCCTTCAATTGGAGATTATATCTTTGAAGTACTTTATGTTTTCTGTTCGCAATTTGGGAGGGGGTAAGGTTATCGTGTAGGAGAATAGGGAAAACATATTTTGTATCTCGCTTCTGTTCTTTATAGAAATCCAGGATATCTCTAACTGGAGGAACAATTTTAATGATGAAGGTACCTTTGGTTTTGGATCTGGTATAATATATTTTGTCATCATCAATTTGTTTCCACTCCAGTTTCATCATGTCGGCAAAGTTTATTCCTCTGGTATAAAAGCTAAAGACAAAGAAATTACGGCTGTTGGTCAACCCGGGATATTGCTCAAGGTCAAGTGAAACTATTTTCTTCACTTGCTCGATACTCAGAGCTTTTTTTAATCCTTTCCCTTTTAGTTTCGAGATTTTATAGATTTTGAATGGATAATACTCCTCCTTAACCATATTACGTTCAATAGCGAAGTTAAAGAGGGCTCGTAATGCACGCATAGGAACTCCTATGCCGCCATCGGTACCGCCTCTTGCCCGCATATGGACTTCATATTTGTTAAGAAAAGTGGGAGTGATATTTTTAAATGTCAAATTTTTAGACCCATTGAACTTTAAAATTGATTTATAAGCCTCGCGGTTTATTCTGGCATTTCCCATCCTTCCTGCCTGGGTCATTTCTTCTATAATCTCATTCCAAAAAGCAAATACATTATTTTGTACAGGATTTGTGATCACCCGATAATTCTTTTCAAAATCCTCTAATGTGAAATCGTCGCTTTCCATTTTAAGTTTCCCAAGAATTTCCAGAGCTCGATCCTGAAACTTATTTAAAAGTCTATTGTTTTGAAGGTAATTCCTGTTCCTTTTATTGAATTGTCCTGGATTGGCATTCCACTCGTCTTCAGTCGCGTTAAAAAGGGTTTTAAAATATTTTGTTTTCCTGTCTTTCGTAACTCTAAGACAAACTGGAAATTCTCCATTAGAGAGAATTTTTTTTCGTAAAACTATCCTGACGTTTATCATATTATTTCTAAAAACGGGTACAACATAGGTACAACAAATTGCCATTTAAAGGTAGTTTATATGAAAATAGCTGCAAAATAAAAAATCATAAAATACTGTAAATCAGCAAATAAGAAGGCAAATGCAAGTAAAAGAAAACCAAATTTAACTTCTCATAATCAGGTGGTCCCTGGTTCGAGTCCAGGTGGGACCACAAAGTAAAACCTCGCCAAATTGGCGGGGTTTTTTCGTTCCCCCCCCCCTAGACGAGAAGCCTTTCCTGAGCGGAGCCTTTTAAGACGAAGTCCAGAATATCAACTGGTAATAGTTGTGTTGTAATTGGAAAAAAGGTTACTGATAATTCTCAGAATTATTGAACATCTTTGTTCTAGACTAAACGTCCAAAATAATTTTAAGTACTGAAATTGTATTGAGCTTTAAAACCATTTTAGAGTAGTTCCATAACTAATTACGCTTCAATCATGCAACACCAAAATTGGTAGACGATTGGGCGCTGAAGTGTAAAGTCCGTGGCGGTTGTGGAGGAGCCGTTCGCAAATTTTGATGTTTTTTCCGAGTATGACGATCAGGTCAAATTTGTTCTGGATGTCTGTCCAGGTTTTCTGATCATATACGGCAGATTCATCGAGCGTGGCAAAATCGGCGCGAATGTGGTTCAGGTCTTTGAAAAGTTCCTGTTTCAGACGTTTTTCGTCCTCACGGTCTGGCGTGTTCATTATTTCCCTTACGCTTAATCGGGTTTTATGGAAAAACTTGCCAAAGTTGAGGAACTGAAGATTTCGGTTGCCAAAAGAGGCAGAAAAATCCACCGGCATCAGCATTCGTTTGAGTCCTGTGAAACTGCTGTCTTCAGGAACTGCCAGGATGTTGCATTTGATCTTGGAAATGATCTCAAATGTATGATCCCCCAAAATGGTTTTATGATGGAACCTTTTGCTAACAGCACCCATTACAATGAGATCCACCTCATTTTTCTGTACAAAATCCCGTGCGGCATTCACAAGTTTTCCCTCAAAGTAACAACCGGAAACGCGGTGCAGTCGGCCTTTAAATCGTGCACTAAGTTTCTGTACCCTTTCTTCCAAAATAGCTTTGGTAGCATTCCTTTTTTCGGTAATGGCTTCTTCTGTAGCCCCTGGTTCTGAAACGTAAATATTCAGCAGGGTGAAATGCACTTCTTCCTTTTGTAGAAGATCCATGGCATAATGGGTAGCATTTATAGCCACTGCTGAAAAATCGGAAAGAATAAGTACGTTCATCATTGTAATTATTAAGATGCGAAAATACTCCCATGATGGTCCGGGAAAAATGATCAAAATCAGATTTTTAGCTATTTAATGATCTGAAGGTGAAATATGTTAGCGGTTTTAACCTGAATTCTGAAAATCGGATTTTCCGGCAGAAAAAAGCTTTTATCAGCGTTAATACCCAGAGCAGGAGGAGGCTTCGGTATTTTTTTCTTCGGAAGAGGATACTGTAGCGCATTTCAAAAGTGCTTATTTTTCTGCATTTACCTAAATCATAAACTGAAATGAATATTTTGCAGGGACACCTGAAAATGCCAGAAATCTACTGTAAAAACTGAAGGAATATTTCCGAAGAGAATTGGAAGTATTAAAAGAAGTACAGGCCATGGCTACCCGCCAGGGCACCAATGATAGTAATGATGCTCAGCATGAGCAAAACCCAGTGGGCTTTGTGCAGAATGTCAAACGTTCTCTCCGGATTTTTTTCTGCATACTTCCTGAACAGTTTATGCAGTACAAAAGGCTCAAGGATAAACAGGATGATCGTAAAAATGAACCATACCAGCACCATGGCATGCATCCACCAGAAGGTGAGGTCTAGAAATCGCCCCCAGGAGTTCATTACCTCGACCATGTAAAATCCGCTCAATCCCGTCAAAACAGTGGTGATTTTGGCCTGCAGGGAAAATTTGCCTTCTATTTTTTCAAAGGTTTCTATTTGTTCTTCTTTCGATCTCATTCTTTTGACCGCCGGAATGATAACCGTGGTTACCATTGATACTCCTCCAATCCATAGTACAATGGCGACTATGTGAATAACCCTTGCTACTGTAATATATTCCATCATTAATGAGTTTAAAATTTGTCCATTTGGGAACTGATAAAAGGGATTCTTGGCGCCAGGAAATATCCCGTTAAGCTGGCGAACAATATTGGAATGAAATAGGTGAATCCTGTGAGGGTTGACAACAGGATCGTGGTGCTTATAGGTGTCCTGGTGACACAGGCATTGATGGCAGCCATGGATGTCACGATTGCCAGCGGCAAATTAGTTGATGGAAAAATCTGGTGAATGATGAGTCCTAAAGTGGCTCCCACAAAGAACAGCGGAATAATAAAACCACCTCTCCACCCAGATGTTACCGTGACGGCAATAGCAATTATTTTAAAGATAAGAATGGCTCCCAGGAATTTCAGGGAAGATTCATTCAATAAAAGTTCGTTGATCTCGTGATGCCCAAAATATCGGGTTAACGGATAATAAAAAGCAATAATCCCAAGGATAATTCCTCCTATAAGGGTTTTATAATAAATAGGAAGCAGTAATTTTCCGAAGAGGGATTTCAGGAATTTTGTGCAGTAAATAAAGATCCAGCCAAACAAGGTTGCCACAATTCCGAAGAGGACGGCGTAGGCAAAATCAAATTTATCTTCCATGACATAAGCCGGCAGATCCCAGATTGGACCAAGCCCAAGATGCATGATGAGTGCAAAAATGAGGTAACTGAAACAGCTCGCTACCAAAGCCGGAATAATGGCCTGATAATACTCTGCGGCATGTTTGTGATGTAAGATTTCGAGGGAAAAGAGACTTCCTCCCAGCGGTGCTCCAAAAAGGGCTGTAAAGCCAGATGCCATCCCGGCAATACTAACCGACCGGAGTTCCTCGCCTTTTAACCTCAGCATTTTCCCCAGCCAGGTTCCCGTAGATCCCGTGACCTGTACCAGCGGAGCTTCGGGGCCCAGACTGCCGCCAGATCCTACACAAAGCAGGGACGACAATATCATCGACGGATTGTTCTTTGGCTCCAGCTCACCTTTATTAAACCTGATGTTATTTACGATAAGATGGATCTCCCCGGGATCGCCTATAAAATGGATCACAAAACCAGCGAGAAGCCCTGCGATGGCCATTGTGGGGATCACCTGCCAGCCTTCAAAAACGGCCAGGGCATGCATGATCATTTCCAGGGTGATCCAGTAAACCCCTGAAATGATCCCACCGGCAACTCCTAAAACAGCCCATAGCAGAAAGGTCCTGCTAAAAAGAAAAGGATTGAATTTTAACGGCTGGTCCAGGACATCGAGGTAAGTAATTAATTTTCTGCGGGTCTTTATTTTCACGGCTGCTTCTGTTCTTTTCGGGCGCAATTTAGATAAATTATCAGGCTCAGGAAGTGGTGGAAAGATGTTTTCCGAAGAAGAAGGTTGTAACTAAAAAGGTATATAAGAGGAGTTTCAGGAAGAAAAGCAAGAAAATAGAACTGAACAGGCGGAGAATCAGGTAAATATGATTCATGTCATAATTCAAATGGATATGTTTCTTCATTTTTGTAATTCAATCATCAAAAAAAACTGCACTATGAACACACTGGAATCAAAAACAGTAGCCGATCTGGTTACGGAGAACATTCAGACTGCACATGTTTTTAAAAAATACGGAATTGATTTTTGCTGCGGCGGAGGAATTAGCGTAAAACGGGCAGCCGAAAAAGCAGCAATAAGGTATGAAGACCTTGAAAAAGACCTGCTGGGAGTAGAGAATACCACCGGCCGCACCAACAATTACAACAGCTGGAAACTGGATTTTCTTACAGATCATATTATCAATGTGCATCATGCCTATGTACAGGAAAATATTCCTCTTATCTACCAGTATGCGTTACGGGTAGTGCGGGTGCATGGAAGTAATTACCCCGAATTGGTACAAATTCAGCGGTTATTTTCTGAAATTTCCAGGGAACTGCGGGCTCATTTAAAGAAGGAAGAAGAGATCTTGTTTCCGTTCATTAAAAAGATGGTAAAGGCGAAGAAAGAAGGAACCGATTTTTCGCCGCCAGATTTCGGGACTGTAGACAACCGTATCAAAATGATGGAAACCGAGCATGAAGAAGCCGGTGGAATCCTACGGCAGATCTCTGCATTAAGCAATAAATATATTCCTCCACAGGAAGCCTGCAATACCTTCAGGGCATTTTATGCCAAGCTGGAAGAATTTGAGCAGGACCTGCATCAACATGTGCACCTGGAAAACAATATCCTGTTTCCAAAGGCCCTAAACCTGGAGAAAAAACTTTCTGTAGTATAAAATATAAAATCCTGAAAGCCTTGCCTGTCACTCGTGCAGCCGGGGCTCTACAGGATAAACCAAAGGGAGAAATTCTGATTCCCCGGTAGCTCCTGCACCATAATTTTCAGAATTATTCAGAAGTAAAAACTCAGAAAACAAATGAAGAAGCCTATAAAACGTCATGAAGCCTTAAAACCATTGAGCAGGGAACACCACCATGGACTGTTGTTGTGTTGGAAGATTAGAGAAGGAGTAAAACGGAATGTCGAGATGCAGCGCATAAAGGAATATATAGATTGGTTTGAAACGAAATACCTCGATCCTCATTTCGAGGCAGAGGAGCAGTATATTTTTC
Source organism: Salinimicrobium marinum (assembly GCF_014651535.1). Lineage (GTDB taxonomy): Bacteria > Bacteroidota > Bacteroidia > Flavobacteriales > Flavobacteriaceae > Salinimicrobium > Salinimicrobium marinum. The sequence continues at coordinate 27,456 of NZ_BMXB01000016.1, forward strand.
CGGTGCTGGGCAATGAAAATGCACTTGTGCAGCGCGCCCTTGCAGAGCACAGAAGACTAAGGCGGTTGTTTAACCAGGAGGAGGAAGTATTTAAGGCCATTCATGCTATTGAAGAAGAGCTGGACCTGCATATTCGGTTTGAAGAAAGGATCCTTTTTAACAAGATACAGGAAGTAGCTACCCCAAAAGAATATGCCGAAATCGAGGAGCGTCACCAGAGTATCAAATTTTCAGATGATGACTGGAAAGACCATTTCTGGAACTCTAATTAATAACAACCTTTTATTATAATTCAAACATTGAACCATGACCGTTTTTGCAAAAAACCAGGAACCGCTGGAATCTCTGACGAACGAACATAAGCATACTCTTGAATTTTGTGCACGTATCCGCAAAGGTCTTCACCGAAACATTGAAACCGTCCGGATAAGGAAATATATCGACTGGTTTGAAAAAAATTATTTAGGACCTCATTTTGAACTCGAAGAGCAGTATATTTTTCCTGTGCTGGGGAACAATGCAAGGGTGAAAAAAGCGCTTGCCAATCACCGGCGCATACGGCGCCTGCTTAGCTGCAGTTGTACCGATGAGAAGGTATTGAACCTGCTGGAGGAAGAACTGGCTACTTACATTCGTTTTGAAGAAAGGACGCTTTACAAGGAGATAAGAATGGCGGCCGGTGCCGAAGAACTTTCCCGCATGAAGCAGCATCACGACAGCATTGACTTTTCGGAAGATACCTGGAAAGATACCTTCTGGGTTTAATAAATCTTTAATCTCTATTTCTGAAGATCTTCTTCCGGAACTGAATCCTGCTCCCATTATCACAAAATCCTGATTAAATGCTCGAAATTAAATACTGAAGTTGCGCATTTGTACTAAAACCGATAACTTTATTGCAATAGCATTAATAAAATAAAAATTCTCCGTGTTCTTTTTTAAGCTGAAGGAATACCTGCAGTTGGAATGATCTTGATGAACAGCTGGTTCTCTTTTTAATAAGAAACCAGCTTTGAAATTATTCCGGAACTAAAAAGACTCCACACCTGGAGCCTTTTTTCATATTAAGGGGACTTTGTTTACGTCGTTACTATGTTTTTTATCCACATCCTGAAATAAGAAAAAGTGTTTTCATGTATGAAAATCGGGAGAAAAAATATAGCTAAACTGATGATGGTCATTTTTGTGCCAGGCTTAAGCACAGATATTTGCATCGACCAATTTTTAAAAACCGGAAGATGGAAAATGATGTTATTGTTCCGGGTTTTTAAAATTTTGAAATAGACTTTTTGAATTGTAAATCGTTAAAACCTGGAAACAAGGATATGGAAAAACCTACCAGTACGTCGCACAAGATGCTTTTTCTAAATACTCTGGCCTTCACAATTTGTTTTGCAGTCTGGATGTTCAATGGTGTAACAGTTACCTTTTTGGTAGATAACGGGGCTTACGACTGGGATTCGGTACAAATAGGCTGGCTACTGGGAATTCCTGTACTTACCGGTTCTCTTTTTAGATTGCCTCTTGGGATCATGACCGATAAATTCGGCGGAAAATGGGTTTTTGGAGGCCTTTTGCTGATAAGTGCCGTCCCCATGTTTCTTCTTCAATACGTAGATTCATTCCTGGGCTTTGCCCTTTGTAGCTTTGGCTATGGATTAACCGGAGCCGGCTTTGCGGTGGGGATTGGTTATACCTCGGTTTGGTACAACAAAGAATGGCAGGGACGTGCCCTGGGGATCTTTGGAGCCGGAAATGCCGGCGCTGCGCTTACTACTTTGTTCGCGCCCACAATCCTGGAAAATCTTACCAATAATGGAGCAGATATAGAGAACTGGAGAACACTTCCGGTAATTTATGCTGCAATACTAGTGTTAATGGCAGTCATTTTCCTGGTCTTCGCCACCAATAAAAAACCTTCGGCACAACGTACTATGAAAAAACTCATGCAGCCTCTTAAGAGTATACGGGTGTGGCGTTTTGGTCTTTACTATTTCCTGGTCTTTGGTTGTTTTGTGGCATTTTCGCAATGGCTGGTTCCGTATTATGTAAACGTATATTATCTGCCTCTTGTTACAGCGGGAATACTTGCTGCGGCCTTTAGTTTCCCCTCGGGTGTTATAAGAGCTTTAGGAGGATGGATGTCCGATAAATGGGGTGCGCGTAAGGTAATGTATTGGGTATTAGGATCCTCATTGGTGATAAGTTTCCTGCTGATATTTCCGAAGATGGAAATTTATTCTCCGGGAAATGGAATTATGGCGAAACAGGCAGGTGAGGTCACCCACGTTTCTGAAGATCGTATTGTGGCAGGAGGGGTGGAATATCCACTCATAGCAAAAGATGAAACAAATTTTGATGAGGTAGAAGGAGATTTTGTTTTTCCGAAGAAAGAAACCTGGCAGGAACCTGTGGTACAGGTGGGGCAACAGGTTGAGAAAAAAGAATTACTTGCCGGTGGCGAGACCAAGATATTTTTTGAAGCAAACGTGTGGGTATTTACTTTCCTGGTCATTATCTTGGGTAGCATCTGGGGTGTGGGAAAAGCTGCTGTTTATAAACATATTCCGGAGTATTTCCCCGAAGAAGTGGGCGTAGTGGGAGGAATGGTTGGGGTTCTTGGCGGTCTTGGTGGATTTTTCTGTCCTATCATTTTTGGTTACCTGCTCAATGGTAGCGGACTCTGGACGAGTGCGTGGATGTTCACCTTAATACTTTCGGCTATCTGTCTCTGGTGGATGCACCGTACTATTCAGAAAATGATGCACAAAGAGCAACCGGACCTAATGCGCCAAATCGAAGCGAAAGAAGAAAAATAATTTGCTAAAACCATGATATTATGAAGACCAACTTAGAAGAATGGAATGTTGAAGATCCGGTTTTTTGGGAACAGAAAGGTAAGAAAATAGCCTACAGAAACTTATGGCTCTCTATTCCTGCTCTCCTGCTTTCTTTTGCAGTTTGGATGATGTGGAGTATTATCACCACCAAAATGAAGGAATTCAACTTTCATTTCGGAATGATTACCCCCGGAATGTCTGAAGAAATGGTGAAAGAACAACTGGTGGTCATCAATAACTTATATTATACATTACCTGCCATTGCCGGACTTGCCGGTGCCACTTTAAGAATTCCGAATTCCTTTCTTATAGCACTGGGCGGAGGCAGAAACGTGGTGTTTACAACCACGGCGCTTTTATTGATTCCGGCTTTTGGGGTTGGATTTGCCCTGGCAGATCAAAATACGCCATATATCACTTTTGCGGTACTCGCTCTTTTATCGGGTTTTGGAGGTGGGAATTTTGCCTCTTCTATGAGTAACATCAGTTATTTTTTTCCGAAGAGAATGCAGGGAACGTCTCTAGGCCTGAATGCCGGGATTGGAAATCTTGGGGTCGGGATCATGCAGAAAATGATTCCGTTTGTAATTGGTATTTTTCTTTTTTCGGCTGTTGGTGCCGAAGGTGAAGTGATAGAAAATCAACCTCTCGCAGGATTACAGAATGCGGGCTGGATATGGATACCTATTGTTTTTGCAGCAGTTGCGGCTTATTTTGGGATGAACAATGTGGTAACAGGAACACCTAAGCTGCCGGGTACTGTGCAGGGAATTGCCAAAACACTTTTTATGGTAGGGATTGGCCTTTTATCTGCCGCTCTTGGTTCTTATTTACTGGTGGGACTGGAGATTAATATGTGGATCGTATTGCCAGTGGTGGTGATACTTACACTGCTTTTAATGAAATACCTGAGTCCGAAAGATATTAAACAAAGCCTGGACAAACAGTTTTCTATTCTTTCGGATAAACACAACTGGATCATGACCATCATTTATACGATGACCTTTGGTTCTTTTATTGGATTTTCAGCGGCATTTCCGAAACTTTGTCAGGATATATTCGTTTATACAGATCCTGCTAATCCTCAATACACAAACCCCAATGCGCCTGATTTTCTTACCTGGGTTTTTATAGGACCCATGCTTGGAGCATTAGTGCGGCCTGTGGGAGGCTGGCTTTCAGATAAAATGAATAGTGGTTCCAGAGTGACCACTTATAGTACTGTAGTGACTGTGATTGCTACTTTGGCTGTGGCGTACTTTGTGGTCCAGGCCAGGGAAAGTGCTACTCCCGAAGCTTACTGGTGGCCGTTCTTTGCCTGTTTTATGGTATTATTTGTTACAACAGGAATTGGAAATGGATCCACCTTCAGGAGTATTCCATATATTTTTAGCAAGGAAAAAGCAGGGCCGGTCCTGGGCTGGACCTCAGCGATTGCGGCTTATGGAGCCTTTATTATTCCGCAGGTATTTGGGGAACAGATCCAGATGGGAACTCCAGAATATGCTTTGTATGGCTTCGGAATTTATTATGTAATCTGTTTAGGACTTAACTGGTGGTATTATGATCGTTCCGGTTCAGGAATTGATTGCTGATCGAATTTAAATATACTTAAACAGAAATCCCTTTCTGCCTGTTTCTGGTGGAGAGGGGTTTTTTGTTCCGGAAAATGTTCTCTTTTAACCAGCTCCCTCTTGCATTTATGTCCGGGCTACGGCTCCTACTTCAATAATTTTACCTTTTTAATCTTCTCCGGAAAAAGCCGGTTGGGAAAATATGATAATGATCATATTTCTTCCTGTCACGTTTAGGCATTTTTGTCCCGTAGGAACAGAAATTGCTTTGGCAAGCATATTCTGTTTTTTACACTGAATAATCAGAAAACTGTTAAAAATCATATTTATAATCAGTTTAAATTAAGGAATAGCAAAACCTCTCAGTATTAAATTCTTATATTTATGATCCACCAGATTTTTTTAACTTTTTAAAGCCTGCATTAGCTATGTACAGACTCTTCAAAACTTTAAACCGGCTGGCATTAATTAAAGCAACGATTGCAGCTGTTCTTACAGTTATTTTGGTGCTGATAGGTTCAAGAAATCTTCAGAATTTTGATCCGGCTTTGATAGCATATCTTATCGGAACGGTCTTCGCTATTTTCGGGATTGCCTATAGATATTCTGTCTGGATTCAGCGCCCGCCAACGAAGCTTTACTGGCGCCGTAGTATGCAATTCCTCTTCAGTAAGTTCTTTTTTCCATATTTGTGGAGATCCATAAAATTATTTTTCCGTAACATTTTATTTCAACGATTTATAGCTTTCCGCAGCAGAAGGAGATGGATAGGGCATTTCCTGCTGGCAACAGGTTGTTTACTCGCTTTTGCCATTACCGTTCCCTTAACCTTTGGCTGGATACACTTTGTATTAAAACCCGGCGATGATACTACCTATTACGCTTTATTATTTGGATTTGAAGCAGGATCCTTCAGCCTGGGGTCGCCACTGGCATTTATTGCATTTCACGGGCTGGTATGGAGTTCTGTTCTGGTAACAATCGGTGCGGTATTGATGATGCAGCGTAGATTTACCGATGGGGGATTGATCGCAACCCAGTCTTTTGAAAATGACTGGCTGCCTTTGATCCTGCTTATCGCAATTTCTGTTACCGGGCTCGGAATTTCTTATGATTATACCTTTCTGGAAGGTAAAACCTACCAATTTATGGCGGTGACACATGCCATTACTGTGATCTTATTCCTGGTGTGGTTACCTTTCGGAAAATTTTTCCACATCTATCAACGTCTTGCACAACTGGGGGCTAATCTTTACAAGACAGAAGGCCGCCGCAGAGGAATGGCAGTATGTCCACATACTAAAGATGAATTCGCTACCCAGACTCATATTGAAGATCTTAAGAAAGTAACAAATGAATTGGGATTTGATTACAGCAAAACAAATGGTAGAAACCATTTGGATCTAAGTCCGGAAGGGAAACGCTCTGCCCTGGCAATGGCTCACTTACAGGCCCGCCAGAAACAAGGAAAATTCTTTGGTTAAAAAAATATATAAAAGAAAAAATAATGGCAAAACTACCAGTTTCAGTCGATAAAATAATAGATGATTTTGGTCCCCATAAAGCCTATGCACCACAAACTGGTTTTCATGGAAACTCCGAACCCGATAAGCTGGTGAAAACACACTGTTGCTACTGCGGAATGCAGTGCGGTATCAAACTAAAAGTAAAAGACAATAAAATAGCCGGATTCGAACCCTGGGAGGAATTTCCTTTTAATGAAGGACGACTTTGTCCTAAAGGGGTAATGCGTTATATGCAGAACAACCACCCGGACAGGATTCTTAGCCCACTGAAAAGAGTAGAGGGTAAAGGTTTTGAAACAACAGACTGGGAGCATGCAATGAGCAAAACCGTGAGTGAAATAAAACGGATTCAGGATACCTATGGGAAAGATGCTTTTGCAATGCTATCGGGAGTATCGCTCACCAATGAAAAGAGCTATATGATCGGGAAATTTGCCCGTGTTGCTCTAAAAACAGCCAACCTGGATTACAACGGAAGACTTTGTATGGTGAGTGCCGGAGGTGGAAACAAGAAGGCCTTTGGATTGGACCGGACTTCCAACAGCTGGGCAGATCTTAAACACGCGGAGGTTATTTTGGTTGCCGGAGCAAATATTAGCGAAACTTTTCCAACCCTTACCCACTACATCTGGCAGGCGAGGGATAACGGAGCAAAATTAATTGTGGTAGATCCACGAATGATTCCGCTGGCACGTACTGCCGATCTTCATTTACCAATCCGTCCGGGAGGGGATTCTGCTCTCTTTGGAGCTATGCTGAAGATCATGGTGGACAATGACTGGCTGGACCATGATTTTATTGATAATTATACTTCCGGATTCCAGGAAACTATTGATGCCGTGAAGGATTATGACCTGGACTGGGCCGAAGAAAATACCGGAATTTCAAAAGAACTCATTTACCAGGCTGCCGAAATGTGGGGGAAAGCCAATACTAGCTTTCTGCTGCACGCCCGCGGAATTGAACACCATACCAAAGGTGTGGAGAATGTATTGAGCTGTATAAACATTGTGCTTGCTTCAGGTAGGATAGGAAGACCGTACTGTGGCTACGGAACCATCACCGGACAGGGTAACGGTCAGGGAGGAAGAGAGCACGGCCATAAATGTGATCAACTCCCCGGAAACCGTGACATCACTAATCCTGAACATCGTAAATATATTTCTGAAGTTTGGGGGATTGATGAAAAAGATATGCCGGGCAAAGGATTATCGGCTTATGAGCAGATTGAAGCAATCCACCGGGGGGAGATAAAGGGAATGATCTCCATTTGTTTTAATCCGCTGGTCTCTTTACCTAACAATAATTTTGTGCGGGAAGCCCTGGAGAAGCTGGAATTTTACATTTGTATCGACACTTTCCTGAGTGAAACAGCAAGGCATGCAGATATTGTGATGGCAGGTTCGCTTCACGAAGAGGAAGAAGGAACGGTTACCACTGCAGAAGGAAGAGTAGTTAAAATTAACGAGGCAATTACTCCTCCCGGAAATACCAGAAGGGATGGACAAATTTTAATGGAACTGGCCGACAGGCTGGGGGAAAAGGAAAAATTTGCTTTCCCCACGAGTGAAGATATTTTCAATGAATTAAGAGTGGCTTCCAAAGGAGGTACTGCAGATTACTACGGAATTACCTATCAAAAAGTGGTGGACAACATGGGGATTTTCTGGCCTTGTAAAACGCTGGATCACCCCGGAACCCCAAGGCTATGGGAAGATAAAAAATTCGAAACTCCCGACGGAAAAGCACATTTTAACCCTGTGAGCTACCGTCCTGCTTCCGAAATGCCAAACAAAGAATATCCTGTGGTACTTACCACAGGAAGAGTGGTGTCGCAATATTTAAGTGGAACTTCCACCCGAAGGATCGGGAAATTACTGGATCAATATCCGGAACCTCTTCTGGAAATTCATCCAAAACTTGCTTTTCAGTATGGTATTGAAAATCATGATTTGATCAAAGTAAAAACCCGACGTGGCGAAGCCGAATTCCCTGCACATGTGGTAGAAACCATTCGGGAAGACACGGTTTTCATCCCTTACCACTGGGGAGGTAAACATTCTGCAAACCAGCTGACCATTGATAGCCTTGATCCTGTTTCCAAAATTCCGGAGTTCAAGGTATGTGCGTGCCAATTGGAAAAAACAGGAAAGAAAGGATCGCAGCATCTTACAGAAACAGCTTATCAAAGTTCATTATAATTAAATAACAGAAAGACAGTAAAAAAGAAGTTCAAACATTTAACCTCAAAATAAACAATTATGCCGGAAACAAATTATGATCAGGAAATGGCTTTTTTCGTAGACATGCAACGTTGTATTGGTTGTCATGCCTGTGAAATGGCCTGTGCTGAATGCGAAACGAACGGGCAGGAAAGTATGATTCACGTGAACTACGTAGACAGGGCCAAAAGTCCCCAAACGACGGTACAGGTGTGTATGCACTGTGAAGATCCTACCTGTGCCAATGTATGCCCGGCAGATGCGATCCACCAGGATGAATTTGGAGTAGTACACAGCGCCAATACTTCAAGATGTATAGGCTGTTCCAATTGTGTACTGGCCTGTCCTTTTGGAGTTCCGAAGAAAATGGAAGAAGCAGAATTGATGATGAAGTGTAACATGTGCTACGACAGGACCAGCGCTGGAAAGAAACCTATGTGCGCCACGGTATGTCCCAGTCAGGCTCTGTACTTCGGAACGAGGGAAGAAATTGAAAGAATGAGGCCAGATAGTGAGCCGGTCAATTCTTTCATGTTTGGCCAGCAGGAAGTAAATACCAAAGTAAATATCATGATGCCGAAAGGCACACATCAGTTAATTATCCCATAATTTTTAAGACATGTCAAAAGAAGATCCTGAAAAAGAACCTAGCTGGAAGAGTGACTTTCCTATTGAAATGAAACGGGGGACACATGTAAGTCGGCGTGAATTCGCGAAATTCCTCGGCTTATTGTCAGGGGCTTTTGCCTTGAGCAACGGCTTTATTGTGATAAGGGCAATGGCCTTTCCCGATAAACCCCTGGAGGGGGAGCATTTTATAGTAAATGCAGAGGAGGTTCCTGTGGGGGAAATGTTCCAGTTTGAGATTCAGGGGGGTAAGCATATTCCGTATATTCTTATTCACCTTGAGGAAAACGAATGGCGGGCTTTTGAGCAAAAATGTACACATTTGACCTGTGCAGTAAGGTATCAGAAAGATGTAAACCAGATACAATGTCCCTGTCATAATGGATGGTTTAGTGCCGATACCGGAGAAGTGCTTCAGGGACCTCCACCAAGACCTCTGCCTCAGCTGGATGTGGCAGTAAGAGATGGAAAAGTGTATGTTCGTGAAGAACAGGAAGCAAATGAAAATGTATAGAGATGAGTAACTTCAGAAAATCACAAAACGAAGCCCACCCTAATAAAACCAACACGATCATGACAGGTATAATTATCCTGCAGATCCTGTTTGTGAGCATCCAGATCTGGTTTTTGTTTGGTGCGCTGAATAATGCCCTGGAAGGGAATTTCTACTTTGCTTTGACCACCTTTGTAGGTTCAGCATTAATGGCCGTAGCATCTATCTGGGTACTCAGATATCTGCCCGAACCGCTTAGAAAGAAACCTGCCAGAAAAGAAAAACCGAAGGTCAGCCCCAGCAGGAATCCTTAATATTGGAAATCGTTATATTCAAATTTAATTTCTACTGGTGAAGGTTCATAATAAATGATCTTGCTTCAGTTTTTGAAATGATCTGTATGGAAATATTTTGACAACGCTGTCTAAAAAGCTTTAAAATCGTCTTTCTGAATTTATTTCAGTTTGACGTTAAAAGTGCTTTTTAGACAGCCTCTTTTCTTTCGAGAAAGTAATGGACCCATCTTTCATGACAGGAATGAGGTTTAATTCCTCCGCCTGGCCAACTAAAAATCTCTCCAGATAGCCATAAATTTTGTTTTATTCCCTAAGTTTATATTATAATGTTAAAAATCTACAGGATTATGAATAAAACTAAAGCTTTTAGAGCATCTATCTTATTTTTAATTGCACTTATCCCTCAAATTTCAACAGCTCAGGACACTTCAAATCTTCCTCCGGAAGCAACAGAATTTTATAAACCTATCCCCGAGGTGGTGATGGCGGGAACCGATGCAGGTTCACCACCAGCTGATGCGGTAGTGCTCTTCGATGGATCGGGGCAGGAAGAATGGCAGAGCGCCGCTGACGGTTCTGAAACGAACTGGATCGTATCAGGAGATGCAATGACTGTAAATCCCGGTTCGGGAGATATTAAAACCCGTCAGAAATTTGGAGATGTGCAGTTACACATCGAATGGAGATCGCCTGAAGAGGTAAAGGGTGAAGGCCAGGGACGTGGTAACAGCGGAGTCTTTCTGATGGAGCAGTACGAAGTACAGGTGCTGGATTCTTATCAAAACGATACCTACACCAATGGCCAGGCAGGAAGTATTTACAAGCAATCTCCTCCTCTGGTCAATGTTACGAGACCTCCGGGAGAATGGAACGTGTACGATATTCTTTTTAGAGCACCCAGATTCAACGAAGAAGGAATGCTGATTAGTCCGGCGAAGATTACCGTATTCCACAACGGAGTGGTGGTTCAGAACAACTTTGAATTAAAAGGACCAACCGTTTATACCGGAATACCAAATTATGAAGCTCACCCGGAAGAGCTTTCCATTGTCTTGCAGGATCATGGAAACCCTGTAAGCTTCAGAAATATCTGGTTAAGAGAATTAAAATAACTGAAGTTAATTCGCTCTTATTATGAAAAACAAAAACACCAGGCGGGATTTTTTAAAGAAAACCTCTGTTGCCGCAGCAGCTCTTACTCTGCCGGCGTACCTCTCAGCGATGCCTTATTCATCAAATTTTTTCAATATTCCTGGCAGTGAGAAAATAAACATAGGAGTAATTGGATGTAAGGGGATGGGTTGGGCTAACCTGCAAAGTCATCTTAAAATGCCCGAAGTAAATTGCGTGGGTCTTGCAGACATAGATCAGCGGGTTTTGGACGAGCGCAGCGAAGGCGTTAAAAAATTAAGGGGAAAGGCTCCCAGGCAGTACAAGGACTACAGGAAGATGTTGGAAGACAAAGATCTTGATGCCGTCATTATTGGTACTCCAGATCATTGGCATTGTCTTAACGCTGTGCACGCTCTGGAGGCTGGGAAACATGTATATGTTGAAAAACCTTTGGCGAACAGTATAGAGGAATGTAACGTGATGCTCGAGGCAGCAAAAAAGTATAACAAAATTGTCCAGGTAGGGCAGTGGCAAAGAAGCGGGTCACAATATGATGAGGCTGTAAATTATGTTCGATCCGGGAAATTGGGCAAAATAAGGCTGGTGAAATGCTGGGCTTACCAGGGTTGGATGAATCCTGTGGAGGTGAAACCTAACAGTTCTCCGCCCCCGGGAGTGGATTACAAGATGTGGCTGGGACCTGCTCCTGAAAGACCATTTAACGAGAATCGCTTTCACTTTAATTTCCGGTGGTTTTGGGATTATGCAGGAGGCCTTATGACAGACTGGGGAGTTCATGAAATTGACATCGCACTTTATGCAATGGGTGCAAAAGCTCCGAGATCTGTAATGGCTTCCGGAGGAAAATTTGCTTACCCCAATGATGCTTCTGAAACTCCCGATACTCTTCAAACTATATATGAATTTGATGATTTCAACCTTTTATGGGAGCATGCCACTGGCATAGATGGAGGAAATTACGGCAGGACTGAGGGGATTGCTTTTATCGGAAATAATGGAACCCTTGTAGTAAACCGGCAAGGCTGGGAAGTCATTCCTGAAGGGGAAAATCTGGATGGCGAATGGGTCCCGAAGCTTGAAAAAGTAGAGTTACAGGAGGGAACAGGCAACGCACTGGATAAACATACCAGGAATTTTATTAATAGCATAAAGACCGGTGATGCCTCAAATCTCAACTGCGGAATCGAAACCGGAAGCATTGCAGCTGTGAATGCGCATATGGGAAACATAGCCTATAAAACAGGTACAAAGATTTACTGGAACGAACAGGAAAAATCCTTTATAGGGAATGACGAAGCTAACCAATTGCTAAAAGCAGATTACCGGAATGGCTGGAAGCTGCCGAAGGTTTGATGAGAAATATTATTTTTAATTCTTAATACTGCAGCACAGCGGTCCGGGCTCTTTACCGGATAATATTAAATAATTTTTATCGGCTGGGAATAAAAAACTAAGTTAAAAAAACCTACAAAGTCTGCTGTAAAAAGGAGACTTTGGAGGTTTAAATTTTTCAATGGTGTTTCTAAGCAAATGGACTGTAATCACGAGGTTCGTGTTGCACGGTTACCCACTGTAGCCTGGTGAATTCTTCCAGTACAAATTTCCCGTTAAACCTTCCCACTCCAGAACCTTTTTCACCACCAAAAGGTGCATTAGGTTCATCATTCACCGGCTGATCGTTAATGTGGATCATTCCGGTTTCGACCTTGCGGGCGAAGGCGACTCCTTTTTCCACATTCTTCGTGAATACGGCACCTGTGAGTCCAAAGTCCTGGGAATTCGCGATTGTAAGGGCATCTGCTTCAGTAGAAAATCGAAGGATTGGTGCAACGGGGCCGAAAATTTCGCTTCTGGCTATCGGCATTTCATCGGTGACATTATCAATAATAGTAGGCTCCAGGACATTTCCTTTGGCTTTTCCGCCAATTCTTACAATCGCTCCAGATCGGGCACTATCATTTACGTCTTTTAAAATCCGTTCTACCTGGTCATTATCAATAAGTGGCCCCACAAGAACACCATCTTCAGCAGGGTTGCCATATTTCAGCTTTTTGGTGGCTGCAACAAATTTTTCTACAAATTCGTCTGCAATGCTTTCCTGAATCACAAACCTGTTGACTGACATGCATATTTGCCCCTGATTCATAAATTTTCCGAAGGTAGCGGCTTTAACAGCCTGGTCGATATCAGCATCTTCCATGACCACAAAAATATTGTTTCCCCCCAGCTCAAGGGATACTTCTTTAAGATGCTCCCCGGCAATTTTTCCAATATTTCTTCCTACTGGAGTAGAACCTGTAAAGGAAATGTGGTGAGGAACCGGGTGCTTCACAAAATCATCGCCAATACTGGAACCTTTTCCGACCACTACATTTAAAACACCTTTTGGAAGACCGGCCTCTTCAAATATTTTCGCTGTTAATGTGGCTCCGGTTACTGGAGTAGAAGATGCAGGTTTAAGCACGACTGCATTTCCGGTGGCCAGTGCGGGTGCAACAGAGCGCATGGAAAGGTTCATGGGAAAATTCCATGGACTTATAATTCCAATTACCCCTAGAGGCTTTCTATATGCACGACTTTCTTTTCCCTGAGTAATGGAATCATAAATATAACCGTGCATACGTGTGGGAAAGGAAGCAGATTCTTTCATGATGCCCTGGGTGATTTGAATTTCTACTTCTGCTTTTACTCTTGAACTACCTCCCTCTTTTATAAGCCATTCTATAATTTCCTCTTTTCTTTCAGAAATGATTTCCACGGCTTTTTGAATAATGGCAGCACGTTTTTGAGGTAATTCTTTCCCCCATTCCCTGGCTGCTTCCTTCGCTGCCTTATAAGCCCTGTCCACATCTTTCTTATCTGCTCCTTTAAAAGTATTGATTTCTGAATTGTCAAAAGGATTGACATTTTTAATTTCTGAATCATCATTCCCTTCGAGCCATTCTCCGTTTATAAACTGTTTATTGAGATTGCTGTACTTTTCCATTTTTTTCTTTTAATGTAGAAAAATACTTGCCGGAAAGCAGTTAAAGAACTTGTAAAAAAGATTCAGAAGCTTGTGGACGCAGAACTGATGTGGAAAAAAGATTGAAGAGGTGTAAAAGTGCAGGTAGAATAAGGTTCAGAAGAAATTAATTGAGGATCAGTTTTTTAAATTAAGAATAGTTGTGTCACACAAATGGGTTTCCAGCGACCTATAGAAGCACATAAATTTTTTTCCATTTTGACGCAACCTTTTAAAGGTTTCGGGTCATATAGGTACAAACTTTAATTAAATATAAAAACAATGAAAAAATTAGCTTTTTTAATGCTTGGGCTTGTATTCCTTTTCACAAGCTGTGATGTAGACGATGACGGGCCACAGTCAATTACTTATTTTGCCAAGGTAACCGAGGTGGATCTTCCGGAGTATTTTGAAAAAGGAGAAACCTATGATATTGATGTTACCTATCTTTTACCTACTGCCTGTCACCAAAATGCTGGTATTTACGTACAGAGAGGTGGAGAAACCGCCGAAAAATACCGGGAGATCTATATCGTGGGTGTAGCCAATGCAGATGCAGATTTGGTAGAGTGTAACCTGGAAGATGATGATCTTGAAAAAATGGATGATTTTGACTTTTTAATTGACAGGGATGAGCCTTATACCTTTTTCTTATGGCAGGGTCTTGACGATGATGATAAGGATATTTATACTGAAATCGTTGTTCCTGTAGGCGCACCTGATGATGACGGAGGCGACGACAATACAGACGACGAAACCGACGAAGAAACTGAAGAGTAAAACAACTGTTGCTTTATGATTAAAAAAGCCATCCGGTGAGTTTGAAAAAGCTCATATCCCAGTGCAGGAAGCAAGATAGAAAGGCTCAGGAAAAAATTTATCGGGAATATTCCGGTAAATTTTTTACCCTCTGCCTTAAATATTCCGGCAATTATGAGCAGGCAAAAGACAACCTACAGGATGGCTTTATTAAAATATTTCAGAATATATCTCAATACTCCGGAAAAGGATCTTTCGAAGGCTGGATGACCCGGATTATAATCAATACTGCCTTAAAAAAATATCAGAAACAGGCGGTGTACCTCACCATTGATGAAGAACAAATGGCAGAGCCCGAAGTAGAGATAGATGAAGAAATGCTTTCTGTTGATTTTTTGATAAAAATTGTCCAGGAACTTCCTGAACGTTACCGTATGGTTTTTAATTTATACACCATGGAGGATTATTCCCATAAGGAAATAGCGGAAATGCTAAATATTTCTGAAGGCACCTCTAAATCTAATTTAGCCAGAGCGCGATTAAAATTAAAAGAAAGGATCGAGGCTCTTAGAAGCAGCAAAATGGAGGAAGGCTATGGAAAATAAAAAGATAGGTGAAATTTACAGGAGAAAACTCCATAATGTGGAGACTCCACCTCCCATTGATTCCTGGGATAATATTTCTGCTGCTCTTGATGAAAAAGAACGAAAAAGACGATTATTACCCTGGTGGTTCAAAGCTGCCGGAGTTGCAGCAGTCATGGCAATTCTGTTCACTCTTTTCCTGTTACCTTCGCAGGACCAGATAATTTCAGATTCTCCTTCATACTCAGTTTCCCGCGAAAATAAAACGTATAATTTCAATCCTGTTTCCAGGTATTATGAAGAAACCATGTTGAGGTCCTCAATTTTACTGGAGACGCTCATGTCAAATTCCAGGGCGAATGCCCAAAATTTTAATACCTCACCTGGACTGGCAAACGAAAAGCAGGAGAGACTGGAAGAGCACGCCACACCTATCCATACAACCGGAGAAGAAATGGTTGCGGAAGATCTAATTGTCCATTCTCCAAACAACGCTATAATAGAAGAAAATACTGCTGATGCGGAATCCGAAAAAGATGACCGGAATGTTCCTGTAATGCCGGAATTAACAGATCTGGAAGAAAGTCTTGCAAACCAGGAATTTTCAGAAGAAGAAGAGGAGGAAAAAAAAGAGTCTCTTGCCAGGAGATTTAGTATTTCAACCACTGCCGGTGCAGTCTATTATGACAACCTGGGAAGTGGAAATTCTGTTGATCCGCAATTTGCCAAAAACAGCCGGGGAGAGATATCCATGGCTTATGGGGTGAATTTAGCGTATCAGATTTCAGAAAAAGTAAAAATCCGGACCGGAGTGAGTAAAGTGGAACTCAGCCGGAGTACACCCGATATGAGTTATGCTTCTGCATTAAATTCTGATGCGATTGAATATGGTTCTGAAAATCTCGTTTCACCAGGATCTGGTAATCTTGACCAAAGCATGGGGTTCATAGAGATCCCGCTGGAGGTGGAGTACAATCTTATCAATAAAAAAGTAGGACTAAGTCTTATTGGTGGCGCGAGCACCCTGGTGCTGGATGAAAACATGAATTCCATAGATACGCCCGAGTCCAGGATAATCTTTGGGAAATCAAGAAATCTCAATAATGTTAGTTTTAGCACCAACATTGGTGTAGGACTTAACTATAATATTTCTGAAGAATTTGAGCTACATCTTGAGCCAATGTTTAAATACCAGTTAAATACTTTTGAACATTCATCCGGAGTTAAACCTTATTTCTTCGGAATTTATTCAGGGTTGAGTTTTAAATTCTGATAAATTTTTTTAAAAAGGGACAATTTAGAAAGCTCTTAAAGGATAGATAGATAGCTAAATATGTCTGAAGTTAAAGTAAAGAATGTATACTTTTAAAAAAAACTATTTTTTTGTTACTGTTCTTCTGTTACTTATAGAAGTTTTTATAGCAATGTTTGTTCGTGACAGGTTTATAAGGCCATACGCAGGAGATTTTCTGGTAGTGATCCTTCTGTATAGTTTCCTGAAAAGCTTTTTAAAAATTTCTGTTTTAAATGCTGCTTTTTCGGTGCTTCTTTTTGCCTGCCTTGTAGAGGTATTACAGATACTGAATCTTGCAGATCTGCCATGGTTCGAGAATA
Organism: Salinimicrobium marinum; assembly: GCF_014651535.1. Classification (GTDB taxonomy): domain Bacteria; phylum Bacteroidota; class Bacteroidia; order Flavobacteriales; family Flavobacteriaceae; genus Salinimicrobium; species Salinimicrobium marinum. The sequence continues at coordinate 44,129 of NZ_BMXB01000016.1, forward strand.
GAAAGCTGGTTCTGGTCGTGCTGGGAAGCCATTTTGAGTGGTTGGATATGCTGGCTTATTCTTTGGGCATTATTGTTATTCTCGGAATTGAAAAATTCAGAAAAAATCCCAAACCTGTATTTTAACTCTTCGATTGCTATTTATACTCCTGGATCAACTGATTCCATTCCATAGTTTTTAAGGTTCCTACCAGCACTGGATTTATAATTTCGACCAACGGAGAACCCTTAGGAAAGCTATAGCTGTAATAATCCCTCTTCAGGCTACGTTGAATTACTTCCAGTTCGTCTCCGGCGTTTATACGATCTATTTCATATCTTAAAATGGGCTGGTCATAAACAAAAAGGGAAGTTTCATTGTTAAGCAAGCGCTGGATGCCTTCTTGTTCGTTCACCACTTTTTGACTTTGAATATTATATTGATCCAGTAACTCCTGTGCACTCGAATGCTCGACTGTTGCCACATCAAATCGGTTTAGGTCCTGTATCGAAGTTATTTCATCATTAATGTTCTGTACGGTCAAAGAAGATGCTATCCCGGCGGTCAAACTGGAGATCATGATAATAGCCATGAACATCCAGATGAACCCTATAATTCGGCCTCCAAGGGTTTTCGGGGATTTGTCTCCATATCCAACGGTAGTCATTGTGACTGCACTCCACCAGAAACCCTGAAAAATTCCCCGAGTCCCTTCTCCAAATTCTTCTTTATTTGCTTTGCGTTCAAAAAGCCATACCAGTAAGCCAAAAATAAAGATCACTCCTATTAAAATGAGAATTGCCGAAATGAAATTCCAGCTAAACAAATTTGTTAGATATGTCCAGGTTTTGGAGCCCTGCTTTTGAGCGATTCCTGTATAGGAAATAAAATACGGCTGAGAAAAATCTATTTTTTTCATCCGTAAATCGGTCACGGTAATGGGATTTATACTAAAATCTACTTCGTGATCTTCTACCGCCTGCAGGAGATCTGTTAAGGATGGGTAGACTTTAAATTCGTAGTCTCTTTCCAGTTCCTCATTTACCAGTTCCCAGGAAGAAATACTAAGTCCGGAGAGATTACCCGCTTCTTTTTTTACAAAAGGAGGTGTCGGCGTAATACCAATCAGGAGCCTGCCTGGTGGGTTTCTCAGGCTATCCTGTGGAAATAGATTTCCGGAAGATAAACATAAAAAGGAAAGGGTTAATAGTATTAGTTTCTTCATCTATGAAATGTTGGATCAATGTTGTCAAACCTAAGAAAAATTTCTTCCAGCCCCGAAAGGATTGCCAAATCTTTCAAAAGGGTTCTTTAGGGGATATATTGGTGGGTTAATCAGTTTTTAAGAAAGTCATAATAAGAAATACCACACAATTTTTGCGTAAATTTGTAAGTAATTTCTTTTATTGGGACAGAAGTTAAACCAAACAGTATCTTTATTCTTTTTTAGATAAAGTATTAGGTACTAAATAATTAATGACTGCGTTTAGCCAGGGCCACCTTTTTTGGCTGTTATAGATAGATAGAAGGGTGGAGTTTGTGTAAGATATGAAGAATAGAGTAGAAACACTTTTTTTATTTACTGCTTTTTGCTTTTTCACCCTTTTTTCCGTTGGGCAGGAGAGATTTAATCCACCCCCGCCAGATGGTACTTACATGTCTCATGAAACCCAGGGTTGTGGTGATCTCGATGATTCCGGTACAGATCCTGTTGTGCCTCCCGGTTTATGTATGCCAATCAATGATTACCTGATTCCCTTATTGATCGCCGGAATTCTTTTAGGTGCTTATAAAGTCCATAGAATAGAGGTGGCAAAATAATTGGCCTTTGGTTATTTCCCCAGTTTCTTTAACCGCTGCACATATTTCCCGATTACATCAAATTCTAAATTCACCGTATCTCCTGTTTTTAGCAGTTTAAATGTGGTGTGTTCCAGGGTGTAAGGAATAATAGCTACACTAAACTCATTTTTACCTGAATTTACTACTGTTAAACTTACTCCGTTTACGGTAATTGAACCCTTTTCAATGGTAATATTTTCGGAAGATTCAACATAAGAAAAGGTGAAATAGGTGCTTCCTTCCAGTTCTTCAATATGTGAACAAACAGCCGTATGATCCACATGCCCCTGTACAATATGTCCGTCCAGTCTTGCTCCCAGCTTCATTCCTCTTTCAAGATTAATAATGCTTCCAGTACTCAGTTCCTTAAGGTTTGTTTTGTCCAGAGTTTCTTTTATAGCGGTAACAGTGTAATAGGGACTATCAATAGCAACCACTGTTAGGCATACACCATTATGGGCTATACTTTGATCCACCTTCAATTCAGGAGTCATTTTTGCCTTTACTCTAATATTCAGGTTGTCGGCTGTTGTTTTTAGCTCTGCAATTTCCCCCAGTTCTTCAATGATACCTGTGAACATATTTACTATTATATTAATTACCTTTGCCTGTAAAATTAACAATAAAAACGGGGAACGAATTATGAAGTCAGCCGAAAAAATAAAATTAGGAGTCAGTATTGGAGATCTTAATGGGATAGGGAGTGAAATAGCCTTAAAGACATTTGAAGATCCAAGGATGCTTGATTTCTGTACCCCTGTTATTTTCGCTTCAGCAAAGACTATTTCCTTTCTGAATAAGAGGTTTAAATTTGATATCAAGTTTCAGGGGGTGGAAGATGCTTCCCAGGCCATTGAAGGAAAAGTCAATGTGGTAAATGTATGGAAGGAAACAGTGCCTATCAATTTCGGAGAAGAGGATAAAGTAGCCGGTGAATATTCTTTTAAATCTCTGGAAGCTGCGACAAAAGCATTGAAGGAAGATCATATAGATGTGCTGGTGACCGCACCAATCAATAAACATAATATTCAGTCCGAAAATTTTAATTTTCCCGGACATACAGATTATCTGGCAAAAGAACTTGAAGGTGATAGTCTCATGTTTATGATCACTCCTGAAGCAGCCGGATTAAAAGTAGGCTTACTTACAGATCATGTTGCGGTGAAAGATGTGGCTGCAGCCATTACTCCTGAATTGATTGAAAAAAAGATAAATATAATCTATAAGACTCTACAGCAGGATTTCAGGGTTCAGCAACCAAAAATAGCAGTTTTAGGAATTAATCCACATAGCGGAGATAATGGTGTCATTGGAAAGGAAGATGAAGAAGTGCTGAAACCGACACTTGAAAATATCAGAAACAACGGAAAGATGGTTTTTGGACCTTATTCTGCCGATAGCTTTTTTGGCTCCGGAAATTATAAAAATTTTGATGCCGTTGTCGCGGCCTATCATGACCAGGGGCTTATTCCATTTAAAACCCTATCTTTTGGCAACGGAGTGAATTTCACTGCCGGACTTAAAAAAGTGCGTACTTCCCCAGATCATGGTACGGCTTATGAAATAGCAGGGAAAAACAAAGCCGATCACCATTCATTCAAAGAGGCGGTGTTTAAAGCAATTGATATTTACAGAAACAGGATGGAGTATATGGAACTTACCAAAGATGTCCTTAAAAAGCAGGGAAAAAAGATATAAACATAATTTTGTTTATAAAGAAGTCCCAATTAATTAATTTTTATATCTTTGCACCCGCCTTATCCCAAGGGAAAGGCACTCGAAACTGATGATGAAATGAGGAATTTAAAGGAGTTTACAATCCCTTTTGTAGGACTGAAACAGGGAAAGCACGGGTTTGAGTACAGTATTGACAATAAGTTCTTTGAACATTTTGATTACGATGAATTTAATAGTTCAGACCTAAAGATCGACCTTATCCTGGATAAGAAGTCGACCATGATGGAATTAACATTTAAAGCATCGGGAACGGTAAACATTTTTTGTGATCTTACCAATGAGCCTTACGACCAGCCAATTGACAGTGAATTATTTTTGGTAGTAAAGTTCGGGCCGGAGTACAATGATGATAACGAGGATCTGTTAATTCTTCCGCATGGAGAATTTGAAGTAAATGTACAACAGTATATTTATGAGTTGATCGTTTTAGCCGTACCTTCAAAAAGAGTTCACCCGGGAGTTATAGACGGGTCATTAAGATCTGAAGTACTGGAAAAACTTGAGGAGTTAAGTCCAAAACAAAAAGAAGTAATAGAAGAAGAGGATATTGATCCTCGATGGAACAAATTAAAGAATTTATTAAACGATAAATAATACGCAGCCATGGCACATCCTAAGAGAAAAATCTCCAAAACGAGAAGAGATAAGAGAAGAACACATTATAAAGCATCTGTTCCTCAAATTGCTACAGATCCTACAACAGGAGAAGCACATTTGTATCACAGAGCTCACTGGCATGAAGGTAAATTATATTACCGTGGGCAGGTTTTAATTGATAATACTGAAGAAGTAGAGGCTTAATTTTCAGAGCTTTGAAATTTAGACAAACTCTCACATTGTGAGAGTTTTTTGTTTTAAGTTGAAAAAGTGCTAAAAACACCTTAATTTGCACCGCTGTATAAAGAACATTTAGTACATTCCTGATATACAGGTATGTTTAATTTTTTGTACCGGGCATAAAATCATTTTTATGAGTAAAATCACGGCAGCAATCACCGCTGTAGGCGCATATGTACCCGACTTTGTGTTGTCCAATAAGGTTTTGGAAACGATGGTTGATACTAATGATGAATGGATTACTTCTAGAACCGGAATTAAGGAGCGCCGACTATTAAAAGATCCCGATAAAGGAACTTCTTACCTCGCCATAAATGCCGCAAAAGATCTTATAGCTAAATCTGGTCTGGACCCTAAAGAGATAGACCTGGTGGTCGTTGCTACTGCAACACCCGATCTTCCTGTCGCTTCAACAGCAGTTTATGTAGCAACAGAAATTGGGGCAACCAATGCCTTTGCGTATGATCTACAGGCAGCATGTTCAGGATTTTTATATGGAATGTCTACTGCGGCTGCTTATATAGAATCTGGCAGGTATAAAAAGGTGCTCGTCATTGGCGCAGATAAAATGTCGTCAATTATTGACTATACAGATCGTACTACCTGTATAATTTTTGGAGACGGTGCGGGAGCAGCTCTCTTTGAACCAAATCATGAAGGATTTGGGCTGCAGGATGAAATGCTAAGAAGTGATGGCCAGGGAAGAGAATTCCTGAAAATTGATGCCGGTGGCTCTATTTTACCAGCTTCAGCTCAAACAGTAGCCGATAGAAAGCATTTTGTACACCAGGATGGAAAGACAGTATTCAAATTTGCTGTTTCGAACATGGCAGACATTAGTGCCGAGATCATGGAGCGCAATTCCCTTACCAACGAAGATGTTGACTGGTTAGTGCCGCATCAGGCAAATATGCGTATCATTGATGCCACAGCAAATAGAATGAAACTTGACGACTCAAAAGTTCTTAAGAATATTCAGCGATACGGAAATACCACTTCAGCAACACTTCCGTTGTTATTGAGTGATTTTGAAAAGCAACTGAAAAAAGGAGATAACTTAATTTTTGCTTCATTTGGAGGAGGTTTCACCTGGGGATCTATCTATTTGAAATGGGCATACAATTCTTAAAACAAAAAACCCAACACTTTAATTCAATATTATGGATTTAAAAGAAATTCAGAATTTAATCAAATTCGTAGCAAAATCTGGGGCCAGTGAGGTCAAACTGGAGATGGATGATATCAAAATCACCATCAAAACAGGATCTGACGAGAACCGGGAAACTACCATTGTACAACAGGTACCAATGGGAGGAATGCAACAGCAACCACAAATGCAGCAACAGCCCGCCTCACAAGCACCTCAGACTGAAGCTCCATCTTCTGGTGAAAAAGATTCAGCTGCTCAGGATGATTCTAAATACATCACTGTAAAATCTCCTATCATCGGAACTTTTTATCGTAAACCATCACCAGATAAAGGTCCGTTTGTAGAAGTAGGAACTTCTATTAAAGAAGGAGATGTTCTTTGTGTGATCGAAGCAATGAAACTTTTCAATGAGATAGAGAGTGAAGTTTCAGGAAAAATAGTAAAAGTATTGGTAGACGATTCTTCTCCTGTAGAATTTGATCAGCCGTTATTTTTAGTAGATCCATCTTAAAAATAATACCATCGCCAGATGAGGTTGTCAACCCGTCTGCATAAAAAATAAAGGTATGTTTAAAAAAATATTAATTGCCAACAGGGGAGAAATTGCCCTGCGTGTTATCCGCACGTGTAAGGAGATGGGGATTAAAACAGTGGCTGTTTACTCTACTGTTGATGCCGAAAGTCTGCACGTAAGGTTCGCAGATGAAGCTGTGTGTATAGGACCTGCCCCAAGTAATTTGTCTTACCTTAAAATTTCAAACATCATTGCTGCGGCGGAGATTACCAATGCCGATGCGATTCATCCAGGATACGGATTCTTATCTGAAAATGCTAAATTTTCAAAGATCTGTGCCGAACATAATATAAAATTTATTGGTGCCAGCCCCGATATGATTGATAAAATGGGGGATAAGGCGACAGCTAAAGCTACCATGCGTGCTGCCGGTGTTCCTTGCGTACCCGGATCTGAAGGAATTCTTCCTTCTTATGAAGATGCAGAAAGAATTGCTGTGGACATGGGGTTTCCGGTGATGCTTAAGGCTACTGCCGGAGGTGGTGGAAAAGGAATGCGTGCCGTTTGGAAGAAAGAAGATCTTCGTGCCGCCTGGGATTCTGCCCGCCAGGAAGCAGCAGCATCTTTTGGAAATGACGGTATGTACATGGAAAAGCTTATCGAAGAGCCAAGGCATATCGAAATTCAGATTGTTGGAGACAGCTCCGGAAAAGCCTGTCATTTATCTGAAAGGGATTGTTCTGTACAACGTCGTCACCAGAAATTAACCGAAGAGACACCTTCTCCATTCATGACCGATAAACTTCGGAAGCAAATGGGAGAAGCTGCAGTAAAGGCTGCTGAATATATTAAATACGAAGGAGCCGGTACGGTAGAATTTTTGGTGGATAAACACCGGAATTTTTACTTTATGGAGATGAACACCCGAATCCAGGTGGAGCACCCAATTACCGAACAGGTAATTGACTATGACCTAATCAGGGAGCAGATTCTTGTAGCCGCCGGAATTCCTATTTCAGGAAAAAATTATTTCCCGCAATTGCATTCCATTGAGTGCCGTATCAATGCCGAAGATCCTTATAACAACTTCAGGCCTTCGCCGGGAAAAATTACTAATTTGCATGCGCCGGGTGGACATGGGGTGAGAATAGATACTCACGTTTATAGTGGATATATAATTCCGCCAAACTACGATTCCATGATCGCCAAATTGATCACCACTGCCCAAACCAGGGAAGAGGCGATCAACAAGATGAAAAGAGCACTGGATGAGTTCGTGATAGAAGGGGTGAAAACAACCATTCCTTTCCATCGCCAGTTAATGGATGAGCCAGATTATGTGGCGGGTAATTACACCACAAAATTCATGGAAACATTCAAAATGAAACCTGTAATAGAAGAATAACAATCAAAGCCCCGGAATTTCCGGGGCTTCTTTTATATTAAATAACTCTATAGACCTCACAGATTTTTAACCTGTGAGGTTTTTGTTTGATATATTTAAGATTAACAGCAGCAGATTTTAAATTCTTATTATTATTCCTATTTTTAATGGATAATAGTAAAAAGGGAAATTTCCCGCTTCAGGAAGAAGAGATTGCACAACTAAGCAAACAATTTACGGGTGTCTGGATGGTTGGTTTGTTGAAAAATGACCCAGCCGTTGCTTTGGCAAAAGTAAAAATTCCCGTTTTGGCAATAAATGGCAAAAATGATGTTCAGGTAATTTCAAGCATAAATTTACTAACCATAGAAAATAGCCTTAAAAAAGCCGGGAACAAAAATGTGACAATCAAGGAGTATGACAATTTTAACCATCTGTTCCAGGAAAGTAAAAATGGTTTGCCCAATGAATATTCGGAAATCAAACAGACATTTTCCCCTGAAGTTCTGGAAGATGTCAAAAGCTGGATATTGGAAGTTACTGGTAATTAAGAATAGTTTTCTGTTGTTAATAATAAATCAGTAAATTGATTCCTTTCCTAGAATCGCAGGTCTTGACACAAACCTCACAGGTTTTCAAATCCCTGAGATTTAAAAATTAATTATTAAATGAACTTCTCCTATTGGGAACAACAAACCTGGTTTTCCAACATTGACTATACTATCGTTGGTAGTGGTATCACAGGTCTTAATTGCGCACTTCAGTTAAAAAGACGGTTCCCGAATGCCAATATTTTGATCCTTGAACGAGGATTGCTTCCTAATGGTGCCAGCACGAAAAATGCCGGATTTGCCTGCTTCGGAAGCATTTCGGAGATCCTGGAGGATCTAAAACATCATCCTGAAGAAGAAGTGCTCCAGCTGATCAAAAAGAGAGTCAGTGGCCTGGAATTGCTTCGGAAGAACCTGGGAGATGCGATCATTGGCTATGAATCCCACGGGGGATATGAATTATTTACTTCCGAAGATAAAGAGCTATATGATCACTGTCGTGCAAACCTCAAAAAGGTAAATCAATTGCTGAAACCTCTTTTTGGAGAGGATATTTTCAGTATAAAAGATAATACATTCAGGTTTGAAAATATTCAGGAAAAACTGATCTACAGTAAATACGAGGGCCAGATCCACACCGGAAAAATGATGGCAGCCCTGCTTCATAAAGTTCATGCGGTGGGGGTGAAGATCCTTAATAATGTAACAGTAGAGGAAGTGGAGGAAGCTAGCGGAGCTGTAAAAGTAAAAACCGATCAATTAGAGTTTTTGACAAAAAAATTACTGATTGCCACCAACGGATTCGCTTCAAGATTTGGAATAACTGAAGTAAAGCCGGCAAGGGCGCAGATTTTGATCACCAAACCAATCGCCGATCTTAAGATCAAAGGAACCTTTCATTTAGATAAAGGGTTTTACTATTTCCGGAATATTGATGACCGCATCTTACTGGGAGGTGGAAGAAATCTGGATATTAAAACCGAAGAAACCACAGAAATGGCAGAAACGACTCTCATACAGAACAGGCTGGATGAACTCCTGAAAACGACCATTCTGCCGCATGCAGATTTTGAGGTAGACCGCCGCTGGAGCGGAATTATGGGTGTTGGACACCAGAAGAAACCGGTAGTTGAACAGGTATCGGAAAATATTTTCTGCGGAGTGCGGCTGGCAGGGATGGGCATTGCTATTGGCAGCCTGGTGGGAAAAGAACTTGCAGATTTAATAAAGTAATTTATGAAGCGATTTTTCAGGATCATAATTAAAATCATCGGATGGTTTTTTGTGATTACAATTTTTCTGGTAGTGTTATTTAAATGGGTTCCGGTGCCTTTTACTCCGTTGATGGCGATCCGGTATTTTGAACATCCCGAAGAAGAGATCAGGCACGACTGGGTTCCGATGGAGGAGATTTCTCCGGCTTTGCCACTGGCAGTGGTAGCGAGTGAAGATCAGAATTTTCCAAACCACAACGGGTTTGATTACGAAGCTATCAAAAAGGCTATAGAAGAAAATAAAACCCGCCGCAGGGCACGTGGGGCCAGCACAATCTCTCAGCAAACTGCTAAAAATGTATTTTTATGGCCACAAAGCAGCTGGGTGAGAAAAGGTTTTGAAGTGTATTTCACTTTTTTGATAGAATTGTTCTGGAGCAAGGAGCGAATCCTGGAGGTGTACCTGAATAGCATCGAAATGGGAAAAGGAGTATATGGAGCAGAAGCTGCTGCACAATTCTGGTTCGGGAAACCGGCACAGAGCCTTTCATCTTCTGAAGCAGCAGCGATCGCAGCTGTTTTACCCAATCCGCGGCAATACAATGCCAATCCTGCCAGCAGTTACATTCAGCAAAGAAAAGGCTGGATCCAACGGCAAATGCAGAATCTTGGCCGTTTAAATTTAGAATAACGAATGACTTTAGATAATAAACAAAAGCTTAAAGCCGCTGCCGGTATTTATGTGGAAGACCGCATAAAAAAGATCCATACCGCAATAGCCGATCTGGAAGAGGCATTAAAGCTGGAAACCAAATGTTCCATGGGCGATAAATACGAAACCGGTAGAGCAATGCTGCACCTGGAATTTGAGAAACTATCGGGTCAACTGGAACAATTAAGCCGACTCACAAAGACACTTTCGATGATCAAAGAAAAGCAGAATTTCGAAAAAGTGGAGTTTGGCAGTGTGGTAAAAACTGCAAAAGCAAATTATTTTATTTCCATCCCTGCGGGTGAGATAGAAATTGGCGGGGAGAAGTTTTACGCCATTGGAGCAGGTTCACCTGTAGCCAAGGCGATGTTAGGGAAAAATGTGGGTGATTTCTTTACCTTCAACGGAGTAAAAAATGAAATATTAAAAATTTATTAATTTCTGTTGAAAACCTCAGTTATTGCCCAGCCTGGATCTTATAAGATTTTCTGAAGCAATTACCTTCATTATTCTTCCCGGCTGCAATTTCTCCGAAGATTCAAAAAAGATTTTTTCGCCATTGATTTCAGCTTCGATCAAAAAGTGCTGACCTTTAAAATAGGAATTTTTCACTCGTACTTCCACACCTGCACTTGTGCCTACTTCAATTTCATGAGGATATAGAATGACTTTTTCCCCTAATCTTTCATGTGGAAAAAACTGCTTTGTTGGCAGCTCATTCACTTCTCCAAAAAGGGATGCTACATACACATTTTTGGGCTTGCGGTAAAGTTCCTCGGGGGAACCTTCTGCTATGATTTTCCCGGCCCTCATGGCGAGGGTTTTGTCGGCAAAAGAGAGAGCGTCGGTACTGTCGTGCGTAGCAACAAGACAGGTGATATTCTGTGCTTTCAGGTATGAAAACAGGTTTCTGCGCAGGTTGTTTTTCCTGAAATGGTCAATATGGCTGAAAGGTTCATCTAAAAGCAAAATTTCGGGAGGCTTGGCTAAAACTCTGGCCAGGGCAACCCTCTGTTGCTGTCCGCCGCTAAGGAATTTTGCTTTGACTTTGGCCATGTCTGCCATTTCTACCAGCTCCAGAAGTTCTTTTACACGTTGCTGCTTTTTCCGGGGATACATGTTGGATAAGAACTTGCCCACGTTTTCTGCAACAGTTAGCGGTGGCATCAAATCAAAATCCTGCGTGAGGTATTTTATGAATTCTTCCCCAGGGACAATATTGAAATTTGGTCCTAAAAGCTCTTTTTCATTCCAGAATATTTGTCCTTTCACGTGATGCAATCCATAGATGATCTGCAAAAGCGTGCTTTTTCCACATCCGCTGGCACCAATAATGGAAACGTTTTCTCCTTTTTGTACATTAAAACTGAGATTCTTAATGAAGAGTTTTTTGGAATATCCGAAAGAGATTTTTTTGACCTTTAGCATTGATGGGAGTTAAGAGTATAAAGGTAGGAACGATTTGGGTATAAAAAAAGCCTCCGAAAATGTTAATCCGGAGGCTTTTCAGTATTTGAATAAGGTTTTGTTATCCTTATACTTTAGTTATCTATTTTTCAGGTAATACTTCAAATCCCATATTGTAGAGGGTAAATCCGAAGATATCTGCGTACTGCTCGATGGTTTTGCTTACTGGAGTTCCGGCGCCATGACCTGCATTTGTTTCAATACGGATCAAAACAGGATTGTTACCTGCCTGTTTTTCCTGTAATTCGGCTGCGAATTTAAAGGAATGTGCAGGCACCACCCTGTCATCATGATCACCTGTGGTGATCAGAGTTGCAGGATATTCTACTCCTTTATCCACGTTGTGAAGCGGGGAATAATTTAACAGGTAATTAAACATTTCAGCATTGTCTTCGGCAGTTCCATAATCATACGCCCAGCCTGCACCGGCAGTAAAGGTGTGGTAACGTAGCATATCGAGCACTCCCACAGCAGGTAAAGCAACCTTCACAAGATCGGGACGTTGGGTCATGGTGGCACCAACTAAAAGTCCGCCGTTGGAACCTCCCCGGATTGCCAGGTAATCTTTTGAAGTATAATCTTCTTCGATAAGGTATTCGGCAGCTGCAATGAAATCATCAAAAACATTTTGTTTCTGAAGTTTTGTTCCGGCGTTGTGCCATTCTTTTCCGTATTCCCCGCCACCGCGAAGGTTAGGAACGGCATAAATTCCACCCTGCTCCATCCAAACGGCGTTTGCAATGCTAAAAGAAGGCGTTAAGCTCACGTTGAAACCGCCGTAACCATATAGGATAGTCGGATTCTTTCCGTTGCGTTCCAGGCCTTTTTTATAGGTAATGATCATCGGAATCTTTGTACCGTCTTTTGAAGTATAAAAAACCTGCTCGCTTTCAAAATTTTCAGGATTGAAATCGATGTCTGGTTTGTTGTACAATTCCGAAGTTCCTTCCTCGATCTGATATTTATAAATGCTTCCAGGTGTTACATAATTTGTGAAGGAATAATATAGTACATCATCTTCTTTTTTGGCTCCAAAACCTCCTGCAGAACCAACTCCCGGAAGTTCTACCTCACGTACAAGATTTCCTTCGTAATCATACTGTTTTACGTTAGAAACCGCGTCTTTCATATATTCGGTAAAGAAATATCCACCGGCGGTAGAAGGACTTAATACATTTTCGGTTTCAGGTATGAAATCCTCCCAGTTTTCGGGAGCGGGATTGGAAGCATCAACCGTTACGATCTTCATATTCGGTGCATTGCGGTTGGTAACAATGTATAATTTGCTGCCTACATTCTCGATCACGTAAGAATCTGTTTCTTCATGGTCAAGAATAGTCACCAGTTGTGGATTTGCTTCGGAAAGATCCATCATAAACATTTTTCCTCCCGAAGTCGAATTTCTTGCTGAAATGAAGAGGTAGCGATTGTCTTCTGAAACACTTCCACCTACATAACGGTGTTTTTGATCGGCAGTTCCACCGAAGATCAATTCATCATTCGCCTGATCTGTTCCCAGTTTGTGGTAGTATAGTTTATGCTGATCTGTCTTTGCAGAAAGTTCACTTCCTTCGGGCTTTTCATAGCTGGAATAGTAGAAACCTTCGTTGCCTTTCCATGATACCCCACTGAATTTCACATCTACCAAAGTATCTTCTTTGATTTCGCGTGTTTCAGCATCCATTACGATGATCTTTCTCCAGTCACTTCCACCTTCAGAAATGCTGTAGGCGAGGGTTTTTCCGTCTTCAGAAAAACTCAATCCTCCTAAAGAAGTGGTTCCGTCTTCACTGAATTTGTTCGGATCTAAAAAGATCTCAGGTGTGTCGTTTTCATTCTTTTTCCGGTAAATAACGTATTGGTTTTGGAGTCCGTCGTTTTTGGAAAAATAGATATAATCTCCTTCTTTCCACGGGGCACCAATCTTTTCATAGTTCCAGAGGTCTGAAAGACGTTTTTTCAATTCTTCTCTGAAAGGAATAGATTCAAGATAACCAAAGGTTACTTCATTCTGGGATTTCACCCATTCTTCTGTTTCTTCGCTGCGGTCATCTTCCAGCCAGCGGTAAGGATCTTTGATATCGGTACCAAAATAGTTGGTCACCGTATCTACTTTTTTAGTTTCAGGATAATTCAAGGCAGTTTGTTCTTGTGCTATTAGGCTTCCGCAGGGGTAGAGAAGCCCTATAGCGAAGATACCAATGATTGCTTTTTTCATATAAGTAATATAATTAGTTGTGGTAAAGTTAGTATAAAAATCGTTTTGATTGTAACAGAGGGAATTCTGAACAAAAAATCCTGTTTCCGGAAACTCAGAAACAGGATATTCTAAATATTATAAAAACTTTATACCAGTTTATTTTCTTTGAGATATTCTGCGATTTGTACGGCATTTGTGGCGGCACCTTTGCGCAGGTTATCTGCCACGACCCACATATTCAGCGTGTTTGGTTGGGAATAATCCCTTCTTATCCTTCCTACAAAAACATCATCTTTTCCTTCAGCGTAAATTGGCATTGGGTATGTATTTGTGTCGGGATTATCCTGAACGGTTACGCCAGGAAACTCGCTAAGCATTTTCCTTACCTCTTCTTCATCAAAGTCGGAGTAAAACTCCACGTTTACAGCTTCACTATGTCCGCCAACTACCGGGATCCTGATTGCTGTAGCACTCACATTGACCGAGTCATCCCCAAGGATCTTCTTGGTTTCCTTTGTAAGTTTCATTTCTTCTTTGGTGTATCCGTTTTCCTCAAAAACATCACAATGAGGCAGGGCATTTTTGTGTATGGGGTAAGGATAAGCCATTTCACCCTGTTTTCCGGCATACTCGTTTTCAAGCTGCTCAACCGCTTTTACACCGGTTCCGGTAATAGACTGGTAAGTGGAAACTACCACTCTTTTAATTTTATATCGGTCGTGCAACGGCTTCAAAGCCATTAATAACTGAATGGTAGAACAGTTGGGATTGGCGATGATCTTATCTTCTGCAGTAATTTCTGAAGCATTTATCTCCGGAATAATGAGTTTCTTCGTCGGATCCATTCTCCATGCTGAAGAATTGTCGATCACTGTAGTTCCAACTTCGGCAAACTTTGGTGCCCATTCCAGGGATGTATCACCTCCTGCTGAGAAAACAGCAATTTCCGGTTTTTGGTTTACTGCTTCCTGAAGTCCGATTACCTCGTATTCCCTTCCGTTATAAGAAATTTTCTTTCCGACAGACCTTTCCGAAGCCACGGGTAACAATTCCGTTACCGGAAAGTTTCTTTCGGCCAGTACTTTTAACATGACTTCGCCTACCATTCCGGTGGCGCCAACGACTGCTACTTTCATATTTTTTGAATTGTCATTCCCGCGCAGGCGGGAATCTAATTAAACTTTGCCATTACTATATTGCATACTTCACAGATTCTGAAAACCTGCGTGAACTCATTCGGGAAACTAACCCCGAACGATACTTACAAATGTATTGTACTTGAATCAATTATTGGAACGGTGCTCATGGAAATTATTCTAATCTGAATTCATTTAACCACTTTGTACAGAATGTTAAATATGCAACATTCATTATATACTGCAGTACAGCGTTAAAAACAAAAAAGAACCACGCCTTTTGAGCGTGGTTTAGGGTTAAAATATATAGTGTAGCGGTTACTACGTGCGTGCTTAATTGTTTTTCCGTCTCAATTCATCTCTAATTTCGGTAAGTAATTCTTCCTGAGAAGGACCTTTTGGAGCTGCGACCACAGGGGCTTCTTTCTTTTTCTTGGTTCGTTCATAAGCTCTAAGGAGCAAAAATATGAAAAAAGCAACGATTACAAAATAGATAATTGCCTGGATAACATTTCCATACGTGAGTACGGCCGCCTCTGCTTCCTGTGCTGCCTGCAGGCTTTCGTAAGAATTTCCATCCAGGGAAATGAACTGCTGCGAGAAATCTGCACCACCGGTTAATACTCCGATTATAGGCATGATAATATCTGCTACCACCGAGGAAATGATCTTGTTAAAAGCAGCACCCATTACCACTGCTGTTGCCAGTGCGATAATGTCACCTTTCATTAGAAAGGTTTTAAAGTCTTTAAAAAAAGCCATGGTTGTTTGGATTGGTTCCTACAAATTTGGCGATAAAACCCCAATAATCCTAATGCTCTATAAGTACCCGCTTTACTCGTTGAGAGATACCGGTAATTAATTCATAAGAAATAGTGTTCCCTGCTTCGGCAAAATCTGTGGCGCGTTGTGGGCCTCCAAAAACGATTACCTCATCTCCTTCTTTACAATCAATATCTGTAACATCGGTCATGATCATGTCCATACATACATTTCCAATGATGGGCGCATACTTTCCGCCTATAAATACTCCAATGGTTCCATTGCCGTATTCTCTTTTTATCCCGTCGGCATAACCGATTGGGAGAGTGGCTGTTTTGGTAGGTTTTTCTGCAGTAAAGGCCCGGTTATAACCCACAGAATCTCCTTTCTTAATGTGATGGATCTGTGAAATTATGGTTTTTAAAGTGGCTACCGGTTTCAGTTTTTCATCTTCACTTTTTTCATTTCCGTAGCCGTATAGGCCAATCCCGCTTCTTACCATGTCAAAAGCAGCTTCGGGATAGTTTATTATCCCGGAAGTATTACAGATATGAAGCAGAGGCTCGTATTTCAGCTGATCAAAAAGCCGGATAGCAATGCGTTGAAAAGTATGAATTTGCTGCAGGGTAAATTCCCGTTCCCGCCAGTCTTCACTGGCCGAAAGATGTGAAAAAACCGAGGCGGCCTTCACAGAATTTGTTGCGTTTAATCTGCCGGTAACCATTTCAACTTCTTCTTCCGAAAGGCCGAGTCTGTTCATTCCGGTATTGAATTTAAGATGTACCGGAAAATTTTTCTGATTCAGTTTTTCAGCAGTTGAAATAAATTCTTTCAGAACAAAGTCACTGTATAAGCTTGGTTCCAGGCAATATTCCACCAGACTCTCGTAATTTGCCGACTGCGGATGAAATACCATGATAGGAAGTTCAATCCCTGCTTCCCGAAGTGCAATTCCTTCAGAAATATAGGCTACGGCCACATAATCTGCTCCCAGTTCCTTTAATTTCCTTGCGATACCAACTACATCACTCCCATAGCCCGATGCCTTCACCACACCCATAAATTTCACATTTGATTCTACTTTAGAACGTAAATAGTGATAATTATGTGCAAGTGCAGTAAGATCGATTTCCAATAAAGTTTCGTGTGCTACGGGCATGTTATACTTTTTTGGAGGTGATTTCTTCAGGATCCTTAACCTCCAGCGTTTTCACCTTTTCTTTTAGCCTGGCTTTGTAAAATGCAGCGCGGCTCAAAGGTTCATATTCTTCGGTTTCTCCTAGTAATACAAGATCTTCACTGGCAGCTTTTCTATAACTGTATTGGGCAAGGTTTCCTGTGCGGGTACAAACAGCATGGACTTTGGTAACATATTCGGCAGTGGCCATAAGGTTTGGCATAGGTCCAAAGGGATTTCCTTTAAAATCCATATCAAGACCCGCTACAATAACCCTTATGCCTTTATTGGCAAGGTCATTACAAACAGAAACTATTTCTTCATCAAAGAATTGAGCTTCGTCAATTCCTACCACATCACAATCATCGGCAAGGATTCTTATGTTTGCCGCAGCAGGAACAGGAGTAGACCGTATCTCATTGGAGTCATGGGAGACCACCATTTCTTCATTGTATCGAATATCAACGGCAGGTTTAAAAATTTCAACTTTTTGTTTGGCAAATTTGGCACGTTTGAGTCGGCGAATCAATTCTTCGGTCTTTCCCGAGAACATAGAACCGCAGATAACTTCTATCCATCCAAATTGCTCCTTATGATTTACTGTATTTTCGAGAAACATTTTGTATTTTTCAAGACGAAAAAGCGAACTTCGCTTTCGTATAAAGGTGATACAAATTTATTAAAAATACAACCGCATTTAATCCCTAAGCAGGAAAGTTATGAAAAAGCAATTGAAAGAGGAATTAATAACTTTAGCTGAAAAAGTACTGTCTTTAAAGCAACAGGAGTCTATTGATTCTGAAGAATTAAAGAAGTTGGCCAAGGATCTGTACGAAAGATTAACGATTTTAAATTTTACTGAAAAACATCTTTTTTCTGCAGAAGTTTCTGAAGAAAAAGAGACCAGAGAACCTGAAAAGCAAATAACTCCTACCGAAGAGAAAAAACAGCCTAAGCAGGAGGAAGAACCAGACAGGTTTGCACCCGACGGAACACTTTTTAACGATTCTGAAGCTATCACCGAACCAAATACCGAAAAGATCAAGGATATAGTAGCACAAATGCCACCGGAATCTCAGAAATTTGATGAGATGCTCGACCATATCATTCCAAAAAACTACAAGAAGAACGATATGGAAGATATTGGTGGAGTACATTATGATCACCTCCCGCAGTTTGAACCTGTGACTTCAAGATCAACACCCGAAGCTGATAAACCAAGATCTATAAATGACCGGTTAAAAAAGACGTTTCAAATAGGGATCAATGACAGGCACGCATTTGTAAAGCACCTTTTTGAAGGAAGTACGGCCGATTACAACCGCGTACTTTCGCAGCTAAATACCATGAAAAACAAGGAGGAAGCAGTAAATTTTGTGCTGAACATGGTGAAGCCTGATTATAATAACTGGGAAGGAAAAGAGGAGTATGAAATCCGGTTTCTGGCAATAGTAGAAAGCAAATTTGAGTAAAGAGGCACAAAGGCCAATGGCAAAATTATTTTTGGTACCCACCCCAATTGGAAATCTGGATGATATGACCTTCAGGGCTGTCAGTGTTTTAAAGGAAGTGGACACAATTCTTGCAGAAGACACCCGCAATAGCGGGAAACTATTGAAACATTTCGGTATCAATACACATATGCACAGCCATCATATGCATAATGAGCATAAAACCGTGGAAGGAATCGTGCAGCAAATAAAAAACGGAAAAACCTACGCCCTCATTAGTGATGCCGGAACTCCCGCCATTAGTGACCCCGGATTTTTACTTACCCGCGCCTGCGTTGAGGCTGGAATTGAAGTAGACTGCCTACCCGGCGCAACTGCTTTTGTACCTGCCCTGGTGAACAGCGGATTCCCCAACGATAAATTTGTGTTTGAAGGTTTTCTTCCGGTGAAGAAAGGCCGGCAGACGAGGTTAAAACTTCTTGCAGATGAAACCCGGACCATCATTTTTTACGAATCTCCGCATAAGCTGATCAAGACGCTATCTCATTTTGTGGAGTTCTTTGGCGAAGATCGGCCGGTCTCGGTTTCCCGGGAAATTACCAAGCTTCACGAAGAAACAATTCGTGGTACAGCGACAGAAGTGCTGGAGCATTATACCCAAAAGCCTCCTAAAGGAGAAATTGTAATTGTGGTAGGGGGAAAGAAATAGAAAATAAAGTTAGAAGTAGGTTGTAAACAATGCATAATGAAACCTTTCAAACATGAAAAACCCCGCCTTATTACTTCTTTTCCTTTTTGTGTTTTTGAGTTGTGACAGTGACGATTCTGTTGATCCCATAACTAAAATAGCCACCATTTATATCGATGAATCTGAAGTTGACAATTGTTTCTACACTATAAAAACTGAGAATAATGAAGTTTTCACCACAAACAATTTACCGGGTGAATATTCAGAAAGTACTTTTGAATCCCGAATAATATATCGGGTAACTGAAGAAATATGCAACTGTGGTTTTGCTGGATCTCTGGTTAAAATAGAGATCGTAAAACTCGTTGAAATATAAAAAAATTAAGTTCCGGGAAAAGGACAGTATGCAATGTTCCCATTTTCTGTAGCTGATTATCTGAAGACAATCACGCTCATCCATGAAAACTGTTTTTATAAGTGTGAAAAACGCCTGTAAAATATGAAGTTAATAACAGGCAATCTTAAGCTTTTATTTCTTTACTCGTTTACCACAATCTTAAGCGTCAGGATATTTTTGGCTACTATTTCGCTCCCGCCGGCAGATATATTCGTGGTGATCTCCACCTCATCTGTTCCGGTAAAGCCGGTCTCAGGCTCATAAACGTAATAAATCCCGGCATCACGTCTCAGTTCACTCACCTTCGCATTATTGGGTTTTTTTGTAATTACCGGGCCACCTTCGGTTGGATAATTTTCCATGATCTGATATTTGTGTTGGGTATCTTCAGAAGCTTTAGCAGAAATTTCCCAGGTATCTTCGCTGTAGGTCTTTTTCATATCATTTTCATCTTCACTATTGGAACAGCCTGTCAAAATGATCCCGATGTATAGCATACAAAATATGAGTGTCTTTTTCATAACTTTCTGTTTTTGCGAAGATTAAATTTAATAAAAAAATAATAGATCATGCAGTCAGTAGGCTATTCTCAAGAAAAATGTCCCGGCAAACTTCTAATAACGTCCGGTTTTTTCCTCAAAAATATCTACAAAACCGAATTTTTTACCGCTGAACAATCCTTTGTCTGAAATTTTAAGGTCGGGAATTACCAGCAAAGCCATAAAAGAAAGGGACATAAAAGGTGCTTTTAAGGTGCTGCCCAGTTCTTTTGCCATTGCATCTATTTCCTGGTATAATTTACCAGTTTCCCAGCCATTCCTGTCACTAATTATTCCGGCAACCGGAAGTGGTAGTATCCTTTTGTCTTCTCTGTTCACAGCACAAATCCCTCCGTTATTCTCTATAATGAGGTTTACAGCTGTGCATAATTCTTCATCTGTGGTACCTACGGCGATAATGTTATGGGAATCATGGGCTACAGAACTTGCTATGGCACCCTTTTTTAATCCGAAGTTTTTGATGAATGCAACAGCCGGCGGCCTATTTTCATAACGATTGACCACCGCTATCTTTAAAATATCGGTTTCTGTATCTGATATAAAACTTCCCTGCTTCTCAAGAGGCTTCAGGTGTAGTTCATTTGTTATTAATTCTCCATCTACAGCTTCTATAACTTTTACAAGTGCTTTCGTGGCCGGTAATTGGAAATCTTCAGGAGTTTTGGGAGAAATGTTGAAGTTATTCGGTTTTTCAAAAGCAACGGAAGGAATTTTTGAGGTGCCGTTTTCAGCTACCAGTTCTCCGTCGATATAGGTCTGTAATACCTCGAATTCCTGAAGGTCCTTTACTACAATAAAATCGGCAGGATCCCCTATTTTCAGTAATCCAACATTCATATTGTAATGCTCTGCAGGGTTCACACAAGCTACTTGTAAAACCTTGAAAACATCAATTCCCCTGGCGACTGCACGTGCGCATAACTGATTTATATGGCCGAGGATCAAATCATCGGGATGTTTGTCATCTGAGCAGAACATCATATTTTCATGATGGTCAGGAAGCAAATCTATGAGTGCATCAAAATTTTTGGCCGCACTTCCTTCCCTTATAATTACCTTCATGCCAAGAGACAGTTTTTCTTCTGCCTCTTCATAGGTGTAGCATTCATGATCTGTAGTGATTCCGGCTTCTATGTATTTCTTTGCCTCTTTGCCACGCAATCCCGGGGCATGACCATCTACAGGCTTGTTGAACTGCCTGGCATAGAATATTTTTTTATAAACTTCTTTGTCGTCATTTAAAACCCCTGGATAATTCATCATTTCTGTGAGATAGTGAATTTCAGGAAGTTCCAGTAGCTCCTTCACGTCTTCGGCATTTATTACAGCTCCAGCAGATTCAAAAGTAGTGGCAGGCACACAAGAAGGGGCTCCAAAATGGAATTTAAGTGGAACTTTTTTGCCATTTTCGATCATGAAATGCACCCCCTCTTTTCCAAGGACATTAGCAATCTCATGAGGATCGGAAACAGTGGCAACCGTACCGTGAAGCACTGCCATTCTTGCAAATTCCGATGGCACCAGCATGGAACTTTCAATGTGGATATGCGCATCAATAAATCCCGGAAGGATAAAATTTCTGATCTGGTGCTTCTTTTCCCTGATCTCAGTAATCCGGCCTTTTCCGAGTGTAATTTCAGCAGAAAAGATCCGTTTATTTTGAATGTCTACAAGTTGGCCCTGTATAATTTCCATAGAAAATTTTTTAGAGGAGCGAAATTAGGCATTATAAGCCTTTACTGAAAGTATAATTTTGACGCGGCCGAGTATTTCGGCATCTTTGCAGAAAAGAGACAATAGTATGAAAATTGGAGATTTCATAGACAAACTGAAAAAGAATCCGCAGGCAAATTCATTTTCCAGAACGATGGAGGTTATAGATGAGCATTATGACTTTATTCCTACCGCTTTCAACAACGGAAAACTTGAAAATTTCGCCGGAAAAAATAATGGCAGTTGTAAGATCTTTGCTTTTGCCAAACGGCAGCAGCTAAGTGAAGAGCTCACCCTGGCCTGTTTCGGAGAATTTTATTTTAAAAATGTGCTTGAAAATCCCGAAGGGAAAGAACACCAAAATATCCGGAATTTTATGAAAACCGGCTGGGCTGGAATAAAATATAAAGGAACGGCATTACGCGAAAAGTTTTTAATACATTAATCTGCTTTTATTTTGATGAACATGCGCTGGACGCTCAAACCAAAACCCGATCCTGAAAAAGTGGCCGTGCTTGCCAAAACGCTCGGGGTAGACATTCCGGTGGCTTCTTTGCTGGTGCAGCGCGGCATCGAATCTTTTGAGGATGCTAAGAAATTCTTTCGTCCTTCCCTGGAGGATTTGCATGATCCGTTTTTGATGCAAGACATGGAAAAGGCTGTTCTTCGCATCGAGAAAGCGATAGAGGAGGGTGAGAATATTATGGTCTATGGGGATTATGACGTTGACGGTACCACCAGCGTTGCTCTTGTTTCTTCCTATTTGAAAACCTTTTATCCAAATATTGCTACTTACATTCCAGATCGTTATGATGAAGGATATGGCGTATCCTATAAAGGAATAGATTTCGCTTCCGATAATGATATAAGCCTTATCATAGCACTCGATTGTGGTATCAAAGCTATAGAGAAAGTAAGCTATGCTTCAGAAAAAGGAATAGATTTCGTGATCTGCGACCACCACAGGCCGGGTGCAGAGATTCCGGCTGCTGTGGCTGTACTTGATCCAAAGCGACAGGATTGTGAGTATCCGTACAAGGAGCTGTGTGGCTGCGGAGTAGGTTTTAAATTGCTGCAGGCGCTCGGTTCCCGCAGAGGTGAAACCATTGAAAACCTTATTCCATACCTTGACCTTGTTGCCACCGCAATAGGGGCCGATATTGTTCCTGTTACAGGTGAAAACAGAATTCTTGCCTATCATGGGCTTCGGGTGATCAATGCTGCGCCACGTGCAGGATTTAAAGCTATTCTGGAGCAGGTGAAGAAAGAAACACTTACCATTACAGATGTTGTTTTTATCATAGCCCCACGTATCAACGCCGCCGGTAGAATGAAACATGGACTTCACGCGGTGAACCTTCTTACCGAAGAGAACGAAGAAACCGCCAGGCATTTCGCTTCAGAAATTGAGATCTTCAATTCAGATCGAAAAGATGCCGATAAATCAATTACTGCCGAAGCCTTACTGCAAATTGAGGCTGCCAAAGAACAGGAGCGGTTCACGACAGTAGTCTATCAGGAGAACTGGCATAAAGGTGTTATTGGAATTGTGGCTTCTCGACTTACAGAAACCTATTACCGGCCCACGCTGGTCTTCACCAGGAGTGGGAATAAACTGGCGGCTTCTGCAAGATCTGTCAAGGGATTTGATGTGTATGATGCGCTGGAGTGCTGCAGTGAACATATAGAACAGTTTGGAGGACATAAATATGCCGCAGGATTCACAATGCTGGAATCTCAATATGAAGATTTTAAACTGAAATTTGAAGAGGTGGTTTCAGGAAGTATAGATAAAAACCTGCTAATTCCCGAGATAGCCATTGATGCTGAAATTTCCCTTACCGATATTACTCCGAAATTCCACCGAATCCTGAAGCAATTTGCACCTTTTGGCCCTGATAATATGATGCCCGTTTTTATGACTTCCCAACTTAAGGATGCCGGTTATGCTAAATGCGTGGGTGGAGATGACCTGCATTTAAAATGTCGTTTTGTAGAAGGGGCTTCAAAAAAATCTTTTGATGCTATAGGATTTAATCTTGGTGGTAAATGTGATTTACTTTCTAATGGCAATAAAGTGAGAGCAGCCTATTGCATTGATGAAAATGAATGGAATGGCAACGTAAGCATGCAGTTGAAACTTAAAGATATTGTATCGGAATGATTTTGTAGGTAATTTCCTGAAAATCAGTAAAAAACCATCAAAATTATATTCCATTTCTTACAGGCTGTTTTAATTGATTGTAATTTAACCAGTATCCCTGTAGTTGGTCTAAAATAATTTATTGAGGCAATAAATTAATCTATATTAGCAAAGCCATAGCATAAGTAGGTTAAGTTCATGGTAGATTTGGGGCAAAGGGAGGCGGAATATCTATTTCGCCTCCTTTTATTTTTCAGCGGCACATGTGCTTTAGTCAGGTGTTCTGCACCCCAGAATTTAAGGCTTTTTAATTTGCACAAAAAAATGCTGCCCAATTGGGCAGCATTTTCTAAATTATTTTCTTTTCAGGAATTATTTTCCCTGTGCATATCTTCTGGAAACTTCCTCCCAGTTAATTACATTAAAAAATGCATCGATATATGCAGGACGTTGGTTTTGGTATTTCAGATAATAAGCGTGCTCCCAAACATCCATTCCAAGGATTGGAGTTCCACCACAGCCAACATTTGGCATTAATGGATTATCCTGGTTTGCAGAAGAACAAACTTCCACATCTCCTCCTTCATGAACACATAACCATGCCCATCCCGAACCAAACTGGGTTGCACCTGCTTTCGAAAATTCTTCTTTAAAAGAATCAAATGAACCGAATTTTTTATCGATTGCAGTAGCAAGATCACCGGTTGGTTTTCCTCCTCCGTCTGGAGACATGATTTCCCAGAAAAGGTTGTGATTATAGTAACCACCACCATTGTTACGAACAGCCTTATCTTTCATATCAAGATTCATAAGGATATTCTCAATGGTTTTTCCTTCCTGGTCTGTTCCTTCAATAGCTGCATTTAATTTGCTGGTATATCCTGCATGGTGTTTGTCATGATGGATTTCCATTGTTTTTGCATCTATGTGAGGCTCTAATGCATCAAATGCATATTTTAATTTTGGTAACTCAAATGCCATAATATGTTATGTTTTTTTGATTATTAATTCAGATCAACCCCAAATTTAGGGATTACCCCGGCTAACTAAAATATTTATATGTTATAAAATCCTTAAAGATTTATGCTTTTACGTGAATTTAGTGTTTATTCAGAAATAAATTAACTACAACTATTGAGAAATCAAAAAGATTATGTCCTGATTATAAGCTGCTAAAATTTGATTTTATAATTTCGTAAAAAAATAGCTTGAAGAAATCCAATTCATTCACCATTTATAATGCTTCCGCAGGGTCTGGAAAAACATTTACCCTGGTAAAAGAATATTTGCTGCTGCTGTTTACTTCGGGCAGGAATGACAGTTATAAAAATATACTTGCCATAACCTTTACCAACAAGGCCGTGGAGGAAATGAAATCCCGGATTGTAGATAACTTGTATGGATTTTCGAAACAGCCTGTTCCGAAGAAATTTCAGCCTTTGCTGGAAATTATTTGTAAGGAAACAGGGTCTTCTGAAGAGAAAATCACAGTACGATCTAAAGAAATCCTGAAACACATAATCCATAATTACGCTGCTTTCGAGGTGTCAACCATTGACGGATTTACACACCGGGTGCTGCGGACATTTGCGAAAGATCTTGATTTACCTCTTAATTTTGAGGTGGAACTGAATACTTCCGAAGTGCTTCAGGAAGCAGTGGAAAGACTCATTAACAGGGCTGGTCAGGATAAAGAACTCACCCGGGTGCTTATCAATTTTTCTCTGAGCAAGACCGATGAGGATAAAAGCTGGGACATCGCCAGGGACCTTTACAAGATCGCCGAGTTGGTGAACAGTGAGAACAATCAGGGTTTTCTTCAACTGCTGAAGGGAAAAAAGCTGGAGGATTTCGAAAATCTTTCTAAAGAACTGAAGAAGCAAAAAGTCCTTTTTGAAGAAGGAGTGGTGGAAATGGCCAATAAGTTTTTTACTCTCATCCAAAGCAACGGACTTGAAAGTTCAGATTTCAGCAGCGGTTATTGTCCTAAATTTTTTGAAAAGCTTCAGAAAGAGGATTTTGAGGTAGGATTTGATGCAAAATGGCAAACTTCCATTGCAGATCAACCTTTGTATGCAAAGAAGCTGGATGAAAACAAAAAAAATATTCTCGATGGATTGCAATCGGAGATTGTGAGTTATTTCAATGAAACAAAAAGATACCTGACGCAGATTCAATTTTTTGCCGCCATTCAAAAGAACCTTACCCCGTTGTCTTTGTTGAGTGCGATTCAGGAGGAAATTTCTACGATCAAGAAGGAGCGGGCAATTGTGATGATCTCCGAATTTAATGCCACCATTGGAAGTGCAGTAAAAGACCAGCCGGCGCCATTTATTTATGAGCGTTTAGGGGAGCGCTACCGGCATTATTTCATCGATGAATTTCAGGACACGTCGCAGCTGCAGTGGGAAAACCTTATTCCGTTGGTGGATCACACTTTGACTACAGAACACCCAGAGGGAGAAACGGGGAGCCTCACACTGGTAGGCGATGCCAAACAATCTATCTATCGCTGGCGCGGTGGAAAAGCCGAACAGTTCATGGATCTTTGCGGCACCGGGAATCCTTTTAATCTGGAAGAGAAAGAAGTGGTTTTATTGCCTTTTAACTACCGTAGTTCTAAGCAGGTTGTAGATTTTAACAATGATTTCTTCCAATTTTCTTCAAGTTGTTTTACAAACCTTGAGCATAAAAAGCTTTTTGAGGAAACAAGTTCCCAGCAGCCAATAAATCTGGATGAGGGCTATGTGAACCTGTCTTTTATTGAAGCTGAAAATGCCGAAGAAGAAATGCAGGTTTACCCCGAAAAGGTGCTTGAAATTATAAAAGACCTGGAAGCTAAAGAGGTTTCGAAAAGTGACATTTGTATTCTTACACGCAGAAAAAAAGAAGGCGTCGCCATTGCTTCCTTCCTCAGTGAAAATGGAGTTCCGGTGATTTCTGCGGAAAGTCTGTTGCTTTCTCAATCTCCGAAAGTGAATTTCATTTCGGCTGTTTTGCAATTTTCGGTAGAAGGGCAGGATAAAAATCTGAAGCTGCCCATTCTTGAATATATCCTGGAACATCAGCTGAAAATAGAAAGTTTCTACAGTTTTATTTCTGAAAGACTTGAAATTAATGATCAGCAGTTTTTTGATAGTCTTAATAGCTTCGGAATACATTTCAGTTTAAGCCGTGTGACTGAAGCTTCTCTTTATGAAGCAGTGGAATACATCATCAGGAGTTTTGATCTTGTTACATCTTCGGATGCGTATGTGCAATCATTCCTGGATTTCGTTTATGAAATATCTCAGAAGGAAAACCACGGAATTTTCGAATTTCTGGAGCTCTGGGAGCAGAAAAAAGACCGAAAAAGTATTGCCGCTTCACCCGATGAGGATGCGGTGCAGATCATGACGATCCATAAAGCGAAGGGGCTGGAGTTTCCGGTAGTGATATTTCCGTTTGCAAACAGTAGTATTACAGATGTTGCCCGGGAATCTCTATGGATGGATCTCCCGGAAACCCTGAGTGCCGAAATTCCCATTGGTTATCTCAAAGCCACCAAAGATATGCTGCATTGGGGAGAACGAGCTTCGTTTTTATATGATGATTTGTGCCATTATAGTCAGCTGGATGCTTTGAATGTGCTTTACGTGGCACTTACCCGTCCTGTGAAGCAGTTGTATGTCATTTCCAAGTACGAACTGAGCAGAGGCAAAGAGAATACTAATAAATTTTCGGGATTGTTCATTTCTTGGCTAAAGCAGAAAAAAGTTTGGGAGGACAACCGCCACGAGTATGAATTCGGAAATAAAGAAGATTTTCCGGTTTCTGAAGGAGAAAGAGCCAGCAGCACCTACCAGCAGGAGTGCTATTATTCCTCTGCAACAGAAGGCAGCGCGGTTTCTATCATTACCAAATCTGGTTTATTGTGGGATTCGAGTCAGGCGAAAGCTATTGAAAAAGGTCATCTGGTGCACGATATTTTTGCGCAGATAAACACTTCCGAAGATGTGGAAGCGGCTATTTCGAATGCGCGGGAAGAAGGATTGTTCAGAAATAAAGAAGAAGAGGAGATTCGGAAAAGCATTTTGAGTGTGGTAAATCATCCCGAGCTTCAGAAATTTTACGCTCCAGGGACCGAGAATTTCAATGAACGTGATATCATTACCGAAACCGGCACTATTCTAAGACCCGACCGGCTTAATTTCTTTGGAAAAAATGTGAGCATCATTGATTATAAAACAGGAGAAGTGAATACAAAGCATAAAAACCAGATCATTAGTTATGGAGAAG
Organism: Salinimicrobium marinum; assembly: GCF_014651535.1. Lineage (GTDB taxonomy): Bacteria > Bacteroidota > Bacteroidia > Flavobacteriales > Flavobacteriaceae > Salinimicrobium > Salinimicrobium marinum. The sequence continues at coordinate 72,021 of NZ_BMXB01000016.1, forward strand.
TGCTTACGGGAATGGGATTTACGGTAGAGAAAAGGATTCTTGTCTATATAAATGAAGAAGTCTCCGTAAGCATTGTTTAAAAGAAATGTAATTTTGTAAAAAAATCATAGTATGTACGGAAAGATAAAAGAACACTTACAGAAAGAAATAGAAGAAATAAAGGAAGAAGGCCTTTATAAAACCGAACGAGTCATAACTTCACCACAGGGTGCGGCTATCACCATCCAGGGAGGCAAGGAGGTAATTAATTTCTGTGCAAACAATTATCTGGGGCTTTCTTCACATCCCGATGTGATTCAGGCTGCTAAAGATACCATGGACACCCATGGCTTCGGAATGTCCAGTGTCCGGTTTATTTGCGGAACCCAGGATATTCATAAAGAACTGGAAGGCAAGATTGCCGATTTCTATAAAACCGAAGACACCATCCTTTACGCAGCAGCTTTTGATGCGAATGGAGGAGTTTTTGAGCCTTTGTTCTCTAAAGAAGACGCGATCATTTCGGATTCTTTGAATCATGCTTCCATTATAGATGGGGTGCGTTTGTGTAAAGCTGCCCGTTACCGGTATGAGAACAGCAACATGGAGGACCTTGAAAAGCAGTTGCAGCAGGCAAATGAAGATGGCGCGCGATTTAAAATTATTGTTACTGACGGTGTTTTCTCAATGGACGGACTCGTCGCTCCACTCGACCAGATCTGTGATCTTGCCGACAAGTATGACGCTTTGGTAATGATCGATGAAGCACACGCCACAGGTTTTATTGGCGAGAACGGAATAGGTACCCTTGAGGAAAAAGGAGTGCTGGACAGAATTGACATTATCACCGGAACTCTTGGAAAAGCTTTGGGTGGTGCCATGGGAGGTTACACTACCGGAAAGAAGGAGATCATAGAAATGTTACGTCAAAGATCTCGGCCTTATCTTTTCTCGAACTCTTTGGCTCCTGCTATTGTTGGAGCTTCTATTAAGGTATTTGAAATGTTGGAAAATGATGATTCCTTAAGAAATAAATTAAAAGAAAACACCCGGTATTTCAAAAAAGGGATCAAAGATGCAGGATTTGATATTATCGATGGGGAGGCAGCAATTGTTCCTGTAATGCTATATGATGCCAAACTTTCTCAAAATATGGCAAATAAGTTACTCGAAGAAGGAATTTATGTCATTGGATTCTTTTACCCGGTAGTACCAAAAGGAAAAGCGAGAATCAGGGTTCAGCTTTCTGCTGCTCATGAAAGAGAGCATTTAGATGCTGCTATCGCTGCTTTTACCAAGGTGGGGAAAGAACTCGGGGTAATTTAACTTTTTTATCAATAAAAGTTAAAGAAAGCAGTTAATATAATGAGTTTAAAGTTTTCTTAAAATTTATGACAAATTTCTGAAAATTTACAAATTAATACCCCTGAATACTGCGTGGATAAAGGATTATTAAGAAAACTTTATTATTAGAATCTTTGCCAATACCGAATATCAGCCTACTTTTGTTTCAACTAACTAAATTGAAATTAAACATTTGAATATGAAACATCTTAGCAAATTTTTATTAGCTACATTATTTATAATGAGCTTTACAGCTGTTCAGGCGCAGGATGAAAATAATCCCTGGGCTCTGGGAATTGGAGTAAACGCCGTGGATTTTTATCCAACCGGGGAAGATGCACCTTTAGGTGGGTATTTTGAAGATTTCTTCAATGTAGGAGATCACTATAATATTTTACCTGGGGTTTCAAGACTTTCTGTGGCCAGAAATATTGGTGGCGGATTTTATTTTGAAGGTGCCGGATCTGTTAACATGATCGAAAAGTTCGGAGATGAAGGTTGGGATGACCTTACATACTATGGACTTGATGGTACGTTCAACTATAGTTTCAGAAATGATGCTAATGCAGGCTGGTTTGATCCTGTTGTTGGTGTGGGTGGTGGTTACACCTGGATTGATGAAGACGGAGCTGCTACTTTAGACGGTACCGTTGGAATTAATTTCTGGTTTTCAGATCACATAGCACTTACAGTTCAGACGATGTATAAGCATGCCTTCGAAGACGACTTTAATTCTCATTTCCAGCATGTAGCCGGAATAAAAATTGCTTTTGGTGGTGTTGATACCGATGGTGATGGTATTTATGATAAAGATGACGAATGTCCTGAAGAGCCAGGTTTACCTGAATTTAACGGATGTCCCGATTCAGATGGTGATGGTATCCGTGACAGTATGGATGCATGTCCTAATGAAGCTGGACTTGCTCAATTCGATGGATGTCCTGATACTGATGGTGATGGAATCCCAGATAACGAAGACGAATGTCCTACAGTAGCCGGTACTGCCGCTATGAACGGTTGTCCTGATGCAGATGGTGACGGAGTAAGAGATAGTGAAGACGAATGTCCTAACGAAGCCGGACCTGCAGAAAACAATGGTTGTCCTTTTGAAGATCGTGATAACGACGGAGTAATTGATCAGGATGATGAATGTCCGGATGTTGCAGGAACAGTAGAAAACAACGGATGTCCTGAGCCAGATGTTGAGGTGATCAACGAATTGAATGAATATTCAAGAACGATCCTTTTCGACCTTAACAAGGCCACGATTCGTGATGAATCTGAAGAAACTTTACAGTCTATTGCAGATATCATGCAGGAATATCCAAACACAGATTTCCATATTGAAGGACATACAGACAGTACTGGGGCAGAAGCTTATAATCAAGAGCTTTCCCAAAGACGTGCAGATTCTGTAATGAACTTTCTTATTGATGCAGGAATTCCTACAGACAGGCTTTCAGCTACCGGATATGGTGAAAGTGAGCCAATTGCTACCAACAATACTAATGAAGGTAGGCAGCAAAACAGAAGGGTAGAGATTTCTCTTGAAGGCGAAGATGGCCAGACAGAAAACATGGATATGAATAACTAGGAGAAAGATTAAAATCTTTTTCAGAAAACGCCCCGATTTCCGGGGCGTTTTCTATTTTTATACTATGACATCATTCATTACCCAAATCCTTCAGGAGTTGCTTTCCCGTAAGGTTTCCTTATCAGATTACACCTTTATATTACCCAGTAAAAGAGCGGGATCATACTTAATTTCCCAGCTTGCCAGCTTGTCGGGCAAACCTGCTTTTGCACCCAAAGTTATGAGCATTGAGGATTTTGCAGAAGATATGTCCGGTTTAAAAGCCATTGATAATACAGCTGCACTATTTGAATTCTATTCGGTGTATTTAAAATGTACGCCTAAAGATAAAGTGGAGAATTTCGACACTTTTGCTTCTTGGGCACAAACTCTGCTGTATGATTTCAATGAAATAGACAGGTACCTTATCGATTACAGATCCTTCTTCGACTACTTGTCCGATATTCAGGAAATAAATCACTGGTCTGTACAGGAAGAGAAAACTCCTATAATGGAGAATTACCTCTCGTTTTGGCGCAAAATTCCCGAATATTATGAGGAGCTTAAAAGCTCTCTTGAACAACAAAATCTTGCTTACCAGGGGATGGTGTATCGAAGAGCTTCAGAAAAAATTGAAAGTTATATTCAGCAAAATAAGAATCCACATATATTTCTGGGTTTTAATGCACTAAATAATGCGGAACAGGAAATCTTGCAGAAAATGAATGCTTCGGGAGTGGCAGAGATCTTCTGGGATATTGATGAAGTCTTCCTGAAGGATCCTCAGCATGATGCTTCCCTGTTTATGCGCAGATATCAGAAGGAATGGCTGCATTACCGGGAGCAACCTTTTAATTATGTTTCCAATAACTTCAGCGGAAATAAGAATATTAAAATGATAGGAGTGCCGGGGAATGTAGGACAGGCAAAGTATGTGGGGGAATTGCTGGCAAAACTCAAACCAGAAGACATTGGAAAAACCGCAGTAGTTCTGGGGGATGAAGGTTTACTGCTTCCGGTGCTTAATTCTCTGCCGGGAAATGTGGAAGAGATCAATGTCACCATGGGGTTTCCTTTGACCAGTGCACCGGTGACTTCCTTGTTCGATCAATTGCTCAAGATGCATTCCACCGCCTCACAGGAATTGTATTATAAGGATGTAATTGCTATAAGTAATCATCCACTGATTCAAAAAGTAACTTCAGGATTTTCCAGGATCATTTCTGGAAAGATTCAACAGGAAAATCTGGTGTATTTTTCCCGGCAAACATTGATAAACTTTATTCCGGAAAAATATAGAGAGCTCTTCAGTCTTTGTTTTGAGGATTGGAAGAACAATCCTGGCTTGGCAGTTGCTCAATTGCAGAAATTGATCTTCAGTATAAAAGATCACCTCGATAAAGAGAAAGATCAACTCACACTGGAATTTCTTTTTCAATATAACCTGTTGTTCAATAAATTGGATAACCTGCTGGAAACCTATGCCCACATAAAAACTATTAAATCTCTGTCTGCGATCTACAAAGAACTTGTTGCGACGCAAACGGTAGATTTTAGGGGGAAGCCTTTTACCGGGCTGCAGCTAATGGGAATGCTCGAATCACGGGTGCTTGATTTTGAAAATGTCATTATCACATCAGTGAATGAGGGCGTGTTGCCCGCGGGGAAAAGCAGTAATTCCTTTATTCCCTATGACCTTAAATGCTCCTATAACCTGCCTACCTACAAAGAAAAAGATGCGGTGTATACCTATCATTTCTATCATCTCATGCAGCGCGCCAAAAATGTGTACCTGCTTTATAATACCGAAAGCGACGGACTTAGTGCCGGTGAAAAAAGCCGGTTTTTGTTGCAACTAGAGATGGAAAAACAGGAGGCGCATCACATTCAAAAACTCACTGTAGCTCCTAAAGTACCCGCTATTAGTCGGCCGCTTCAGTCGGTTGAGAAGACTCCGGAAATTATTGAAAAGATAAAATATCTTGCAGGTCGAGGTTTCTCGCCCTCTGCATTGACAACATACATCAGGAATCCCCTGGATTTTTATCACCAGTATATTCTGGGCATTAAAGATCGGGAAGAAGTGGAGGAAACGGTGGCATATAATACCTTGGGGACCGTGGTTCATGATACTTTGGAGGTTTTTTATAAGGAATGGGAGAAGAAACAAGTTTCAATTGATGCCCTGAAAGAAGCTATTAAAAGAACCCCGGATGAGATCGCAGTACAATTCAGGAAATCGTATACCCAAGAGCCGCTTACCAAAGGTAAAAATTTGCTCATTTTTGAGGTAGCAAAGCGATATGTAGTAAACCTCCTGAAAATGGATATCAGAGATTTACAGGAAGGGAACTCTTTAAAAGTGGTGGAGATCGAAAGTGACCTTAGAACAGAAATTCCTGTTGAAAACCTGGATTTTCCGGTGTACATCCGTGGTAAAGTGGATCGGGTAGATGAATTCAACGGAAAGGTGCGGGTAATTGATTACAAGACCGGAAATGTCCAGCAGAATCAGGTAGAGATTGCAGATTGGGAAGATTTAACGACGGATTATAATAAGTACGGAAAAACCTTTCAGATTTTGACCTACGCCTGTATGCTGAATGAGCAACAGCCGTTTAAAAAGCCGATAGAAGCCGGAATCATTTCCTTTAAAAATCTGCAAAACGGTTTCCTGAGGTTCAATAAAAAGGATAAGCCGGGGCGTGGCGCCAGTAAAAATCCCGATATCGACCGTGAAGTACTGGAGTTCTACAAAACACAATTGAAAAAATTAATAGAAGAAATATGTGATCCGGAAACAGCATTTCTGGAGAAAGAAATTCCCACATCATCATGGTAATAAAAAAAGCAAAGAATATAGCTCTTATAGGCAAACATGGCAGACCGGTGGTAACCGATGTTTATTATTCAGATAAAGAAGAAAAGAAACCGGTACTTATTTTTAGCCACGGCTACAAAGGTTTTAAGGACTGGGGTGCCTGGAATTTAATGGCCGAAGAATTTGCGAGAAATGGATTTATGCTCGTTAAATTCAACTTTTCCTTCAATGGAGGTACATTAGAAGACCCTATTGATTTCCCCGACCTTGATGCTTTTGGAGAAAATACGTTCATTAAGGAACTGGATGACCTTGAGGTAGTTTTAAACTGGATTACCGGACAGGACTTTCCCTATGCTGAATTTTCTGCTGTTTCTAATATTTCCCTGATGGGGCATTCCCGTGGTGGAGGAACAGTCATTGTAAAAGCTGCGGAAGACAGCCGTGTAAAGAAGCTAATCACGCTGGCTTCTGTGAGTGATTTTGGCAATAGATTTCCTTCGGGAGCCCAGCTGGAGGCATGGAAAGAAAACGGAATTGCCTATGTTGAAAATGGCCGTACCAGGCAGCAAATGCCACATTTATATGAGTTCTACACTAATTTTAAGGAGAATGAAGAAAGGCTGACTATTTCCAGGGCAGCAAAGGAGCTGAAAATTCCTTTTCTTATTATCCACGGAACTGAAGATCCTACAGTTGATGTTGATAACGCCAGGCATCTGAAAGAATGGAACCCAGATGCCGATTTATTCCTCCTGGAGGGCAGTAATCATGCGTTTGAAGCCTCGCATCCGTGGGAAGAAGAAACCCTTCCAGAAGCTTTTAAAAAGATCATTGAGAGAATCACTGCTTTTATCAAAGATGAGTAATCAGGCTTCTGAAAAATTTTTGGTTTAATAGTAAAGAGGCTGTCTAAAAACTTTAAATTGTCATTCTGAATTTATTTTAGAATCTCATTATTTTGATTTTAGAATTTATTAGAACCTGAAACAAGCTCAGGTTGACGTAAAAAATAATTTTATACAGCCTCTTTTGTGTTTTCAGTAAATAATATATAAATAACAAAAGACTCGGTAGTAAATGTTTTCCCGATGGTTTTATTCCGCAGCCAGAACCACTAAATGTGATTTCCAGGAAGCAGGAATGTCATTGATGTCATACACATTTAAACCTTCGTTTACCACAATGTTTTCTTCCGGAACAAGTGTTTCATTTAAGAATTCGGTATCGAGCTTGTACATTGCTCCGGTTGCAGGATCTACTATTAGCATTCCAACCAAACCACCAAAAAGTATATTTCCGAAATACCAGCCATCCAGTTTAAAATCTATAGGAGCTGTTTTACTTTGATATCCGTTTTTTTCGAATTTGACCTGGTACCGGGCTTTAGAAAAGAATCCGGAGCTGGCGTTTAACTTTAGTGAGGCAGGAGTATTGCCAGAGAAAATTTCCACTCCTTTTTTATCTGTAATGGTGATTTTAGCTTCAGAAGGAGTACTGTTAATGGAAATTGGATAACTGGATTTACTTACGATGCTGGCACAACTGCTGGCCAGAAAGCAAGTAGCAATAAGAATAGTGTAAAACTTTTTCATAAAAGTGATTGTGTTAGAGTGCCTACTTCAGAGATGTGTTGGCTTTTCGGCTTGGTCCCAATTTATAGTAATCATAGGTAATACCCATGGTTCCATACTATTTAAAAGGTTCAAAGTGAAAAGTTGTAGGGGAGACTCCTCTACGATCGGCGAAAGATACCGAAAGATTGAACGCTGCGAATTAACATAACTTTTATAAAAATAACAAATCTTTAAGATAAATTATTTCTTACGTTATAAGCTGTGCATTGTGGCATTAGATCGGATCAATCTCAAAAGTTGTGGAGGAATTTAAGGAAAGGCTGCTAATAAAAAAACCACCGCGTTTGCAGTGGTTTTTGTGGAGAATATCGGAGTCGAACCGATGACCTTTTGGCTGCCAGCCAAACGCTCTAGCCAGCTGAGCTAATCCCCCGGATAACATTGAATTTTAATTCAACGTGGCAAATGTACCAAATTATTTAATACAAGGAAAGTGTTTATTTTCTTTCTATGAATTAATTTTGAGGCAAATAATTTTAAGATGATTCAATTAGCTGAGGCGTCACATCTTTCCGAAATAAAACAACTTACTGAAGCATGTGCTAAAGCCATGCAGGAAAAAGGTATTTTGCAGTGGAATGAATTCTATCCTTCCAGTGAAAAACTTTCGCACGATATTGAAAAGGAGGAATTATATCTGCTGAAAAAGGAAGGGGTTATAATTGGAATTATCGTTCTGACGCCGGAAATGGATGAGGAATATGTACCAATTCAATGGCTGACTTCCAACAGTGAAAATCTATATGTTCACCGACTTGCCACGCATCCGTCTATTTGGGGAGAGGGCTATGGACAGAACCTAATGGACTTTGCAGAAGCTTTTGCCAGGAAAAATCGGTTTCAATCGGTTAGATTAGATACTTTCAGCCAAAATCTGCGAAATCAGAAGTTCTATGAAGCAAGAGGATATAAGCGGCTGGGGAAGATATATTTTCCGAAGCAAAGCGGACATCCGTTCTATTGCTATGAATTAGTTTTATAGTTTTGTTTGTGGTTACGTAAGTCTATTTAAGATCAATCCTGCAGGTCAAAAAATTACGGTAAACAATCGATTGCGACCATTTGTTAAAATTCTTTTGATGATACTTCCCGGACAAGGAATCACTCTTCTTGAGGATTCCCAACTTTCTTTCCATTTTCTCATCTGAAATTTTCCATGTGTGAAAATTTGCTATCCTATCCAATAAGTAAAAATTACTACCTGAATGACTTTTCAAAAATGTTAATCTAGTGTTTTGAAAATCATCAAGCTACCAAACGAATTTCTGGAATTATTGAACCTATGAGGTGGAAAACCCCAAGCTTTATGGGTAATGCTTCAAAATTTATAGACAGTTGCAACAAAAGTGTTACTGCTTTTACATGAGGGCAAATATATTTGTTATCTAAGAATCATAGGTTTTAACTTTATTTTATAAATCAATCGATTTCGTAAATAACATTTCCTCAAACATTTTTTGTGAAGACGAAAAGGGATTTTACGAATCACAACTCGTACTTAAATAAAATTCGGCAATGACAAATTATTTATTAAGTCAATTAAGCTCTAAGATCCGTAAGATTTATTTCTTCGTATTTATGAGCCTGATTAGTTTTACTGCGTTTGCACAAACTACTACAGTTTCAGGAACTGTTTCTGATGAGACCGGTCCGTTACCGGGAGTATCTATTGTGCTAAAAGGAACCAATAACGGAGTAGTTACAGATTTTGATGGGAACTACGTAATAGACAATGTTCCGCCAGATGGAATACTTGTTTTTAGCTATGTGGGCTTTAAAACAAGAGAAATACCTGTTGATAACAGATCTGAAATAAATATGGATCTGGAAACAGATGTTTCTTCATTAGATGAAGTAGTTGTAGTAGGGTATGGTACCATGAAAAGAAGTGATGTGACTGGAGCAATGGTTTCTGTTTCCAGTGAGTCTATCGAGGAATCTGTTCCCACCACTATTGATCAGGTATTACAGGGGCGTGCTGCAGGGGTGCAGATACAGCAGAACAGTGGTGCACCAGGTGCGAGTTCTTCTATCCGAATCAGGGGTATAAGTTCCATTACCGGATCTAATGAACCAATTTTTGTGATTGACGGGGTCATCGTTGATAGTAATACAGGACAGGGCGGCCAGAATGCTTTTGCATCCATTAACCCATCTGATATTCTTTCTATTGATATCCTAAAAGATGCTTCTGCTACAGCAATCTATGGATCGAGGGCTGCGAACGGGGTTATTCTTATCACCACTAAAAGGGGAAGAGATGGAGCAACTATTATTACGTTAGACAGTTATGTCGGTTTTCAGGAGTTGCCAAATACTTTGGACCTGCTGAATCTTCAGGAATACGCTATTCATAAAAATACCAGATCCGATCTTGATATTGTAGAGCAGGATCCAAATTTTATACGTCCAGATTTATTAGGTGAAGGTACCGACTGGCAGGATGAGATGTTTACAAAGGCAATGATGCAAAGTTACAACCTGTCCATTTCAGGAGGGAATGAGAAAACCAACTATGCCATGAGTATAGGGTATCTTGATCAGGAAGGGATAGCACTTGGATCTTCTTTTGACAGGCTAAACCTTAGAGGAACTTTTGATTCTCAGGTAAAAGATTATTTAAGAACCGGAATTAATTTCGCATTCAATAATATCAATCAAACCACCACATTTTCAGATGAAGCATTAATCGTTACAGCTTTAAAACAGACGCCTAATGTTGCCGTTCGTAATTCTGAAGGAACTTTTGATGGTCCTGTTACAGACGAATTTGTACAGAATAACCCGGTTGGTCTGGCAAGCATTAGGGAAAACAGCAATGAAAGTGCAGGAATCAGGGCAAATACTTTTGCTGAACTTGATATTACGGAAGGTCTGCAATTAAGATCGGAATATTCTATAGATTATGGATTCTCCAATGCGTACTTGTTCAACCCTTCCTATAGGTTTGGTGCAATTGTAAACGATATTAGAGAAGGTAGCAGAACTAAGAATTATAATAAGTATTATAATTTCCGGAATGTATTGACCTATGACCGCACATTTGGAATTCATAGTATTAATGCCATGTTGGGACAGGAATATCAGGAATCATTTTTTGAAAATCTGTACGGTTACCGTACCGGCTATCTTACCAACGGGGCTACAGATTTAAATGCAGGAGATGCATCCACGGCCCGAAACTCAAATGCCAGTTTTAAAAGTGCCTTAAATTCTTATTTCGCACGAGCTTTCTACTCCTTTGATGACCGGTATTTATTGACCGCCACCATACGATATGACGGTTCGTCAAAATTTGCCAAAGAAAATCGCTGGGGATGGTTTCCCTCTGCTGCATTAGCCTGGAGAATTTCTAATGAGGAATTTATGGAAGACAATGCATATATCAACAATCTTAAACTTAGACTGGGATATGGAGCTGTTGGAAACCAGAGTGTTCCAAACTATGCATTTACCTCTATTTATGCAGCATCCCCAACTCCTTTTGGAGCTGGATTGCTTGCTGCAAACACTGCCAACCCAGATCTGCAATGGGAAACTACTTATTCAAGTAACGTAGGTATAGATCTTAATATGTTCAATAACCGCTTAGAGTTTATTGCCGATGTGTATTACAAGAAAACGGAGGATTTATTACTTCTGGCTCCCTACCCCGATTACTCCGGAACCTCGGGAGTAGGTGCTACCTCTGCTCCTTATGTAAATATTGGTTCTCTTGAAAATAAGGGTGTGGAATTAACGCTGAATACAGTAAATATAGACACCGAAGATTTTACGTGGAGAACGAACCTGGTATTTACTGCCAACAGAAACAAGGTTTTAGCCCTTGCCACCGATACCGGTATTTTAAACCGGACTCTGCAGGAGGGATCTGATATTACTATTGTGACAAGGACGGCAGTTGGAAAACCCATTGGTCAGTTTTATGGATACAAGGTAATTGGCCGATTTGAAGATGCTACAGACTTTTATTACAGAAATGATGAAGGTGAAATAGTACCTACTGCCTTACCTGAAGGTTTGGGAATTGGAGAAAATGAGGTCTGGATCGGAGATTATATATTTGAGGATATCAATGAAGATGGAGTTATTAACGAACAGGATCGTGACTATATAGGTAATCCATTACCAGATTTTAGTTATGGTATTGGAAATTCCTTCAGTTACAAAGGATTTGACCTGAATGTTCAGCTTTCGGGGGTATATGGAAATGAAGTGGTAAATTACCAAAGAAGGTTTTTAGAAAATCCGAGGGAAAACACCAATTTATTACAGTCAGCTCTTGGATATGCCGAACTGGGATTAATTGATCCTGATGGTCCTACAGATTATAGAAACGTTCAGATAGTAGGAGGTGACCCTTATATGCCAAGGATCGCGGCTTCTTCAGCAGCTTCTACCTCCAATTACAGGTATAGTAACAGGTTCCTGGAAGATGGCTCTTATTTACGAATTCAGAATATTTCATTTGGCTATAACCTGCCTCGAAATTTCATTGAAAAATTCGGACTTCTTAACGTCAAGTTATACACCAACCTTCAGAATGTTTACACCTTTACTAAATACTCAGGTTTTGATCCGGAAGTAGGATCAATTAATCAGGATGCTCTTTTAACAGGTATAGATAATGGACGTTATCCTTCCCCTCGTATTTATACCCTGGGGTTAAATGTCAACTTTTAAAAAAAAATTACTATGCGAACAAATAAAATATTAAACAAGCTTCTTATAGCAACCCTATTCATCGGTTCTTACAGCTGTAGCGATGATTTAGATATTGAACCAAATGACCAGATAGCAAGAGAAAATTTCTTCCAGTCTGAACAGGATTTTCAGGCTGCAACGGCGCCTTTATACAACCGGGTCTGGTTTTCTTTTAATGACAAATTCTATTTTGGACTGGGAGATGGTCGATCATACAATCTATATGCTCCCTTTTCAGATTATGTTTATCCCTTCAGTGATCTGACTGAAACAGGATTAACAGGTCCCCTGGTAGAAGCCTGGAGGTCATTCTATATTGTTATTCAGCAGTCAAATAACACCATTGCTGCAATTAATGAAAGTAGTGTGGATGAAGAAATAAAAACCCGTTACATAGCTGAAGCCCGTTTCATGAGAGGGGTTGCATATTGGTACATTGCCTCCTTGTGGGGAGATGCCATTATCACCACCAGCCAGGCGGAAATCATTTCTAACCCTACTGTGAATAAAAGACCAAGAACAGATGTGTTTGAATTTGCCATTAGGGATGTGGAATACGCTGCGAAGCATTTACCCGAGCAGGCAGGACAGGCAGGACGTGTGACTAAATATACTGCCTACGGGATGTTATCACGCCTTTATCTCTCTTACTCAGGATTGAGCACAGGACCAAACAGCGGAACAAGGGACCAGGAACTTCTTGACCTGTCAAAAATGGCTGCTACAAAGGTGATTGATGAAGGGCCTTATTCCTTGATGGACGATTATGCAGAGCTGTTCATGGTTGAGAACAACAATAATCCCGAATCCATGTTTGCCCTGCAGTGGGTTCCTAATGGAGAGTATGGTGTTATTAATCCACACCAGGCGTACTTTGCTCTGGGATCGGAAATTACAGGGGATGATGCGGCATGGGGTTATTACACCCGGGCTTCTTACGATGTTCTGCAGGAGTATGAAAGAAATGATGTGCGACGAAAAGCCACCTGGATGGCAGATGGAGATTTCTATCCGGAAATTAGTCAGGCGAACGGTGGATATCTTGTAGACCATGAGAATACGTATGTGAACGTTAAAAAGGGAGTGGTAGGTTCAACAAAAGATCATCCGGATATTTCAAGGATGAATTCCGGACTGAATACTTACATGTTAAGGCTGGGCGAGGTGTATTTGAATTATGCCGAAGCAGCACTTGGTAATAATGCCTCTACGGGTGATCCTACAGCATTGATGTATGTTAATGAACTACGGGAAAGAGCCGGTTTAGCCCCTAAATCCAATCTTACCTTTGAGGATATTTTTCATGAAAGAAGAGTGGAACTGGCTATGGAAGGTCAATTCTGGTATGATTTGGTAAGATGGTCTTATTATGAGCAACAGGAAGCATTGAATTATATAGATAACCAGGAAAGAGCTGTTATTACTCCATTTACGTATGATTCCGAAACTAATACTGTTTCTGTAGATCCTACAGTTGATGTGACTACTCGGGCTGTTGGAGACATTGATGCAAGTATATTTCTCTTGCCATACCCTGAATCTGAAGTAGTTCAAAATCCACTGCTTAGGGAGGATCCTGTACCTTATGAATTCACTGAAGAACGAATAACTAATGAATTATTCTAATGATAAAATTGATAATAAAAACAAATTCCATATAAGATGAAGGATATTATATTAAACAAAAATTATTGGGGCAGGATTTCCATTTTCGGAATGATCCTTTTCGGGTTACTGCTTACTGCCTGTTCCAGTGATGATGATGTTAGCGGGGGTGAAATTACTGTTGATACCATATATCTTCAGGATGTTGATTCCGATGTTCAGGACAGGGAAGTAAATTTTGCCCGGTTAGGACAGCTGTTGCGCCTGGAAGGCTCCGGTTTTACCGGCCTTAGAAGGGTTTATATCAATGGGTATGAAACTACTTTTAATCCGGTGTATGTTTCAGATACTTCCATGCTTATACAAATTTCTTCAGATACACCCATTATTGAAGCTGAAGAAGATGTACGTAACACGATTCGTTTGGTGAATGATAATTCTGAAACTATTATTGAATTCGAAATCCGGTCTTCGGCCCCGAGCATCAACATAGTTTCCCATACCTTGCCACAGGCAGGGGAAGAAATTACCGTGTATGGTAGTGGCTTGATCGAAGTGAGCAGAGTAGTGTTCCCCGGAGATGTTGAAGTAACTAGTGGAATTACCTATGATGAAGAGGATGGTGAATTCTTTACCGTAACAGTACCTGAAGGAGTGTCCGATGAAGGAGGCTCACTATATGTTGAAACTGCAAATGGTGCAGCGTATTCCCCGGCTTTTTTCCATGTGGAAAGAGGGGTGCTTTTAAATTTCGACGGAAAGGGAGAGCTGGGCGAATTTGGTAATACCATACGTCAAGAACAAATAGAGTCTGAACCTATTGGAGAAGGCAATGTTTCTCAAGGTAGCTACCTGCCAATACGAAACGATACGATCGCATCTTTTGATGCCGGAAAAAATCGTGTCGCAGAGGTCTTTACTTCCGGGAATGAGAGCTGGCGTTCACAAATCACTCCTTTTATCCCGGCAACCACTCCGCTGGAAGAGGTAGGTTTTCAATTCGATATTTATGTTCCGGAAGCCTGGTCTGGCAGTGGATATTTAAAGATTCTGTTGGTAAACAACTTCAATGGAGGCGAATGGACCGGAGGAGTGTATAACTATGTTCCATGGATCGTAGATGGGGAAGTAGTTCCTTTTGAGACCGAAGGCTGGACGACAGTGACCATTCCTTTCACTGACTTTTACTTATTCAGTGACGGAGAAGATTATACCTTCGAAGACCTGCTGCAGTATCGGGAATCTGCTACCTATAAAAACTTCGGGATGTTCTTTGAAAACTCAGATTTTACGCTGGGTGACGTGACAGGATCGAGCAGTGAAGAGGAATTTCCTTCTTCCGAAACCTCTGTCCAGGTCTACACAGATAACTGGCGAATCGTTTCACTGGAAACTCCAACGGTAACAGATTTTCCGGAATAATCAATAAAAAAATACAGAGATGAAACATTTAAAATTTTTATCCGTACTATTTCTTTCTTCCATGATTTTCACCTCATGTGAGGATGATATCATGGAATGGGAAGAGAGACCGGAAGACCAGAGAGTAACAACGGCAGAGCTACCCCTAGAACTGCAGGAAAAGATTAGCAGATATGATGCCCTTAAAACCTATACAGATAATGTGCTGGGAGTGGGAATCATACTTGATCTTTATATGAATGATGAAAATTATCGTTCTATTGTAAATGAAAATTTTGATGAGGTTACAGTAGGTTATGCAATGAAGCATGGTGCTATGGTGAATTCACAGGGAGAAATAAATTTTGGCCCTATTGATGATTTTATAGCTCAAACCAACGAAGCAGGAATAGATGTGTATGGACATACCCTGGTATGGCATGCAAATCAAAATGCAAGTTATTTAAACGGTTTAATAGCCCCAACCGTCATCCCGGGTTCTAGTGGAGCCAGTGCTCTGGATATCTCCGGGCTGCAGGATGAAAGTTTTGATGGATGGGCCAGGAATAATCCCGGTGACGGTATTACCATCGTGGACAATGCAGGATTGGGAGATAATTCAGAAGCGATTCAACTGGTTGCCGGTTCTTCTTCTTCTGAACCTTATGAATTGCAGTTAACAACACCCGAAGTTCCTGTAGTTGCGGGGCATGAATATGAAGTGTCTTTCTATATAAAATCAGATCAACCTGGACAGGGCCGTATCTCTTTCAGTGGATTAGAGGACAACTATCCCTGGAAAGATTGGTATAATACAGGCGGAGACGGTACCGAGGCTTTTGAAACCACTTCACAATGGCAGCAGGTAAAAATTACGGTAAGTGATTTTACCGGCACCAGCTTTGGAATGTCATTTGATCTGGGGTACGAGCCTGGGGTTACTTACTACATTGATGTAGATAATATAAGTGTTGTAGACCTTGATGCTGAGAATGAAACTGTCAACTTGATTACCAACAGTGATTTTGATGCGGGTACTCTGGATCCCTGGGACGGTTGGGGGAATGAATCCACCAGATCGGTTTCTGCAGAAGGGGAAGGCTATGGAGATACAGGGTATGCCATGGTATTGACCAATCCTACAGCAGCTCAGTCATACGAAGCACAACAACTATTTACTTTTGACGAGCCTCTGGAAGAAGGAACCGAGTATACATTTTCCTTTTACATTAAAGCAGATGCCCCGGCTACGCTTCAGGTGGAATTACAAAGTGAGGATTATTCAGCAGATTATTCTGGTGCTATTGAAGTAGGAACGAATTGGACGCAGGTAGTAAGGACCATTACGCCTACGGTTGCAGATCGTCAAAAGTTCATCTTTGACTTTGGAGAATCTGCAACTACCTTTTATATAGATGATGTAGTGTTGACCTCGGGCGAAGTAGCCACAGGAACCCCTCCGGTAATTATTGAAATGTCCGATGAAGAGAAGGCAGAAGTAATAGGCGCTGCTATGGAAGACTGGATTGTAGAGATGGTTACACGTTACACCAATGAAGTAACAGCATGGGATGTTGTCAATGAACCCATGAGAGAAGGTGGTACCCTTCGTGACGGAAATGTAACAGATCCGGCTAGTGATGATTTCTACTGGCAAAAATATCTTGGTAAGGATTATGCCGTAACTGCATTTAATCTGGCCGGGGAACACGCCGAACCTTCAGATGTACTATTTATCAATGACTACAATCTGGAAGCAAGTATGGCAAAACTTGATGGCTTGATAGAGTATGTGCAATATATTGAAAGTCAGGGTACAACCGTGGATGGAATAGGTACGCAAATGCATGTTACCTTAAATACAAGCAGAAAAAACATTGTAGAGATGTTTCAGAAAATGGCAGCTACCGGAAAGATCATTAAAGTTTCCGAACTGGATGTAAGGCTGGGAACGGCTTCCCCAACAGTTGCCCAGTTAGCAGAGCAGGCAGATATGTACAAGTTTATAGTAGATTCTTATAACGAGTACATTCCTTCTGCACAACAATATGGAATTACTATCTGGAATATTTCAGATAACCCAAATGAACATGAATACTGGTTACCCGATGAATCACCAAACCTATGGGATGCAAACTACGAAAGAAAACATGCATATAAAGGGGTAGCCGACGGTCTTGCCGGGCGGGATGTTAGTGAGGATTTCACTGGAGAATTAGATTACTAACGTTTGAATTGGCGATCTAAGAATAGTGACAAAATACCGGGTACAACGCGAGGGCACTGAAAAAGTCTCTCATTTAATTGAATTAAATGAAGACAAAGGAGCAGAAACCGTAGTGTTTCTGCTCCTTTTTTCGTATATTAAATGCTGACAAA
>NZ_BMXB01000017.1 GCF_014651535.1 Salinimicrobium marinum
TTTTTGAGGCTTTCCGTAAAGAACGAGCTTGCAAATTTACAACCTTTTTTCTTTACAATCCAAAATAAAATTTAAATCTTTTTTTGAAACTCTCAGAGAACTTAAACCCTCACAAAACATTTTCTAAAAGAGCTTTTGTAAGCTCCTTTCCTGTTTCGCTAAGCGGTTGCAAACTTACAACCCTTTTCTCTTAACTTCCAAAACTAATTTCAACTATTTTTCAGAGAACTTTTTCGCTTTAAACCTCCGCCCCTGCTGGGCTCACAGCTCCAGATCTGCATCCTTCGTTGTTTCTCAAAGCGGGTGCAAATATACAACCGTTTCTTAATTACACAAGTCCCAAACTCATCTTTTTTATGGTTTTTTTGGGTTTTTATTAACCACCACTTTTAATCCTTTGATATCCTTTGGGTTAATTAAAGGAGTCGTGGAGAAAATATTTTCAATTGAATGGGGTTTTTAGCTTTCTCAAGTTTTAATCTCCGGGAATGCTCTCAATGGATGCCAGAAATGGAGTTTTCAAAAGTAACTTTAATCTGGATTACCCATTAATCCTTTGTACATATATATATATGGTAGGAGCATTTTGCAAGAAACAAATCCTTTCCTCCCCTATCTGTTCCGAAAGAGATTCTACCGTCGGAATGACAGTTTCCCTCAGCTTTCAAAAATCTGTTTCTTGTTCCCGCACTCCTTTATTTATAGGAGAAAGAACATTAAAAAGAAATTTATTTGCCACGTTATGGATTGAAGCGGTAACTTTTGAAACGCTTCCGCCAAAGGCGCTTCAAAATTATAAGTGTAAAGCCCGAGCCTTTTTCCGCCAGGGAGGAAAAGGGAAATGCCCAGAAACAACTAACCCGCCTTGGAATTACTGCCAGACTTACGGGTAGTTTTCCACTTATCGGTCAATTCAAGGAAATCAAAATCAAGGGCTGTGGGTTGTTTTTCCAGCTTGTTAGCCTGAAATGCCCTTTGCAGGATGTCTTCAATTAAATAATCTTCCTGATCTGTTTCCGGATCAAATTCTTTTTTTAGGGAAATGTCGAACATACTCGCAGTAGTATTGTACCAGAAAGCTCTCCAGCCACTTTTTAAGTCTTTTATAAGATCAAACGCTGTATTTCCCGTTTGACGGTGGATCAACTTTACCAGGATCTGACCTTCTGTACGGGTCAACTTCTTCAGTTCTGCAGAGAATTGCTCTTCAATATAATTCTGTACTATCTTAGTATATCGTTTTTGATCCCGTCTGCCCTTAATTAGATCCAGCCTGCTGTTCAATTCCACAAGTCTTTCCGAAGCAAGTTTCGCATAAGGATACACTTTATGCGTCTTGTGCCTTAGGATTAAATACCTCCTTCTTTCGGTCTCATTATCAAACCTGAGTTTTTCCAACAACAGCACCTCTTCAAGATCAATGAATTCCCGAGGAATCGAGTCGCCTTCAATGATCATATACTCCTTATGAATAGTATCTCCTTCGGGAATCCTCTCCTGTGCAAACACAGTTCCCGAAACAAGAATTATCAGATAGAGAAGTTTTTTCTTCAACATTTTCATTTCAGGCTTTTGTGCAGAAATCATTCCAAAATTACACAACTAGAAATTGTCAACTATATATTTCTTATTAAATTCGTGCAAAATCTTAATACATGGGAAAAGAAAATATTTTAAACGAAAATTCAATAAAATTTCTTGAAAAATACCTGAACAATGCGGCCCCTACCGGGTATGAATGGGAAGGACAAAAATTATGGATGGAATACCTTAAGCCATACGTGGATGAATTCATCACCGATACGTATGGAACTGCTGTGGGAGTCATCAATCCTGAGGCTGAATATAAGGTAGTAATAGAAGGTCATGCCGATGAAATTTCCTGGTATGTAAATTATATCACAGACGAAGGTCTTATATATGTAATAAGAAACGGGGGAAGTGACCACCAGATCGCACCTTCTAAAAGAGTAAACATCCATACCGAAAATGGGATTGTAAAAGGAGTTTTTGGATGGCCTGCTATCCATACCCGCGATAAGGAAAAGGAACAAACTCCAAAAATGGACAACATCAGCATAGATGTTGGTTGTTCTTCGAAAGAAGAAGTAGAAGCTTTGGGCGTGCACGTGGGGTGTGTGATCACTTATCCCGATGAGTTCTTTATCCTTAACGACAACAAATTCGTTTGCCGCGCCCTGGACAACAGAGTCGGTGGATTTATGATTGCTGAAGTTGCACGTCTTCTGAAAGAAAACAAGAAAAAACTGCCATTCGGACTATACATAACAAATTCCGTTCAGGAGGAAATCGGATTAAGAGGAGCTGAAATGATCACACAGCGAATTAAACCGAATGTAGCCATCGTGACCGATGTTACGCACGACACCACTACTCCAATGATCGAGAAAAAGACCAACGGACTAACAAAGATTGGAGACGGACCTGTAATTTCCTACGCTCCGGCAGTGCAAAATAAGCTAAGGGCTCTGTTGATCGAGACTGCTCAAATGAAGAACATACCTTTCCAGAGAAATGCTTCTTCCAGAATGACCGGAACAGATACAGATGCTTTTGCCTACAGTAACGGCGGGGTGGCATCTGCATTGATCTCACTTCCATTGCGGTATATGCATACCACTGTAGAGATGGTGCATCGTGATGACGTGGAGAACGTGATAAAGCTTATTTATGAAAGTCTCCTCCAAATAAAAGAAGGAGATACCTTCAGTTATTTTGACTAAAATATTCCGTTCAAAAATGCAGGCCCCTTTTCTTTTCCGGAAAAGGGGCTTTTTATTTTAAATTTCACATTTATTTAAAACAACAAGCCACGCCAGCCAGTTATCTTTAGCAAAAAACTGCACAATGGTCCTTTCTTCTGAAGAAGTGAAAACACTTCTCTCCAATCCCGATAAAGCTGCTGAATTAGCCAACCTGGTCTATGTATCGGAAGAGGAGCTGTGCGTAGAGCGCAAAAAGCAGAAAGATTCTTTCGAATATTTAAAAAACGGAAAGCCGGTAAAAAACAAAAAGCAACTGGAGCGGTATAAAAAACTGGTAATTCCGCCTGCATGGGAGGATGTGAAGATCTGTCCTATGGATAACGGACATTTACAGGCAATAGGCAGAGATGCAAAAAACCGGAAACAATACCTGTATCATCCAGATTGGGGAGAAATAAGGAATCGCACCAAGTTTTTCAAAATGGCTTCCTTCGGAAAAATTCTCCCTAAGATAAGGCAACAGGTAGATGAAGACCTAGATCTCCATAAAATGCCACAGCGAAAAGTGCTTGCGCTAATCGTAAGGTTAATGGAGGAAACTCATATTAGGATTGGAAACGAGTGTTACGCTAAAGAGAATAAATCGTATGGTCTTTCTACCCTAAGAAAACGGCATGTAGAAATTTCCAAAGGAAAAATGAATTTCCACTTCATCGGAAAAAAAGGAAAAGAACACACCATTACAGTTCAGGATAAAAAGCTGGTAAAGCTGGTCAATAAATGTGAAGAGATTCCCGGCTGGGAAGTTTTTAAATACTATGATGAAGACGGAAAGAAAAATTCCATTGACAGCGGAATGGTAAATCAATATATCCAGGAGATAAGTGGGGAATTATATTCAGCCAAAGATTTCAGGACCTGGAGTGCTACAAAAATATTTTTTGAAAACCTGAGAGATCTAGGTTACACTGAAAATGAGAAAGAAAACAAATCGAATATTCTAAAATCTTATGATGCGGCCGCAGAAGCTTTGGGTAACACCCGAAGTGTATGCCGCAACTATTACGTGCATCCCATGGTAGTCGAACTATATCAAAACGGTGGAATTGTTCCTTACTTCGAAAAAGTGGAACGAAAACGCACATCAAAACCTCATTTTTCACAAACAGAAGAAGTACTACTGGGGATGATAAGTGATTATGAAATTGAAATTTCCTGAGCCATTTTCATGCAGTAACTCTCCTGCTTTTCTATAAATTAGCAGTATGAAAAATACTATTGCAGCCAGGATTGCCGATTTTTTAAAGGGCTACCCTCCTTTCAGCTTACTTAATGAAGATCAACTCCTTGCAGTTTCCGGCGAAGTAAAAGTAATTTATCTTGAAAAGGGAAAGCCGGTTTTTAAGCAAGGTGAAAAAGGCCACAACTTGTTTTATGTGGTAAACAAAGGTGCAATTGCTTTAGAAAAGATGAACAATAGCGAAGTTGAAGCTATTGATAAGTGTGATGAGGGAGATATTTTTGGGTTAAGGCCCTTGTTTGCAAGGGAAAATTACCTTATTAATGCGAGGGCAGATGAGGAAAGCATCATCTATGGAATTTCCATTGAAAATTTCAAGCCGATCATTGAAGGAAATTTCAGGGTAGCCGACTTTCTGATGCAGAGTTTCGCTTCGAATACCAGAAATCCGTACTCTTCCGAAAATAAAGGTCAGCTGGTTTCTACTATAGATAACAGCATCCGGCAATCTTCAACGAACTTGTTTGAATTACAACCGGCACCCATTACCAGAAAAGTAGTAAAGGTTTCCCCCACTACTCCCATTCAGAAAGTAGCTGCATTAATGAGTGA
The DNA here is from genome assembly GCF_014651535.1 of Salinimicrobium marinum. GTDB lineage: Bacteria > Bacteroidota > Bacteroidia > Flavobacteriales > Flavobacteriaceae > Salinimicrobium > Salinimicrobium marinum. Next base: position 4,579 of record NZ_BMXB01000017.1, read on the forward strand.
AAAAAGGGCTACAGCAGTCCTGGTGGTAGAGAATGATATTCCGCAGGGAATTATTACCAGTGAAGTTTTTAGGGATATGATCGCCGGCGGAAATTTTGGTATACAAAGCAGCGCCTCCCAGATTATGTCCTCCCCGGTAATTTGTTATCCTAAAAGCATTACCATAGCACAGGCGCAAATCACCATGATGAAACACAGGATACGCCACATATGCATTACTCGTGACGGAACTCCCAATACCAAAGTTATAGGTATACTTTCTGAACATAATATTCTTGTTTCTGAAGGACATAATCCTTCTATTTTAATGAGAGCCATTAAAAATTCAGACAGTACAAAAGAACTGAAGAAAATCAGGAACAAGGTTACGCTGCTGCTGAAAGGATATCTTGAAAATAATATTCCGCTTACCCATATATCCAGGATCATTTTTGAACTCAATGACGCTACTATAAAAAGGATCATTGAACGTTGTATTAAGAAGATCCCTTCCCCGCCCCCGGCAAACTTTGCCTGGCTGTCTTTAGGAAGCCAGGGCCGCAAAGAGCAGCTTTTGCAAACAGACCAGGATAACGCTATTATTTTTGAAGATGTACCTTCGGAAAACCTGGAAGAAACCAGGAACTATTTTCTGGAACTGGCCAGGAAAGTCAATAAACGCCTGAACATTATTGGATACGATTATTGCCCTGTAGACACCATGGCCCGAAATTCAAATTGGTGCAGGAGCTTATCCGAATGGAAGGAGCATTCTGCAAAATGGATCGACAGGAGTGGTAATGACGAACTTTTACTTAGCTCCATTTTCTTTGATTACGACATTACTTATGGAGATGTAACTCTTTCCAATAGACTCTCCGATCATATTTTTGAAAATATCAGGGACAATAAACGTTTTATTTCCTTTATGGGAGCTACAGCTTTAAGAAATCCGTCTCCGGTTGGATTTTTCAGGCAGTTTCTGGTAGAACAAAACGGAGAAAACAAGAATACTTTCGACATTAAAAAGCGTGCCATCACTCCTATTACAGATGCAGGCCGTTTGTTGATCTTACATCACCAGGTGAAAAACATCAGCAATACTGCAGAACGTTTCGAAAAGCTGGCGCAGTTAGAACCAAACAACAAAGAACTTTTCCTTTCCTGCTCCTACACTTCGAAAGCCCTACTTAAATTCAGGACCAGGCAAGGACTTCTGCACAGGGACAGCGGGAGGTACATTCAGTTGGCCAACCTGACGAAGGAAGAAAAAATGAAGCTGAAAAGATGTTTTAAAACCATCAGGGATGTTCAGGAACTTATAAAATACCGATTCGGAATTTCAAATTATATGTAAATGTTCAACTGGTTCAATAAAAAGCACGAAAATCATCCTGATTTCTGGAAAGCTTATGAAGAGCAATTTCAGGAAAAACCACCTGCAAAAGTCAGCGATATCCGGTTCATTGTTTTTGATACCGAAACTACCGGATTTGATTATAAAAAAGACCGGATGCTCTGCATTGGTGCTGTTACGGTAAAGCAAAATCAAATTGACGTTTCCGAAACCTTTGAATATTACCTGAAACAGGAAAAATTCAATCCTGAAACGGTAAAGATCCATGGCATCCTTCAGAATGAGCGAATCGAACAAATTTCAGAAGAAGAAGCGATCAGGAATTTCCTGAAGTTTATCGGAAATTCTGTTTTGGTGGCACATCATGCCAATTTTGATGTTACGATGTTCAATGCAGCACTTCGCCGAATGAATTTACCCAAACTGCAAAACAGGGTGCTGGACACCGGGACACTTTATCGAAAAACGAGGCTTACTTCTAATTTAATAGACCAGAACAAAAATTATTCTCTAGACGAGATAGCCGAAGCTTACAATATAGATGTTAAGGACAGGCATACTGCCGCCGGAGATGCTTTTATTACTGCATTGGCCTTTTTAAAGATTCTTGGCAGACTTGACAAAAACGGAAACCTCCTGTTTAAAGAACTGACGGAAGCTTAAAGCTGTAATATTTTTTCAGAAAGGTAAATCGGCTCCTTCAGGATCAACCATTTTCTTCAGACTTAGAAGCACCCTTCCTCCTCCCGAATCAAAAAATCCTGCCTGATCACAGAGATCGGGCAGGATAATACATTTTGAAAATATTTTTTCCTGTTATCTTTTTGCTTCCTGCATGATTTCATCAATAATTTCCGGATTCAGAAGCGTGGAAGTATCTCCTAAATTATCTGTATCATTGGATGCGATTTTGCGCAAGATCCTTCTCATGATCTTTCCGCTACGGGTTTTCGGTAGTCCGCTTACAAATTGAATTTTATCCGGTTTTGCAATAGGCCCCACCGTATCTGATACCAGTTTCTTAATCTCACTCTCAAGTTTTTCAGTAGGTTCCACATCATCATAGAGGATTACGTAGGCATACAATGCATTTCCTTTGACGTCATGCGGAAAACCTACTACCGCACATTCCACCACATTCTGGTGTTCATCTATAGCATTTTCTATAGTTGCAGTTCCAAGGTTATGGCCCGAAACAATGACTACATCATCCACCCTACCGGTGATCCGGTAATTTCCGGTGGCATCACGATAAGATCCATCTCCCGTGAAATACATATTTTCATAAGCAGAAAAATAGACCTCTTTATAGCGTTGATGATTTCCGTAGATCGTTCTGGCAATCGAGGGCCATGGAAATTTGATGGCTAATCTTCCTTCTGCCTTTTCATGCAGATTCGTAATTTCCTTGCCATTTTCATCCATTAATGCAGGTTGAACCCCCGGTAAAGGAAGCGTTGCAAAGGTAGGTCTTGTAGGCGTGATCCCCGCCACAGGAGAGATCATAATGGCTCCTGTTTCTGTTTGCCACCAGGTATCTACCACAGGACAATTTCCTTTTCCAATATTATCATTGTACCAGTGCCATGCCTCTTCATTAATCGGCTCCCCAACAGATCCAAGTACTTTTAGGGATGAAAGGTCATGTTGTTCCACAAATTTCAAGGATTGTTTGGCCAAAGCCCTGATGGCAGTGGGTGCCGTGTAAAAATGGGTTACATTTAATTTATCGCAAATTTCCCAGAACCGTCCATAATCGGGATAACTCGGAATTCCCTCAAACATAACCGTAGTCGCTCCAGCTGCCAGTGGACCGTAAATAATATAGGAGTGCCCGGTGATCCATCCTATGTCTGCCGTACACCAGTACACATCATTCTTCTCCAACTGAAATACATTTTCAAAAGTGTAGGTGGTTCCCACCATGTAGCCGCCGGTAGTATGGACCATTCCTTTTGGTTTTCCGGTAGATCCCGAAGTATATAATATAAACAGCATATCCTCGGCATCCATTTCTTCCGCAGCACAATCTTTATCTACTTTTTGAAGTTCATCAAACCAGAATTTATCTCTTCCTTCCTTCATAGAAGTCGGTTCTACCGTTCTTCTGTAAACGATCACGGTCTCAATGGAAGGCGTATTTTCCAGAGCCTCATCACAAATATCTTTCAGGTTCACTCTTTTTGATCCCCTGTACACTTCATTTGCGGTAATAAGCAATTTACACCCCGAATCATTAATTCGACTTGCAATTGCAGAACTTGAAAAACCGGCAAAAACAATTGAATGTACTGCCCCAATCCTGGCACAAGCAAGCATAGCAATAGCAAGCTCCGGGATCATGGGCATGTAAAGGCAGACTTTATCCCCTTTTTTGATTCCATTATTCTTTAGAACATTAGCAAACCGGGAAACCTTTACAAATAGCTGTCGATAGGAAATGTATCGGGATTCTTCATCGGGATCATTAGGTTCCCAGATAATAGCCGTTTTATTTCCCTGTTCTTCCAGGTGACGATCGAGACAATTCTCTGTAATGTTCAGCTTTCCACCCTGAAACCATTTGACTTCAGGTTTTCTAAAATCCCACTCCAGGGTTTTATCCCATTTTTTTTTCCAGGTGAAAGTGCTTGCTATTTCATCCCAAAATGCTTCAGGATTCTCAGTGCTTTTTTGATAAGCCTTTTTGTATTCTGCGAAGGTTTTGATCTGTAAGTTTTTCATATTTTAAAAATAGTAAAAGCATCTTTAAAAACAAATCATAAAAATCAACTGAAAATTAAGCTTTTGTGAAAAAGCAACCAGCGAAAGGCCTGTATGAAATCACCATGAAATTTCAGAAAAAATTTATAATTCCATAAAAAGAGGTCTTCTGTATTATATGAAATTGATGTACCTTTATGTAGAGAAAGTATAGGATTTAAATTATATAATTTCATGAGGATATGGAGTTTATCGATTATTACAAAGTCCTTGAACTGGATAAGAGTGCCACTAAAAGTGACATTAAAAAAGCATACCGCAAACTAGCTCGAAAATACCACCCCGATCTTAACCCAAATGATGCGGAAGCGCAAAAAAGATTTCAGCAGATCAACGAAGCTCACGAAGTACTTATAGATCCCGAAAAGAGGAAGAAGTATGACCAGTATGGGAAAGACTGGCAACATGCTGAAGAATACGAAAAAGCAAGACAACAGCGATCACAGTATCAACAGCAGTATTCAGGAGGCTTTGGAGACCAGTCTGCCGGTGGTTTTGGTGGTGCCGGTGGATTTGAGGAAGGTGATTTTTCAGATTTTTTTGAATCTATGTTTGGTGGTGCAACAAGAGGAAGCAGACGATCTACCCGATTTGCGGGGCAGGATTTCACTGCTGAACTTAAGCTAAACCTTACGGATGTTTACCGTTCACAAAAGCAAACCTTAACCATTAACGGAAAAAACATTCGGCTCACCATACCTGCAGGGGTGGAAAACGGACAGACCATTCGTATTAAGCGTTATGGAGGCGAAGGGATCAATGGCGGTCCTAACGGAGATCTCTTTATCACCTTTTCCATAAATAACAACACCTCTTTTAAAAGAGACGGCGCCAATCTTTATAAAGATATAGACCTGGATATATTTACGGCGACGCTTGGGGGAGAGATTACAGTAGACACTTTTGATGGAAAGGTAAAATTAACGGTAAAACCTGAAACCCAGAACGGCACCAAAGTAAAGCTAAAAGGAAAAGGATTTACGAAGTACAAAAAAGAAAATGAGTTTGGAGATTTATATATAACGTATCAATTAAAGATCCCTACCAATTTAAGCACCCGCGAAAAAGAAATACTTGAGGAACTAAGAAAAATGAGAAACTATGGATCCTAAAGAATATATCACAATCGCCGAATTTTGTGCCTGTTACGAAATAGATCAATCTTTTGTGCTTGAACTGAACAATTACGGACTGGTACAAATCGTTACTGTTGAAGAAACACCTGCACTACCTGTAGAGCAGGTTCGGGATGTTGAGAAAATGCTACGGTTGCATTATGATCTTGAGATCAACCTGGCAGGAATAGATGCCATTTCTCATTTACTCCGCCGGGTTTCCAGCCTTCAGGATGAAGTCAGAATCCTGCAAAATAAATTAAGACGCTATGAAGAATAAAAATTTAACCAATAAACCAACTATGAAATATTTTATGTATTTACTCTCAGGAATGGCCTTATTACTCAGCATTGCCTGTAACCAAACCAAATCTACCACTACAAATTCGATGGAGATCACCGGCACAATTCAGGAACAGGGAATGACCTCCTATCAATACGGCACGCATACCCTCACAAATTCTGAAACTTTTTATGCGGTTAAAAGTGATTCTATTGATCTAAACAATTATTTGAATGAGGAGGTAACCATTACTGCCGAAAAAGTAGAAGGTTATCCTGTAGACGGTGGCCCGGATTATTTAAGAGTGTTAAGTGTAGAGGAATAAGACCCTTTTGGCAGGAGATTTCTCCTTTCGTAGGAATGACAATCGTAAATCTAAACTGTCATTCTGAACGCCGCGCAGCGAAGTGAAAAATCCAAAATATACCTCCTGCGGCTGAATAAAAATAGTTCGCAGGAGGTTTTTTTAATTAAATTTCCTAATTATTATCCTTTCAGATATTCCACCACATTTTGTTCAATGCGCTCTTCAATGTTGGAGATATCGGCTTTGATGAATTTATCTCCGGTGATTTGTTCGTAGAGTTCAATATATCTTTCAGAAACTGACTCAATATACTCTTCGCTCATTTCTGGAATCTGCTGGCCATCCTTTCCCTGAAATCCGTTTTCCATCAGCCATTCCCGCACAAATTCCTTGGAAAGCTGTTTTTGGGGTTTATTTTCAGCTAATCTCTGAAGATAACTTTCAGCATAAAAATAACGGGAAGAATCGGGAGTGTGGATCTCATCAATTAAAACGATCTTTCCCTCTTTGGTTTTTCCGAATTCATATTTCGTGTCGACAAGGATCAATCCATTGTCTTTTGCCATTTCACTACCTCTTAAAAACAATTGTCTAGTGTAGTATTCCAGCTCATTAAAATCTTCTTCAGAAACAATTCCCTGTGCAAGGATCTCTTCCCTGGAAATATCTTCATCATGAGAGCCATTCGCAGCCTTCGTGGTAGGCGTAATAATAGGAGCCCCAAAAGCTTCATTTTCCTTCATCCCATCAGGCATGCTGATACCACATAACTCCCTTTTTCCGTTCTTATATTCTCTTGCAGCGTGTCCTGCTAAATATCCGCGAATTACCATTTCTACCTTAAAAGGTACACAGTTTTCGCCCACTGCCACATTAGGATCGGGCGTAGCAGTTAGCCAGTTGGGAACAACGTCTTCTGTCGCCTTCATCATCTTGGTGGCGAGCTGATTAAGGATTTGTCCTTTGTAAGGAATTCCTTTTGGCATCACCACATCAAAAGCAGAAAGTCTGTCGGTCACCACCATCACCAGCCTGTCATTTTCAAGGGTGTAGACATCTCTTACTTTTCCTTTATAAACAGATTTTTGTCCCGGAAAATTATAATTCGTTTTAGTTAGAGTATTCATTTAAAATGATCTTTTTTGTTTAAAAACCCACCTATAGTGAGCAGGTGGGGCTGTAAATTTCTTTTCTAATCGTTTTCAATAGTCTTGTAAGCTGCAATAATTTCCTTCACCAGCCTGTGTCGTATTACATCTTTATCATCCAGATAAATTATACCCACTCCAGATACATCTTTAAGCACCAGGATAGCTTCTTTTAATCCCGAAACTACTCTTCTTGGCAAATCGATTTGTCCAGGATCACCTGTCACCATAAATTTTGCATTCTTTCCCATTCGGGTAAGGAACATTTTCATTTGAGCATGTGTGGTATTCTGAGCTTCATCAAGAATAACAAAAGCGTTATCAAGGGTACGGCCTCGCATAAATGCCAGGGGTGCTATTTGAATGGTTCCGTTTTCGATGAAATTTTCAAGTCTTTCGGGAGGGATCATATCTCGCAGCGCATCGTACAAAGGCTGCATGTATGGGTCCAGCTTTTCTTTAAGATCACCGGGAAGGAATCCGAGGTTTTCCCCCGCTTCCACGGCCGGCCTCGTTAAAATAATTCTTTTTACCTGCTTCTCTTTTAAAGCTTTCACCGCTAAAGCAACGCCAGTATAGGTTTTTCCTGTTCCCGCAGGCCCAATAGCAAAAACCATATCGTTTTTACGCATAAGATCCACGAGCTTGCGTTGATTCGCAGTTTGAGGACGTATCATCCTGCCGCTCACCCCATGAACCAGCACTTCGCCGCTTTCCACCGGAGTCTCATAATCTTCTTTGCTCTGGCTGGTTAAAACACGCTCAATGACATTTTCATCAAGTTTATTGAATTTCCCGAAGTGATCCATCAGCATATTGAAACGCTTATCGAATTCTTCCAGAAGATCTTCATCTCCAAATACCTTTATTTTATTTCCCCGGGCCACAATTTTTAGTTTCGGGAAGTACTTTTTTAAAAGCTCAATATTTACGTTGTGTTGCCCGAAAAATTCCCTTGGGTTTATTTCCGAAAGTTCGATGATAAGTTCGTTCAAAAGCCGGCTGATTTTATTTAATAGTTGAGTTTTTTATCTTTAGATTTGCATTACAAACTTAGGAAAAATAAAGGTTTAAGATAACAAAAATATTTCAACAATTGCCCATGGCTATTATTACTTTAACAACAGATTTTGGGGAAAAAGATCATTTCGCAGGGGCAGTTAAAGGAGCAATTTACAGTGAACTTGAAACGGTAAAAATCGTCGATATTTCCCATTCTGTTGCTCCCTTCCATATCACTGAAGCTTCCTACATCATTAAAAATGCCTACAAAAGTTTTCCTGAAGGTACCATTCATATCATTGGAATTGATTCTGAATTAACTCCGGAAAACCGACATATTGCACTAAAGCTCGACGGCCACTATTTTATCTGTGCCAACAACGGAATCCTTTCATTGATTGCTTCGGAATTTGTTCCGGAAAAAATCGTGGAGATCAACATCCACAATAAAGTGGACACCAATTTCCCTGTGCTTGACGTTTTTGTAAAGGTGGCAGGACATCTAGCCCGGGGCGGAACTCTGGAGGTAATTGGAAAAACAATTACGAAAATTAAACAACTGAAGGAAACAGAACCTTACTGCAATACAGAACAGAATCAGATCAAAGGAAATGTACTCTATATAGATAACTACGGAAATGTAATTACCAACATTACCCGAAAACTTTTTGATAAAATAGGCAAAGGCAGAAATTTTGTAATGCGCGCAAGAACGGCAACTTTTACTGAAATTTTTGAAACCTACAGCGATGCTATTAATTTCAATGTGGAGAAAGTGAACCGGGAAGATGGTAAAAAATTAGCCATTTTTAATTCCGGAGGATATATTGAACTTGCAATTTATAAGAGTAATCCCAGTACCGTTGGAAGCGCCTCCAGTCTTTTCGGATTAGAATGGCGGGATACGGTGACAATAAATTTTGATTAGAAAATTCCAGGTGCAACTTGAAAACTGAGCCTGATAGTTTTCTGAAGCACGAGCTGGACGCTTGCGCTTTTTAAAATAAAAAAATAAATGCTGATACGAATAGTGAAAATGACTTTTGATCCTAAGGAAGTTGAAAACTTCCAGCAGTTGTTCGATCGTAATAAAAATAAGATCCGGAGTTTTGAAGGTTGTAATCACCTGGAGTTACTAAGAGGCAAGAACGACACCAATATCTTTTTTACCTACAGTTACTGGGATGATGAATCGGCATTAAATGAGTATAGGCATTCAGATCTTTTCAATGAAGTATGGGCAGAAACAAAAGTGTTGTTTTCCGCAAAACCGGAAGCCTGGAGTGTTGACAGAATAACGACTCTGGAATAATTTTCAAGAAGGGAGGCACGAGCGGGGCATTCGATTAGAAAGACTGAAATTAAATTTAGGTCCAGGTTTTGATAAGATTTGAGCGGGACGCTCAATCGAACAGTTTGGAATTAGAAATATGAAATAAAAAGCGCCGAGCGGGACGCTCGCACCGCATTGGAAATTGGAATTAAATCACAGTTTACGTAATACATTATACAATTTAACAGCGTGTTTGCACTACTAAAAAAAGAAATAAACTCCTTCTTTTCCTCTCCTATCGGGTATCTCGTGATAGGATTATTTCTGGTGGTGAACGGGCTTTTTTTATGGGTTTTTCAGGGAAGCTATAATATACTGGATAGCGGATTTGCAGATCTCTCTCCGTTTTTTACACTCGCTCCGTGGATCTTCCTTTTTTTGATTCCGGCGGTGACAATGAAAAGCTTTTCCGAAGAGTTTAAACAGGGAACCCTGGAACTGCTACTTACAAGGCCTATCACAAAATGGGAACTGGTACTTGGAAAATATTTCGGATCACTACTATTGATCCTACTTGCGCTGCTGCCCACTCTCATTTATGTAGTGACCATTTACAATCTCGGAAATCCTGAAGGAAACCTCGATTCCGGAGCTATAATAGGTTCATATATCGGATTAATATTTCTTGGTGCTAGTTATGCTGCCATTGGATTGTTTACTTCCAGTCTCACCGAAAATCAAATAGTAGCTTTTATTCTGGCGGTGTTTTTATGCTTCGTTTGTTTCTTCGCATTTGAAGGACTGGCTGGTCTCAACCTTTTCACCGCAGGAAGTTTCGGATTGGAAGACCTCGGCATCAGTTCCCACTACGACAGCATTAGCAGAGGAGTAATAGATACGCGTGATATAATTTACTTTTTCAGTTTTATTGTTTTCTTTCTGGCGTTGACGAAATTCAGCATAAATAATTCAAAGCGATGAAAAATAGCAACTCCAATATCGTAAAGGGGATTATCCTATTGGTAGTGCTGGTGGTAGTAAACATCATTTCCTATTTCTTTTTTGAACGTTTTGATCTCACTGAAGACAACAGGTACACCCTCTCCCCTGCCGCAAAAGAAATTATTGCTGAAGCAGAATCTCCAATCATTGTAGATGTTTTCCTGAAAGGAGATTTTCCGCCGGAATTTAAAAGGCTGCAAATGGAAACCCGGCAGTTGCTCGAAGAATTTGCGGCGTATAATCCCAACATTAAATTCAACTTTGTGAATCCGTTGGAAGAAGGTGGAGATGCGAATGAAATTGGAACAGAATTCTATGATATGGGCATGACTCCCGCCCGAATTAATGTAGTGGAGAACGGAAGGACAACTGAGGCTATCATTTTTCCCTGGGCCATGGCCAACTATAAAAACCAGAGTGTTGCTATTCCACTTCTGAAAAATAAAATGGGCGCCACTACCGAAGAACGGGTAGAAAGTTCTGTACAACAACTGGAATATGCCTTTGCCGATGGTTTTAGCAAACTGGTGAACCCAAAACGAAAGAAAATTGCTGTAATGAGAGGCAACGGCGAACTGCCCGATGCCAACATTGCAGATTTTATACGCAGCCTTCAGGAGTATTATTTTATTGCTCCGTTCACCCTGGATTCTGCAGCTGTGAATCCACAGAAAACGCTGGAAGACCTCAAGGAGTATGATCTTGTTATTGAAGCTAAACCTACAGAAGCATTTTCAGAAGAAGAAAAATACGTGCTGGATCAATACCTTATGAACGGCGGAACAGCCCTTTGGATGGTAGAACATGTGGCGATGGAAACAGACAGCCTTTTTAGTCAGTCTGGAGCTGCTATAGCCCTGCCACGAGATCTAAATCTGGGGGATTTCTTCTTTAAGTATGGTCTACGAATAAATCCGGCGCTGGTAAAGGACATTTTCTCTGCCCCTATTATTCTGGCCAGTGGAAGTGGAAATAATACGAATTTTAATCCGTATCCATGGTTTTACTTTCCGCTGAGTTCTTCTCCGGGAGATCATGCAATTATAAATAATATTGAAGCAGTTCGGTTTAAGTACGCCAGTCCCATAGATCTCCTGCAAAATGATATTAAAAAAACGGTGATGCTTTCCAGCTCCCCTTCCTCTAAGCTAGAAGGAGTCCCAATAGAGATTAGTCTGGATCAAATTACTGCTCAACCCGATCCCGAAGAATACACTGCAGGCGAACTACCCCTGGCTGTTTTACTGGAAGGCAGTTTTACTTCGGTATATGAAAACAGGATCACACCTTTTGAGGTTGAGAAGCCGCTGGAAAGGGGAAAAGAAACAAAAATGCTGGTAATTTCTGACGGAGATGTGGTGAAAAATGACCTTCAGCGAGGCGAACCTATGGAACTCGGTTTTGATCCCTATACCGGAAATACCTACGGAAACAAAGAATTCCTTCTTAACGCCGTCAATTACCTCATGGATGATACCGGATTAGTAGACATTCGGTCTAAAGAAGTCTCTATAGCATTTCTTGATCTTCAGGAAGCAGACGAGGAAAGAACTTTTTGGCAGGTTATAAATATTCTGGTTCCGGTTCTTTTGCTGGGAGCTTTTGCCGGTTTATTTATTTACCTCAGAAAAAGAAAATACGTGCGTCCCTAGAATTTCAGACCTTAAAAATTTTCCGAAGAATTAAATGCTTAATTAAGCACGAGATGCTGCTTATTAACAATAAACATAATTGAAAATCTTACAAACTACTGATAGTAAAACACATATACGCTATCATTTCTATAATTCTGTTAATAAAATAAGCAGCCCTGAAAGGCTAATTTTAAAGGATTAAGATATATTTGTAGTTAGAATAACATATCACAAAGCCAATGAAATTTATTGTATCAAGCACTTATTTGCTGAAACAGCTTCAAATACTTGGAGGAGTCATTAACAACAACAATACTCTTCCTATTCTGGACAACTTTTTATTCGATTTAAATCAGGATGAATTAACGGTTTCAGCATCAGACCTGGAAACCACCATGTCCACAAAGCTAAAGGTAGAATCAGAATCTGAAGGAAAAATTGCAGTTCCGGCACGTCTTTTACTGGATACGCTAAAAACTTTTCCAGAGCAGCCACTAACCTTCGTAGTTGAAGATAACAACACGATCGAGCTGAGTTCGAATCATGGTAAATATGCATTGGCCTATGCCAGTGGCGAGGAATTCCCAAAGGCAGTGAATCTTGAGGATCCCAGCAGTACGCAGCTACAGGGAGATGTTTTGGCCACCGCCATTAGTAAAACCATTTTTGCATCTGGGAATGATGATTTAAGGCCAGTAATGAGCGGAGTATTCTTTCAGTTCACCCAGGAAAACCTGACTTTTGTGGCTACCGATGCTCATAAACTGGTTAAATATTCAAGGGAAGATATTGCAGCGTCACAAACTGCTGAATTTATCATGCCTAAAAAGCCTTTGAACCTTTTAAAAGGAATACTTTCCGGGGCAGACAGTGATGTATTGATCGAGTACAACGAATCAAATGCCAAATTCACTTTTGACGATACCACGCTGGTTTGTCGTCTTATTGACGGAAAATATCCGAACTACGAAGCCGTGATACCGAAAGAAAATCCAAATAAATTAGTTATTGACAGAGGACAATTTTTGAGTTCTGTAAAAAGGGTTTCTATTTTTTCCAATAAAACCACTCACCAGGTACGTTTGAAAATTGCGGGAGCCGAATTAAATATTTCTGCGGAAGATGTTGATTACAGCAATAAAGCTGAAGAGCGTCTTACCTGTTCTTACCAGGGAGATGATATGCAAATAGGTTTTAACTCACGTTTCCTAACTGAAATGCTTTCAAATCTGAATGCAAATGAAGTTCAGCTGGAAATGAGTCTTCCTAACCGCGCCGGAATCTTAACTCCTGTCGACGGACTTGATGATGGGGAAAAAGTGACTATGCTGGTAATGCCGGTGATGTTGAATAGTTAGACTTGAAATCTTAGATTTGAGTAAAATAAAAACCCTGTTAGGAAATCTAATAGGGTTTTCTTTTTTAACTCCTTAGGAGGAGTTGGGGAAGAAATTATTTAAGTATCTCTATGGTCAAAGGATAGGAAGGAATTTCTCCATTGCTCACTTTGATAGCGTTAATTATCGGAAAAATCAGAACCATAAGTCCGATGATTATTAAAATCAGAATTCCCAATCCGAAAAGCAGCATTAACGGAATAGCAATAATACTGTAGATAAACATACTTATCTGGAAGTTGATGATCATTTTTCCGTGGGCATCCATGCCCAGTACTTTATCTTTTTGGGTAAGCCAGATGATCAACGGAACAATAAATCCGCCTATTCCCGTCACCAAATCCAGCAACTGGCTCAAGTGGGTCAACATTAAAAGTTGTTTGTCTTCTCTCATCATAATAGTTTGTTTTGGTTAGTAGTTACTCAACTTTAGTTTCTCCAACCGGAGAAATTAAGTAGTTTGTTTTACCTAGTACTAATAAGACGATGAGAAATGAGGTTTGTTACAAGGTTTAGTAAAAAAAGATCTCAGGAGTATTAGACCTTGAAATAAATTCAGGGTGCCAACTCTACCCTCCCCTCCTTAAGTCGTGCTGAACTTGTTTCAGCATCTCATGTTACATAGCCTGAATAAATTCAGGGTGACGGCCTATAATAACCGCTTATGTCGTGTCTAATACTCCTCAAACGAATCTCCAACTTCTTCCTATCCTCTCTTTTTACTTTTTCCCGATTTAGGGCTACCTTTGCCCCATGAATTTAAAAGATACCATTGTTGCCTTAGCCACCCCCGCGGGAGCCGGGGCTATTGCAGTCATTCGAGTTTCGGGAACAGATGCTGTTTCTATTGTGGCTCCATTGTTCAGGGCTAAGAGCAAAAAAGATTTAGCGAATGAGCCTTCTCACACTTTACACCTTGGGAACATCGTAGATGAAAAAAGAATCCTGGATGAAGTGCTGGTATCGATCTTTCACGGACCGCGTTCTTATACAGGTGAAAATACCATTGAGATCTCCTGCCATGGAAGTCCGTACATTCAACAGGAAATCATTCAGTTACTGGTTAGAAAAGGCTGTCGCTCTGCAGAAGCCGGGGAATTCACCCTTCGCTCCTTTCTCAACGGAAAAATGGATTTGAGTCAGGCAGAAGCAGTGGCAGATCTTATTTCTTCTGAAAATCAGGCTTCACACCAGCTGGCAATGCAGCAAATGCGCGGCGGATTCTCAAATGAGATCAAAAAACTCCGGGAGGAACTGCTGAATTTTGCTTCCCTCATTGAACTGGAACTAGATTTCGCTGAAGAAGATGTGGAATTCGCCAACCGGGATCAGTTTTCTCAACTTGTAATGCGAATACAGAAGGTACTCCAGAAACTGGTAGATTCTTTTTCCGTCGGAAATGTCATTAAAAACGGAATTCCGGTAGCGATTGTGGGCGAACCTAATGTAGGGAAATCGACGCTTCTCAATGCCCTTTTAAACGAAGAACGCGCTATTGTGAGCGAAATCGCTGGAACCACCCGGGACACGATCGAAGATGAAATTTCAATCGGTGGCATCGGATTCCGCTTCATCGACACCGCCGGAATCCGGGAAACTGAAGACGTAGTGGAAAGCATCGGGATCAAACGGACTTTTGAGAAGATAAGTCAGGCGCAGGTAGTTTTATATTTGTTTGATACCTCCCGCCTTCGCCACCCTGAAATCAACACTGAGGTCCATCCCACACGTCATCCTGAACTTGTTTCAAGATCAAATTCTTCAAAGGAAAGTGCAGGCCCCACTCTGGAACAGGTAAAAGTTGAGATTGGAAAGATCAGGAATCAATTTCCACAAAAACCACTGCTCATTCTGGCCAATAAGATCGATCAACTTACTGATAAGGAAGTTGATTTTCTCAGATCTCAAGTCTCAGACCTCATGTCTATCTCAGCCAAAACCGGAGAAGGTGTAGAAGAGCTGCAAAACAAGCTCCTAGAATTTGTAAATACTGGGGAACTCCGGAACAACAATACGATCGTCACGAACAGCAGACATTACAACGCACTTCTGCAAGCACTGGAGGAAATCAATAAGGTTCAGGAGGGATTGAATGCAAATTTATCAGGAGATTTACTTGCCATAGATATTCGGCAGGCACTCTACCACTTCGGGGAGATCACGGGGGAGATAACCAATGACGATCTGTTAGGAAATATTTTTGCTAATTTTTGTATTGGCAAATAAACAGCAAATTTTATTTGATATCATTTGATATTAAATGATATCAAAACTCACTAAAATAGGGGCTTTATAGCCTCTTTTTATTTTATAAATTTTCCGAAGCTAATTCTTTTTTACACCTCTGTTTACACTTTATTTACACCCCATTGTTAATTTTTCATCATAAGGTGTAATTTTTTACACCTCAATCATTAATTTTCTTATCTTTATGAAAATTAAACAGTTATGAAAATTAAACTAAAAAAGAAAAAATTAAAGACAGGAAAGTATAGCCTTTATATTGAATATTATAAAGGCTTCATACAGGATGAAAAGGGTAAGATTGAGCATAATAGGGAATTCGAATATTTAAAAGAATACCTTATTATAGAACCAAGAACTGCAAAAGAACGCCAGGAGAATGCAGAAGTTTTGTTGAGAGCAGAGCAAGTGCTTTCAATTCGTAAGGCAGAATATGCCCAGGGGAAATACGGGATTAAAGACAGATCTAAAGATAAATTATTATTCCTTACCTATTATGAGAAATTGAAGGAAGAAAGATATGAGAGTAAAGGAAATTATGATAATTGGGATGCTGCCCAAAACCATATAGAAGACTACTGCAAGAAAAGAAAAATAACTTTTGAGGACATTAACGAAGAATTTGTATTAGGGTTTAAACAACATTTAAATAAAAAAGCCAGGACAAAATCCAATGTTCCCCTGTCTCAAAATTCTAAATATACCTACTATAATAAATTCAAAGCAGCTTTAAAAAAGGCCTTTGAGGATGGTTATACCCGAAGAAACTTCGCTACAACCGTTAAAGCTTTTGCCCAGGGAGAAACTTCCAGAGAACATCTTACCCATGAGGAACTTCAGGCAATGGCTAAAGCACGCTGTAAACATCCTGTTCTAAAATCAGCCTTTATGTTCAGTTGTTTAACAGGACTGAGATGGAGTGATATCAATAAACTCACCTGGTCTGAAGTTAGGGATGAAGAAGGCGAAACCCGTCTCATTTTTAAACAGAAAAAAACCTCCGGTCAGGAGTATCAATTTATTTCAGAACAAGCCAGAGAACTTTTGGGCAAAAGAAGACAGGAAAAGGATCTTGTTTTTCAGGGTTTAAAGTATGGAGCCCATTTCAATGCAGAAATCCTCCGGTGGTGCATGCGTGCCGGGATTACCAAACACATCACCTTCCATAGTGCCAGACATACACATGCCGTTCTCCTACTCGAGAATGGAGCAGATATCTATACTGTTTCTAAGATCCTCGGGCATAAAGAAATCAGAACAACTCAGGTTTATGCGAAAATTGTAGACAAGAAGAAAAAGGAAGCGGCTTATTTAATTCCTAAGCTGGAAATGGATTATGAAAATTGATCTCTTTCCATACTTGGCCAGTCTTGGTTTTATCTACACCTATGGGCGATTAGCAATTCACTTTGCCCCAAAACTTTTCTGCTATTTTTTTAATGAGCCCGTTGCTTTGCAGCAGCAGGTAGAAAAACCCAGGATATTTCTACACCTGATCGGACTTGGCTTTATGCACCTTATGGTCTACTCCTATTCATCTCTGGAAAATACAGGTTTACTTATTCAATTAATCACTTGGCTTACTTTTATTCTTGGATTCCTTGCCTGTCAATTTACCTGGACTAAGAAATTTGAAGACACTTTTGCGCCACAGTTTAAAAGGTCTACTGCTAAATCTTCTGAAAATTTCAATCTTTCTATTTCAGATCTTCAACTGAGTCAGCTTTACAATGAACTCGTTAGATTCGATCTGATAAACCAGGACTTGACTTCTCTGGAGGACTTCAGAAATATTTTGCTAAAGGATTGGAGGGAACACAATTCTAAACTTCATTTAAAGATGGACGGACCGACCTGTAGGGAATTCTACGATTATCTTATTAGGACCTATCCAAATAACATACTTACTATGAAAAACTTATTTATTACCTCTAAGCTGGTTCTGCGTCCTGACGGTAAAGGTTACAATTATAATACTTTGAAAAATGCACCTATACGAACACCGGTTTCAAAACAAAATGATACGTTAGCCAATATTTTTAAAAAATTGAGCTGATCTACGGAATCATTTCTCGAAGTCAAACCTTTTAAGTTCAATTCAAATACTATTCACTGTAGCTTGCAATTCATACATTATTCTGTCAAATCTTTCCAATCGATCCTCATAATATAAGTTTCCGATAATGGCTTCCTGTATTCTATTGTCTTTCAATATTTTTTGAAATTCTTCTATTAAGTATTGTTTCACGCCAACGTCTGATCTCAATATTTCCTCCTTAAA
Organism: Salinimicrobium marinum; assembly: GCF_014651535.1. GTDB lineage: Bacteria > Bacteroidota > Bacteroidia > Flavobacteriales > Flavobacteriaceae > Salinimicrobium > Salinimicrobium marinum. The sequence goes on from NZ_BMXB01000017.1 coordinate 22,364, forward strand.
ATCTGTGGTGTAGTTAAGAATGTAGACTATATCTTCAAAATCATGGCTCATTCTGGGATCCTTTCCTCCCCTGGAAGAAAAAGCTGAGAACTTGGTTGCTAAAAAATAAGCTAATGGAAGAATTCTAATTTGTGTTTCTTCTATTTGTATAGGAATAGCCTTTGGAAAACCCGGTTCAAACCATGGATTGGCTGGAGCCCAACCGACTTCTTTTGTGGACATAACATCTACTTTTATACCCTGAAACCTGAATCTACACATAATAAGGTCTTCAGATGATTGAGTGAACCCACGTTCGGTAAGAGTGTTTCTAAGTTTTTCAAGCTCTCCTACAGAAAATATTTCCATGGTAATATCAATATCTTTCGTAGGACGAACATCTTCTGCCGCAGCATCATTTATATATTGGCTAACAATAGCTCCTCCAACGTACACTACATTCTCATTCAATTCACCCAAAGCTAGAGCTATACGTTTTGTAGCCTCCCTATTTATTAAAGTGTTTTCTAGCATAATCGTTTTTCAAGTTCTTTAAAAGCAAGGTTCTTCTCACGTGCTTTGCCAACCCGTAGTGCATCACAAAGAGACATCAATTCATAGAATTTCTCATCTTTGAGGCAGGATTCCGGCACTTTGGAGTGAAGTGGAGCAATTGCCTGGCCCCTTAACTCACCTTTGAAATAAGGCCACACAAACGGTTCTTCGCTTTGAATAATATCTTTTAAAGGCTTTGCCGAATGGGCAGTAGCAATTCCTCTAACTAGAGATCCCGGCTGTTGTGGATATACATATGGCAAACCATACCGCAAGAAATCAAGAATGGCTGTTTTCATTAATCTCTTCTTATCAGCAAAAATAAGACCTGCTATAACTGAACGGTTAATACTTTCACTGATTTCACTAGCACTTATATTTAGTTCATGAGCCAGATCCTTCATATACCAGCTATCACCTTTTTTTGCTGCTATCTTCAAAAGAACTACAATGTCATGAGGTCGCATTCCGCTATGCTCTTTCATCTTTCTTATATTTAATTTACAAATATAAGGATTTATTTAGTGATTCGCGATTCGCGAATTGCGAATTTAGGAATATCAAAAGTATGAGATCATCCACAAAAGGTAATCTTCAAAATTATAATACCTCACTCTAGAATATTTAATGGTAATAATAGAAGACCTTCAGTTCTGAATCCTTTAACCAGTAAGGGAGGCTTTCGGTTTCAATCTTTTTAATATCCGGATTTACTTTTATATGTCCACACATATAAAATTCTAAGTTTTTGAAATCTTATATGCAATCACGTATAATATCAAGTTATCTTCTTCTATTCCATTTATTGAATACCTGGTATATAATTTTACATACATCGTACTGAATGTATACAATCTCCATTATTTCCCTTCCTAGTTTAGCTCCATAATCCGAAAAGCCAAAGTGCTTTTTTCAGTATCAACCTTAAACAATTTCATTATGGACACAATTAAAATTCTGGAACAACTGGATCGTATTGAGAACCTATTACGTGCAAGTAAAACGGTCATGTCTTTGGAGGAAGCAAGTGAATATACCGGGATCTCCCGAAGCTACCTCTACAAGCTAACAGCAAAAGGAGAAATTCCCTTTTCTAAACCCAGGGGGAAAATAATCTACTTCTCCCGGGAAAAACTGGATCACTGGCTTCTTTCCAACTCTAAGAAATCTGCCGGGGAACTAAAGACAGAAGTCCTGGAATACACCTTCAGGAATAAGAAAAGATTCTTCTAATCCAAACTCTGATATTATGTCTGGCAATGAGGAAAAAATGTATGGGGTCAGGAAGCGAAAAAAGAAAACTGTCTATGACTATATCTTTGAATATGCTTCAAAGAAATATGAGCTCCGGTACGATGAGTTGGGGCATGAATTTCAGATATCTTTTTGTGGTAAGAATAACTGGGAAATCCTGGATGTCAATTCATTCCTGATTGAATTGTCCCAGTCAAATATAAAAGTCAATCCTGCCAAACTCGAGATCTTTTTAAGATCCCATTTCGTGCCTAAATTTAACCCTATCCAGGAGTATTTTAAAACTTTACCCAATTGGCATGGGGAAGACCACATTAGGGCTTTGGCTTCTTACCTTCCTTTAAAGGAACCGGAACTCTTTGTTTACCATTTTAAAAAATGGCTGGTACGTACGGTCAGGTGCGCCATGGAAAAAAATTACTTCAACAAGCAATGTCTTGTTTTAGTACATCCACAACAGAACTCCGGAAAGTCCACCTGGTGCAGGTTCCTCTGCCCTCCTACCCTGGCAAAGTATTTTGCAGAAGACATCACTACAGATAAGGATGCCCGGATCCAGCTGACTAGAAATTTCATCATTAACCTGGATGAGTTGTCTATCCTGGCAAAAAAGGAAATAAATGCCCTGAAGGCTTATTTCTCCAAAACGATGATCAATGAACGCTTACCCTATGATCGTAAGAATTCCACACTATACAGGACCTGTAGCTTTATAGGCTCCACAAATCGTGCAACCTTCCTCAATGATGAAACAGGCTCTGTACGCTGGTTATGTTTTGAGCTGAACAATACCATTAATTTCTCATATACCAGAGAAATTGACATTGATAAAGTCTGGTCCCAGGCTTATAACCTAACTTACATAGATGAAAATTTCTATCCGGAACTCTCTTTAAAGGACATTGCTGAAAACGAAGAAAGGAATAGAACCTACAGGGAAACCACCATGGAAGAAGAGCTGCTTTGCAAATACTATTCCCCGAGCTCTGATCCTGCTAATTTTAAAACTGCTTCGGACCTGGTGATTCAGCTTGCCTGTATAAATCCCCGTCTCAATATGTACAGTATGGGAAGAGCATTAAAATCTGTGGGTTATGAAAGAATAAAATCAAAAGAAAGCCGGGTCTATGGCTACCTGGTCAGGCAAAAATTCAAGTCCACACCTTTAGAAATTTTATAAAAATAGATTACCCATTTACCCTATAACTTAAAAAAGCCCTTGGACTAAGGGCTCAAGTAAGGGTAATTCCCCTCTTCAATTATCTACCACAATTACTTCCGGGTAATTGGGATAAATAGAAACAATAGCAAAAAAAGAAAGAAAAACCAGGTTTTACAAGGCCTGGGTAAATGGATTAATTAAAAAATTAAAAGATATGAATTTCAAAAAACTATCGTGGAGAAGTGCCCGTAATGTTTGCATCGTAAAAATACTCGCAACATTAGGCCACTACCCCACCAGAAAATCGGAAAAAGAAGCTTGGTTTCTGAGTCCCCTGCGGTCAGAAAGCCAAGCCTCTTTCAGCGTTTCTTTGATTAAAAACCTATGGTTCGACTATGGACTTGGAAAAGGTGGAAACGTGATAGATCTAATAATGGCATTGAAAAAATGTTTATTTGAAGAAGCAGTAGAGTTCCTTTCCAGTGATTCCCATCCTTTTTTCTTTTGCCCGAAACCACTTCAGGGTACAGCGGATATCAATGAGGGGTTAAAAATTTTCGATATAGGCTTTATTACTCATCCTGCTCTTTTAAAATATTTGGAGGCCAGGGGCATTCCTTTTCCTATAGCTCAACAACATTGTAAACAAGTCTGGTATAGGATAAAAGCCAAACCATATTTCGCGATAGGTTTACAAAACCATCTCGGAGGATGGGAACTGCGCAATCAGTATTGCAAAAATTCCAGCTCTCCAAAATCCTTTTCCTATCTCCGGAAAAACAACAACACCTTATTAATCACGGAAGGAATGTTTGATTTTCTATCCCTGGTAGTTATGGAGGAAGACCTGGTAAACGCTTCAGATGTTATTATTCTGAATTCCCTTGGCTTTGCTCATAAGATCAGGAAATACCTATCCAACTATAAACACATCCGGCTATACCTGGATAACGACCCTGCAGGAAATAAAGCAACCGATATGCTTATTGACCTTTTTGATTCAGCCACCGATGAACGTCACTCCTATTGTGGCTTTAAAGATTTGAATGAAAAACTTATTAATTCCAAATCGAATGAAACATGTTGAACGTGAGCTACAACCAAAACTGGTTGTTCCTGCAACAGTAATCCAGAACAAAGATTCCCTTTTACCGGAAGACCTGGAAATTATTCAGCCGGTAAGGGATATTAATCCCTGGGATTTAAAGGCAAGATGTGTGTCTGTGGACACAAAATTCTTTGCTCCCGATGGTCGCAATGAAAAAAAAGAGATGTTTAAGGGGAAAAGGGAATTGGTAAAATTCAGATGTTCCGTCTATGAAAAAAAGCTGCTGCAGGTCAAGGCTAAAAGAAGTGGTTTATCCCTTAGCAAGTATTGCAGAAAAGTTGCAGCCGAAAAAGACATCAAAGAGCGACTTTCCGATGAGCACCTGGAAGCCTATCAAACCCTGGTGAAATTCCACAACAACTTCAAAGCAATAGGAAACATGTTCAGGAAAAAAGATCCGAAGCTTTCAACGGCTGTATACCAGCTTGCTGATGAGATCAAAGTTCACCTCGAAAACATACAGAAATGATCGGTAAAGGGAAAGCCATCGCACACACGCAGGCCTCGATTATGTATGGCTGGAATCAGGAGAAGGATGCCGAAGTTGTTTTCAGTCAACACCTGGCAGGGGAAAATCCTGTGGAGGTAAGCCAGGAATTTGCCTTCATTCAGGAAATGAATACCAATTGCAAAAAGAACACCTTGTCATTCGTCATTAGCCCTACCATTGAGGATGGCCGGAATCTGGACCGGAAAAGACTGGCTGAAATATGTAACCGTTTTATGAAAGAGATGAAACTGGGAGAACGGCAGGCCATAGCTTTTATACACCAGGATAAAGAGCACAAACACATCCATCTATATGTGAACCGGATTGACTTTAAAGGGGTGGCCTACAACGACAGTTTCATTGGCAAGCGCAGCCAACGATCGGCTGAAAATGTTGCAGGGCAAATGAACCTTACCACGGTAAAACAGGTACAATTGGAAAGAGAATTCAACCTGAAAGATATTCGGGCTGAAATTAAACGACGGCATGATCTAACCATGAAACAATTCAGTCCGAAATCTTATAACGAATATATCGAAGTGATGAAGGTTAATAAAGTGGAAGTGATCCCGTGTATCAATAAGGCCGGAAAATTACAGGGCTTCCGGTTTGAGTTTGACGGTTACAACCTGAAAGGAAGTGCAGTCGACCGCTCTTTGAGTATCGGAAATATTGGAAAACAAATGGCCGCAACTATAGGGGTCGAAAGATTCGTTAAAAACAACATGCAGTTTTTGATGGTGGATAAAACAGTAAAACTCTCCTCCCGGTTGGTAGTAAATATTCTAAAACATGCAATTAAAAGAGAAATCGACCGGGGTATTGGGTATTAAAAATTTTAAAAGATGGCAAAACTTGAAGAAATTACAGAACTGCTGGTTTCAGAAATCCAGGATTTCGATAATGCAGTAAAACGGCTGGAGAAAGTACAGAAAGCAAAGATCACCATAGATCTGTCCGAGATGAAAAATCAATTCGCAGATCAAAGAAAGGCCCTGGAAAGCCAAAATTCAAAAGCTGAACAGATCTATGAGCTTATAGAAAAAATGATAAAGGAGGCAAAGATTTACCCGAATTGGGCGGTGGTGGTTTTTATTATATCGCTCATTCTCAATATTATCCTAATTGTTGCGCTACTGTTTGATAGTGGGGTACTAACCTATAGGGGATAAAAGAATAAAGTCTCCATAGTCAATATGAACAACAGCACCTTATAATGTGATTTTATTAGATATTTTTGAAGTTGAACATTTTTTTGCACCCAAATTCCAGAATTGTTACAACCTATAAGAGCTTATGGTTTTGGAAAAAATATTTTTTATTTAAAAAAAACGAGGTTATCTGTAATTTTTAGAGATAGAGTCTATTATCTTTCTTGGATTAGATGTCCCAAAATTTTAAATATTCCCGTTGCACTTCCAGTTCATTTTCTTTATACTTCAGGAAACAGCATCGCAAGTTATTTTATAGCTTTTTCAATGTTCCTTTTAAACCAAAAGTATAAGCAAATGGTCTTTTCTCCACATATACCTTCTGAGAAATTTCTGACCAGTTCTTTGCGAGGGCTTCAACCATTTGCCAAATACTCAACCCCTGTTTTTTGTTTGGACCTCTTAAGAAAAACATTCCAATTTTGTGTTTTCGGTAAAGTTCCAACTCATGCTTTCTACGATTGATATTGATATCCTGTGTAATGACACATGCTTTTTCTTTGCCAACCTTTGGGATCCAGTCAACATCTTTTGCTCCTGCCCCGTAAATACTCGGGATATATCGTACCTCTATCAGTTGCTTTGTTTTAAAACCTTCAGGATATTGAAGTATATGAAAACCTTCAGAAAGATGACGGGGCATATTTTCATCTAGATAGATTATCATGCTGCTTTCATGTAATCAATCGCATCCCGCACCTCCTTTTCAGTTAATTCATAGACGAAAGAAATATACTCTATTGGATCACCTGCTTTAAAATGCCCAAAAATGGTTTCAGGATAAATGTTCTTCATCTCCATTACGGGATGACCGAACTTTCTGGAGGGATCAATTAAAATAGATTTTTCCCTACCTAAAGGCCAAAGCTTTGAAGCTAAATGATTTGCGTCAAAATCTAGTTTTTTGAAAAATACCCTGATGAATTCAAGATTAAATTGTTTAGTACCGTCAAGATTGATTGTGGCGCCATTTCCACTAAAAAAAATTCGCTTACCATCTGTATTGATCCCATCCAGCACTTCTTTGAGTGCAAATGGAAATTTCGTGTTGAATATTTGAGAGAGTTCTTTATGGGCTTCAAGAACTTTCCTTGTTTTTACGCCGGCATCAGCCAATTGCATCATCACATAAAATTCTACAAGAGTATGAAAACTCACAGCTTTAGAATTTTCAGTTGTCCAAGAATATCTTCTTTCGAATTCATGACCCAACTCTCCATCCCAATATTTGTCAATCCACCTGTTCACCTTATAATATGGCAAACGTAGTATTTGGGCAATCTCTGACGGAGTATAAATACCAAGTCCTAATTGAGGTTTATTTTCGAAGACCATAGATTTTAATTCCTTGCAATTTACTTAATAATTTAATTCAGATAACAGCAGTTAAAATTTTTTTAAGTAATTCACCCTACCCTCCACTATTCTTTAAACATACCAATCCATTATCTCCTTCCCCAAATCCCCCTTTAATTTCCCATCCTCAATTATATTCAATAGTCCTACAGCACAATAATGTTTTTCACCCACGAACGGCTTGAACTCAGGTGCACGACTCTCCGTCGACGGATAGAGTAACATAGCCTGTACTGACTTCCAGTAATCATTGTACACGTACATCTGCCGCAGGTCCTGGGTGGACGGATTGAAATTCTGAATATTTTTCCATTTAGTATCGATGACAAAATACTCGTCATCCTTTTTCACCACGATATCAGGTCGAATGGTTATCCCCTGCCAGAATTCTCTGGACTGCTGCCCGTACACCTCCACATTTTCCAGTGAAGATGCCTCCTGTTTTAGTTTCGCCAGTACATATTCTTCCCATAAACTGTTCATATCAAAGAGCAGTGCCAGCATTTTTTCATCTCCTGCAGAAATATTGGGTGCATAATTCAAAATGATGAGACGGGCGATTTCTAAAGCAGTAGCATAAGGAGCTGTTTTTCTACCTTTTTTGACTCTCGAAAAAGTGGTCTTATCTACTTTGATCTCTTTCACCTCAGGAAAATCTAGGCGGACAGATTTACACCTGGAATACAGGTAAGTACCTTTCGTAAAATCTTCTATAATATATAAAGCTTTAGAAAGTATCCGGTGAATGAGGTGATCCTTGTCGTAGATCTGGTGCGTAGTGTAAAAACATTCCTTGTGGATCAGGTTCTTTCTAAGGTGGCCGGCGAACTCCAGTTTTCCTTTAAGTGCCTTTACATTCATTGTTTGCTTGTAGTACTGCTTAATTAGGCCGTTATGGATCAATAGTTCCAACTCATTGAGGAACCATTCGAAATATATATCGAGGAGGTGAATGTTTTGCCGGGAGACATTCACATTTCCCACCTTCTGGACCTTTAGCTTACGGGTTGTTTTGAGCATTTCGATAAGTACAGACTGCCATAGCACTTCATTGGTTTCAGCAGCATCGATCTTGGGAAGGATCTCGACCGTCAAACCGTCTACCTGGATCACACCAACAAAGTTTTTAAATTTTATCCCGTTGTACCGGAGATCGAAATACATATCATTATGCAGGGCATTCAGTTTAGAAAAGGCTTTTAAATGCTTTTGCTGAAACTGCTCCCCTACCTGCAGCAGTTCATGCTCAAAAACCTGGATGATCTTATTCCCCTGCCTCATCTTCCCGGTTGAGTAAGATTCTTACAGCTGATTCTATATCCTCCACTTCCTTAAGATGATAAGACGGTAGAACTTCCGGAAGATCTAATTTTGGAAATTTCGCGAAGCTAACTTTACCCTCTTTTCGCTCCACAAATCCGGCACCGAGTATAAGAGCAACTTTTTCGTAGTCATGATAAAAATACTCCTGCAGTAAGGGAATGATCTTATTCTCAAACGCCTTCTGAAGTGCTTCGGTATCTCCGCCACTGATCTTAATGAAATAGGAATGCCCAATGGTATGGTCACGATCCAGGAGGGCCTCTATTCTTTCGTTGATCGTAATTAATAATTCCTCCAGGCTGAAACCATCAAAATCAATATTTCTCAGCAGTTCGGGGCGAGGCATGATCTCTTCGAATACAAAGCGCCTTCTCAAAGCTGTATCTAGGGCTTCCACTGACCTGTCGGCGGTGTTCATGGTGCCAATGATATGAAGGTTTGGCGGCACTCCTAATTCAGTTTTTGAATACGGCAGTTTTGCCCGTAGTTCATTTTCTTCTCCTAACCTCTTATCATCTTCTATAAGGGTGATGAGTTCGCCAAAAATAGACGAAACATTACCGCGGTTTATTTCATCTATAAAAAGAGCATAAGGATTTTCCCTGTCAGCATCTGCTTTTAGACACATTTTTTTAAAAATTCCATCTTCTATACGATACGAAACAATGTTTTCTTCCTCATCTAAATTGGGTTTAATGCCCTCAATAAAATCTTCATAGCTAAAGGATTGATGAAAAGTCACAAATTCATAGTTCTTTATAAATTTATCCGGATTGGGATGGTAATTTTTCACCTCTTCCAAAATGGAATAGGCTTCGGGGTAAAACTGCTCTAAAAGATCTTCCTTTACTTCCCAATATGAATTTTGATCTTTATAAAAAATTGGATTCGAACTCCTGTCCGCGACCTTCACATACTCACATTCGGGATCAGTATAATGCTGTAAATAGCCCCAAATTGTGGCGTTAGGATTTTTACTATTCGAGAGCTTTATTTTTATCAGCAAAAGCTCATGAGAAACAATATCAGTTACTTTTGATTTCTTAATATCCAATAAAACTATAGCAGCAACCTGCCACCATTTTAAATCTGAAACTATGTTTTCCAAGTATTGCTCTCTGTTCAGGGAAGTTTCCTGAACAGTGAATTCTTTGAAATAGCTATCCTGTAATTGAAACGTTTTTCCGGTGCCTGGAGGTCCGTAGAGGATCCGGTTTAATGTTACTCTATAATCCATTCTTGCCGCTGACTTATCTCCTGACATAATTCCCAGAAGTCGTTCATAATAAGTATTATAATTTGGATCCTCTGTTTTGTACGGAGTAATATCGGTAAGGGTTTTTGTCACGATATCAAATTCGGTATTCCAAGATCCCTTTTGTTTCCAATCTACTTCTCGGCATTTTTGAAAATAATCACGTTTGGCATCATAGAAATAATCTGATGTTACCACACCACAGCCCAGTAGCGTTCGCTTACCTTTTTTGACAATGATAACATCTCCTTTTTTTACCTTTTTCAAAAAGTCATCACAAGCAGTTGCATCGTTCTTTTTAGAGGAATCGGAATTCTCCCATTCCTGAAGTTTCTCAATAACTTCTTCCTTTGTGGAATATTTTTGGAGATCTCCAAGTCGATCCCAGCCTATGGCTATTATTCCTTCTGAATAGAATTCTTCCCAATGCTTAGCCTGTTTTCCTGGAGAATATAACCAATATTGCTTATGAGAAACCTTGACAGACATCCTTTTGATTTTATTATATTCCTCTTCGGTAGCCGTGAAATTTGTTCCCTGATTTCCTGCTTTAAAATGCTGAAAATCGGGTAATCCTTTAATGTCAGACCACAATACGGGATCATCTGCCAGATAGTTGATAACTTTGATTTTTACCCGATCTTCTTCTTTTGAAGCTGAAACAGGATCTTTATAATACTGTTTCTCATAACTTTCTTCCTGAATATCTCCCACCTCAGAGATAACTTCAGCCAAAGCATAACACCCTGCCTTTTCTCCTGTTTGCCAAAGAATAACTTTGTCTCCGGGTTTTATTCTGTCTTTATGAGCTGCAACTTTCCAGGATTTAAGATGTCCTGCACGCAAGGCTCTTTCGATATCGTATATTTCAGGACTTCCCTGGAATATCCAATAACGTTTTTCCTGAGTAGAGTTAAAACGCTGCTTTAGAAAAGTTAAATAATTATTCTTTCCAATTACAGCTTTAGGAATCCCATTGCTGTTCTTCTTATCATATTGGCTAAAAGCCGGATTTCTCAACCTAGCTTTCTTGTTTGAAATATTCTTTTCTATATACTCTATTATCTTTTCGGGGTTACTAAATTCTATTGTAAAAAGATCTATATCAGGAAAAAAAGAATTGATTTCATCCAATCGTTCCAAAACAGAATTAGAAAAGGAACCAAGGTAGAAGGTGTAGGACTCCGGGGCATGTTTAAGAAGCCATTCGGCAAATTCTGATTTTACATTTGTAGTTGAGTTACTTTCTGCCATATCAATGATTTATTTCCCCTTGTTCGGATTTTTATCTACAATTCCAGAGCATTGAAAAACCAGTATTTGTTTTGGTTTTTTTGTTCAAAACTAGCCTGAGGAATCAGATATAGTTTACCTGCCCTTTCCAATTGCTTAAGTAATTCTCTTAAAGGCAAGCCCTCTCTATGATCCTGTTTAAAAATCCCCTTTTTTATTAGTAGAGGCATGAGATCTTTAGGTTTAGCCTCTTTCAAATTGTTTTCTTCCAAATATTTTTGGATGACATAGCCTATTTTAACTACCTCCTCAACTGCTTTCATAATCTTATGTGTTGATTGGATGTATTCTATCTTCTTCTTTAACCATCTCATTAAGCATTTTTAAATGGTTCGCTGAAATGGTGTACCAGATATCTTTATAGGTCTTTCTCTTCCTTCCCTTTAAAAAATCATGAACAATTTTTCCCGGACCATTGAAAATCACCTCAAGTTCACCATCTGGTTCAATATGAACAGCTATATAATAATCTAAATCCTTACTATATGGATAGTTAAAATTATATTTGAAACTGGATTTGATTTGAACCTTCTTGTTGGTTCCTCTTTGGTATCCATCATACACCTGAGCATTTTTACCATGAAGTTCTATGTCATATTTTTCAGAAACCAATGCTTCTCCAATATCACCCACCAATCTACCATCTAATGAAAAATCTAATTTATCATCATACTTCATTCTCAAATTATCCGTGATTCTAAGTAATTCTTTAATTTCAACCATTTCTAAATCAATATTAACTTATTATTTTAGAAGATTAAAAGCCGACTGATTTAAAAAGGGAGTTCAGAATATATTTTCTCGTATCTATCCTTATTTAAGGGCTCACAATTATTCTCTACGTAAACGTAAATGAACTTCTTCATTTTTTCCACCCCTTCCCAATCCACATCTGTTTCTTTAAAATCTTTTTTATTAATAGTTAGAATGAATTCTTTAAAGTTTTCCCAGCCTTCTTTATAAAATCGGTCGTAAATAACTTTATCCTGGGGATCTAATTGTAGGGCTTCCAAAGTTTTTGGATTCGAGAATATTTGAGCAAAGGAAAAATTTGGTGAGTACCCAACAAATTCCCCTTCATTATCATCTATTTCACCTTTCAAGGACTTAAAAACACTTGACTTAAAATACTTTACAAACCTTTTTTCGATATCCTTTTTAATGAGTTCGTTTCCTTTTTGAGATCGTAATATTTGTTTGTCTAATGCTAAAAATTCAACGTGTTGACTATAGGTATTAAAGATTTCAACAGGATCTCCCTGATTAGAAATTAAATGCTTTAACTTGCTAATAAGAATTTCCTTCAGGTCCGTAGAGTCCAATTCTAAATTAGCATATGTCTTTTTATTTGAATAATGCATATTGCTATTATCCCTTATCAAATTCAAATTCACCTCTCTAAACAACCTGATTAAATATCCTGAAGATTCATTATTTACAACTTTGATTAAGTCCGGTATCAGCGACGTTTTTTCTTTGTTATAAAAAGCATGATAGGCCTCTCTAATAAGGTTTATTGTTGATTGATCATCGCTAAACGTATTAGTATGAACAAGAAAATTTAATGATCTTAATTGGTCAAGAAATTGATCTAGTTTAACTGGAGGATTACTAAAGATAAACTGCTTTATTTCGTTACTAATTTGAAATTGAGCCTGGTTCACATTGTTAGAAATTGACTTAGAAATCGCATATAACTTTGCTTCTTTAAAGCCATTTTGTAAATCTGTAATAGATACTTTACCTCCAACAATATTATTTCGGAGGTACATATCTGTAAAATAGATTTTAGAGATGGAGTTTATATTTGAATTGTAGTAATCAGGAGTTCTTTTCTTGAAAAGTCGGCAGAGTACTGAATTGATTATACTAAGGTCTGATTCTGAAAAATTTTGAGTTTTTAATAATTCATTGATTTTACCCTTTGCATCTGAATCGAACATATATACATTGCTAAGGCTCGCACCTCCAAATTGCTGAACTTTATTATTTTCGGTATCAATAGTTCCTTTGCTTAAAAGAAAAGGTAATTTAGGTATTAGAATACTCTGAAGATTTCTGAATTTATAAAACAAAAGTTTTAGTAAAATATACTCCTCAGCTATAACATCCTCCTCATTGTCTAAGAAAGATGCATTAAACTTGAATTCATTAAAAAATCTTTTTACATCTCTATAAGTTTGTAAAAAATCATTATATCGCAGAGGTTGTTCAACGCAATTATCTTCTTCAACAAGGTCCGCAATAGTTAAATCCACTTCCTTATTATCCTGGATTTCTCCAAATATGTTCCTGAAACCTGCATTAAATCCATTTACGTCTGTATTATTATTAGATATAGGATATGCTTCATTTACGTAGGTTAACAATTCGTCTGAAATTAAAGTTTCATCAAAAGGCAGTAGATTTATTTCTACATTGAAAATTTTATCTAAAAAATTATTCTTTTCAATCTTTAAAGTTTGAACTATATAATCTCTATCGTAACCGGCAATAAAAATTACATGACTGAAATCAGAGATGGTTCTAATAATTTTCAGGGTACTTATAATCTCATCTCGTTCGAGTCTATCTAAATCGTCTAATAGCACAATTATTTGCCTATCTATAACTTGTATGTTTCTATTTATTTCCTGAAAGTGTCTTTCTAGAGTTTCATTTTCCGAAAATATACTTATTCCCGATTTTATGTATTTTGAAAAGTCATTAGGACTGATACTTAAAATTGCTTCAACATAATTATCTATGTTACTAGAAATTGATGAAGAATAAGGGCTCAGGTTTTCTTTCAATTCTTGAAAAAAGTTTTCAATAATTGCATTCGCCCCTTTATTTTTCCAGATGTGATTCCAAAATATAACCGCATCACCATTTAATTCACTATAGTTTTTTTCGAATTTTTTTAAAAAACTTGATTTACCATATCCCCATACAGCATTAATTCCAATACTAAATGAGTGCTCCGGTTTAAAGTTCTGAACGGAGTCTTGGAGTTTTAGAAGAATCTTTTCATTATCGATTTCTCCCGAGGTATGTAAACTATCTTGAAGAAAATAACTTTTCTTACCTTCGGTTTGTAAACCAGAATTTATCTTATACTCTTTAAAAAAGGTTTTAGCCAAAACCACAAGGTGAAGCACTACTGGGTATAATATAACATCTGAATATTTAAAGAAGGAATCGTAAGGTTTCAAAATTAGACCAGAATCAGTGAATCGTAAAAACAGGTAAATAATTCCTATTAAAAATAATCCTAATGTAATTCGCCTATCTGAAAGATAGTTGGTCCTAATTTTAGGCCAATAATAATAGCTAAAAAAGACAATTATAAGGATTATTATAGAAGCTATAATGGCATCCCGATTATAGAAGCCTTCACCTATTTCTCCAATAAAATGTGCAATTTGATTAAGAAAGATTAAAGCAATAACTAATGCCACAAAAAAAATAAAGGAGGGTTTAATGTTTCTTTCTATCATACCTTACATTTCAAATTTTCAATCTCCCTCACCAGATCCCTCGCATCCCCATCGCTCTCCAACTGCGGGATAAGTTCTCCTTTAAATGCTTTATACAAAATTGTTTGAGGCAATTGTCCTATTTTTTCCTTTAAAACAAGATAATTCGTTTCAAGGGCATCAGCTTGAGACATAAGAATATTTATTCTCCTTACCGCCTCTTTTTGTTCCTCTACTTCCGGAATGTTTACCAAAACAGATTTTACATCAGTTTGATTTATACTTGCTTGATTAACCGCATGCTTTGCATTCTTTCTTAATTCTTTTTTCCCTTTATGACTTGTAAGGAAATATCTCAAAAAAGAAGGATCTGCCTCTGCTTCATCAATAATTAATCTCATCATATTGCTTTCGAAAATTGCAGGCTCTTGTAAGTTTTCTACTAGCATACACTTTCCTAAGTAGTCGATACTATTTACCCTATTAATAAGAATATTACCTTCCTTCAAAGAATAAGCTTCAAAATCTTTTTGAGGAACTTGTACTTTCTGAACCTTTTCCCAATATTTCAGTTTACCTTCATAAAAAGCATCAATTCTGATAATTTTGACTCCCTCACCATATTTTGATTTTGGGTAATATGCTCCATTTTTAGGTGTATCAATTAGTAATTCACCTAATTGAACAACTCTCCACTCTTGAATATCTTTACCTTTCCTCCATTCCGCCGTCAACCTTCCTGTAACTGCCTGGGAAAGCACCTGCTGCCGGAAATTTTTAAGTAGTACCGGAATTTTATCTAAACTGTCATTAATCACCTCCAGTTGTTCAAAAAGCTTCTCAAGTTTAGCTACTATTCGATTCTGTTCAGGAAGAGGTGGAAGTGGAATTTTAATAGTTTCGTAATCTCTAAATTTTAAATTTCGAAGATTATTACTACCTCCCTGATACTTAACAACCTCACCAGAATGGTAGAAGTATTGTAAAAAGTGATTAATATACTCCTTGTTTAGATTTTCCTCAAACCTTACTAACCTAAAGAAGTTTGTGCACACCTTAGGATAGTTATCATTCCTATTAAGTGCATCATCATCAATTATTACAGTACGACCAACAGGTTGATCTGGACCTCCTCCAGAAATTTCAAGTAGAATATCCCCTTTCCTAAGTTCCCTTTTTTCTAAACTGGATTTTTTAATTTTTCTTAAAGAAGCTGTTTCACCTTTCTCCCTCTTCCAGTTTTTAAATTCACTTCCTCTAATACAATAAACCTCGACATATTCTTCATCATTTACCACTAAAGGATCTTTTCCCCAGTCTCCACCAATTACAAAAGAAGTCAGCTCTTTTAATTGAGGAAAAATCCAATCTTTTTTTGCATTAACATCCATTAATTCAGCTCTTTTATCATTGCATTTAACTGCTTTGTAATTTCCTGAATTTCTGCCAGGGCTTCTTTTGCAATTTCAACAGGTTCTCCTAAATCATCCCCATTGCTTACACTACTATCTACAATTAAGCCTACATCGAGGCTGTCGTTCTTTTCTGCAATTTTCTCTCGGGAAATTCTGTTCCAACGTTCATCTTTAATTTTCTCCCGCATTTCATCGCTTACCAGTCCGTCATACTTTTCTTCTACCTCCTCATAACCTATCCCCCCTGTGTAAGCCTTAATAAAATCCTCAAAGGCTTTTTCGGTAAAAGGAGTGCGTTTGCCGTAATTTGGAACATTGGTGCGCATATCGTAAAACCAAACATTTTTAGTGTTGCCTGTTTCTGTCGTACCCCGGGTAAAGAATAATACATTAGTTTTTACTCCGGCAGCATAAAAGATTCCTGTTGGCAATCGAAGAATGGTATGTACATTACATTTATCCATTAAATCACGACGAATTCGCTGCCCATCGCCATCTTCAAACAAAACATTATCGGGCAACACAACCGCTGCCCGGGCTTTACCATCCTTTTTGAGGCTTCGGTAAATATGTTGTAAAAAATTGAGCTGTTTGTTGCTGGTTGGAAAAGTAAAATCATCACGGGTAGGACGCTCTCCGCCTTTTTTGGTTCCAAAAGGAGGATTGGCTAATACTCCATCGAAGTTCTTCAGGCTTTTGCCAAATTCAGTTAAGGTATCTGCCAGATAGATCTTGCTTTCCATTCCATGCAGGTGGGCATTCATCAATGCCAGGCGATGGGCATCTCCCACCAGTTCCACTCCGCTAAATGCCTCCTCTTCCTGGAATTTTCTTTCCTTTTCAGAAAGCTCATAATATTCATCATGCTTCTCCCGTAAATAGTGATCTGCCGAGATCATGAAACCAAAAGTTCCCGCTGCCGGATCATTCCACTTTTCTCCCAGTTTCGGAACTAAGAGGTCCACCATCACATTAATGAGAGGTCTGGGGGTAAAATACTGCCCTGCCCCACTCTTTTTTTCTCCGGCATTCTTTTCCAGAAGGCTTTCATAAATGTCACCCATCACATCCCGGTCATTCTCTTCATACCAGTCAATTTTATCAATCGCCTGGACAAGAGTATTGAAGTTCACCGGCTTCCGAAGACTTGTAGAAGCATCGGCATAAATTTCCTTAATGCTGTCACTGCTGGTTTTGTTACTTATTTCTGCAAGGAACTTCCGGTAACGAACAAAGGCTTCATTATTATCTGTTTCATTTACAAAACCTCTCCAGCGATATTCTTCCGGCAGGTGCTCCTCAAAACCTTTTACTTCAGATAACTTCAGAAAAAGTATGTAGGTTAATTCATTTAAATATTGATGATAGGTTACTCCATCATCCCTTAGAACATTACAAAGGTTCCAGAGTTTATTGGCAATTTCTTCTGCGCTCATTTAATTTGTGAGATATTGATTTAAGATCTTTGATTTAGGCCGAATATAGATTTTCATTTAGCTTTTCAAGGATCTCATCCAGATTATTTTCAAATATTTTATTAAGACGCTGGTAACCACCGTCTCGCTTGAAGGGATCGTCGTTAAGATCCTGTTTAGTCAATACTGTTTCTTTTAAAAGTTGCTTTTCGAACCTGTCAAGCCACCGCAACTGAATCTTATTCCAGTTCCTCATGGTTTTGATTTTTTCCATGGCATTTTGAATCCGCTGCTCATGACTTACCAGATCCTGATCCAGAGCCATGGTACGGATAAAAGAAATAATGTCGGCAGCAATGTCTTCGTTCCTCGTCGATTTCCAGGCGGTGCTTAAGGTACGGGCGTTATATCCTTCCTGATCAAGTGCGAGTTTTAGTTCCTTCAACGATTTGCGGTCAAGCTCTGTGGGTTTCGTGCAGATGATTTCAAGAGCGGCAAGTCTGTTTCTGTTTTCATTTATAAAGCTTCTAAAGTCTTCGATATAATCTTCAGGTTTTTTTGCCTTTCCGTAACCTCTCTCAACTCCCAAAACCTCATCTTCATGATCGGAAACCAACTGAACCTTTGGATTATAAATTTTTGTATCAAGAAAATCCCATAGCTTGCCATAACCCGACAATACTGCCTGCACCTGATCTCCTTCAACTGCTTTAAAGGATTCGATTAATTCCTCCGGACTTTTCCCCTGCGCCACATACATAAATTCTTCAAGGCTGCCGGCTTCCAGTTTTTTCTTTTTCCGTTGCAGTTTAGCAATAATTTTTTGCATCTGCTTCTTGGCCCTGTCAGGAGTTTCGATATGTTCCAGCTCCTCCACCAGTTTTCTAAAAGTAGCGTGGGGGTTGGAAACTGTTTTCATTTGAGTATAATCCTCCAGAGCTTCATATACACGTACGGCGTCAAAAATACGGAAAAACTGCTTGTCTATATCTGAACATAATCTGGTGGCCCGGCCCATCATTTGTTCAAACAGAATTCGGGAACGAACTCTTCTAATAAACACGAGATTTGTGATTTGGGGTACGTCAATTCCGGTAGTCAAAAGGTCAACAGTAACTCCAATATTGGGAAATTTCTCATTTTTGAATCGCTTTGTCAGATCTTCAGGATCATAAGTGTTGCCGGTAATCTTAGCAATAGCAGAATCAGGAACATCAACACCTATAGCTGAGAATTCCTCGAATAACAGCCGGACGATTAAATCTGCGTGGCTATCCCTTACGGCAAAGATCAATGTCTTTTCATCACTTTCGGGATCCAGTTCCTGCACAAGCTGTCTTATCACAACCCGGTTAAAAGGTTCTGTAATAACCTGTTTGTTGAACTGCTCAACTTCAATTCGCAATTCATCTTCAAGCGCAGAGAGCTCCTCTATTTCATTTGTTTCAGGATTATACACTTTAGGTTTCTCTCCCTTTTCCCAAAGAATTCCCTCTTCACTTAATCTTGTTTTGATAAGATATGGAGGTTCATGATCTACAAGAAAGCCATCAATTACAGCTTCTCTGTAGGAGTAACTGTGAACAGGGTCACCGAAAATTTGTTTAGTATGAAGCGCCGGAGTAGCCGTAAGTCCAATTATGTAAGCATTAAAATATTCTATTACTCTTTTGTACTGGCCCACATAATCCTGTTCGTCTTTAAAATGTAGATCTTCCTCATCAATTTCCTTATCAAGATTGTAACCCCGGTGTGCCTCGTCTATAATGATGCAATCATAAGTGTCAATGGGTAAAGGATCTCCGTCGGTGTAAAAGAGACGTTTCACCATACTTTGTACCGTGGCAAAATGCAGGCGCGTATCAGAATCAGGTACCGAAGTGCCTAACTCTTCCAGCTGATAGGTTTCCGCAAAGGTGTTCAGGTTCTCAATCTTGTTATCCTTAAAACCGTCTGATGCCTGGGTGGCTAGCAACCTACGATCTGTAAGAAAGAGAATTCTCTTGAACCGGTCCGATTTAATAAAACGATATGCCAGCCCCATTACTGTTCTGGTTTTTCCCGTACCGGTAGCCATCACTAACAGAGCTCTTTTATCTTCAGGTGTGGAAATGATCTTTTTCTCAATTCCTTTTATAGCCTCGATCTGGTAATATCTCAGATTCAGCCCATTCTTACTCTGCAAATAGTCATAATCACTTTCCTGCAGCCGTTGATTAGCCTTGTCTACATCCCTGTTATATAGCTCCACCAACCCATCTGGAGAAAACCAGCCTCTAAGAGCATCAGCATGATTACGCGGGTTGCGAATATCAAGAAACCAAATTCCACTTTTGGTCTTGAGTTGCTCCAGGTAAGAACGTCCGTTGGTCGAAAATAAGAACGGAACTTTATATTTCTCCCAGGTGCCTAAAAGTTGAATTTCCGAACGATCTTCTATACAAGCGGCATATATTTTTGACTGATGAAGATCGGTCGAAATATCTGTAGCATATTTTTTTGCTTCAACAAGTCCGTATAATTTTGTCCCGACGAACAAAGCATAATCTGCCCATTTACCTTCACACGGCCATTCGGCAATAGCGATATTTCTACCCTTTTCAGGAAGCGTTTTCTTAGATTTAAAATTTAATTCTACTGTATCACATTCCCATCCAGCCTCGCGCAGTTTTCCATCAATGATTTCTCTAGTTTCGGCTTCAGACTTTCCAAGATTTTTTGCCGCCCGGAAGGATCTTTCCTTTCTCTCTTCTACAACAGTTTCAGATTGGTTAAAAGCAGCAATTTTTTCTTCATAGTTGCTTACCTTTTGCGAAAGAGTGGCGAGTTCTTCTTCGAGTCTCTCAACTGACTTTTGTTCCTCATTTGCAGGAAGAAAATAATCTTCAGGTTCTAAGTAATCATTTTCATAGGTTTCGTAGAACCATCTTGCCAACTGAAAAGATTTCTTCAGAATGAATAACGCCTCGCGTTCAGAACTATTCCCATCATGTGTAGCTTTATTCCCCGATTTCCGGATTATGTGCAGAAGATCTTTTATGATCTCTGGGATATAATTTCTGTAGAAAAGTTGATTAATCCGCTCAACCTGTGTTCCCTCAAATCCACCAAGATTCTCGAATTCCCAAATCAGAGCCGTTAATTTCTCAGAAAACAATCTAGATTTCGCTAATGAGGAACTTGCATCAATGTGGATCAGCCGTTCAGACAATTCACTGACTTTGAAGAGCTCGGGATAAGAAGACTTTAAAAAAGAGAATTTGGAGGAGTTATTCATAATTGCTGAGTTTATACCCCTTCAAAAAATTGCACCGCGAACTGGCAGAATTCGATAATAGTGTTCTTGTCGAGATCAAATTCCTTTCTACTTCCCAAATAATTTTTGGTCTTTGGGGTAATCTCTTTACCCTCCTGAAGTTCAGGAACAGTAATACACTTTATGTGTGCCTTTGAGACTAAAATTATAAATGCATTGTGATAAGGATAATTCTTAGGTAAATCCTTTAGTTTAAATTCTCCACTGGCCCTGAATTTCACCTCCAGAAAATACACTTTTTGATCTTTCGGATTTTGAATAACAAAGTCTGGCATTCTCCTAATAGATTTGGCTACATCAGAATTCACTCCCTTGAGAAGATCCATTATGCCAGGAATGGTATTTTCCATCCCATACCTGAATACATTGTAATTAAGACTTAAGAATAGTTCCTGAATTAAGGTCTCGGCAATTCTACCTTTAATCATATTATAGCGGTACATCCGATCTTTTTCCGAAAGACCTAACCTTGCTTCTTCCTGTTCCTTATCTAAGACTTCTACTTCATTGGAGTTATCGCCTTTGTAACAGGAGTAGCAAAGTCCTCCATTAAATTTTGTATAAGAACCGCATTGGGCACAAGCTGCCATTCATTAAAATTTTAGTTAGTCATTATACTGCGGTAGGGACACAGGTTTAGTGCAGTAAATATAGAAATTTCTTACAGAAATGTTAACACCCTACCCCTATAATTCATTAGGAATTTTAAGCAAAAAAATACTAGGTATAATTAAGCATCATAATAAAAAGGATAAAATCCTTCCAAAGGTTTATAATATAAATAAAAAACATTATTTTTAAGGAAGTAAGATTCTGCTCAACCACTCCTACCTCATCTTACTTCGACATCCCCCGATGAATAATTTTTACTATGGCAACAAAGAATTACATCTTCGGATATGGATCATTAATGGAGGAAGAATCTCGTTTAAGGACTACACCTGAGGCTGAAACTGTTTTACCTGTACTTGTAGACGGTTATAAAAGAGGCTGGTTTGGCCGAATTGGCTGTCCTGGAATTTCAACTACATTTTTAGGATGTGTTGTTGATAAAAATTGTAGTACTAACGGGGTAATCTATGAGGTTAATGAAAAAGAAATAGAAATAACAGATGTTAGAGAAAAGGGTTATCAAAGAGTCCAGGTAGATTCAAACAACGTAACATTCTTATTCAAGAATGTCCATAGTTCTTCAAAAATCTGGATATATATCAATAATTTCCATATTTCTGATCTAAAACAAAATTTGCCATGCCAAGAATTTCCTATTGTTCAATCCTATGTTGATATATGTATTGATGGTTGTTTAGAAATAGAAAAGAAATATCCGGCTGCTAAGGAGGTTGAATTTGCAAAAAAGTTTATAACAACCACTCATTACTGGAGCCACTTTTGGGTGAATGATCGCATATATCCCCGAAGACCTTTTATCTATAGACCCAATGCGTACGACATAGATTTTCTCTTACAGGAAAATTTGGCTGACAAATCACTCTTCGATAAAATATATTTTGAATGATATGGAAGAGCTTTTCAATCTGGAAAATATATTTATTGTATTAACCTCTATGGCCGCTGTCATTACAACAGGACTGGCTATCCAATGGAGATATTATCGCCACACCACAGAAAATCTAAAAACTAAACACGCTGCTGACTTACAAGAATTGAAAAATCAGCACAGCGAAAAATATATTGAACTAAAGCAACAAAATATTGAAAAATACCACGATCTAGAAGAATCCTTAAAAAAGGAATATGAAATAAAAAAAATTGAAATTTCCGAAAAAAATAATGTTCCATTAGTTCAAGAATTAAAGATGGTATATGTTAAGTATTTGCATATCCGAAAAGAAAGTGAGGAACCAATATATAGTAGGTTTATAAAAAGACTTAATAAAAGCTATGATATTCATAGCGAATACCACTATTACAGATTTAATAAATACAACCAAAAAAACAATAATATCCTTTTAAGAGACATATCATCTGGCATTGTTGATCAAAGAATATTACATCCCTGGAAAAAGCTGACTTTTACAGATAAACCAAGTATGCTTCAAGAAAAGGTAATTTCCCAAATGGTTGATAATTCCGATGATTATTTTTCAGCCACTACCTATTATAATGGATTCAAAGAAAACAACGAAGACCTCTATTCCAAAATGGAAATGGAAACTTTATGCGCCCGATTAGTTGCTGATTTCTCTTCCGTGATTGGCTTTCAAAATTTGTTTACTGCTGAACCCGATGCCTACAAAATTGAAATAGGTGGAAGCGAGACTAAATTACTAGGCTTAGAAAAATTGGATGAAGGAGTTTATTTTATAGAAAGTTACAACCTTAAAAAAGGTGAAACTTTAAAGCTTGATTTCCATGTGAACTGGAATTATTTATTGGATAAAAATTTCTTTTAAGGATAGGGTATATTTTCAATTTAAATCTAGCCAATAATGAAAGGGAATTATATTAAAACTTTTTGGTTGCGTTAGTGAAATTTTTTTTGGCTCATTATTGTTTAGAACAGCTGGATTATTTCTAACTATAGGGATAACATTTCTTTCACCTAACATATATCTCTATTTACTAGAAAAAGTGCTAGGAAAAAAATACGCAATACCTGGAGGATTATCTATTATTTCAATAATTATGATTCTTACAGGGTTTTCAATTCTTATCTACCTTTACATTAAATTCTTAAAGCTTTCCTTTTTAAAATTTGAGCTTAATGAGAAGCAATTCAACGATTTATTTTAGGATGAATAAAATTAAATTTTCACAATTGCACCATGAAAGAGCTATTATTATAAAACAACTATATCAAAAGCTATATCAATTAGAAAAAACCTTAGCTCATCTCACAAGTTTTATCCAAGGCATAACTGGAGCCTTACGATTCAGCAATTTTATATTAATTTTTGAGACCGGTTACCGCTGGCCATAAATGCCAATTCCTCTGGGACTAGCTTGCCCCAGAGGAATTGAAATATCAGACAGAGCTTAATTTACAGACCCTAACCACCATTAAAGAAATCATGAATTTCAATTATGCTTCCTCTACTAATCTGAACTAAATCTCGAGTTTCCTTCAGGAAAATTCCCAGTGATTTTTCATTATAAATTATTTTCATTTCCGGAGAATAATTTGAGACCAGATACATGTCACCGTCCAGTTTATAAAATGGAATATCCTCCCCCTTTTTCGTCTTCACACCTTTATTTACAATCTTACCATCCTTAAGAGTTTCCTTAATTAAATCTTCGTTAGATTTTTCTGAAGCTACTTTAGAATAAGCTATCATCATATTCATCCATTCATCAGAATCTATAAGATGCCACTGCACTTTACTGAAATCAATTCCATATTCGCTTATCCAACCGCGACTGGTAAAAGCAAAGAGTATTTGCTTTTTTCCGGTAAGTTTTGGTTTGTCCGATGGCTCAAATTCCTGAATTTTGAAAGTCATAACTGAAGCTGACGAGATATCTTTTAATTTTTTGCCATCAAAGTCCAAAGTTTTAAGTGAAAAACTTTCCATATCGGATTGGTTGGAGAGTATCCATTCTGTAGCAGTTAATTCTGCCTGCTCCTTCATTTGTTCTACCGCTGCTACCCCGGCACCAATAGCTAATAAACCCCCGGCAATAGCGGCAATAGCTTCACCTTCATTCTGGGAATTCATGTTTTTCGGAATGATTGATAATACGATTAAAAATACAAGCGTAATTTTTTTCATTTGTAATTAATTAAATGAAATTAGATTTAAATTCGCTCGTAGGGTAGCAGGAATTGTTAAGCAAGGTATGACTTTTTTAATAAAAATTTAAGAATAATTTATTGAAGAATCTTCAAACTTTATAAAAAAAGTTAGAACCGGGTATATTCTCAGTAAACCTGTTGAGGAACATCAATTCCCTTATGATTATCCGGCCTACGTGGATTATACAAAGTTGAACTGGACACGTATGAACCGTTGGTTCCAAACAGGGAAATTATGAGATGAAATTGTAGAAGTCGTCAAAAAATTAATCCAAAAGCACACTGTTATTATTACATAACCATGGTGTGGCGATGCAGCTCACAACATCCCATTTATTGAAATGATAGCGCGTGAGAATCCACAGATATCAGTGTCTTAAAAATAGTATTCATTGATATAAGGGTAAAAATTACTTCGGTTTATTCAACAAGGGTAAATATTTACATATTTTACCTTCGTTGGTGATTTCGAGAGTAATTTTTAATTTAAGAAGAGCTACTCCCATTCAGCCAAATTAATTTAATTTTCCTATTTCCATAAAAAAGCTATTGCATAAAATTCATCAAAAAAAGCAATGACTAAATATTTGGTAATATTTTGTGGCCTTTTTTCAACATGTTACAATGGCCGTGTACCTGGTTTACACCTCAAAATTCGGTAAGGCCAGATCCTGTCTGGAAAGAAAACTTCTGTATTGGCCAAGTGCAGGGTAATTTAGTTAAGTCATGTTCTAAGGCAATTCAAGTTATATTATCGGCGTTAGCGGTAGTGTTTATTCTGTTGGTTCAAAAATTATTCTTCTGTAACTGGTTAATTCGGGTGTTCCGTTATCTGTAACCTCGCAAACTACATGAAAATTTTTCCCAGCAGAATTCGCTGGTATTTCTAATGTGGCCTTATTTGAATCACTGTTTTGTATGTTAACAGTGCCACTATAGGTGCCTGCTTCGGGTTGGATCCACCATTTATAATTTAGAGTATCACCATCAGGGTCAGAAGAAGCTGATGCATCAAGAACAACAGTAGTTCCCTGAAGAGGTTTTTTTGTAAGAATGTCTATACTCTGGTCACCATCAATGGCAACAATAGGATTTCTATTACCATCACCTTCTTTTGCCCAATCCATTCTTGCAGCAAAATTATTAAAAATAGCAGGATAAAAATGGTCCATATACTTCCTACAAGTATCGTATCCATTTCCTTTATAATTCACATAGGAGTAAATGTTATCTTCTCCTGAACCCCATTTGGAATAGCCGCCCCAACTGGCTTGAGTCGGTTCATCAGGATTGTTGAGACCGTTTGGCAGAACATGCAAAAAGGATGGTGTATCACCTTCTACGCCATATTTGTATTTTGGATATTGACTTCCCAGTTTTCCATGATTCTGAATGTTTTTTTCATATTCTGACCAGTTGCTTTTTCCAGTGCCATTCTGAAATTTCCATGCACATTCGTCCCATATGAAAAGAAGATCATCTGAAAAATTGTAACGCATCCAGGCGTGCGAACTGCTTTCAAAATCTGATTTTTGAGGTCTGTCCTGGTCTGTTATTGCATATACTCGCAGCTTCTTCAGAAACGCTTCTACTTCTGATTTGCTTCGGTTCTCCTGTACCTGCCAAATGGATTGAGCCAGTGTGTTCCCACCTCCCCAAAAGGTTACCCAAAGGGGGCGACCATCATCTTCATCAGCCAATTGGATAATAAAATTACTACCTTCCGATTTATTGTCGGCACCAATCTTATCCATACCCATTAACTTGCTACCAAACATGGTACGCTTTTTCAGGTAATCTGCACTGGGCCAGTATCCAATTTCCTGCTTCTCATTGTCTTGAGAAAATCCATGTTGATCTGAACGTTTGATCAGATTAGGTAAATCTTTTTGGTAAGCATCTATTACCCCGGTCGCAATCTCTTTAAAATGATTCACATGATCAACATTCTTTATACTCCAGCCAGTTGAAATGATAATTGCTTCAATTTCATACATATCTGCATGAACCATAAGCCTGATCAGTGATTCATGGTCATCTGGTTCCCAGGTTGAGATATCGGTCAAAACAACCAAACGTGGCTTCAGTGATGAGGAATTAGATGTTTTAGATATGGTTTGTGCAAAAAGAGAACTTGAAATTAGAAACAGGCAAATAAATATTCTCATAATTTATTCATTTAGAAGGCTTTTATCTGTAATTAATTTTTGGAGAATGTTGTACATTAACACTAACTCGTTATATCAAAACGAATGTAAGAAATTAAAAGCTATAGCTACAGGATAACAGCAGAAAAGGGAACTAACTGGTGAATTTATTACTGAAAATTTGAGAAAATATTCATAGCTAAATCCCCTGTCAATTTAATGTACCTTTTTGTACCGTAGAACGTCACCCTGCATGTACTGGGAAAAGTAACTATATGTATTGATATATTCGGAAATGTTAGCTTCCAAACAAATACCAACAGTAATGCCTGGGAGCTGCAATGGACACATCCTGAAGTTTTGAATTTTGATTCTGTAGATTTTGTATCTATGGATCAGGATAAGCCGGAAATCTTTTTTTACGGCAGAGTGAATGGTCAAAACTACAATCTCGTAAAATATAATTATCACTCCAATGAAATCTCGGCTAAGGCTAACAAATTACCAGGTGGAGGTACCAGTATTGAGATGCGTCTTTATTCCACTGAAAATGGGCAGGAGCTATTTTTTCCTCAGGGAACTAAACTAGATGTATATGATGCTGGTGACCTCAACTATAAGTATGAACTCGCTCCGGAAAATATAGGGGGTTACGATGACTTTGCCTATTTAGGAAATAACATTTTCTGTTTTACCACCAGCAAAGCAATTTTTACTTATAAACGGACGAATGCAAACCTGGAATTTATCGATAAAAAAGAACATTTCAGTACTCATTTCGGTAATGGTAATTATCATTTGATTCCTTTAAAAGGGAATGAGATACTTGTGGGATATTTTCAGGAACCTCAAAGTTTCAAATTTTCGATTAGTTCAACAGGTAAAATATCTAATCAACAGCTTGTAAACATTCCTATAAAATCCCGATGGAAAAAGAAAACCCTTTATAGCCCGGAAAGAGATTACGTAGTGAATCTTCTTGAAAACAGGTTATACTCCACCAACTCTTTTAACTTGGAAGATTCTTTTGAGAAACCATATTACCCATCCGGCATCAGCAGAAACGGAAATTTGATTTTAGGATCCAGTAATAATCCCGATGATTACTCCGGAAACGAGTCAACTTTTGAAAGAAAAATTCAGTTGTACAATTTGAGCACGGGAAAAGTCACTACCGTTGAATCTAAAGGTTTCCCTCATTTGCTTTTCGAAAATTATTTAGGTCAAATAATAAGTATCTCTTCCGGATTTTATCGACAGAATCTGGAAAACTCAACCCCAAAACCCGACATCTTTGTGGAAGTAATACAATAATTTCATTATTTCGTTCGCAGGGAAAACCTATTCTAATTAAAAGTATAGAAAATGTTTTCTTTCTCTATACGCTTCTTTAGAATATTATCCAGTACAGGAATATTGTCACTGGGTAATCCTGCGGAAGGTTCATCTAGAAAATAGGTAATCCTTTACACCGGACTGTTTAACTGTGTAAAAAATGCTACCCGCTGGTTTTCTCCCTCCAGAGAGACTGCTCGATTTACGGCTGAGTTACAGATGGTCAATATGTAATTGCTTTGCTCTTTTGATGGGTATTGCTCAAAAGAGGCCTTTAAACCTCACCTGATTAATAACTTAGTGGAGTTTAAAATTCAAAGACCAGAATTCCCCACTGTTTTCTAAATAAAAGTCTCCAGCATTAGCTTGCACTTCTTAAAACCACTGGAATATTTCCCAAAAATCAATAAGAAAGAAAATCCTTCCAAACTTTAAAAAAATCTATCTGGTCTGAAAGGATAAAGATTAACAGAAGGTTTTCGACCTGTGGCAATCTGGCTGACCAATTTGCCTGTCACCGCTCCCAAACTCCAACCTATCATAGCATGGCCTGCCGCTATAATAAGATTGTTATAACGGGAGGTTTTTCCAATAAAAGGTAAACCATCCGGGGAAACTGGTCGCAAACCTGAGCGTGCATTGTCCATTTCTTCCATGGTAAGTTCGATATTCTTATAATAATCCTTTGCAGCCTTTGCTATGGCCCCAACTCTTTCTTTTCTAATAATATCATTATTTCCTGAAAATTCCATAGTACCTGCAAACCTTGTAAAACCATCCATTGGTGTTACAGCCACCTTTGATTCAGCTAAAATGGCAGGCAGAGTTATTCCGGTTTCCCTGTAAACATCCATGCTATAACCTTTTCCTCCCTGGATTGGGATCTTTAGGCCGAGCGTTTTGGTGAGTTGAGGAGACCAGCTACCAGCAGCAAGAACGAATAAATCGGCTTCATAATTCCTGCTACTGGTTTTCACGCTGACTAAATCATTCCCTTTTCTTATCAGCTCAATAACTTCTTCATTGAAAATTAAATCAGCTCCATTTTTTGTAAGCCAATCTCCAAATCGACTAATGAAATCCCCTGGGGTAGAATGAGCATCGCATTTATAGTAAACTGCACCTAAGATTTTTTCATCAAGAACAGGTTGCATGTCCAAAACTTCATTTTTGGACAGTACTTCCACATCAAGATTCTCGGATTGGATCATTTTCCCTTTTTCAATTTCTGTCTTTTTAGCTTTTTCTGTTTGGAATACTGTTAGGAGTCCATCTTTCCTATAATGTGTATCAAAATCCACAGTTTCAAGGATTTCTTCATAAAGGATATTGCTTTTAAGACTGATCTCTTTCAAAACAGGAATTGATCGCTCCACATGGGCTTTAGTGGACGACTTCTTAAATTTCCATGCCCAATCGAAAAATTCAAGATTCCATCTCGGTTTAATATAGAATGGACTTGTACTTTTCCACATCCACTTTAACCCCTGGTTTACCATTCCAGGGGCGGCTAGTGGAATTATGTGACGAGGTGTGTTATATCCTGCATTAACGACCGAGGCTCCTTCCGATAAATCTTTCTTCTCCAGAAGGGTTACCTCGTACCCTTCTTTAAGTAGATAGTAGGCGGAACATAAACCAGAAATCCCACCACCAATAATGACAACTTTTTTCAAAATGATCTTTTTTGAATCCGGAAAAATATTTCTAAATCATTATAGACCAATAGCCCAATCATCCCCACGAGGATCTGCGGCACCTTCAAAAGAACCATTTGGCCTGATTAAAATGGCATCAACCTTTCCTATAGAGCTTCGGCTTTTTACCTTATGCCCCATACTGTTTAATTCATGGATGACATTTTCTTCTATAGCGCCTTCTTCCATGAAAATTTGATCTGGTTTCCATTGGTGATGGAACCTCTTTTCTGAAACGGCTTCTGTCATACTCATATTATGGTCTATTACATTTACTATAGTTTGATAAACTGAAGTTATAATAGTAGATCCGCCAGGTGTACCAACCACCATAAACAACTCCCCATCTTTCTCAACAATGGTTGGTGTCATGGCACTTAACATTCGTTTCCCAGGCTGTATCGAGTTTGCAGCCCCTCCCAATAAACCATATTTATTAGGGACTCCGGGTTTGCTGCTAAAATCGTCCATTTCATTATTCATTAAAAAGCCCGCCCCTTCTACAAAAACTTTTGATCCGTATGCCGAATTTATAGTGGTGGTCAATGATACAGCATTTCCTTCGGTATCAATAATTGAATAATGCGTGGTTTCTTCACTTTCAGTAATATTATCCAATTCCATTGGCCTTACGTTCTCACTGTTAGTTGAACTCTCCAGATCAATTTCATTTACTCTATCTGCTATATAATTATCATTCAAAAGTTCATCAAATGGTACATCCCAAAAATCGGAATCACCCAGATGCTCTGCCCTGTCTGCATAAACCCTTCTTTCCATCTCTGTCATTAGATGAATTGTTGTGGCTGTTTTGGAACCATAGTCCTGTAACGGAAAATGTTCCGACATTTTCAGAAGCTGAATTAAAGCAATGCCACCGCTACTGGAAGGTGCCATACTATATACTTTATGACCTCGGTAATTCCCTGTAACAGGTTCCCTCCATACAGATTTATAGTTCTTTAGGTCTTCCATAGTTATTATCCCATTCCCTGCCTTCATTTCTGCAACAAGCAGTTCTGCAGTTTCTCCTTCATAAAATCCTGCCCTTCCATCTTCTTTAATACGGGTAAGAGTTCTGGCTAGATCCTCCTGTACCAAAAGGTCGCCTTCCTGCCACTCTTCATTTTTAATCAAAGTTACCGTACCAGGATTGCGGTTATATTCTAAAAATCTATCTTTCAAATTGTTGTAATTACTGGCCTGATGTGCAGTAATCTGAAACCCTTCTCGTGCCAGTTGAATAGCTGGCTCTATTAATTTCTCCAGAGACATTGATCCATATTTTTCATGTGCTGTAAACATGCCATCCACAGAACCTGGCACCCCAGATGCTTTTTGCCCGTATAAGCTTTCTCCATCAATTACATTACCCTGCTCATCCAGATACATATCTTCATGCGCTGCTCCCGGAGCCATTTCCCTGAAATCCAGGGATGAAATTTCTCCTGTATTTTCCCTGTACATCAAAAAGCCACCACCACCCAGATTCCCGGCAGAGGGATATACCACGGCAAGGGCAAAGTGTACACCCACCATAGCGTCTATGGCATTACCACCATCCTTTAAAATTTCGTAACCCACCCGGGAAGCTTCGGGATGAGCGGTCACCACCATTCCTTTCATTGCAATGGCTGTTTTTCCACTGGTATCAGTTTCTTTAAATAATTTAAAATCAGCACACCCCGTTACACTTATTGCAAGAAATAAATAGGTTAGCAGTTGGAATCTTTTAATCATTATTTTTTTGTTTGATTTTTATATTCTTTTATTTACGCAAGGATTTTCCAGCAAGTTCTCCTGTAAACTCCCCCTCTTTAATGACCACTTTTCCATTCACCACCACCAGGAACATTCCGCTGGAAGGTTTTGATGGCTTTTCAAAAGTAGCATGATCCTTTACCTCTTCCGGTTTAAAAAGGATCAGGTCGGCATAATAACCTTCTTTTATTTCCCCCCTTTTTTCAATGCCAAAGGTCTCTGCTACAAGAGCAGATTGATTGTGGAGTAAAAAGGGTAGA
This sequence comes from Salinimicrobium marinum, assembly GCF_014651535.1. Classification (GTDB taxonomy): domain Bacteria; phylum Bacteroidota; class Bacteroidia; order Flavobacteriales; family Flavobacteriaceae; genus Salinimicrobium; species Salinimicrobium marinum. The sequence continues at coordinate 53,914 of NZ_BMXB01000017.1, forward strand.
TCCATAATTTTATCTTCCCCATAGAATTTTCTCATTTTTATAGAGAAAGAACCAAATTTCCGTGGATGACCGGGAGTACCGTCAGACCCGGTCATAACCCAGTCCTGACTCATAAACTTATTCAAATCTTCATCGGTCATATTATAACTGACCACTCTTATACCATCATCCTGCCTTAGGGCTTTTACCACTGCTTCAGCAGGATTAATTTGCCAGCTTTCTGCAATTTCTTCGAGGGAACGGCCATTCAATGAAGAATCTTCAGCAGAAGAAAAGATAAGGGTCTCGGGACCTCCCCTTCTCCTTATATTTTCCTTAATTCCTGCCTGTAAACTGTCCTTATTTGAACGGTTATCGAATCGTTCCAATAAAGCCTCATACCCACCGTCTTCTGCCCAACGGGGAATAACTGCCGAAATCAAGTTTGTTCTCGACGCCGGGTACGGATATTGATTAGCAGTTACCTCCAATCCCTGTTGCTGTGCATCTTCTATCATTTCTATTACTTCAGCACTTTTGCCCCACACATCTTTACCCAAGGCTTTTATATGGGAAATATGTACCGGAATTGAAGCTTTTTCTGCTATTTCGAGAACCTCCTCTATAGATTTTATAAGCCCTATAGTATAACTACTTTCATCCCTCATGTGGGTATCGTAGATCCCTCCGTACTGCGCAGCTACTTTGGAAAGTTCAATTACTTCTTCTGTATTCGAATAACTCCCAGGTGAATAAAACAATCCTGTGGAAATTCCAAAAGCTCCTTCTTCCATTGCGCGGGCAACAAAAGATTTCATTTCCTCCAACTCCCCTACGGTAGGTTGTACATCATCAAGTCCCAATACCTCTTTTCTTACCGAACCATGCCCTATAAGTAATGCCGCATTGGTACCAATTCCGTTCCTTTCCCATTCCTGAAGCTTATCACCAATAAAGATAGGGCTGGAACCATCATTCCCTGTTACTATAGTAGTTACCCCCTGCATAAGGTAAGGTAGGTTTGCCTTACGATCTTCCCTGGAAAGATCATAGGTTAAATGGGTATGTGGGTCAATAAACCCGGGTGAAAGTATGTAACCACTGGCATCTAAAGAATGGTTGGCCTTCAATTCTTGCTGTGGAACCCCAACGTAAACTATTTTCTCTCCCTTTACACCTACATCCAAATTCTCAAACTCCTTACCAGTGAACACTTTAGCTCCAGTTATAAGAAGATCCAGGTCACTTTGAGCTTTTATAGCAGTGCAGAAAAACAGGGCGAAAGAAGCTACTAAAATAGTTCGGCTATATCTTTTTATTTTTCTCATTCTATTGAATTCTAGCTGAAGTTTCCAGGTAACCGGCTTTTGGGTTTGAACGGTTAAATTCTTCAATTAAACTATAGGTTTGAGGAATGGAACTTTTAAAACGGTCCAGAGTTTCTTCAGAAATATTGTTTTTACTAAAAGGCACCACCTGCACGTATTCCTGTATTTCCCCCTCTGTTCTTCCATACTTGTATTCATAAGGAAACCGTCCTTTTTCATCTACCTGCACATTTGGATTATTGGTATTGGGTACGCTTATGTAAAATTCAGAGTTATTCATGTCCCCGGCTGGATTAAAAAGGTCCTGTTCTTTCATATAAACATAAAGCTCGTCTGCCACGTTCACCGCTGGGTCTACAATTGCAATATCCTCCTGCATAAACTCACGGTAGATATATTCTCCGTCCTTTTGATAATTGTACAATTCATCCAGTACCTCATCTATTTCAGAAGTAAGATATGGATAATGTGTACAGCCTAAAACGATGGCTTTTAGAGGCTGGGGATTCTCTGCCGTTCTTATCTTTTCCAGAAGACTAACCAAATGATACCTTACATAATTTTCTGAATCATTGATTTGAAGTATTTGACAATCATCTGTGTTTTTATTGTCGCACAACATTTTCCCATGGTCAAAATCAAAATTATATACGTCCATTAAAGTTTTATCTATTCGGAATTCCGCATTGTCCAATGAAGGTCCACGATAATCCTCCCGGGGCTCATCCAACTCCCGGTTTATAAAGTCGGGTTCTTCGTCCACTGCTTCGGCAATTCCGTGTCCTCCCTGGTTAAAAACCTGAATGTCACCAGTATATTCCAACTCATTCTTCACTTTTAAAAGGGTGTTTTCATATCCCTTGGACGCAATAGTACCTACAGTGGCCATAACCCCTATGGATCCATTCTCATTCTTCTCAAAAGTAGCAAGGGTACCTCGCGCTCCTGCATCAATAACACCAATTACTTTTAGATCAATACCAGTTTGATCCACAAATTCACGTATAAATTCACTACCATATGCTGTAGCCGTATTACAAGCAATTACTATAGATTTAACAGGTTGTTTATCCTCCTGATATTCCTGTTCCCCTTCCCTATAGTATTTGTTGGAAAGTAAGAACTGGGTATCTTTAATGATGTGTTCCACTAAAAGTGCTGTTTTTTCTTCACTGGAATAATTCCCATAGGGCATATTGGCCTGATCTGCGAGATAGATGAACTTTTCCGAAGTAAAATCTGGAAGGTCGTCACTTCCTTCCACTTTGTTGTCATTATTGTATTTATCAAAATTTACGAGGGCGTCCAAAACAGTTAAACCACCAGTACCAGAATCAAAAACCCCTATAGGAAGGCTTTTTTCCCTTTCAGGGTAATCTTCAAAATTTATGTAGTAGAAGGATTCCTTATCATTTAAGATACTGGCTACAATTGGCTCCTCCTCCTGCTCGGCATTTTGTGCCGTGTTTCTGTTATCACTCTGGGATTCTTTACAAGAAACTCCTAAAATGATTAGGAGAATAAGTAAAAAATTACTTTTAAAATATTTCATAGTTCAATTTTCTTAGATTTTACATAGAAAAGAAGAAGCCTGCGTTGTGGTTTCACAGGCAGGCTTCATTACTTCTGGCTAATTTACTGTCTTCATTTCAAATATTACAGATCCAGCATTATCAGTGGCCAATTGATTTATTTTCATCACTATTAAAGTTCCGTCCTGTGCCTGAAAGAAGATAACATCATCTACCTTTACCTGCCTAATGCGATCACCGGGACCATTTTCATTCGCAACATACCCATCCATATCCTCAACTTCTGCAAGGGCTGTATCAAAGGCTGCCTGCATTTCTGCTCCTGAAGATATATCTTCAAAAACAGCAGCTGTTCCAGAATTTCCAATATTTACGAACTGTCCCGAATTTTTGGTCGTCCAACCGGTATATACGGCATCTTCGATCTCTGATCCAAAATATTGCAATCCGCTACTGGAAGGTGCTAGAAAGTTAACTCCGGTACTTGCCCCTACCAACATGATAAGGTCAATCTTTGATTGGTTTGCCGTGGCATCTTCAAGACTGTAAGCAGACTGGCTGGAAATATTGAAATAACTACCAACTTCCGTATGCTCCTGTCCTCCAATTTCGACCGCATCAAAATAAGCGATATCCCCATCTTCATTGTCGTCATCATCATCTCCACCATCCCCATCATCCGGGTCCTGGGGTTCAGCATTTGGATCGGCAGCCGTTTTCATTTCGAACTCCACCAATCCTCCTGTATCAGGAAGCATGGAAGTGACCAGAAGTACAGAAATATATCCAGATTCGCTTCTAAAGAAAATAACATCCCCTACCTGTACCTGTCTAATTCGGTCTCCGGGTCCGTTTTCATTTTCCACGTAGCCCGGTGTATCTCCAATAGTTGCTTTCGCAGTTTCAAATGCTTCTATTATTTGTGCAGAATATTCCAGTCCTTCAAAGACTTCTTGAGAATCAATATTTCCTATATTCACGAATTCACCATCATTTTTAGTATCCCAGCCATCATAAACAGCATCCCTTATTTCTGCACCAAAATATTGGAATCCACTGTTTGCCGGAACAAGGAAATTAATTCCTGTGGAAGCTCCGACTAACATGGCAAAATCTATTTGTTCCTGATTACTGCTTGCTTCTGGCAAGGTAAAATCAGTAGCCGTTTCGACATCAAAGAAGCTACCGGTCTGAGCGTTATCCTGCCCGCCCAGAGCCAGTTGTGTGTAATATATAAGGTCATTGAGCTCCTGAATTGAATCTTCCTCCGGTTCTTCTTCCTGAACTTCTATAATTAAAGCTTCAGAAACAGATCCTTCTTCCTGATCAACCATAAATTCGAGGGTGATCTTGTCGTTATTTTTTCTCTCTTCGGAAACATGGTATTCTATAAGAATCTCCTCATCATCAGCTCCACTTAATTGCTTAGTGAAAGATGAAAGTTCTGTACGCTCCTGCTCCAAAACTCCGTTAGATATAATCTTTTCATATACTCGGAATTCAGTAGCAGTTCTTTCCCCTTTATTAATTTGTACCGTAAATGTGTGCGTTGAATCTGGCGCTGTATAAAAGCTTTGACCAAAATAAGATGGTTCAAAAGTAATTACAGCATCCTGCCTAAGCTCTTCCTCTATTTCCTCCAAAGTATCATCATCGGAACAGGAGATCACTGTTCCCATGGTAAGGATAAACAGAAGGATCGCTCCTACAGGCAACCTTCTTGTTAAGTTGATATAATATTTTTTCATCTTTTAGATTTTTCTGATTAATTTCTGGAATTCCTTTGGCTATTCTTCCAAAGCTCCAAAAATGTAGTCTTCTACCAAGCTGGCAATACTTGTAAAATGTGCACCAGGTGTTGTTCCTTGGCTTTGTGAAGTAAGAACAACAATAATATCCAGTTCTGGAATAGTCATCATATACTGCCCACCATGACCAATGGCTGAATAGGTGCTGTATTCATTGGCTTTAACGAGCCACCATAGATAGCCATAACCTTCTATTTCAAAAGGTCTTGATATTCCCTGGGGAGCTACCTGAAAGTCAATACTTTCTTCTATCCAATCTTCAGAAACAATTCGCTTGCCTTTGTACACCCCACCATTTTTTACCATGATCCCAATTTTTGCCAGGTCATAAGGTTGCACATACACATTGTTTCCCCCTTCGTTGTACCCTTGAGGATCTGTAGTCCAGCGGGTCACTTCAATTTCCATTGGTTCATAGAGGTATTGCTGTGCAAATTCCAAAGAACTCATCCCGGTTGCTTCTGTTAGTATAGCGGAAAGCAGGTGAGTATCGCCTGTACTATAGTTGTACCAGGTACCAGGATCTGCTTCCATAGGTAATTCAAGGGCATATTCCAGCCAGTTATCACTATTGGTCCAACCAGAATAATTATCCAGACTGGTGGATTCCAATCCTGAAGTCATGGTCATCAAATGCTCTATAGTGATTTCCTTTTTCCTGGGGTCCATCTCATCATTAAAGATCTCGGGTACATAATCGTAAAGGGTTTCATCAATGCTGTTAATGAAACCTTCTTCAATAGCTATTCCCACTAATAGGTTCAAAATACTTTTTGAAGAAGATTTAAGGTTGCTTTCCTGTCCTTCAGAAAACCCATTGTAATAGTTTTCAAAAATTAGGGTGTCCCTTCTAATAATCAACAAACTATGAAGCCTCTCCATTAAAGAAGCACGGCTGTTTACTTTAAGAAACTCCTGTGCGTTAAAGCCAAAATCCTCTGGTTTACCTTCCGGAATTTCGTAACTAACTTCAACAGGATCCGGTTCCGGATCAATGGTATCATCTGTGGAATTACCGGAATCGTCCCCTGAGCAGGAATAACTCCCTACCATGATGCCCATGATTAACAATAAGTGTGATAGTATCATCTTGTTCTTTTTCATTTTTAAAGTTTTAGGTACAATTAAAGCTTAGTCTACCCTGAAATTAATAACTCCACCGTCTCTTCCTTCCGGAACCCCTGTAGGACTTTCTCTTACCTCACTTGAGCTTGCAGTGAGTCCATTTTCATTTTTCACGACTACCTGAAAACCAAAGCTGGTTCCACTCGGCACATCAGGAATGGTGTATCTAATCAAAAGTGAATCTGTTCTGCTCTGTGCAGAATAAGCCTCCTCATATGGATAAACCCTTAGGTCATCCAATTCAGGATGTCCTTCTACCTGTGCAAAAAAATCAACCTGCTCTATAGCATCATTAGACCAGTACCTAAGGTCCAGGGTGATTTCATTACCAGGTGAATAATCTTCATCTGAAGTGGTGAAACTGGCAATCATTGGTACACTCCTTCCAGTTTCTTCAATGTTCTGCTCAAGCCAGTTATCATCTTCATAGCAAGAGGTTAAACTTATTGTAACTAAGGCTACAAATAATATGGTTTTAAAATTTTTCATAAGATTAGTTTTATTGATCCCACCATAAACGTGTTGAAACATCCTTGGTAACTTCCTGTACATTTTCATCATTCCTGCTATATTCAGAGTCCGGATACCTTACTCTTCTCACCCATTTCCCTTCCAAAAAGGGGTTGTGGGCAACTGGTAGTGAAAGGTCCTTATACACCTCATCATTATAATCATACCGACGCATATCTGTCCAAACTTCAGGGTGTAGAAAAAGGGCCAGGTACTTTTCCTTCATGATTAGATCAAGGGTTAAATTTTCTGCTCCTACGGCTATACTGGCATCTGTAAGATATAAGGCCCTTTCTGCCGGAGACACCCCAACCTTAGTTAGATTTGCCTCTATACCATCGAGGTAAGCATTGTAGGCCTCCTGGGTTGTGCCCTCACTACGGGCATCCCCTTCATTTAAAAGGAAACGTGCTTCGGCTTCTATAAATTTGCTTTCAGCGAACGTCACCATTTCGACAGGTGCAGTTTGGGATGTATAGTAACTATCTTCAGCAAAACGTGCATTTGCAGCACCTTTTCCCGCACCATTTATTCCACCTATCAATGGATTTCCATTCGATTCATTAAAAGCTATGATGTCCAGACGTGGATCATTTTCAAGTTCTGCACTGGCAAAAGGATAGCTTGTTCCGTCCATAAACTGGACTACCTGTTCTGAAATAATTAAATTCGAATTTCCTGTCTGTCCGGCCAAGACGACTCCTGCATACCATGGATTAAAAGTTCGGGTGGAATAATCCAAACCAAAATCATCAGTGTTGCTCTCCATGCCATTTTCAAGAGCTTCCAATACCATTTGAGCCGCCTCAATAGTTCCTTTTTTAGTTAGATGAATTGCATAGCGTGCTTTTAACGTATATGCGAGTTTAATCCATTTGGAAATGTCACCACCATACACCAAATCATCTTCCCCTGGCTGATAAATACTGTTATCTTCCCGCTCGAGATCTTCTATAGCCTCATCCAGAAGCCGGGGTATTTGAGCATAAATGTAACTTTGGTCATTATAGGAAGGACTAAAATTCTCCTCTTCCAAAAGTGCTTCATCAAAGGGAATTGCACCCCAATGATCGGTAGCTATTCCGACGTTCATCACCCGTAATATCCCTGCAATTCCCCTGTAATGATAAGCTTCAGCCTCAGTGGCTTTGTTCATTATTGTGGCTACCGAAGTAAGGCCGTCGAGGTAAATATTTATCCAGGCTGAAGTAAGGGAAAGTTCATTCTGGTTGCTGGGGCCATTGTTGCCCACAGAAGATGACTGCTGCGCATATTGGCTAGTGTAGTAGGAAATGTTGAAATAGGTATCACCCAAATAATAAATCGATGTTGGCAACAACACTTCCATTTCAACCTCTTCCTCACTAATCCTGTTCGGATCATCATTTACATCCAGGTAATCCTCGCACGCCATCACTAGAAAAAGCATAGGAATTACCATTAGGTATTTGCTGTAAAAATTAAATTTTTTCATCCTGCTCATTTTAAAAATTTAGATTTAGGCCAAAAGTGACGCTTCTGGTATTGGGAATATTATATCCCGTTAAACCAAAGGCATTACTACCGGCACTATAAGTGGTCCCTTCAGGATCATATCCTTCAAAAGGAGTGATGAGGAACAAATTATTTCCTGTAGCACTTAAGGTAATGTCATTGAAAAATGTCCTGTCCATTAAAGCTTTTGGCAGCCTGTAGGAAAGGGTTACATTCCTTAGTCGCACCCAGGAAGCATCCTGCATAAGGAGTTCTGCAGCCTGATTATATCTGGACAACCTGTAGAAATCCTGATCCAGAATTACCGGTTGGGTATTTGGCTGCCCATCGGCTGTAATGCCCTGGAAAATGACTTCCTTATACCTGTCGTTTGTTGCCGAAATAGTACCGAATTCCCAGTCGTTAATCCTACTTTCATCATAGGCATCCCCTCCCTCTTTGACTTCTATCAGAAATGAGAAATTCAAATTTTTATATCTGAAAGAACTTGATATCCCTCCTGTCCAATCTGGCATTGCAGAACCTGCATAAATAAGGGAATCGGCAACTACCTGGGGATAACCACTGTCGTCAATCAAGAGGTTGTTGTTGGCATCACGGGCATACCCATATCCGTATAAATCCCCTGGAGATCCACCTTCCAGTACCCTACTGGTAACTCCCTCGCTGGAGTTCTGGAATTCAATCACTTCCAAACCTTCGGGAAGGCTAATAACCTCACTTCGTATCCTTGACCAGTTAAGTGTTACATCCCATGAGAAATCATCGGTTCGAATTGGTTTAATATCAATTAAAGCTTCTAAACCGCTACTTACAATTTCTCCTGCATTGGTGGTAAACCTTGAAAGTCCACTGGGATTACTCACCGGAAAGGATACGATTTGATTTTTACTGGCCTGCTGGAAATAAGTGAAATCCATCCCGATTCTGTTTCCGATAAACCTCAGGTCGGTTCCAAATTCATAAGAAGTGGTAGTTTCAGGTTTTAAGGAGAGACTTCCTGCAGAATTGGATTTTTTAAACCCGCCTACTCCATTTAAAGGAAAACCAGGGGTTCCCTCAAAATACTGTCCCACTACATAAGGAAAAGCATCTTTACCAACCTTTGCCCAGGAGGCTCTCAATTTCCCATAACTAAGGAAATCATCTGGTCCTGCCCCAATGGTCTCTGTAAATATGTAGCTGGTATTAACCGAAGGATAAAAGAAAGACCTGTTCTGTTTTGGTAATGTCGAAGACCAGTCGTTCCTGGCAGTAACATTTAAAAAGAGGGTTTCTTTATAATCAAGTTTTGCATCTGCAAAGAGTCCCACGATTCTTCTTTGGTAAGCATTTTTATTAACGAAGAGATTCGTGGTATTACTTAGGTCCTGAAAATCGGGAAGATTAAAACCTTCTCCCCGGGTGTTTAAACGGTCATAACTTATATCGGTAATCTGATTTCCCAAAGTCAAGGAACCATTAAAATCGGGATTCAGTTGTCTTTGCAGCGTTACCAGGAAATTCGAATTGATCTCTTTGTAATTTATATTTTCTTCAATCATAAATCCGTTTACAGGAACAGCTACCTTTATATCGTTGGCTGCAAATCGAACTCTGCTGTCATTGTAATAGTCAATACCAACTTTGTAATCTAAAGTCATCCAGGAAAACGGAGTATAATTAAGTCCCATATTTCCAATGATTCGGTTTACATCATCTTCAAAAATGCTGTTATAGGCAAGATATAGGGGATTGTTTATAACACCTTCAGTATAATTCTTTTCCGACCCGTCATCCAGTAAATAATCGTTTACATTTATGGTAGGTGACCACCTCCTAAGATTACTAATTACACTTTTGTCACCCCCGTTAGGTCGACTCCCTCCAGAATTGGAATAATTCGCACTTCCTGAAACCCGAAGCTTATCAGCCAAACTTGTCTCTCCACTAATCTTAAAAGTAGTTCGGTTGTAATCGGTATTAGGAACAATTCCTTCCTGGGTCAAATTAGATACTGACGTATAGAAATTGGTTTTATTATTTCCTCCGGAAATGCTGGCATAATTATTATATCGTACTCCTGTTCTAAAAAATTCCTCATGTGGATTGGTTGGGTTGTCCAGCGGACCATTATGTGGTCCCCACGTATAATATCCATATGAATAACCGAAAGGACTATCCGGATCTTCATAAGCACGGGCTCTTCCTCTCCAGCCTTCCCTATAATCCATCTGAATATCCGGAGTCATATTGACCTCTTCGAATGTTATAGTGCTTTTCACTCTAACTTGTGTTTTTCCTTCTTTCCCCTTTTTTGTAGTAATGATCACGACTCCATTAGCTGCCCTAAGTCCGTAAAGAGCAGTAGCAGAAGGTCCTTTTAGTATTGAAATGGATTCGATGTCTTCAGGATTGATATCAGCAGACCTGTTTGTAAAGGAATACTGCTCATTGCTTCCAGAAGCTGCCGATCCTTCACTGGGCAGAACGCTCCCTGAAGTTGTGGAATTAGAAATAGGCATCCCGTCTACAACAAATAATGGTTGATTATCCCCCGAAGGACTCAAAGATGTAATGCCCCTTATAATAATGTTTGAACCAGCACCCGCAGCACCACTTGAACTATTAATGGATACACCTGCAACTTTTCCCCTTAAGGCGTTGATCAGGTTAGGTTCCTCTGTTCGTGTAATCTCTTCTCCCGAAACTTCCTGAACCGCATAACCAAGTGATTTTTTTTCTTGCTTTATACCAAAAGATGTAACTACCACCTCATCTAAGGATTCAGAACTCGTACCTAGAGCCAGATCAATCCTTTGCCTATTATTTACCGGAACTTCCGTAGTCTCATAGCCCACATAAGAAAATACCAACACAGCATTAAGATCAGAGACTGTAATGGAATATTCCCCCTCCATATTTGTTACAGTTCCGTTTGAAGTTCCTTTTTCAATAATGGTTACTCCGGGGATAGGCATTTCATCCTGCTCATCAATAACGGATCCTTCAACGGTAAAATCTTGAGTTTTAGAAATGTAAATCCCTCCGTTCATTGAATTCAGGTTTCCCAAATTAGAAGTATCTTCCCTACTACCGTTCCCATCCTCTGAAGGCTGAGTTCGAACTCCTGAATCTGATCCTGAAAAAATGACATAATTATCTCTTTCGATTCTCTCAATTTTCAGATTTAATTTTCTGAGGACATTTTGAAGAGAACTATGGATCCCTTCTTCATTAATTTCCACCTCATTCCTTCTGACGGTTTTGTTTTCTATCAGATCACTTTCATAATTAAAATGAATTTGTAGCTCTCCTGATATTTCTTCCAATAACCTTTTTAAAGGAATTTCACGTGAAGAATTGGTGTGTTTTTTTTCCTGATGCGGTCTTACAGATGCCAGGAGCTCTTGCGACCTCGCTGCATTGGGTATAAGAATTACCCCCATAAGCATCGTGACAGCCAGAAAAGGTTGTACGAATTTCAACATGTTTAAGATAGTTTTGTTAGTTACTGTTGGAAAATTATTTTTCCATTTTCTTTTGTAACATTTACATCAAATGAAAGTTCGAGAGTACGCAAAAACTCCTCAATATTATCAGTTTTAATAATACCTGTGAATTTACGTTTAAGCAAATTCTGGTCTTCAAAGATTACTTCCAGACCGAAATTGTCCTGCAAAACGTGTTTTATTTCTAATAACTCGGCATTTTCAAAAATCAGTTTGTTATTTACCCAGCTTGCATATTTTTGGGCGTCAACTTTTGATTTCTTTAGTACCTTATCTTCCGTAGAAATTTCCGCGTGTTCTCCCGGCTCCAGAAAGAGCGGTTCGGCATCTTTATTCAGCTTATTCTCTAGTTTTACCTTTCCAGTTAAAAGAGTAACCTTTGTTTCTCCTCTTCTATCTCCTACATTGAAAGTAGTACCTAAAACCTGTACTTCAACATTACCGGAATGCACAATAAAAGTTTTTGGTTGAGAGTCTTTTCCTGTTGCCTTCTCGACCTCAAAAAAAGCTTCTCCCTCCAACCATACTTCCCGTTCCGATTTATTTTCCCAATTGCTGGCGTAAGAGATTTCAGAATTTGAATTAATAATCACTAAAGAACCATCTGGCAAAACTATTTCTTTCTTTTCCGCAAAATCTGTATCTACAGTCGTTGTGTCCGAAATATTTATAAAGAAATAGCTTAAAATTGCCACAATTACCAGGCTAGCTGCAATCCCACCCATAAAACGCAATCTATTTTTCATGGGATGAATAGCATAGACATTACTTTTCTTATTACTCTCTATTTGATCAATTCTGGAATTAATCTTCTCAAGTAACCTTGCCTTCTGAAAGGAATTTAAAGAAGGTTCTTCCCTGAATTTTAAAGATTTTACAATAGCTATTGCTTTTTGTACTTCAACCTGTTTATCAGGATGTTCTGTTAACCACTGTTTCCAATAAATCTTATTCTCAGGGTTAGGTGATAAAACCCAGTTAAGAAAATAGTCATCTGCAATAAAATCGACAGCCTTGTAGCTTTCGTAATTGTTCATTTGAATTAAATATTTAGATGAAAAACGCGCGAAATTCAACTAGTTTGTTAACAGTAAATGCACAATTTCTAGATTTTACCCCATCAATTTCACAATTTTTTTCAAAAAAATGTGAAATTAAATAAAAAGTTATCTTTCAGCCTTTGTATTGCGCGGGCTTGGAGTTTATAAGTAGCTTTTACAGAAAGTTCCATGACGGAAGCAATCTCTTGAAAATCTAACTTAGCATAGAATCTCAAGTAGATAATCTCCTTTTGCCGGTTGGTCAACTTATTCAAACTGTCGTTTATCTTCTTTACCGTTTGCTCATCCATCTCTTCCCCGGCAGGTTCATTCTTGAAGGTGGTAGCTAAAAATGGATCTGAAAAATCGTACCGAAAGCCCAATTTCTTGGATTCTTTTAATTTTCGGTATATTCTTCTTTTTAGGGATTTAAACAGGTAAAATTTAATGGAATTTGTAGTTCGAAGTCTTTTTCTCTTCTCCCAGAGTGTAATAAAAACCTCCTGAATACAATCTTCAACAAGAGCTGTGTCTGAAGTGATTTTAGCACCATAGCTGTAAAGCATGTTGATATTACGGCTGTAAATTTCTTCCAGGGCCTTTCTTTCACCATCACAGAAAGCCATCCATAACTCTGAATCTTTTAAAGTATGATAGTCATTACTGCTCATTAAATTCCTTCGTTGATAGGTAAAAAATTTCCAAGATGGGCTAAGGTAAATTATTTTTTTGTTAAATTATCATCAACCTGAAAATGCCTGGTAATACCGTTAGTTCCTCTCTCTAGCAATTTAGATATTCATAAATCAAGCACTACAAGTGGGTCTTAAGGTATTTTCAACACCCGTACATTTTAATTAAGAGATAACAATTATAGCCGGTCAAAATTCACAACTTCACATTATTACCTATAGATTTTCCATATCAGTAGCCTTCATTTATGCCGTAAAATATTTTAAACTTTTTGTTATACCAACCATATCAATCATAGAATACATCGGAAAGCAATTCTTAATAAAGAAATAACCCAAAACTCATTCATTCTTCAACCTTCAGAACATTTTATACCAGGCATTTGTTTATATCCTTTTCTTTTCTCTTTTCTTTTCTTCCTACTCCTCTCAACAAAAATTCGATCCCTGGGTTCTTCATAAATGAAGAAATTCTGAAAGTGGGATAAAGACAAAACCTGACTTATTTGTAGAAGACATCTAGTAGCATTCTTATTCAATCTCCGCAGAATCAGGAGAAAAAATTGCTTAAAATAATAGCTGGCACCAAACTGAAGGCGGAGAAGATTAACTGGAGTGTTTGTACCTCTCTTAGATATTTCTCGTCTCCCCTTCCTTCTCAAATTTAGAATAACGACTCTCCAATAGACTTGTATATTTTTTCCTTATATTCCTGGGACAAAAATGATTTATTTACTATTGAAAAAGCAAGATCCTTGTTTTTATTGAACCTCGCGAATACTCCTCCAATTTGCTTCTTATTCAGCTCTTTGAGACATTCAATAAATCATACGCGGGTGACAGGGATCAAATATTTCCTCTTTTGATGAGGGGAGAAGTTCTTCAGATGCATATCACACTGCAATACTTCGTTCCACCACGTTTTTCGCCAATGCGGTCATTTCAATTATGGATAATTTAATTGGGGAGGATTTTCAGTTCCAAAAAATACCAAGCTACACTTCCTGTGAAAGTCCTTCGGGTTAGAATTCCTTAATTTTTCATAGCAGTACAAACATCTATCTTTTATTTCCTTCAGTTATCGGGTGAACACTTACTGCACCTATGCAGTTTTTGCAGCATGCCAGAAGTAGCCCCATGCGAGCGTTTCTGTTAATCTTCCAGTTCCTGGAAGCTATGTCCAATAACCATCCTTCTGGCATAAAAGAGAAATAATCTGTTATCACTATATGTTTCCTCCCTTACAGGCAATGAAAAAGGTGATAAACTGGTCTAGGTATTCTTCAACATAAGCACTTTCATCCACACTATATTGTGTATCTGGAACCTTTTTTACCGTTAAATCAAAAAAAAACATCTAATTACACATTATATTGTGGATTTAAACGTATATTTGATTTAAATCGTTCTTTACACCCAATACCCACAATATAATGTGGGATCGAAGAACTTAAATAGCTAATGGAATCAATACAAAACATCGGACACTTAATTCAGCAGCGTCGGGATCACATGCGGATCACTCAGCAAGAATTAGCTGACATGGCTGATATCGGGATTAACACACTTTATAAAATCGAAACGGGCCAGGCTAATCCCACTCTAAAATCCCTGCAGAAAATTACCGATATCCTCGGAATGGAAATTACTCTACAGATCAAAAAAGTTTAAATTCTAAATGAGGCAAGCTACAGTACTCTATAAAGGCAAAGAAGCAGGTATCCTGGAACAGCACGATGACGCAAGCTTTACCTTCCGGTATTTAGAAACTTGGTTGTCTGATCCGGAGAATCCATCTATCAGCCTTACCCTGCCACGATCTCAAGGGGAACATCACGCTGAATTCCTTTTCCCTTTCTTCTACAATATGCTTCCGGAAGGAACCAACCGGCAAATTGTATGTAAAGCAAATCGATTGGATTCCGATGATTATTTCGGGATTCTTATTACTACTGCTCGTTATGATACGATAGGAGCTGTTACGGTTAGAAAAAATAAAAAGGAATAATATGACAATTGATCACTGCCCCGGAACTTTAGCAGAAGGATTTGACACGTACAGCAGACCTTGTTTAAAACGTGTATTTGACGGTCGAAAGGTTTCTCATCTTCTGCCTTATGAGGCACCAAACTCTAACCGTCAAACGGATAAACTTTTTGAAGACAATCAACGACGAATTTCAATATCTGGAGTACAAGAAAAATTTTCTGTAGTCTTAGAGAAAAATAAACTGCGTCTCATTAAAGAAGGTGAACAAGGCACGCATATACTAAAACCAATTCCTCATATCGGCAAAAAAAGTGATCAAATGCCGGCCAATGAACATTTAACAATGCAGATTGCACGCCAGGTCTATAATATTGAAACTGCCGAAAATGCCCTTATCTTTTTTAAAAATGAGGCTCCTGCTTATATTACTAAGCGCTTTGACGTAGAAACGGATGGCTCTAAAAAAGCCAAGGAAGATTTTGCCACTCTAGCCGGCAAAACTCCTCAAACTCATGGCGAACATTATAAATATGAGGGAAATTACCTTGAGCTGTTTCACCTGATGAAAAAATTCCTACCTGCATATCGGATTGAAACGCCCAAACTCTTTAAAATACTCGTATTTAACTATTTGTTCTCGAATGGGGACGCACATCTCAAGAATTTTGCAATTCTTGAAACTCCTATGGGCGATCACCGGTTAAGTCCGGCTTATGATTTATTAAATACACGTATTCATGTGGATGACAGTAATTTTGCTCTGGATGAAGGACTACTACCCAAAAGCATGGCTCAAACAACTATAGCGGGACAGTTTCAAATATTGGCAGAACAGGTTGAAATGAAACCAGGACAATTTGATCAAATCATTACCGGTATGTTGGAGAATTCGGAAGAAGTCGTTGGAATGACCCGGTCGTCCTTTTTGGAAGAATCTACCAAGCGCAATTATATCCAGGATTACCAATATAGATTGAAGCAACTGCAAAAGCTGAAGTCCTAAATTTTTTCGTTAATAAAGCTGAAGAACGAAAGACTTTAAAAAATAATCTCTCAAAAAGTTCAATTGCGCAAAAGTTGAGATTGGTATCCAAAAGCAAACAGGTCAATTTACCTCTGGCAGAAAGTCAAATTGTAAGTTTTGATCTTTTTACATATCTCGCAAGTATATCTCTTATTTATGTATTGGCTGGAGCCCCACCAAACTTCTTTTGTGGACATACCATTTACTTTTATATCCTCAAACCTGAATCTACACAAAACCAGGTCTTCGGATGATTGAATAAATCCACGTTTCGGTATACATAAAAATCTTTGATTAGCGAATTGCGAATTAAAGATTTATGGAGAATCTCTGAAACTGGCTTTTTATATTATCTGTTATAAACACAAAAGCCAGCTGAAAAAAATCAGCCAGCCCTTTTTTATGCTATAGAATTTTAAAAACGGATAGCATAACGGATTTTTAACCCATATGCTACAGTGCGAACCTTATTAATATTTTTTTCATCACCAGTTGTACTCAAAATACTTTTGGTTGAAAATGAGGTGGGATCTTCAGAGTTGTAAATAAGAAGATTATTTTCCGAATTATTTTCACTTATACCGCTAAGTCCATAGTCTAAAAACAGCCCCATGTAAAAAAATCGGTCATTGTCCAGGAGCAATTTCACTCCTGATTCCAAATCCATCATGTAATTTGTCTTTAGATCCAGAGATTTCTTTCCATTTTCAATTTCTTCAAATTGGCCAAACCCCATAAATTCAGGTCCAGTCAATTCTGCATCATACTGTTCATAGTATCCACTTGTAGTTAAGGAGGAAACATCAGATTCATATTCTGATTTTACTTTAAACCCGACCTTTACCCCTCCGGCAGCAAAGAAACGAATTCGACCCATCGACTCATATTGTGCCCGTACAGGAATATTTAAGTAGTAAGCAGATTGTTCTTCCGCAAAATTTTGCAGTTTATACCTGAACTCAAACTCTTCGCCTTCAACATCAACAGTCTGATATGCACCTTCAATGGAGTCATAATGAACACTTCCTTCCAAGGATTGAATTTCAACTCCTGTTGCAAGACTCCAGTTTTTGTCTAAATAATAATGGTAATTTATTCCTAAACCTAATCCATTTTCCAGGCCTTGTTCATCCTGATTATGTTCATAATAAAGAGTGGAAAAGGGTCCTTTGAAATGAACCGAGAACTCATTTTTTGATTGACAGTAGATTTTGCCCGAACTGATTATGGTAATCGTAATTATCAGAATCTTAAAAATTGATAATCTTTTATATACTGTATTTATAGTAGTTTCCATAAATTTTAATCTAGAATTAGTGCTACTTCTACAAGTCATTTGAGAAGTAGCATTTAATCATTTTTTTACTTTACAATAAACTTTAAAGATTTAGTTCTTGTTTTTGTTTTGCAAATAAGGATGTAAACTCCCGCCTGCATTCTGCTTGAAATCTGAATAGTAGTAATTTTGTTACTTGATTTTATTTGTTCCAGAACATTACCATTCAAAGTATGTAGAGAGATTTCCATTGACTCCAATTCTTCTTCAGGAAAATCGGCATGCAATTTAAGTTGCCCTCCTGCATCCACTGGATTGGGGGTAAGAAATACCTGATAAGAACTTTTTAATTGTATTGAAGTAGAGCAAGTTCTTAAAACTTCCCCTTCTTCAGTTGTCATTACAACATAGAAATTGCTATTGGGATCAAGTTGATCACCAGCACCCGGACCTTCAGAAAAGTATTGACCTGATCCTACGTAACTATCATTTTTATACCATTCATACTTTACAAATTTGTATCCTCCGTTTGTTTCTGGATTGTTATTCACCAGAAGGACATTATTAAATTTCTGAATTACAATATCTTCAAAGTTGAAAGTTTTTTCAATTTTTATATTGTACGACCTTGATGTGTTCCCATCTTCTGCAGTCACTGTAACAGTTCTGGTATAAATTCCAGGATTAGGAGTGGGGATTGTAAAGGAAGCTTCGTCATCAACCGTAGAACCATTTTTTGGCTCCAGCTGGATTTTAACCTCATTTTCAAAGCTACCACAACCAATTAAATAAAATATCTCTCCTGAAGGATTTGAGTAAGTGCTTCCATTGATCAAAACTTTATTTAATCCTGCCTGGCTACCCCTAACTTTTAGGGTTTGGGTTACAGGAGCTGCCGCCTTATAATTTTGGTTTCCTGGCTGATTTGCCGAAATGGTGATTTGCCCCGCTTCCAATAGTTTGACAAATCCACGTTCACTAACAGTTGCTGCGGGATTTTCAGAATCATATGAATACGAGTAAGACACAGGTAACCCGGAGGAAGCCTTGGCATCCAACATGAGATAATCATTGTTTCGGAGGTCGATATCTGCAAGCTCATCAAAGGTGAGGCTCTGAGGCGCTTTATTTACAACCAGCTTGGCAGTTAAAACTTTATTATTATTGTTTTTCTTGCTTACTGTAGCAGTGACTGTATAAGTTCCGGCATTAGTTCTACCATTGTTCTCGTACTTCACCGTTGCACCTTCTGGTAACCCACTTACAAAAATACTATGAGCTTTACCATCGTAGACAAATTTAGTATTATCTTCAAAAGTTACTCCTGTGATTTCCGCTGGTTGTATAACCAGGGAGACCTCTTTTAAAGCAGCCATGAAATTATCAGTTTCTGCAGAAGCAATACTAATAATATACCTTCCTTCATCAATACGTCCTTTTACAGGAGCGTAGGTTAATGCAGTTTCTGAATGGTTCAGGCTGGCAGTTATATCTTTCACAGTGCCGTCATAAATAAAAGCCTGAACAACCTCTGCAGTTATCACAGCTCTTGCTTTGTCTATTACCAGGTCAGCAGTCAGTACTTTATCATTATGGTTATCCTGACTGATAGTTGCAGTCACAGTATAAGAACCTGCATTGGTTTTGTCGTTATTTTCATAGACCACTGTGGCACCCTTGGGAAGTCCTGAAACAGCCAACTTGTGAGTTGAACCATCATAAGTAAAAGCAGCATCATCAAAAGCCACTCCTTCAATTTCAGCATTTTCAATAACAAGAGCTACTTGTTCTGAAGCAGCTTTATAATTACTGGTGGCTTCAGCAGAGATGGTTACCGGGTAAGTTCCTGCATTGGTATATCCTTGTTGAGGAGCATAAATCAATGCAGTTTCTGAATGGTTCAGGCTTGCCGCAACATTCTTAACAGTCCCGTCATAGGTGAAAATTTGTTCAGCCTGTGCAGTGATTACAGCTTCGGCCTTTTGGATCACCAGATCAGCAGTCATTACTTTATCATTATAGTTGTCCTTGCTTATAGTTGCAGTCACCGTATAAGTACCTGCATTGATCTTGTCGTTATTTCCATAGACTACTATAGCACCCTCAGGAAGACCTGTAACAGCCAACCTGTAAGTTGAACCATCATAAGTAAAAGTAGCATCATCAAAAGCAACTTCTTTAATTTCAGCATTTTCAATAACAAGAGACACTTGTTCTGAAGCAGCTTCATAATTCTTGGATGCTTCAGCAGAGATTGTTACGTGGTAAGTTCCTGCATTTGTATACCCTTGTTGAGGAGTATAGGTCAGTGGAGTTTCTGAATGATTCAGGCTTGCCGCCACATTCTTCACTGTACCGTCATAGGTAAAAGATTGGACAGTTTCCGCAGTGATTATGGCTTCTGCTTTTGTGATTGTAAAATCCGCTGCTTGATAAGTAAGGTCATAGTTACTGCTTAAGACAAGTGATCCCTGCTCAATTGCATAAGCACCAACATCTTCTCCCACTTCACGTGTCAACGAACCAGTAAAACTATCATTCCCTACTAAAGCTCCGGAAGTGATCTGGTACGTA
>NZ_BMXB01000018.1 GCF_014651535.1 Salinimicrobium marinum
ATACAATACAGATCAAAAAAAGCTGAACAATGATGTATTGTTCAGCTTTCTTTAATAAATTTAATCCTTTAATAAACTGTATCGGTTATTTAGGACTAGACATTTTCTAAAATCGGTAAGGATTTTGAGTGGAATTTTTTAAATAAAATGTGTTTTTCTAACGTTAATAAATCTTAAAAACTTTCCTGAAAACCGGCTGATATTATACCTAATTTTATACCCGATTTATTGCTCGAATGATTTTTGCTGATGCCTAATTATCAGCATAAACACTAAAAATTCCTATAGAATGTACCTGATTTTTGATACTGAAACCACTGGATTACCCAAGCGTTGGGACGCCCCTTTAACCGATTCTGATAACTGGCCAAGATGTATCCAGATCGCATGGCAGTTGCATGACGAAATGGGAAATCTTGTGGAGCATCAGGATTACCTTGTAAGGCCAGAAGGTTTTAATATTCCTTATGATGCGGAACAGGTGCACGGGATTTCTACCGAACTGGCAAGGGAACAGGGAATAAGCTTGCGGGAGGTGCTGGAAAAGTTTGAAATTGCCATGTCCAAATCCAAATTTGTGGTTGGCCAGAATGTAGGATTTGATGTAAACATCATGGGAGCGGAGTATTACCGTGAGAAAATGGAAAATTCTCTGGAACGGTTGCCTGTACTCGATACCTGTACGGAAAATACGGCGCAACTTTGCTGCATTCCCGGTGGGCGTGGTGGAAAATTCAAGCTGCCAACCCTAACCGAACTTCACGAATTTCTTTTCAACGAACCTTTCGCCGAAGCTCACAACGCTACTGCCGATGTGGAAGCGACCACCCGTTGCTTCCTGGAATTGATCAGGAAGGAATCCTTTACTTCTGAAGAACTGGATGTATCACCAGATTATTTCCGAAATTTTTCAGAAGCAAATCCGCAGCCGATTCAATTAATCGGACTTAAACATATCAACCTGAAGAAAGCTTCCGACGCGATTCGCAAGAAGCTTAAAAAAGAACAGGGTGGCGTTGAAATTTCCTCCGAAGAAATAGAAGAAAACCTGGAGATGCTGGATGAAGTGCAGTTTGCGCATCTTCATAATCATAGTCAGTTTTCCATTCTGCAATCCACAATTAGTATAAAAGACCTTGTAAATGCGGCTGCTAAAAATAACATGCCGGCGGTTGCCCTTACAGACCACGCGAACATGATGGGAGCTTTCCATTTCGTGAAAGAAGTGGGGATCTATAATAAAGGTGTCAAGGCTAAAAATGAAGCTGCTGCTGCAAAGGGTGAGCCTGCCGCTGCAAAAGAAGTGAAAGCTATCTTAGGCTGTGAATTTTTTGTTTGTGAAAATCATAAAGACAAATCCAGAAAAGATAACGGATACCAGGTGGTGTTGCTGGCAAAGAACAAAAAAGGTTACCACAACCTGGCAAAGATGTCCTCTATCGCCTATACCGACGGATTTTATTACGTGCCGCGGATCGATAAAGAGGTGATCAAAAAGTATAAGGAAGATATCATTGTCCTCACCGGAAACCTTTACGGGGAAGTACCCGGAAAGATCCTGAATGTTGGTGAAAACCAGGCCGAAGAAGCTCTTTTGTGGTGGAAACAGGAATTTGGGGAGGATCTTTATATTGAATTAATGCGTCACAACCAGGAAGACGAGGACAGGGTAAATACTGTTTTGGTTCAGTTTGCCGAAAAACATCAGGTGAAACTGGTGGCGACGAATAATACCTATTATTGTGATCAGGAAGATGCCAATGCGCATGATATTTTGCTGTGTGTAAAAGACGGTGAAAAACAGGCGACGCCCATTGGCCGTGGCCGTGGATACCGTTACGGGCTTCCGAATAATGAATATTATTTTAAATCGGGCGACGACATGAAGTCGTTGTTCAAAGATTTGCCACAAGCAATTTCCAATGTTCAGGAAGTAGTGGATAAAGTAGAGCCTTTTGAGCTGGCAAGGGACGTATTGTTACCTGCTTTTACCATTCCCGAGGAGTTTATTGTGGAAGAAGATAAGCTCGACGGCGGGAAAAGAGGTGAAAATGCCTACCTGAAACATATAACCTATCGTGGCGCCGAGATTCGCTATGGAGAAATTACTCCTGAGATAAAAGAGCGTCTGGATTTCGAACTTTCGGTAATCGAGAATACAGGTTATCCCGGTTATTTTCTTATTGTGGAAGATTTCATAAGGGAAGCCCGAAAAATGGATGTTTCGGTAGGACCGGGGCGTGGATCGGCTGCGGGAAGTGTAGTGGCCTATTGTCTCTGGATCACCAATATCGATCCTATTAAATACGATCTGCTTTTCGAGAGATTCCTGAATCCAGACAGGGTGAGTATGCCCGATATTGATATTGATTTTGATGATGAAGGCCGTAGCAGGGTCATGGATTACGTGATTCAAAAATACGGAGCCAACCAGGTGGCGCAGATCATCACCTACGGAACCATGGCTGCAAAATCGGCCATCCGCGATACCGCACGGGTGCTGGATCTACCTTTACATGAAGCCGACAGGATATCGAAACTAATTCCGAACATGTCCAAACTGGGCAAGATTTTCGGAGTAGATGAAAAAGAACTGAAAAAGAAGTTTCGGGCAGATGATCTTGAAAAGATCAATGAACTGCTGAATATTTCTGAAGGGGATGATCTGGAAGCACAAACGGTAAACCAGGCGAGAATTTTAGAGGGTTCCGTTAGAAATACAGGGATCCATGCCTGTGGGGTGATCATTACCCCGAGTGATATTACGAACTTCGTTCCGGTTTCCGTAGCAAAAGATTCAGATTTGTATGTGACCCAGTTTGATAACTCGGTCGTGGAAAGCGCCGGACTTCTAAAAATGGATTTCCTGGGATTGAAAACCCTTACCTTAATTAAGGACACTGTAAAAATTGTAAAAGGCCGGCATGATATAGATCTGGATCCGGATAGTTTTCCGTTGGATGATCAAAAAACCTACGAGCTTTTCCAGAGAGGGGAAACGGTGGGGATCTTCCAATACGAATCTCCGGGAATGCAGAAGCACATGAAGGATCTGAAACCAACGGTATTTGATGACCTTATTGCGATGAACGCCCTGTACCGTCCGGGTCCGATGGAATATATTCCGAGTTTTATTGCACGTAAACACGGGCAGGAGGAAATCGCCTATGACCTTCCCGATATGGAAGAATATCTAAAGGAAACTTACGGAATTACTGTCTACCAGGAGCAGGTGATGTTGCTTTCCCAAAAACTCGCCGGATTTACAAAAGGTGAAGCCGATGTACTTCGGAAAGCAATGGGTAAAAAGATCTTTGCCTTACTGGAAGAGTTAAAACCAAAATTCCTGAATGGAGGAGAGGCCAAGGGGCATCCGCGGGAAGTCCTTGAAAAGATATGGAAAGACTGGGAAGCTTTTGCGGCTTATGCCTTCAACAAATCCCACTCCACTTGTTACGCCTGGATCGCATACCAGACCGCCTATTTGAAAGCACATTATCCTGCGGAATATATGGCTGCGGTACTTTCCAACAACATGAATGACATTAAGCAGGTGACCTTCTTTATGGAAGAATGTAAGCGGATGAAACTGAATGTTCTTGGACCAGATGTGAATGAATCATACCACAAATTTTCTGTAAACAAAGAAAATGCTGTTCGTTTTGGAATGGGCGCTATTAAAGGAGTAGGTTCAGGTGCTGTTGCCACCATAGTAGAAAACCGCAAAAAAGGCCCTTACAAGTCTATTTTTGACCTTGCAAAACGAATCGACCTTCGTGCAGCCAACAAAAAGGCTTTTGAAAACCTTGCTCTTGCCGGTGGATTTGACGGGCTGGGAAGTAGTCACCGGGCACAATTTTTTCATGATGAAGGTGACGGAATTACCTTCCTGGAGAAAGCCATAAAATATGCAGCTAAATTTCAGGAGAATGAAAATTCGGCGCAGGTTAGTTTATTTGGAGATGCCAGTGATGTGCAGATTCCAGAGCCTGTAGTGCCACCTTGTGAAGAATGGGGAACCATGGAAAAGTTAAAGAGGGAAAAAGAAGTGGTGGGAATTTATATTTCCGGACACCCACTGGATGATTTTAAGATTGAGATGAACTATTTCTGTACAGGAAAAGTTTCAGACTTTAAAGATCTCGAAAAACATGTAAACAGGGAGCTGGCTTTTGGAGGAGTGATAAGTGACGTCCAACACCGAACCTCTAAAATGGGGAAAGGCTGGGCTGCTTTCACGGTAGAAGATTACTCAGATTCTTATGAATTCAGGATGTTTGGGGAAGAATATCTCAAGTACAGGCACTTCCTGGTGCCAAACTCTTTTGTTTTTATAAAAGCTTTTGTGAAAGAAGGCTGGACAAATAAGGATACCGGGAAAAAAGGAGAGCCAAGACTTCAGTTTAATTCGTTTCAATTGCTGCATGATGTGATGGATATTTATGCCAAAAAGCTCACGGTTCAACTTAATATTGATGAGTTGTTGGAAGAAAAGATCACAGCCTTAAAAGATATTTTCAGTATGCATCAGGGAGAACATCTCTTAAATTTTGTGATTTATGAAATGAAAGATCAGGTGAAATTACACATGCCCAGCAGGAAACAAAAGGTGAAAATCTCTCAGGAGCTTCTTGATTCTCTGGAGGAAGAACAGGTATTGTATAAATTAAATTAGGTTCTAAATAATCCTGCACAATAGGCAAATAGGCAAATCCAATATAAAGTTGCCAGGTTTTGCAAAATATTTGATTAATTTTACATTAAAATAGAAAAAGAACAATAAAAGACAATATTATGGCTTTAGAGATAACAGATGCAAATTTTGAAGAGAAAGTACTCAAGAGTGATCAACCTGTAATGGTAGATTTCTGGGCAGCTTGGTGCGGCCCTTGTAGAATGGTTGGACCAATCATAGATGATATCAGTCAGGAATATGAAGGTAAAGCAGTAGTTGGAAAGCTGGATGTAGACGCAAATCAGGAATTCGCTGCAAAATATGGTGTACGTAACATTCCTACCGTTCTTATTTTCCAAAACGGGGAAGTAGTAGGACGTCAGGTAGGGGTTGCTCCTAAAAATACATACGCTGAAGCACTGGATGCTTTATTGTAGTAGAAATTTAATCTGAAATTTACTTCGGACGAATAAAAAAGGTTCAGCATTTGCTGAACCTTTTTGTTTTTGGAACAAGCGCTCGAAGTTTCAGGAATTTCATACATTGTTTGAATATTAAAGCCTTCTTTCTTCAGAAGGTTTAAGGAAACTATGGATTTACAACAGGAAGTACATAAAACGAGCGGATTTACAGACCTGGAGCTGTTGGCGAAAAAGGTGGTGGAGGGATTTATTTCCGGCCTGCATAAAAGTCCCTTTCACGGCTTCTCTGCAGAATTTGCTGAACACAAAATCTACAACAACGGGGAAAGCACCAAACACATCGATTGGAAGCTTTTTGCCAAGACCGATAAGATGTACACCAAGAGATATGAAGAGGAGACGAACCTGCGTTGCCATCTTATCATTGATAATTCGGCTTCCATGCATTTTCCCGATATTAAGAGCTTTGGAATAAATTCCCTTAATAAAGCTGGGTTCTCGGTCCTTGCTTCTGCCTGTCTGATGAATATCCTGAAGAAACAAAGGGATGCAGTAGGATTAAGTATTTACAGTGACAGCTATGAATACTACGCACCAGAGAAAGGGAGTGGCCGGCATCATCAAATGCTGCTACATGCCTTAGCCAGTATAGTTACTTCGCTATCTAAAAACACAAAAACTGAAACCTATACTTATCTCCATCAAATTGCCGAAAAGCTGAAACGACGCTCTCTTATTTTTTTATTTTCCGATATGTTTCAGTCAGATGTGGAGGAAGAAAAGATATTTGAAGCATTGCGGCATCTTAAATATAACAAACATGAACTCGTGCTGTTTCACACCATTGATAAAAAGAAGGAGTTTTCTTTTGATTTTGACAATAGTCCGAGACGATTTGTAGATGTGGAATCTGGAGAGAAAATAGATCTATATGCTGAGAATATTAGGGAAAACTATAAAAAAGCAGTTTCAGAATACTTCTATGATCTTAAATTAAAGTGTGCCCAGTACGGGATTAAGTACGTGGAGGCCGACGTCAATGAAAATTTTAATAGAATTTTGACCACATATTTAGTTGAACGTCAAAAGTTTATTTAGCTGCTGAAAAAAGTTTGAAAATTTATTTAAAAAAAGGTTTGCAGAAATGGAAAACAGGCGTATATTTGCCCTCGCAATCAGGAAACGGTTATACTTTTAAAGAAGCCGTAAGTTCTTATAAAAATTAAAGCTGGAGTATAGGAAGCATGTAAATGCAGGAAATACAAAAGTAGAATAGTTGGTCTGGTAGTTCAGTTGGTTAGAATACCTGCCTGTCACGCAGGGGGTCGCGAGTTCGAGTCTCGTCCAGACCGCTTTTAGAATACCAAAATTGCATTAAGCTCCTCAATCGAGGGGCTTTTTTTATGGGGTAAATTCTCGTGCAGTCGTGGGAATTCCCATGTTTACTGGAGTTAATTAGAAATTGCAAAGCTTGTCCTGTTATAGGATGAGCTTTTCTTGTTTATTGCCTATTCTTCTTTCACGTCAAATTGTCAACTTTTTTACTTCAAAATAGGTAGCTATAAGGTACCCAAAAATTCCTTTGGTACCCACTTTTTAGATTAAAAACTAACCAAAAACAAAAATTATGAAAATTTTATTTTTAATTCAGTCTAACAAAATTAATAAGGCTGGGCTTACAACGTTGTGGTGTAGAATCACCTACAACAAATCAAGAAAACAATTCTCGACAGGAACATATATTAAACCAGGACAATGGGATAAGGACAAACAGAAGGTATTAGAAGATGCTGAAAATTCTAATACAGTAAATTCTCAGATAAGCCTGATTAAGCAAAAACTTGGTCAGGCTTTTTTAATGCTCCAGATTCAAGGAGAATCTTTTGATGTAGACGATGTTTATAAGATCTATAGTGGTGAAGATATCAAGAAAGAAATGGGAGTAATGGCTGTTTATGAGGAGCATAATACCTATTACAAAAAATTAGTAGGTAGGGAAATTAAAGAAGTATCCTGGCAGAAATTTGAAAATACCAAAGGTCACCTTAAAAAATTCATTCAATGGAAGTTTATGAAAAGGGAGATAAAGCTCAGTAGCTTAAAATTCCAGTTTATAAAGGATTTTGAATACTACCTGAGAACTGAGGAGAATATGCAGCAGAGTACCATAAATAAGACCTTACAGAGGTTTAAGAAGATGATCAATTTTGCTGTTGCACATGATTACCTTGATAGAAATCCATTTTTAATGCATAGACCTAAAGTAGTAAGAAAGGAGGTTGTCTATCTCTCCAAGGTTGAGCTTTCCCGTCTACAAAAAAATGAGTTAGGTAATAAGCGGCTGAAAGAGGTGAGGGATTGTTTTGTTTTTTGCTGCTATACCGGTTTGGCTTTTAGAGAAATGAGTAATCTTAGACACGAGCATATTGTACAGGGAAAAGATGGAAAGAACTAGATCAAAATGAAGCGTCAGAAAACTGGTAAATCTATTTCGGTTCCAATTCTTCCTGTGGCTCAGAAAATCCTCGATAGTTATTCAGGTACACTGGATGGGTATAATGTGCTTCCTAGTAAGACTAATGCTCACTTTAATGCCTATTTAAAGGAAATAGCGAACCTATGTGAGCTTAAGATTAATCTAACTCATCATATAGCCCGAAAAACTTTTGCTACCACTGTAACGCTATCTAAAGGAGTTCCTATTGAAAGTGTGGGTAAGATGCTTGGGCATAGATCCCTTAAGACAACACAGATCTATGCAAAGGTAATTGATGAAAAAGTAGCCAGAGATATGGAAATGCTGGAACAGCAACAGAAAAGCCTGCAGACCAGGAAGAAGTGAGAAGAGGAGAATCCGGAAATGCGACTGACCGATAAAAATAGCAATAACGGGCAGGAAGATGCTTATTAAATCTTTTAGAGCTAGTAGTTAGGAAGAGTTAAAAAAAAACCTCCTTTTCAAAAAGGAGGCTTATGTTTTATTTCTTAGATTCTGCAATAGAAACTTTTCTAAACTCTTTTAAAAGCTTTTCCAACTCTAAAGAAGATTTTCTTGCTCTTGTTCCGGCGCTTTTGTTTCCATCTTCTAATTGAGAGTTAGCATCTGTTTGGAAAGACTCATAAGTAGTTTGGATGTTTTCAATAAGTTTTTTCATGATAGTATTTTTAAAATTAAAATGCTAAAATAAAGGATTAAACTGTGTCTACCTTAGGTTTTGGGTTTTTCTAACGATTTTTTTTTAATGGCAGCCTACTGTTTTCGGAATATTAAAATCATGACGACCCCAAGTCAACATCTTTTAAAGTTGAAAAATGATCATTAAAAGGTCTATTATAATACTCGAATTTTATGATGGAATAGTGTCTTTACGCTGCTTAGTCGATTACTTTCCAGTGAGGATCTTCAGGAGGTCCTCTTTTTTTCTGACTGATACATTTACAGTTGAACCATTTATAAGTTCTACATAACCGCCTTTGCCTTTATAATAGCGATTTACATACTTTAAATTTACCAGATGAGACTGATGTACTCTGAAGAAGTTGTGATCTTTCAGGAGTTCTTCCACTTGCTTTAGAGGCTTGGTGATGGTAATCTTTCTTTCGTCTAACATAAAGATATCAGTATAATTAGAATGAGCCTCACATTTCATAATATCGTCAATTTCGATGAGCGATAAACCTTCCGGCGTAGGAACGGCCAATTTATGAAGGGCCGGGTTTGCACTTGTCAGATTAGCTTTTAACGTCGCCAACTGCTGAGTTAGGTTTAGAAGTTCAGGAGGATCTGTGATTCTTTCGAGCGCATTTTTTAATTGCTGCCGGTCTATGGGTTTTAGCAAATAATCTACCGCACTATATCTAAAAGCTTTCACTGCATAATTCTGATACCCGGTAGTAAAGATAATTTTGAAGTTAACTTCTTTGAACATATTCAGCAGGTCGAAGGCATTCTTTTCTTCCAGTTGAATATCCAGAAAGACCAGGTCCGGATGAAATTTTTGCATTGCGTGGTAGGCCTCATGGAGGGTGGAGGCTGTTGCACAGATTTCAAGATCCCTATAGTCGGCAAGGAGTCTTTTTAAAACCTGGAGGCAGTGGTGTTCATCATCTACCAAAATTATTTTTTTCATAGACACTTTTTAAATCTGTTGTAAAGGCAGACTTATTTCCACACGTGTTCCTTTTTTCTTATCGAGAATTTTTAAGCTTCCATTTTCACGATGATAGTGATTCAGAATTTTGAGACGATTTTCGGTAAGCCGTAGTCCCATGGAATTTCCAATTCCAGCGGGTACCTTATGATTTTTACGTCCTGCCCCATTGTCGTCGATCATTATATAGAGGTTTCCATTTTTCTGGCATACCTCTAACTGGAGGAAACCTTTGTCATTTTCATTTTTTGCAAATCCATGCCAAATGCTGTTCTCTACCAGTGGCTGAATCAGCATTGGGGGAATTAGTGTTTTTTGCTGGTCAATATCCTTACTGACATTGATTTCATAGTTAAAGCTCTCGGGCATTCTCAGCATTTCAGCTTCAATATATAGCTTGAGTATTCTGATCTCTTCTGCTATTGAGATATATTTTTTTTCAGAATTTTCCAGTATGGAACGGGTAAGATTGGCAAACATCACCAGGTAATCATCGGCAGCTGCGATATCATTTTCACCCATGTAATAGCGGATAGCATTAAGGGAATTAAAGATAAAATGCGGATTCATCTGAGCTCGTAACGCTTTCAATTCAGTTTCTGCTACACGAGCCTGGTAATCTGCGATTTTACCAGCTTCCTGGGCTACGCGACGTTTGTTGTACTGCCAGTAACCGAAGAGGAAGCAAGAAATTAAAACGGCCCCACCTCCAAAAGCTATTGGCAAGAATTTTTTTTGAAGAGGGAGTTCTTCATTGTTTATGCGGTTTTGATGTTGCATCCTACTCTTCATCTCTCAACAGGTGATATAGGTGATCTTCTTCTTCTTCTTCTTCTTCTTCTTCTTCTCCGAATTCTCAATCCGGCAAGGCATGCAGTTTGTCTGGGGCGAGCTGGGATTCCAATGTCTGTCTCAAAATTTTACCTCATTCCTTTACTTCTATGATATCTCGTCATTTGGCAATGTGTAATGCCAGTCGGTTTAAACTTAGAATAGGGAGTGAAAATGTTCTTCAGAAATCAAATTTTTTTTCCTCAGAAGGGAATTATCGGAATTAGGAGGTGGTTCCGAAGGAAAATTATCCCTCAAACTTAATTTCCGTATTTGTATGGTAGGTATTGCTTTAATCATTAAGGATGGATTATAAGCAGTTACAAAAAATAAATTTTTACGCTTATGTCATCATTAACCACGAAAAAACATAAAAAGATAGCGCATACAAAATTGTACTGGGGGCTAAGTTGGTTTAAAACTAACTTAGTGATGTAGAGGTGATTAGGTTAAATATACAAAAGATTTGATCAATCCCCCGGGATTTAGAGAATTATTGTCAAAGAGCTCTGCGAGTACAGGATGTGGAGTAGGATAAAATGTTTAGCCATGAAGAAGCTTTTTCTGATTTTGATATTTGTATTAGGGACAGCACAAGAGGAAAGAGTGTGGGGAAATGAGCTGCATTCTAAAATTGATATAGTATTAAGTTTCAGTTATCCTCCGGCGGAACCACTAAAACATTCCATTTTCCATAATAATGTACCCGATTTTTCTGCTGAAGGGCTGAACTACGAAACTGAACTGACTGATATTTTTATGGGCAATATTGAAGATGTTCCTTTTAAAAGGGAAGATCTATTCTTTGGCAGTTTGTTCAATGCCTATGTAACTGAATATGCCAGATATTGTGCGAATAGTCTCCCACCGGATAAAATAGAACTAACCCGACAGGACTGCAATAAGCAACAGGAAATAAAAAATGGGTTTGGAATTACCATAAGCCGTCAATGTGTGGGCTGGGTTACTGTAGGCACAGGTTTTTATGCAGCTCCAGATATGTATGCTGCCATGGGAGTTTTAGAAGAATTTTTATTTAGTAATGCATTATCCATAGTGGGGCAGGAGGATATCATGGGTTTTACGGCCAAAATGACGGGAGAGATGAAAGCGGTACATATGGATATGGCAGCCCTGATAAGGATAAATGGTTGTGATAGCCCGGGTCTCAAACGCTTTCAGGAAAATCTTCGATTATTTGCTCTTGGTCAGGAACCTATCCGCATAGAAACACTGATCGCAAAAAGAAAAGAGAATAAAACTGAAGTTGCCAGAAATCAGGATGTAAAGCCACTAATGGAGGATCTGGTTTATGAAAATTCCCGACAATGGAATTTTAACCGATATCAAAGAGGAAGTGTGGACAATGTGCAAATCATGAATTATGATAATATGGGGCGCCCGGGGAAACTTAAAGCCGAGTATTTATTTTCAGGTTTTAGTGGGAATAAGAAAGGTTCAGTTATTCTGACATTTGACAGCAAAGGCCTTCCTGATTGTTTGTATTTTTTCGATTTCCCCAGTGTTTGCAGACCGGCGAGCAGGAAAATCGCTAATGCGTATGCGAAAAATACGTATGCCACTTTAGAAAAAGTACCGGTTGTTCAAAGTGAGATTAATAATCAGGAATCCCTTACAAAAGCAACCCGTCAGGAAATAAGCGCGGCGGTTCCTTTTGCTGTGGTTGAAACTGTACCCATATTTCCCGGATGTGCAAACGAAAAAAGTCCAGCAGCCATAAAGAGTTGTACTGCTCAAAAAATCACAGAAATGATTAATCAAAACTTCAATACAGAAATAGGAGGAAAGTTGGGTCTAAGCGGGATCAACCGGGTGTACGTTCAGTTTCAAATCGACCACAAGGGCAATATTGGAAATGTAAATTCCCGTGCTTCACATCCAGCTTTAAAACAGGAAGCAGAACGTGTGGTTAAGCTTCTGCCAAAAATGACTGCCGGTAAGCAAAGAGGACGGCCTGTGAATGTTATATACTCAGTACCCATAACTTTTATAGTTGAGAAGAATAATGTGGTAAAGAAGAATTCGATCAGCCAGGAAAAAACAGTAGAGAATAAACCACAAACACAAAAAAACCTGACCAATAATAAATTGAGAAAACTATTTAATGTGGACGGGAATGACAGATAATTAGGATTAAAACCCCCCGGCAAGAAAAGAAGAACAACGAGGTATTAATTTAAATTCTATCACTATGAAAGCAAATTTTAAAATATGGACATTCTTGATGAGTCTTGGGATTTTCCTTGGGGCAATGGAAATCACGGCCCAGGAGCGGATTACTCCGCCAAAAAAACAGAGTAAAGTCAAAAGTATAGATGACTTTTCAAATCATTGTTTTAAGATTTACAATACTGTTTTCGTGTATGACAGTTTAGTAAATGCCGGGGTAGAAATTCCTGCGGAAATAGAAGATGAGATAGCGGCAGATTTTGAAGCGCGGATCGATAGCTTGTCTGATGTTGTTCCGGAAATGTTGAGTGATGTGGAAGGAGCGCCATTCATGCGAAAAATACGAGCGGCCGGGAGCTTAAACAAATCCAGAAAAGCGATAAACTATATGCTTCAATTTTCAAAGAAATATACCCTGGGAGAAGCTGAAGAGGAGAATACCAGCACGACCAATGTTGAAAATGAGTAATTTATTGTTGAAATCTTTTATATTTACAACGATAAAGCCGGAATAAATTCCTTTTGAGATTCACTCCCATCATTTTTATTAAAATTCAGGTGAAACTGCAACAAGTTGGGTTTTGTTAGGTCTTTAGGTCAAACAAACCAACTTAATGAGATCATTTTTTATAGTACTTTTCCTCACCTTCAGCTTTTCTGCTAATGCCCAGGTTCAGGAAAAAGACAGCATTCCCCGGAAACAGATCCACATTGGAAGAATTACAAAATCTCCTAAGATTGATGGAAAGTTAGATGATGATGCGTGGAAAGATGCTGTTATTGCTTCAGGTTTTGTTGAAAGGCAGCCAAACAATGGAAAACCAATTCCTGATAGTCTCTCTACTTCAGTGAAAATTGTATATGATGATCTGGGAATCTACTTTGGTGCAGAGATGCTGGACCCTTTTCCTTCAGAAATCAGGAAAGAACTCACGGAACGCGACGGAATAGGAAATGACGACTTCTTTTTTGTTTTACTCAATGGTTACAATGACCGTCAACAGAGTATGCAGTTTATTGTCACCGCTGCCGGCGTGCAGTATGATGCAAAAATGACCAATGGGTTTGAAGATGCTTCCTGGAATGCCATCTGGTACAGTGGGGTAGATTTCAATGAGCGGGGGTGGACTGCCGAAATGTTCATTCCCTATTCAGAATTGAGATTTCCTGAAAAGCCAGTTCAGGAATGGGGTTTACAAATGGAGCGGGAATTTAAACGCACCGGCACCCGGTATAGCTGGAGCCCTGTCAATAATGCCAAAGGTTCTTTCTCTATCTACGACGGAGAGATCCACGGAATAGAGAATATAAAAACCCCGACCCGGCTTTCGGTGCAACCTTACATTTCCACATATCTCAACAACTACGACGGGGAAACCACTACCAGTGTTAATGGTGGTATGGATCTTAAATACGGAATTAATGACGCCTTTACCCTGGATATGATCCTGATACCTGATTTTGGCCAGACCAGATTTGACGAGTCGGTCCTGAATCTTTCCGCTTTTGAGGTGCAGTATGATGAGCAACGGCCTTTTTTTACGGAAGGCACTGAGCTGTTTTCCAAAGGCGACCTCTTTTATTCCCGAAGGGTGGGTGGGGCACCTTTTGGAACGGTGGAGCTTTCCGAAGAGGAAGAGTTGCTGGATTTTCCTTCTTCTGTAGATCTTATCAATGCATTAAAAGTTTCTGGCCGTACTGATGGAGGCCTGGGAATAGGTTTTTTTAATGCTCTGACCGAAAAGACCTATGTCACTGTAAAAAATAAAGAAACAGGTAATACCCGCCGTGAATTGATTGAACCCTTTACAAATTATAATATTCTGGTGCTGGATCAGCGCTATGGAGATGCTTCTTCAGTTTCACTGGTGAATACAAACACCACTCGGGAGGGACATTTTAGAGATGCAAATGCCACGGGGATCTATCTGGACCATACCAATAAAAACAATACGTACAATTATTTTGCTGGAGCTGAGGGGAGCTGGGTCATGGAGGATGATACCAAAGCAGGCCTGGAGGCACAGGCAGGAATCTCAAAGATAAGCGGAAAAAACAGGATGGATCTTAATGCCCAGTTGCGTACCAGGGATTATGATATTAATGATCTTGGCTACTCAAGCGCTACAAATTATGTGCGATACCAGGGACTGTATCAGCGCCGCCTTTTACAACCTAAGGGTTTCCTCAACAACATGTTTCTGAATTTTGTCGGGGTACATGAACGTCGCCTGCAGCCCGATCTTCACAGCAGGTTAATTCTGAACTTTAATTCCAGTTTTACCACGAAAAGCTTTTTCAACTTCGGCGGTGGTTTTGAAACCACTCCTATAGGTACCAATGACATCTATGAGCCGAGGGTAGAGGGACTTCATTTTAACATTCCTGCTTATTATGATCAATGGTTGTGGTTTAATACAGATTTCAGGAAGAGACTGGTAGTTGAGGCGGTGGCCGACTGGTACAAGTATGATGAACGTGGCCGGGGAGATCTTATCCTGGACTTCAGCCCGAGATACAGATTTTCAGATAAATTCCGGCTGCAGCTGGAAACCAATGTGGTTCTTTCAGATAAAGAAGAAGGTTTTGTGGATTTTCTGGAGGATGATATCCTGTTCGGGCAACGTGACCGCAATACCATTGTAAATTCCCTGGGAGCAAATTATATTTTCAACAACAAAATGGGATTAAACCTTGCCTTCAGGCATTACTATTCCGAGGTTTTTTACAGTAAGTTTTATACCCTGGAAAACAACGGGGAACTCAAGTACTACGGTTCATCCAACAACGAATATAACACTACTTATAACAGCTGGAATCTGGATCTGCGTTTCTCCTGGTGGTTTGCTCCCGGGAGCCAGATGACCTTGTTATATCGCAATGCCACCGACAGCTATAGAGAAGAAGCACATCTTAATCTAAGAAACAATTTTAAAAATCTTTTCGACCAGCCGCAGGTAAATAGTCTCTCTCTTCGAATTTCATATTATTTAGATTACAGCAGGGTTAAAAACTGGTTCAAATCCCCAACGCCTCCTGCTGCAGAACTGGATCGACTAAGCTACCTGGATTCCAAAATGAGAGTTGGAAAGAATTGACATCAGGTTTTTGTTACCACTCCCTTTTCTCTTTAAAAAATTCAATACCATTAAAGACAGCGATTTATGCTAGTTCCAGGGTAACAAAATTTTTCTTCCCGAAATACTCATCAATTTTACATTTGAACCTACCTGTTGTTGAACATGCATATAATAATTATTATATAAATCAAAAATGCCAAAACCACAACGTGGTCCTGGCATTTTTTGACAGAAGAAACAGATAGCTATCGCGTAGCAGCCCAGGGATAGTTGTGCTCCCCAAAAGTATATGTGCCGCTCATAGTTTTACCTTCTATTGTGCCTGTAAGAATATAGGCACCATTATCAGTGCTCGAATCCATATCATAGGTGAGGATGTTATCTACAATAGACCACGTGCCCCAAAAGTCAAATTGGCCTGGAGCCGCAGGTTCTGTATAAAAAGCTGTGCCATCTTCATAAAATATGACTTCTGCAGGCCATCCTACTTCTCCATCATGGATAAAGTCAAAATACCAGGTCACATCGGTAAAGTCTACTTCTTCATTTTCTTCGAAAAGGTTAGGGCTATCCATTGAACTGCAATCCCCTTCCCTGAAGTGGTAATAATCCACATCATCTTCACTGCCAAAAAGATCTCTTATGTCCTCATCTGTAATAGAACCTGAACGAATGACCTCTCCATCAATTGATATCTGAATATAATAGCCGTCTATCCCTTCTCTGTCAGGAAGGGTAAAACAGACAGGTTCAGAGAATATATCCCCATCATCATTTGTTCCGATGGTATTTCCCACGTTGCTATAAATAGGAATCGCAGAATCATCTATTTCATACCATATATCTACTTCATATTCTGCCACTGAGTGCCTTCCGTTTTCATCACAAATATTTCCGAAAATGCAGAATTCGATCGCTTCGGTGGTCTCAAGATCAAAGAATAGATAACCATATTCATTTACCAACCTGTCATCATAACATAAAACATCCACATCCAGATATCTTTTTGTGCCCACACCAAGATCAAACTCCAATGGCAGATTATCTATCCAGGTGTCAAAACCACCACCTTCGTAGGGTGCCAGCCAGATAAGATTATCATTGGAATCATATACAGCAAAGAATTCCAGGCTATAAGGTCCCGCCTCCAATTCCAGGTCCTGGGATTCCATTGTAAAAAATTCTTCCTCTCCATCGGCATCATAATCCGCCGGAACTGGATTGATATTTACTATTAATGGATTTTCCATAGAACCCACTTCAGTAGTTCCGGTCAGGACCACTTCAACATACGAAGGCAAAGCATCAGAACATTCAGGAAGTGCTGAAATTTGCTGTTTAAGCTCCTCCTGATCTTTAACAAGATCATTCAGGACGGCACTAAATGATAGGATAGCCTTATCGGTATCCATTTCATTGTTTTTGACTTCATCTTTGCTACAAGAGGATAGCATTAGTAACAATCCGGCTACAAGAGTCGAAAAAAAATTGAATTTTTTCATAATAATTAAAGATTTAGAATGGTTAAAATATAAGTACCCCTCGAAAGAGGTTAGATTCTGAACTTAAAAACATTAGGGCGTGAAATATTCTAAATCTGTAGAGGGAAGAATACATTTTAAATGTAAAACATTAAATATCAATAGCCTATAAGGGAAAACCCTAAAATATTATTTCTGCTGGTTACTTCATTCATTTGATGTTGTAAGAGAAATCGAAATATTGGATATCTATCCTTAGAGGTTCGAATCCACGGACGCATTTCGAAAGTTATGAAGGGAGGAATAAGTTTTGAAATGAGTCCATGACTTTTTTTACGAAGCGCTTTTTCTGAAATGAAGTGTAACGGAATGAAAGGGAATGTGCTGAGGAGAGGTATCGGAAATTATTGTAGTAAAACGGCAATAAAATCGATGGAAGTTAGTTGCAGCGACAGTTATTGTCGCTCACATTTGTTACATTAGTCCTGTAGTAAAAGATAACCACCCATGTCCAAACAGGAAACCATCCTCCGTCAAAGAGCCATTGTTAATAAGCTTACCCAGAATCCTTCCACTTTTCAGGAAATACTGGATTATCTCAAGGTACAGGGGGATTACGCCCGTTGTGATCTTTTGTGCTCCGTTCGTACTTTTCAACGGGATGTGAAGTCAATAAGCACCCTCTATGATATTGCAATTGAATATGATAAATCCCAAAAAGTTTACCATATCATTGATGATGCCCGGGAAGTACATTCAGAACGGCTCATGGAAACCTTTGATCTTTACAATGCGATAAAGGTGGGGAACAGCTATGGCCAAAGCCTTATTTTTGAAGACAGGAAAGCCCTGGGTACAGAAAACCTGCATGGCCTGTTGCACGCGATCAAAAATTGTTTTGAAGTTTCTTTTACCTATCATAAATTTTATGATGATACTGTCAGCCAACGGAACATTCAACCCGCTGCGATAAAAGAAGCCCGCAATCGCTGGTATCTTCTTGGTCGTGACACTAAAGATGGTCTTTATAAAAGTTTCGGACTGGATCGGATGGAAAACCTGGAGATAAGCCGCAGAAGTTTTGAAAAGTTGACGGACTTTGATCCTGAAGATGAATATCGGTATTCCTTCGGGATTATCAACGGGACCGGAGAAAAACCAGAGAAGGTGGAGCTGGCGTTTACTCCGCGGGAAGGGCGTTATATTAAAAGTTTACCGCTGCACCATTCTCAGGAATTAATTAAAGAAACGAAGGAGGAAACGGTTTTTTCCTATTATATCATTCCCACCTATGACTTCAGGCAGGAAATCCTGTCTTACGGAGACCAGGTAAAAGTATTAAAACCTGCAAGCCTGAAAAAAGATATTGCAGCTACTTTAGAAGCTGCAGTTAAATCTTATAAATAAATTTTTACGGCGTCATTGTTTGTCGTGCTTCTGAAGCATCTTTGAAAAAAAAAGGACTAATGAGGAACAAAGAGGTGTCAAATCGGGAGATCGATCTGCTGGATTTTCTGGCAGAAGCTTTTCTTCAGAAGGGAAAAAGCATCAGCTATACAGATCTCAATGGATTACCTGCACTTGCAGTGGAGACTGAAGGTCATGAGCCGGAAACCTTTATTTCTTTTTCTCCGGAAGCTCATTCTTTGGTCTTAACAAAGATAGAGTCAAAGCAGAAGTTGACTATTTCTGTTGCCACTAAAGAGGAGGAACAAAAGCTGCTAAGGGAGTTACAGCGACTAAAGCTGCATAAGGTGAAGATCTATAGATTATCAGAACAGGAATGTTCTGCCTTTCGTAAAGACTCTTCAGAACTAAAAATTTAAGAATAAAAACCGCTGCGACATTACTTCTTTCCATAAGCTGGGGGGCACATAGAAAGGAGGTCGTGGCGGATTTTTAAAAATATTCAGTTTAAAAAAATAAGAATGAACCAACTTTTGAAGCAAGAAAATCTACCGGAGACGAGTTCTCTTCCCGATTTTAATATCAGTTGCATTACCGGAATGTATTTTTCGCATCTCTATAAAATGTATGTTGGTTACTTTGGCGTCATACCAAGTGAATATATTTTCTCCCAGGTTGATATTAAACAGTTTTATGAGCTTTTTCCGGTGAAGTTTGAGGAATGGATCCTGGGAGAGCATGAATATCTAAAACAGGATCGGGAGGATTGGAAGAGCGATAAAATTTATGTGCTAAAGGAAAACATCCTGATAGAGAAAGACGCCGAGGAAATCAGCATCAGCTTTCAGAATAAAAATAACGAACTGGTACAGAAGATCATTGACTTTACCAGAACATTGGTCAGGAAGAAAGAAAGGAAGGCTCATATTAACCTGATCATCATGAAACTAAATGGCCTGGATAACAAAAAGATCGAGTTTGAGAAACCCGAACTGGAGCTTTCAAAAATGTATAACGATGATTTCAGTAGTTTTCATCATAAGATCCTGGCGATTCTCAGGGAAGATAATAAGAGTGGTTTACATCTGCTTTACGGGAAGCCCGGCACCGGGAAGAGTACGTACATAAGGTATTTGTGCGGACAGGTAGAAAAGGAGATCGTATTTCTGCCGGGGCAGATGGCCCAGAATTTAGATAATATTGCCATGACCAAATACCTGATGGACAATCCTAATTCAATCCTGGTCATTGAAGATGCAGAAGAACTCATTGTCTCCAGAGATCAACAGAGAAATTCCAATCTAGCTATGATCCTTAATATTACCGACGGAATTCTAGGAGAATCCCTGGGCATTCAGATCATAGCCACCTTTAATACCGATTTAAAAAATATTGATCCTGCGTTAAGAAGGAAAGGCAGGTTAAAATCGTCTTATGAATTCAAAGCCCTTTCGCCGGAAAAGGCCAGCATCCTGCTACAGGAGCAGGCTTTTGAATATACTCCGGAAAAGGAAATGACTCTCGCGGAGATCTTTAATAATGATGAAGAAGAGCAGTATCCGGGGCAGGAAAGGAAAGCCGTCGGGTTTCGGTAAATTCGCAGCAGCATGATTTTCATGTTAGCTGCGAGACCTTAAATGAATAATCTAGATAAGCTGAAGTGTAATCACAATACTAATCAACTGCGGATTCGTATTGGCGCCAAATTCTTCCCGAAGATCCTTCAGTTTCTTTTCTATAGAGCTTTTGCTGAATGGAGCAAGCCCCTGTTCCCTGAATCTGCTGCTTATCTGGTCCTGGGTATATCCCTGGGAAAGATGTTTCAGGATAGAAAGGTCATAATCAGATAATTCCTTGACATTTTTTTGCTGAAGTGTTTGCTCAATATCAGGAGAAATATAGGTTTTTCCTTGGTACACATGGTTAATGGCCTGCTCCAGGTGATTCATACCATTCCGTCCTTTACAAACATAACCATCAACATAAGAGATAATTTTCTTTACTCTTCCCGGTTGGTCCTCAATAGAATGAATGATGATTTTTGTTTCAGGTATTTCTTTTTTCAGAATAAGGGCTAATTCTTCACCCGATCGAATTGTTTCATCCCTGTGGTCCTGCCGAAAGGAAAGGTCACAGATCAGCAGGTCAAAAGGAGATTGCTCCAGATGAGCCTTTTTACACTTAAGATAGGCTTCATCACAGTAGGAAGCATGCACTACTTCCTGAATCCCAATGCCCAAAAGGAACTTTTTTAATGCACTGTTTACGGCATCTATATCTTCTGCTACAAGGACTTTTTTGAACATTCTAAAAAGGAATTAAAATTTCAGCGGAAAATCCGGTGTTTTTCTCCGGGTGAAAATTAAAGGAACCTCCGATAGTTTCAATACGGTTTTCCACATTTTTAAGTCCGGCACCTTTTTTTAATTCCGCGGAAGAAAATCCGCTTCCATTATCATTGTAAGTAATTTTAAGTTTTGAAGAGTTTTCATTGAAGTTCAAACTTACGATAGAGGCATCACTATGTTTTTTCATGTTCACCATTAACTCCTGAAGCACACGATAAACGACTATTTTGGATTCCCGGCTTACTTTTGACCAGGATATCTCATTAAAACCTGAAAGATACAGGTTCACGTGTGCAGGTACGCTTTGAGAGAGCATATCATGCAAATCCTCCTGATAGTTAGAACCTGTGGGTAAAGGGGTATTTTCTCTGGAAATGTTTCTTGTTCTAAGATAAATACTTTCTAATTTGTTTAGCGTAACGTCCTTATTCAGGTTAGCAGGTCTTTCAAGTTCTGTCATGACGTTGTAAACATCATTAGCCAATTCATCGTGTATTTTTTTCGAAATGCGGGCTTCAGTGGCATGAATCTCTCTAATTCTTTCTTTTTTATGTCGTTGCTTTAAATAATAGTAGATGACTGCAACGCTGCCCAGTAAGAGGATCCCCAGGAGAATAGCAATATTTAAACGGTTTCTTCCTCTTAATACCTCAAGCTGCTGCTGAAAAGTTGTTTTTTCAAGCAGATCTATTTCGGCTAACTTCCTTTCCTCGTCATAATTTATTTTAGCGAAAAGATTTTTGACCTGGTCCCTGGCACTCAAAATGCTATCATTAAGACGAATGTATGTCAGCGCATAAGTTTTACTTGCCCGGGGAGGAGACAAATTAACGAGGTAATACAGAGCAGAAACTTCATCGGATACGCTGTGCAGTTTTCGTGCGGTTTCATAGTACCTGTTTGCGTAATGCAAAGCTTTTTCGGGATCATCTTCTTCATATATCCTTACCAAATGGTCGTAGCTCGCCAAGAGACCAGTAAGGTCATGATCCCTGTTTCGGGCTTCCATGATGGATATCAGGGAGTCTGCAACATCTGCTTTGTTCCGAAGCCAAAGTGTGTAGTAATAGTTATCTTTAAACCTGTTTAAGGCATTAGTTTTTTCAGCTAAAGGAATTATGGAGCTCAGTAAATCAAGCGAAGTATCATACTCCTCTTTTTCTGCATAAATATTCGCAAGGTTGTTCATAACAGTCAGGCTGTCCGCCTGGGTCCCTACATATTTCAAGGCATTATTATACTCCCTGATGGATTCATCAAGGTCATTCATTTTTCTGTAAGTGACGGCTAGGTTATTGTATATGCTGGCCATGTAAAGGGAATCTGAGGAATTTTCCAAAAGGGAAAGCGCCCAGACCGCGGAATTCTGACTTCCCGGAAAATCTCCAAGTCTTGTTTGAGCAATGCTGAGTTCCAGCCCACGCTGCCCTGCATTTATGCTGTCTCCTGCCAATAAATAATGCTTCTGCGCCTCGAATGTATTCCGAAGGACATTAACCTGATCGTTTTTAAAATTAAAAGCACTGGCTTTTCTGTAATACCCTTTAGCAATTTGTAGCGTGTCTTTTGTTTCAATGCCATAATTTATTAAAAGATTTGAATAATAAATGGAGCTGTCCAGAATCTTGTTTAAATTATAGTAATAAATAAGGTTATCATAGATGATTGCCGAAAGGGTATCCCTCGAAGTTGGAATTTCTTCCAGTGCACTACTAAGTAGGTTCAGCTTTTGCTCGATATCTTCTGTTGCTTTGCTTTTTTCAAGTAACCGGTATGCGCGATCATTTCTTTTTTCAAAGGAGTTATTGGGAATGTCCTCCCGGCAAGCAAGAATTCCAAGAAAAGTAGTGAAAATAAGCAGGATAAGGGGGTACTTCTTCATTCGCCAAAAATAAAAAACACGAAAGTTTTAGCAGCAGATATAGCGGAGTTTATTAACAGTAGAGTTTTAAATTCAGCTTTTCCTGATTCATCATTGCAGGCACATTTAACCTGAAATTTATGACAGAAAGTAATATGAACTATGCTAAACGGATAATTTATAATAGCAAAAACAAAAAGATAAGCTTTAAAAATTTACTTATGACGACAGGTTTTGGCGCTTTGGATCGATAGTTTTGATTAAACATAAAAGGATATGACACTCGATGACTTTTATAATCGGCCTGTAGCTTTTACAGAATTTGTTGCAGAAATATTGCTGAAAAATGGCTACTCTATCGACTTTGGATCAGCATACGGAATGGATTATCTGACTGTCACTTCTGAAGGTTCGGAAGTAGAAAAACAGTTTGTAGTGGCATTGC
Organism: Salinimicrobium marinum; assembly: GCF_014651535.1. Taxonomy (GTDB): domain Bacteria; phylum Bacteroidota; class Bacteroidia; order Flavobacteriales; family Flavobacteriaceae; genus Salinimicrobium; species Salinimicrobium marinum. Next base: position 22,892 of record NZ_BMXB01000018.1, read on the forward strand.
GGAGCGAGGAAATTCGGAAAAACCTTCTTCCGGTACTGAGGTTTACGGAAGAGAAACCGGAAAGGAAAATTTTTCTCTGCGTCCTGAATCCGAAGGATAAGCAATTCCTGGAGCGGGTGCTTCTGTCAAGAATGAAAAACGTTGAGGTATATCAATTACCGCTTATCGACAGGTATCGGTTCTACAGGAGGGAATTCGTATTAAGTAAAAAGAGAATATGAAGAAGCTTTTTCTGGATGACATTCGAACAACTGATATGGTTTATAATGAACCGGAAGCCGGAGATTTCCACGTCGTAAGAAGCTATGCCGAATTTGTAGCGTATCTGGAAAGAAATGGACTTCCGGATTTCATCAGTTTCGATAACGATCTTGGGCTAGATGAGAGTGGTGCAGTGGCACCTGATGGCTATGCTGCGGCAAAGTGGTTGGTTTATGAATCGGGTTTCGATTTAATTGATCTTAAATTTAAGGTGCATTCCGCCAATCCTGTTGCGGCCGAGCAGATTCGAGGGTTATTGCATAATTATATCAATCATTTAAAGAATGAGTAGTGTTTTCTTGTTCCAGTTCCGGAATTACTGTGAGTTGCCAGTTATAAATCATGAGCCGAATAGATTCATTTGCGGCTCAAAATTTATTATCCTTTAATAGGTTTTAAACAATGTTGTGACTAAAATTCCCTTAAAATCAGGGTGCTTCATTGATAGTAATTGCTTTTCTTCTTTGACTATAAAGTTAAACGGAGGCGCTAAAAGGTTCACACCACTTTGCTTCTTTAGCCTTATTCCCTGCCCGGAGATAATATCTTTATTGGCTTCAAAATTCTTCTCCGGTAAATGCTCGGTAAGAATAACATATTTATATCGGTATAATTTTTCAACCACGCTCTTTATTTCTGCATTAGATAAGTGTTGTAACACCTGCCTGAGAATGGCACAATCGCCCGATGGTAAATCGTCCTCTGCGATATTCAAAACCTGAAACTCTAAATTTTCTGCCTGGCATTCTTTTTTATTATGCGCTATAAGATCCGGCACAATGTCTATCGCGATATACTTTTTAGAATGCTGCACCAATTCCTTCCCAACATTAAAATCCCCGCACCCCAGATCGCAAATTACTGGCGGAGTTTTAAAAGCTTTTAAGAATGTCAATACTGTATCCACATAAGGAAATACCAGCTCAAGATGATGGGAGCCTAAACCGGAGTAAAATTCAGCACTATCCCCACCCCATAGATTTTTTTCATAGATCTGCGCCATAGCATCTTGAGTTGGCCAGGGCTGCTTTATTTTTTTCTTTTTTGTCATTTAAAAGATAGAAACTGGATCATCACTCAAAAGTAAAGGATTAAAATCTGGAACATACAACGGTGAAGAACCAAATTTTAATTTTGAAAAGTGGACTTAAAGCAGAGGATGGTATAATGAAACCACCCAATGCCAAATTCTAAATCCCAATAGATTTGGGCTAACAGCAATAGCTGAAAAATTGTTATTGTATTCATGTTATTTTGAAGCACAGAATAACAATGAATAATTCATTCCGTTCCGCTGAAATATTTGATAAGATCCTGATTCCGCTTTCTTTCAAAAACTCTCCGGCATTAAATTCAAAGCAAATATCCGGATGAAGTTTTTACACTAAATTTGGCGCTACTCAATAAATTATGATTAGAGCTTTAGTAAGATATAGATACAGTGCTTTTGGAAGGTATATTATTCGCAATCGAAAGTACGCTCCCATTCTTTTTTTTATGGGTGGTTTTATTTTTGACACATTGACCTTAGGGCGAATAGATCGTGTTTATGATACTGTGGTACTTTGCTCGCATATGACCTTATTATCGATAACGCTTTATTTGTTTAATTTGTCGGATGATGGTAAATGGAAAAACACTTTTATCGATCGTTATTCCGAATATTTTCCGCTAGCCATACAATTCTTCTTTGGGGCATTATCAAGTGCTTTTGTCATCTATTTTTTTAGAAGTGTGTCACTGTCAAAAACAATGGTATTTTTCATACTGCTGGTGCTGCTCTTATTTGCAAACGAGTTTCTTAAGAAGAAAATCTCCAATAAATACCTCCAGTTCAGTGTTTATTTTTTTATAAGTTTCACCTTTTTCACCTTTATGGTTCCTACGCTGATAAAGGAGATGAATACCTTTATTTTTATTATTTCCGGACTTTTGAGTTTAGCTTGTACGCTGGCTCTTATCCTGTTTATTTACACCTCTAGCCCAAGCACAAGAGCAGAGATAAGTCTAAAAAAACTGATTAGTAGTATCCTTTCAATCTATTTAGCTATCAATTTTTTATACTATTTCAATCTTATTCCGCCGGTACCACTGGCTATGGAAAACGGGTTGGTGGCTCATGATGTCAGGAAAAAAAATAATGAATACATCGTTACTTACGAGAGGGATGAATGGTATATATTTTGGCGTAGGCATAACATCAATTTTCATCGTCATGCTGGTGAAAGGGTTTATGTGTTCACTTCTGTTTTTGCACCTACAGCTATAAAAAAGTCAGTTTTTCATCGTTGGCAATGGTACAATCCTGAAACCGGGAGGTGGGAAATAACCGAGGACATTGGCTTTGAAGTTACCGGTGGGCGTGATCATGGTTACCGTGGTTATACTTATAAAAACAACCTCAGGGAAGGCAAATGGGAAGTTCATATAATTACCCAAGAGGAGCTGTTGCTTGGTGTGGTAGATTTTGTGATTAAAACCACTTCTGAACCCAATATAGAAGGAATGGTAAAGGAAACATTTTAAAACTGTTCCATAATCCCATTCAATGTTTTAAAAGTCATTGATAAAGCGCTTCAGAACCCTGCATCGACTTCCGGTAGGTTTGGTGAAATTGTGCTTGTTGTTATTGGAATTTTGATTGTCGAAAACCTTACCCCCATGCTGCGCAAAGTTTTCCAAAATCTTTTAAAAAAGCAGCTACTACAGCTATATATGGGTTTACTGTTTCAGGATGATGGGACCCTAAACCTGAGTAGAATCCAGATTTGTTTCCACCTCATAAGCTTTCTCATTTCCTTTTCTTTTGTAGCACTAAGGTAAATCGAAGGGGCGAATAGAAATGACACTTAAAAAAAGATTTATACTGTTTAATGTATAGGAAGAGAACCCATTATCTGTGATCGTAACACGCAACTAGCGACTTGAAAATTCTGCTTATCTTGTATAAGAGATACAATGAAAAAATAAGAAAATGCCGGTAATTCGTTTAGAAACTCATATAAAAGCAAAACAGAAAATTGTTTTTGATTTGGCTATAAGTATTGATTTTCAATCAGAGGCTGTGAGATCTTCGAACGAAAGAGCGGTTGCAGGAAGAACCAGCGGATTAATAGGTTTGAATGAAACCGTAACCTGGCATGGGAAACATCTTGGGGTGTGGCAACATCTTACTACCAGGGTTACAGAGTTTTATCCGCCTCATTTTTTTGCAGATGAAATGGAGAAAGGAGCTTTTAAAAGAATGAGGCATGAGCATTATTTCGCGACAACCGAAGAAGGAACACTGATGAAAGATGTCTTTCAATTTCAGGCTCCGCTGGGCATTCTAGGTCGACTAGCTAATAAATTATTTCTTAAAACCTACATGACCAATTTCCTGAAGGGGCGGAACAAGATCCTTAAAGAATATGCAGAAAGTGGCAGGTGGCGGGAAGTACTTCCGGAAAATTACAAGTAGATAATGTGTAAGATGGGATTATTCAGTAACAAATTTTAGAAATCCTGGTGTTTATTTTTGTTTAACCATTTAAAGAGTAGTTAGTCGATTATTTTAGTTTCTTTAAAAGTTTTTGCCTAAGTTGTTGTTATTGAGTAAAATATGCGTCGTGAGGAATTCAGTTAAATATCTTATAGTAATAATTATTTTAAATATTAGTATTCAGGTTCAGGGGCAGGAGCTGGAAGGAAAGTGGATTATCAGCGGAAACAGTAGTTTTGAAGGTTTTCCCGGTATACATCTCATGGAGATAGATGAAGACTCTTTATCTCATTACAATTTTAATGAATATTTCAGCAAAACCTCTCTGACAGTGGAGGGGAACAAGTTCAAAGTAGACACCCTTACTTTCGCAACTTTTAATTTTAAAAGCGCTGACCGATTAACTATTTCTTCGAAACGCTTGGAAAAGCCTGTTGATTATATACGGTTAACACCTAGCAGTACCAGTTTAACTAAGGAAGAGATCAGGAAAACCGAATATAATTTAAATCGGGGAGGCGAGACCTTCGTGATAGATTTCAAAAAACATCCTGAAAGCAAAATCGTGCATTCTTATCTGGAAAAAATAGATGACACTTATTTTTTAGTCATTTACAGGTACGGCAAGAAAGTAACTGCGGTGCCAATACAGGAGGTGACTGAAGATGGCCTCAGCCTATATGGATTTCCGGGTGTATCGGAACCAATCTTTGCAGAGGCGATCAGGGAGTAATCAGGTGAAAAGCTGAGTAAGTAAATCTGCGCTGCTGCTGTTTGCCCGGTGCTAAACCGCCGTTCTTTATGGGAATTAAATATTTCTAAAAAGAGTATTCAGAATTCAGAAAATGTAAAACTGAAATCTCTTAATTTTGTATTTCATACTTCGTATCTCTAGATGGTGATTCCTACTCCGATATTTAGTTCGGAGGTATATTCTTTTGTATTCAGCGGAGTTTTACTGTCAAAATAGTAATTATAAGTGGTAAAAACTTTTAACCAGGTGGATAAGGGAATATCCAGCCGAAATTGTTCAAGGATCCTGTAGTCGTTCAAATCCCTGTAAAGGGGTTGGTAATAAACTGTATTCGCAACAGAGAATTTTTCCGATTTTGCAGTATATGATAAGGTAAGATAAGTACTGTTCCGGTGGTTATAGTTTGTTGTTCCGGCACTATCACTATATTCGACTTCATACATATAGCTGTTGCCGGCATAACCTGTGACACGTGCCCTGTCGATCCATTTTACCCGCAATCCTGCTCCTATAAGATTGCGTTGTTCTACAATTAAAAGTTGATTATACTGCCCCTGTAGAAAGGTTTCAAATCGCAATAGCTGATTGAACTTATAATTAAATCTTCCGTGAAGAAACCAGGCATTCTGCAGGTTCCCGTCTTCGGAATCTATGAGCTTATAATTTCCCAGAAAAAAATAGATTTTCCGAAGATCCTTTGATTTTAGCTGGGTGGTAAGAGCAGCATCTATTTGGTTCACCTGCGCACCGTCATTATTGGTGTGATTGAAGGAGAAATCGGCATTTAATGTAAATCTTATTGAATCGGTTTGCATCCGTTTGGATTCAATATTCACCAGTTGCGCGGAAAGTAGCCCCGGAATCAGGCAAAATATACTAAAAAAAAGAATTCTGTTCATAAGCTCGAATAAAGACCAAATGTAAAAACAACTTATCAGAAAATAAGAGTTTATGCTTTTTTCAAAAAATAAACTCTTGTGAGCATAGTTGCTTTTCTACATCTCCTCCTCCTGGTCTTCGTCATCAAAACCTTCCAGGTCCTCCCAGGTCCTCCCCGGTAATCCCATTAATATTCGCCAGGGAATTCATAAGCGTTTCCAGTTCTTCAAAGAAAATATAAGCTTGTTGAGGTTGGTATCACTGGTGCCTCGGAATTGTTCTATGTCAAACTGGTAGGTATCACCTACTTCAAAGGCCCAGTTGACTTCAGCCCATTCCCTGGCCATGCCTACGTTGATGGTCCGGGTAAGAAGTTCTTTGTGCATTTCAAGAAGGATTTTGTAGGTGAATATGATTTTTTCACAGTATGGTGTCATAGTTTTGAATTTTATTAAGGATTTAAAGTATTTTAAGGAGCTCTTTTCAAAATTGTAGAATCTATTTGTATAATGTGAAAGAAGATAAATTAATCCACTGATGACTTCTTTCCCCGGGCCTTCGACTTTTCCTCCCGCTGGTTGGGCACAGGATAAAGTCGGAGAGGTAATTATGTCGAATACTTTTTCACTGCCGACTGAAAGTCCATTCCACCTCTTCTAAATCAATTGTTCTGGCCATTTACATTTCCAGGCTGCTTTCGAAGATATTAGGGATGCCCACGTGGAGACAGAGTTCATAACTTCCAAAGGTTTCTTCTTCTAAATTCTGTCTTCCGACGTAGCTTACCTCTTCCATAATATATTGATACTGTTCTTCGATTAAAAGAATCTCTAGTAATCTCATCGTTTATGATCTTAGGGCCAATCTATGGGCAGGGGGCGACAATCAATGACGCCGTAAAAAGGAAATAGTCAGTAAAGGATTTTCCAAAGAAAAACACTGAAATCGCAGAGGTGCATGAGAATCATATTCAAATCAATGCTTAAAATTATTTGAAGAATTATAAAAGCCATGTACTCTCGTCTTACGGGAAAATTATGTGATATAAATCACGGCGATTTCTTATCACAGATCATTGTCTATTGGCTGCCAAGCCTGTAAATTTGTAGACAAGCATTCATACCTGAAGGTGATCCGCTCTGCGCGTACGACGTTTTCAATTTTTTTTACACTAATTGTTTCAGCGGAATTTTTATTCAGGCATCTGTTTTACAAATAGGTGGATGTAAATTAGTTAAAAAGAGAATCAATGGAGGAGGATTATAGAGCGGGTAAGAATAAAGGGTCTACAGCGGGACCAGGGAATATTTTAATTCCTGACATTAGCGGATTTACAAAATTTGTAACGGGTATAGATTTAAGCGATGGACAGGTTATCACCCGAAGATTCATAAGATCTTTACTAGAAAATGATCTTCTTGATCTGGAACTTTCAGAAATTGAAGGCGACGCGGCATTACTTTACAAGTTTGGAAAAAAGCTTCAACCTAATGCTATCCTAAAACAGTATGAGGCAATACTTGAGAATTTCTACAAGGAACAGGCATTGATCAATAAAGAATTTAATCTCGACATAAATCTTTCCCTGAAGCTAATTGCTCATTATGGTGAAATTGGTCAGTATGAACTGGGCACTTTCAGAAAATTATATGGAACTTCGATTATAGAGGCACATAGATTATTGAAGAATGATGTCAAAAGCTCAATGTATGTTCTAATGACAGATGATCTGCTAGAAAAGAGCCCTACCGTTTCAGCCGTTAATGATCCGGAATTTTTGAGAGGCAATAAAATGTGTCAGGCATATGGGGATTTAAGAAATATTAGATATACTGTTTTTAATTATGAAGCTGCATGTTCCCCGGGAGAAATTCTGAATAGAAGTGAAAGTAAAGACGATTATTTGCTTTAGCACCGAAATTTTCCTGAATAGCAGGTTTGGAATTGTTCTACTATGAAAGGAAATGTTTTTTTTATCATAAATTATCAGGAAAAGTTTAGGTGTGTAAAGGTGCTATGAATTAAACAAATTTTACTGTTCCTTCAGTTTCTAATTCAAACTTAGATTCTGTTGGCTGTTTATGGAAAGTAAGATGTTGCAGAAATAATGATAAAAAGTTAAATAAAAAGAGTAGGTTATTAACTTCCGGATTTAGGTTTACCTCGAAAAAAAATTGCACCAGTCTTTGATTCAAAATCCTTCAAATCGGTATTTCAGGTTTTAAGTTTTTATAGTGGAGCACTAAACCTGGTTGTTACTGTAATCTTATCAAAGATTTTAAGGACGGAATATATATTGAGGAGTATAAATGCTACAATCGGTGAAGGTTCTCATAGTAGCGAAAGCAATTATTATGATTTGATCAGGAAATCGTAAAGTCGGATAAATGAATTTGAGTTTCGTCTCATTTTTGTTTTAAAATTATATATTTAACAACAAATAAGTTTTAATGGTAAATTTTACTGAAAATTATTACATTCAGAAGGACAGAATGTATGTGGCTACAGATTGTATCATTTTTGGGTTTGATTCTGGATCTTTAAAACTTTTAATTTTCAAACGACGGGTTAAGCCTTTCTTAGGTGAGTGGTCCCTTATAGGGAGTTTTGTAAAACTAAATGAAGATGTTGAAGAGGCGGCACAGCGAGTCTTAGAAGAAATTACTGGTTTAAAAGATGTTTTTATGGAGGAGTTGAAGTCCTACGGAAAAGCTGATAGAGATCCGGGTTTTAGATGTGTGTCGATTGGGCAGTATGCCCTGATTAGAATTAATGACTATGATAAAGAGCTCGTGGAGAAACATGGAGCTCATTGGTATGACATTAATGAGGTGCCAAATCTAGTTTTAGATCATAACCAAATGGTACAGGATGCTCTCGTGCGAATAAGGCGCAAAGCCAGGTATAAGCCTATAGGGTTTGAACTTCTTCCTGAAAAATTTACAATTCCTCAATTACAACGTTTATACGAAGCGATTTATCAAAAAGATCTTGATTCTAGAAATTTTAGAAAGAAGGTTCTTTCTTTAAATGTCCTTTTAAAATTGGATGAAAAAGATAAATCTACATCGCGTCGAGGAGCTTTTCTATACAAGTTTGAAAATAAAAGATACCGGGAGTTATTAACTTCGGGTTATAATTTTGAACTTTCTTAACTTCTTTTCATGTTCAAGACATTTTTCTAAATTTAAAATGTAGTTCTTACGTTTAAAACTTTCTCATTCTTCTTTTTTGCTGACTATTAGGCCTTATTATGCTATGAAAAGCAAGGGATTTTCTTCCTAAATTAATTTTTAATGTCAAGAACAATAGATTTAGATAATTGTTAGTCAGTTAAATAGCTTTAAAAATAAAGATAATAGTAAATTTTACGTTTAATCTTTTTTTTATTTTAATTTTTCTTTTAGATTTACCTAACTCAAAAGTTAAAGGAGTAAAGGATACCGGAAAATTCGATTTTACACGTCAAGCCTGGGGCACTGCGAAATCGATATAGTTATGGTCTGCAATTATTGTTAAATCTAAATTTAAAATTATGCCAATTAAAATTAAAGTAATCTTGCAGAGAGGGCTTTTTATGCTTCTCTGTATTTATCTCCCCGGCAATATGTTGTTTGCCAATGAAGGTTCAAATAAGGACCTGGAGAAGCAAATACCACAATTTGTGGTTCAAGGAAATGTTATTTCCGATACTGATGGGCTTCCTCTACCTGGGGTTACAGTGCAGGTTCAAGGAACAAGTAATGGTGTAGTTACAGATTTTGACGGTAACTATGAGATTGAGGTTGCTGCTCCAGATGCTATTCTTCAATTTTCTTATGTTGGTTTCAGGACTAAAGAAGTTCCAGTCAACGACCGTTCAACCATAGATGTTGTATTGGAAGCAGATGTTGCGCAACTTGATGAGGTTGTTGTTGTAGGTTATGGTACCCAGCAGAAGCAGGATTTGACTAGTGCGATCTCGGTTGTACAATCAGAACAAATACAAAAAAGACAAAGCACAACGGTAGCAGAGAGTCTTCAGGGCCTTGCTTCAGGTGTTAATGTTCGAGGTGGTGGTCAACCGGGGCAGGAGGCGAATATTGAAATACGCGGCTTAAAAAATCTTAGAAACTCTAATCCATTATATGTTATAGATGGATTGGTGACTACTGCGAACCGAGATTTTAATCCGAACGATATTGCATCTATTCAAATATTAAAAGATGCAGCTGCTGCAGCTATTTACGGTTCGAGGGCAGCAAACGGAGTTATCATCATTACCACCAAAAGTGGTAGATCGGGACCAATGGAAGTGAATGTTTCTTCCAAAGTTAGTCTCACTGAAATCCCGCGTTATGACCTGGCGGGTCAGGAGGAGTTTGTTCGTCTGAATAACATGGCATATGATAACGCTGGTGTTCCAAGGCAAGAGCTGAATTTAGACGTTAATACGGATTGGCAAGAAGAGGTATTTAGGACAGGATTGATTCAGGATCACAATGTGAGTTTTTCTGGAGGTGGTAATAATTCCTCCTATTTTGTATCCGGAAACTATTTCGGAAACAAAGGGACGGTTATATCTACTGATTTTGATCGAATTTCTTTCCGTGTCAACACAAGTGGTGAAAAAGGGATTTTTAGTATTGGCCAAAATTTGGCCTTGAGCAATGCGGTTACAAATGAAATCGGAGCTCCGGAAGCTATGCGTGGTAATCCCATGATAGATGTGATTCGAATGTTCCCTACCATTCCGGTATATGATGAGAGTAACCCAGGAGGCTTTGGTTATGGTCGGGAAGGAGTTGCGAATACCTTCGCTGCCAATCCTGTGGCTATCGCAAATATTATTGATTCTGAATCAGAAAATTTCCGGATTCGAGGAAATGTATGGTCAGAAATTGAGCCTTTCTCCTTCCTGAAATACAGGCTGAATGTTGGTTATGAGACAAGTTTTGATAATTACCTGTACTTAAGAAGAGCAGGGAGTTGGACGCTCAACCAACCATATGAAGAAACCTTTACGAACCAGAACAGGGCTCAGTCCCAAACCCAGCTTATAGAAAATACTCTGACATTTCAGGAAGAATTCGGAAAACATCGAGTTACACTTCTTGTGGGAAATACATATCAAAAAGACATTTATGAACAGATCAATGGAACAAAAAGAAACTTATTGGTTAATTCTAATACCGGGGAGTATTTTGATGTTCTTGATTTAGGTGATCAGGCCCAGGTTGGTGGATTTAGGAATGAAGCTACACTTCTATCTTATTTAGGAAGATTAGAGTACAATTATGACGACAGGTATCTTTTGAATGCTGTTTTGAGAAGAGATGGTTCCTCCAGGTTCAGTGAAGAGAATAAATGGGGTAATTTTCCATCCATATCTCTGGGATGGAGATTGAGTAATGAATCCTTCTTTAATGTAGAAAATATTAACGATTTGAAACTAAGAGCCAGTTATGGTGAATTGGGAAGTGGTAATATTGGGGAGTATGAATATCTCGGTTTCATTAATACTTTTGGAGCAATAGTGCTCGGTGAAGATCAAAGTATCCATCCTTCTGCTACCCAGGTTCGGTTGGCTAATTCTCAGCTGAGATGGGAAGTGCTTAAACAAACCAATATTGGTCTTGACTTATCTATGTATAACAATAAGTTTGGATTAACTGCAGATTATTTTGTGGCTCGTACCGAGGATGTTCTTTTCGGTTTTCCAATTTTACTTACTACAGGGAATGACGGAGGAAATCCTATTTCCAACGCAGCAACAGTTGAAAACAGAGGTTTCGAGTTTGAATTGTCTTACCGGGAAACGAGGGGTGACTTTGAATATAACACCTCATTAAATTTTACAAAATTAGAGAATGAATTGGTCACATTAGGAACAGGATTGAATGAAAGTATACAGGGGAATACCATCACAAGGGCTGGAGAGCCTGTAGGAATGTGGTATGTTTTACAAACCGATGGTTTATTCCAAAGTGAAGAAGAAGTTCAAAATTATACCAATTCAGACGGATCAGTTATTATGCCTGGTGCGCAACCGGGAGATATAAGGTTTAAAGATGTAAATGATGACGGTGAAATAACCAATGAAGACAAAGCGGTAGTAGGAAGTCCCTGGCCAGATTTTGAAATGGGATGGAATGCCAGTGCAAGTTATAGAGGATTTGATTTTTCTATGAACTGGATAGGTTCCTTTGGGGCTACTGTTTATAACGGTTATAGAAGTATTGTTGATCGTTTTGATGATGATAGTAACTATAGATCAGGAATTCAGCCCTGGACACCTGAGAATCCTAATACTGATTTTCCACGAGTGGTAAGAGCGAGCACATTAAATGCAAGAGGTGATTCTGATAGATGGTTGGAAGATGGAAGCTTTGTGAGGCTTAAATACATTGGAGTAGGATATAGTCTACCCCAAACCACCATTGATAAGATAGGGATGAATAGTGTTAGGTTCAGCCTTTCGGCCCAAAATGTAATTACAATAACAGATTATACAGGTCTGGATCCTGAATTCAGTAATGGGAACATATTTCAGCGAGGGGTAGATTTTGGATCTTTTCCTAATCTACAAACCTATTCTATAGGTTTAGATTTGAGATTTTAATATAAAAAATAAGGATAATGAAAAATTTACTATATAAAATAACTTGTATTCTTGCATTCGGAGGGCTCGTAATGTCCTGTCAGGAAGAAGAATTGAATTTAGACAATCCCAATGCACTTACAACTGAACAATTCTGGAAAACTGAAAATGATGCGCAATTAGGCATAAATTCAGTGTATGCCATGTTCTACAAGGATGGATCTTTTCAGAGATGGATGTACTTCAGATTAGATTTAACCTCTGATGAAGGTTTTAGCCAGAGTCCCTGGATAGAGTTAGCCGACTGGACCAGATTCCAATATATAAATTATAACTTCTGGGAAGGAAACGTGGTAACCTGGAGGGATACCTACAAAGCCATTTTCAGGGCAAATCAGGTATTAGCAAATGTACCGGATATTGAATTTCAAAATGAGGATGATAAAAAGAAAATTTTAGCTGAAGCTAAATTTCTTAGAGCTCTTCACTATTACTATGCAGCTATTCTTTGGGAAGATGTTCCTCTTGTACTAGAACCTTCTCAACCGGGAGATTTGCATCAACAAGTACCAGTAGAGCAAATTTATGCGCAAGTAGAGAAAGATCTTAATGAAGCTTTCGCAGATCTTCCTCTGGATTGGCCGGCAGATCAGGTGGGTAGAGCAACAAAAGGTGCTGCAAAAGCTATGCTGGGAAAAGCTTATATGCAACAACATAAGTGGCAGGAAGCAAAAGAAGCCTTAGACTATTTAGTGATTGGAGACGGAGCTATATATGATTTGGTTGAAAATTATAAAGATAACTTCACTCATCTAAATGAAAATAATCAGGAATCGGTATTTGAAATTCAATTCGGTGATCAAAGAAGGGGAGGTACAGGTGAAGGTCCAGATGCAGCCGTGTCTTCGACTCGTGCACAATTTTTTGCACCTAGAGGAATAGGTTGGTCAGATGGGCAGGCAAGATATTGGTTAATCGATGCTTTTAAAGAAGAATCGACTGTAGACGGGGATCTTGATCCGAGGCTGCAACACTCTTTCTTTTATCCTGATCTTTTCGAAGATTTTGGTGACCGAACCTACGGTAGAGAATGGGAATGGGGTGAAGATGAAGCATGGTTCAGAAAAGGAGCCAGAGATTATTATAGGGATAATGAAGATTATTATTCAGAAGTAAACTTCAGGTTAATCCGATATGCGGATATCCTACTACGATATGCCGAAGTACTTAATGAATTAGGAAACACTTCAGAAGCTTATCAATATGTCGATTTGGTGAGAGCCCGTGCAAACATGGCACCATTGGCAGTAGCTTATCCATCAATTGGTAACGACCAGGATGCATTTCTGGAAAGATTGAAAAAGGAAAGAGTTCTTGAACTTTCGGGAGAAAGCGTAAGATGGGCAGATTTAAAACGATGGGGAGATCTGGAAACCCAGGCATCTGTGGATGAAATTGCGGATAGAGATCCAGACTTCAATAATTTTGTAGTAGGTAGAAACCATAGATTACCTATTCCTCAAGATGACGTCGAAAATAATCCTAATCTAGATCAACATCCAGAATATTAAATACTAATTGATTAACCCTGGAGTGAAAGAATTAGCCGCTTCAGGGTTTTTTTAAAATCTGCCAAATGAACAAAAGATATTTTTTTTTGAATTTTTTCATTCTTCTAGCCTTTTCTTCGTGTAAAGAAGCCGAAGCAGAAAAGAAAGCCCTTGCTCTTGAGACCCCAACTTCTTCGGAATCAAGAGAGATATGGAGCCAGGAAAAAGCAAATAGCTGGTATGGCCAGCAACCATGGTTAGTGGGTGCCAATTTTAATCCCAGTACAGCAATAAATCAACTGGAGATGTGGCAGGAAGAGACATTTGACCCTGAAACCATTGACAAGGAATTGGGATGGGCAGAGGATTTAGGAATGAATACGATGCGGGTCTACCTGCACGATTTGCTGCATAAAAATGATCCTGAAGGGCTATACAAAAGGATGGATGAATATCTTGAAATAGCAGATAGTCATGGGATAAAAACCTTGTTTGTGTTTTTTGATTCCTGTTGGGATCCGTTTCCACAAGCAGGAGAACAAAGAGATCCAAAGCCTCACGTTCATAATTCTGGATGGGTTCAAAGCCCAGGCCAGGAGGTTTTAAAAGACAGTACAGAGTATCCTCGTCTTGAGAGATATGTGAAAGAAACTATAGGCCAATTCAGGGAGGATAAAAGAATTTTAGGTTGGGATGTATGGAATGAACCAGATAACATGACAGGGCCTTCATATGAAGATGTGGAAATAGAGAATAAGGTTGAACTTGTCCTGCCTTTACTGGAAAAAGCCTTTGTATGGGCCAGATCAGTAAATCCTAGTCAACCATTGACTTCAGGGATATGGGTAGGAGACTGGAGTACCCATGATGGATTAAAACCTATTGAAAAGGTACAGATAGAACAATCTGATATCATTTCTTTCCATAACTATGATGACCCGGGAGAATTTGAAAAAAGGATAGAATGGCTTCAACGATATGATCGTCCAATCCTGTGTACGGAATATATGGCTCGTCCGAATGGTAGTACATTTGAAGGGTTTCTTCCTATTGCTAAAGAGAACAATATTGGTATGTATAACTGGGGTTTTGTAAACGGTAAAACACAAACAATTTACCCATGGGATAGCTGGACTAAAACTTATACCAGTGAGCCTGATCTTTGGTTCCACGATATTTTTAAGGCAGATGGTACACCTTATAAGGAGGAAGAAGTGGAGTTAATTAAAAACCTTACCGTTTCGGAGGTAAATGAGGAGAGGAGGTAACAGGCATTTTCTTGAGCGAAAAATAATTCTTAAAACTTGATCTACTATGAGTGAAAGGGGAAGATATATGAAATTATGGCTAATTTTTTTCTGCATTCCGTTATTTGCCCAACAACCAGACCCTCCGGGACAGGTTGAACCTGGTGAAGCCGCTGAAAACGAAGCTTATCTTTTTGCCCATATGACCCACCAGGATTATGGTCGATTATATTATTCGGTTAGTCTGGATGGCCTCCATTGGAATCGTCTTAACAATGGAGAAAGAGTGTTTGAAGATTATCAGGGGCATCCAGATATAGTAAAGGGGCCTAATGGCAAATATTATATTGCTGGGAATACCAGCGATGGTTCACCTGACATAAATATTTGGGTATCTGATGATCTCATCAACTGGACGGAACATTCTGTATATACCCCTGATCTGAAGGCAACGCCTGGGTATTCCGAAGCCTTGCAACGAATTGGGGCACCTAAACTGTTTTATGATAAAGATTCTGCCCATTTTGTAATGACTTGGCATACTCCACATAAAGAAGGAACAGATGAAGATCCAGAAAGATATTGGGCAAGTCAAAGAACTTTGTATGTACTATCCAAGGATCTTAAAAATTTTCAAGGACCTCCCCAGAAGTTATTTGAATGGGATATGGGAACTATAGATGTAATCATTCGAAAAGTTGAAGATACTTATTATGCCATTATTAAAGATGAGACCTATCCTACTTTATATTGGCCGACCGGTAAGACCATCAGGACTGCCAGATCGGAGTCTTTGTTAGGCCCTTACTCCTTGCCATCAGATCCTATAAGTCCTAATTTCAGGGAAGCACCAAGTTTAATCCCCTCCCCAAACGGGAAAGCCTGGTACATGTATTATGAGCAGTATCCAGGAGTTTCATACGGACTCTCCATAGCCGATAATTTAAATGGTCCCTGGTATCAAGCTTCTGGATATACTTTTTTCAGCGACTGGGACAAATACAGTTTACCGGAAAAAGTGAGGCATGGTTGTATGATTACAATTTCAAAAGGAGAATATAATAACCTGGTTGAAGAATTTGGAGTTGATGATAAACCAAGTGCTAACTAGTTGAAAAATGAAATATGGTTAAATTCAATAAATATTCAGCTATTCTCTTTTTGCAAGTATTCTTCTTTAGCTGTAGTCAGGATGATCCTGTAAACCCAAAAGAAGAAGTGGAAACTCTTACTGAAATTCCTTCTAAAGAACCTGTTGAAGGAATTAGAATTGCATGGGACCACCAATCATTAAAACAAATTTCTGAAAGTAACAGCAGTGAATATAACGGATACGCTAGATTAATTGAATTAAACGACAATTCCATACTTACGGTATATGAATCGAATGGGAATGTGGTAATGAAGGAGAGTGAGGATTATGGTAATAGTTGGAGTGCAGCTGTTCCAGTAGTGGCATCTAGAAATGGGATTAATATGGCAACACCAGATCTGATCCAGTTAAAAGATCATTCAATCTTAATAAGTTATAACCCGAGGCCAACCGATAATGCCGATCCTTCAGAAAAATTCGCTATTAGAACCACAAAGAGCTACGATGGTGGTTCCAGCTGGCAAGATGATCAGTTGGTTTATGAAGCCAGTAATAATTTTGGCGATGGTGCTTGGGAACCATCAGCGGTGCAGTTGCCTAATGGTGAGATTCAGCTTTTTTTTTCTAATGAAAATATTTATCGTGAGTCAAATGAACAGAATATATCTCTTTTGCGGTCACAAGACAATGGTGTTACCTGGACATCAACACCAGAAATTGCCAGTTTCACATCAGGGAGCAGAGATGGGATGCCTTCACCACTTCTGCTCAATAAAAGTAATGAAATCGTATTTGCAATAGAAGACAACAGCGAGAATAATCAGTTTAAACCTTATATTATCAGAAACTCTGTTGATGAAAACTGGAAGGAAACGGTTACAGGTAATAGTCCTAATCGCAGTTATTCATTATCAGAAGAGTTGGATCCCGCTGTCTATGCTGGAGCTCCTTATCTAGCTCAATTAAGTTCAGGAGAAACTTTGCTCTCATATCAGGGGACTGAAGGTAGATCAGGTAACAATCTCGGGAATGCAGATATGAAAGTAGTAATAGGGGATGAACGGGCTTATAATTTTGACCGGAAAACTGTTCCTTTTATTATTGAGGAGGACAAATCCGCTTTATGGAATAGCATCGCAGTATTAGAGGATGATTCTGTTATTGCCTTAACCACAACAAATGCATTTTCTAATTCCAATGCTTCAGAAGTTTGGATGATTAAGGGTTATGTAATTTCAGAAATCATTGCTTTTAATTCAACCATTAATATTGATGGGGCTCTTGAAGAAGACCTCTGGAAAATAGATTATCCTGTTTTCATAGGTCACAAAGGATCTACTCAGCTATATTCTAATGTTGCCTTCGATGATGAGCATCTTTATGTGGTAACAAAAGTTATAGATAAAGATATCTCAACCACATCTTCAAATCCCGCTAATAATGACGCTGTTGTAGTTTATCTGGATCCTCACAACGAAAGTTTGGTAGCTCCTGGGCCAGGAATTTTTAAAATTGTGGTTTCTGCCAATAGTAATACTGAAATTTTCGAAGGGGATGATTCAGCATGGACAGAAATTTCAGGAGATAATATAACTACCGCCTCAAGTGAGACTTCTGAAGGGTATTTTCAGGAAATTGCAATTCCATGGAGTCTTCTTGGAGGAAAAGCAGCTAGTAATTCCCGTATTGGTTTTAACATGGAATTATTGGAAAAGGGTGAATCTAATTATAAGGAAAGTATCTCGTCCAATTTAGCAGATCATCCCTATAGCTGGTCAACATTAAAATTAAATAATTAGGAATATGTGTAAACATGTACAGGTTTTAATTATTTTTCTTACGTGCTCTTTGGGGTATGGTCAAACAAGTACATTCACAAACCCGATTTTACCATCAGGGGCAGACCCCTTTAGCACCTATTATAAAGGTTTTTATTATTATACCCATACTGTTGGAGATAGACTTGTTCTATGGAAGACAAAAAACCTGGCAGATTTCACCCAAGCTGAAAAGAAAACAATTTGGATTCCTCCTAAAAATACAATGTACTCACACTCCATTTGGGCTCCGGAATTTCATGTAATCGATGATAAGTGGTATGTGTATTTTGCGGCAGATGATGGGGATAATCTTAACCATCGAATGTATGTACTGGAAAATATTTCGGAAGATCCTTTTTCTGGAGAATGGCAGTTTAAAGGGAAGGTTGCGGCCAATCCCGACAGATGGGCGATAGATGGCAATGTTTTTAGATACAAAAATGAACTTTTTATGATTTGGTCTGGATGGGAAGGTTATAAGAATGGTCAACAGAATATCTACATTGCCAAAATGAAATCTCCGTGGGAAATAGAAGGAAATAGGGTATTGATTTCAGAGCCTGATTATGTTTGGGAAAAACAGGGTGATTTAAATGATGAAGATAATCCTCACGTGAATGTCAATGAGGGGCCACAGTATTTAGAACATGATGGAAATATTTTTATAATTTATTCCGCCAGTGGTTGCTGGACCGACTTCTATAGTTTAGGGTTGTTACGCTTAAAGGGAGAAGACATCCTTAACCCCGCTAACTGGGAAAAGCATTCCAAACCGATTTTCACCAAATCCCAGGAGAACAGCGTTTACGGGCCAGGGCACAATTCATTTTTCAAATCGCCTGATGGAAAGGAAGACTGGATTTTATATCATGCAAATTCAAAACCCGGCCAGGGTTGTGGAAGCAAAAGATCTCCCAGAATGCAAAAAATCAGTTGGAGCAAAGACGGGGTTCCTATTTTCGGGGATCCAGTTTCAGAAGATACTACGTTAGAAATTCCTTCAAATTAAATTATAAACTTAAATAAGAATCATGATGAAACAGTTATTAGTTGCAGCAATTATCCTGATGAGCATTTCAGGATTCTCCCAGCAGGAGCAACGATGGAGCTTGGAAAAAGCAAACCAGTGGTATGAACAAAATGATTGGATAGTGGGGGCAAACTTTGTGCCCAGTACTGCTATAAACCAGCTAGAAATGTGGCAGGAAGATACTTTTGATCCTGAAGTAATTGATCGTGAACTATCTTATGCCGAAGAAATAGGAATGAACACGATGAGGGTCTATTTGCACAGTCTGGCGTATAAAGCCGATAAAGAAGGGTTTAAAAAAAGAATGGAACAATATCTCTCCATTGCCGACAGTCATGGAATTAAAACCATGTTTGTAATTTTTGATGATGTATGGAATGCAGACCCTAAAATAGGAAAACAACCCGAACCTCAGCCAGGAACCCATAATTCAGGGTGGGTGCAAGATCCGGGATATCCTGCTTCTATTCAGGAGGAGAATTTTCCTGAGCTGGAAGTATATGTCAAGGATATACTCCAAACGTTTGCAAATGATAATAGAATTCTGCTTTGGGATTTATACAACGAACCTGGAAATAATGATAAAGGAAATGAATCCATGCCTTTATTAAAAGAAGTTTTTTCATGGGCCAGAGCAGTAAATCCATCTCAACCACTTTCAGTCGGACTATGGAAATGGGAACTAAAAGACCTCAATGCCTTTCAGGCTCTAAATTCTGATATTATTACATACCACAGTTATGATGATCCGGAGAAACATGAATTAATAATTGAACTTTTGAAAAGCCATGGTCGTCCAATGATTTGTACCGAATATATGGCACGTACCAGGAATAACAGATTTTCAAACACTTTGCCTATGCTTAAAAATGAAAACATAGGAGCAATAAATTGGGGCTTGGTGAATGGAAAAAGTAATACTATTTATGCATGGAATACTCCTATAGAATCAGGTGAAGAACCTACAGAATGGTTTCATGACGTCTTTCGCAAAGACGGTACACCTTATCGCCAGGATGAGGTAGATTTGATTGAAGATCTTACCTCTGAAAGTAAAAAACAATAGTATGAAAAATTTATGCTTAGCAGTTTTTTTAATTACAGTATTAGCTTCCTGTAATAATAAAAAAGAAAGTAGTACAACTCCAGCAGAGAATATGGTAAAAAATAACGATCAAATAGAAGAAAAGCTGAAATCTACAGATTTTGATACCATCATAGATGATAAACAGGTAAATCTATATTGGATAAAGAGCGATTCTATTAAAGCGGCTTTTACTAATTATGGTGGACGACTTGTAGGATTATGGGTGCCAGACAGAAATGGAAACTTAATTGATGTAGTGGTGGGAATGGGAAGTGTGGAAGGTTTCGTGAATTCAACAGAACCTTATTTTGGAGCCACCATTGGACGTGTTGGAAACAGGATTGCAAAGGGAAAATTCAAAATACAAGATGAAGAATTTAATATCCCTTTAAACAATGGTGAAAACAGTTTGCACGGAGGGACAAAGGGCTTTCAGGATGTGGTTTGGAATGCAGAAAAAGTAGGAGATAAAAAAGTGATTTTTAGATACAGATCTCCCGATGGTGAAGAAGGATTTCCTGGAAATTTGGATGTTCAGGTAACCTATTCTGTTACAGACGATCGGTCCTTAATAATGCAGTATACTGCAGAAACGGATAAAATGACCCCGGTGAATCTTACAAATCATGCTTTCTTTAATTTAAACGGTGAAGGTAGTGGAAGAATCCTGGATCATAAAGTGAAAATTTATGCGGATGAATTTACTCCAGTGGACAGCGGTTTAATTCCAACGGGTAACT
Source organism: Salinimicrobium marinum (assembly GCF_014651535.1). GTDB lineage: Bacteria > Bacteroidota > Bacteroidia > Flavobacteriales > Flavobacteriaceae > Salinimicrobium > Salinimicrobium marinum. The sequence goes on from NZ_BMXB01000018.1 coordinate 43,414, forward strand.
TCTTTAATGTAGAGGGAACCCCTTTTGATTTCAGGCAGTTCCATACTATTGGGGAACGCATAGAACAAGATAATGAACAGTTGGAATATGGTAAAGGTTACGATCACAACTTCGTTCTTAATCAAACCAAAGTTGGAGATATGAACCATGCTGCTACGGTAATTGGAGACGACTCAGGAGTGAAAATGGATGTCTTTACCCAGGAGCCGGGAATCCAATTCTATAGTGGTAATTTTATGGAAGGAAAAAACGAATTTAAATCTGGTGCAACAGATGAATTTCGAACTGCATTTGCCTTAGAAACCCAACATTTTCCTGATGCACCAAATCAACCAGATTTCCCTTCGATCATGCTCAGCGCCGGAGAACAATATTCTACTGAATCGGTATATCAATTTTCGTTAGAAGGAAAGCCAAACCTATGAAACTTAACTGTTCTTTATTTTTGTTTTTATTAAGCGGATACTTGTTTTCTCAAAATCCAAATTATAAAAATCCCGTAGTAGATTCTAATTTTCCAGATCCTACTGTGATCAAAGCTGGAGATGGCAGCTACTATGCTTATGCAACTAATACTGCAAAGGAAGGAAAGAGGATTAATATACAGATTTTAAAATCAGACGATCTGGTGCTTTGGACAGACGAAGGAGATGCTATGCCTGAACCACCGGAATGGTCCTCTTCCGATTTCTGGGCACCACATGTCACCTATGATAAGAAGAGTGGAGATTATTATCTCTATTATTCTGGTGAATCAAATGAGGAGGCTATAGGAAAATGTCTGGGAATTGCTGTTTCCAGTTCCCCTCTAGGGCCTTTTAAAGATAAAGGTGAACCTTTACTATGTGGAGATACTTTTATTAATATTGACCCTATGATTCTTCAGGATGATTCAACAGGAAAGAATTATATGTACTGGGGTTCTGGACATGAAAGTATAAAGATACGTGAACTCTCAGATGATCTTTTAAATTTCAAGGAAGGATCAGAAATGAAAGAACTTATTCATCCTGTAATGAATGATGAGCCTGAAAATTATGAGAAATTAATTGAAGGTGTATGGTTGACAAAACATGATGATTTCTATTATTTATTCTACTCCGGAGATAATTGTTGTGGGGAGAATGCTCATTATGCCGTTATGGTTGCACGTTCCAAAAGCCCAGAAGGCCCATTTGAAAAATATAAAAATAAGAAGGGAAATCCTGTAATTTTAGGTCAGAATGAGCAATGGCTGGCTCCAGGCCATAATTCCGTAATTACCGACGAAGCTGGTGCCGACTGGATTATGTACCATGCAATAAATTCTAAACACCCGGAAAAGGGAAGAATGTTCTTAATGGATAAATTAAGTTATAGAAATGGCTGGCCTGTAATTGAAGAAGGTTCTCCTTCTACAAAAGAATTACCAGCACCTAAAACCATTATAAAATGAAATACTGGACCTCTGCTTTTCTATTTTTATTTTTTGTAACTAATATTTACGGACAGGAATTGGATGAGGATCAAATTTATCTTGCTGATCCAACAATTTTTGAAGACAACGGAACTTTTTATCTCTATGGCACTAAAGGTGACCCACGAATAGAAGGAGAAGGTTTTTTGGTTTATAAATCTAAAGATTTAAAACATTGGGAAGGCCCTGTGGGTGCTCAGGAGGGTTTTGCGCTCAAAAAGGGAGAGGCTTATGGTACCAAAGGATTTTGGGCGCCTCAAATTTTTAAATTTAAGGATATGTATTACTTGGCTTATACTGCCGATGAGAACATTGCTATTGCAAAAAGTAACAGTCCTTTAGGCCCATTTGAGAATGAAATGAAACCCCTGGATGCTCAGGTAAAGCAAATCGATCCTTTCGTTTTCTTTGATCATGGGAAAGTGTATATGTATCATGTGAGATTGCAGGAAGGAAATAGAATTTTTGTGGCAGAAATGTCTGAGAATTTAACGGAAATGAAAACCGAAACCTTACAAGAAGCTATAAATGCAGAGGCTGGTTGGGAGGATACTCAGAAGGTTGAATGGCCTGTAGCTGAGGGTCCTACTGTGCTTAAGAAAGATGGGCTGTATTATTTGATATATTCCGCAAATGATTTCAGAAATCCAGATTATGCTGTAGGATATGCTACCAGTGAAACTCCATTTGGACCATGGGAAAAGTCAACGGAAAATCCAATTCTTCACAAAGAATCTATTGGAGAGAATGGTTCCGGGCACGGAGATGTTTTCACAGATGGAAGTGGGAAAATGTTTTATGTCTTCCACACTCATTTTTCTGATGAGAATGTACACCCCAGAAAAGCAGCTATTGTAGAATTACAATTTACCAATTCAGAAGAAGGGGAAATTCTTGATGTTCAAAAGGAAACCTTCAGGTTTTTGAAACAACGCTAGAACAATCAATAATATGAAAAATCTTCTAGTCACCTCTTTAATGGTCTTTTTCTTGGTTTCGTGTAGTAAGAAAAGTGAAGGAGATGTATCTGGATCAGAAGTTGGTGAAGATACGCCCGGGAAGGACACTTTTTTAAATCCTTTAATTTCTAATGGGGCGGACCCTTGGGTTTTAAAACATGGCAATTCTTATTTCTACACGCACACTACAGGTGGAAATTTAGAATTGCGTGAAACAGCTTTCATGGAAGATCTGGAGAATGCCGATGTTCAGGAAATATGGGAGCCGCCGTCGGGAGAGGACTATTCTTTTCAGATCTGGGCACCTGAACTTCATTTTATTGATGATAAATGGTATATGTATTTCGCAGCCACATCACATAACGAAGACTCTGAAAAGGTTGATGCGAATCGAAGAATGTACGTAATAGAAAGTTCTTCAGAATCACCTATGAATACAGATTGGGAGTTTAAAGGAAAAATTTCAGATGAAACTGATTATTGGGCTATAGATGGAACAGTTTTAAATATGGATGAAGGGAATTACTTCATTTGGTCTGGATGGCGAACTACAAATCAACCTGAAAATTCAGGAAAGCAACAACTTTATATCGCCAGGATGAAAAATCCATGGACTTTGGAAGGATCACGTGTAATGATTTCAGAGCCTGAGTTTGACTGGGAAAGAAATGGTTTGGTTAACGAAGGACCGGTAGTGTGGAGAAATCCTGATGGAGAGATTTTCCTTTTTTATTCGGCTTCAGGCTGCTGGACAGACGAATATAAAATAGGAGTTTTGCAATTAAAAGGAGGAAATCCTCTTGATGCAGATTCATGGATTAAACATGTAGATCCTTTATTCGAGAAAAGCGAAGCAAACAGTGTATATGGTCCAGGACATAACAGTTTTTTTAAATCACCAGACGGCACAGAAGATTGGGTATTATATCATGCAAACAATAATTCTGGAGAGGGCTGTGGTGAAAAAAGGAAGCCCCGAATGCAAAAAATAGATTGGGATGAAAATGGATTTCCTGTTTTAGGAGTGCCTGCAGATACCAGTATCCCCATGAAAATCCCTTCTTCAAATTAAAAATATTATTACGGTTTCAACATATAATTGAGATAAATATAAAATACTAAGAAATGAAATTATTTAAAGCGTCCACCCAATCCAGGTTTTTCTGTAAAGCCTGCGTTTCGTTAGGTTTTGCGATTTTTTTGAATTCTTGTAAAAGTAAGGAAGGGAATGTTGAGAGTAAAGATGATTTTACTGAAACAGAGATGTACAGTAATCCTCTGAATGTGGAATTTGGAGATCCTTACATATTAAATAACGAAGATGATACCTACTACTTATATGGTACAGGCGGGGGAGCGGTAGACGGTTTTGCTACTTATTCCTCAACAGATCTAGTGAATTGGGAGTTCCAGGGACAAGTTTACAAAGGTAACACAGAAGACTCCTGGGCGATTGATGCATTCTGGGCCCCCGAGGTTTATAAGTTTGACGATAAATATTACATGTTCTTCAGCGCTCAATGGAAGAATAATCCCAATAACGAACTGGAGAATTTTAAAATTGGGGTAGCCGTATCTGATAGTCCAAAGGGTCCTTTTGAAGACCTTCAAAACCAGCCTCTATTTGACCCCGGATATCCCATTATAGATGCGAATGTTTATCAGGATGAGGATGGAAAATTTTATTTGTATTATTCACGGGTGGCTTATAAACATCCTGTAGAATCTGAAGTTGCAGAGTGGGCCAGGGATAAAGGCTGGTTTGATGAAATTGAGGAGAGTTGGGTATATGGTGTAGAACTCAAACCTGATTTTACAGGTGTTATTGGAGAGCCTGTGTTATTGCTTCGTCCTCCTAAAACTATGGATGATAAAAATGCGGAATGGGAGAGCAGATCTGTTACTTCAAAAGAAGTGAACCGTAGATGGACAGAAGGATCGTATACTTTTAAAAATAAAGAAACCTATTATATAATGTATTCTGCTAATTTTTACGGAGGTGAGAATTATGCGGTTGGTTATGCCACGGGCGATTCACCATTGGGACCTTTTACAAAAGCAGATAACAACCCTGTCCTTGAAAAGAACACAGGTAAAGGAGGAGAAGTTACTGGTACTGGACATAATAGTCTCGTTTTTTTAAAGGATATCAACAAAATTTACTGCGTGTACCATGGCAGAACAAAGTCCAGCGGAGATGAGCGTGTTGTTTTCATTGATGAATTGAAGATAAAAGATAATGGAAGATTAGTCGTGGAAGGACCTACTACTGAACCTATACCAAAACCTTTAACTAATGAGTGAAAGTTTCTTGGCTACGCGTCTCTTAATGAATGTTTGAATAATGCATTAATTGGTTCAATGAAATACGCTGAATTGAAAATCAAAAATTTAAAATAAAAATTATGTCATTGTATGTCAGTTTATTAAAATCAGGGAGATTCTTATTGTATATCCTTATAATCACTCAGTTGGTTTCTTGTGCAGAAGGGAAAGAAGAAAAGAAGAACTTGAATGGGCAAGAGAAAAATAATGCTACAATGCAGATTCAAAACCCTGTTTTACCGGGGGATTTTGCAGATCCTTCTGTCGTTCGAACCGGAAATGAATATTGGGCAACAGCAACCTCTTCGGAATGGGCACCTTTATTTCCCTTACTGCACTCCACAGATCTTGAAAATTGGGAAATAGTAGATCATGTTTTCCCTGAGGGTCTTCCGGAATGGGCGGAGGCGCATTTTTGGGCTCCCGAAATAGCATATGATAATAACAAATACTATATCTATTACACAGCTAAGAAGAAAGAAGGACCGTTGTGTGTAGGGGTGGCAAGTTCAGATAACCCTGAAGGTCCTTACGAAGATCACGGCCCTATAATATGCCAGGAAGCGGGAGCTATAGACGGTTTTCAAATAAGAGATGATGAAGGAAAGTTGTTCTTAATATGGAAGGAAGATGGAAACAGTAGAGGCGAACCAACACCAATGTGGGGACAGCAAATGAATGAGGAAAGAACTGAATTAATTGGAGACCGGTTTGAATTATTTAGGAATGATCCTGAAACTTGGGAAGGAAATCTGGTTGAAGGAGCCTATTTATTGAAAAAAAATGGATTTTACTATACATTTTATTCGGGAGATGCCTGTTGTGGGAGAGAATGTACCTATGGCATAGGAGTTGCCAGGGCCAGGACTTTACAAGGACCGTGGGAGAAATATGAAAACAATCCTCTTAAAAGGGAAAATGATCAATGGAAATGTGCAGGACACGGTTCTATGGTTCAGGATGAAGCTGGGCGGTATTTTTTCCTTTACCATGCCTACAGGAAAGACGGATCTGTTTATACAGGAAGACAGGGAATGTTGGCTGAGGTAACATGGAAAGAAGATGGATGGCCAGAATTCAAAGAAACTAATACAGTCACGGGTACCAGAAAGGATAATAAAAAGTGGAATTTTGAGGACAATTTTGAAACTGAAGAACTTTCAAAAACGTGGCAATGGCCAGTGGGCAATCCACCAACATATGAGCTAAGTAGAGAATCCTTAATTCTGGAATCCAAAACTGAGAACCTCGGAGCTGTTCTTGCTCAAAGGACACTTTCTCCTGACTACGAAGCCATAACTTCGATTGAGATCAAGGAAAATTTATTGGGAGAACACGGTATGGCTGCAATTGGAGATCAAAATAATGCTTTGGGTATTTCCTATTCAGGTGGAAAAGTTGTGGTGTGGAAGATAGAACAGAATAAGAGAACAGAAGTAACCCAAGTTAAAGCACCAGAAGTAAATGAGATCTTCTTTAAAATGGGAGTAGAGGATGGGGAGAACTATTCTTTTTTCTGGAGTGAAGATGGCAAACAATGGCATGTTTTAGGAGAAGGTGCTAGTGTAAATGGCTTTTATTTGCCGCCCTGGGATAGAGCAGTGCGCATTGGTTTGGTGAGTAAAGGAGAACCTGGTACGGAAATCGCTTTTAATTCTTTTACTATTGAGATGAAAAATGATTAAACCAATACCTTGGCTAACAATAATTTTTATCGTAAAAATTCAAATTGCTTTAGCCCCGAAATTTTCCTGAATAGCAGGTTTGGATTTTCTTATTTCAACTTGTTCTAGTTCAAATTAAAAGAGACGCTTCTGAGGATCTTATTGTTAGGGGATCCTGCTTTATTTATTGCATCGATTAAAAGAAATTAATAAAAAACTATCGAAGTTTACGAACCTCGATAGTTTTCTATTTTTAGAGTTAGAACTAACCTGCTTTTAATATAATTCTCTATTAGGAGTCTCTGTCATATAAAACTTTAATTCCCCACCATTCATCACCTCACTGTGATTTATAAAAGGTGTTATAAGAATTTTGCCATTTAATTCCACCTTCTCTACAAAGACATTGTTATCGCTTTGGTTGACGGCTACTACTTTGAAGGTATTTCCGTTAGTAAGGTTAATGGAAGCTTCATTGACTGCAGGGCTTCCAAGTGCATATTCTTCACTTCCGGGGGCTACAGGGTAAAAGCCCAATGAACTGAAAATATACCATGCACTCATTTGTCCAAAATCGTCATTTCCACCCAATCCATCGGCTCCGGTTTGATACTGGTCTTTTAAAACCATCCTTATCTTATCCTGGGATTTCCACGGAGTGTCTGTCCAGTTGTACAGGTAAGCAACATGATGGGAAGGCTCGTTCCCGTGTACATAATTCCCTATGATCCCTTCCCTGGAGATGTCTTCGGTATTGGCAAAGTATTTATCGGGAAGATCCATGGTAAACAGAGAATCAAGGTGGTGTGAGAACCTTTCTTTTCCGCCCATCATTTCAATCATTTCAGCAGGGGCATGGGGGACATATAAGCTGTAGTTCCAGGCGTTTCCTTCAATAAAACCCTGTCCGTGGGTATCAAGCGCGTCAAATTCTTTTTTAAAGCTGCCATCACTCAATTTTGGCCTCATAAACCCTGATTTTTTATCAAATACATTTTTATAGTTTTCGGACCTTTTCATGAATTCTTCATAGATGTCCTGTTTACCCAATTTTTTGGCAGCCTGTGCAATGGCCCAGTCATCGTAAGCATATTCCAGGGTTTTTGATACGGAAGCTCCGTTCCTATCCTCCGGAACATATCCCATATCCATATAATATTCAAGCCCATCATAATATCCTGTTTTTGCAGTCTGTACCATAGCATCCAATGCCCGTTCCTGGTCAAAGTCGGCATTACCTTTTACAATGGCATCTGCTATGACAGATACACTGTGATATCCAATCATACACCAGTTTTCATTGGCATAATGTGACCATACCGGAAGCATGGAATGTACACTCTGGTCGTAATGCGCCATCATTGCTTCTACCATATCGGCATTCCTTTCAGGCTGGAGAACATTGAAAAGTGGGTGCAGGGCGCGATAGGTATCCCAAAGTGAGAAGCTGGTATAATTGGTAAAACCATCTGCCTGGTGAATTTCCATATCGATTCCGCGATATTTGCCATCGGTATCCATATATTCTGTTGGTCCTAAAAAGGCGTGGTACATGGCGGTGTAGAAGTTGACCATGTCTTCAGGTTTTTCTGTTTCAACAATAACTTTATTTAGCTCTTTGTTCCACACCTGTCGGGCTTCATTCTTCACCTGCTCAAAATTCCAGTGAGGGATTTCATCTTTCATGTTTTGCAATGCTCCTCTGGCACTTACCGGTGAGATGGCAAGCTTGATGTTCAGCTTTTCATTCTCTTTCATATCAAAGTCAAAGTACATTTTGATCTTTTCACCTGCTATTTCAGGAAAGTTTTCCGATTGGTTGAATTTCCTCCAAAAGCCACCGTATGGCTGCTGGTCATAACGTTCCCTTCCGTAGTTTTGGATGGGTTTGCTAAAGGAGAGGGCAAAATATACTTTTCTGGTGCGGGCCCATCCATTGGTCTGGCGGTAACCGGTAATCAAAGTGTCATTTTCTACCCGCACAAATGTCCAGACGTTTTTATCATCGTAATTATAGATCCCTGCTACAAGGTCAAGGATGACATGTGAGGTACCGGCTTCAGGAAATGTGTACTGATGCATTCCCACACGGCTGGAAGCTGTCATTTCTGCTTTTATATTGTAATCTTCCAGCAAAACACTGTAGTAACCTGGTTCTGCAGTTTCGTTTTCATGTGAAAACCTTGAGCGGTAGCCACTGTCGGGATCAGATTCAGTTCCCGGATTTAACTTCAGGTCGCCGGTGGTAGGCATGATTAAAAAATCTCCCAGATCTGAATGGCCCGTCCCGCTAAAATGAGTGTGACTAAATCCGACAATAGTCTCATCATCATATTGGTAACCTGCACAATATTTATATACATCGGGGTTATAGCTGCCATTGACGGCATAGGGTATCGTATCAGTATCCGGACTAAGCTGTACACTTCCAAACGGAACGGTAGCTCCGGGGTAGGTATGGCCCATTTTTGCAGTTCCTATCATGGGGTCCACATACTGTGCGAGATCCTTCAGGTTTTCTGTTTCTGAAACAATTTCTTCCCTGGCAATAGATTTTTCGCAGTTTGTAAAAAGGGGGAACAGGCTAATGCAAAACCCGGTATAAATTAATTTTCGAAGAAAGAACGGTTTAATTTTCAAAGGTTTCAGTGTCATTTAATAAGAGTTGGTAATGGTTTAATTCTGAGAGGTTTTAATAGGGTATGCTTGTACACCTTCATGCGTAATAGTCACTGGTTTAATGAGACCTTTTTCATCAAAATGTAATTCTTCAATTGAAGTTACCCGGGAATTTCGATCGGTTTCATTCAAGGGTCTGCGGTGGTAAACAATATAATACTTTTCTTCGTTGGGCACTTTTATTACAGAATGATGTCCGGCCCCTGTAGCTATTTTAGGATCCTGCTGTAAAATTGTTCCCACGCGTTTAAAAGGCCCCATTGGAGAATCGGCAATGGCATATGCCACCCTGTAATCTGGTCCCGTCCATCCTCCTTCAGACCACATGAAATAATATTTTCCATCTTTTATAAACATGAATGGACCCTCAACATAATTTTCAGGAGTTATTTCTTTAAAAGTTTTTCCGTCCTCAAAGTCAGTAAATCCTGTAAAATCATCATTCAATTTTGCAATGTTACAATGTCTCCAGCCGCCGTAGATGAGGTAATGCTGTCCATCGGCATCTTTAAACACGAATTGATCTATGGGTTGAGCTCCATTGTAAAATTTATCTACCAGAGGTTTCCCCAGGTGATCTTTATAAGGACCTTCGGGAGTGGAAGCGACGGCAACCCCAATTCCACCTTTTTCTTCGTCACTTTGTATGTCGTTTGCACCGAAAAAGAGGAAATAGCGGTCCTCTTTTTTTATTATTGAAGGAGCCCATACCGCTTTGTTTGCCCATTTAATGGCTGAAGTATCCAGCACCTTCTCGTGTTTAGTCCAGTTCACCAGATCTGGAGAAGAGAAGGCATCGAAAAACACCTGCTTTTCATAGGGAGCAGAATAAGTAGGGAAAATCCAGTAGGTATCGTCAAAAACTATCCCTTCAGGATCGGCATACCACCCCGGAAGGACAGGATTATTGCCTTTTGGTCTAAGAACATCTTTTTCCTGGGCTACAGATGTAAGACCGATGAAAAAAAGAATTGTGTAAATGAAGTTTTTCATAAATAATATCAGTTTTATGTCAGATTTTGTTGGTGGAAAGATTTGTTGAACATGAAACGTTTTGCCATTGAGCCTTTTAAGTTCTACGGGAAATATGATCTTTTTAATTAAAATGTATGAGGTATTTTGAAAGAATTTTTTTTTGTTAAGTAAACATAATAATATTTTAATTCCCGACATATCTTATAATGAAGAAGTAGTATTAAGAATGCCAGGAAGCTAGTAACAATAAGCCAGATGATCCTAATCTTTAAACTTCATTGTCAAAGAGGAGCGAAAAAGGAGGTTTAAGGCTACTTTTTCATTCCCAGGAGGAGCGTATTTGTGCCATGCACATTTTCAAGTTTTCTGAATTCCAGTTGCAAGGCTTCGTTTTTCGTTAGCTGACGGACTTCTTCTTCATTGGCTGAATTGATTCCGGCGTTGAAAAGGACTATTCCGGGTTGATTTAATAGCTTCGGAATGTTTTCCCAGAATCCCGTAGAGTAAAACTGCAAAGGTACCTTTATGTCGATAAAAATATCAATGATGATGAGGCCGTATGGAGCTGAAGCATTTTGCACAAACTTAAAGGCGTCTTCACATATGAGCTCCAGGGGAGAATGATCTTCAATGTCAAACTCAGTTTCGGCTATATTAATGACTTCAGGATCAATTTCCACAGCAGTAATTTTCCCCAGATATTTATATTTATTCCGGAGTAATGGGAGTACGCTTCCGCCTCCCAGGCCCAGTACAAGGATTTCTGCACCTCTGTCTGCCTTTGTGTGACTTAATCCAAAATCCAGGACCCGTTGCAGGGAGCCGTAAGAATAATTGGCATTCTTGCTATCCAGCACTTTTTTGCCGTTAAGCCAGGTCACCTCCAAAGTTCCATTGTATTCTGAGCTGAACCTTCTGGTAAGTGGCCATAAATAACTGAATGCCTTCTTCATTTTGAAATTTACCTTAAAGATACTAATTCATATTTCTAAAGGATTAAATTCCAAAGCTCAGATATTATTAAATTTTTGGGTGCTTCCGCTAAAATAAACCCAGATTTCTTCCGGTGAAAAACGGAAGGGGGTCAAAAAGTGCCGGAATAATTTGCTCGTGATTAGTTAAAGGTCGTATATTTGTCCGCCCAATTGGTAACAGGATCAAATTATTGATTGGAAGTTCATAAAAATTTACTCTATAGCTCGTCTTTTTTCATCAGAAGCAGCTTAAGGGAAGAATAAAAAAATATAATTTTAGCCTTGAGGCTATAAAATACCGGCGATCTGTTTTCGCTGAATCTGCTTAAAAGCTTCAGGAAATTGAAGTTTTTGTGAAATTGAAAGTTAGTTGTGTTGTTTGTGGTAAATCTTAGATTTACCGGGTTTAGTAAACCAATGAGAAGCTTTTCCTGTATAGGAGAGGCTTTTTTATTTTGAGGGAATTCTTCTTTTTCCCTTTTCCTACTGGAAATCTTTACCATGCCTTTTGTTACACAATTTTTTTTTAAAAAAATTAAGAACGGAATGGCTACAGGTGAAAACAGGGTGGGAAATTCTGCCTAAACAAACGATTAAGATCGATCCCTTTCTTTCCTAAATTCAAAGCCAGACAAAACCACCTGGCAAAAATTTCTTAAATCTCTTTCTTATTCCCTGAAGCTGAATTTACCTGAATTCTCATAAAAATCTTTTAAAATTATTGAGGATCAGCTATTTTATGAATTCTTTTCTTAAATTTAATTAAAGTCATGAGAAGTAATTGTCTGGTATTCTGATTCTGTAAAAATAATTTTTTATTTCTTTTTTGAATTTCTGCTCCCCACGAGGATGTTTTTTCAGGCATTTTTTTGCTGCTCATGAAGCTTAAGAATTCAGCAAAAACAGAAGTAAACAGTAATCCGGAAGTATTTTTTCTTCTGAAGAATCTGTAGCCTTAAACAGTTTTATCGGGTGACGTTTCCCCGGATGCCTGGCAATTTATTCCGAATGGATGTGCCGTATTCAGAACTGCTACAAATATAAAGTCTGCTTTTAAAAAATAAATTCATGATAGAAAAACCGCATCGACCCAATCAGGCAGCAGAAGCTGCTTTTTCCATTCAGAAACATAAAATTATCCTCACTATTAATGAGGTGGAACAGGAAATTAAGGTGGATGCCTGGACAACTGTTCTTGACCTGTTGCGGGAACACCTGCATTTAACCGGAACAAAAAAAGGCTGTGATCACGGGCAATGTGGCGCATGTACGGTTTTAATGGACGGTACCAGGATCAATTCCTGTCTTACCCTGGCGGTGATGCATGATGGTGCAGAGATCACAACGGTAGAAGGGCTGGCAAAAGGAGAGCAGCTTCACCCGGTTCAGGAAGCTTTTATAGAACAGGATGCTTTTCAATGCGGCTACTGTACCCCGGGACAAATATGTTCTGCCATTGGGCTTATCAATGAAGGGAAAGCTAAAACTCCTGAAGACATTCGTGACCTCATGAGTGGGAATATTTGTCGCTGCGGAGCCTACAACAATATATTAAAAGTAGTGCAGGAAGCACTGGAAAGGGAAAGATCATGAGACCATTTACATTCACCAAAGTCCGAAACTCAGCAGTTGCGGTAAAGGAGATTTCAGAAAAAGAAGAAGCAAAATTCATTGCCGGTGGAACAAATCTGCTGGATCTTATGAAGTTTGATGTTATGATTCCTAAAAACATTATTGATATTACCGGAATCGCTTTAAACTATATCAAAAATCTGGAAGATGGGGGCCTTCGTCTCGGAGCATTGGTCACTAATTCCGACACTGCTTATCATAAGGAGGTAGAGAATCGTTATCCTTTGCTTTCGCACGCAATCCTGGCCGGTGCTTCCCCTCAACTACGCAATAAGGCTACAGATGCCGGAAATTTACTTCAGCGAACCCGCTGTTATTATTTTTATGATCCTGCTACTCCCTGTAACAAACGGGAGCCGGGTAGCGGTTGCTCTGCCATTCACGGGTATAATCGCTGGCACGCCATTTTTGGAGCCAGTGAAAAATGTATTGCCACTCATCCTTCAGATATGTGTGTTGCGCTTGCAGCTCTGGAAGCCAAAGTAAATGTTACCGGACCAAATGGAGAGCGTAACATTCCTTTTGAAGATTTTCATCGTTTACCGGGGGATCATCCGGAAAAAGACACCAACCTTTCCAAAGATGAGATCATAACCTCTATAGACCTGCCCGCAAATGGTTTTGCAGAAAACTTTAGTTATATAAAAAACCGTGACAGGGCCTCTTATTCTTTTGCATTGGTATCTATTGCTGTTGGTCTCGAGATGAAGGGAAATAAAATAAAAGAAGCACGAATTGTTCTGGGTGGTGTGGCTCATAAACCCTGGAGAAATAAAGAAGCGGAAGCCTTTCTGAATAACAAGGAAGCCAACAGGGAAAATTTTGAGGCCGTGGCAGACGTCATTGTGCGCGAAGCAAAAGGATATGAATACAACAAATTTAAAATTGAACTGGCCCGGCGCTCTGTTGTCCGTGCTTTAATGCAGGCTGCTAAAATAGAGGAATAATATGGCAACAAACTTTATAGGAAAACCAAAGAACCGGGTAGATGGCCGGGACAAAGTAACCGGAACTGCAAAATATACGGCAGAGTTCCACCGGCCGGGTCTGTTGCACGGGGTAGTTGTTTCTGGGACCATTGCAAAGGGCAGGATCAAAAATATCGATACTACTGCAGCCTTAAGATTAGAAGGGGTGGTAGAGGTTTTTACACATATAAACACTCCAAAGCAGGCATGGCTGGATCTTAGCTACAAAGATATGGATGCTCCTCCCGGGGAACCCTTTCGGCCTCTTCATAACGATAAAATTCAGTTCAACATGCAGCCGGTGGCACTGGTAGTGGCAGAGACTTTGGAGCTGGCACAGTACGCTGCCACTCTTGTAAAAGTAGAATATGAAGTTGAAGAACACCGCACCAAACTGGCAGATCACCTGGAGGACGCAATAGATGGAGATGGATTTCGGGCTGGTTTTGTACCCCCTAAATCTCAGGGTAATTTCAAAAAAGCCTTTTCAAATTCTGAAGTACAGCTGGACGTGGAATATTTTCATGGTGCAGAACATCATAACCCTATGGAAATGCATGCTGCTACTGTTTTTTATGAGGAAGACGGTAGCCTTACCATTTATGATAAAACCCAGGGTGTAAAAAACAGTCAGCACTATATTTCCATGGTTTTTGGGCTCTCCAAAAAGAAGGTCAGGGTGCTTTCTCCGTTTGTAGGAGGGGCTTTTGGGTCGGCTTTGCGTCCGCAATATCAATTGTTCCTGGCTACTCTGGCCGCACTGGAACTAAAACGATCTGTAAAAGTAGAGCTTACGCGGCCTCAAATGTTTTCTTTTGGACATCGGCCAATCACTATTCAGAATTTAAAATTAGGAGCTTCGCCCGATGGAAAATTAAAAGCCATTAGCCATAAAGCGTTTTCAGAAACCTCCCGATTCGAAAAATATGTGGAAAATGTAGTTAACTGGGCTGCAAAATTATATGACTGTGATAATATTGAACAAGTATATAAACTGGTGCGGCTGGATATGTACACTCCCCTGGATATGAGAGCACCGGGTGGGGCTACCGGAGTTTATGCTCTGGAATCTGCCATGGATGAGCTTTCTTATAAGTTAAAGATGGATCCCATGGAGCTTCGGCTGAAAAATTATTCCGAAGAGGATAAGAGCGAAGGAAAGCCCTTTTCCACCAAAACTTTACGGGAATGCTTTCAGAAGGGCGCAGCAAAATTTGGCTGGGAAAAAAGGAATCCGCAACCGCGTTCTATGAAAAAAGGACATGATCTCATAGGATGGGGAATGGCCACCGGGGTGTGGGATGCCATGCAGGTGCCGGCAAGGGCAAAAGCCGAATTTTCGGCAGATGGAACTCTCACTGTGGGAAGTGCTACTGCAGATATTGGAACGGGTACTTATACTATAATGACCCAGATTGCTGCAGAAACTCTGGGACTTCCTTTGGAAAAAGTGAAGGCAAACCTTGGGGATTCAGATTTACCATTTGCTTTTATCGAAGGAGGATCCTCAACAGCAGCATCTGTAGGCTCGGCAGTTCAGAAAGTGTGTGAAAAAATAGCTAAAAAACTGCTGAAAGAAGCCGGAAAAATTAAAGATTCCCCGTTCAAAGGAGCAAATCCTGAAGAAGTAATCTTCGCTGACGAAATGATCACTGATAAAATAAATCCGTCGATAAGTATGTCTTTTGCTGAGATCATGGAATCAAGAGAGCTCGAAAAGATCAACAAGAAATATATGCTTTTGCCAAATATGCTGAAGCAAAATAAATATAGCCGGAATACGCATTCGGCCGTATTTGCAGAAGTAAAAGTAGATGAAGATCTGGGCACCATCAAAGTCAACAGGATAGTAAGCGCGATTGATGGCGGACGGATTTTAAATTTGAAAACAGCCCACAGCCAGATTCTGGGAGGAGTGGTTTGGGGAATTTCCATGGCAGTGCATGAAGATTCCTTTATGGACCATACTTTTGGGCGTTTCATTAACCATGATCTTTCAAAGTATCACATATCTGTGAATGCAGACATGCCTGAGATAGATGTTGTATTTGTGGAAGAGCCTGATATGGTAGTGAGTTCGGTGGGTGCCAAAGGGATTGGGGAAATTGGAATGGTAGGAGTGGCGGCAGCAATAGGAAATGCAGTTTTTCATGCCACCGGAAAACGGGTAAGAAGTTTACCAATCACTCAGGAAAAAGCCATGACATAAAATCTGCCGGGAATGGACATTTTTCAAAAAATGTTACAGCTTATATTTTTTTTACTGAAGCAAAATGGTTAAGAACACATGCCGGAATTTTATCTTCAGGTTTTTACAATTTAATATTTCTGGCTGGATTTGAATTTTTTAGATCCTGCAGAGTTTAAATAAAATTAATTATTTTTAAACCTTATCCTTTAAATAACGAATCATGCCGGAATATAATTTAAATGTAAATGGGCAGTCATTTACAGTGGAAGCAGCTGCAGATACTCCTGTTTTGTGGGTGTTACGGGATCATTTAAGACTCGTGGGAACAAAGTATGGCTGCGGAATTGGCCAATGTGGTGCCTGTACGATCCACCTGGATGGGAAGGCACAGCGCAGCTGTCTTACGCCGGTATCATCGGTGGAAAACGCGAAAATTACCACCATTGAAGGCCTTTCTGAAGATGGTTCGCATCCGGTACAGGTAGCCTGGAAGGAAGCCGATGCACCTCAGTGCGGATATTGCCAGGCGGGCCAGATTATGACCGCTTCTTCATTTCTCAGGGAAAATCCGGCACCTTCCAATGAGGAAATTAGAAAGGCAATGCACGGAAATATTTGCCGGTGTGCCGCCTATAATCGCATCGAAAAGGCCGTTGCAATGGCTTCAGAAAAATTAACTTAAATCTTCATTCCAATGGCTGTTAGATCCAATAATAAATTCAGTAGAAGGTCCTTTTTAAAAGTAACGGGGCTTGCCGGCGGCGGAGTGTTGATTGGTTTTAATCTTTTTTCGGCCTGTAAATCCGATACGGAGATGCCAAAAGACATCTCTGAGCTAAACTTCAATGACTTCAATGCTTATATAAAAATAGCAGATAACGGAAAAGTAACCATCTTTTCGCCAAACCCTGAAATTGGCCAGGGCGTGAAAACTTCCATGCCCATGATCATCGCCGAAGAGCTGGATGTGGCCTGGGAAGATGTGTATGTACAGCAGGCACCGCTGGATACAGAAAAATATGTGCGCCAGGTAGCAGGTGGAAGTCAATCCATCAGGGCCAGCTGGGAACCGCTTCGCCAAACCGGAGCCAGTGCCCGCCAAATGTTGATCAATGCAGCAGCGGCAGGATGGGATGTGGATCCCGGGGAATGTACCACCAGTAATGGTGTGATCACTGGGCCCGGCGGTAATAGAATTGGCTATGGGGAAGTGGTGAAAGATGCTGCAGGCCTCGAAGTTCCCGAGGAGGTTAGTTTGAAGGATCCAAAGGATTTTAAGATCATAGGGAAGGATATCCGGAACGTGGATATTAATAAAATTATTACTGGAAAACCCTTATACGGGCTGGATTATTCTGAAGAAGGAATGCTCATTGCCTCTGTGCTAAGGCCGCCCGCTTTTGGGCAGGAACTGGCAGATTTTCAGAAGCTGGAGAATTTTGATGCCATTAAAAAAGATCATCCTGGAGTGGTGGATATCATTAGGTTTGAGAATAAAATAGCTGTTCTGGCCAAAGATACCTGGACGGCCATGAAAGCAAAGAAAACCCTGCAGGCAAACTGGCAATATGCAGGAAATCCTGAAAGTACAGAAGATCATGATGAGATCCTGCTTGGGTTACTTGATGGGAATGATTTCCAGAACATGAGAAAAGACGGGGATGTGGAAAAAGCATTTTCAGAAGCAGATGAGGTGCTGGAACGGACGTACGAATCTCCGTTTTTGCCCCACAATTGCATGGAACCTATGAATTTCTTTGCCAATGTAACCGATGAAAAAATCCATCTGGTAGGCCCCATACAAACTCCCGAAGGAACTGCCAACCAGGTAGCGGAAAAATTGGGGCGGCCTCTGGAAGAGGTTCATCTTGAGATGACGCGAATGGGTGGTGGCTTCGGAAGAAGGCTTTATGGGGATTTTGTACTGGAAGCAGCAGAAATTTCCAGCCTGGCAAAAAAGCCGGTAAAAGTGGTTTACAGTCGGGAAGATGATATGACGGCGGGGGTGTACAGGCCCGCAATAAAATACAGGATCAAAGCAGCGGTGAAAGATGGAAAGCTTACCGGTTACCACCTGAAGGAAGCGGCTGTCAATTCCAACATGTACAACCTTATTCCTAATTTCTTTCCGGCGGGAGCAGTTGAAAATTATCAGGTAGATGTGGCCAATTATCAAAGCAATATCACCACCGGGGCATGGCGTGCTCCCTATACCAATTTCCTTGCTTTTGCGGAACAAAGCTTTTTTGATGAACTGGCTGAGGTCATGCAGGTGGACAGGGTGCAGCTGCATCTCGATCTCCTGGAAAAAGTAAAAGGCAGTACCGATGATAGAATTCAGTATTCCCCCGAACGCATGCAAAATGTCATCAAAACCGTCGTGGAAAAATCGGGGTTTAAGAATCAGCAGGAAGGGGTTTATAAAGGATTTTCAGCCTATTACTGCCATAATACGCACGTGGCCGAAGTTGCCGAAGTAGTACTGGAAAACGGACAACCGGTAACCAAAAAAGTAACCTGTGTGGTAGACTGCGGAATTGTAGTGAACCGACTCGGAGCGCTGAACCAGATAGAAGGCGGAATTGTTGACGGAGTGGGACACGCTATGTACGGGGATTTGACCTTTACAGACGGCAAACCGGAATCTGATAATTTCCATAATTATCAGTTGATCCGGATGATGCAGGCTCCGAAGGTGGAAACTCACTTTATTGAAAACAACCTTTCTCCAACAGGACTGGGGGAACCAACGCTGCCTGTTGCGGGAGGAGCGGTGGCAAATGCCATTAAAGCAGCAACGGGCCAAAGAATTTACAAGCAACCATTTATCAAACATCTTGATACGAAAGAGGTGATTGGTTAAGTCTTTTTTTAATCAATCCAGAGGAAGAGCAATTATGACGCACGAGTTTAAAAAGATCATTGAAAGTGGTGTCCGGAACAGGGAAAAAGGGATCAAAAGCGTGCTGGCAACGGTGGTGGCCTTGGATGGTTCTTCTTATAGAAAACCGGGGGTGCGAATGTTGCTGGGAGAAGATGGCAGCATGACAGGAGCCGTAAGTGGCGGCTGTGTTGAAAAAGAAGTTTTGCTACAGGCTCAAATGGTGTTTCAGAACAACCAGGCGAAAATGATGACCTACGACGGGCGTTACCGGTTGGGGTGTGAGGGTATTCTCTATATTTTACTGGAACCTTTTGCCGTCACGGGAGATCTTCAGGAAATTTTTTCCTCCACTTTCAGGGAAAGAAAATCTTTTGTTCTGGAGTCGTTTTTTAAAAAGGAAGATTTCCAGTCTGTAGAAATGGGATCTTTGGTTCATTTTGGAAACGGGAAAACAAGCGCGTTTTCTGATGTTTTTCAGCTAAAGGACCTAGAGAACTTTTTAGTTTTTGAACAGGAAATGAAGCCGCCTTTTAAAATGATCATTATAGGATCTGAACATGATGCCGTGCAAATGTGTTCGGCTGCCGCCCTAATGGGCTGGGAAGTGCAGGTCATTGCCTCCCCAAAAGATCCGCGTAGCATAGAGAATTTTCCGGGGGCTGGGGAAGTGCTGCATTTAACCCCTGAGGAAACAACGATGCTTGCCGTAGACGAAGAAACGGCCGTCATTTTAATGAACCATAATTACGCCAGAGACCTTCAATTTCTTTTGGCGATAAAGGATAAGAGTCCGGTGTATATTGGGTTGCTTGGTGCTGTAAAGCGCCGGGAACAGCTTTTCAATGAGTTGATCGAATTTCATCCGGAGATTGATTATACGTTTCTGGATAAGATCCACGGGCCCGCAGGTCTTGATATTGGAGCTATCACCCCGCAGGAAATTGCTGTTTCCATTTTGTCTGAGATCCTTACAGTACTACGAAAAAAAGATGCCGTATTTCTGAAGAACAAACAGGATAAAATCCATAATTAAGATCAGTTGAAAAGAATAGCTGTTATTATTGTTGCTGCTGGCGCTTCCAGCCGAATGAAAAGACCCAAGCAGCTGTTGCCTTTTCGTGAAACTACCTTATTGGGCCATACCATCGAACAGGCAGAAGCTTCGCAGGCAGCGGAGGTTTTTGTGGTTTTGGGGGCCAATGCTCAAAGGATCAAAACTAACCTCAGCTTTCCGGATCTTACTTTTGTGGAAAATAAACAATGGGAGGAGGGCATCGGCGCCTCAATTAGCACCGGAGTAAAATATATAGCTAAAAAAAAGGATTTTGATGCAGTACTTTTAATGCTGGGAGATCAGCCATTGATCGATTCTGTTTTTCTGGATCAAATGATCGGAGAATTCAGTAAAGATCCTTCTAAGATGGTTGCCACAAAATATCCTGAATCCAAAGGCGTACCGGCGCTGTTTCCGAAGAAATTTTTTCCGAAGTTATTGCTTCTGAAAGGTGACACGGGAGCTAAATCCCTGCTAAATGACGGCAGTTCACTGGTGACTGTAATAGATGCCGGCAGAAAAATTCTCGATATTGATACTCCCGAAGATTATCTTAGGATCGATGATATTTTATAAAGTTGACTTTTCGAAAAGCCTGTTAAAGTAAACTCAAACTTGCTGCGCAGGGAAGTCTTTATATTCAAAATTGGTAAATTAATGTTTTGTACACCGGGGGATATTTTCTTTAAATATTACATTATGGAGCCACAAAAAATTTATTTCGAAGACGATGGTAAGATTCCTAATAATACATTGCCATTGCTCCTCTACAAAAATGCCTTTGAAGCAAGGGGAGAGGCGGGTGCAGCCTGGCTGGAACAGCGTTTTTCAAAAAATAATTGGACCAATTCCTGGCGAAACGGAGTTTTTGACTATCATCATTACCACAGTAATACTCATGAGGTATTGGGGGTTTACAGCGGGAAAGCCAGGCTGCAACTGGGAGGAGAAAGTGGACAGAAAATGGAAGTTTCCGCCGGAGATGTTATTGTAATCCCTGCAGGAGTTGGACATAAGAACCTTGGCAGTGAAAATTTTCAAATCGTAGGAGCTTACCCAAACGGAAAAAAGCAGGATATGAATTATGGTAAAGAAGGCGAGCGGCCTCAAGCCGATAAAAATATTGTGGCTGTTCCTGTCCCTCAGACCGATCCGCTTTTCGGAAAAGAAGAAGGTGTACCGAAAATCTGGAAAGACCGATAAGGCCCCCACGTCTTCAGGACATTCTTATTAAAATATAGCCCAGGACAGCTTTTCTTCAACTTCTTGATTAATTCTATTTCAGATTTGTTTTTCTTCAGCTAAATATATCTCATTCTGAATTTAAATTTCCTCTTTGCAGATTATAAAAATCATTTTAGATGCAATGCCTGAATGATGGCAGGCCTTTTCAATTTAAGTTCTGTAAACACATCAAAAGGACGATACGGATATCCTAAATAGAAGGAGTTCAAAATACTGATAATTAACAACTTAAAATACCCATTTCTGGGTATTTCACACCTCGTAGTTTTCCAGTAGGTTTATTATTCGCATCTAAAATAAGCTTATGAAAACTAAATTACCTCTGGCCTTTTCGATTTTTGGACTTCTGTTTTGTTCCATCACCTATGCGCAGTCTTATATTGGACTGCAGCAGGATCATTACAGTGGTATTCAGGGAATCATACTTAATCCTGCAGCGGTTGTGGACAGCCGGCAAAGAGCCGATATAAATTTATTGTCTGTAAGTGCATTTGGGGGCAGTGATTATTTTAGTACAGATTTGGGAAATCTTCTGGAAAGTGAAGACGGATTAGTCATTGAGGATGAAATGGAACAATTTCCGGCAGATGATAATCAGTTCTTTTTCAATGTGGATGCGCTGGGACCTTCGTTTATGTTTAATCTTACGCCCCGCAGCAGTTTGGGTGTTACCACCCGGGTGAGGGCTTTTCTTAACCTCAACAATATCAACGGAACCTTATATGAAAATATCACAGAGGATTTTGACGGTACCGAAAACTTTGATTTTAACCTGGATAATTTCAGCGGGACCATTCATGCCTGGTCAGAAATTGGGTTTACCTATGGCCGCATTTTAATGGATGATCAGCAAAATTTTTTAAAGGCAGGCATTACTCTAAAATATCTGCAGGGAGCAGGTTCCACCTTTGTAAATGCACCTTCGGCGATGGGTCAGTATGATGCCGCTACAGATGCGTTAATGACATCCGGAATTTTAAGCTATGGCTCTACTCCCGGCTTTGACAGTGATGATATAAACTTCGAAAACTTAAGCTCCGGTTTTGGAGGTGATTTTGGATTGGTATATGAATATCGCCCTGGATATGCTTTTGATACAGATGATCACTTGCGCAGTAATTACCAGTTTAGAATAGGGGTATCTGTCACCGACATTGGAAGTATTTCCTATGCAGACAGTGAGATCATCGGTTATGATCTAACCAATACCATATCTGCTGATGCCTTTGAAGACTCAGATCTGGAAACGGTGCTGGAAGAAAATTATGCAGGTACAGAAAAAGTTACCAAAGCAAAAATCAATTTACCTGCAGCATTGCATGCTTTTGTGGATTATAAGCTTCAGAACCGGATGTTTATTAGCCTCCAGGGATCTCTTTCCCTTGTAAATGAGAACAAGGAACAGGCCAACAGGATCATCAACAGCCTCTCTGCTACTCCGCGATACCAGAGTCGCTGGTTCAGTTTTTACCTGCCGCTGAGCATTCGGCAGTACGACGGGTTCTCCATGGGAGCCGGGTTCAGACTTGGACCGCTGAGTGTAGGATCGGGTTCCATTATATCTAATTATATATCAGATTCTTCAAAAACCACCGACCTGTATGTAGGTCTAAAAATTCCGATTTACAGATAGAATTAGCCGGTTCACTTCATAAGATTGCTGCGGAAGAATTTTTATGGTGGTAGTGGGAAAGACTGTCCGGGATAAGCTGTGCGTATTGGTTGTGCTCAGAAATAATGAACACACTTTTAGCGGCCGGGTTTCAGGACAGTCTTTCTTTGTGCCTAAGCTTCAGAAATGCAATAGATGCTGTTCCTTTTGTTAAAGGAATGCTAACATTATATAATTTTTTTTCAGAGTTTCTGACTAAAACCCTATTTTTATCAAAATTTTTCCTGATAACTTAATAAATATTTATAAAATTCTTCCCTTGTTTTTGAAGGGGAATGAAGTTAAGCAGCTTCCTGTTAACATATTAACGATAACCAGAAAATCTTAAAAAGATAAGTAATGAAGTCCGTTGTTCCGTCTGAAGCTAGTCAAAAATCTTTTCCGGAACCGGGTTCCGGAATTCCTGAGATCAATTTCCGCCAGATTTCTGAAGAATCTCCAGTTGCCATTTACACCTGTGACATAAATGGGATGATCACCTATTATAACCGTGCAGCTGCCAACCTGTGGGGCCGCTCTCCTGAATTAGGTACAGAACGATGGAGTGGTTGCAAAAAAATATTTTTTCCCGACGGAAAACCTGTTTCCCCTGAGGAATGTCCTGTGGCAAACACTTTAAAAGGAGACGTTTCCGCAGGAAAACAGGAGATCTTGATACAGAGGCCGGATGGTTCTGTAAAAAATCTGATGGTACACCCGAAGCCTTTACAGGACAGCAGCCAGAAAATAACGGGAGTACATGTTACGCTTATTGATATTTCTGAACAGCAAACACAGCATGTGAGGCAGGAAACGCTTTCAGCAATTGTGGAATCATCAGATGATGCGATCATCAGTAAAGATCTCAACAGTCGCATTACGAGCTGGAACTCTGGAGCAGAGCGTATTTTTGGATATAAGGAAAGTGAGGTCTTGGGAAAATCCATTATGCTCTTAATTCCCGATTCCAGGCTGCATGATGAAGATCTCATTCTTAAAAATATCAGAAACGGGAGGAGGATCCACCATTTTGAAACCATACGAAAGACTAAAAATGGAAAGGAAATACCCGTTTCTTTGTCCATCTCTCCCGTTAAAGACAAACAAGGAAAAATAATAGGCGCTTCTAAGATAGCGAGGGATGTCTCCTACCGCTGGGAAGTAGAGGAAAAGCAGGCTATGCTTTCAGCCATCGTGGAATCGTCTGATGATGCTATTGTGAGCAAAGACCTTCATGGAAATATTATGAGCTGGAATTTCGGAGCCGAAAAGATCTTTGGATATACCGAGGAGGAAGCGATAGGAGAGAATATTACCTTACTTATTCCCAAATCCCGACTGGCAGAAGAAAAAACCATTCTTACAAAGATCAGGAATGGTGAAAAAATTGATCATTTTGAAACTGTAAGAAGACATAAAACCGGAAGGAATATTCCGGTTTCCCTTACAGTTTCCCCTATAAAAGATCAGCAGGGAAACATCATTGGCGCTTCAAAAGTGGCCCGGGACATTTCTGCCCAGGTAAAAGCAAAAACCGAAATTGAAAAGCATACGAGAAATCTGGAAATCATCAATTCTGTAGGAAAAAGTATTTCAGAAAATCTTGATCTGCAAGGGATCCTGCAAAAAGTGACCGATGCGACGACTAAACTTGCGGGAGCTGCCTTCGGGGCTTTTTTCTATAATAATGTTGATGAGGAAGGAGAGTCCTTCAGGTTGTTCACCTTATCTGGCGCACCCCGGGAAATTTTTGATAACATGGGAATGCCCCGGCATACTTCCGTTTTCAAACCAACCTTTGCCGGAAAGGAAGTTATTAGGGTAGATGATATCAGGAAAGATCCCCGTTATGGCAAAAACCTGCCTAACCGGGGAATGCCTTCAGGGCATCTTTCTGTGGTTAGTTATCTTGCGGTGCCGGTGATCTCTAAATCCGGCACTGTGATTGGAGGCTTGTTATTTGGCCACCCCGATTCGGGTATGTTCAAGTTAGAGCATGAGGAGATGGTGGTGAATATTGCTGCTCAGGCTGCTATTTCGCTTGATAATTCCCGACTTTTCGAGCAGGTAAAGTCCTTGAGTGATAAAAAGGATGAATTTATTGCACTGGCAAGTCACGAATTAAAAACTCCGCTTACCACCATTAAGGGATATCTTCAGGTACTATCAAAAATAGAAAAGGACCAGATGTCAGAGTTATTTCTGAATAAGTCTCTGTATCAGGTAGACAAACTGAATTCCCTGGTGGAAGATCTTTTGAATATGTCCAGGGTAGAGGCCGGGAAGCTGGAGTTTAACCTGGAAGTTTTCGATCTTCGGGAGATGCTGCTGGATATTGCAGAAACTTTTATCTATTCCACTAAAAATCATAAACTTTTCTATGATTTTGGAAATGTACCTGCCATCATTGAAGGAGACAAACAGCGAATTGAACAGGCCATTACCAACCTTATGAACAATGCGGTGAAATATTCTCCCGGTGCAGATAAGGTATATCTCAATCTTAAGGTAGATCCCCAATCTGCAGTTATAAGTGTTCGGGATGAAGGAATTGGGCTTAATGAAGAGCAGCAACGGCATCTTTTTACCCGATTCTACAGGGCTGAAAGCACCAAGGGAATCAGCGGACTTGGTCTGGGACTCTACCTTACCAGGGAGATCATCGACCGGCATCACGGTAAAATTAGCGTGAAAAGTAAAGAGGGAGAAGGATCGGAATTTCTTTTCGACCTGCCCCTTAAAGAACCTGTGCAACGGGCTGGTGAAGCTGCTGAATGATGAAAGGAATAAAACTGTTTTTTAACACCATTTTTCAATAACAGTGAGAAGCAATTTCTAAATTTAGAGTATGAAAAGGATATTTGTTGTAGAAGATGATCTGGGAATAAGAGAATTGCTGGAATACCTGCTAATGAGCCAGGAATATGCCGTAAAGACTTTTCCCACGGCCGGAGAATTTCAAAATTGCATCAGCCATGAATCCGCAGATCTTATCCTGATGGATGTGATGTTACCCGACGGCAACGGATTGGAAATGTGCAGGGATTTGAGTAAGGATCCCCAACGGAAAAAGATTCCGGTGATGTTGATGTCTGCCCATGCCGATCAAAGCCTTTTCGATGAAAATTGTGTAAAAGATTTTATTGCCAAGCCTTTTGATGTGGATGATCTGCTCACCAGGATCCGCGGACAGTTGTCCTGAATCTTTCCTATTTAAGCTAGCTTACATAAGTTTTCCGGTTCTTCATTTTTAAAGATAAATCTTCAGGTTGCTATAAAAGCTTGTACTCCATATTTCTTCTGCTGAAGGTACAACAGCTTAATAGTGTCAAAAAGAATAAAAATTCAGTATGTTTTCTTCCGAAAACGTTTTGTGCTAATAACTTCAGCTTTCCTAAGTTAAAGCAATGACATAAGTCATTCTTTTCTGCTTTTTCCTACCTTTATTTTGCTGGTTGTTACAACCGAAATGCCAAAAAGCAGCAGATAAATGGAAAAAATAAAGAACAGGTGGCTTATTGCTGGTTCAGCAGTGGGAATTCATATATCAATAGGTTCTGTATATGCATGGAGTGTATATACGCAGCCCTTGATCAAACAATTGGGATGGGAACTTTCAGATACGCAGTTCACCTTTAGCCTTGCAATTTTTATTCTTGGGATCTCTGCAGCTTTTCTGGGGCATTTCCTGGAGAAAAACGGTCCCCGGAAATCAGGATTACTGGCCGCAACTTTCTTCGGAGTTGGGGTCGCAGGATCTGGCCTGGCAGTTCATCTTCAATCTATATATTTGCTGTATCTTTTTTACGGACTTTTTGGAGGAATAGGTCTCGGCCTGGGATATATCGCCCCGGTTTCTACTTTAATTAAATGGTTTCCGGACAGGCGCGGTCTGGCGACGGGAATGGCAGTGATGGGATTTGGATTTGCAGCCCTGCTAAGTAGTCCGGTGATCGTTTACTTAATAGAAAATGTAGGGATTGCCAATACCTTTTTTATCATGGGAAGTGCCTATTTTGTTATCATGTTCATTTCCTCGCTCTACCTTGCCCCTCCGCCAAAAGACTGGTTGCCGGCAGGTTTGAGGGCAACCAAAGATCCTGGAGTAAAGGTTGAAAAAGAAACTTTTTCCCTCACCGCGAGAGAAGCGTTAAAAACCAGACGTTTCTGGTATTTATGGTTGATGTTCTTTATCAATATAAGCTGCGGAATCGCCATCATTTCGGTGGCTTCGCCAATGGCGCAGGAATATACAGGGCTCACGGTTGTGGCGGCGGCCACCATGGTGGGCGTAATGGGTTTGTTCAACGGAGCCGGAAGAATTGGCTGGGCCACCCTTTCAGATAAGATAGGAAGGCCGGCAATGTTCACGGTCTTTTTTGTATTGCAGATCATTGCATTTTTTCTGCTGCCGGGAGTATCTAATGCCATTTTGTTCCAGGGATTGATCTTCCTGATCCTTTCGTGCTATGGAGGCGGATTTGCGACTGTTCCGGCTTTTATCGGGGATATCTTTGGAACAAAAGAACTGGGCATGATCCTGGGGTATATGCTCACAGCCTGGGCCGCAGCAGGAATGGCAGGTCCTTTGTTTGCCGCCTGGACCCGCAGTGTTACCCAAAGCTATAACGGAACCCTCTATTTCTTCGCGGCACTTCTTCTCGTAGCCTTATTGATTTCTTTCCTCATGGGCTATGAAGTCAATAAGCTTCGGAAAGAAAAACAACCTGCACTAAAATCTACTTCAGAAGCATCCTTAAGCTAACATCAGAATCAGAATTTTCAAAAAGCTTTTTTTTCAGATACCTTTTGAATTTATATTAAACCAAATCAGTTTACTGTAAACGACCTGTGTTCTCCCCGGGAGGAGTTGAGGTGTCCCAATGTTGAAGGATCAAAATCTTGTGGAAAGTATCAATAAACATACATTGACAATCATAACTTATTAACTAAATCGATTGAAAATCAGAACTTTTCAAGAGTAGGTATTTTAGATGACAAAAATCATATAAAATCCTTCGTTTGAGGTATTACTTTGTATCATAATTACAGGGAGAAAGTATTAGAAATCAATCCTCCCGGTGGTATAATCTAATAGTATTCGTTATGAAATACCCATGATTTAGCACACGCAAACACCGATGAGTTTTTTGCTTAAATTTAGGTAAGGATTTAAAAACTTATCATTTATGAAAGCAATTGACTACGA
>NZ_BMXB01000019.1 GCF_014651535.1 Salinimicrobium marinum
AATATCTCTAACTTTTCTGATAAGCTCCATCTCTTGTATTTCATATTTCAAAGGTATAAATTGAAATTTAAAATATCACTCCGATCTTATTGGGGGCTAAATTAGTCGTTGTCACCCGAATCATCATCTGAGCATGAACTAAATCCAAAAATTGCAATGCAAAGAATTAATAGGTGGTTGATTGATATGTTTTTCATAATGTTTTGATTAAATAATTTGATGCGTATATTCTAATGTTCCTATGCCTGTATTTTAAATATTCTGGAACCACTCTTCAAACTTGTTTCCGAAGAAAGGGACAGGTTTTATTTTTCCGTTGATGGCATTAATAAGTCCCATTATCCATAAATACAGCAGGAAGAGTGATCCGAAAAAACTGATGATCCACCCCAGGATTGGCACCATACCCACCACAAAGACAGCAATTCCGCAAAGAGTTAAGCCTAGTGATTGCTTTATGTGATAAGCTGCAAAGGGGTCGTTCTTATCTTTGTTCATGATAAAAGCTATCAATAGCCCAATGATGGTGAGATATGCAACGATGGCCAGGGTAGCATCACCTGTATATTCATTTTTAGTTTCTGTATGAGTATTTCCCGATTCCATAGTAATTTTTTAAAGGTTCATAAATGATTTTTCAGCAGATTACGCTAGCTTTTCAAGAAATCTGGAGGGGCAACAGTTGTGCTGGTTACAGATTAAATTTTATACCGGCGCCAATAACCAACTGACTTCCGTCTATGATGACGTATTTCGCTTCAGCAAAAGGAGTGATGCTGCTTCCAATATTGAAATTTGCACCGGCACCAAGGTTTAGTCCAAATCTCCCGTCACTGGATTCCATGGAGGTGCCGCCAAAACCTGTTCCGTCAAAATCTATTTTTACATTGGTGTAATTGAGCCCGGCGATTCCGTAGAAACCAAAACTTTCATCATTCAGAAAATAATAATTGGCATTTCCGTTCAATTCCCACCATTTGATATCAATTCCAGCTTCATCTTTAGGCAGGTAATAAATGAATCCGGGAGAGATCGTGAGGTTTTCCATAATTGGGAATTCCGCATTCACCCCAATTCCTATATTCTCAATTTCGGTTCCATAGGCTACCATTGCTCCAAACCGGGTATCGGTTTGAGCAGAGCTTATAAAAGTTCCTCCAAAGAATAGTAAAGTAGCAGTGAGCAATAGTGTTAATTTAGTTTTCATGCTTAATTGTTTTTGGTTTGTTTGATTTTCAAGTCATCAACCAACTTTCATTGGGCCGGCTGATTAATTTATTGATGTAAATATCTTTATGTTATTCATTTTCAGCAATATGTATTGAGTGCAGATGGAATATGGATGAGTGAAAGTGTGCTACGTTTTATTTAGCGGGTTTTAGGGCTTGTAAATGGAGATACGGCAGTATTCTAATTCATATGGCATTTACACCATTGAAAAGCAGCTTTTTAGGGATAATTCTTTTAAAAGTCCATTAAGAAAAGTTACATTTAATGAGAATATCCCTTTTTTTTTAATTTTATAACCTGAAGAAATCTTACCCTAATGAGAATTGCAATTATAGATGATGAAGTACATTGTGTGGAAGGGCTGGTTTTGCATGTAAGAAGTAAGTTTCCTGAAGCCGAAATTGTGTTCAAAGGCACAAAACCCGAAGATGCGCTACAGTCATTGCCCAACGCCAGGCCCGATCTTTTATTTCTGGACGTGGAAATGCCCGGGATGAATGGTTTTGAATTACTGGATCATTTGCCGAGAGAATCATTTGATGTGATTTTTACAACCGCTTACAGCCAGTATGCCGCCCGGGCCTTTAAAGCCAAAGCGGTTAATTATTTACTGAAACCTATTGATGAAGCAGAGTTTGAAAATGCTGTTTTGGAGTGGAAGGAAGAAAAGGAAATGAAAAAGAACCTTTCTTCTGAAAGATTGAACGAACTCCTTATCTACATGAAGCGGGAAGGAATCCTGAAAAATAAAATTGCCGTTCCTGTTTCTGAAGGTTTCGAGTTTATTGAAACCAATGATATCCTGTACTGTCAAAGTCAGAATAATTACACGCTGCTCTTCACCACAGATAACCGGAAACTCGTATTAAGTAAGACCTTAAAGGAATTTGAAAAACTGCTGGATAAGTATTTCTTTATAAGGATTCATAAATCCTTTCTTATAAACCCCAACTATATGAAAAAGTACTACCGCAATGACGGGGGATACCTGGTCATGCAGGATGGAAAGTCCATTCCCGTTAGTAAAAGTAAAAAAGACCTTATCACCAATCTTTTTGATGCAATCACAAAAACTGCGTAATATCTTCATGTTGCCGGTATGAACTACAAAATATATGCGCACTTCAGGAAAATATTTTCACAGGCTCCAATGGCAGATCTGTTTTTTCATACTCTTCTTTTCTTTTTCCGGAAATGCACAGTCACGCCTGGATAGTCTTCAGACGGTTTTTCAACAGGAAAGCAACGATTCCCTAAAGATCATTTATGAACTTCAGTATGTACGTGAACTGCATAGAAAAGATCATGATGCAGATAAGGAATACGCTATTGCGCAGGATGCAATAAAGAGGGCATTAAACTACGGAGATACTTTGTTATATGCCCGAAGCCTGGATAACCTGGGATTGCTGTACCGTTATCATCAGGATTATTCCGAAGCAATGCCTCTTCATATAAAAGCTTTCAACCTCGTAAAAAACAAAAAGAGCGATCCTGTTCACAAAATGATCTTTGCGAACAATGCCGGTGTTGCAGGCAGGTATAATCAAAAATATGATTCGGCCATTACCTTTTACATGCATGCATTGAGGATTGCAGAAAGGGAAAATGACCTCAAGAACATTGCCATTTCAAGTAACGGAATTGGAAATGCACTGGGGAATATTCCCGGGCGGGAAGATGAAGCGCTGGGGTATTTTGAACGTTCTCTTGAGGCAGAAGAAGCAAGGGATAACAGTCTGGGTGTGGCTATGAATTATCTGTCAATCAGCGACTATTACATAGACAAGGAACAGTACAGGACAGCCCGGCAGTATCTTGATGAATTGCATAAAATTAATCAGGAACGAGAGGATTTATACGGGCTGGCAATCACGTATGAATTCTACGGAAAATCTTACCTGGAAGAGGGCAGGAACCTTGCAAAAGCTGCTTCTTATTTTCAGGATGCTCTGGGTAGGTTTAGAACTCTGGGAGATAAACACCGGCAGGCACAGATCTTAATGAGTATTGGAGATGTTTTTTTAGAACAAAATGATCTTGCACAAGCTGCCGGCTCTTACCAGAATTCCCTGGCACTGGCGCGGGAACTTGATCAGCACGGGTTGATCATGGCTAATTCGTTTGGCCTGTCAAATATTTCCGAAAAGCGAAATCAGCATGAGCAGGCCCTGGAATATTATAAACAGGGAAAAGCCTATGAAGACAGTATTAAACTTTCTGAACAGAATGTTGAAATAGCAGCCCTAATCCGAAAGTATGATATTGAAAAAAAGGAAAATCAAATTCAGTTACTGGAAAAAGATAAGGCGCTGCAGCAAACCCTGCTGGACAATCAGGAGCAAAAGCTGGAACGAAGAAGGATCTTTATGATGCTTATGGGCATAGGCCTTTTGTTCATTCTTACCATCATCTTTTTACAATACCGAAACGCACGGACAAAGAAGAAGACCAATGAGAGAATTTTAAAAGAGGAAAAAGCAAAATTAAAAGCGATTTATGAGCGAAACCTGGCGCGTGCAGAAATTCTGGTAACCCGGTTAAGGATCAATCCTCATTTCCTTTTTAATAGTCTTAATGCCATCACATACCTCATCCAGAGTGAGCAGAATGCGAAAGCCATGAAATATCTCGTGGTTTTTAGCCGCTACACGCGAATGGTGCTGGAAACATCCCAGCAGCATGTGGTTCCTTTAACCGAAGAGCTTAAATTAACCCGCTATTACCTGGCGCTGGAAGAGAACCGTTTTGAAAAGGATTTTAAATATGAGATCAGGGGAGACGATTCTCCAACTATTGAAAATGTGTTGATACCCCCGTTGCTGCTTCAGCCTTTTATTGAAAATGCTATATGGCATGGCTTGTTGCCGAGCAAACGTGATGAAAAAATAGTACTTCTGGAGGTGATTTCAGAAGGAGAAGATATTAGGATCATCATTGATGATAATGGAATAGGAAGAAAGAAAACCAATTCCCGGTCTTCCAAAGATGCCCATAAAAGCATGGGGATGAAGATCATCAGGGAACGTATTGAACTTTATAACAAGAGTTATCCAGACACGATTGAGTATGAGATCATCGATAAAGTAAACCCAGAGGGGGAACCCGAAGGTACCAGGATCGTATTTGTACTTAAACAGGAAAAACTCAAGCAGAAGCCTGTTCATTCCTTCTCAGATAATTATGAATAATAATTACTTCGGAAGAAATTAAAAAATTTCAGCTGTTGCTGATAATTCATTTTTAAAAGGGTGCTTTTTACCACCTGAAGAATAATACTGAATTTTCAGAAAATATTAATGAGTTGCGGTATCTGTAATGGACAATTCATCCATAAGCTCATTTCTGTACCTGTCCAGCTCTCTTACTTCCTGCTCCTCCATAATTACGATCAATGAGTTCAGTTTTTCCTGAAGTGGTTTTGCGTATGCCTGAAATTCCTCCCGGCTAGCTTCCTCATTTTCCACTTTTTCTATTCCTTCGAAGATCTTTCTGGAAATGGCTTTGGCTTCTTCCAGTTCGGCATTATCGGGAGGTATGCTGGTTTTCGGCTCCTGTTCTTCTGTTACTCCTGATCGTTCCTCACATCCAAAACAGAGAAAAAGTATAAAAGCCGATAAAAAGAATATTTTTTTCATGGTGGAGGTAATTGACATATCAAATATATTAAATTTTAACATAATCTGTAGCAGCCGATATCATATCAGTAAAATAATTTTTGCTGATTCTTGTTGAACAGCCAATGATTCTATTAGAATTCTTTCACGACAACGAGAAAGAGATAGTATCTCATTGTATTATAACACTTTATATTTTATTTGTGAACATGTTTTGAAGTGCTTCTTGAGAAATTCTTTAAATTGAAAGAAACCCTATTTAAGGTGTACTGCATGGAATGAAGATGTTATCTAATCAAAATGCAGGATGGATAAACAGATTTTAAACCTTTTTAAACTAATCAAAATGACTAATAGAAAAATGCAGCTGATTTTATGTTTTGGAGTATTTCTGATGTTCCTTCAAACATCCTGTGCACAAACCAGGAATACCTCTGAAAGGGATCAATCCACCATGAATGAAGAAAACCTGCAGTCCCGGGAATGGAGAGAGGAAAATTATATCGTTAACCGTGATTCTGCCTCGGCGAATCCCTATTACGGACTGCAGAAACTTCGCGGCGGGAACCAGCGTTTTGAGCAGGGGAGAAGTATTCACCCACGGCAGCACCCGGAATTAGTAGAAGCTTTGGTGGAAGGACAGTATCCGTTCGCGACTATTGTAGGTTGTTCAGATTCCCGGGTGGCGACAGAAATTATTTTTGATCAGGGGTTTGGCGATCTATTTGTGGCACGTACGGCAGGTCAGGTCATGACGCAGGCCAGTTATGCCACTTTGGAATATGCATATTTAAACCTTGGCACCAAACTCATTGTTGTTTTGGGCCATAGTAGTTGTGGCGCTGTGACTGCTGCAGTGGAAAGGCCGGCAGACCCGCCAAGTCATATTGTAAGTCTGATAAATGCCATTAAACCTGCTGCTTTGGCTGTGGAAGGAATGGGGGATAATCAACTTGAGATGGCAGTGAAGCAAAACGTGATCAACCAGGTAGAGGAGTTAAGAAGGCTCGAAGCGGTCCTGAGCAGAGGGTATGAAAAAGGAGACCTGTTGATTGTGGGAGCTGTGTATGATCTGCCTACCGGAAATATTGAGTTTTTAGAAGAGACCCTTCAGGAGCTGCCGGCCACAAATTATTCTACAAAAGATATCACGGGACTATAACAGTATCATTTCAACTGAAAAAAAGAACGGGAAAGGAAACGGCTCTTTAACGTTCATTAAGGAAAAGCGTTAATACCTAATGAAATAACACTCAATTAACATAAGAATACTTTGATTCAGAGTACATTGAGTAGTAACTAACTTAAAAATAAAGTAAAATGGAATCAGTTATGAGATTTAATAATTTTTACAAATCAATTTTTGCATTGATTTTTCTAGTATTCGCGAGTTGTGGATCTATGAAGAAAACAGGAGATGACCTGGTATCAGACGCTCAGGAGGCGAAGTCTACTATTGAACAAAATTATCCCGAAATGTCCGATCATTTTAATGATGCGGCAGGATATGCAATTTTTCCAAATGTAGGAAAAGGTGCATACGTAATAGGAGGGGCATCTGGTAATGGTGCAGTTTATGAAAATGGTAACCTTATTGGATATGGAGATCTAAAACAAGTAGATGTAGGTCTTCAAATAGGTGGTAAAGCCTTTATTGAGGTACTGTTTTTTGAAACTCAGGAAGCTTTAGATGATTTTAAGAACGGTAGCTACGAGTTATCGGCAAATGCATCTGCAATTGTACTGGATGAAGGAGCATCCCGTAATATTAACTTCGCAGATGGTGTTGCGGTTGTAACCATGCCTAAAGAAGGTGCAATGGCCGGAGTTTCTGTTGGAGGACAAAGGTTCGATTTCCAACCGGTACAGTAATCTTGAAATAATATTGAATAAAGAAGTGGTTCCTTATCCGGAATCACTTTTTTTATATGATGTACATCCAGATAAGTAGAATTGGTACAATAAATGAAACTATAAATGCATAACAGAAAAACTATGAATTCAACATTAATATTTAAAAGAACAGGAATTACCTTACTTCTCATTTTTTTTATGGGTACTATGGTAACCGCTCAGACGTCAGATCAGAAGAAGATCATTAATGATGCTGAAAAGGCAAAACAAACCCTTACTCAAAAAGATCCGGGAGTAGAAAACCTGCTGAATAATTCTGTGGGGTATGCTATTTTTCCGAATGTGGGGAAAGGAGCATACATCGTAGGAGGTGCATCTGGAAACGGAGCAGTATATCAAAATGGAGAATTGATTGGGATGGCCGATTTGAAGCAACTGGATGTAGGACTTCAATTGGGAGGTCAGGCTTTTATTCAGGTGTTGTTGTTCAAGACCCAGGCGGCATTAGATCGTTTTAAAGAAGGGAAGTTTAAACTTTCCGGTAATGCATCTGCCGTGGCTCTTGATAAAGGTCGTGCAGAGAGTATAGAATTCCGGGATGGAGTAGGTGTTATTACCATGCCTAAAGCCGGAGCGATGATCGAAGTTTCTGTAGGTGGACAAAAATTTAATTTTGAAGAACTGTAAGCAGTAGCTTAAGAATTTAAAGAGAGCTGTTTCAGGGTTTAAGTACTTTCTGTTCTTCTATGTAGAACCAGTCAGGAACAAAGCCCGAAACAGCTTTTTTATTTCCGATTATTTTCCTGTACGGCAAACAATCTCCCCAGAAGCCTCAACCAGGTAGTGTTTAAATTCTTTGTTCCTACAGCGAAATAATTTTGCTTTTTCTGGTAATTACTTCACGGGTTTTAGATTTTGCAGCATGGTAGGAATTAATTCACTTACCGTTGGATGTATGTGAACAGCATTTTTGATGACCGTATACGGCGCATCTGCATACATCACATCAATAATTGCATGGATATATTCATCTGCCCTGGTTCCCAGGAAAGAGGCTCCCAGGATTTTATCTGTTCCTTCTTCCGTATAGATCTTTAGAAGTCCGTCTGTTTCCCCCATTTCTTTTGCACGTGCTATCTCTTTCATAGGTTTAATTGCAATATTGGCTTTTAAGCCTTTTTCCCTGATTTCTTCCAGATTCATTCCAACCCGCGCCAGCGAAGGATCTATATAGGCGGCATAGCAGGAAATTCGATCTGAAAGATATTTTTTTTCCGTGCCCTGCAGGTGAGAATCAACGATCTGAAAATCATTATAGGAAGTATGGGTAAAAGCTCCCTCTCCATTGCAGTCGCCCAGAGCAAAAATATGATCCATATTGGTTTGCAGCCTCTCATTCACCTGGATGTATCCTTTTTTGTCGGTTTTAATTTCCGCAGCATCCAGTCCCAGTTCATCTGTGTTGGGTATTCTTCCTGTAGCCATGAGCAGGTGTGAACCTTTTATGGAAGGCTCCCCTGTTTCACATTCCAACTGAATTTCGACACCTTCTCCCGCGGGTTTTGCACTAATACACTCAGACTTAAACCGGATATGTATATCTTCCTTCTTCAGGATTTCAGCAATGGCTTCAGAAATATCTTCGTCTTCCTTTTTCATTAATCTTTCGCCTCTTTCCAGGATGGTCACTTTGCTGCCAAACCTCCTGAACATCTGGGCGAACTCTAATCCCACATAACCGCCACCCACAATGATGAGGTGCTCGGGAATTTCCTCCAGCTCCAGCATGGTTTCATTGGTCAACACCGGAACATTCTCAAAACCTTCCGGAATTCGAGGTCTTGCTCCCACATTGATATAGATGGTTTCAGCAGAAAATATTTTTCCGTCTACTTCGATGCTTTTTGAATCAATAAACTTTGCCTTACCCCTTATGAGGCTGATGCCCGGTTCTTCAGAAAAGCTTTTTTCCCAGCTGTCTCTGGACTCCTGGATTAGGTCATCCTTTCTTCTTTTGATCTGTTTGAGGTTCACCTTGACCTTTCCTTCAATACCAACACCCAGTTCTTCACTGTTTCTGGCTACAAAAACTCTTCTGGCGCTTGCAATATAGGTTTTGGTGGGGGTGCAGCCGGTGTTTACACATGTTCCACCAAGATGATTTTTCTCTATTATGGCTACTTTTTTACCTTTTTTGGCAAGGCTGAGAGCTAACGGTGGGCCAGCCTGTCCTGTTCCAATAATGATGGCATCGTATTTCATGTATGTCTGGTTTTACTGGTTATGCTCCCTGGCCTACGTTTTGCATTAGTCCGCCGTCCATTACGTAGGTGGATCCGGTTACATAATCTGAATCTGAAGAAGCCAGGAAAACAGCAAGTTTTCCAATTTCTGCGGGTGTGCCTGCTCTCTTCAGCGGGATATTGGAAGCTTTATCTTTCCGCACTTCCTTGTCTTCCTGTGCTTCCTGATTGAATGGCGTAAGGATCATTCCCGGGGCGATGTTGTTCACATTGATTTGGTATTCGGCCAGTTCCAGCGCAAGAGTTCTGGTAAGCATTCGTATGGCACCTTTGGTAGAACAATAATCGGCAGTTCCCGGTGCAGGAATATCTTCGTGAACGGAAGAAACGTTGATGATTTTCCCTTTTCCACCTTTTTGTTTCCGGATATTTATAAACCTCCTCACACAGAAAAAATATCCGTAGAGATTCGTTTTTATGGCCTTGTCCCATTTTTCGGTAGAAAGGTCTTCCACTCTAATTCCCTGTCCGTTTATCGCTGCATTATTAATAAGGATATGCAGATCTCCGAATTCTTCCAGCGCTTTATCAAACATTCTCTCTACATTCTCTTCATCGGAAACATCAATCTTGATAATGATCCCTTTTCTGCCGGCTTCCTGTACTGCTTTTAAAGTTTCTTCGGCGCCCTCTTTATCGGAATGATACGTGATCACCACATCGGCTCCTTCTTTGGCGAGTTCTATCGCAGATGCCTGTCCAATACCCGAATCTGATCCTGTTATTAATGCTATTTTGCCTTCTAGTTTACCCATGACGTTTTCTGTTTTATAAATATTCATCTCAAAAGAATAAGCTACCAACTATTATTGGGATACGATGTTAACAAAAAGATAATTAAGCAGTTATAATTAAAAGCCTGTAGCTGCTACTTTTAGCTGACAAACACTAGTATTTAAAGTTAACAGTGAAGGTTAAGCGGTTGCCATCATCACCGTGATAAAATCCTATATTTCCGGTGAGAGCCAGTAAACCGTTGATCCAGATGGAGCCTCCGTAGTTGTTGCGCCACCGGTCTGAAAGGTCATTTTCTGACCATACTCTTCCGTAGTCAAAACCAACACTGGCGCCCAGGATAATGGGAAGAAATTCCGTTTCCAGAAGCGCAAAGGCACTCCGCAGATCGGTACTGTGATAAAAAGATCTTTTTCCATTGAACCTGTGGTTACGGTACCCCCTTAAATTATTATTACCTCCCAAAGTGGCTCCATGGTAGAACTCATATTCATCTCCAAGAATTGCTTCCCCGCCTATTTTGGTGGCTATAACCGCAAATCCGCTGGAAATTAAAGGATAATCAAAAGATAGGGAAGGTTCAATGTATCCAAAGCTATTGTCGCCACCATCAATATTGGTCTTGTATCCTGAAGTTACATCGAATTCCATTCCTCTGCTGGGGAAAGAGGCGTTATTTTTATTGTAGTAATTGTAATTTATTTCTGCTCCTCCATAAAGCTGACTTTCAAAAATGTCATTTTCGGGAGAGAAAACCTGACTTACATAATCATCCCCGTCTGAATGTATTTTTAAAGATTCGATCATGGGTTTAAAATAAAATCTTCCTCCGGCGTCATTCCTCCAGATGAGAGATGGTGCTATATGCCATTGCCGGATCTTTACCCGGTTAAAATCTTTTTCTACAGAATTTCGGTCATATTGAGAATCGTTACCTGTTCCAAAATAATTCAGGAAATAATTGGGGCTGGTATACCTTGCTTCAATTCCGAAGTTCCAGTCGTAAAATACATGGGCAAATTCTCCCGAATAATTCACCTCGTACCCATTGGTGGCAAAATAATAATTGGCGCCCAGCCTATGCTGAGTCGAGAATGGATTTTGAACAAGACCATAAGTGGTGAAAATATTTCTTACTCCCAGGGAAAAACCGGCATCGGGAACAAAATCGGCATAGGGTAAAATTCTAAAATCGTGATATTTTCGTTTAGTGTAGTCGTAATGATTGATGTCATAAGAGTCTACCAGCCATTTCCGGCTTTTTGAATTCAAAATGGTGTTTTCGGAGCTCCTGTAATCATACAGTTTAATTTTTCTGGTGTTTGTGAAGTCGTACGTATCATTTTTGGCACCTCCAAGCACTTTCATTTTGATCAGGTCATTTCCTTCTCCAGAGGTCGTGAAAGTATCCTCTCCATCAAGTCCATAGACCCAGATTTCTTCGGTTTCGGCAGAAGAGTAGTCTTTGTTAAAGATCTCTTCCCCTGCGGTTGTGATGTTGATATTCGTGATACCATTTTCTTTTCGGGTGATTGCAACATCATCGTCCTCTTCGGTTCCAATAACCATATTGAATTCCTGAAGATAATCGTAATAAGTTCTTGCAGTTGCCAGTAAATTGTCGCGTCTGTATTTTAAGGTAGACTTTATTTCTTCTATACTATGGTCCCGGACTTCTTTGGGTAATTCGGCAAAGGAACTTTCAATGACTTCATCGGTCATTTGCTCCTGAATGATCTGCACCTGCTGTTCCCAATCATTCCATTCCGAAGATTTTAGGAAACTATGATCCAGGGGATAGCCAGACCAGGTGAGCCATTTTAAATTTTTGATCTCATTGGTGTAGGATTGCATTTTTCTAAGCTCGGGGATGGAAAGCTTTAAAAATGCCATAAGGGCTCCGTCATAATTGGGAAAAGCGAAATCCCGGTCCCTGGGAATGGGATAATATACTTTTTTTCCGTTTTCTTCAAATTCTGCCCAGCGCCATTGATCTTCATGCCGGTCCCAGTCTCCCACCATAAGGTCAAATAACCTCACCTTGATAAAAGAATTTTCGTCTACTTCTACATTTTTGTCTTCTCTTATTTCCAGGAGAAGATCAAGAGTGCTCAAAATATCATTTGATGCCCCCAGGGTTTCAAAATCCTTATTTTCATCGCCTACATGGGGCTCGAGCATGTATAATTCATCTCCATATTCGTCATTATGAATGCCCAGGGCCGGCTGCTTGGGCACATAGTAAATTTCCGGGTTTATGTGATAGATGTCCAGCGCGTCATACAGGCCGTTTATTCCGAAGGGAGCATAGGGATGGGAAGTAGTGAAAAAATCTGATAAATATCTGTAAACAATGGTATTGTCCAGAAATTCTCCCACGTAATTTTCTTTAATTAAATCGGCCTGAACATATCTTTTCGGACTTTTCCTTAAAGCGCGAATGGTATATTCATGGGCATCATCATCAATAAACCTTAGAGAGCGGGATTGTTGCCCGCCACCTTCTTTTAACGGCCTTAAATTTCCCGGAATCGTGTCAATATTCAGCACGGGTGCTTCAATCTCCGTGCTAAAGATTTCCCGGTTGGTATTTCCCAGTAACCATTTGTGGAATTTACTTTTTTGGGTCTCCTCTTTACTGTAGATCGAAGATAACATGGTGGGGCCTACGTCTTCCTGTTCCTCATAAGTTACATCTTCCAGCCGTGGGCGCTCCCGTTCAATGTTTTTACTGAAAAGCAGCTGGGAACCTTCTGTAGTTACCTCATAAAAATCGGCTTTAGAGCTTCCGTCCTTATAGATGGTAAGTTTTACAAATCCGTTTTTTTCCGAAGCAAAGTGTTCGTCTTCTTTTGCCCGGGCAGCTTCAGTTTTTGCGGCAGCACCGCTTATGATTTGTGGGTTTCTTTCATTGTCGAGGAATTGAAGGTTACGGTGACTTCCCGATACAAAAATGACATCATCATAAAGACTGGCAAGAGTTTCAAGTCGGCTTCTTAGACGCTGCAGCTTTTGGTGTTCAAAGGATTGAGGGAAAAAACCACCCGTTCTGTTAATAAACCCGAGATTATTGTTACTCATAACTGGATGGTGAATGGCCACAATCTTTGTTTTTCCGTGGTTGTCTTTCAGGTCATCTTTAAATTCAACAAAAAACTGCTCCCGGTCTTTGATCTCGCAATCCAAATTCATCTCCGGGTGGTCATCCCAGTCCTCCAGGAACCATTGGGAGTCTACAGTGATAAGAACCACCTCATCATTTAAAACTTCTTCTTCCAGTGGGCAGCCGTCATCGGGCCAGACTTCTGCTTTGCTGTTGTCCTGCAGGAAGGATTCAAGATCATCAATACTTTGTGGGGCAGCCTTGTTCCATTCCCGTACGCCGGGAGTGAAAATCACCTTTCCGTTAAAATTACTAATGGGTTCCAGTAGCTGTTTCCTTAGAA
Source organism: Salinimicrobium marinum (assembly GCF_014651535.1). Classification (GTDB taxonomy): domain Bacteria; phylum Bacteroidota; class Bacteroidia; order Flavobacteriales; family Flavobacteriaceae; genus Salinimicrobium; species Salinimicrobium marinum. The sequence continues at coordinate 13,186 of NZ_BMXB01000019.1, forward strand.
AATCTTCTGAATTTTTTCTCGCTGCTCCTTCAGGAAATCCTTCTTTCCGAGTCATATTGCCCAGCAGCAGGAGCATAGCGGAATCATCTTTTTCGGAAGCTTTATTGATTTCAGAAAAAATTGATGCTGCAGCATTCTCTTCTGAATCTCCCGTGTTTGCAGAAATGTAAAAAGTATGTGATATTTCCTGTTGTGAAAAAGCAGGAGAGGAAAATATCAGCAGGATTAGCATTAAAAAATGAAGTTTTCGCATAGATTTTAAAGGTCCATCTTTGGATTTGTATTCTATCAATGTATAATTAATACAGATTAATTCTTGAACATGTCAAGATCAAAAAAAAAGCAGAAATGCATGTGATTTTTAACGGATTATAACATTTTAAAAGGGCTTCTGCACAAGATTTCGTTAATATCTGGAGGGTGTGGAAAAGGAAATGTTTTTCCGGAAATGATTTGTTTATAAGAATTAAAAAATGGAATATTTTGCTGATGCGGTTCATCACCAAAAACATTTCTGTCGTCGTTGAAAGAATAGCAGGATCAACCCAATCACCTGCACTATGCGGAATAAAGGAAGAATATCTGGTTGCTTAGCGGATACCTAATAGACCGGTAGGTATTGATATTGTAGAAATTTCTTAAAAGATTAATTCAAATTTCTTTTTTCAATGAAAAACCGCTTTAGCAAGGCAGAGGCTTCATTTTCCATAATTCCTGATGTTACTTTTGTTTTAGGATGGAGTCTGGTGCCCATTTTTCGATAGCCGCGATCGGGATCGGTGGCAGCAAAAACAAGATTTGAGATCTGGCTCCAGTACAGGGCACCGGCACACATTTGGCAGGGTTCAAGAGTGACGTACATCGTGCAACCTTTTAAATACTTTCCGCCAAGAAAATTTGCGGCAGCGGTAATAGCCTGCATTTCTGCATGGGCAGTTACATCATTTAAAAGTTCGGTCAAATTGTGTCCGCGGGCAATGATCTGTTGATCTATTACCACGACTACCCCTACAGGAATTTCTCCTTTCTCAAACGCATACTCGGCCTCTTCAAGGGCTTTTCGCATAAAATAACTATCGTCAAAAACCAGTTGCATATTCAAAAATACAATTTCAAAATGTACCTTTGCTGCTTATGGCAAAAAGTCTCTTAAATAAGATAAATTCTCCTGCAGATCTTCGGGAACTTCCTGCTGAAAAACTCGCTGATCTGGCAGTAGAACTACGCCAGTTTATCATTGATATTGTAGCGGCAAAGGAAGGACATTTAGGAGCCAGCCTTGGGGTGGTGGAATTGACCATTGCCTTACATTATGTTTTCAATACGCCCGAAGATGACCTCATCTGGGATGTGGGCCACCAGGCCTATGGCCATAAGATCCTAACCGGAAGGAGGGAAGTCTTTCATACCAACCGACAACTTAACGGCATTAGCGGATTTCCGAAGAGAGGAGAAAGTGAATATGACAGTTTTGGAGTGGGGCATAGCTCCACAGCAATCTCTGCAGCCCTGGGAATGGCCATTGCTTCCAATCTTTCCGAAGATTTCGAAAAACAACATATCGCTGTAATAGGTGACGCGTCCATTGCCAGTGGAATGGCCTTTGAAGGTCTCAATCATGCCGGAGTTACCCGTGCAAATTTGCTGGTGATCCTTAATGACAATGCAATAGGGATTGATCCAAGTGTAGGTGCTTTGAAGCAATATTTTGCCAAGGCCAAAGTTGGTTATAAGCCACGGCAAATGAATATGATCGAGGCACTCAATTTTCAATATCACGGTCCGGTGGACGGTCATGACCTTCCATCACTGATAAAGGCCCTGGAGCATTTAAAAACAATAAAAGGCCCTAAGTTTCTTCATGTGATCACCAAAAAAGGCAAAGGCCTTAAAAAAGCTGAAGAAGACCAGGTAAAATACCATGCCCCGGGAAAATTTGACCGGGCTACAGGTGAGATTATAGTCAAAAATTCCAATGGATTACCGCCAAAATATCAGGATGTTTTCGGACTTACGTTGCTGGAACTGGCAAAAAAGAATGAAAAGATCATAGGGATCACTCCAGCCATGCCCACGGGAAGTTCTTTAAAATACATGATGGATGCCCTGCCCGAAAGAGCTTTTGATGTTGGCATTGCAGAGCAACATGCGGTCACACTTGCCGCCGGAATGGCAACTCAGGGATATATTGTTTTCTGTAACATATATTCTACCTTTTTACAGAGAGCGTATGACCAGTTAATTCATGACGTTGCTTTGCAAAAGCTGCCGGTGATCTTTTGCCTGGATCGTGCAGGACTGGTTGGGGAAGATGGTGCTACCCATCACGGAGTTTTTGATCTGGCTTACCTGAGATGTATTCCCAATCTGCACATTTTTGCACCCATGGATGAAGTGGAACTTCGAAATATGCTGTACACTGCCCAGCTGGGACTTGAATTTCCGTTGGTGATTCGATATCCAAGGGGAAGGGGAGTGACCATTGACTGGCAACAGCCTTTTGAAAAAATAGAATCCGGAAAAGGGATTTGTGTTAAAAATGGTGCAAAAATTGTGGTTCTCAGCATCGGCCATATTGGACAGAATGTAAAACAGGCACTGAAGCAAACTCCGGAAGAAGGGCTTATTGCTCATTATCACCTTAGGTTTGTGAAACCACTGGATGAAGAACTTTTACATACCATCTTTGGAAAGTATGAAAGAGTTGTAACAATAGAAGACGGTACGGCCACGGGAGGCTTTGGAAGTGCTGTTCTGGAATTTGCTGCAAAGCATCAATATAGCCTCCCGATTGAAGTTATGGGAATACCCGATTTCTTTATTGAACATGGAAAAGTGGAAGAATTGCAAGAAATCGCGAAAATTAGCGTTGAGGATATAGTGAAGATGTTGAAACTTCAGTTACATAAGTAGAAAATCATTAAATAAATACCATAGTACACGGCCTCATGTCAATTCGATTTCTTCTCCTGTTTCTTTCATTGCTCTCTTTTAATGCTCATGCCGCTATCGATACCACTTCGGCAGATACTACCAGGCACTCATTTTCTCATTTTCTTAAAACGGCTGCTGTTGTAGATACCATCTCTACCGATACTACCATGGTGGTAAAGGAAAAGGTGAATTACTGGAACAAAGTAAACAAAGTGGGACTCAACCTTAGCGAAGTGGCTTTTGTGAACTGGAATGCGGGGGGGAACAATTCCTTTTCCGCTTTGTTGCATGCAAATTTTGGAAGAAGGTATCGAAAAAAGCTGCTCAACTGGAATTCTACCATGGTCATAAAATATGGTTTTAATGCCCAGGAAGGAAGGGAATTGAGAAAGACTGAAGATCAGTTAGAGATCAATTCCAACTTCGGATATAGAAGAGATTCCGTTTCTAATTTTTATTATTCAGCAAAATTTAATTTCAATACGCAGTTTACCTACGGATACCGGTATCCCAATACAGAAAACCCTATTTCCAAATTTATGGCTCCCGGATATGCTTTTCTGGGGGTAGGAACAGAATATTCTCATCCTTCCGAAGAGTTTACTGCATACATTTCGCCCGTGACGCTAAAATCCACCTTTGTTCTTGACCAGCGCCTGGCGAATGAAGGGATGTTTGGGGTGCGGGAAGCCATAAGAGACGAAGAAGGAAATATTTTACAGGAAGGAGAGAAGATACGGGCCGAATTTGGTTTTCTGGTGAGTAGTACTTTTAACAAAGAGCTTTTCGATAATATCATTTTTGATAATCAGTTAAGGCTTTATTCAGATTACCTGAACAAGTTTGGAAATGTTGATGTGGATTGGGAGTTTAATGTCAATTTAAAGGTAAACACTCATGTGCAGGCTAATATTGGGTCGCACCTGCGATATGATGATGATGTGAAATTCAAGGAAGATCGTGATGGGGATGGCGAACTGGAAACCGGAGGCCCAAAAATTCAATTTAAGCAATTGCTGGGGGTGGGCCTCGTCTACGAATTTTAATACCCTGGTAATAATTTACAGTTCCACAGGATTCTTAAGCAGAAAACTTACTTAATGATGATCTTCTGGGTGCTGGCACCTGCATTTCGTTCTATTCTTACAAGATAAACCCCCGTCCTTAGATGTGATAGATCTATTTCTTCGGGATCTTCTGAAATATTGAGATTGAAGGAAGCCATACGCTGTCCTATGGTGCTGAAAACATCTACCTGAGACTCACCCATATCTCCTCCGGAAACTATTTCAACAATACCTTCTGAAGTGGTTGGATACACCAGAACTTCGTCTTCTGCAAGTTCATCTGTTCCGGGCACTTCTTCTGAAGAAAATTGTCCTGAAAATATGCCGCGGCCATAAGAAGCGGCAAAGACCGTATTATCTCCTTTTCTAAGATCAAGATCTGTAACCTTTACATCACTCATTCCATTATATGCCTGCTCCCAGGTGGGAGCATCATTTAAAAAGTCATTGGTGGCCCACACGCCGAGTTCTGTACCTATAATAACTTCTTCAGGATTTGTGGGATTTTTCAGGATACTTAACACCGGAAGATCGGGTAAATTACCTTCTTTCTTGATCCAGTCGGGAGTATCTTCCGAAGCATTTTCGGTGTACCAGATGCTTTCCACTCCGTAATTATAAAAGGTAACGAGGATCTCATCTTCAGAATCTCCATATTCCACATCAGATATGCTTCCAACAAATTGGTCTCCGGTAATTTCTTTCCATTCTGCAGCGCCGGGAGATCCGTTTGCATTGGCAATACGAATGAGTTTCCCATTAACCAGTCCCGCCAGAACAGTGGAACTGCTGGTGCTATAGGGGGAAACTGCCAGGGCTGTGATTGCGGCATCGAGCAAATTGTTGTTGAGAGAAACCCTGGGAGCCACAGTCCCGTCGCCCTGTGTGGATTCGGGTAATTCATTGAGATCATCGTACCTGTACAGGGTGCCAACAGGACCGTTGGAAAACAACTTATCAAGGTTGGAGTCCAATGCCTGCGGATTAATAAAGAATCCGTCGTTGTCCTCATTATCTGCAATATACCTCCAGCCGCTATCTTCCCCATATTCATAGGCAATGATGAGGTTATTGTAAACAAGGTTGGCTACAAAATATTTGGTGTCTACCTCATCATAAAAGGTATGGGCGCCGTCCCCGCCCAGGATACCTATAGAAACAGGATTTCCGTTTTCAATTAACTGGGTGCCGTTATCCTGAGTTCCACCCAGGAAGTAATCTCCGGCAGCGAAAGTTGTAGGTGCTACTGCCACCGAGTAGAATTGTGTAGTGATATAATCTCTTTCGGGAGTAATAAAAACATCAGATTCCGCTGCAGCAGCAAGATCCCGGGCATATGATACCCCGCCGTCATGTCCAAAGATCGCCTGATTTGTATTTCCCGGCCTGAACTGCATCACGTGATGATCTGCATGTACCAGAGAGACCGGCAGATCCTCCAGATTGTTATTATCTGCCCATTTTGAGATCTGTTCCCAGCTGTTCCCGCTATCGGAAGATCGGAAAAGATCAATTCCGCCGGCGTAAACTAAATTGTCATTGGTAGGGTCGGCTTCGATGACCAGATTGTAAAACGCCTGACCTCTTGCAAAATCATCTGGCGGAATATCAAGATCGGCATCATTAGGTTCAGGAAGTTGGGTGATACTGGAAAATGCATCGGTGGTGATCCATAAGTCCGCTTCACTATTGGCATTTTCAGCAAGAATATAGAATTTCATAGGTTCTGTGGCCGAGGCTTCGATCTCTGTTCGCAACACGTTAGGAATGGTTGCTACCTGAGAAAAGCCAGTGTTTTCTCCCTTTTCTCTTTTGAAGATCTTTCCGCCGCGATTATTAACCCCGGCTCCGGGAGAATTGGTAGTGGCTACCCAAAGGTTTCCGGCGGCATCGGTCTCGAAATCATTAAAAGAATCGTCTTCTATGATGCGGTTCCAGGAATTTCCACCATTGGTGCTTCGGTACAATCCTTTGTCAAAAAATCCGAGGAAATTGGTGGGATTGGCGGCATTGGCATACACGTGAGTGGTAACTCCAATAAATACTTCGGTAGAAGTGCCATTATCCCAGGCTGTAATATCATTAATATAATGAATTCCTCCAATCACCCGCTGGTTGTTACCTGATTGATCTGTGGCCTGCTCCTCAACGTCCAGTACTTTTGTCCAGGTTTCACCCCCATCTGTAGTTTTATAGACTCCGGTACCTACCACATCCCCTGCAGTATATTGCTCCCCTGTTCCCACATACCAGATGTTCGAATCCCGTGGATCTACCGTAATGCAGGAAATGTTGAGGTTTGCGGCAAGTCCGGAAACTCTTTGCCAGGGAGAATTTTCTGAAGTGATATTTTCATTCACCCATAATCCACCACTTATGGCTCCTGCAAAAACTCTTCTGCCGGACTCATCGTTTGGATCAAATAGCAATACCCTGGTTCTGCCGCCAACATTGGTGGGACCTCGTTCCTCCCAGGCCACATCTCCATCCTGTCCCGGAGCTTTAAGTGCTGTTTTATTACGCCTTTTTGCAGCCAGTTCTTTTTGCAGTTGGTGGATCTTATAAGGTTCGGGATACCCCAGAGCAGGGTTCATGGTGAAATAAGCCATTAACTCGTAATATTCATTGGGCGGAAGGCCCTTCTGGATCTTATCTTTCCGGGAAAGTTTTGTGTTGGCTTTTTGAGGCTGTTTATTTTTCAGAAATTCAGCATGCCGCAGGCGAAGTTCAGTAATCTCATCATCTGCCGTCATGTCCCTGTTTCTTACATTGAGTAAAATTAAAAGTGCCGGGACAAAAATGACCAGTAGAAAAAGGAGTACTTTTCTTTTCATTTGCTGAAGATTAGAAGAGATAGAAGTTGATCTTCTGCAAAATACGCATTTTGGTTCACATCTTTATATTCGTAAACCTTTGAATTTTTTAAAGGAATTGACAATATTACTGTCTGTAAGGGACGAAATGTAGGAACATATTTTGATCAGGTTCCCGTAAAGATCGAGATTTTCGTACTCAATTACGTTTGGAACCAGTTTTAAAACCAGTTTATTGAAGTTGGACTCGGGTTCTCCTTTTTCCGGTAAAAGAGCATTGGTGTAAGTGTCCAGAAGATGGGAAAGCATCTGGTAGCCGGCAATTTCTTTGCTTATCACTTCTTCGCTCTGGTAAATATTCTCAATACTTATCTTGATTATATCTGTGATCTGTGCTTCATACCTGCTTTTGTCAAAAAGCGACTGATGGAATTCTCCCGCCAGAATGGCTTCTTCATTATTCAGGAAGATTTCAACTGCTTCTGTAATTAAGGTATTGATCGCAAGGGCGCGCAAATAACTCAGGCGATCGGCCCGGGTCTGGAGGCTGTGATATTTTGCAGTGTTAATAGAATCTTTGACGAGCTTGATAAGATATTCCAGGGCATATTCTTCTTCAATTAGTCCCAAGTTAATGCCGTCTTCAAAATCAATGATGGTATAACATATATCATCTGCGGCCTCAACCAGGAATGCTAGTGGATGACGGGCGAAACTTTTATTTTTTGTATTTCCGGTAGGTAGTAAACCCAGTTCATTGGCTACCTCTTCAAAAAAGGCTTTTTCACTTTGAAATATTCCGAATTTTTTATCGGCAATATGATTGGTTGGTTTGTGCGGAAGGGATTCCTTCGGATATTTCATAAACGCTCCCAAAGTAGCATACGAAAGCCGGATTCCTCCCGGAATTCCGGGTCGGTCTTCCGTGAGGATTTTAAATCCGTTGGCGTTTCCTTCAAATTTTACAAGATCCTGATATTCTTCCGGCGTTAGTTCATTTTTGAAGCGTTTCCCGTTGCCAATGCTGAAATATTCTCCAATAGCTTTTTCTCCGGAATGACCGAACGGCGGATTTCCGATATCATGTGCCAAAGCAGCGGCAGCCACAATTGCTCCGAAATCGTTCATTTGGTATCCATGGATGGTTTTTAAATGCGGATGTTTTTCTATTATTCTTTGCCCCGCCAGCCTTCCCAAAGATCTTCCCACTACTGAAACTTCAAGACTATGCGTTAACCTGGTATGAACAAAATCTGTTTTTGACAGTGGAATAACCTGGGTTTTATCCTGAAGACTCCTGAACGCGGATGAAAAAATGATTCGGTCGTAATCTACTTCAAATCCTAATCGGGTTTCATTTTGCTCTTTTCGAAGTCGTTTGTTTGTGTCTCCGGCTCTTCTAAGAGAGAGGAGTTGTTCCCAGTTCATCATTGCTACGGTAGAAGTTAATATGTGAACAGTTAAAAGTAACTGCGATAAAATTCAGATTTTGAATGCGATCCAAAAATAACAAAAAAGGGAAGTAAGCCACGGCTTAGTTCCCTTTTCTTTTAGAGAGAAAAAATCTCAATACTCAATACTAATATCTCATATCCAGTTTTAGCTTCCACACATCAAACAATCATCGCCTTCGGCTTCTTTGGATTGAGCGATCATTGTCCGTAGCTCTTCCGGAGAAAGGCTGCCTTCTTCAGAAGTGGTGAGAGGTTTTGTTTCTGAAGCTTTAAAAGTTGCTGCTGCCCGTTGCGGGACTGTAGATTGCTCTTCAGGGATTTCCTGCTTCTTCTCTTCTTTAGAAAGCGTAAATTTGATAGCGTCTACAGCCGATTTTGTTCTTAGGTAATACATTCCGGTTTTGAGTCCGCTTTTCCAGGCGTAGAAGTGCATGGAGGTCAATTTTCCGAAGTTGGCATTTTCCATGAACAGGTTGAGTGACTGTGACTGATCGATAAAATATCCGCGGTGACGGGACATGTCAATGATATCTTTCATGCTCAGTTCCCAAACGGTTTTGTAAAGTTCTTTGAGGTCATCGGGAATTACATCGATATTCTGAACAGACCCATTGGAACGCATAATCGCATTTTTCACGTCATCGTTCCAGAGGTTTCGCTCTACCAGGTCTTCCAGTAAATGTTTGTTTACCACAATAAATTCTCCTGAAAGGACCCTTCGGGTGTAGATATTTGACGTATAAGGTTCAAAAGCTTCGTTGTTTCCAAGGATCTGGGAAGTGGAAGCCGTGGGCATTGGAGCTACCAGAAGAGAGTTTCTAACGCCATTTTTTAATACCTCCTTCCGAAGTTTTGCCCAATCCCATCTTCCGCTGAGATCTTCATCGTTCATGCCCCAAAGGTTAAACTGAAATTTGCCCTGGCTCATGGGAGAACCTTCATAAGTAGAATAGGGGGCTTCTTCTTTCGCCATCTCCATGGAAGCCGTAACGGCGGCAAAGTACAGGGTTTCAAAAATCTCCTGATTCAATTTTTTGGCTTCGTCACTGGTAAACGGAAGCCGCAGCCTGATAAACGTATCTGCCAGTCCCTGCACGCCCAATCCCACCGGGCGGTGCCTTAAATTGGAATTTTCTGCTTCTTTTACAGGATAATAGTTTCTGTCAATGACCTTGTTGAGGTTTTTGGTTACCCTTTTCGTGATCTTGTACAGCTCTTTGTGATCAAATTCGTTTCCTTTTATAAACATTGGAAGGGCGATGGAGGCGAGGTTGCAAACAGCCACTTCGTCTTCGCTGGTGTATTCGAGAATTTCGGTACAAAGGTTTGAGGAACGAATGGTTCCCAGGTTCTGCTGATTCGATTTTCTATTGGCCGAATCTTTATAGAGCATGTAAGGAGTACCCGTTTCAATTTGAGATTCAAGAATCTTCTCCCACAGTTCACGGGCTTTTATTGTTTTCCGGCCTCTTTTTTCGGTTTCATATTTTAAGTAAAGTTCCTCAAATTTGTCCCCGTGGCGGTTGTATAAATCCGGACATTCATTGGGACACATAAGCGTCCAGTGAGCGTCTTCTTCCACGCGTTTCATAAAAAGATCAGGGATCCACATGGCGTAGAAAAGATCGCGGGCGCGCATTTCTTCTTTTCCGTGGTTCTTTTTAAGGTCCAGGAAATCAAAAATATCTGCATGCCACGGCTCTACATAAATGGCGAAGGAACCTTTTCTCTTGCCGCCTCCCTGGTCCACATATCTTGCGGTATCATTGAATACCCGCAGCATGGGTACAATCCCGTTGGAAGTGCCGTTGGTTCCGGAAATATAGGAGCCGGTAGCACGAACGTTGTGAATAGATAATCCTATTCCTCCTGCAGATTGGGAGATTTTGGCTGTTTGTTTCAGGGTGTCGTATATCCCGTCAATGCTGTCATCTTTCATTGTCAATAAAAAACAGGAAGACATTTGGGGTTTTGGCGTTCCCGCATTGAACAGGGTAGGAGTGGCGTGTGTAAAATATTTTTTTGACATCAGCTCATAAGTTTCTATGGCTGCATCGAGATCATCCAGGTGTATTCCAATGGACACACGCATTAACATGTGCTGTGGCCTTTCAGCAATTTTTCCGTTTAACTTCAGAAGATAGGAACGTTCGAGGGTTTTGAATCCAAAATAATCATACTGAAAATCGCGGTTGTAAATGATCAGGGAATCCAGCTTTTCCTTATTTTCCTGAATCACCCGATACACATCACCGGCTAAAAGGGGGGCTTTGTTGCCGGTTCGGGGGTTTACATATTCATACAGATCGGTCATCACTTCCGAAAAAGACTTTTTCGTGTTTTTGTGAAGGTTAGAAACAGAGATCCTTGCCGCCAGTTTTGCATAATCGGGATGTGATGTAGTCATGGTAGCCGCAATTTCGGCTGCGAGATTGTCAAGTTCGCTGGTGGTAACGCCGTCGTAAAGTCCTTCAATCACACGCATGGCAACTTTTACAGGATCTACCAGTTCATTGAGTCCGTAGCAAAGTTTCTTCACCCTGGCAGTGATCTTATCGAACATTACAGGTTCTTTACGGCCATCTCTTTTTTCTACATACATAGTTGGAATATTTACAGATTGGAACCTCCGGATCTTTCAGGCAGGGAAAAATTCCCTAAAGAGGAAGATCTTTTGGAAGTCAGGATTAATTATATAGGTATGGATTACACCACGTTGGGGGGCCGTGATGCTACCCGATATTACTGAAGTAAATTAAAAATCGGCGTCAAAGCTGATTTTGTCCGATTCTTTGTCTTTGTTCATTACGCCTGCTTTCTGATACTCGCCCACACGTTTTTCAAAGAAATTGGTTTTTCCCTGCAGGTTGATCATATCCATAAAGTCAAATGGATTGGCAGTTCCATATTCTTTTTCACATTCCAGTTCTACCAGCAGGCGATCTGTCACGAATTCCAGGTACTGAGTCATCAATTTAGAATTCATCCCTATAAGGCTTGCAGGAAGCGATTCTGTAATGAATTCCCGTTCTATATTAAGCGCATCCACCAGGATCTCGCGAATACGTTCTTTAGGTACTTTATTAACGAGGTGGTTGTTGTGCAGGTGCACAGCAAAATCACAGTGAACCCCTTCGTCTCTTGAGATCAACTCGTTTGAGAAAGTAAGACCGGGCATTAATCCGCGTTTCTTTAACCAGAAGATCGAACAGAACGCTCCGGAAAAGAAGATCCCTTCCACGGCGGCAAAAGCAATAAGTCTTTCGGCAAAAGAATCAGATTCTATCCATTTCAGTGCCCATTCTGCTTTCTTTTTTATCGCCGGAAAAACTTCCAACGCCCTGAAAAGCTGATCTTTTTCCTTTTCATCTTTCACGTAAGTGTCTATGAGCAAAGAATAGGTTTCAGAATGGATGTTTTCCATCATGATCTGAAAACCATAAAAGAACTTGGCTTCGGCATACTGTACTTCATTGACGAAATTTTCTGCCAGGTTTTCGTTCACGATCCCGTCTGAAGCTGCAAAGAATGCAAGGATATGCTTTATGAAGTAACGCTCATCGGAATTTAATTTATTGTTCCAATCGCTAAGATCCTGGTGAAGGTCAATCTCTTCAGCAGTCCAGAAACTAGCTTCCATCTTTTTGTACCAATCCCAAATATCATGATGTTTTATAGGAAAAATTACGAATCTGTCTTTGTTTTCCTGTAAAATGGGTTCAGGGTGAGTCATGATTTCTTAATTTGGTTGGTTATTTTTCAATAGTCGATCTAACAAATATTGCAATTTGTAGGACAAGTTAGAAGGATGATACCCAAACCTTTTCAACAAAGTTTTCAACAAAGAAGAATTTATTTGTTACTGACATTTTGTTAACGTGAGAAATTATTCAATTAAAAATCAGAAAATTAGCTTTTGTTAATTAAATTAAGAACAGAAAGTGAGACGGAGGGCAATGAGGTTGTGAACCCTGTATTTCCTACAAAGCACCGGAAAATCTCCGAGGTGAGAATTTGGATGAAATTACTGGTTTGTCCGTTTTAAAGCGTCAGTCTTTTTCCGGCATTGGCGGCAGATTCGTAGATCTTTTCCAGGATCACAATATCACGCAATCCTTCTTCCCCGGGAACAAGAACAGGTTTATCCTTAATAATGGCCAGTGCATCATCATCCATTTGTACGGCCTGCTGATTTTTCCCAAAAGGCTCCAGGACTGTCCCGTCACTTGCTTTTCCCTTCACACCTGAATATGATTGAAAGGGACGTAAATAATACCAGCCGTTTTCACAATTGATCTCGAGGTTGTTCAGGTTTTGTCCAAAGCTGGTACTGCAGTTGGCAATAATTCCATCGGGAAATTCGAGCGTGAAATTGGTGGTCTCGTCTACTTCCTCAAAAAGTTCAGGTCTGCGGGTGCTATGGGTGGCAGTGACAGCGATGGGTTCCATTCCTGTGGAGTAACGTGCAGCATTTAGGGAATAAACCCCCATATCATACATGGCACCTCCTCCTAATTCTTTATCCAGTCTCCAGCCGAGATCAGATCCGTTAAATCCTGCAGCAGCTTCCAGTTCTCGTATTTTGCCGCAGGGTTTGGTTTCAGCCCATTTCATGATGGTCTGTGTGTTTTTTTCATGCTGCATTCGGTAGCCAATGGATAATTTCACCTTATTTTTTTCGCAGGCGCTTATAATTTCCCGGCATTCTTTAGCAGTGGTAGCCATGGGTTTTTCGCACCATACATGCTTACCGGCATTGGCCGCTTTGATAGCATACTCTGCATGCAGAGCATTGGGAAGTACTATATAAACAACATCTATATCCTCATTATCGGCAATTTGATGCATGTTTTCATAATTGTACACATTAGCATCCTTAAAGCCGTACTTTTTCTGCCACTCCGGAATTTTCTCCGGACTTCCGGTCACGATCCCTCTTAATTCACAGAACTCGGTCTCCTGTAGCGCCGGAGCTAGAAGTTGGGTGCTGTAATATCCCAGGCCCACCAAAGCAACTCCTAGTTTTTTCTTCTCCAGCAGGAAATTGGGCAGTGGAAGGGTGGTAGCAGCCAGAAATAAACCCGATTTTTTAATAAAAGTACGTCTGTTATCCATGTTTGTCCGATTTTATAGTGTTTAAATTTAATGATTTACAGAATAAAATCGGATATTAAATGTGGCCAGGTAAATCTGGTTATTTCTTTTTCGAGGGAACAAAGATCCATTGCACATCTTCAGGGACTTCTGTAATGGTTGTAATTTCTATTTGTTCAGGAATTATTTTTCCCTGTTCATCCTCAAAAATTTCAAGGATTTCATGCTGTACCATATTCCATCCTTTTTTAAGATCCATATCAAATTCATGGTGTTGTTCAATTACATCATTGTTTGTAAATCCATGTGAATAGCAGGATCCTTTCACAGCGGCCTCATCTTCCAGATATACCCATTCAAAATATTTTCCTTTTCCGGTGTTTTCCTGTTTATAAGAAAGAAGCCATTTTGCGATTACTGGGTTGGAAACGGGAGATAGCATGCCTAACAATTCTTTTTCTCCTTTTACACGCGCAACCATGAGATGCTGCGGAAGCGAAGTTAATTTGGTTTCAGGATTTATATATTCTGGTTTCCCTTTATCGCAGGAAAAGGTTCCCTGTAGGTCTTTCAGAGAAATAGTTCCATTTTCAGCGGCTTTTTCCTGTTCCTTCTGCATCGCAGCTTTTACTGAAGTAAAAAAATCTTTTTCCAGCGGAATTTCAAAGTTTCCTTCAGCATCAATACTGCCTAGCTCCCGCATGCACCCGCTAAACATATCAATAAACATAATTTTTGCTTCCCCCTGTTGCCACCCGGCAATGGAGCCTGTGATCTTTTCCTGCGCTTCCGTTTGCTGTTGAAAACTCAGTAAAAACAGGAAAACTATAAAAAGATACTTCATAAGAAAATTTTAAATCGAATGGTGATTAATGGTTTTACGGCAGCTTAAGGCCATGTATAAAAAAGGGAATATGCTCCGGAATCCTTTTGGATTCGAATCTCCGGAAAAATCATAATTCGGCTTTAAAAAAAGTGTTATCCCCCTATTCCCTGGTAATCAGATTTATTTATTGACATGGGATTCTTTTCAATTCCAGTGCAGGTCATGGTCGCGCTCTTTGCAGGATTTTTCTTATCCTCCATTTGCATTTCCATCATTAAACCTTCTCCGTTTTTCATCCATTCGGCGTTTTCAAATCCTTTTGGAAGATCCTTTGAGCTGGTTTTATAAATATCATTAAAGCTAACTTCGGCTTCATCTGTCACATAAAATGTAAAAACATGGTCATCATTCTCCATTTTATAGCCCTGGCAATCATACCCCATGATCGTTTTCGAGCCAATTTCCTCTACTTCCATCTCTTCATAGGAATCTTGTGCCTCCTGCTGTTCAGTTGCTTCCACATCCATCCGGGTGGCCATGACCATATTACTTTCCTTAGAATGCATAAAGATCACGGTGAGATCATTTTCAGTATCTAAAACAGTTATCATATTTTCTGCCTGTGGAACCTTTAATCCTATGTACGAGGCATCTTCTTTTAAAAGGTATATCATGTCCATGTTCCCTTCACTGGTTTTCATGTTCATGTTGTACTCCCACTCAAAATTATAGGAACCAGGAATTTCTGAAGGGTCTACCCGCTCGGTACCCATAGAAAATGAGGAGTTTTCGAGCTGAGTTTCCCAAAGGTTGTTCAGGGATTTATCAGCTTCATTGGCTGCTTTGTTGGAAATGTTTTCGGTCACGGTGTTCTCCACCTTCTGTTCTACTTTTTTCTTTAACTTTTTCAGAAATTGGGCTTCGGCTGAAGCTGAAACAAGAAAAGCGAACAGCATTAAATAAATTAATTTTTTCATAATTCTCCGTTTTTTTAAAAATGAATAATTCAGTTTTACAGCAATAGCTGCACCTGCAGGGCAGGAATTGGGGGAGAATTTAAAGGGGAAAGACAGTTGATCGGATTAAAATTTATCCGAAAAACCTGATTAAAGATAACAAAATAAATAAGATTGCGAAAAAATCCGGAAGGTATTTTCGGTGTAAGTCACTATGGATTAGATGATAAAAGGCTTGTCCCGGGAAATAAAGGTCAGATAAATCAGGAAATATTGAAAAAGATTACTTTTTTACCTTTTCGGCTACTTTCTCCAGTTCTTCGTACCAGTCTTCACCAAATTTTCTTATAAGTGCTTCCTTTACGAATTTATAAACAGGTACCTGCAGCTCTTTTCCTAAGGTACAGGCATCATCGCAAATGTACCAGTGGTGATAATTTACTGCAGAAAATTCGGTATAATCCTGTACCCGAACGGGATACATATGGCAGGAGACAGGTTTTTTCCAGGAGATCTCTCCCTGGTTATAGGCCTCTTCGATTCCACATAAAGCAGTACCAAATTTGTCGATGGTAACATACGCACAATCTGCTCCATTGATCAGCGGAGTTTCATATTCTCCGTCCTCTCCAATAACAGAAGTTCCTTCTGCTTCTATGACTTCAATGCCTTCTTTCCGAAGAAAAGGCTTCACTTTAGGATAAATTTCCTTCAATATTCTTGTTTCTTCTTCCTCCAGAGGAGCGCCGGCGTCACCTGCTATACAGCAGGCACCTTTGCAGGCAGAGAGGTTGCACACAAAATCCTTTTCGAGGATCTCTTCAGAAACGATTGTTTTTCCCAGTTGAAACATTGTGCAAAGATAATTTTTATCCTGAATTTATGGAGGAAAAATCAACCTTCTAAATTTCAGAAAAAAATCCTGACTTCAAATTACTTCATTCTCGTTTTTCACAGTACTTTTGCCGGATTAATTTTTGAGAAAGATGAACCTTAATTTTAGAGAAATAGCCTCGGCAACTATGATTCTTTTTGCTGTGATCGATATCATTGGAAGTATTCCCATTATTATTGAACTAAGAAAAAAGGCCGGGCATATTCAAAGTGAAAAAGCCACTATTGTGGCAGGTCTTTTAATGATCGCTTTTTTATTCCTTGGGAAGGAGATTTTGAACCTTATTGGGATAGATGTCAATTCCTTTGCGGTAGCGGGTGCCTTTATCCTGTTTTTCCTGGCACTGGAAATGATTTTGGGTATTACCCTCTATAAAGACGATGCGCCCGAAACTGCTGCGGTGGTACCTTTAGCTTTTCCGTTGATTGCGGGTGCAGGAACCATGACTTCCATACTTTCTCTTAGAGCAGAATATGAAACCGTTAATATAGTGGCGGCCATTGTAATAAATATTATTTTTGTATACCTTGTTCTTAAGTCTTCGAAGAAGATTGAAGGTGTACTTGGAAAACAGGGAATAAGTGTTATTCGAAAAATATTTGGCGTAATTTTACTTGCCATTGCGGTAAAACTTTTTGCTGCCAACATTAAGAGTTTATTTATATGAAAATTTTAATTTATACTTTAATAGTACTGGCCATAGGATTGATAGGTTATAATGCTACTTTCCTCGACTTTGATAATCTTTTTGTGGATGACAGTGGTACAGCGTTAATAGGAATTCTTTCTTCCAGTATTGTAGTGGTCTTAATGGTGATTCTATTAATGTCCAGGACCATTGCCAAAAAAGCCCAACATTAGTGACTTTTGATGTTTTGATCATAGGAGGCGGTGCTGCAGGTATGTCCTGTGCACTTGTTTTAGGATCTGGTTTATCCAAACCACTTGCCCAACATAAGAAAGCAGGAATTATACTGCACCAAAAGTCATCTCATCTTCAAAGCGCTCTTTTTAATAATGTACTGGGCGTAACCCCGGGTACTACCGGAAAAGAGATCCTGGTCTCGGGACAAAAACAACTGGAGGAGAAATATCCCGGGGTAGAGCAACTGCACAAAGAAAAAGTTTCAGAAATAAAGTTTCTGAAAGAGGGCTTTGAGGTGATCACGAATAAAAACATCTATACTTGCCGAAAAGTGGTAATAGCTGTTGGTTACACAAATCTTTTAAATATTAAAGGGCTTGAATCCTATACAATTCCGCATAAGAGAGCTAAAACCAGCAAAAACAGAATTCAGCTGAAAAATGAAGATCATGTGGTTGCGGAAGGGCTCTATGTTGCCGGAACTCTTGCAGGATGGAGGAGTCAATTCTCCATTGCCACAGGTAGCGGAGCTTCAGTAGCAACAGATATTCTTACCGACTGGAACATGGGGGAACATACCAAGGTTCACGACAAATCAGAATAAGAAAAAATAGGTGAAGATAGTCACGGGAAATGCCGGGATGATCATAAGCAGAAACAGGCGGTGTAATTTTCGGTAAACAAGTACCTTTTTAAGTCTTTTCCGGAACCTGGAATCTTTGGTGCGTTGGATTTGCTCACGCAGGATATTGACCGAAACATAGGAGGAGTTGATCAATATTTCTTTCTGAAGAAATAAATAGCCGCTGTTATCCAGCAACCGAAAAGCCATTGCAATGATGAAAAGCAGCAGTGGGGAGAGAAGTAAAAGTATTTCTAGATATTCAATTAAATCCTTCACAAAAGCTGATATACTACTTTTGGCGGGACAATTCTATCACTTTTTCGACCATGGGATCTTCATCATTCACGATCTGTTCAAAAACATTGGAGCCGTAAAGCTGTTGTGCGATGGTAGCTTTTAAATATTGTTTTAATAAATGGTCGTATTCGGCAACCTCTAATTCATACCCCTGCCGAGCCATGTATGAGGTGAAATCCTGCACCATTTTTTCATCTGCCAGTTCCGTTTCCCGGAATTCTTCGAGGCTAAGGTTGTTGTAATATTCCCTGTTGTCTTCCAGGGTTTCAAAGATAAACCTGCCCATAAAAGGACTGCGTAAAATGAAATTCAGGCTTTCTTTTTCGTAGCTGGTATCCTTGGGGACAAAAATATCGGGAATGATCCCGCCGCCGCCATACACGGTCCTGCCGCCGGGAGTGGTATATTTAAGTGAATCCACAACCGTAATACTGTCGGCGCTAATCAATTCTCCGTTTTTATAACGGTTCAGGTAATCATTAAAATATTCTTTATTTCCGTTTTCATATGGCTTCTGAATGGAACGCCCAGTGGGAGTGTAATATCTTGCAATGGTAAGCCGCACAGCACTGCCGTCTCCAAGTGCCATTTCCCGCTGTACAAGTCCTTTTCCGTAAGATCTTCTTCCCACGATCAACCCCTTGTCATTGTCCTGAAGTGCCCCCGCAATGATCTCACTGGCAGAAGCGGAATTTTCATTAATAAGAACGTAAATATCCCCCTGCTCAAAAATTCCTTTTTCGGTAGCAAAGGTCTTTTCCATGGCTCCTTTTTTGTTTCGGGTAAGGAGCATAAGCTTGTCATCTTCCAGAAACTCGTCTACCATTTTGGTTGCTTCACCAAGATATCCCCCCGGATTGTTGCGCAGGTCAAGGGCAATTTCGGTAGCTCCCTGTTTCTTCAGCTCCAGCAGGCTGTCCCGGAATTCTTCATAGGTGGATTCTGCAAAACGATTGACTTTTATATAACCCAAAGTTTCGGTAAGCATGTAAGCTGCATCCACACTTTTGAGAGGTACTTTTCCCCGGCGAATGTCGAATTTTAGCAACTCGGGAATACCTTTCCGAAGAACTTTAAGTTCGACTTTGCTATTTTCCTCTCCCTTCAAATGATAGGTGAGGGAGTCATTGCTGATGTTTTTATTGAAAAGCGCGGTACCATTAGCATACAGGATACGGTCGCCGCCCTGAATGCCCGCTTTTGCACTGGGGCCTCCTTCCAGTGCCTGGATGACAGCTATGGTGTCGTTGACGTTGTAAAAGCTCACGCCAATACCCACGAAATCGCCCTGCATACTCTCGCTAAGGCTGTTGTATTCTTCTTTTGTAATGTAAACGGAATGTGGATCGAGATCCCGCAGGATGCCATTGACGGTGATGTCTACCACGCTATCAATATTCACATCATCTACATATTCATATTCAATGTAGTCAATAAGCCTGCTAAGCTTTTCTTTTTTCTTGTTGGCGGATAAAAGTCCCGGAGAATCTGAAAAATTTAATTTTGCACCAAGAATTACCCCGCCGGCACAGGCCAGTCCCAGTAATAATGGCAAATATTTTTTCGAGTATCCTTTCAACTGTCCAGTTCTGTAATCTGTTTTAATTCAATTCCTGCTTTTTCCAAAAATTCAAGTCCGGAATTATCCTTGTAATCTACCTGATACACCAGCCGGGTGATCCCTGCCTGGTGAATTAGTTTACTGCATTCTTTACAAGGAGACAGGGTAATATATAGGGTAGCCCCCTGGCAGGATTGTGTGGAAGCGGCAACTTTTAAAATGGCATTTGCTTCAGCGTGTAAAACATACCATTTGGTGTATCCTTCTTCGTCTTCACAATAGTTTTCAAATCCTGTTGGAGTCCCATTGTAACCATCAGAAATTATCATTCTGTTTTTTACAATAAGTGCGCCAACTTTTTTGCGTTCACAGTGGGAAAGTTTGCTCCATTCCCGGGCGATCCTTAAATAGGCCTTATCGTATTTCAGCTGTTTTTTATCACACATAATTTTTTAAAGAACAATGGGGGGATTTTTTAAAATGTATATAACAGCCTGTTTACTAAATTATTGCAAGGCTGCCTAATAAACAATGTATCCTCCGTTAAATTTTACCAAAAAATGTTTTCTATCAGCATCGGGATGGCAAAACCAATTACTATGGACGACACCACCAGGATCCAGTCACGCTGAGAGAATTTAAATATATATTGTACCAGGAAACTTAACAGTAATACCACAAGCACCACGATAATTTGTGCTGCTTCAATTCCCAGCGCAAATTCCAGCAGTGGCAGTACAATATCTGAAGAACTGCCGGAGATCATTTTGAAATAGGTTGAAAATCCTAATCCGTGGATGATTCCGAAGAAGAGGGTGGCAAAATAGAGCACCTGGATCTTGTTGTTTCCCGATTTTTTTCCTGCCCGGGTAAGGTTGTAGACAGCTGTGAGCAGGATGGTGAGGGGAATTAGAAATTCCACCAGTTCGCTTCTAACAATCACCACTTCAAAAGTAGAAAGTGCCAGGGAAAGGGTGTGTCCCAGGGTGAAAATGGTCACCAGCCAAATGATTTTTTTCCATTCGTTAATGGAATATGCGGCAACCAAAACGGTAATAAACAAAACATGATCATAAGCCTGCCAGTCCAGGACGTGCTGCAGACCCAAATTAAAATACAACCAAAACTGGGACATTGTGTTACTTTTTGAGAAGTAGCGAATGTACGATTTAAACTGAAATCAACAAATAGGGCCCGCTCTGGCCAGATGGGTGGAGGCTTTAGGTTTTTAGCTTCTGTTCTGCCTTTTGAATTGCGGAAAGAACCTCTTTCTTTTGGGGTTGTTCAAGCTGGCTAATCATCACCGGATATTTTTTTAGCTGATAAAGTTCCTCCCATTGTCTGGATTCCAGAAGCTCGTTGCACAGCCGCGGCAGAATCTCCGGGTTTATGGAATGGTCAAGAGACGGCGGGGCAATTTCAGATTGCTGGAGATAATGGAAGTTTTCAGCCTTTTCCAGTAGGGTGTACACATCATAACCGTCAGAAGAATTTTCCAGATGTAGCAATTCATCCTTCAGCCTTATCATTTTTTTAAACCGGTTGGTCTCCGGTTCACTGTAAAGCACGGGGATATGAACTTTTGCAATAAATCGTTTTTCATAATCGTCCCAGAATATATTTCCCCAGCACTCCACGGGTTCATTATATAAGACCTGCAGGTTTTCGCATAGCTGTTCCTTTTTTTTGCTAATAAAACCGAGAAGTTGTTCGGGATATTTGTAGACTGCCTGTACTGTTTCATTGGAGTAGTCTTCGTTGACCACGTACCCACCAAAAAAGCCCGGGGTAATTTTAGTAGTAAGATCTTCAGCGAGTTTTATCCTTGCTTTTTTGATGCATTTATTTTTATAGATGTTGGAAGGGCCTGTTCTCTCATGAGGGTTCTTAAGGTATTCATCGGGAGTGGCAGGCTTTTGTGCTGCAGCAGCCAGTTTCTCCTTCTTTTTCCTGGTTTTTTCAAGATAGGCAAGTCCTCCGGCGGCCAGTAAGACCAATATCCAGAGGAGGAATAAAACCTGGTAATTAATTCTTACATCATCGGTTACCAGCACGATGATGAAGGAAAAATTCAGGGTAATGATGAGGATGGTAAGAAATCCGTATATCAAATATCTTTTCATTCCAATGCTTAATTTATTATAAATATACCAATAATTTTCCTTTTTCGTAAGAATCTATGAATAGAATAGCTAAAAATAGCTGCTGAAATATGTATTCTTTAATAGTTCGGATTATTATTTTACATGTTCACTCAGCAGTTTTCCTATCGCGCTAATATCTATTTTCTTTCCCAGTTTCACACCAAAAACTCCTACTCCTGAAACCCATATTTTTAAGTCGCTGTCCAAATCGAAGGTTCCTGCTGTTTCCACAGAAAAAGAAGATATTTTGGAATAAGGAAAGATGCAAAAAGATTTCTTTTTTCCGGTGATGCCCTGTGCGTCCATGGCTATAATTTTTCGGTTAGTAAAAACTACCCGGTCCCTGGAATGTTTGTAAGACAAGAGTACAGGCTCATCGCCGGCGATGAATTTTTCGAATAATTCAATTCCGTCCTCAGGAGAGGTTTTTTGCGTGACGCTAAACTTTGCTAACAGATCTATGGGCATACTGGTTCTTTTTAAATGTTTTTTGAATTATTAGGGAGAACGAAGGTATGCTTTGTTTGACATTAGAAGCTGATTTCTGCTTATTTTTAAGAATAGATTATACATGTTAAAGCACAAAAAGACATTTGAAAACCTACGGCAATCTTAGCGGCACCTCGGGAGTTACGGCCTATGAGATAGAGGATGAAGGAATACTGGTAGAATTCAACCGGGATAAAATTTATCGTTACACCTATACCAGCGCCGGAAGAGGAGCGGTTGAAATGATGAAGACCCTCGCGCAGCAAGGCCGTGGCTTAAGCACCTACATAAGCCGGAATGTAAAAGAGCGGTATGAGGAGATTGTGAAATAGATACATGGAAGATTGAATGCTTACTATTTCAGAAGCCGGGATCTGATTTTTGTTTCAGATTTCGAGTTCTTTCAATGTTTCTTCCAGCTTTTTAATATGTACTCCGTACAAACTATTAGACCAGGCTACAGTACCAAAATATATTAAAACGGCTAAAACTATATATCCAACAGCACCGATGAGTAACATTAGGGGAGACATGTCCAGGAGAATAAATTTGGTGAATATGCTTTCATCCACATGTTCAATTCCAAGTAAGAAGATTATCAGGGAAAAAGGCAGTAAAAGGCTTCCTGCAATGATGGCTGTTTTATAAACTTCTAAAGTCAGTTGAAGATCATGAATAAAAGTAACGACTGTTTCTTTACTGCCGGCGCTCAGATTGCTGGTTTTATTTAAAAACCAACTCATTTTTATTAAATACCCCAAAGTAATGAGGCTGGTAATAAACATTAACATGTAATACAAAGATTTTGGTAACCGGTACATCTCTACAAAACTAGGGACGGCAAAAAAGACGGCTATACATATCAACTGAGTGATAATTTCACCTCTCATGGTTTTCCTTACTTTTTGAATAGGCATCTTACGGGATCCTATCCCTTCCATTCTTTGGGGAACCTGAATGTTATCCATAGGTTCAGCGTCCATTTTATCTTTTATATTATCAAAATTCATATCCTTGTCTTTTTATAATTTCCTGTAGTTTACTTTTTGTCCTGTTTGTTTTAACTCTCACGTTTACTTCTGAAAGGCCAATGTTTTCGGCAATTTCCTTTCCGGAGAGACCTTCTATAAACTGAAATATTAAAGCTTTTTCAATTTTATTCAATTCCTTTACAGCCTTATAAAAATGCATCAATTGCAGATCTTTTTCACCATTGTAACCATCATGGGCGAATGGTTCGATTTTTATTGAACTGAATTTATCAGGTTTTCTTTTCTCCTTTTTATAGAATACTATGGCAGTATTTAAAGCCACCCTGTACATCCATGAAGAAAACTGACTATTTCCTTTAAAAGACTCCTGGGATTTCCATAACTGCAGAATGATTTCCTGAAACAGATCTTGTTGGTCATCAAGATTATCAAAATACATTCTTGATACTTTATAGAGTATCCCTTTATGCCGATTAATAAGGGTTAGAAATTCCTGTTCAGATAATTTCATCAATAGGATTTCTAATTAGAAACAGCGGTTACGGTGTATCCTTTTGTTCTTAGAAGATGAATTATGCCATAATCCTCTGTTAAATGGGCGGCACCAACGGCAAACAAATTGCTTCTTTCTTTCATCATTTCCGGCATTTTTTCCACCCAGTCTTTGTTTCTGTTTATTTGCATTATGGTAGTTGCATTCTCATCCATGTAATCTTCTTTGGAAATTAAACCTACGGCGGTAGAAATATCCTCATTTTTATATGCTATAATGGCATTATTAAAATCTTTTTTATAAGATTCAAATAACATTAGTTGCTTCAAAGCAAATTCGGTGGGATACGCGTTTTTCATCAGCTCCATTTGTTGTGATACTTTCTCCAGGGCAAAAATTGGCTTCTTGTTTTTAGTTGCCAATAGTGTTAGTTCATTCTCAAGAAGTTTGATTTCAGAACACGGCAACATATTAGGGAGAAGAATAGCGTTTAACATGGAAAGACCGTAGGCATCATACGTGCTCAAAGGCATTGCTGCAATTTTTGTCACAAGTTGATCTAATTTCCGGTATTGTTCTTCTGATAATTCCTCGGAAATTTTTGTAGGATTGCTCATCGACTCCTGAAATGACTGCATTTCTTTAGGATCGGAAAAATTCACTTCTAGCACTAATGCGTCTACATTTAGAAGGGTGTTGGTTACTTTTTCCGGAATGTTGAAATCCTCCTCGCACATTACATGCAAAGTTCCCAGGATATAAGAAGGCTTTTCAAGTTCTGTGTGCTCAATTTTCCATAAAACAGAATTTTCCAGTTTTATTTTTTCCTGAGCTTGTGACAAACTGAAGGTGAAGATAGACGCCAATACGGCGGCAAATAATTTTAGATATTTCATTTTTTGGTTTTTTAGAATTCGCCTGGTAAGTATTGGAACCTAAAATATGTTACAAAAAAAAATGAATTCTGTTTTTTAAATGGGGATAATTGAGCAGGTAATCAGGATTTTAAAATTTGCCTGACTGAATATTTTAGTGAAAAATTACCTGTCTGTAGGTATTTTCCGCCTGTTCTCTGCCTTAATTGCTTGAAGGTGGCCGAAGAATTTAATGGAGTTTCTTTCGTATGGGGAATCTTATAGCATTAGATATTTAGACTATGACTTAAAGCCGTACTCAGTCTTTCATTTATTGTTGTATCTCTTTAACTTCTCGATAGGTTTCGTCAAGTATTCTTATGGCTTCTTCCATCTCCTGTTGGTTAAGATGTGCGAAACCTAATCTCAAAGCAGTTATTCTTCGATCCTGATAAAGACATATCCCCGGGATCAACAGCCCTTTTTTCCGGGAATTTTCCTGTAACCGGGTCAGTGAAAGAGGTTCTTTGAACCGGATCCAGAAAGCCAGTCCTGAAGAGGGAGTACTAAAGGAAATCTCATCTTTAAAGTGGCTGTTCAGTAATTGCGCAAAGCTTTCTTTTCTTTCGCTGATCACTTTTTGGGCTTTCCGCTGGTAGCGGTGAATATCCCCCTGATGAATAATCTCTCCCAAGGCCTTTTCGATCATGAAATTCGGCTTCCCAAAGATATCCCTGTATTTCCTCGCCTCTTCCAGCAGGTCTTTTGGCCCGATTAGAAAATTCATCTGAAAACCGGGCGTCAAAAACCTGCCGAAAGCTCCGGTATAGATCACACGGTTTCCGCCGTCTTTTCTAAAGAGTGATGCCGACCTGTCTTTTGCTCCTGAAAATTCGAAATCGGCATCATCTTCGACCACGATGAAATTGTACTGTTCGGCCAGCTCCAGCAACTGAAGCTTTCGTTTTTCAGAAAGACGCACCGTTGTGGGATACTGGCATCGGGTGTTGATGAAAACAAAACGGATTTCACCGGCTTTAAAATGCTCCCGAATATGATCGATTTTCATCCCGTCTTTGTCTATGGGAACAGTTTTTAGCCGGGCTCCAGCCTGCCCAAAGATCATATTGGGTAAAAAATAACTCAGCTCTTCCACCAGGATGAGGTCGCCGGTCTTTATAAGCAATCGGGATAAAATGGAAAAAACCTGTTCCCGGCCTGCTATGGGCAACAAGAAGTTTCTGGAAAGGTGAAATCCCCTGGATAAATTCAGGTAATAACTCAGCTGATCCCTGAAAAACAGATTCTCATTGGTGAGATGTTGCAGGCCACCGGTTTGCTTTGCCCTTTTCAGTACCGATCCGTAAGAGCGCAACAATTCCTGCGCTTTCACCATCCCGTAATCGGGTGTGCCATCTGTAAAAGATAATTTTTCCTGTGGTTCCGGAAACGGGCTGTCCAGAATAAATTCTTTCCTGAAAGAAAACGCAGCCCTTTCCGGTGGATTCTGAAAAACTCCCGTATGCGGGGATTTAGCTGAAGAAAGTTCAGGGTTCTTTACAAAGGTACCTGTATTGGGAAGACTCCGCACCCATCCCTGTTCCTGCAACTCTGCCAGGGCGGCTACCACTGTTTTCCTGTGCACCTGCAGTTCCTCTGCAATCTTTCTGCTTCCGGGAAGTCGGTCACCGTCCTCCAACAGCTTTGTTTTTACCGCATTGATAAACTGATAAACTATCTGAATATACACCGGATCTTCTTTTCGGCGGTCTATCCTGACAAAGGTTCTAAATGAAATGCTAACCGGACTACCCATTATATTTATTTCGGACTACCAAAGTTATTATTTAATCGCCAATCTTTGCACTCGAAATTGAGAACTACAAGAAAAATCCATATATGAAAAAGTCACTGATCATTTTAATAAGTATGATCACTCTTCCTGTCTTTGCACAGGAAACGGAGGAATTTCCGAAGAATAAGGAACAGGAAAACCAGCTGGAAGAGATCATTATTCAGGGGAACAGAATTCAGCTGCCCTTCCGGCAAACAGCCCGTGATATTCAGGTTATCACACAGGAAGAGATTCAGAAGCTACCGGCAAGATCCCTCAATGAGGTGTTGTCTTACATTAGTGGTGTGGATATTCGGCAGCGAGGTCCGTTCGGAACCCAAACCGACATCTCCATTGATGGCGGAACCTCTGAACAAAGCATCGTCCTGATCAACGGAGTAAAAATGATCGATTCGCAGACTGCCCATAATATGATGAATCTTCCCGTTCCGTTGACTGCCATTGCTCACATCGAAGTATTAAGAGGGGCAGCCGCCAGGGTATACGGGATCAATGCGCTTACCGGTGCAATTAATATAGTTACTAAAAAAGACCGCAATTCCTCCATTACTGCAAGATTGCTGGCCGGTAGTTCTTTTGAATCCAAAGAAGAGGGAGATGGATCGGGAATTTACGCAGGAGGGGGAGCAGAAGTTACGGGCAATTTCGCAACCGAAAAGCAACGGCATCTTCTTGCGGTTGCTCAAAACAAATACAACGGGCAGCGTTACAATTCCGCTTCAAGAAACACCCGCCTTTTTTATAACGGCCAGTATGATCTGGACCTTAATAACAGTATGCAGGCAATGGCTGGTTATGCCGGAAGCCGCTTTGGGGCCAACGGTTTTTATGCTGCGCCCGGGGACCGCAATTCCGAAGAACTCGTTGAATCCTCCATATTCAGTCTTTCCTCAAAACACCAGTGGGGGGATTTCATGATCTCTCCCAGGATCAGTAATCGTTATGGGGAAGATGACTACCGGTATTTTAAGGATGATCTTAGCAAAGGACGTTCCTTACATTACACCAACGCCCTGATGCTCGAATTAAACAGTCATCTTGTTACCGATATTGGGACCTTTGGGTTTGGCTGGGAGTCTCGTCTGGAAGAGATCAACAGTTCAAATATTGGTGACCATAAACGTGATAACCACGGCGCCTATGCCGAACTGGCGGGCAGCCTGGGAGAGAAGCTGCAGGGTACTGCCGGACTTTATGCCAATTACAACACCGATTTTGGTTGGCAATGGTATCCGGGGCTGGATCTGGCCTATCTCATTAATACCTCCTGGAAAGTCTCCACCAGTATTGGGGCAGGGCAGCGGATTCCTTCCTTTACAGATCTGTACCTGAACCAACTTCCGGGGAATATAGGGAATGAATCCCTCCAACCGGAAAACGCCTGGAGCTACGAAACCAATGTTGAATACCAGAAACAGAATTTGACACTACAGGTGGGAGCTTTCTCCCGAAACATTACCGATTTTATTGATTGGGTGCGAGAAGATGCGTCGCAGCCGTATTCTCCTATTAACTTCGGAAAGAATACTGTGAAGGGCATTTATGGAAGGGTGCGACAGAATTTCACCCTGGGCAACCGGGAATCTATTGGCTACCGATTCAGTTACAATTATTTGCAGCCAACACTGGAGTCTTCAGCCGGAGTAACGTCAAAATATGTGCTGGAATCCCTGAAGCATCAGTTGATTGCGGGAGTACATTATCAGGTGGATAAGTTTTCCTTGCACCTGGAAAACAGGTGGCTGCAGCGCGAACTCGCCGATGCCTATAACATTGTGGACCTTCGTGTAAATTACCAATGGCAAAATTTCCTTTTCCATACCGAGGGAACAAACCTTTTCAATGCGGAATATAAAGAAGCAGGTGCCGTGCCAATGCCCGGGCGCTGGTTTAGTCTGGGAGTGACATACCAGTGGGAGCAGCTATAAGGAGGTTTAACCTTAGGAATATGTCTTTGATACGTCTCCTAAAAAAACAAGGTGCGTGGGAGCTTTCTTAACGTATTGGAAGTTCACAGGAAAATCAAACGGAGGAAGAGCGTGCGGTGTTCGGATTCAAGACGGGTGTCAGCATTGTGTTTATTTATTGTATAGCAGTTTAATTAAGTAACACGTTCAAATAAATTCGGGTAATTCAGAACAATCCCTTCTTTATCCGTAAAAATTTTTGCTTTAAAACTTGAAGAAGCGTTTTCATAGAGGTATACTCCATCTTTTATTTTTGTGTAATACTGTTTTACACTTTTAAATTCCCAGTTAATCACGTCAAAATAAAGAACAGTTAATTCTGTTCTAATTCTCAATTTATCTTTAAGTCTGTTTATTGGGAGTGAATTAGTAAATGGTGTAACGGAAATATCTATGTCTATACAATCCTGAAGATGTTTTAAATGCTTATCATCCTCATTAAACCATTTACCATTTAAATCGGATCTTAATTTTATATCAGGCCTGGTTTCTAACAATGACTGGATTCTCAAAGATTCTACTTTCCAGTCATTTGTAATTTTTAATAAATAATTAAAAGAAATTGAATGGTTATTCCTTATCCCCTTTACAAGACTTGTTACCGTTATGTTTTTTGAATTTTCCTTTAACGATAAATTTTCAATTGTCTGATTACCTGTTTCAATTCCTTTCCAGCTTATCATTCTTTGATTTATTTTTAAATTCTGATTAAGGCATTAATATAGGATTTCCTTAATAACAAACGGTTATTTAACATCTACTTTGTCTTTATCAGCTAATTTAAAAGATATTATTAGTATCGCTCCCTGAAGATTTGGGAATGTTGTGCCTGAAAACAAAAAAGCCGAGATTTCTCTCAGCTTTTCTGTGTGTACTCGAGGCGGGAGTGCTTTAGTTTACTGCTAGCCCGTATTTACTAAGGCTTCCGATGAGGTCAATTTAGAGTGCCACCGAATTAGACACCTTTAACAGTATTTTGGCATTATTAATCGCCTAACATTTCACTTCGCATATTAAAATTTATATCTAAGAGAGTAAGTTCACTATAGTTAAACAGAAACAGGATCTGTGAGATTTTCTAAAAACCTAATAAAATTGCTTTCCTGAACATTTTATTTTTTCCTAACCCTATATCTCGCAGTTTCCACACCTCTTACAGAAATATTCAACAATGGCGCTATTTCTTCTTAAGTTTTAGGACACCTTACTGCCAGGAGTATTAATCAGTAATTTTTGCTGCTAACTTTTTCTTAAAATCCAGATTCCACATTGTTAGCAATACAGTCCATATAATCGCACAAATAATGGTTACGTTTAAATCTCTCAATATTAAAAGTGCGTGTATGGAAGATGCTACTAAAATAGAATTAGTTCTTTCCGTTGCATAAGACATCAAGATCGAAACGAAAACTGAAAGAGCTAAGAAAAAATGAAATCCACCAAACTGGTTAAAATTTTGAAAAATTAAAACATGCCAAAGACTCCAAAATATTCCAGTAATGATCCCTTTTAACCAAACTGGAATTGGACTCAAACTGTCATGAAGAAAACCACGCCAAGCCGTTTCTTCAAATATGTCATAGATCAATGTAAATAAACAAAATATAAATGCCCATAAATATCGGTTTATCCCATAATCATTAGAAAATCCAATTACTGAATATGCAACCAAGAAAACAACTGCAAATAATAAACTGTAATACGGTTTATTTCCTAAAAACGTTGTATTACGCTTTATCTTAAAAAATCCGTAAGCTGCTATACTGACTATAAATAAAGCTATTCCGTGATTCCAGCTAAAATTAGGTGTAAAATCAAAAAGTCTACTCCAGATCTCTTTAATTATATTTGGTACTTGAATTAGCACATAGGTAAGTCCGCAGGCTAAAAGGTAGAATACCCCGACTGCTTTCCATTTTACTCTTTTACCTTTTTCTCTGATCGTCATAAAATTTTTGATTTCTTCAAATTGCTGGCAATGAGTTGGTAAATGTAAGGAAACTGGATAACCTAACCCCTTCGCTCCATTCCCTTAAAACGAAAACTTCAAACCAACCAGCAACTGTGATGGCCGTAAACGATACGTGCTCTGCACATAAGTAAACTCGTTGTTTGAAACACTCACGAATTCATCTGTACCCAAAACATTGTTCCAGGTTGCTGTAATATCTATTTTTCTTTCCTCAATAGTATAATGATACTCAAGGTTCAGGAAATAACTGTTCCGGTTCTCCTCAGAAAGGTTATTGTAATAATATTCAGAAGCTATACTAAAGTACTGATTGCCTGCCGGAAAGAACGACAGATCCAGTAAATGCTGCTGACTTCTTATCTCATCGAAATCCCTGCCTGCCATTGCTATTTGAAGAAAGGATAAATTGCCTTCGTAGGAAGTGCTCAACCAATCCGACACGTCAGATTCCAGACCCAGGCTGAAATTTAGATTATGATTATTTACTTCTACTAAATTGTTGTTTAATAGCTGCTCCCGCTGTATTAAAGAATACCTGGAGCCCAATTTTAGGGTTGTACTGATTTTGTTGAAGTGTTTACTGCCCTCCAGGTTCAGATTGTGCGAAATTGAGGTGTTTTCCTGTTCAAATGCTTCAAAAAGAATGGCTCCCCCTTGTCCTACCTGATTGCTGTACAAAAGGTTGTTTTCTGTAACAGCATAGGTATAGGAGGTGCTAGCGAATATAGAATTTAACGGATTTCGATAGGAAAGTCGACCATTGTAGGCCTGACTAAAGCTTTCCGGCAAGGGGGAGTTGTACCGCCGAATGTTCCTGTAATTGCTCAGGATAAAGCCATTATACGTATTCCTGAAATCCCTGAAGTCATTGCTAAGAATTGCGGAAATGCTGCTTTCCCAATAGGCCGAGACCTTCTTTTTGATGAATAGATTTGGCTCAAATGTGAACCTGTTTAACTCCCGGGCATCTTCCAAAAAAGCATCCTCAATCTCAAATCTTCTGTAATTAAGAGGAGTCAGCAATCTAATATTCCAGTTATTCTTTTTGTAATTAAAGCTGCTGGTAAAGTAAAACCGGGAGGAAAGGAAATCCATTTTGTTCCTGAAATCCGCGTTTGGGTATGTTGTCGCACCTCCATCCATGACCCCTAACCGACTTTCGAGCTGCTGTTTTCTAATCGAGAAACCAACTTCAGGCGCTATGGTTACACTCTTTATTCCCTTTGTGAATCCGGCCGAATTATCTGTAAAGAAGGTGGAAGAGGTCACCACTTGTTCCGTTTCAGCATAAGGTTCCCCCTGGTTGAGCAGTGCTGCAAATTGTCCGGGATTGACATTCAGGCTTTGATTCGATTCTGTATAACCGGTATTGGATCTGAAAGTCACCAGTTGTTTCCCCACCGGCTTAAGCAGCCTCAGGTTATTCCTTATCGCCGAAAAAGGATTGGAAAGCCTTTGCTGAATGGCGGCATTCCGCGTCATTATGTTTCCCCTCTGCGAATCCCAAAAGCCGTTCACCTCCAGCTCATTCTTAAAGTAATTATCACTGGTGTTTCGCTCCAGGATAAATTTAGACTGCAGCGTGTTTATAAACAGTTCATTATGGGTGTTCTCCACAAGGTCAATTGTATCTGTGGGCGTAAAAAAACGGGTTCGGGTGTTCCCTATTTGCTGTTGGAAATCATTCAGATAAGAAATATTCGTTTTGAGATCTACATCTTTCTTAAGCCTTATGAGGTAGTTTACAGAGCCAAGGTGCACGTTGTTGTCCAGCCATCGCTCCTGCCTGAAAGGGGGAGGGGAAAGCTGCCAGATCCCCAACCAGTCCCTCTTGTTTATGCTGAACTCTTCCCGCCCAAAATCTGAAATAGAAAAATCCCGAATCTCCCGTGATACATCACTGCCGGTGTTGTTGGACTGGTAAGTAACAATAGCCTGTTGTTTTTTGGTAAAGATCATCGGAGTAATCTTTGTTCTCCAAAGCAACGGCGAATAGCCTACTCCAACTTCAGCAGTACCACTCACCGTAACTTGTTTTTTTAATTTGATGTTCAGGGATGCCCGCTCCGAAAATTCCAGGCTGTCCAGTATTTTTACCGGCTGATGGTTTTCAAGGATCTGTACTGCGGAAACATCATCTGCAGAGATATTGTTGTTGGCCAGGCTATAGCGGCCTTCCAGCAGATCAAGCCCCTCGATATAATATTTTTGAATAGGCTCCCCCTGATACCGAATCTGCCCCCCTGACATAATTTCGATACCGGGCATTTTCTTCAACACATCGGCAATCACTCTGTCCTTCTGGTTCTTAAAAGCAGAAACCCTAAAGCTTAGTGTATCCCCATGTTGCTGAATGATTCTCGCCTCTACCATAACCTCCTTAAGTTCTTCGGAAGACTCCGTCAATACCACGTCCACCTGTTGATCTGCATTCGAAAGCTGTTTTGTCCAGGCGGCGTAACCTATGTAAGAGACCTTAAGGAAAACGGTGTCGGCTTCTGAGTTAACCTTGATCCTGAAATCCCCGTCACCACCTGATATTCCGTACGCCAGGATGGCCCCCGAAGAATCCTTGCTAATGGTTACAGAAGCCCCATTCAGGTTTTCTCCGGCATTATTCAGAATCTTTCCGGAAATTGAGGTTTGGGAATGAGTGGCCGCAGAAGTCACAAGGAATAATAGAATAAAGGAGATGGTAAATTTCATACAATTAATGCAGTTCCAGGAGTATTATTTCAATTCAAAAAGATTATTATATTTCTCAAATTTTTCCTTCACCTCTTTTTTAGCCTCTCTCTCTTGTTCAGGGGTAAAGTGAATTTTCATTCCGTATCGCTCCATAGCTGCAAAAGGATCAAAATTGTATTTTTCCACAACCTCTTTGCACTTTCTTTGGTTGGTGGTGTTATAATCCTTAGTTGTAAAATCAAAAGGTATCCCTTCTATCTCTTTAAATTCAGTTAGTACAAAAGAGTAATGATCTTTTTGATCTCTTATTTCAACTATCAATTCCGGCAGACCATTGAATTTATGGGGCCCCTCCGGAATAGGTATTTCGCTGGTAAACCAGGCTGTGTACTCTCTTCCCGAAAAATTCGTAGTAGCTTTTTGTGCCTGGTACCCGGACACCTCTTTAGTTTCAGGCTGAATTTCCCAATTGAACAGGTCTAAATCCTGGACATACCGAAAATTATCTTTCACTATTTTTCGGGTATAAGAAAGTTCGCCCTCGGGGATGCCTTTGAATACATAATAATCGAATTTCGTTTGAGGAGCACCCTGAAACCTGCCTGTAAATTCTAACCGGTTTCTTTTCCGATGCCGAAGGATAGAATCCCCTCTTGATCTTTCAGCACTCGAAAACCGGGAGATCTTTTCTCCCAGATAAAGTATCATGAATTCAGATCTCACCGAATTTGCATCAGTGGAATCCGGTTGATAAGTAAGTTTGTAGATTGCTTTATATTTAAATTCATCGGAAAAAGACTTCTGGGCGATTCCCTGTTGGGGCATCAAAAGCAATGAGATCAACAGGAAAAGATATTTCATAAGTCTAAGTTGTTAGTGGGCGTTTTCAAAATGAAAACTCATTAATGACAACAAATTAATTTTTATTATTCCAGTTCTATAGGATTGTTCTTCCTTTCCAGTTCTTTCTGGATCTTTCTCAAGTGCTCGCGTTTCTGTTGTGGACTTATCTCTATCGTCACCTTTTTGGTAGATCCCCTGTTGGCATTATCCAGCGCCGCAAAAGGATCTTCTTCATATTCTTTTTTTAGCTGAAGCAGTTTTTCCCGGCTGGTCAACGTATAATCGCCCATGGAAAATTCCAGGGAAAGGGGTTCCTCCAAGCTCTGAAACTGTACTATTTCGAATACGTAGTGATTCTCGCTGTCACTTAACTGAAGGATGAGTCCCGGCAAACCACTGAATTTATACGGACCGTCTGAGATGGGTATTTCAGTAGTGAACCAGGCGGTATATTCCCGGCCACGAAACACTGTTTTAGCTTTCTGACTTTCATATCCCTGTATGGTTCTGGTCTCAGGCAGAATCTCCCATTCAAACAGCCCTTTGTCTTCCTCATACCGCAATTCGTCTCTTAATATCTTAAGGGTGTAGGAAATTTTGTTTTTAGGAATATCCTTGAATACGGCATAACCAAATTCGGTTCTGGTCAGTTCTGCCCTGGCTTTGAAGTCTGGCATGCCTGCTCCAGAAAGGTTTTTGGTACGGTACAATGAATCCTTCAGGGCTTTGCCCTTACTTGAAAATTTAGAAATTTCCTCCCCCATGTATAACCACATCTCTTCAGAAGTAACAGAGGATGCATCTGTAGAGTCAGGTTGATAGGTCAATTGATAGACGACTTTGTACCTGAATTCGTCGGAATAGTCAGATTGGGCAATTCCCTGAGAGCATAGACATATCAACAGGAGAAGCAAAGAAAAATTTTTCATAGGTAATAGTTGTTTCTGTAAGTATTAGGATTGAGATTGTAAATAAATAATCCTACCGTAATTCTAGAGGATTATTCTGTTTCTTCAATTTTTCTTTTCGTTCCTGCTCTATTTTTTTCCTATCGGTACCTGATCCGTACTGAATTTTCACGCCAGGTACAGAACGTTCTGAAAATCCCACCGGATCTCTTTTATATTCTTTTTCCAGCTCTGATAACTTTTCTTTCTCTGTATCTATAAGATCTTCCATTTGAAAAGTAAAAGGAATAGGATCTTTAAGCTTT
This sequence comes from Salinimicrobium marinum, assembly GCF_014651535.1. GTDB lineage: Bacteria > Bacteroidota > Bacteroidia > Flavobacteriales > Flavobacteriaceae > Salinimicrobium > Salinimicrobium marinum. The sequence continues at coordinate 48,083 of NZ_BMXB01000019.1, forward strand.
TTTATCCTGGTCAGTTCAAAAACGTAATGGCCTTTATCATCTCCGATCTTTACGATCAATCCCGGCAGACCATTGAATTTATACGGCCCCTCTGAAATAGGAATCTCTTCCGTAAACCAGGCGATAAAATATCTTCCTGCGAAACTGGTCGTGGCTTTCTGGACCCGGAAACCTGCAATAGTATCTCTTTCGTCCAGGACCGTCCAGTTGAACAGGTTTTTGTTATCTGTGTAACGATATTTGTCCGTGACTATCTCCAGAGCATAAGTAATCTTTTCCGCCGGAACTCCTTTGTAGATATAATATTCGAATTCTGTTCCGGGAATTTGCTTCCTCATTCGCACGAAGGCAGCCTGGTCGAAATTTGAATAATCAAAAGCTGATTTCAAAGAATCACCTATTGCCTTTCCCGCACTCGAAAAACGGGAGGTTTCATTACCAATGTAGAGAGACATCTTCTCCTTCTTCTTCAATTCTGTGTTTGTAGAATCAGGTTGATAAGTAAGATCATAGGTTATTTTGTAATTAAACTGGTCCTGAACGATACCATCTTTCTGTCCATATAAACTGGTCAGGACAAAGTACAACATCAAAAAAGGCAGTAACTTTCGCATAATTTTTTTAGGTAAGAATCCAAAATTCCAAAAACCTATCAGCTTTCTGTGTTAACTAATGTTAACGAGTGTTAAGCGCTATTTGCCAAAGAACAGGAATAGCATACTTTTGACTTATGCAAAATCGCAATTTTAGAAGCATCCTCTACTTTATCACTGTAGTTATCTTCGCCACCCTTAGTATCCAATTCTATTGGAACTACAAGAATTACAAGGATGGAAAACAACAACTGATTCGGGAGGTACAAAGTAGCGTTGACAATGCCATAGATTCATATTATATAGAGTTAGCCGATAGAAATACCATAGGAATTTCCTTAAAAAAGGATGGGAGCATTTTAGAAAATCCACAGGTCAACAGTCTCCTCCGCAAAATAGATCGATCAGGCAAAGGATTGGATGTACTAAACAGTATAGATCCAAACGAGATTTCTGAAATGAAGGTCATTAGCGGGTCAGCGCTTCGTAACAAGGACACGGTTTTCGGTGCGGTCAACTCTCCAGGAAAACATAAGGACCTGCACAACTTTTTTAATGATACGCGACCCCTGGACACAACACCAAATATGAACCAGCTTGCCAAACGCATTATTATATCGCTTAATACAGATACTCTTGAAATACCCGTACTCAACAATCATATAGACGAACAATTAGCTGCTAAAAACATCGATATTGATTATGCCTATATCTTCAGGAAAAAGGAGGAGGTGACACAAAAATTCAATACAGAAATTGTAGATGACGAAGTTCTGAGCACCTCATCCAATTCTGCATACCTCCCCAAAAACAGCTCTTTTAATCTTTACTTTACTAATGTGGCAACTATTGTCCTGCAAAGAAACATATTAGGTATTATTCTTTCCGCAGTTCTGATTGTTGCTGTAGTTGTATGCCTTTTCTTTCTTTTAAAGATCATTAGCCGGCAAAAGCAGCTGGCAGAACTTAAAAATGATCTCATCAGCAATATTACTCATGAATTTAAGACGCCCATTTCTACCGCCAAGGTGGCACTGGAGGGAATTCAAAACTTCAATAAGGAAAATGATCCGGCAAAGACTAAAAACTACCTTGCGGTCTCAAATATACAGCTGGACAAACTCCAGCTAATGGTGGAAAAGCTACTCGAAACCGCCACCCTTGACGGAAATAACCTGCAATTGAACCGAGAAGAAGTGCCTTTGGTGCCAATGCTATCAGAACTTGTTGAAAAACACCGCAACCTGACAAAGAACAAAATTCTTTGCTTTTCAGCTGAACAACAAAAAATCCATGTTCCTGCCGATCCTTTTCATCTGGAAAACGCTCTGAACAACATTCTTGATAATGCTGTGAAATACGGAGGTGATAAAATAGAAATTTCAATTCTAGTTGAAAGCCAAATGGTGAAAATCAGGATAAGTGACAACGGAACTAATCTCACAAAGGCTCAGGCTGAGCACCTTTTTGAAAAGTTCTACAGAGTTCCTAAGGGAAATACGCATGATGTAAAAGGATTCGGCATAGGCCTCTACTATACCAAAAACATTATCAAAAAGCACGGAGGCAGCATAGACCTTCACGTAAATAATCAAACCGATTTTACTATTATCCTCCCAAGAAATGGCTGAAAAGATCAAATTACTACTTGCCGAAGATGAACCTGCCCTGGCACAGATCGTAAAGGAAAGCTTGGAAACAAGGGATTTCCTTGTAAACCTGGCTGAAAATGGAAATGAAGCACTGCGAATGTTCCGAGAAAAAACACCAGATATCCTGGTGCTGGATGTAATGATGCCGGTCCGGGATGGTTTTACTGTAGCGAAAGAGATCCGGCAACTGGACGAAACCATTCCTATTATCTTTCTAACGGCTAAATCACAGACGGCAGATGTAGTAGAAGGTTTTAATGTTGGAGGGAATGATTATTTGAAGAAACCCTTTAGTATGGAAGAACTTATCGTGCGCATTCATAATCTCCTGAACAGAAAAAAAGTCTGGGACACGCCAGACATCCTGAAGTTAGGAAAGTTTGTTTTTGATTTCCCAAAGCAAACTCTTACTTATGGTAATGATGAAAAAGTGCTGCTCACCCATAGGGAGGCTCATCTTCTGTACCACCTGTGTCAGAATAAAAATAAGGTGCTCGACCGATCTTTAATCCTCAATAAACTCTGGGGCGATGATGATTTCTTTAATGCCCGGAGTATGGACGTCTTTATATCGAAACTAAGGAAAAAACTCAGTAAAGATAAGGACGTACAGATAGTGAACGTTAGAGGATATGGTTATAAACTGATTGTCTGAAGGAAGTAAAATTAAATAGGACTGCAATTGTCTATTTACTGAAAGTGTCATCAAGAGACTAAATATAAAAGCACCGGAATATGATTAAATTTGGGCTTTAAAGTAGCCCCAATATCTACCATAACTTACCTGCGCCGGATCCTATGCTGTTTTTATAGCGTACGGGAAGTTAAGCGTTAAGTAAAAACAGCATAGGGCGCACCCTACTTATGATTTACAGTAAATATTTACCTGTTTTATAGGGGTTCCAGAGGATTTACTGTAAATAATGGTTTGTTTGCTACAAAGTGGTTTGTCATGACAAATCCTACTTTGGGGCTTCCAGCCACCGGCAATATTCCTCTTTAATCTCAGGATGTGTTGCAAAGAAATCCTGTTGCAGGTGAGTTTCTGATTCTGTGATCATACGATAGATTTTAAAGTTTTCCTCCTGTTGTGCATTGGTGGAATAACCAAAGTAGCCTATCAATCCCAAAGCAAGTACTGCAAGTGCTGCGAAAAGGACCAGGAGATAGTCGGGTATAATCCTGGCATTCTTCAGTCTTTGATCAATGGACTTTAAAATTTCATCCCTTTCCCGGCTTTCCGATTCCTGTTTTTTCAGGAAAGCGTTCAGGTCCTTTTCCAAGGCTTCGGTGCTGATAGGTATACTTAGCTCGGATAACTGCCGGGAAAGTAGTTGGAGCTGCAGGACAGCGGTTTTAAAGTCGGCCATTTCATCAGCCATCAATTCCATGATCTCGTCTAGTTTTTTCATCGCTCAAAAATTTTAATATCCCATTCCTATTCCTGTATCCAGTGCCCTTTTCAGAACTCCCTTGATGAGTTCTTTGGCTATTTTTGTCGTCAGGTTAGTACTTAATTGAATAGTTTTGTCCATTATCAGCAGGCTTTTGGGTGCTTCCTTTAACCTGGTAAAACTCCTGTTCTGTGAGATTTCAGCAATAAGTTTATTGCCACTCATATCCCGGTGCACCTCGCTTGCTTTGAGGTTTGCTCCTTTGTACTCCAACCGAAACCCCTGCAGCTGGTTCGATTTGTTAATAGTAGGAATCACTTTCACCTTGTGATCTTTCATTAACCTAATATAGTCATCCAGCGACTTTGGCCTGGAATCCAGCACCTTATCATTGATTCTCTTCATCTCCTGCCGGATACCATTCAACTCCTGTAGTTTTTCCTGTTGTACTTCCCTTACCCTTGTAAGTCCTAATTCCTTTGCCACGTTATCTGCGGCAATCTGGCTGCGCTTACCAAAAAAGTTATCTTTATAGGTTTCTCCGGTAAGACTGATCCTGTTGACATAGATATGAATATGGGTATGCTGCTTGTCCCGATGTACAAATGCAATCGCCTGATGGTTTGTTAGCTTCATTTCCTGTAAAAACTTTTGAGCGATTTCTCCCAGCTCTTTCCTGCTCATGTTCTTACCATCTTCTATGGTAGGACTTACTACAAAGCTCAGGGTATTATTCGTGCACCGCTGGTTTTGGGATTGGATGATCTTGAACTCTTCCGCAATTTCCTGGGGAGTATCTCCTGCCAAATACTCCTTGAGTACTATTTCCGCCTCTTTCTCCTGATTCCATCCATATGCTATAGAGGCTTGTGTCCTGGATATGGAATGTCCTTTCCCAATCATTTTTTAAAGTTTTTAAGGTGGATTCGTATTTCTTCTGCCAAAGCCTCCACAGTTTTAGCCAGTTTCGGATCCCGCTTTTTGAACATGTTGCTGATCCTGGCAAAATTGTTCTTGTATCGAACCAGCATCTGGTAATATTCCAACTGCTCGGGGGTGATCCGCTCCACAATATTTCGTTCAAAGGCAGTGGAACGAAGGTATTCTGAAAGGGAAATTCCTGCCCTGGCCGCCCTTCTTTTGAGTAGCTTTTTCTCGTAGATCGAGCAACGGATCTGGATGAATTCCTTTTTCATTTTTTCCTTTTTAGCCTTTGCAACCTCCGGGCGCAAAGCAAGAATGTCATGACAATGACACATCTTGCTTTGCTACTCAAAATGTTGTGTGGATACTTTGCTGGTTATCTTTCAACTTGTATTGTTTTAAAATTTCATGGAACCGATATCCTTCTTCAAGGCGTGGAGGTAAGCCAAAAGCATACTATACCAGGTTTATTTGAATCTCAGTTCCGGTTTCTATTTTGCTGCATTCCCAAATTTTAGTGTCTATTTTGGCTTACTTCCAATTCCTCTTTCCAGACGAACCTCTTTTCCCTAAGACGCAGCTTTTGCGAAGGCGTGGGAAATGTGGTGAGGACTTTTAAGTACCAATCATTCTCGCCAGCTTTCTCCTTCCCATTTTATGATATTGAACATTTCCGGCAACCGGTCTCCTATGTGGTTTCCATACCTGGCAGCAATGGCCGATGGATTTTCATTGGTAGTCACATAGGTTTTTAATTTCCTTCGATGTCTTTCAAAAAGCAATTTTCCGATGATTTCTTCCCGGTTATATGCTTTATCCTCTATCCCCAGATCATCCAGGTACAATTTGCCCCGGTAGTAGCTTTCCAGCTTAAAATTACTGGTGTTGTCTTTTTGCGACTGATAAAACATCGTCAGCAGATGTACTGTTGAAATGCGGGGGAACCAAAGCTGGCTACTTCCTTTTTGCTTCAGGATTGTTTTTCCGACATCGTGGATAACATCGAACAAGGTTGATTTTCCAACGCCATAATCTCCATACACCAACAAACCTTTATCAAGGCTTGCTTTATTTTTAATTGTTCCGAAGGCGTTAAAGTCTGGCTGCAGCAGAAAATACCGGAAGATGGTAAAGATGACCGGTTCGTTTTCTTTTTTGATCTTAAAACCAGGTGCTGTTTCACGGAACAGTCTCCAAAAGAACTGTTTGCTTATCAAAACCTGGTTGTTGTCTGCAACCTTAACTGGTGGGGAAATTTCCGGTGATAGAATTTCCGAAGCTGACTTAATCATAATTTTTTATTTTTTGCCGGACCCTTAGATCCATGTTTTCTGTTTTTATGGGCTTTTTCCCCTGTGCGATCAGTTGCCCTATCTTTTGCCGAAGTTTGTTGGTGTCCAGGATGATTCCTTTCCAGAACTCGTCCGGGCCATTCAGCAAATTATAAGCAAGCTGTAATTGGTTTTCTGAAACCCCGTCTTTCTCGATCATAAGGCGCATCGGGTCCAAACAATCCTTGAAGTTTGCCATTTCTGTTTTTTTTGTTGGTGCGCCTTTGTTTTTTAGATTTTTCAGAAATAATTCCTGAAATTTTAAAGCCCAATCATAACTGGCCAGCTGGTCTTTTGGAACTTCAGATTCTTTTGTTTTTAGTAATGGCTGTTTTAAAAAAGAATCCTGGTTTAATAGTTTATGGTTTATTTGTTTATAGTTTAATTGTTTATTTATACTCGCAATGCTTCGGACTTGCTTTGGATAGTGGTTGGACATTGCTTTATCCAATGCTTTGGGTGGTGCTTCGGTGTTTTTTACCAAAGCAATGACATTGGCAGTGTACTGGTTCCTGCTCTTTTGGATCCACTTTATAAACCCCCATTCTTCCAGATCTTGTAGTGCCCCGATATAGGTCTTGTAATTTTTAATACCCAGGGCTTCCATTGCCAGGTCAGTTGGAAAACTAAATTCCTCTTTCCATCCGAGCCTATTGCAGCGCTCTATGGCAAAAAAATAAACAGCAGTATGAACCGGCTTCACTTTGCCTGGATTGACAAAGCTGAAATCAAACCATAACCTTGAAAATTCATAGCCGTTCATAGCACTAAGGTTTTTCATTTTGCAATAACCAGGCATTCAGTTTCTTCCTTTCGAAATAGATTTTTTTCCCCAGAGGTTTGGAATGGGGGATTTTTTCTGCAGCGGTAAGCTTGTAGATGTAGCTCTGGGAAATCCCTGTATAGTCACAAGCTTCCTCTAATGTTAGTACTTCCTTGTTTGCTGCAAGTAGTTGTTCAATCCGCATCAATCGATTTTCTAATTTTAAATCATTCATGATTTCTATGTTTTATAAAGCCAACATCCCTTGATTGGCTTTTGGTTTATAGAAACAAATGACTGACTAAAATCCCTGTTAATCAATATGGTAACAGGTAATCTAATCGTAATTACCTTATAAATGCTGTTGAAAAATCCTCGAGATCTCCTTTAGGTAAGCGGCTTTGTTGATACGCCAATCAGAGATGTTTTTAGTAGATAAGGTTTGGGTGCTGCCTTTTGGATTTTTGAGGATGAAATAATGATCTACCAGTTCTTTTATCTGGTTGTTCTCCAGGTTTTCGAACCCGATCATCAGTTGGCTTAAAAACTCCAGTAAAGTTTGACGGTTTACCTGTTTAGATCTTTTAGGTTTTCAAAACTTTCTCTGTGAAATGCTTGGATGAGTAGCAGGTGAAGAAGATTTGGCCCAGCTGCGAATCTGCTTCCCGCAGGAGATCGCTATTAAGGTGAGGAGCTTTGCCCTCACCTGAAGAGTGAGAACCGCTATACGCTCCAAAACATGCTATCTTTCTCACTGAGATTATTTGAGCATTTTTATTTAGCGTTGTGCGTAGACTTTTAATATTCTACTTCTACATTAATTGATTGTGCCCCATCCACTTTTTCCCATTTCCCAAGACTGCTTGTTCTCATAAAACCTTTTCCTTTGGTTAAAATAGCTCCGATAAAAATTTCAAGTGGTTTTTTGAAATCCGGAATAATTTCGACTCCAACAAAGAAATCTTCTTCAAGATAAACAGAATGTTTTTCAAGGTCAATATTTACCCAACCTTGTTCAATTTGCTTACGTTGAATAATATTTTCAAATACTATTTTTTCACCAGGGGAATCGTCAAGATTTTTATAAAAATTAATTCTAATAAAAGCACTGTCTGCCTCAAACCCACGTCTCAAATAAAAATTTACATCCTTCACCCTGACAGTTTTATTATTAGGAATTTTAATTTGTTTTGAACTTTCGATAATGTCCATTTCTTTTGAGATTGTACTCATCCATAACAATGGATTGTAGCTTTTAACTCCTATTTTTCTATTTTTCTTCTTTTTGTTTGTAACAACAACCTCAGATAATTTATTCTCATTTGGTTGAAGTGGAATGACTAAGTTTTTAGAATCTTTAATAGGAATTTTTACGGTTTTATATATAACGTGACTAATTGTAAGGCTATCACCAGCAAATTCTTTTGAAAATTTGATCCTAAATTTTCCTTCGAGATCAGAAACGGTGCCTTTATTTTTATCGACTACGCCTAGGTTGGCAAATTCAATCGGTTTATTTGTTTCGGAGTCGATTAATAATCCGCTCACTACAATTTCTTGCGAAAAGGTAAAAAGGCTTATAAATTGGAATAGGATAAAAGTGTAAAAGGATTTTTTCATTTTAGTTTCCGTGCGTAAATTAATATTCTATTTGAAAGTCTATCGTTTTTTATTTAATTTCTGAAAAGTTATTTCTTGTTTCAACCCGCTACATTTGCTTTAGAAGGCCATTTTCAAAAATAAATTCCGTGGTGACCCAGAAATCCTTAATCCTTTCGGTATAGTACAATTTCTTCACTTTTTTAGCAGGAGTTTCGTGGTACAGAACCTTGTTGAATAGTATTTTGAGAAATTCTTCATTGCACTGGAAATTGCTTTTTTACTTTTCATTTTCCTTTGAGTTTATATCAAGAATTTTATTGTTATTAGTCTTCCCAGAGTATAGAATACCCTCCTGTAGGTATAGTCTCAATCCATTTACCGTCTACAATTTTTTCTTGTCCGGTTCTATTGTTGATTAAGCCGAGCTGATAGGAAACCTGACGCTTTCTCCACTCCTGTTCAATGTAAAATGCAGATTGGCCAGTAGGAATAGTAACTGTTGCCATTTCTTCAAAACCGTGAGGACTTTTTGAAAAATATTTGCTATACAACCTTTGTTCCCCATTGAAATAAATTTCACTGTTATGAATATCAGTGGGCACTTCAACCATAATGGAGTCCTTCTCTATCCAGATAAATGCATCCTTTTCGGAACTTAAAAAAAAGAGATTGCTTATGAACATCAATACCTCCATAGGGAGAGACAGTGAGTATTTGGGATTTCGATACATTGTGCCTATAAGTTGTTCCTTTCTTTACAAAAAGAGAATCTCCATCTTCTTCTTTCAGACTGAATTCGATACTTTCAAAATGATATCCTTGAGATTTTTTCTGAAACACCTCAATCCTTTTGACTTCTTCTCCTGATTTTAATACTACAGAAAAGCCAAATTCTTCGCCAGTACTGTTTTCTTTTAGCTGAATCATAAGGGAAGTTCGGGTATTCCTGTTAATCACAAAACCTTTGTCAGACCATAGGGCTGCCATTTTTCCCTTTGCTTCCAATGACAATACCGAATTTTCCTTAATCATTCCTCCTTCGAGGGAATAGGTGTCTCCATGGATCCTTGTATCACCAATTTTGTTTATTATTTCAGCAATATGCCAATCACCGTTGGTAAAGGATATTTCTGTTTCCCCACCTTCAGCCTCCATCTCTATTTGGCTGATAGAAGGCTGTATTACTGAAACTTCATCATCATTGCTGCATGATATAAAAGGCGAAGGACAAAAATAGTATTACAAGATTTCCTTTTAGATTCATTGTTTTTGTTTTAATGGTATTTTTAAATGTCTCGTTATTTGCTTGCTTTTACTTTTATCTTGCTCTTTCTTTAGTTTAAAAACTCTGCTGCTTTTTTTTGAAAGTATTCCAGTAACTCCAGTCGTTTAGATTCTGCCATTAGTTCCTGGAAATCCGGATCACCCGAGCAAAAATAGACGAATGCCCTTATTCGATTTTCAGGTATTTGAAGGTTTTCTACAAAAAACGAAGTGGGAAGGGTCTTCGTTGCCATTTCAACCATTTCCATTGTATCATCGTTCTCTTTTGCCTTTTTGAGCATTTTCGTTCTTCCACTAAGGAAATTAAGTAGAGCATCAATTTCCCCATCCCTTGCAGTAAATAATTTTCTTTCTATAGAGGTCAATGGTTTTTTAGGTGAATAGGAAAATCCAAAATCTTCCTTATTGTAGGTTTTTATTTCTAAAATATCATGTTGTAAATTTCCGGTTAAACTAATGTTGCTTATCTGAACTTCCTCTAATTCATTAATTCGCTCATCCATCTGGACCTCTAAAAACTTTCCTTCAATAATTTCAGGTGTGATAATTACTTCAACCGACTTCAAATGAATAGCCGTGAACAAAAGCGTATCGTTCTTCATTACCTCAATCTTAAATTCCCCTGTGCTAGAGTTGGTAGTGCCTATTTCCTGTGTAACGTTAACAATATTTATACTAGAGCCCCTAAGAGAATCTGCTTTCACTACTCCTCTTAAAATATTATCCTGAGAAAAGGAAGGTAATGCAAAAAGAACAGCGGCTATCATAAGAAACAATCTCACATTAAATTCCATCCTTTTCATAATAGCAGCCGAACTCCTTTTCTGAACTCGATTTTTTTTACCTAAGCTCTCTTTCAGGCATTATCCTCCTCAAGAAATTCTTCAAGTTCCTCAGGTGAAAAATTCTTCATTAAAATTGTTCCATTAGAATCCAGTAAGAAATTGGCAGGAACCGCATTGATCATTAGCATCTTTGAAAATTTCATCTCTTCATCCAGAAATTGCCGCCAGGGATAAGATTTGTTTTCTATAAATTCTTCCCAGTCATCAATGTTATCTTTAGAATCCACAGAGATAGCCAAAACATCAAAATATTCTCTATCAGTGGAATCATAGATAGATTTTATCTTTGGAAATGCTCTTATACAAGGGGCACAAAAACTTCCCCAAAAATCTATCAGGGTATACTTTGAAGGAAGATTTTTAAAGGACAGATCCTTTTCACCTTTTTTATACTCGAATAAAGAAGCGTCTGGTAGTGCACCATTTAAACCTGAAATCCTCGTGATTGACAGCTTTTCTTTTAATTGAATGCCACAGGAAGTACTCTTTAGCTTTTCAGATAAATTATCATAGGCATTTTGGTAATCTGCTTTATAGCCGTAAACACTAAAATTTTCAGCTAATATCCACATGCCTACATATGAGTCGGGATTATTTTTAATGTAACCCACCAGCACCTCATCTTTACGACTTAATACTTTTTGAATAGATTGATGAATAGCTTTTTTGGAACCATCTGAAAGAGAATCATTCCACTGACTTTTAAGATAGTTATGCTCCTTATTTAAATCGGCGAGCAGAGGCTGATATTTTTTAAGATATTCCTCATTTGTCTTAGAATTCCTGATACTGAAGTTTTTATTCATTCCTAAAGTATCAATTACCAGTGATTGATCATCATTTGGATCGAGAAAAAACAAGCCGGAAATTTCCCCCGAATTAGTCATAAACCGAAATGCATGAGGATAATCTAAAGTTCCTTCGATTTTGAACTTCCTATTTTCGACCTGATTTTCATCTTCATATGTTGTGAAGCTGCTGAAATCACTTGCTATAAAACCGCTTGACATTCCTATATAGGAAATATCTGTACTGGAATTTCCGATTTCACCTGTTAGTTGAAAATGATCCTCCCGATTACATGCAGCAAGAGAAAAATAAGCAATAGATAAAAAAAAGAGCTTTTTGAAGAATAGAAATTTCATGAAGAGATATTATTTATATTACTAATGCACAAATGTTTCTATAAATTATAAATTAAGGAGTACTTCAAGTAATTCGTTAAGGAGGTACATCAAGAAGACGATCATAGGCCATTATATTTAATAGGGACATCCGTTAATTACCCCATGTTGTTATTCAGGTTCAGGGGCTAAACTACATTAATGTTTTAAAAAAAAAGTAAGGTAAAACCTTACTTTTTAGTTCCCTACATGATCCATTTTCTGATTTAGAAGAATTAGTTTTACCTCTTTTAGAGTATGAACGCACGTATAATAGTTTTTGTCCTATTTCTACCCTTTTTCTTTATCATTGCTTGTTCTCAGGAAGCATCTTTAAGCAATGAGAATAATTTTAAGCAAAAGATCAATAAAATCTTAAAATCAGAAGATATTCCTGAACTTTCCAAAATTGATTCTTTAGATCGGGTATTGAGCGCCATTGGAAATGACTCCTTAAAAGCCAGATCTTTGCTTAAGATTTCTTACCACTATTTAAAAGAGAGGGATTCAAGTAATTTTCGAAAATTCAATAAAGAAGCTATGGAGTTATCTCTCCAAATAAAGGATTCATCTAGTACAGCCGCAGCTTTTTGGGATTTGGGAGAGTTTTATTACAGTTGTACTATCCTGGATAGCTCTTATTTCTATTATGCCAATTCCCAAAAAATATATGAGTTAACAAAGAATGATGATTATTCTGCAAGACTAATGCTTAACATGGCTATAGTTCAAATTGATATCAGCGATTACACCGGTAGTGAAGTGACTACTATTCAGGCTATAAATAAATTGAAGCCTTTAAAAGAGTACGAGCAGCTTTATTCGGCTTATAACAATTTAGGAATTATATTTAAGGAGCTTGGTAATTTCAAAAAATCAGTGGGATATTATGAAGTTGCTTTGTCTTATCTTTTAAAGGCGGATAGGGAGGATTTATTACCTTCTATATTTAACAATATGGGAGTAGTTCATCAGAAGCAGGGCAATTACCCAAAAGCCAAAGAACTTTACTACAAAGGACTTAAACTTCAAGAAGAATTACCATATCCTGACATGTTAGCACATGCAAAACTTTTGGATAATTTGGCTTATGTAAAATACCTTTCCGGAGATACAACAGAGGTGTTGCAAGATATGCATAAAGCCTTACACATTAGGAAGGAATTGAAAGCTGATTCCGATATCATAATAAACCAACTTCATATAGCTGATTTTCTGCTCGAAGAAAGAGCAGATACCACTTCAGCCATTCAATATGCTTCTCAGGCAAATTCTTTGTCTCGAAAAACCAGGAATAGAAGGGATTTGTTAGCCTCTCTTCTAATGCTATCCAGTATTAAAAAAGATAGCGTTTTAGCTTACACAAAAGAATACATAGCTGTTAGGGATACCTTGGAGGCTGAAGAAAGAGCAGCCAGAAATAAATTTGCCAGAATACGTTTTGAAACAGATGAATTCATAGCTGAAAATAAGAACCTCTATAGCCAACGCAATGTGCTTGTGGGAATTTCACTGGGATTTGCTCTTCTGGGCCTTTCCGGCTTGGTTATTAAAAACCAACGGACAAAAAACCGGGAACTATCTTTGAAACAGGAGCAACAGGAGGCTAATGAAAAGATCTTCCAATTGTTGCTCGACCAGCAGAATATTAAGAAAGCTTCCCGTCAAAAGGAAAGGATCAGGCTTTCTGAGGAACTCCATGACGGCATTCTCGCCAAACTGTTCGGACTTAGACTCAATCTTAGCAGCCTGAACTCTCAAAATGATAGAACATCATTAGGTCAGCGAGAAAAATATCTTGAGGATCTTAAGGAATTAGGAAAAGAGATAAGGCAGCTTTCCCACGAACTGAATTCACCTTTGTTCACTTCGGGGACAGGATATCTGTCTATTCTTGAAGAAGTCCTGTCACAAAATGAGAGCTCCTTTACCTACCAATTAGAAGTTGAAGAAGAAATTCAGTGGGAAAAGATTTCAGGCAGCATTAAAATGCATTTCCTACGAATACTGCAGGAGGCCGTGAGGAATATCCAAACACATTCAGAAGCATCCTTCATCAAAGTTTCCTTTGAACTCAAGGATAACATTCTCTCTTATCTCATTCAGGATAATGGCTGCGGTTTCTCTCCGCAATTGAAAAGTGAAGGCATTGGATTAAAAAATATTGCTTCACGAACAAAAGCTATGAAGGGAAGATTGAAAATAGAATCCCAAATTAATCAGGGAACCAAAATAAAAATTCAGGTTCCTGTTTAATTAATCTGCTGAAATTTCAGTGGATCATTCTTTGCCACAGTACCTTTAGGTGATTTGCATATCCCGCTAATACGCTTGCCATGGTAGTCAAGCATAACTGGGTTCCTCTACACCCCTGATACTACAATATGAAATTATATTTTGCCGTCATTGCTTCCCGGAACAAATAAAATAGTGCGAACTGGCAAATTTAATTGTCCACACAACAATCAGGCGCAGCTGTTAATTCTATTGATAAAACTTTCTCATTAGTCAAATGGTGTACAATCGGGATGTATAACAGCAGTAACTGAATATTCTGGTCACGCTGACACCCTCTACTGGCCATACTGACCCTCTAAAGATTTAGACCGGCCTGGCCCTTTTAATTTTTGCTTAGCTTGTTTTGGTGCAATACTTTCATCTTTAGAATCAAAAAATAGATCATTGGCTTCTGTCAACTTCTTCATCAAAAAGTTGTTTTTTTATGATTGGGATGGGTTTCTTTTCGCTTTTCCAGAAACTTTATCTCAATCTTTTTCAAAAACATATTGGTCCAGCCATTTATAATTTGTCTTGTAGTTTTCGCTAATTCTAATGACCAAAGGAATCGAGCCTTCCTTTTTCATCATATTTTTTCGCAATACAATTTTTTTGGGAAGGTCAATGATTCTGACACCGCCAAATATTATGAACGCTTCTTTGAAATCGTAAAAAAGGAAGCTACCAGCATCAACCGAGAGTACAGCATGGATTTTGATACACGCATTACTACAGGGGAACGGGAAATCCCTAAAATACGGGCAGGTGCTTTTTTCCGTCTAAAGCAGGGGGAATTTATTATCCATGCTGACGGGGAGGATAAAAAAGTGCAGTTCAAACTGCCGAAAATTCAACGAGAGGTTCCCCAAGAGGAGAAGCAGGTTTCTAATGCTGATTTGGAGGCTAACTTCGAGAAGATATATTGAGAGGCAAAATCTATTTTTGGATGAATAGAGTTGTTTAATGGATTTGTTCACTAGAATAGAAATGAAAAGAAATGAGGAACTCGTGAAGGAATTAAAGTTCCAGTAGCGAAAGTCAAAAACATTCTTCACATCTACTTCAAAACGACAGGAATTGTCTTCTTTTTTTGTAGAATAAAGAGGCGTTGCCTATCTGAAACTTGTTTATCTGTTTGTTACCTTCATTTACGTGATAGTTATTGAAGGCGTTTATTTTCTTAAAAGGTGGGAGCCATTCTTTTTAAGATTTCATAATATTCTTCCTTTGTCACTCGTTCACCCTCGGTAGGATTCTGTACACTTAAATTCTCCGGGTCAAAATCAATGGATTTGGCCCTAAAGCTGCCTTTAGAGGTTTGAAGTTCCAGTATCAGACCCGGAAGACCGTTGTAGTATAAAGGTCCGAAGCCGGCAGAAATCTCTGGAGCAAACCAGGCAACGGTTTTATTTTCTTCATCGCTGAGATGAACTGCCTTATAACATTTGTATTTTCCGATTTTCTTTGTTTCCCTGAGGATCTTCCATTCCATAGAAGGATATTCCACCAGAAAGGTTTTTCCTGATGTGGATGTCTGCCTGATAGTTTGTGCGATCTTTCTGTTATGGTAATATAGATCACTGCTTCCTGCAAGAATTCTCGTGATGTTGGTCCCTTTTTGTGAATCGTTTCCTATTCCTTCCTTTAATTCATAGATGGCTTCGTCTCCAAAAAAAGTAAGGCTAGCTTTTACAGGAGTTGCATTTTGCAGAAGCGTTCTTGTACTGCCTGACATTTTTTTCAGCTTTTCTTTGTCGAAAGATAATTCCACCACATATTCAATTTCGCCGTTTATTTCCTGTCCGAAAACAGAGGAGACTGAAAACAACAAAATGAGAGGGATTAGTAATTTAATCATTTCTTTATCAAAGTTAAGCAAGATTAGACATAAACTAGTGCAAACATAAGAGATCCTACCGGCTTCTCGTCGTTTGGACTCGGAAAATATAATTTTCCTGAGGACCTTAGAATTTTTATCATTTTTTATAATTTATATCCAACCTTCAACAATATTGTCCTCGGTTGAATAAAGATCCGCTGATCTGTAATGAGGAATTCGCTGAACGAATTTGAATTCCTGTAGCGTACATCGAAAACATTTTTAACATCTATTTCAAAACTCCACGGATTGTCTTCTTTGTTGTAGAACAGGGAGGCGTTGCCTATCTGGAACCTGTTCACCTGTTTGTTTCCTTCATTTTCATAGTAGTTGTAGGAATAATTTCCCTTTAGGATCAAATCGTTCAGTAAGTCGTAATCGAGGTTTGCATAAGGGCTGATCAGAGTGAAATGATTGCTGAAATTATCTGATTTGAAGTTATTGAAATCCTGCCGAAAACCGACTTCCAGATTCGGAAGTTTCTTGAAGCGGGTCTCCGTTTTTGCGGTATAGCTGTAATTCCTCGAATGGTAATCAATAGTTTCATTGTTGATAATTCGGGAATATTCAGAGAAATTTGCAGTCCCACTCAGGGTAAATTTCAGTTTCCGGATCTGCTTTGCCATGGAAGCTGCACCGAAATAGGTGTTCTCGGGCATATCCGTATATATCAGGCTACTTATTTGGTCTATGCCTTCAATGTTGTTCGTGCTCCTTATAGAGTTGACCCTTCGGGTGTAGTTTAGGTTTCCGTTTACAAAAAGTCCGCGGTACATATTGAATTTATAATAGCGCAGGGAGAGCGAATGGGAGAGTTCATTTTCCAGCTCCTCATTTCCTCGGAAGAGCCTATTGAAGCTAATGAGGCGTAGGCGGTTTGCATAGCTGGAGGCATCAGAAAAATTGGATTTCAAGTTGTAGTTGAAGTTTAGGTTTTCCGAAGAACCAAATTCATACTTCATCATCAATGCTGGAAGTAGTACTCCTTTGTTCCTTTTGACCACCTCCTCTTCAAATTGTTCCACCTGCCACTGGAAATAGTGATAGGTGAGACCGGGCTTGATGATTAGATCGCCCCGTTTCATTTTGTATTCGAAACCAGCGTAGGCATCCAACAACTGAAAATCCAGTTCATTGTTGAACCCGCTATCCTGAAAGCTATTAATATTGCCACCGGGCAACCGCTGATAGTCCAATGTTCGATAGCCCTGATTAAGAAGGTTCACTCCGGCATTAGGGTAGATATGGTTCAGGTTGTTGAGCACCCAGTAATGCTTCAGGTCAACATGGGCATTACAGCTTCTTGTTGAGGTGTTCTGAAGGAGGTTAAAAGTATCGCCCTCGTCTACAAAAGGAATGATCCCGGAAAAAACCGGTCGGTCGAACAGCCAGTCATTCACGTTTTCACTGTCCTGGTACCGGTAATTGGCAATGGCGGTAGTGGTGTGTTTATAGGAAAATTGTTTGTTGTACTCGAAAAATTGACTTATATCCAGGCTTTCAGGATCTTGAATGGTCGTTGTTTGGTGCATGGCCTGCGGGGTCTGGGAAAGGATGTGCTGCATCGCATTCCCTGATGAAGTTTTGATAAGGGCATCGTAGGAAACATCTGTTTCTGCATCAGGTTGGTAGCGCAATTTCAATTTGCTAAGGGTAAAGAAAACATCATTTTCTGTAGTGGTTTCCCTGAATTCATCAAATCCGGTTTCAGTTAAATAGGTAATGTCGTTCGTGGTCCTGGTCTCCACTTTTCCGCCGGAAACAATTGAATAGGCATCCAAGTGCAGACTGGGGGAAATCTCCTGTGAAAGACTCCCTGCGCCAAATTCCTTCCTGTTGTAGGTGAAATCCCGCTGCCCCAGGAACCGGGCGAAATCACTATTATAGATACTGGAAAAAGAATTCGTACCTTCCAATAAACTAGCGTAACCACCTTCAAAGTCGATGTAATCCTGCATCGTAAAAGATTTTTCCCCAATATTGTTGAAATCCCCAATCACGTTTATGGCGGTTTTGGGGCTATAGTAAAACAGGGTAGGGTGCAGCAAGTAGCGATCCTCAATTCCCGCACCGGCTTCCAGATCGCCGAACATGAATTTCTTCTTTCCTTCTTTGAGTTTTATATTGAGTGCCATTTTATCGCTGTCGTCAAGACCCTTCAAAAAGGCTACTTCGCTGTAGTTATCAAGAGCCTCCACTTCTTCCACGGCATCTGCGGGGATGTTGTTCACCCCAAGTTTAGTACCCCCGGTGAAAAAGGTCCTGCCCTCCACCATAAGTTTGGTCACCTTTTTTCCATTTACCGTTACATTGCCTTCGCGATCCACTTCCACGCCCGGTAATTTCTTGAGTACCTCTCTTAGTTTTCGTTCTTCGCCTGTTTTGAATTGCTCTACTCGGTAGGTAATAGTATCCTCTTTCACGACCACCGCCATTTGTTGTTCAATGATCACCTCTTCCAAGCTTTCTGTGCTTTCATAGAGCGTGAAATCTTTAGTGGTATTCTCGAAGATCCTCACAGTATCAATACCTTTGGAAAAACCCAGGTGCGTGATTTCGAGTCCGTAGGCAATATCTTTGATCAAATCAAGTCTATACCGGCCCTGCTGATCTGAAATGGCAAAGGTAATCGAACCTTCTTCCCCAAGGGGTGTCGCAATTAAGTTGGTGTGTGGGACAGGCTGTTGGAGGCTGTCCTGCACGATCCCTTTTAGTTCTGCATTTTGGGCATTTAAAGATGAAATTTCTGATAAAGGGAAAAGGACCAGGATTAGTAACAATTTCATTTGAGGAAAATTCTTTAACTGCATTTGGCTAACATTTTAAAAGAGCCTATTTGAGCCACTTTTTTATGGTTATTCTACGCTTGCTTCTCTAATAAATTCAGTGTCGTTTTCCTTCAGGCAGCATCAACTCAATGGAGTTATTAGAACCAAATTCTATTGTAGATAAGATTGGGACACTTCTGGACTTGTAGATCGAAAATTTATCTTCGTTGTATACTGAAACCAAAAATTCTTTGCTGCTGTTTTTCTGTGACAGTTCGAATGGAAGATGGATCGATATTCGTTTGGTTTCAGGATAGATCCCTTTAAAATGCACCTCTAGATTATTCAGGAGAAAAAAATCAACTTTCTTTTTAAACTTTTTATCAACTTTAATAAGATGGTAGGGAACTAATACCATTTCATGATCTTCATGATCTATATCTGAAACCAGGTCTACCTGATTAAGAGTTAAAGGATCAATAGGAAGTAGCTCCTTTAAATATGCTGCCATTCCTTTTTCCTGGGATGTCGGCTCTTCCACTATGTGGTCCAAACTTGCATAAACAAACAATTTCGCAGTTAAATCTTCACTAAGGATTTTTTCGAAGTTTTTTGCCTGTCCCAGTTTCCTGTTTATGGTGTTGTCATAATTTTCATGTCCATGGATGATAAATTCCAAATCCTTTGCTTTTCTAATTAGGTGGGCAAAGAAAGACTCTCTAGTATTATATCCAGAACTGAAGGTTGGATAATCCCTTTGATTGTTTATCACAGAATCCTGGTTTTTATATAACGCCAGTGCCAAATGGGAATAGCCTGCGTTTTTTAAAGATTTTAAAAGTTGAAGTGCGAATTTCCGATGCTTAGGATGCCAATGGTTCTCATTCAGCATTACAACGCTCGTCTTCTTCGACAGATTGGCAATTTTCTCTATGACAGCAGTATTTTTTAAGATTTTGCGAACCTCCAATAGTGTGTCCAGGATTGGTTGGAGATCTTCTTTTCTACTTTTCTCAAACTCCCAGAGCAATTCGGAATATGCCAAATTGTTTGACATAAATGAGTTGACCTTGGAAAGGTACTGGAACTGCATCCATTCATTCTGTTCTTTTCTAGCGATAGGTGCATTCCACAATTTTTCCCCGAACAAATCGTTCCTGGTTTTCCAGATCATTATAAAACGCTCCGCCTGATGCCGCATTGGCAACTTTTAGGAAATTAAACTTGCTGTCTACTACCATCATTTCCCGCATTTCGAATCTGGATTTTTGGCCGTCGAAAATTGGATCATATTCTACTTGTTCACCCACTTCTAATGCCCTGTTGTCCATTTTTTTCGAATTGGTATAAAGGCGGGGTGTAGTACTACCCTTTTACTAGACCACCAATTCTTTACTTAAGGTGTTTTAAAAGGCATCAAGCAGCATTATGATATAGCTGTGATGGTCTGTTCCGTTGAATGC
>NZ_BMXB01000020.1 GCF_014651535.1 Salinimicrobium marinum
CCCAGTATGGACGCCTGTATTTCCCGACTGCTTGTAAAAACGCACTCCAGTAATAAACCCGTTTTCTGAACTGCGGAATTTCATTCCCACTTGTAAGGGGGAACCATCGCTCCACAAAGGACCCGTGGGTGCCTCGCCGGACGTAAAAACATTACAAGGGCATTCACTCGGTCCCGATGGACCAACCGTCACTGTGACTGTGTCCTCTGCACCAATATTTCCTGAATCATCAAAAGACCTTGCCTTAATGTTCACTTCGCCTTCACTTACAGGTGTCCAGCTATAACTCCATGTACCTGAACCCGTTGCCGGAACCCAGGAAAAACCATCATCCAGGGAAATTTCCACACCGGCCACTGTATGCTCGTCTGTAGCCGTTCCATTCATAGTAAAGGCTCTTCCTACAGGAATAGCACTGTTCTCAGCAGGCAGCAGAATGGTGGTAACAGGCGGGGTCTCATCAGTAGACCCTGTAGTTGGTATAAGTTCAGGGCGAATACTTCCCGGTTGCACTCCCATATCTGCAAGGAGATTTAATGTAGCCTGCTGCATGTTCAGGCTGCTGGGAGACCCGCTTCGATCATGATTGCTGTCAAGCCCCCAGGACCATTGCACTGTTCCCGCCCCAAAAACAAGAGCTCCACTGGAATGACGATACAGGGAAACCTGGTGAATCTTGCCCTCTATTTCTGTACGCGAAAGAATGATCCTGCCTTTAGGGTAAAAAGATTGATATTCCACCTGCTCCGGATTCCACTCAAAACCTATTGTTCCGAAAGGCATAGTTACGCTCTCACCATCTTCAAGAGAAGCAATACTCGTATTCCTCCAAAAACGCAGGGCTTTGAAATCAGCCGGCACCTCAATAGCTGCCTGGGACCAATCCCAACTAATTTGTCCTGTTAATTCATTCTCTGGCCGACAACCGTCCAGGAGAATATCACCAGTCGTATATTCACAGCCACTGCGCCAGAGTCCTGTCCATTCAGGTGTAGGATCACATTTCCCTGCACAAATATATTCACCTTCCATCCCTTCTTTATAACAAACCAAAGTCCTATATGAACTTTCTGCTCCATCTATACTTTTTTCCCAGCGGGTTTTCCAATAAACTTCATTTCCACTAAAAAAAGCCAGGTGAATACCTGCATCACGAGCATCAGTCACATTTTTTCTATGAGTTGCAGACCAATACTCATCATGGCCAACAGAAAGAAAGACTTTATGATTCCTGATTAAATGGCCACGCCTGTCACTATCCACATTAGTAGTATAGCTTACGTCATAGCCATTTGCCTCAAGCCATCGAATCATCGGGTACTCTGCATTGAAGAGCCAGTCTTCATAAGCATCGCCGCCCCCGCCTCCATCTCTGGTGACAAAAGGCCTGTTGTAGCTTACTTTAAATGCTTTACCGCCGACACCGGTGTAAAGGCTTTTCCCATTGTTATTATCTCCATAAACATTATACGCCTGCCAGGTAGCATCAGAGGTTTGAAAAAAAAGATCAGCATTGCTCCCATCATCACGCACTATAAAAGTAATGTGACTCGATCCACCCGTGTCCTGACGGGTGAGCTTGGCAATGTAAATTCCTGAGACTGCATTGGCAGGAATCTGCCAATTTCCGGATTCTGCCCAATTCCCGCAATCCAGAAGACCTGTTTCGGATTCTGTTATGCATAGAGGCTGCGTCTGGGGGAGGTTTGCAGTAACGGCCCCATTCCCCTGGAATCTGGCTCCAAGCCCCTGATAATAACCCAAACGATAAATTCTGATACTGTATGCCGAAGCATTAGTTTTGATTTTAAATCTCGCGGTTTCTCCCCTATTATAGCTTATTTCTGTAGCATAGCCTTGAATGGACCTATCCCCTGCTCCGTCGATCTGCCATTCCGAGGCTGGATTTCCTGGTCTGGAATTTTCCAGTACCACGGGGTTTTGTCCCAACGTACTAAAGGTGCACAACAAGCTGAGCCAGATAGTACCCACACCTATAATTCTACTAAAAATACCTGTGAGTTTGTGAAACATTTGTTTTCCGGGGTTAAGAGCAGTCTTTTCCATTGAAAGAAGTATAGAGGGTTCAGAGAATTATAAATCCACAGTGGCTTCTTTAGCAACTTTTGCTGCCACGATGTTTTCAAAGTAGGCAATGGTTCTTTTAAGCCCATCTTTCCAGTTGACCTCCGGTTGCCAGTTATCCAAATGCTTCTTTGCCAGGGCTATATCTGGTCGTCGTTGTTTTGGATCATCCTGTGGCAAAGGCTTAAATATTAGTTTAGATGCCGATCCGGTGAATTCTAAAACAGCTTCTGCAAGTTCAATCATGGTAATCTCTGTAGGATTTCCCAGATTAACGGGCCCGGTAAAGGCAGCAGGGCTGTTCATCATACGCACCATTCCCTCCACCAGATCATCGACATACTGAAAGGATCTTGTCTGCATACCATCTCCATAAATGGTAATATCTCTGCCCTCCAGAGCCTGCATAATAAAGTTGGAAACCACCCGACCATCATTGGGGTTCATATTTGGCCCATAGGTATTGAAGATCCTAATGATCTTAATTTCCACCTGGTTTTGTTTGTAATAATCGAAGAATAATGTTTCTGCACATCGTTTTCCCTCGTCATAGCAGGATCTCGGACCTATGGGATTTACATGACCCCAGTAGTTTTCCGGCTGTGGGTGAACCTGCGGGTCTCCATAGACCTCACTTGTGCTGGCCTGCAGGATCCTGGCTTTTACTCTTTTAGCCAACCCCAGCATGTTCAGGGCACCCAGAACAGACGTTTTCAAAGTTTTGACAGGATTGTATTGGTAATGTACGGGAGACGCGGGACACGCCAGGTTATAAATTTGGTCCACTTCTATAAAATAAGGAGTGGTGACATCCTGTCTTACTAATTCAAAAAATGGATTTTCCAGCAGGTCAATGATATTCTGTTTATTACCTGTAAAGTAATTATCCAGGCAGATCACCTCATTTCCTTGTTCCAGCAGCCTCTTACATAGGTGTGAACCGATAAAACCTGCCCCTCCAGTTACTAATATTCTTTTCATGTTATTTTGTTTTAAGTATATACTTCTAGCTGCTTTTCTTTTTTCTTTTTCCCACCGGACTCTTGTCTTCTAAGCTCCCTCATTTTTATTATAATTAAGAACTCGTAGTAAGCGATATTGACGCAGTAAATAAGACCAGGAATTCCTTCCAGAAACCCAGCATTAAAAATGTAGGTGTATATAAAGCGCATCACAGGCCAACCGGGAACTCTACTCAACCATGATTTCAACGCAGGATTTCTTTGGCTGGAATCGTTGGAGAAGATGGCTTTAAAGGGAGGAGGATGGTATAGTCGATCCCGGGCTTCCAGGGTAGAATATTTATTGTGCCTGTTAATCCACTGACCCCATCCTTTTGAAAAACTGTAGTGTAAATAAGGTTCCTTTATATAAGCTGCCTTTCCAAATAAAGTGCCTTCCTTCTGCCCGTGTCCGAAATCTGTAAAATCTGCACACCCCTTTTTGAGAAGCCTGAACTGCCATTTAGGAAAATTATCACAGTATTTAAGCCATTTCTCTTCCAGCATCATTTTCCAGCAACAGTAATAACCTGCGATTCCATCAGTCGATGTTGCGATAGCTTCTTCCACTGCTTTTCTAAAGGTGGGGGTAGCGACTTCATCAGCATCCAGAAATAGAACCCAGTCATATTTAAGGTCGAGATGATCCAGAGCAAAATTACGCTGTTGCCCAAAGCTTTTAAAGGCATTATAAGAAACCTTTGCTCCATAAGACTTAGCCACTGAAACGGTATTGTCGCTACTCCCGGAATCCAGTACATGAACATCATCACACCATTTCAAGGATTGCATGCATCGCGGGAGATCCTGCTCTTCATTTTTTGTTAGAATTATTATTGACAGCATATTATTTGGTTATAATTAGACGAAACCGTTTGTTTTAGCTTCGCATAATTCTATTCTTAATAAAACAGGCGGGATTGCCTCCTACTATTGCCCAGGGTAATACCTTTCTAAAGACCGCAGCACGGGCACCAACCACTGCTCCTTCTCCAACTGTCACGCCAGGACCTATAAATGCATCTGCAGCAATCCATACCTGGTCCTCAATGGAAACTGGCTTCACAATGAGGGGAAAATTTGAAATGGTATAATCATGACTCGAGGCACAGATATAGCATTTTTGAGAGACAATAACATGAGAGCCAATCACCACCCTCCCCTGGTTATAACAATCTACTTTTGGACCAATAGTAGTGAAGGTTCCAACTTTCAAATTCCACGGAGCCCAAATCTTAACACTGGCATAAATGTTCGATTTCTTTCCTATCTCCGCACCAAAGAGCCTCAAAATAAAGGCTCTCCAACTATTAAAAAAGCTCAAATTAAAGGGTCTAAAAAGTATCCAGTATGCAAAGAACCAGATTACACGTGCTACCTTGTTCTTAAAACTGAAACTAAAATCGTAACGCTGGAGATCTACTTTGAGATTTCCGGCAAAGGGATTAGATGTAACTGCCATGGGTAAATATTTTAGTTAATGTTAAGCGCAAACAGCTAAGGAAGAGACCATTCTTTTTACTGAATTCTCTATATCGAAATTGTCGGAAAAAGCCTGGAAAGCCATTTGATTCAAAAGAATTCTTTTCTCCGGGGGTGTTGACACCCACTGGAAAAGCATATTGTAAATACCTTCCTCTGTATCGGGAACTACAATTGCGGCATTGGCTTTCTCAATTTCCCGCCAGATGTTTACACGATCGGTTATCAGAACAGGTTTTTTACAAGCTAATGCCTCAACCACAGCAATTCCGAAATTTTCCTGATGGCTTGGCAATACAAAAGCTTCACAATTATAGAAGGCGCCCCATTTTGCATCTCCCTGCAGCATGCCTGGAAAATGAATAGTAGAAGTGGAAGCCATTTTTTTAATTCTTTTCCCATATTCACTTTCCAACCCCGGTCCGGCGATTACCAGATCCGGCAAATCGAACTGTATGCTCAACCGGTTGTAGGCTTTTACAAGTAGATCTACTCCCTTTTTGATATTTATTCTACTGAGAAATAAAAGAAAAGGTCGGCCCTGAACTTGTGGGCACAGCCGGAAAAACGCTTCTCCATATTCACTTTTACTCGCAGGTGGTCGCTGAATTCCATAGCCAACATTAAGTTCGGACTTTGGATGATATACTTTAAATGTTTTCCGGGCGAGGAGCAACTCTTCCTCACAGGTAAAGAGGACTCCATCAACCCCGTTCACCACCTTTTCCTCGATAATATTCCAGAAGAACCAGTTCCTGATGGCCTTAAATCTTCTTCCTTTGGCTACCTGGAAATAGGGATCCAGCATGCCATGAGCCATTACAAAGATGCGGGGGACGCTCTGATTCTTTTTTTTCAACTTTCGCCAGGCCCAATAGGATCCGAAACTATTATGAAGCCACAATCCATGAATGATGACAATATCAAAACGTTGAAAATTTTCCAGCAACCAAGAGTGCAATCGCGCACAATAGGAGTAGGGTCCTATAGCCGGCCCCAATGCATGGATCATATAGGGTTCCTCTTTTAGATAAGGAGAACCTGAGATATCAAAAGAGACGACTTCATTAGATATTCCCAACGGTTGCATGGCTGCAATGTTATTTTTAACTCCCTGACATACTCCTCCCTGTGAAGGATCCATGGAAGCTACAATATTTAAGATTTTCATGTTTTCGATTGAGTTAGTGACGTGTGAAAAACCCGTATGGGATATCATATTTTTCAGTTTGCACACCGTGTCCCATCACAGTGAGAGGCTGTTCCACGGAGCTAACAATTGCCGGGAGCAGCTCGAAGTACAAACAGCCTTTTTCAAAGAAGAAGAGCTACTTCAAACACCCTCTCTCTGAATGTACACAAAGCTTTCTCTTTATCCCTTATTCCACATCAGTGTGAAAACGGCTGGTAAACATTCTTGGAAGCAGGTTTATTTCGCAGTGAAGACCTCTTTTTCATGTGGAGATACTGTGGTAAGTTCCCACTGTCGAAGAACCTTTTGATACGAATTTGCTATTGCCTCTAAAGCTGCTTCATTATTAAATCTTCTGGCATTTTTAAGACCATTAGCTACCATTGATGCTCTTTCTTCAACTGGTAAGGAGAGCACCTTGTGCAATATGCTGGCACATTCCTTCAGCCATGCAGTTTCAGCTGTTTTATCATATGGCGGAATATAGCTCGCCGCGTCTCCCCCTACTTCGGTCATAGGGGCCTTCTGAGTAGTTACAACAGGACATCCACTTGCCATTGCTTCTGCAATGGGCCAACCAAAACCCTCTTCAAGAGAAGGAAATAGCAAGACAGACGCTCCCTGATAACAGGTCCTGAGAAGGTCATCTCCTACTTGCATTGCAAAGAAAATATCCTGGGAAAACTCACATTGCTTCAGCAGAATTTCCATCTTGTGATCCGGTCCGGCTCCAACGAACAACAAGGGAAGTTTGTTTTTTGTTTGTGTTCTCCAGCGAGCATAAATCTTCACGATGCCTCCCCTGTTCTTGTAGAAATGATTTCCTCCTACATGAAGTATAAACCCATTCTGAAGTGGTAGTTTTAGCGCCGCAGATAACTTAAATCGAGCCTGGTCAGGGTCAGCAGTTTTAAAGTCCTGATTCAGTCCATTGTATATCACATTACAAATATCCGGAGGGGAGACAAGAAATGACATCAGGTCCTGCCGTGTATTTTCCGAGATACAAATAAAGTTTTTCCCCCTATTGAAGCCCCTTCTGATGAATTGCTGATAAATTTTTCCCGACCATTTCAACCGGTTTTCCTCAAATCCACCCTTGGCTGACTTCTGTGCCATAAAATCATGACAATGAATAACATGAGGACGATCTGAAACTAACGGCACCCAGGGTCCCAGAGCCTGATCTGAAAAAACAAATAAGGTTTCCTTGTCAAGCCTTCCAATCTTTAATCTCACCAGAATTGGAAAAAACAGGAATTGATCAATATAACCTATATACTTCTTCAGTAAACCGGGCCATTTCACTTTCGTTAGCACAGGAGGAGCTGTCCATATTTGTACCTGATGTCCCTTTGCCCGCATACCCCTAGCAATCATATGAGTGTATTTAGAAATACTCATTGATTCTGAGAATGTCGGATGATTAAACAGAATGATCTTCATAGGACGCCTTTTGTTCATTAAAGGATGCGATCACAAGGCCTCCGATAAATACCACAAATCCGAGGTTAGTGGGCTGAGACCATTGACCCTGCAGGATATTGGCGAATCCGAAGCTCATAAGCATCCACGGCAATATATTGTTCTTCTTTATGGTAACCCAGGATCGATGCAGCAGCCGGAATGATAGGATAATTCTTACTCCTACCAGGATAAGCCCTAAAATCAATCCCATTTCCCCTATAATTCGGCCCCATTCGTCCTCGGCTATCAAATAATCTCCTCTTTTATCACCCATTAAAAGTTCAGCTCCGCCACTGGTGCCCATTCCCAGGCCTGCTCCCCAAAATGTGAAGTTTTCATTAGTAATTGCCGTAATCATTCCCCCCAGAAGCCGGTCGACTAATACCCCTTCCATTCCTCCTTCTACTTCATTAGCAGCAGTAAATCGCTCTGTGAATGCGCTGGAAGCCGTCTGGAAAAACTCAAATTTCCCAATAACTGAAAAGAGCAAAAGAATAATAATAGCCAGGACTAAAAATTTCTTAATGAATCGTGGGTTCCTAAATGAAATGATGATTAAAAACAAAGCAGACAATACGATCTCAAAAAGAAGCATTCTACTTATACTCAGTGGAATGGCAGCCAAAAGAGCACAGCTGGATAGTACCAGGACAACCCTTGATACTTTTTCGTTTTCCCCAGCAGCCCAGAAATAGAAAATGAAAGCAGCAGCTAGACCATAAAAGAGGGATAATCCATTAGTAAAGGAAAAAGTCCCCGGCACCCTGTAAAATCCGGCTGCACCACTAAATCCGGAACCTGCCATATTTCCTCCAACCCCGCGATTAACCCAGGCGGACTGAGGGCTGTAAAACTGAATTGCCACCAGGATGGTCATGGCAATACAAATCCAAAGAAGTACCCGACCTAAAACCAGCACATCCTCCTTGTTCAGAATAGCTCCAATAACAAATATCAGGGGAAACTGAATCACTGTGATCCTAAGGCCATAGAGCGCTACAAGCACATTTCCATGTCCCAGAATAAGTGCTGTAGCAAAACTTAAGATTGTTGTAGCCCAGATTAGGAGCGTGTAAATTCCCGGTGTCCACAAGCCTTTTCTCACCGCGTAAAAAATTATCAAAATTGCCACCGGATCCCTTACCACCAGAAGAGGCGTAGCCAGACCGGGAAGTATCCATTTGCGCAAAGCTCCTTCCATAAGCAATAACCCGAAATACAGCCATATCATTTTTTTTACAATATGCCTCTCATGGGTTACCAGAGAAATGTCTGACGACCAGGCCTCTTTTGCCTGTGCATCCCTGGTTATTAAATGTGTAGCGTTGTGATCCATTACAGCATTATAAAGGAATCCGTTCTACTTCCTGCACAGCAGCTATTAGTTCCTTTTCATAAACTGACCAGGGTCTTTCGGCTGCAGTTTCCCGTGCACATTCTCCCGTACTTTCCAGAATGCCAGGTTTTAATAATATCTCTTCTATAGCTGCCTGCAGGGAGTTTGAAGAACCAGCTTCTGAGATCCAGCCGTTCTCTCCATGATTTATTATATCCGGACCGGCCGTACGATCTGTCGTTATCACTGGTGTTCCCTGTGACATAGCTTCTGTAATGACCAATCCAAACCCCTCAAATAAAGATGGAAAAAGAAGCAAATCGCTTGCCTTCATCAAATGCAGGATCTCCTGATGTGGCAAACTGGGATACCAGGTGTGATTCTGCAGTGCCTTGTTAAGAGCGGCACAATGGTTTACTACCTTGTATCCCACAATAGTTAATTCCACATGAGGAGCAAGGGCTGCCACTGCTTCAAAAAGTTCAGCTATTCCCTTGCGTTGTGATAATCCGCCCACAAATAGAAGCTTTAGCTTTCTTTTTCTTAACGGGCGGTAAGTTTTTCGTTCTCCCACAGGAGGAAAAGCATAGGGCACCACTGCCACAGGAGCCAGTTTACCCGGGAAGAACTTGAGGGTACTACGCGTGAAACTACTGGCAACTATAATTAAATCTGCGAGCATCACCTCCCTGTCTTTTCTCTGTAACTTCTCAAAAGAATCCTGAAGCCCAGTGAGTGTGGAAGACCATTGGGGTCTGCGTTCCCGTTCATTTTCCAGGTAGTACCGGGCTGCTCTCCAGTAGCCTATGGGCAAATCATAAATACAAGGAATACCATTTTCTTTGGCAATTTCAAAAGAAAATGCAGCACCGTCTTCATATGCATAAACAGCTTCCGTCTTCTTATTCCTACCATTTTTT
The DNA here is from genome assembly GCF_014651535.1 of Salinimicrobium marinum. Lineage (GTDB taxonomy): Bacteria > Bacteroidota > Bacteroidia > Flavobacteriales > Flavobacteriaceae > Salinimicrobium > Salinimicrobium marinum. Next base: position 9,484 of record NZ_BMXB01000020.1, read on the forward strand.
AAAGAAGAAGCTACCCTCCGGTCCAGGTCCCTGTATACAGCATCTACGCAGAATGTTCCTATCTCATGTGCCACGAGTTTTTCCAATCCTGCTCTGGTGGCAATTAGCCTGCCGGCTTCTCTCCAGGGTGCCTGTCTGGTAATTGAACGCAGGGAGGTATCATACCGGCGGCGGCGAATTTCTGAGAACATACGAGTTCCTCCCAGTTGATCTAAAAAACTGCCTTCAAAACTTGCTATAGTGGTATGGAATCCATCCAGCATACCCTGTTTTTGAAAAGAATGGACAGCTGCTCTAACAAAGGAATTACCAGTAGGATGTGAAAGAATGAGTTTCATAGGTACGAATTATTTTTTATGGTCAGGCAGAAACTGCTCCAGTTAAGACACGGAGGTATTTTTCTGCAATTAGTTGGGAGCGATGTTCTTCAAGATGAGCCGGTGCAGCATTTCTACATCTGGCTTCAAGCACAGGATCTTCTAAGATTTTCAACAGGGTATCTACCAGGTCCTCCAGATCTCCCCTTCTGAAGAGAATCCCTCCCGGACCTACTGCCTCCGAGAGGCCGCCTCCCCGGGAGGCAATTGGCACACAACCACAGGCCATTCCTTCAAGAGCTACCATTCCGAAAGGTTCTTCCCACACCGAGGGAATCAATATATACCGATGTTCGTTGAGACAGATCACCAGTTCCTCACCACGCATAGCTCCCTTAAACTCTACAAGGTTCTCTAGCCCCAGCTCCTGCACAAGCCCCTCCAGGGCCTCTCTTTCAGGCCCGTTACCTATAATAGTAAGACAAGGAGGTATGTCACTTTTTCCTAATATCTTTCTATCTATCAAGCGGGCAACAGCCTTTATTGCCAAGTCTGCCCCTTTATCTGAAACAAGCCGCCCTAAAAAAACAAACTGCTTTTTCTTCTGGATATCCGGTAGCACTCTAAAAAGATCCTGTCTATAGGGATTTTTTATAACTTCAGATGACGGTGCTGTCTGTAGTTTCAAAGCATTACTGGCTGACACGGTTTTGCTGGATCTATGAAGCCTCCACATCTTGATCTTATCCTGAACCCCTATTTTTCCATTCTCCCGACGTATCCAGGTATTAATGGAAATAACAAAGGGTCGTTTGATAAAAAATCCCGGCCAGGCAAGTCTGAGACAAGGGTTGTTCTCCAAAATGATATCCGACCATAAATGTGCCTGAATGATTTTTGTCGGTCCTGGATTCCTTATCACCTCATAGGCAAAGCTGCGGACAGCAGGATCGGGTGTCCAGGTGAGGATCTTCACCTGATGTCCTCTTCCAACGAAGTGCTCGGCAAATAGTTCCGTATTAACTTCAATTCCACCTATGAAAGGAAAAAAATTATGAGAAAGTATTAGAATTTTCAAAATCAGTAAAATTAAAAGGTGCCGGAAAGAACAACCCCATCTTTAGAAGTTCTTCCTGCCAAATTCTGTGTGAGAAAATATTTGATGATCTCCTTACGGCTGTGTGCTTTATCTTTGACAACTTCCACATCCCGATAGTAAATCGTTCCCAATGTCCAGATCAGGAGGAATTCCAGCCCTAATCTGAAACAGATCATACCTGCTACCAGATACGGCCACCTGATCTTACCAAACTTGTTTAAGAGGTACCACCTATTCCTGTAAAACCTAATGACCCGCTGGCTCACCTTCTGCGGAGTACCACTGCCTTTATGAAAAGCTTTTAAAGGCATTACTCCAATTTTCCAGCCTCTCCTGGAGGCCCTCATACAAATATCATGGTCAAGTTCGAGCCAGTCGAAATTTTGGTCGAACAAGCCGATATCCTCCAGTACTTCCTTCCTCAAGACCATCGCGCAGGTGAAAACATTGATATGTTTAGGGTGTTTTACAAAATAATTGAGATACCATTGATAAAGTTGTTGCCCTAATAGCAGGCTTAATACCCCTGGCTCTGCCTCAAAAGAAGCCGATGCTGTCCCTGCCGCGTTGACGGTCTGAAAAGTAGCGATGCCCACCTCTGGATTAGTTCTGAAATATTCTTTAATTCCTTTTACATAATTCTCAAGAGGCCAGGCATCCGAATCCAAAAGAAGTATTAGGTCGGAATCCAGGTTTTTCAGACCTCTGTTCAGAGACCGGATGAGCCCAAGGTTTCTTTTATTTCGGATTAGCTTTATTTGAGCAGGAACAGCACCCGGTATTTCAGAAGAACAATCGTCTACCACCAGGAACTGGTCAAAAGGAACCTCTGCATATTCAAAGCACTTTCCAATACATTGGGAGGTCAATTCCCAGGTATTGTAATTAGTAACTAAAATTCCCAGTGTCATATAGTTTCATTTTAATATTGAATATTGGAACCTGCTGTAACGCTACACCAGAGCTTCACTGTGCTTCAAAAAAGTCCTCTGATTAGCCGTTTCAAGACGATCCAAAAACCTAAGGGCCACATTTCGTGTCGTATATTTCTGAATCCATTTATATTGATTTGACTGAATTTCTTCCAGCTGAGAGAGCGTGCAGGAAGAAATCTTTTTCAGAAGATCCTCCTGATCTCGATAAGGGATACAGTTACTCTGGTCGAGGCCATAGGGTGCACATAAAGAATTTTTCTGATCCAGATCTTTAAAACAAAGAATGGCTCCCTTGGCTGCATATTCATAATGTCTCAAACAGTCCCAGCCTTCCCTTTTAGTAGTGACTCCAAACCTGGATCTTCTGATGTCATTAAAATAATCTTCCTGTTTTTCATAACGTGGTTTCCATTTCCCTACTTCTGCCACTTCCAGATCTTTAAAAAGCTCATTTAAGTCTGTGTCAATATTATAATTGACAAATTCCTGCTTCTTTTCTATGAAAGGAATAACCTCAATGTGCTCTTCAGGAATGGACATAGAAATACCATAGTGTTTGGCCGGAACCTTTAAAATTTTTGAAGCAATCCTGTGTATTCCCGGGAATTTGTTCTTAGTGATCCCGTACAATTCTGCTGTACTGGCGTGTTCCCTTTTAAAGAAATGAACCTTTCTAAAGTTATAGAAATAAGACCATGGTCTTACCTTGAGGTTAAAGGTATTATGAAAATACGGAAACATGGAGGCAGAATCATAACCGTCTATAATGCACAACCCTGTTCTTTTTGCAGGACCCAGGCTCTTGTAGATATAATGGAAGAGATCACACTGTTCAAAAATATCTGTAAAGAGGATGTAATCGTATTTTTCTATATCTGATAGCCAGTACGTTCTCTTTCCGCGTATTTTATCATCGTCAGGTAACATCCTGTACAGCGTATTTCCACGGCTGCCGGTTTTTTGAAGGTCCTCATCGGAGGCATCCCTGTACATATAATCCATTCGGGGAATATCCACCACCTCGACCTCACGAATAGATCGCAATCCGTGGAGAAGACCATCTATTAGATAATTAGGCACACTGGAGTTTAGAAAAAGTATTTTCATTGCTACTTCTTTGTTTAAAAGAATTGAAAGACTGGATTGAAGATTAATGCTTCTTTAGGCGTAAAACAATCAGGAATAAAGCTGCGGTTTTTCTTATGATATTAGTCAAACTCCGATCTTGCGGAGAATAATTCCTGAACGGGGTTTCCTTGATGAACTTCCTGTATAGATGCTTGTGAGGATGCCTTAACTGATAATGCCAGGGCTTAAAAGTCTGGTTAAAATGAATGATAGCCGGGTTGTCTATATCAGCAAGTACTTCAGTATCCTGGATCTCTTTTTTCCTGTAAATAAAATCTACCATAAGATTCCATCTTACTGGTAATTCTATCCAATCCTTTAAAAGTACCGCATTGAGGGCATCCTGATCCCAGAACCTGATTTTATCTGGATTAGAGGAAATGAAATCCAGCACCTTTGCCGATATACCTTCTTTTCGCCATTTCTCAAGGTTCATCAGCATCACTCCAGAATTGAACGTTCGGGTATTGCCTAATCCCATTTCTATATTCCGTTTGTTGTCAAACTCAGGGACGGCCGCAATAGCATTATCGGTCAGTTCAGTACTCCAAAGAGGAAGAAGATCGCCATTAATTAAAATATCACAATCCAGGTAAAGCACTCGGGTAACCTCGGAAGGCAGGGCGTCCGGAATTGAAATCCTGTAATAGTTGGCAAGGCTTGCATGCTGCGAGATCATAAAATCCGTATAAAGTGATTCATTAATCTCTATAACCTCCAGGAAAAGTTGGTGCTCCTTACCAAACTGAGCTAGTAATTCTTTTGAGCTACTGCTTAATCCGCCATTAATCACATAAATTTTAAGCCCTTCGGGATTCTTCTGGTGATGGACAAGAGAGACTACAGAAACCAGCAAGTGCTGTACAAAATGCTCGTCTGAACAATATACTATTACCATGGTTTAAAATTTAATGGTTGAAAAACTTGCGTAGCTTTTCCGCTTTAAGCCCTTTTCCAAGGCGGACTGCATAATCTTCTATGGAGACTGATGGAAGTCCTTTCCGTCTGTTCGGAATTTTTAAAATTTCAAAAAGATCATTTAACAGGGTAATTCCTTTTAACCAGATGTTAGAATGTAACACCAGGATCCATTTTTTCAGCCTCTTTACCACCGAAGGATCTTCTTCCTTTGTATACCATGCATGAAGCCTGGAATCATACTCAGACTGGTTACAATTTAGGAGCATGAGATGCAAATCGCCGTACCAGGACACCTCGTGGGGCGCTACCTGATGAATACTTTTCCTGATTTTTTCTTTCCCCGGATCAACCTTTAATTCTTCGCTGTAATGAAGAACATCAATCACCTCATGCACCTTTTTCAGGACGGGATGAACAAGCTTCGAAAACTGTTCTTTTCTTATAAAAGCTTGGGATAATTGTCCATTACACAAAAGCGCTACTAAGTAATAAGCCCATTCTACGGGATCAGGTTCGTGGGCGCCATAGGAACCCAGATTCGCCTGGATAGGATTTAAAATAGTCTCCAGAGCTTTCCGCGGCTCCCCCTTTTTCAGAAAGCAGCGGGTGAGATTGAGTTTTGCTTCGCTCATCCAGGGAATCATGTGCTCGCATTCCTTATATCTTGCAATAGCCTCATCGTAATTTCCTTCTTGAAACGACAAATTTCCCTGACGAAGGCACTCCAGGTGTATTCCTATACCACTGATGTGAAGTGTTTTTTCCCGTGACAGCCTCTGTACTACCTTTAATGCACCAAAGGGGCCTTCCTGGATTATTCTCTGATCAGATCGAAGTTCCTTTTGAAGAACAAACCACTGATAGATCTGGTCCCGCTGTTTCATTGTATGATGACGGTGGACCATTTCATATCCATTTTCAATAAGAGCTACCAATTTTTCCTTGTCGGAAAAGAGGAAATCCATCTTATCCAGGACATTGTTTTCATCTGCAAAAACACAGTTAACCATATCTTCAAACCCTGCGGCCTCCAGCACAGGGGATCGTTCCGTGATCAGGCAACTCCTAGATCCTGGAATCTCCAGGTGCTTCCGTACCATTTCCCGGGCTACTGTACCGCAGGCAGGCACGAACCAGCTGGCATTTATGGTTCTCGCATACTCTTCCCCAAAGATCATAACCGGGGAATGACTTTCATATCCCTTGTGTGGAAAAATCAGCGTAGGGTAACAACTCGCAATTATCGGATTCATCTTTTCTCTCCATGGATAAAGAGCGTTCACATAACCACTGAACATCACAGGAATGACCTTTGTTTGATGATAATCCCTGCATATCTCTGAATCTATAAAATTGGGCCATGTAAAAAAATTCTCTGCCAATCCCGGGGTGTGCTCAGCAGTGGTAGTAGAAATCGAAAAAAAGGTGTCTATTCCCCAATTATCCATATCTGAAATAAACCCGGAGCGACAGTCGCACCAGCCGTCTCCATTGTGCAGACCGAGCTTTGGCACCTGAGGATGACAATGTGTATTTTTTATTTTAATTTTTCTTGCAATCTGGGTCTTATAGCCACTCTCAAACAGAGCTATGTCTGGCTGAAAGTTGTCACACACCTCCCTGTAATCACAGTCGGTGTTTATAACCAGTACCTCAAAGAACTGAGACAGACATCTTTGGTGAAGTTGCATATGCACTTGCAAAAACTGCGGCAGTCCCCGGTGATCCCATTGGAAAAAAATTAATTTTGGTTTCATGTTAAATATCAAATAGTAATTAAATCTCCTGTTCCTCAAGCCTTCCTATTTTGAAGAGGCAATACAACAAATACATTAGTCCTTCCATGGAAGCAACAAAAAGGTTGAATTTTAAAACACCTGCGAGGGAACTGATATCGATCATACTTATTCCGGTTATAATGGTCAGTATGGTAATGGAGATGGACCATATGGGATTGAAAGCCCAGTTTCTGCTGGTGGCCAGGGTAAAAAGAGATACCGCAATTAGGTTACAACAGCCCCCGGCTATACTTAAGATAAGTTCCTTTTCCAGGCCGCGATAATTTTCTCCGAGGATCCACAATAACTGGGTGGGGAAAAGCGCCACAAAACCTATAATCCCCAGACATACCAGGAACAGGCCGCCCAGGATCTGTACAAATCGTTGGAACAAAATTTTTCTTTCGTTTGTTAAACGGGAATAACGAGGAATTATCAGTGTTCCGAAAATGTACGTCACCATAGTTAACGCCATGGAAAGCCTTGCCAGCGCTCCTATTTCTGCAATTGCCGTGGTGGTTCCGAAGATGGTAATAAGCCATACTGTGATTTGTCCGGAAAAACTATTGAAGACAGACCGTGGAAGTACTCTCTTCACTACGCCTAGAATATCCTTTTTAATCTTGGGTTGAGGTTTCTGCTGCCAGTCGGCATAGTGATGAGAAATCTTTCTAAGTTGAAGGTTTCCCCAAATATGAGGAAGCCCGGCAGCAAGGATAGCTATATATGCAAATGGAAAAATAAAAATAAATAATAACAACAAACTTCTTCCCAGCCCCAACCCTAGTTCAATTTTTTGAACGGGAACAATATCCTGATGCAAAGCGGGACCAACCGTCAGAACATACCCAGACAACGAGGTGAAAAATGCGGGTATCAGGGCGGCCAGAATTAGAACAGATGTAATCCATCCTGCACCATGATGACGAAATAAATAAAGGAACAGAGGAACGGAAATAGCCAATAGAACAATTGCAAAGCGTTTTCTGAGGTCATACCCTGTCACTACTACTGCACCGAGCTTTTCTCTGTCTTTCCACACTTTCCCCCCCTGTGCCATCACACTGGTGGTAATCCCTCCATCTGCCAGCATTATCAAAGAACCAAGCATTAAACTGGCTAACGTATAAAGCGCATATTCCTGAGTTGGGAGAATTCTAATGATGAGAATGCCGCACGCAAAACTAATAGCCTGAACCATAATCTGAAAACTCCCTGTTAGAGAAATCAATTTCAGCCATTCAAGAGCTTTAAAATAGGTAGGGCTATATGAAATTAAAGAAGAAATTTTCATATTTATATTTCAGAAACTAATACTGCCACTGCCTTTCTGGAGCGGATGAAATCATTGCCCTGTGGCAACCGGAACTGGAAAAAGCAGCCTAAGGAAAACATTCACAACTTGCTGCACCTCTTCCTGAGCCATTGGAATAAAGAGGGGTAAAATAATAGACCTCTCATTGATATCCTCAGAAACTGGCAGTTCCTCTTGATTATACTGCTGGTAGGCCTTTTCCCGGTGAATGGTCATCACACCTCGCCTGCTGGCAATGCCGGCATCCAGTAATGCCTGCATCAGTGTATTTCTATCTATCACACAATCCTTAGATAAATACACACTATAGGACTGGTAGTTGCAGTAGCTTCCATCTTCTTCCTGCGGAAGGATTATGCCCGGAACATGGTTAAAAGCGGTATTATACTGAGCTGCAATCTTCCTGCGCTCCTTTACAATCCAGTCTAGCTTTTCTAATTGACGTATGCCCACGGATGCCTGAATATCGGTCATTCTGTAGTTATAACCAACTTCCAGATATTCTTCAAAAATCAGCTTATCAGACTCGTGGCGCACCCGATCGTTTACAGACATCCCATGCTGCCTGAGAAGCTTCAGTCTTTCGTAATAATCTTTGCGATTGGTAGTAATCATCCCTCCGTCCCCCGTTGAAATTACTTTCCGCGGATGAAAAGAAAAACAGACCAGTTCAGAATGAAACCCTATTTTATTACCCATGTATTGAGAACCGGCAGCACAGGCTGCATCTTCGATTAATTGTAATTGATATTTCCCGCACAACTCATGAAAGGCATTAATATCTGCTGGCATTCCGAGTTGGTGTACCACAAGAATCGCCCTGGTTTTAGAGGTTATCTTCTTCTCTGTTTCAACAGGATCCAAATTACTGCTGCCTTTTAGTACATCTGCAAAGACCGGGGTAGCTCCTACATATCTGATGGCATTTGCAGTTGCAATATAGCTCAGCGAAGGACAAATGACTTCATCACCAGGTCCTACCCCTGCAACTATCATTGAAAGGTGCAATGCTGTAGTACAATTAGAAACCGCTACTGCATAAGGCGCACCAGTATATACTGCGAATTTCTCCTCAAACTCCTGGACTCTGGGACCTTGTGTGATCCATCCACTAAGAATAGTATCGTATGCCGCCTGGGCCTCTTCTTCGGTTAAATACGGTTTGGCAAGAGGTATCATATCTTTTCCTTTATCCAGTTAAATTCTTCTATCTCATTAAGCACCTGAGGTGACTTTAGCTTATCTCTATAAAACTTTATAGTTTCTTCCATGCCACTGTCAAAATCATATTTGGCCTTGAAACCTGTTTTATTAACGAATTTCTCGGCTTTTACCCATAGCCTGGGGACATCAGCCGGTCTTCCCGGCAAGTATTTAATGCCCAAATGGCTCCTTTCCATTACCCAGAGCAGACGGGAAAGCAATTGTTTCATTGAAATTTCTACGCCCGTTCCGATATTAAAGGTTTGTCCTGTAAGATCGGATACATCTCCTTCCCTGACCATTTCCAGTAGGCGCGAAAGAGCTGTTGCCGTGTCCTTAACATAGAAGAAATCCCGGGTCACACTACCATCTCCAAACAGCACAGGCTGCTGGTCGAATAAAATCTTAACAATACTTCTAGGTAAAATCTCACCTGCGTCTCCTTCAAAATGGGCTCGAGGTCCATAATTATTGAAAATCCTTAAAATGGTAACAGGAAGACCATAACATTCCAGATAAGCACGGGTGTAATGCTCTCCTGCCAGTTTACTTGCGCCATATACTGTTAAGGGATTTGTGGGGGAATCTTCGGTAATAGGAAAAGAGGTGGTACGGCCATAAACTTCTGAAGTTGAAATATAAAAGAAATGTGCCGCATTTTCGGTTCGGGCCGCCTCCAGTACATGAAGCGTCCCCTCGGCATTTACCCGGTGATTCTGGAAAGGGCTGTGGATAGAATTCCTTACTCCCAGGCAAGCCAGGTGAAATACGAAATCTATGCCATACAGTGCCTGCCTGCAGGTTTCAGCATCAAGGATGTCTCCTTCTATGAATTTAAAATTAGGAGATTTTGCCGCGTTGCGAAGGTTCTCCCGGGAGCCGTTCTCTAGATTATCCAGTACAGTAACCTTATAACCCTCCTTCAGTAATTTGTCCGTTAAATGAGACCCTATGAATCCCGCTCCCCCAGTTATTAGAATCGTCTTATTATTTTCCATCGAAAATTAGGATCAGTTAATAATTATATTTCGGGCGGGGTTACCCACCATTCTGGCTCTGGAGTTAACATCTTTCAGGACATTACTTCCTATTCCTATCAGCGAATGATCCCCGATGCTTATTCCATTTATGATACTCGACCCGCTGCCGATATAGCAATTCTTGCCGATTAAAGTACCCCCTGCCACCACCACACCACTTCCGATCAAGGTATAATCCTGCACCTGCGAATCATGATGAATAACGGAATTGGGCAGGATACATACATGATCCCCAATAACTGCATTACTGGTAAGTACCACTCCTGCCATGATGAGGCAATTCTTTCCTATTGTCACTCCTCTACCTACATGAACTTTAGGATGAATAAGAGTTATGAATCGGTCCTCATTGTCCACTAAAGAAGAGATAAGTTCTTTTCTTTTTAAAAAACTATGTGGACTGCCAGGTACTGCCAACAATCGAATCTCCTTATGTTGTAGAATATCTCTTCCAAAAATCTCATAATCCGGGGAGGTTTTACTAGTATCATCATCTATAAAACCAAGAAAATCATATGTTGAGCTATCTAGGCAGTCCAGTGCTTCTATGGCGTTTCCGTTATAAGGAAAAAGGACCAATTTTTCACGGCTCATTGTCAATAAAGATTAAGTACCTCAATCACTCTGTTGACTTCCTCTTCTGTCATTTCTGCATACATAGGAAGAGAAACACAGTGACTGGCTAAATATTCTGCATTTGGCATGTCTCCTTGTCGATAGTTTAATGATGCATATGCTTTTTGCAGGTGACAAGGCACTGGATAATGAAACCCTGGATTGATATTGTGTTCGTTGAGATATTTCTGCAATACCACCGGATCTTTAGTACAGATTACAAAAAGATGATATACCGATTCTGCCCACGAGGGTTGGAACTGCATTTTGAATTTTTCATTGCTGATATGTTCCTGATAGCGTTTAGCTATTTCCCTTCTGCGGTCGTTCCAGGAAGGAAGATATTTTAGCTTTACCCGAAGGGAAGCCCCTTCCAGTCCTCCCATCCTCATGTTGTAACCCACTTCATCGTGGTAATACCGCACGACACATCCGTGGTTCCTTAAACTGAGCAGGTGAGTGTAATACTTTTCATTATTGGTTGTAATACCACCTCCTTCCCCACAGGCACCCAGGTTCTTACCTGGATAAAAACTAAAACAGCCCATTTCTCCAAAACCGCCCACCGGCTGCTTTCTATACAGAGCCCCGTGCGCCTGAGCTGCATCCTCTATAAGGAAGATTCCATTATTTGCACAGATTTGTGACACTGCATCGACGTCAAACGGTTGCCCGTATAAATGGACCCCGATGACAGCCTTCGTTTTGAGGCTGATTTGCTCCTCCACTCTGTCGGCGTCTATTTGCCAGGTATCTTCCCTGCAGTCTACAAAGACAGGAGTGGCCCCTACATAAGTTACAGCCCATGCTGTTGCTATGAAGGTATTGGCGGGTACTATTACCTCATCTCCAGGTCCAATTCCCAAAGCCAGGAGAGCAAGATGTAATGCTGAAGTTCCATTATTGACTCCCACTGCAAATTTCGTACGGCACAAGCCAGCAAACTCTCTTTCAAAATGTTCCACGAAGGAACCTCCCGAGAAAGCTGTTTGGTCATATACCTCCTCAAAAGCTCTGAAAATCTCACCTTTGATACTCTCATGCTGACGATTCAGATCGAGGCACTGAATCTTACTGATATTTTTTTGTAGTACATCCATATTCTTTTTTTTAAACACTAGTGAAACGGGGGCTTTAACGATTTTTTTACGTAGACCTGGCGGCTTCTAGACCGCGTAGTCTGGATTTAATTACTTTCCACTGAAAGTTCATTTTTTTTCTTAATGATTCTGGCGGGATTACCTACCACCATCGCTCCTGCAGGAACATTACGGGTAACCACAGCACCGGCACCCACTATAGCTTCTTTTCCTATTCGTATTCCGCCAAGAATGGTAGCGCTCGAGCCAATAGAAGCACCCTCTTCCACAAAAGTTTCCATGCAGTGCCAATCAGCCTCACTTTGCATGGAACCATCCTCATTTGTCGCCCTTGGAAACTTATCGTTGATAAAGGTCACATTATGACCAATAAAAACGTTGTTTTCAATGTGCACCCCCTCACAGATAAATGAATGACTAGATATTTTGCAATTTTTACCAATTGTGGCTCCTTTCTGAATTTCCACAAAAGTGCCTACCTTAGTCCCGTCATCAATGCTGCAACCGTAAGCATTCACGAAGTTGTAGATTTTCACTCCCTTACCCAGTCTCACATTTTGGAGACTTTGTTTCTCATTCTCAACTGTTATTTTTTCCATTTTATCGCTTATTATGAGTGCATAAGAGCCGCAGCATACGAAGGTTCTAATATGACTTCTTTTCCATGGTTCCGAATTGACTGAGTAGAGGCTTCCAAAATACGGACGACCTCCAGACCAAGATATGAGGAAGATTTTGGGGTATTTTTTTGTTCAATACAACTAATAAAATCTTCCGCCATATTTAACAGGGCCTCTGAAGTTGCGACTTTAGGCACATGAATGTCACCTGTCCTGTAGTCGACCAAAACCTGCTTCTTTTCTTCATCTGTAGCATAACTGTATCCCGTATCATAGACCTTGATCTTTTCCGTTGGTTCCAGATCATTAAAAAGAATCATCTTTTTATCACCACCAATGAGCATCATTCTCAATTTCACGGGACTGCTCCATGAACAATTGAAATGAGCAATGAGTCCGGATTGGAAGTTCACCGTAAGGTAGGCGATGTTCTCTATCCGGTTTTCCGTGTGCGTAATGCCTCGGGCATTCACACTGTATGGCTGTTCTGATACCAGATATTTCAGGATGGAAAGGTCATGGGGCGCAAGATCCCACAAGACGTTTATATCCGACTGGAATAGTCCCAGGTTGATCCTGGTAGAGTCCAGATATTTTATACACCCTAATTCACTGCGATCGATTAGCTGCTTCATTTTCTCTACAGCTCCAGTGTAAAGATAAGTGTGATCCACCATCAGGAGCACTCCTTTCTGCTCAGCCAGATCAATCAATATTTCAGCCTCTTCTACGGAAGATGTCATGGGCTTTTCCAACAACACATTTTTCCCTGCAAGGATTGCCTCCCTGGCCAGTTCGAAATGCGTAAAAACAGGAGTAGCAATAACCACGGCATTGATCTCGGGATCCTGGATGATCTCCAGGGCATGTTTTACTCCCTTTACAGAGGGAAAGGACCGCTCCAATTGCTGTAACCTTTCAGGCCGAAAGTCAGCCACAGATTTGACACAACAGTTCTTTGCTGCAAAAAAATTTCTTACAAGGTTGGTACCCCAGTATCCGTATCCTATAATTCCAACGTTTATCATGAGAAAGTTTTGGTTAAAGTGAAGTAAAAAGCTGCCGTAGCGTGATCTTTGTATTGACAGACAGCTATGAGAGTTATATTTTTACAGGGCTAGAGTTGTACACACTGGACTTATACCACATATACAACCTATAAACTCCCTCGTCCAGCTCGATGTCATATTTCCATCCCAAAGCTCTGAGTTTGGAGACATCTGTAAGTTTTCTATACGCACCATCAGGCTTGGAGGTGTCAAAAAATAGCTTCCCTTTGTATTTCACGATCACCTTTACAATTTCTGCCAGATGTGCAATTGTTATTTCCCTCCCGGTACCTATGTTAATGTGAGTGTTTCTTATTTCTTTAGTAAACCCGCTCATTTCCCCCTGGAGCTCCACTATATCCTGAAAATCATACCTTTCCATTAAAAAAACACAGGCATCTGCCATTTCCTCACTCCACAGAAATTCCCGAAGTGGCTTTCCACTGCCCCATATCTCTATAGCCACTGTCGAATCTGCTTCCGTACCTTCGCTAAGTCGCATCCCGGAATTGTGAATACGCCGAATCCCGTATTTGTGAAGGATCTTTATAATCTCATCTTTTCCCTGGCTCCCGTCAATACCTTCTATAGGCCTCTTATTGAGGTCATCTGCTATAGCCTCCCAATTGTCATTTTCCAGGGCCTTTCCCAAGTGCATCTTCCTGATAAGGGCTGGCAATACATGGGATTTTTCAAGATCAAAATTATCTTTGGGTCCGTAAAGGTTTGTTGGCATTACTGAAATGAAGTTAGTGCCGTACTGCAGGTTGTAACTCTCACACATCTTAATACCTGCAATTTTCGTTATGGCATAAGGCTCATTGGTATATTCCAGAGGGTCGGTAAGTAAATATTCTTCCTTTATAGGTTGTGGACTGTCTTTGGGATAAATACAAGTACTTCCAAAAAACATGAGCTTTGTTACCTTGTGAAGGTAACTGGCGTGAATCACGTTAGTCTGTATCATTATGTTCTGATAAATTGCATCAGCCCTATATATATTGTTCGATATAATTCCTCCCACACGTGCAGCCGCGAGAAACACGTATTCAGGTTTTTCGTTTTCGAAAAAACTCAGAACAGCTTTAGCATCTATAAGATCTAACTCCTGCCGGGTACGAGTTACGAGATTAGAATAACCCTTTTTTCTCAAATCATTGAAGATAGCACTACCTACAAGACCGCGATGTCCTGCAATGTATATTTTGGAATCTGTTTTCATTTTTGCTCAATTTGGCCCTAAAATTCTATCCTGTTAAAAAAATTATTTGTTCTGTCTGTTTTAAATAAGAGGTTAACGGTATCGGCTATGTTTTTGATTTTTTTAATCAAAATAGTTTAGTATCCTGAACCCGGATTCTCTGAGACTATTTTCCTTTTGCATCAAATAAAGGTCGTGTTGCATCATTTCCTTTACAAGAAAATGGAGGTCGTGCTCTGGAACCCATCCCAGTTTGGTTTTTGCTTTTGTCGCATCTCCCACCAACAGTTCCACCTCAGTGGGTCTATAATAACGTGGATCCACTGCCAGCACTTCTTTTCCTTCCTCGACCTGATATTCGGGATTTGCGCAGTACACTACATAAGCTTTTTCGGCAGCACCGGCTCCCTCAAATTTCAAATGGATTCCCACTTCTGCAAAAGCCAACCTTACAAAATCCCTGACGGTAGTAGTTACCCCGGTAGCGATGACCCAGTCTTCCGGCTCGTCTGCCTGAAGAATCATCCACATCATACGCACGTAGTCCTTTGCATGCCCCCAGTCCCTACGAGCATCAAGATTTCCCAAATAAAGTTTGTCCTGGAGCCCAAGAGTAATCCTGGCAGCAGCCCGGGTAATCTTTCGGGTGACAAAGGTCTCTCCCCTCATAGGTGATTCGTGATTAAAAAGAATTCCGTTACATGCAAACATTCCGTAAGCTTCTCTATAGTTTACTGTCATCCAGTAGGCATATAATTTTGCCACGGCATAAGGACTTCTGGGATAGAAGGGTGTGGTCTCACTCTGCGGGACTTCCTGGACCTTTCCGTAAAGTTCCGAAGTGGAAGCCTGATAGATCCTTACCTTCTTTTCAAGTCCTAGCAGTCTTACCGCATCTAATATTCTCAGAGTACCCAGTGCATCTGTATTTCCTGTGTATTCCGGAATTTCAAAGGACACCTGCACATGACTCATAGCCGCAAGATTATAGATTTCATCGGGTTGAATGGTCTGTATGAGCCGAATAAGATTCGTGCTGTCTGTCATGTCCCCGTAATGAAGGATAAAATTTCGATTTTCCACATGCGGATCCTGATACAGATGATCTACCCGCTCCGTGTTGAACTGAGACGCACGACGTTTAATACCGTGGACTATATACCCTTTATTCAGAAGAAGTTCACTCAGGTAGGATCCGTCCTGACCAGTAACCCCTGTAATTAATGCTACTTTCATCATTGATAAGTGTATGTTTTAATTTATTAAGGCATATTCTTCCAAACCCTTATGACCATTCGTTTGCAAATAGTAACAGCCGGTTTCAACCCAGGCCCCCAAATGGTACAATATATGTGTGAGGTCCAAACAGGAATCGATTTTCCAAAACTTTTTACCCTTCCGGCTACTCCGTTACCAAGAGAAACTGTTCCTGCTTAGAAGCAAATACTATGGCTGCTTATATAGTAAAGGGTGGATTCTGTAAGGTGATTATAACCTGATTTCGTAGCTTATGGTCTACTTGCTCTGAAGCTCAACATTATCTTGGGCTCCCACCTGGGGCAGACTTTGTAATTAAAGATTCTTTATTGCCTACTCAGGGAAAGTCTCACAATTTTTCAAAATCCTGAATAACTTAAAAACATCATTACCTGCTGTCCGCTCCACCAGCTGGAAGAGGTATAAAAATTAAACCATAAAATCAGTAAGGGGAGTACACCTCCATTTCAGGAATACTTTTAGACATCCGCTATGGATATTTTCTAATAAATGATCTCTACAAATGGAAGGACGATGGAATCGGAGGGAACATATATTTCACCTCTCACACCGCTATCGGTGTGGGGATAAGGTCTTTAATTCTCGCATTCACGATACATCCAAGTCTGATAAGAATAAGGCGCACCCTTTTTGGTCCAATTTTTTCAATAATTGCTTCTTCATCTTTAAAAGCACCAGATAAGATCCGTATCCTTTCTCCCTCCGAAAGTTGGTGTATTACAAGTTCTTCCACTGTTTCTTGACTGATCCAATTCTTGATGATTTCAATCTCCAAATCTCTCACAACAGCGGGTTTTCCCAACCAATACAGATATCGGACGACGCCTGGTACCTCAAAAACCTTATGTCTGTCCTTTTCTTTTAATCTTACAAAGACATAAGATCGAAACAATGGTACAGTTATTTTCTTCTTACGATCACTCCATTGCCGGATCTCGGTAGTCATTGGACAATAAACTTCTATTTGAACTTTTTCCAGAGTTTCTGCAACTCTTTTTTCGGCTTTTGGCCGGGTGTATAGGACGTACCACATAATGATCTATTGGATTTGTTTAGCTGTTCAATGTTCTTTTGCTTTTTTGCATTTAGGCTTTTATTAACTTTCTAAAGCATTTACTAAAAAAGTTCGTTTAGATTAGAATATTTTATTTAAAAATAGAAAAGGCTATCGCTAATGAATACGGCGGTTTTATACGCTATTTCAGAAATATCAAGTTTAATTAAAGGGAGAGGGAGAAAATTCCAGTAGAGATATTGAGCGGAATCTTAACAGTTTGCGGGAGAAAGGAATTTTTTGATCATATTTTATATGTTATCTACAAAGGATAAAGACATTCTATTTTTTCACGGCTTCGCCGAGTGAGTCACAGTACAGTTCTCACGAGGTTCAGATGTTCTATTTCTTCCTAAATAAATAGAAAGAAAATTAAAGATCAAAGGGGGAGGGGGAAACAATTTTATATAGTTAAAAGTATAAATTATTCATAATTCCCTGAATATTAAATTGTTAATATTTTCTAAAAACGTTTAGAATTATTAATAGTTCCTCCAGTATTTTAAATAATTAAATTTTATGCAAAAAATACCTAACTCCCCAGGACTTTGTTGAGTAATTATCATTTTTTTAAGAATTTTACGGAATATTGAAGATAGGAAACATTCATTCCACTCTTACGACTATCGTTGAAAAACCAAATTTATCCTTAAGTAACCCTGTAAAAATTATTATTAAAAAAATGTGCCTTATGTCACCTCTTCATATGAAAAGAAGCATGTATAGTCACAAAAGTAAATTTCTATCTCTTTAAATTTTAGTGGATAAATCTAACATACTACAAGAATTTTAATTTCTTAAAATAAAGTTAAAGACTGTAAATTCCTACAAAACAAATGTGAAGCAGCAATGCTAATGTGTTGTAAAACATGATTCCAAAGGGATATAAACATCCCTAATAAATTGTATTAACCTG
Source organism: Salinimicrobium marinum (assembly GCF_014651535.1). Taxonomy (GTDB): domain Bacteria; phylum Bacteroidota; class Bacteroidia; order Flavobacteriales; family Flavobacteriaceae; genus Salinimicrobium; species Salinimicrobium marinum. The sequence goes on from NZ_BMXB01000020.1 coordinate 27,053, forward strand.
CATACCAATTACTTAAATAACAGTGCTACCCACACAACTAATATAAAAATCCCATAGTGGACTTGGCTTCCCTGTACGTTTTTAAAGAATAAGAATGGTTATGAAGAATGTAGGTAGGTTTTTTCTTCCATGGGATTAAAACAATCATGAATATCGATGTTTATTCAAAAATTGTGAAAAATTTTATTTTCGCTTTTTCAAAATATTTCAATTAAAAATTGAAAATAGGGGAAAAATCCCCAGAAAAAATATATGCATAAGTTAGTATGTTTGCTGGTGTTATTTGAGTTACAATTATCACGATCTAATAAGTAGGGTACGATCTGGTAATCAATGAATGAATGAGGGAGATTGGGGGATCTCCCTTTTTTATTTAAACAAATAGCACATTCTTCAGACAACAGAGAATTCTTCCTGTTATTTTCCGAACTTTGATTCCAAAACATTACTATAATGAAAGAAATTATCCTTATATCGGCTGCTGTATTTGGAGCGCTTACTGTTGTCATTGGAGCCTTTGGCGCACATGCTTTAAAGAAAATTTTTTCGGAAGATCAATTGAAAAGTTTTGAAACCGGAGTAAAGTACCAGATGTACCATGCTTTGGCACTACTCATCCTTGGATTTCAGCTAGATTTTTTGAATACTATGGAGAAAATAATGGGATGGTCTTTTATTGTCGGAATAATACTTTTTTCATTTAGTATCTACGGCCTCACCATTAGCGGAGCAAAAGGAAAGAAAATGACATTTTTAGGCCCGGTTACTCCTTTGGGAGGATTGCTCTTGCTCACAGGATGGGTGTTGCTGTTAGCTACTTTCTTAAATTAAAAGCATTCAGCATTTTCTGCTCGGTACAAAAAACCCCGAAAATCAGTTACAAAGACATCTGTAATCAAAGTTCAGGGTTCTATTTTTCAGGAAGAACCGACAAAACCGGAACATTTCCCAGGTAATCAAAAGTTTTACTGCTGAACGTCCCCATCCCATTCCATAAATCCACCCTGGAGGTTGTTGGTATTCTCAAATCCCATTTGCTCCATGATGCTGCAGGCCTGCGCACTTCGCTTTCCTGAACGGCAATACACGTAGTAATTCTTCGATTTATCCAGCTTTTCAATTTCACTAACGAATTCCGGACCCTTATAAATATCGATATTTTTGGATTCCGGGATGTATCCCTCCTGCACTTCCTCTTCAGTTCTTACATCAAGGATCATGGCATTATCATCACCGCTTATTTGTTTTTTCCATTCTTCTTTGGTCAAATCTTTCATAGCTGTTTCAGTTATTAAGTTACAGTTCATTTACTGCACGGTTTTTCACCATGCCCTACAAAGATATAAAACCTATTTGTTCAGGGCTGCACAAACATCTTTAGAAAACAAATTTATAGGGGCCAACTTTCTGCTGAAAAGATGTAAAAAAAATTTGTTTTAAAAATTTTGATCTCTATATTTGTCATTCAAATGAAGAAAAATTTAGCACATAACTGGTGGTGGAACAACTTACGTCAAACGTCGTGAGCAAAACCTCCTGTATGTAAAAATTATACAAAGGCTTGTCATCACGACAAGCCTTTTTTTTTGCCCATACTTTAAAATTTTTTTATGTTCAAACTAAAAACCACCTATAAAAAACTACTTGCAGATACCATTACTCCTGTAAGTGTATACCTGAAAATCAGGGATAAATTTCCGAATAGTCTGCTTCTGGAGAGTAGTGATTACCACGGCAGCGATAACAGTTTCTCCTACATCTGCTGTAATCCCATTGCTTCCATTAAGGTAGAAAATGAACTTCTTACCCAAACTTTTCCCGATAAATCTAAAACTGAAACCAAGATTACTTCCGAAGTCAATATTCCTGAAGCCATTCATAAATTCTCTCAGCAGTTTGAAACAGAGAATAATAGTTTTAAGTTCATCAACAAAGGCTTATTCGGATATATCGCCTATGATGGCGTTCGCTACTTTGAAAATGTAGAGATCACCAAAAAAGAAAAAGATCTTAAAATTCCGGATATTTACTACGCTGTTTATCAGAACATCATTGCGATCAACCATTTCAACAACGAAGCTTATATTTTTGATCATAATTACGATTCAGAAAATAACCTGGAGGAGATCGCACAGCTTTTGAAAGTAAAGAATTTTGCTTCTTATAATTTTTCTACGGAAGGTGAAGCGGTCTCAAATATCAGCGATGAAGATTACAAGCAAAATGTGGAAAAAGCGAAGCAACACTGCTTCCGGGGAGATGTTTTTCAGCTGGTCCTTTCACGCCGCTTTTCTCAGAATTTCAAAGGGGATGAATTTAATGTATACCGGGCACTGAGGAATGTGAATCCATCGCCATATTTATTTTATTTCGATTATGGCGATTTCAAAATCTTCGGAAGTTCTCCCGAGGCACAGCTGGTGGTAAAAGACGGACAGGCAGAAATCCACCCAATCGCCGGAACTTTCAAGCGCACCGGAAATGATGAAGAAGATGCTGAAAGTGCAAAAAGACTGGCTGCAGATGAAAAGGAAAATGCAGAACACGTCATGCTGGTAGATCTAGCCCGAAACGACCTGAGCAGGCACGGCAGCGAAGTAAAAGTGGAGAAATATAAGGAAATCCAGTTTTTCTCACACGTGATCCATTTGGTAAGTAAGGTTACAGGGAAAAAGCATACTAACACCAGCACCATGCAGGTAGTAGCCGACACTTTCCCGGCCGGAACTTTAAGTGGTGCCCCAAAGCATAAAGCCATGCAACTCATTGAAAAATATGAACCCGTAAACCGGGATTTTTACGGCGGGGCTATCGGGTTTATGGATTTTGAAGGTAATTTCAATCACGCCATCGTGATCAGGTCGTTTCTGAGCAAAAATCACCAATTACATTTTCAAGCGGGAGCAGGAATTGTTTCTGAATCTAAAGAAGAAAACGAACTTCAGGAAATTTACAATAAACTGGGAGCCCTTACCAAGGCATTAAAAATAGCGGAAGAAATATAAGATCCTTCCCTCCCCTTTTAAAGAAGGGGAGTTAAAACAAAAAATATGAACAGCAATAATTCAACTTCACGACCTTCCACACAGGATCAAACAGGTCCATCGGTCCTCGTAATTGATAACTATGATTCTTTTGTTTACAACCTCGTGCATTATCTCGAAGATTTAGGATGCAAGGTCACGGTGAGGCGAAACAACGAATTAACTATAGAAGAAGTAGAAAAATACGATAAAATCCTTCTTTCTCCCGGTCCCGGAATTCCCGATGAAGCCGGACTTTTAAAAGAAATTATTTCCACTTATGCTCCTTCAAAAAGTATTTTTGGTGTCTGTCTTGGACAACAAGCCATCGGGGAAGTTTTTGGAGGAAAATTACAGAACCTTCCGGATGTTTTTCACGGAGTGGCCTCCAAAATCAAAGTATGTGTACAGGATGAATCCTTGTTCAACGGACTCGAACAGGAGATGGAAGTAGGAAGGTATCATTCCTGGGTAGTGGACGGAAAACTTCCTGATTGTCTCGAAGCAACTTCCTACGATGAAAACGGACAGGTAATGTCGCTGCGCCACCGTGATTTTGATGTCCGGGCAGTACAATTTCATCCTGAGTCGGTTTTAACTCCGCAGGGAAAAAAGATGCTGGAGAACTGGGTAAATAGCCCTTCCTTCAAAGCATCTGAAGGAAAAGGCAAAGCCGTCCAGCAAAAGGTTTAAAAAAACGCTCAGGAAAGTTGACAATAATTTAATTAACCAATAAACTAAAAATGCGACTGTTTGAAAAATCTTTAAAAACGTCATTCTGAATGGATTTCAGCATCTAAACAATAATTTAATCAGAATTCATTAGAACCGGAAACTAGTTCAGGTTGATGTCAAAAGCAGACTTTTTAGACAACTATATTAAGAGAGGATGAAACAACTACTTAACAGGCTTATAAATCACGAAACCATTTCTAAAGAAGAAGCAAAAGCAGCTTTGGTGAATGTTTCCCAGGGCGACTATAACGAAAGCGAGATTGCTGCTTTTCTCACCGTTTATATGATGCGCAGCATAACCATTGATGAACTCGAAGGGTTTCGGGATGCACTGCTGGAAATGTGTTTACCGGTAGATCTGGAACAGTACAATCCAATCGATCTTTGCGGAACGGGAGGCGATGGAAAAGACACTTTTAATATATCTACTTTATCATCTTTTGTAACAGCCGGGGCCGGAGTCAATGTTACAAAACACGGGAACTACGGGGTTTCTTCCAGCTGCGGAAGTTCCAACGTGATGGAATACCTGGGTATCAAATTCAGCAATGAAAGTGATTTTTTGGAGAAGAGCATCAATGAAGCTGGGATCTGTTTTTTACACGCGGCACTTTTTCATCCGGCAATGAAAAAAGTAGCACCTATCCGAAGAAATCTGGGTGTAAAAACCTTTTTCAATATGCTGGGGCCCATGGTAAATCCTGCATTTCCGAAGAATCAGGTCGTTGGAGTTTTTAATCTGGAGCTGGCCAGGATGTATGGTTATCTTTATCAGAAAACCGATAAAAATTTTACTATTTTACATGCGCTGGATGGTTATGATGAAATTTCTTTGACAGGAAATACTAAAGTGATTTCCAATAATTCTGAAGGAATTTTGAAACCTCAGGATTTCGGGGTTCAGGAAATAAAGGAAGAAGATATTGCAAGCGGAAGTTCCATTGAATCTGCTGCACAAATTTTTATGGACGTCCTCAGTGGAAAAGGCACAGCACCCCAAAACAACGTAGTTTGTGCCAATGCCGGAATGGCCATCGCCACGGCCAAAAATCTGGCTCCAAAACAAGGTTTTGATGAAGCAAAAGAATCTCTCCTTTCCGGAAAGGGGCTGGCAGCTTTTACCAAACTAAAGGAGATCAGCAAAAATTAATTCTTTTCTGAATAAAAACAGGATTAAAACAACTGAGAAAACAAATGAATATTTTAGAAAAAATAGCACTTGATAAAAGAGCCGAAGTAGAAGAAAAGAAAGACCTGATTCCCATGAAAAGCCTGGAATTGATGCCGGGATTCAGCCGAAAATGTGTTTCCCTGAGTCAGCAACTGCGGGACAGCAACACCGGGATTATTGCCGAATTTAAACGCCGCTCCCCTTCCGTTCCTGATTTAAATTTAAATGCAGATGTTAAGCAGGTCACCGGCGGTTATGAAAAAGCCGGTGCATCGGGAATTTCAGTTCTTACAGATGAGATCTATTTCGGAGGTTCTATGGACGATCTTTTTGCTGCACGTGAAGAGGTAAAAATTCCGATTCTCCGGAAAGATTTTATGATCGATGAATACCAGATCCTGGAATCCAAAGCCATTGGCGCAGATGTAATTTTGCTAATTGCAGCTCTTCTGAACAAAAAGGAAATAAAAGCATTTTCGGAACTGGCAAAAAGCCTGGGAATGGATGTATTGCTTGAAGTTCATAACGAGGAAGAACTACAGAAGTCGATCATGTCTTCTATCGACATGATAGGTGTGAACAACCGAAACCTGAAAAATTTTGATGTTGATACCAACATCAGCAAAGAACTTTCAGAAAAGATCCCGTCGGAATTTGTAAAGGTTTCTGAAAGCGGTATTAGCAGCACGGCAGCTATCAAAGACCTTCAGAAATATAATTTCAAAGGATTCCTGATTGGTGGGAATTTCATGAAAACCGAAGATCCCGGAAAAAGTGCAGAAGAATTTATCAGGGAATTAAAATCCAAAAAGTAATCAAGCACAGAGATGAATTCCGAACTGAAAAATAAAGAAAAATCGCGCCCTTTTCCCGATGGGCAGAGAGGTCTAAAGCTGAAAATTTGCGGAATGAAATTTCCTGAGAACATTGAGCAGGTGGCAGTACTTCAGCCAGATTATTTGGGATTCATATTTTTCGAAAAATCTCCACGGAATTTTGAGGTTGCTATTCCAGAACTGGATAAAGCGATTAAAAAGACAGGAGTTTTTGTAGATGCCTCTTTAGATTTTATTCTGGAAAAAGTTAAAAAACATGAATTACAGGCGGTTCAGTTACACGGGAAAGAAAGTCCGGAGTTTTGCGCAGCTTTAAAAGCCGTAGGTCTGGAAATAATTAAAGTGTTTTCGGTAAAAGATTCCTTTGATTTCAGCATTCTCCAGCAATATGAAAGCAAGGTAGATTTCTTTCTTTTTGACACCAAAGGCAAAGCCAAAGGTGGAAACGGGATCACTTTCGACTGGGAAGTTTTAAAAAATTACCCTTCAGAAACTCCATTTTTCCTGAGTGGAGGAATCGGATTGGAGGAAATCGGCAGGTTGAAAGATTTTGAGTTTTCGAAGGCATTTTACGGCATTGACGTAAATAGCCGTTTTGAACTGGAACCGGGATTCAAAAACCTGGATACCCTGAAAGAATTAAGAACAATCATACCTCAAAGGTAAAAAAACATACAATGAAAACAACTTATCAAGTAGATGAGCGAGGCTATTACGGCGATTTTGGAGGAGCATATATTCCTGAAATGTTGTACCCAAACGTGGAGGAACTTCGTACACGGTACCTGGAAATAATGAAAGAAGAATCTTTTCAGAAGGAATTCAAACAGCTTTTGAAAGATTATGTGGGACGTCCTACTCCGCTATATTTTGCTGAAGGTTTCAGCAAAAAATACAACACAAAAATCTATCTCAAAAGAGAAGATCTCTGCCACACGGGAGCGCACAAGGTGAACAACACCATCGGACAGATCCTGATGGCGAAAAAACTCGGAAAAACCCGTGTGATTGCAGAAACCGGAGCAGGGCAGCATGGCGTTGCCACGGCTACTGTTTGTGCACTAATGGGAATTGAATGCGTGGTGTATATGGGTGAAATTGACATTGCCCGACAGGCACCCAACGTGGCACGAATGAAGATGCTGGGAGCCACTGTGGTACCGGCAAAATCGGGCAGCAGAACTTTAAAGGATGCTACGAATGAGGCTATCAGGGACTGGATCAATAATCCGGTAAATACACATTATATCATAGGATCTGTGGTTGGGCCGCATCCGTACCCCGATATGGTGGCGCGGTTTCAGAGTGTGATTTCCGAAGAAGTAAAGATCCAGCTGAAGGAAAAAGAAGGACGAGAAAATCCGGATTATGTGGTTGCCTGCGTTGGTGGCGGAAGTAATGCCGCCGGCTTGTTTTACCATTACCTTGACAACGAAGACGTGGGAATCATTGCTGTGGAAGCAGCCGGAGAAGGTGTTTTAAGCGGAAAAAGTGCAGCGACCTCAGCTCTCGGAAAAGAGGGAATTATCCATGGAAGCAAAACCCTGCTGATGCAAACCGAAGACGGACAAATCACGGAGCCGTATTCCATTTCCGCCGGACTCGATTATCCCGGAGTTGGGCCGATGCACGCGAACCTTTTCCGCACCGGAAGAGGAGAATTCATTTCCGTGACCGATAAAGATGCCATGGACGCGGGATTAGTATTATCAAAACTGGAAGGGATTATTCCGGCGATTGAAACGGCGCACGCCCTTGCCATTTTTGAGACGAGAAAATTTAAAGAAGATGATGTGGTGGTGATCAACCTTTCGGGACGTGGCGATAAAGATTTGAACACCTATATCGAACATTTTAATTTATAAACAACTCTCAGACTTCACTGGTTTTGGAAACCTGTGAGGTTTAATTCAATAGTAAAATAATGAACCGCATCAACCAAAAACTACAGGAAAGTCAGAAGTTGCTTTCCATCTATTTCACGGCTGGATATCCCGAAATAGAAGATACAGCAAGGATCATCGAAGCACTGGAAAAAAGCGGAGCCGATATGATCGAAATCGGACTTCCATTCAGTGATCCGTTAGCCGATGGACCTACTATCCAGCAAAGTTCTGAGGCTGCCTTAAGAAACGGAATGACTACGAATAAGCTGTTCAGCCAGATAGTTAATATCCGGAAAACGGTGAATATTCCGTTGATCATAATGGGATATTTTAATCCGATACTTCAGTATGGCGTGGAAAAATTCTGCCAGAAATGTAAGGAAACAGGAATTGACGGATTGATCATCCCGGATCTTCCGGTGGAAGAATACAAAACCCATTATCAGGAAATCTTTGAAAAATATGATCTTATCCCGGTTTTTCTAATCACTCCGCAGACTTCAGAAGAAAGGATCCGTTTCATTGATGATGTCTCGAACGGCTTCATTTATATGGTTAGTAGTGCGAGTGTCACGGGAGGCACCACAGGTTTTGGCGATGAACAAATGGATTATTTTAAAAGAATTTCTAACCTTGACCTGAAAACTCCCACAATCGTTGGCTTCGGGATTAGCAGTGCAGCCTCTTTCAAACAAGCTACTGAATTTTCTAAAGGAGCAATTATTGGAAGTGCATTTATCAAGCACCTCTCCCATCATGGGGTGGATAAAATTTCTGAATTTGTTAAAGTTCTGAGATAGTTTAACCTACTTATAACAGGTCTTTAATAGATATAATCTTCTTTATTTCTTAAATTAGATAGAATTTAAAAACTAAGACTATGGGACAGATTGAAGATAAACACAGACAACGAAAAGAAAAACGAAGAAGTGACAATGACCCATTGAGTGGTGAAATAGGAAATCGTGATGAGCGAACCAATGATTTCGACATTGACGAGAAAACCATAAAAGACCAGCAAAACAAGAAGTAATGGGGAAAGGAGACAAAAAGACCAAAAGAGGAAAAATTTCAATTGGTAGTTTTGGAAAACTACGGCCTAAACGACAAAAGTTTAATGTAAGGCCAGGTAAAATAAAAAACCCTCAACAAAAAGATCCCGTCTAATCTTCTTCAAGAAATTGACGGTATTGCAAAACCCTGAAATCAATTGTATTGAATTCAGGGTTTTGTTTTTTTAGTTCTTTGTAAAGCTGCATGCTCCCGATGGCCCTGTTAGCTGAGCCGGAAGGTGCTGTAAGTGAAACTGTGTTTATAAGCCTTCCATCCAGCACAAACTGGTGTACCCGGGGCACATCATTGGCAATTACTTTCAGTTTAAGATCATATAATTTCAGGAGTTTTCTAAAGAAAAATTCAGGTCCGTTTTTGCTGTTTCCGCCTGTAAAAAGCAGGGTTTTAATGGTGGGATGTTTTCTTAGGACCTTTATCAGATCCCTTAATTCTACCTCCTGCATTCCCAGGTCGGATGCATCTATCTTTTCCCTTCGGCAACTTTCTACCGTATCGCAGATTCCTATGTTATTTTTGATCAGAAAATCTTCCCGCTGCCGAATTGCCTCTGCAGTGGTTTCGTATTTCAGATCAAGTTCAAATACCTCATCAATTACCTTCCATAAGAGTCCGTCGCGGCTTCCGTAGCAAAAATCAACATCTCCTTCCTTTAATTCGCCTGTAGTGAACCTGGGAGGCGGTAAGGTACCGGCGATGAGTTTGGTGGCATTCTCAGGAATAAAAGGTGGATATGGATGTTTGTGGTGAAACATGTGCAAGATTTGAAAAATTAAATTTGAGATTTGAGAACTGGTGACGGTGTGATCTTGTGATGCTGTAATATTTTCAGATTACCTCTAATAGATATGGTTGATACGAACGAGACGCTCGTATCTTACCTATCTAATACTTCATAACAGACGCGAGCGTGCCGCTTGTGTTTTTCATCTCCAACATGGCGCGAGCGTCCCACTCGTGCTTACTTCATTACCACCACTAAATCATCGGCAAATACCATCGTTCCTTCTTTTAGGATAATTTTATCTACTTCTCCCGGAGCATTGGCTGTAATCGTGGTTTCCATTTTCATCGCTTCTATAACGAACAGCGGCTGATTTTTGTCGACTTTTTCACCCGGTTCCACGAGCACTGAAGACAGTGATCCCTGAAGGGGAGCTCCAATTTCTTTTTTATTTTCTTTATCCACTTTTTGATGAACTACCTTCTCAACTTTTACAGATTTATCCTGAACTTCAATATTTCGGGTTTGTCCATTCACCTTGAAGAAGATCTTCACTATCCCGTCTTCATCGGCTTCTCCAACGGAGGTAAGCTGAATCAAAAGGGTTTTCCCTCTATCCAGTTCCACAATAATCTCTTCCCCTATTTCCATTCCGTAAAAGAAGTTTTTTGTAGGAAGATTTATAACACTCCCATATTTCACATGATGATTGTATGCATCGGTGAATACTTTCGGATATAATTTATAGGAAAGGAAATCTGTTATATCAACGTCCCTACCCAGTCCTTCTTTAAAAGTACTTTCAAATTCTTTAAATTCTGTTTCGAAATCAATGGGATCAAGGTGGGCATTGGGTCTTTCTTTATAAGGCTCTTCGCCTTTTAAAACGATCTTCTGAATTTTCTCCGGAAAACCTCCGTAAGGTTGTCCCAGTTCTCCCCGGAAGAAACTCACTACTGATTGTGGAAAGGAAATATCTTCCCCTTTTTCAAGTACATCCTCAATACTAAGATTGTTACTTACGAGGAACTGTGCCATATCCCCCACCACTTTGGAACTTGGAGTTACTTTTATAATATCTCCAAAAAGATCGTTAACCTTACTGTACATTTCGGTGATCTCATGGAACCTGTCTGCCAGACCCAGAGATTCTGCCTGAGGTTTCAGGTTGGAATATTGTCCTCCTGGAATCTGATGTTTGTAAACTTCACCCGAACCTGCCTGTAATCCAGATTCAAACGGATAATAATAACGTCTCACGGCTTCCCAGTACTGACTGTATTCATTCAGTTTTTCGGAATTGATTTGTCTTCCACGGTCATGGAACCTCAGCATTTCTACAACAGAATTAAAGTTTGGCTGTGAAGTTAATCCCGAAAGACCTCCCAGGGCCACATCTACAACATCTACCCCTGCTTCTATGGCTTTAAGATAAGTAGCAGCCTGGATTGAAGAAGTATCATGGGTATGTAAATGTACTGGAATATGAACCCTGGATTTTATTGCAGAGATCAGTTCAAAAGCAGCATCGGGCTTCAGGATTCCCGCCATATCTTTAATTCCGAGGATATGTGCGCCGGCGTTTTCAAGGTCCTTGGCCATCTGTATGTAATACTCCAGATTGTATTTCGTTTCAGAAGGATCCATAACATCACCTGTATAGCAAATAGTACCTTCTGCGAGTCCGTTGGTTTTCTTTCTTACATATTCTATACAAGGCGCAATGGATTCCATCCAGTTTAGGCTGTCAAAGATCCTGAACACATCCACCCCGTTCTCCCAGGACTGCTCGACAAATTTCTCGATCAGGTTATCGGGATAGGCCGTATAGCCCACTCCGTTGGAGCCACGTAACAGCATTTGCAGTAAGACATTCGGCATTGCTTTCCGGAGCAATCTTAAACGCTCCCACGGATTCTCTTTCAGGAAACGCATACTCACATCAAAAGTGGCGCCTCCCCATACTTCCAAACTAAATATTTCAGGATGGTTTTTAGCAAAACCTTCCGCAACTTTCATCATATCGGTAGTTCGCATACGGGTCGCCAGCAGACTTTGATGTGCATCCCGCATGGTGGTATCTGTATAATGAACTTTTCCTTCGTGAAGCAGCCATCTGGAAAATTTTTCAGGCCCGTACTCTGTCAGAAGGTCTTTTGTACCTTTGGGATAACCTCCCATTTTATCATAAGACGGAACCACCGGTTTGATAAATTTTCTTTTTAAATCGGGCTTTTTTACATCCTCGTTTCCATTGACAATAACATCTCCCAGGAACTGCACCATTTTGGTAGCCCTGTTTCGGCCTTTTTTAATGTCAAATAATTCAGGATGTTCCTTAATAAAATTCACAGTAACCTCTCCATTTCTGAAGGTAGGGTGCTTTAAAATATTATCCAGGAAACCGATATTGGTCATCACTCCACGTACCCGGAATTCTGCCAGGGCACGACGCATTTTTCGACAGGCGCCGTCTAAGGTCCGGCTGCTTGCTGAAATTTTTACCAGCATGGAATCAAAGAAAGGAGAGATCGAAACCCCTTGATAAATACTTCCTGCATCCAGTCTTATTCCAAATCCTGAAGCACTTCTGTAAGTGGTGATCGTACCATAATCTGGTTTAAAATCGTTGGTTGGATCTTCGGTAGTTACCCTGCACTGCAAGGCAAATCCGTTGGTTTTTAAGGATTCCTGACTTTCAATTTTTATCTGCTTATCAGATAATTTATATCCGCCGGCAATGAAAAGCTGGGCTTTTACAAGATCAATATTAGTGATGATCTCAGTAACTGTGTGCTCTACCTGGATACGCGGATTCACCTCTATAAAATAGATACTTCCGTCGTCGTCCACCAGGAACTCTACGGTTCCAATGTTATTATAGTCAACCGCTTTACAGATTTTTAAAGCATAGTCATAAAGTTTATGCTTTGTGTCCTCATCCAGACCAAAAGAAGGAGCAAATTCTATAACTTTTTGATACCTGCGTTGTACGGAACAATCCCGCTCGAACAAATGAACCATATTTCCATGTTCATCGGCAACGATCTGGATCTCTATATGCTTCGGATTTTCAACAAATTTTTCCAGAAACATGGTATCATCTCCAAAGGCATTTTTCGCTTCTCGTTTAGATTCGGGAAATGCACTTCTTAACTGATCTTCATCCCTGATGACCCGCATTCCACGTCCTCCTCCTCCCGAAGCAGCTTTCAGCATCACGGGATATCCAATTTGTTTTGCTTCAGTTAAAGCAGTTTCCACACTATCCAGATCTTTTTCACTACTCTGAATGATAGGGATATCATTTTTTACAGCCACTTCCTTGGCTTTCACTTTATCCCCTAAAGATTTAAGGACCGAAACTTTTGGACCTACAAAGATGATGTCGTTCTCTTCACATTTACGGGCAAATTCAGCATTTTCAGAAAGGAAACCATAACCGGGATGGATGGCATCCACGTCGTTTTCCTTCGCTACCTTTATAATGGCATCAATATCAAGGTACGGCTTTAAAGGTTCATTTTCGGCACCGATCTGGTAAGATTCATCGGCCTTGTAACGGTGGAGGGCATACCGGTCTTCAAAGGTGTAAATACCAACTGTTCGTATTCCAATTTCTGTGCAGGCTCTGAAAACCCTGATAGCGATTTCTCCTCTGTTTGCTACTAAAACCTTATTTATTTTCATCCTTTAAATCTGCTTTTTTTTGGTTGTATTTGTACTAACATCCTAAGTTATGGAAATTCCTGATTCCTGAAGAAAATAAAAAGAAAAAAGCGGTGAGACACCGCTTTTTAAATACTTTTAACACATTTTCTTCTGAAGTTTACCTCGTAAAAACAAGCTCATTCTTTTTAACCGTTTCTTCTTCACTGTACCTGTAGCCGTCATAATCAAATGCTTTTAGATCATCAAACGTTTTTGCTTCAGAATCAATTATATACCGCACCATAGATCCCCGGGCTTTTTTAGCATAAAAGGAAATGATCTTTAACTTGCCATTTTTAAAATCTTTAAAAACCGGCGTGATTACCGGAACTTTCAACGCTTTTGTATCAACAGATTTAAAATATTCCTGACTCGCCAGGTTTACAAACAGCTCATCCTCCTCCAATTCATTATTTAAATATTCTGTTATATCCTTCTGCCATAATTCGTACAGATTATTCTTCTTCCCAACAGAAAGGTTTGTGCCCATCTCCAGGCGGTAAGGCTGAATAAGATCCAAAGGTTTTAAGATTCCGTAGTAGCCGGATAGAATACGTAAAGTATTTTGAAGGTCATCTAGTTTTTCTGTCGGGATATTATAGGCGTCAAGACCTGTATAAACATCTCCGGCGAATGCATAAACGGCAGGTCGGGAATTCTTTTTGTTGTGTTCCTCCTCAAACTCATGATACCTCGCATGATTAAGGTCTGCCAGCTTATCGCTGACGCCCATCAATTCCGAAATTTCTTTTTTGGACATCCTGGAAAGTTTCCGGTTTACTTTTGCAGTTGTTTCCAGAAATGGAGGTTGCGTACCTCTGGTAGTAGGAAGTTTGGATTTATAATCAAGGGATTTGGCGGGGGAAATAACTATTTTCATATAAGCAGATTTTCCGGAATTGGATTTTTTTTAGTTTAAGGTACTAAAATACTACTTCCTGTACGACTGAAAAAAGCCTCTCTCCTTTTACTTTTAATATTGCTATTGAAAAAGTTGATGGAAAGGAAAGTTAAGGGGATTTTCCGAAGAGATTTATCGGAAATTATCATTCTTAAGTATGCTGTAGAGTTTTTCTGGATCCTGACGATTATCCCAAAATGCCATTATCAAAATCTTTGATTCACCAATCCTGTAAAAAATACTGAAATGTCCCAAAGTGGCTTTTCTCACATCCTGAAGAACAATTTCTATTGATGCATATGGATTTTCAGCTATAAATTCGGTTCTTTCCCAAACCAGTTCAGTCAGGTTTTCAGCGTACCGTGTTGATTTATTCCTCTCTGTCCAATAGTTTAAAATGTGGAAAAATTGAATTTCTGCAGTCTTAGTCCATTCAACGACTAACTTTTCTTGCTTTCCAGCCATTGAAGTGATTTTGACTTTAGATCATCTTGAGATATCGTACGGCCGTTTGCAATGTCTTCTTCACTCATTGCAAGCATAAGCTCTTGTTCCTTCGTTAATTCAAAAGGTCCAGATTTTTCCGCACTTGAAGAAATTAGCGTATCCAGGGCAAGTAAAAACTCCTCGTTTTTGATAGTCAAAATTTGACTTATCAATTTATTCCTAATGTGATCTACTTTTGTCATACCTCAATTTACGATATCCTCTAGCATTTCCAAAAATTAATCTACTTCCATAGCCGGAACAATATTATCCGAACATTATTTAAACAATAGCACTATTCAGCGAGATCACTCTATAACCTCCTTCTGGTTCTTTGAATAGTTTCTCCATTTCTCGATACATTCCTGCATATCTTCCGGAATCGGGGTGTCGAAGCTCATCCATTCTCCTGAAACCGGATGTTTAAAGCCGAGGGTTTTTGCGTGCAAAGCCTGACGAGGAAGAATCTTAAAACAATTTTCCACAAATTGCTTGTACTTTGTAAAAGTAGTGCCTTTCAGGATCCTTTCACCTCCGTAGCGTTCATCATTAAAAAGCGTATGCCCTATATGTTTCATATGAACCCTGATCTGGTGGGTTCTTCCTGTTTCCAGTTTACAGGAAAGCAGTGTTACATACCCCAAACGTTCCAGCACCTTAAAATGGGTAACCGCTGGTTTTCCTTTATCTTCATCATCTCCAAGATAAACGGTATTTTGAAGTCGGTTTTTAGGATGGCGTCCAATATTCCCCTCTACAGTCCCTTCATCTTCCTCCACATTTCCCCATACAATGGCAACATATTCTCGCTCACTGCTTTTGTCAAAGAATTGTTTTGAAAGTTTGGTCATTGCCTGTTCGGTCTTTGCTACTACCAGAAGTCCGCTGGTATCTTTATCGATTCGATGTACCAGTCCCGGGCGTTCACTGCTGTTCTGCGGTAGGTTATCAATATGATAGATCAGAGCATTGATTAATGTTCCGCTGTAGTTTCCGTGGCCCGGATGCACTACCATTCCGGCAGGTTTGTTCACCACGAGCAGAGCATCATCTTCATAAACGATGTCAAGTGGAATATTTTCGGGAGTAAGCAGGAATTCATAGGGAGGATGCTCGAACATCACCTGTACCACATCTCCCGGTTTCACCTTGTAGTTTGATTTTACAGCTACTTCGTTCACATAGATGTTACCATCCTTCGCGGCTGTCTGAATTTTATTTCGGGTAGCACCTTCGATATAATTCATAAGGTACTTGTCCACCCGAAGTGGCTGCTGACCTTTATCGGCTACAAATTTATGATGCTCATAAAGTTCATCATCAGTTTCTTCAGGTTCTGGGTTATTATATTCAGAGTTCATATTCCTCGCTTTCAAATTCATCTATACTTTCTTCTGATTCCTCTTCCATTTCATATCTTTCAGAACCATCCCCTACTACGAGGTCAATTTTAGAAGTTTCCTTCAGTTTTGTTCCGGGCTCCAGTTTCTTGCCTTCATGGCGTAATTCCAAAACATCATTAGAAACATCGGGTTTATAGGTAATCGACCCAATTTCAAAGCCAATGGATCTCAACGTGGGTTCTACTTGTCTTCTCGTTCTTCGTATCAGGTTCGCGGGAATTTCAATGGTTCGATATCCGGAAGGATTCAGGGTTAGATAGATCTTTCGATCCTCCTTCACATATTTTCCAGGAAGTGGCACCTGATCTATTACTGAATAAGGTGGATAATCAGGATTATAATTGGCCGAATCCAGAATCTCCCTGCGCAGCTCCAACTCTTCCAGCCGCTCGTCTACCTTGTCCAGACTTAGCCTCGCAAGGTTCGGCACTTCAATACGCTGATCCTGATTGGTGGAATAATCCAGCCATTGAAGCGTGATAAATACAATTAAAACCAGAGCCACAACGGCTAAAACTATTTGCAGCAAAAAGGTTTTACTGAAAAGAAATTTAATGAAATTCATAGAGTTCTTTAAAAAAACAAAGATATAAAATCAGGTGGTTTTGCAGACATTCATTTTATAGTCCTACTTTTGTTAACGGAACTTACTATGTATTATTTGTAATGAAGAAAAATATTGCCATCGCAATGGGTGGTTATTCTAATGAGCACCGCATTTCCATCAACAGCGGAAATGTCGTTTATAAGAACCTTGACCGCAGCAAATACAATCCTTATCGGGTACACATTCTTCAAAAAGAATGGTTTGTGGTTGCCGATGATGACACTCCCTACCCCATTAACCGAAGTAATTTCACCGTAACCATCAAAGGGAAGCTCATCGCTTTTGATTGTGTTTTCAATACCATTCACGGTACTCCCGGGGAAAATGGACTCTTACAGGCTTATCTTGAATTGCTGGGAATCCCTCAAACTACCTGCGGATTTTATCAGGCGGCACTCACTTTTAATAAACGGGATTTGATAAGTGTCTTAAAACCCTACGGCGTAAAAACTGCTACCAATTATTTTCTGAATAAAGGGGAAGAGGTGCATCCTGAAGAAATCATCGCAAAAGTAGGTTTGCCCTGTTTTGTGAAAGCCAATAAAGCGGGGAGCAGCTTCGGAATTACCAAAGTAAAAAATGAAGACGACCTTATTCCTGCAGTAAAAACAGCTTTTAAAGAGGATGACGAGATTATCATAGAGTCTTTTTTGGACGGGACAGAAGTTTCCGTAGGAGTCGTGATGTACGAAGGAAAAATACTGGCCTTGCCGGTAACTGAAATAATTTCAGAAAATGAATTTTTCGATTATGAAGCAAAATACCTCGGAAAATCACAGGAGATAACCCCGGCCAGAATTTCAGAAGAGCAAACTTCGGAAGTACAGGAAGCAGCAAAGCTCATTTATTCCAAGCTGAAGATGAAAGGTTTCACCCGATCGGAATTTATTTTTCATAATAATCAGGCGCATTTCATCGAGATGAATACCACCCCCGGGTTAAGCGAAGCCAGTATTTTACCTCAGCAGTCATTAGCTGCAGGAATTTCTTTGCAGGATCTCTTCGGAAATGCAATAGAGGCAGCAATTTAAAATACATGATCTTTATCTTATTTAAAAAACCTGAAAAAGACATTATGAAAAAAGCGGTTTTTCCAGGATCTTTTGATCCTATCACTTTAGGACATACAGACATTATCGATCGAGCCTTGCCTTTATTTGATGAAATCATCCTGGCCATTGGGATCAATGCAGATAAAAAATATATGTTTTCACTGGAAGACAGGGTTCGTTTTCTAGAGGAAACCTATAAAAATGAATCGAGGATAAAAGTTACAACCTACAACGGACTTACAGTAGATTTTTGCAAAGAACAGGACGCTCCTTTCATCCTTCGCGGCCTGCGTAGTGGAACTGATCTTGATTATGAAAAAGCCATCGGACAAACGAATTTTAAACTCTCCGGAATTGAAAGCGTCTTCCTGATCACTTCCTCCGGAAAAAGCCATATTTCATCCAGCATTGTAAGGGATGTCATTAGAAACGGCGGTGATTACACCTTTATGGTGCCCGATGTGGTGAGGAAGTAATCTTTGTTTCGTTTTTCCACAAGTGCATAAACTAATTTCCCTAGCATGTCACTCCTTCACATCTTCACTCCGCCACTTCATCACAATTTCAAAACAAATACTTCAGTTGCACTCCTCCAAAGTAATTCCTTGGGTTTCCGGGATAATAATACCTGGGAGCTGAACCTCCGAAGCCTACGGAGTTGGGGATGATACTCGCAGCATAAGCTTCATCAAAGATGTTATTGACTCCGCCGAAAAACTGGGTTTCAAAACCTCCCGGCAAATTTAGATTATACGATGCTTTCAGGTTAAGCAGGTTATAATTGTCATTGAATCCGGAGTTGGCGTCATCCAGCGGCATCTCTCCCTGATGCTGAAAAACAGCATGAAAATTGAAGCCGGGATCGGTAAAGATGTCGAATCCTGCGGTGATGCTTCTTTCGGGTACTCCGGGAAGTTTGTTTCCGGAGTAATCGATTCCGTCATCTGTAAACTCATCGAATTCGAAGAAGTTAAAAGCAGCATTGACATAGGGTCTCGCCTGGATGCCCCGGGTTAGATCGAAATTGTAGTTCAGGAGAAATTCTATACCGTTGTGATCTGTTTTTCCGGCGTTACGCCCAATATATTGATCCTGCCCTACACGTTCTGCAACCAAAAGATTTTCCACCTGGATCGAAAACAAAGCTACTTCAGTGTATAACTGGTTGTTGAGCCAGTTTCCTTTAAAACCAACCTCATAATTAATTCCGGTTTCTGGCTCTAAATCTGTATTGATTTGCCCTTCAGGAGTCAAAGTTTCAGCAACGGTGGGTGTTGAAAATCCGTGGCTAATACTGGCATAAACACTTTTATTTTCAGAAACATTATAAACCGCTCCCATCCGCGGAGAAAGAATCGTTTCAAACCTGTAGTCACCCGATTGATCTACCTCATCACGGTTAAAAAGATCTGTAAGTTTGTATTTCGTGGTATTGAGATTTACTCCCGTTTCCAGCTGAAATGCTTCTGAAAAGGCAAAATTCCACTGTGCAAAGAAGTTATAGTAATTCCTGTCCTGATTATTGTTGCTAAGGCTATTCCCGGCAACACTTCCCTCTCCTGGAAAATCCTCATATAAGTTCTCAAAAGTGGCCGTGTCATACCATTCGCGGTAAATTTCAGATCCCACGCTGAATTCAGTTTCTATTCCGGCGAGATCAATTCCGAAGTTAAATTTTGTCCTGGCACCGGTCGCTACTTGTTCTTCTTTCAGAATATCAAATGGTCGCGGTTCATAAGCATCCCTGAAATTCATAAAGATGCTGGTGGTATTATAAAAATTATCGGAGAAATTGTGCCGGTAAGACAAGCCGAACAAACCTTTGTCATAGGATTCATACCCCTGAGCAGCACCCCAGGTGTAAGCTGCGGAAGAGGGATCATGTTCTAAAGTTTCCCTATTTAAAGAACTTGGAATATACGCCATAAGTCTTGTAAACTGAGCCAAAACAGAGAGCGTACCGTTATCACTCCCGCTCACTCGGCCGTGAACAGTAAAGGAATCCCGCTCATAGTCGCCGTTTTCCCGAAAGCCATCACTTTCAAGATGATTATATGCGGCTACCAGATTGGTAGATCCGGAAGCATGTGCAGCTTTGACTGTGTTTTTCATGAGTCCGAAACTCCCGAAGGTATGTCGGGTGCTCGCCTGCGTCCCGTCCTCGTCTGCATCTGCGGCGTAGAGATTGATCACGCCACCCAGTCCTGCGCCATAAACGCTCGAGTTAGGGCCTTTTATGATCTCTGCCCGTTCTATCATCGACTGGTCAATATCATCCAAAGTGGTTTCCCCTTCGGCTGTTGAAATGGGAATTTCTTCAAAATATGCTTTTACGCGGTTGGTGCTGTACTGTGAACGGGCACCAATCCCGCGAATACTAAGTTTATTTGTGTTTAAAGCCCCCTGGTGCACATATACTCCGGGTGCCGTGTTGATGACCTTCACAATATTTGTTTCATCAAAACGCTCAAAATCTGTTTCAGAAATGATACTTACAGCTGCCGGTGTTTGTCGCAGCTCGTTAGGAATTATGGTACTGCGAAGCACAATTTCGGAAAGTGCTTCTGCCTCCGGAAATAAATACACCGTAAGCTCTTCCGCTGCATTTCGCACCGTTAGTTCTTTATTCACAAATCCCAGCGCAGAGAATTCGAGCCTTACCGGAAGCCTGGATACCACAAGGGAAAATTTTCCGTCTTCTGCAGATACGGTTCCGGTTGTTGCATCTGCCACTTTAATGGCAACACTGGCCATGGGTTCTCCAGAAGCAGCGTTCAGGACGGTTCCTTCTACTTGCTGGCTAAATATATTTCCGGAGCAAAAAAGCAGTAAAAAAATGAGGATATTCTTTTCCAATAGTAAAATTTTTATTCAGCTGAAACTTTCCAGATTATGTTTGCATCATCGTCATTGACCAGCAAAGAACCATCGGGCATCGTAGTTACGCAAACCGGCCGGCCGTATACGGTGCTTCTTTCTTCGTTGGCTATAAATCCTGTAAGAAAATCTTCCGGTTGTTGCGGTTTTCCATTTTCAAAAGGAACAAAAACTACTTTATAGCCTGAAAATTCTGCACGGTTCCAGGAACCATGTTGTCCTACAAAAGCTCCGTTCTTATATTTCTCCGGAAATTGATCGTGTGTGTAAAACTCGAGTCCGAGTGATGCTGTATGCGGTCCCACGGAAACATCTGGCACTATTGTTTTTTCTACCAGCTCCATATGCGGATCTTCTGCCCAACGCGGATCCTGAATTTGCCCAAAATAAGAATAAGGCCAGCCATACCAGCCACCTTCCTGTACACTCGTAATATAATCGGGCACCAGATTATTACCGATTTTGTCCCGTTCATTTACGGCTGTCCATAATTCCCCGGTCACCGGATTCCAGTCCATCCCCACCGGATTTCTTAGTCCGGCTGCAAAAACTCTTTCTCCAGATCCGTCAGGATTTACTTCAAGGATATTTGCGCGTCGCACCTCCCTGTCCATTCCATATTCCCCCACATTACTGGCAGAACCAACGGAAATGTATATTTTATCTCCGTTTTTTCCAGCCAGTAAATTACGGGTCCAGTGATTATTGTATCCTCCTGCAGGAAGTTCTACGATCTTTTCACCTTCGGCTTCTATTTTCATCTGGCCGGGCTCATATGGATACCGGTAAAGTCCGTCTGTATTTGCTACGTAAAAATAACCATCCAAAATCAGCATTCCATAAGGCTGATTTAAATTTTCCATAAAAATTCCGCGTTCATCTGGCATACCATCATCATCGGTATCTCTTAAAATGCTGATTCTGTCGGCACTGTTTTCGGTATTCGCTTCGACTACAAAAATATCGTTATTGGGCGCAATGTAAGTACAACGGGGATGCTGAAAACCATCGGCGAAACGGATCACTTTAAACCCTTCCGGAGCTTTGGGCGTTTTATCTTCAGGCCAGCCGATGACCTTACTTTCCTTTTCCACCGATTCCGAAGAAAAAGGAGGTACCAATGTCAAAGGACCAACAGCAGTTTCCACAACATCGGGAGGACGATTGGCTAATTCATTTTTCCGTTCCTCACTTAGATCCTCATTCACCTGTGCAAATGCAGCAAAATGAAATACCAGCAAAAACAACAGGAAATACAGATTTTTAATACGTTTCATAAAATTTTTTTTTAAAATTAGTCGGAAATTAGGTTGTAAAAAAGTTTGCGACAGCTATTAGTTTTTCTTTAACAGGAATCTATTTCGCCGGAATAAAGTTTAATATTGGCTGCTTTTAGACTTTTTGGCTAAGTTTACAGCCTAACAATATGTACCAGATGAAGAGATTTTTCCCTGTTCTACTCCTTTTATTCATTTTTAGTGCCTGTGATTTTTCTAATTATATTCTTGAAACAGATTATGATTTTGATACGGTTTTTGAAAAATCTGAAGGAAAAGAAACAGCCACTTACCCGGAAGTTATCGAATACTACAGTAATCTGGCTGCAGTTTATTCTAATGTGAGCATTCAGGAGATGGGGATCACAGACAGTGGAGAGCCATTGCATCTCGCAATCTTTAGTCCAAACGGAAATTTTGATCTTGAGGAGTTACGACAAGATCATAGTATCCTTTTGATCAATAACGGAATTCATCCGGGAGAAAGTGATGGGATTGATGCTACTATGATGTTGTTCCGCGATCTGGCACAGGATTCTATTACAGTTCCTAAAAACACCGTGATTGCCACTATTCCCGTCTATAATATTGGTGGTGCTTTAAACAGAAATTCAACTACACGCACCAATCAGAATGGCCCTAAAAGCTACGGATTCAGAGGGAATGCCCAAAATTATGATCTTAACAGAGATTTTATCAAAGCCGACACGCGAAACACCCTCGCCTTTTACGAAATCTTTCACACAGTAAAGCCCGATGTATTTATTGACAACCACGTAAGCAATGGCGCCGATTACCAATATACCCTCACTCATTTATTCACACAGCATAATAAACTGGGAGGAGACCTCGGAAAATATCTCCATACAGAGATGATGCCCGGCCTTAGAAAAGCCCTTGAAAGAAAAGAGTGGGATATTACTCCCTATGTGAATGTTTTCAACGAGGTGCCCGAAAAAGGCTTTACTCAGTTTCTGGATCTGCCAAGATACTCCACGGGATACACCAGCCTCTGGAATACCCTTGGAATGATGGTAGAAACGCACATGCTAAAACCTTACGACAAAAGAGTTTTGGGTACATACGAATTAATGCGGTCTATGATCGACATTACTGACGAGGACACGAAGCTCATCAAAAGAATGCGTGCACAGGCGAACAGGAACTCCAGAAAAATAACCAATTTTGAATTCAATTTTATTCCCGACAGTACAAAACCATCTACGTTGCAGTTTAAAGGATATGAAGGCCGGGAGATCAGAAGTGAAATAACCGGATTTCAGCGGTTGGAATACGATACTACCCAGCCATTTACCAAAGAAGTTACCTACTACAATAACTTCAAACCCACCCAACAGGTAAAGATTCCGAAGGGATATATCATTCCGCAGGGATGGTGGAATGTTATTGATCTATTGGAAGCAAATCAGGTAAAGATGCAGGTTTACGAGAAAGATACGGTCTTACAGGCAGAGTCCTATCGCATAGCTGAATATCAAACCAGGAATTCACCCTATGAAGGACATTACCTTCATTATGATACCAGGGTAGAAAAAAGTACCACTGAAATAAAGATAAGAGAAGGTGACATTTTTGTCCCTACAGATCAACCTGCTATAAGATATCTCCTGGAAACCCTGGAGCCGGAAGCTCCTGATTCCTTCTTCAACTGGAATTTCTTCGACAGCATTCTTCAGCAAAAAGAAGGTTTTTCACCTTATGTTTTTGAAGATATTGCTGAAGAACTCCTGGAGGATTACCCCGAGATCGAGGAAGAGTTTATTCAGAAAAAGCAAAACGACAGCGAATTTGCCGCCAGCTGGTATGCACAACTGGAATGGCTACACAAACAATCTGATCATTACGAAAAAGCTCATTTACGATACCCAATTTTTCGCGTAGCCAGATAAGTATTCTTCAGGAAAAAGAAGTTTGATATTCCCGTACGATTTTTCGAGAGCCTTTTTGGCTTTATCAGAATTTTTCCATTTCACTTTTTTGATGCCTTCGCTTTCTTCAGGTTCAAGAGGCCCCGTATAATCGGTTTTCATCCTGTACCAGTGGGTTACCTTAAGTTTATACTTTCCGTTTCGCTGAAAAATATGATAGGTTTCCTGCAAAAATTCGGTGATCTCAAGATCTTTTACTCCTGTTTCCTCCTCTACTTCTCTAATGGCACCTTCTTCCAGACTTTCCTTTTTTTCAACTTTACCCTTTGGAAGATCCCACCTGCCATTTCTGTGAATAAACAGGATCTCATCCTTTTGGTTAAAAACAAGACCACCTGCAGCAGTCACCACAGGTAATTTTTTTAAAAGATGTTTAATAAGCTTCTCCTCTTTTTTATGGTACAAATTCACATAGAGCAGCCTACCGTTGGTGATATTTTTAATAATTGCCTTAAATTCGGCTTTCTTTAGAGGTATGGAAGTATATTTTTCACCCATATCCTCTTTTGTAGAAAGAATTATAGGAATATCATTTACAAAAACTTTATACATTTGCAGTATGATTTTAGATAAAGAAACAGCAAGAAAGACTGCTGAGTTATTGTTGCAAATTAAAGCAATAAAACTTGATGCACAAGAAAGTTTTACATGGGCCAGCGGATGGAAATCCCCTATTTACTGTGACAACAGAATTATACTTTCTTACCCTCCAATTAGAAATTTCGTGAGAGAGAACATGGCCAAACAGGTAGAAGAGTTGTACGGCCGGGCAGATGTCATTGCTGCTGTGGCTACCGGTGCCATTGGAATTGGAATGCTTGTTGCGGAATATTTAGGCCGCCCTTTCATCTATGTAAGACCAGAGGCAAAATCTCACGGCCGCCAGAATCAAATAGAAGGAAACCTTGAAGAAGGACAAACGGTAGTGGTTATTGAAGACCTCATAAGCACCGGAAAAAGCAGCCTCAATGCCGTAAAGGCAATTAAAGAAGCCAAAGGAAATGTAAAGGGAATGCTTGCCATCTTTTCTTATGGTTTTGATACTGCGGAAGAAAACTTTAAAGAGGCCAATGTTGAACTGCATACCTTGAGCAATTATCAATATCTCCTGGAGGTAGCTCAAAAAACGAATTACATCAATCAGTCTGAAGCTGAAACTTTACAGGATTGGAGAAAAGATCCTGCAAACTGGAAAAAATAAAAACTATGGAATTAGAAAGTCAAAAAGTAACTGTACAGAAAAGCCAGCAGGAATTATATAATTTCCTGACAGACGTGGAAAATTACGAGCAAATCATGCCCGAAAGCAAAGAGAAATTTGAAGTTAAATCAAAAGACACTTTTGCTTTTGCATTAAAAGGAATGCCCGAAATTCAACTTCAAATTCAGGATACAAGAGAACCAGATTTGATCGTGCTGGGTTCAACCTCAGATAAATTTAATTTCTCTCTTGATGTTGTTATTGGAGACGCCGGGGAAAACCAAAGCGAAGCACAGTTATTCTTCCACGGAAAATTTAATGCCATGATGTCAATGATGGTAAAGGGACCTTTAAAAAAGTTTATTGGCAATCTGGCAGAAAACACAGCTAAACTTTAAGCCTAAAAACAAAGTTTAATTTCTTTAAGTTCAAATTCCTTTATAGTCTCATTTTCCGTTTTCACCAGAAGTTTTCCGCTTTCGGAAACATCTTCAATGATTCCAGTGAACATGGTAAGATCGGGTAACTGAAACGTAGACGGTACTCCAAGACGAAAAAGCTGACGCCTGTACACCTTCATGATGTCCTCATCCTGAAGGTGTTTCATGGCACTAAGACCATCTTCAATGGACTTCAGCACTCCCTCCAGAACTTCATCCAGATCGAAGTTATGGCCTGTGAGCAGTTTCATCGATCCGGCAGTTGGTAATCCTCCAAAGTCGGTTTGATTCACGTTGAGTCCCACCCCAATTACAGAAGCAGCCAGTTTACCATCAGAAATAACATTTTCGATGAGGATTCCGCATAGCTTTTGGTTTGCTGCCATAATGTCGTTAGGCCATTTCACCTTCAGCCTTGGCACACTAAATTTCTGAAGGCTTTCTACAATGGCTGTAGCCACCACGGCACTGAGCAAAAACTGGTGCCCCGGAGTCACATCGGGCTTAGGCCATAGAATACTGAATGTAAGGTTTTGCCCCGGATTTGCCATCCAGCTGGTGCCCCTTTGCCCCCTGCCCTCTAACTGTTCTTTTGCAACAATACAGGTAGCTGTTACAGCAGGTTTTTCCTTAAACATTTCACGCGCAAACGAGTTTGTTGATTTGATGGCATTAACTTTGATAAGATGCATATGTAAACTATAGATAATGCAGGCGTTAAATGTTACGAAAACCTGCTCTTAAAAAGAGCAAAAAGTAATAACTTTGCGCAAAGAAATAAATTTAATGGCAAAAAAAGAAAAGAACAACGACATACTTATTGCACATATAATCAAAGGGATCGAGGAAGTAAAAGGAAATGACATAGATATCCTGGATCTGCGGGACATAGAAAACACCGTGTGTGATTATTTTGTTATCTGCAACGGAACTTCAAATACGCAGGTAAACGCCATAGTAAATTCCATTCAGAAATCGGTTAGCAAATCACTGAAAGACAAACCCTGGCACATAGAGGGATCTGATAATGCCGAATGGGTCCTGATGGATTATGTAAACGTGGTAGTACATGTTTTCCAGAGGCATATAAGGGAATTTTATGATATTGAGAGCCTGTGGGGAGATGCCAAAACAACATCCATTGAAACAAATTATTAAGATATTTAAGTAACAGAGAATGGCCAAAGAGCAACCTAAGAAAAATCTGGACCCAAAGAAGCCGAAGTTTAGCGCATATTGGATTTATGGCGCAATCATTTTGATCTTCCTTGGTATTAACTTCTTTAGCGGAAGTGGGTTCAATGAACCTGAAAAAACAAACCCTGCCGAATTCTTGACTTTCCTTGAAAACGGAGATGTTGAAAAAGTGGTTATAGTAAATAGAAATCAGGCACGCGTTTTTCTTTCAGAAGAAGCAAAATCGAAAGAAGTACATCAGGGAACTACCGAAAGTGAATTATTTCCTTCAGGAGACACCCCCGATTACACTTTTGAATTTGGAGATCTTCAAAATCTTGAAGATGACATTCGGGAAGTAAAAGCAGAACAGAATATCAATACTCCGGTAGTATTTGAATCTCAACACAACGTTTGGGGAGATATCTTGCTTACGCTTCTTCCGTTTATCCTTATCATAGGGATCTGGATCTTCATCATGAGAAGAATGAGCGGTGGTGCCGGTGGCGGTGCTGGCGGACAGATCTTCAATATTGGAAAATCGAAAGCAAAACTTTTTGATCAGAATACAGATGTCAAAACATCTTTTAAAGATGTAGCAGGACTGGAAGGTGCAAAAGAAGAGGTTCAGGAAATTGTAGATTTCCTTAAAAACCCTGATAAGTATACTGCCCTTGGAGGTAAGATCCCAAAAGGAGCCTTATTGGTAGGACCTCCGGGAACCGGTAAAACCTTGCTTGCAAAAGCTGTTGCCGGCGAAGCAAAAGTTCCGTTTTTCTCTCTATCAGGATCAGATTTCGTGGAGATGTTTGTAGGAGTTGGAGCATCCCGAGTACGTGACCTGTTCAAACAGGCCAAAGAAAAGTCGCCCGCTATTATTTTCATCGATGAGATTGATGCCATTGGGCGTGCCCGTGGCAAGAGTAATTTCTCTGGTTCTAACGACGAACGGGAAAATACCTTGAATCAGCTGTTAACAGAAATGGATGGTTTTGGCACTAATACCAATGTTATTGTGATTGCCGCAACTAACCGTGCAGATGTACTGGATAAAGCCTTGATGAGAGCCGGAAGGTTTGACCGTCAGATCTACGTTGACCTACCCGATGTTAGGGAACGACAGGAAATATTTGATGTTCATTTACGTCCCCTTAAAAAAGTGGCAGACGAACTTGATACAGAATTTATGGCAAAACAAACTCCGGGATTCTCTGGAGCAGATATTGCCAATGTGTGTAACGAAGCTGCTTTAATAGCTGCCCGTCAAGGAAAAACTGCCGTTGGGAAACAAGATTTCCTCGATGCAGTAGATAGAATAGTTGGTGGCCTGGAGAAGAAAAACAAGATCATCACTCCTGAAGAAAAACAAGCCATCGCCTTCCATGAAGCAGGTCACGCCACCGTAAGCTGGATGCTGGAACACGCCGCACCCTTGGTAAAAGTTACTATTGTTCCTCGTGGACAATCTCTTGGAGCCGCCTGGTATCTTCCGGAAGAAAGACTTATTGTAAGGCCCGAGCAGATGCTGGATGAAATGTGTGCTGCAATGGGTGGTCGTGCTGCCGAAAAGGTAATGTTCAACAAAATATCTACCGGAGCTTTAAGCGACCTCGAAAAAGTAACCAAGCAGGCAAGAGCCATGGTCACTATCTATGGATTGAATGAACAGGTAGGAAACCTTACTTATCACGATTCATCAGGACAGGGGGAATATAATTTCACCAAACCATACAGTGAGAAAACTGCTGAATTGATCGATAAGGAAATTTCTAACCTAATCGAAACACAGTACCAGAGAGCTATTAAGTTACTGGAAGATAATAAAGACAAGCTGACTCAGCTGGCAGAGATCCTGCTCGATAAAGAGGTTATTTTCAAGGATAACCTGGAAGAAATCTTCGGAAAAAGACCCTACAAAAGCAGGGATGAGATCATGAGTGGTGAAAATGCTAAAAAAGAAGTGCCGGTAAGAGAAGAAACAGTGACTGAGAAGTCTCTTCCGACAGGTCCAGAAACTGAAAAAGTTACTACTGATAATACTTCAGAAGAAAAATAGTTGATGAACCGGTAAAAAATCTTAATTTACTAAAAGTATAAGTTAAGATTTTTTACCTTTGGTTAAAATGCTACTCAGCGTAATACTTAAAACTTATATGAGTCTATTTAGAAATTTTTTAAACCCTAAATCTAAATCAGACAAAGGTCAGGATCAACAAGAAAATTCTGACCGTAGCAAGTATATGCCAGACGTAAAATTACCCACAGATGAGCGGTTCATGCTCAACTTCAAAAATAATGGTGGGAAATTCCTTTATTGTGAGAGTAATGAGGAAGTGATGGAAGTTTTCGACAATATTATGTTGGAAAATGATTGGTATGAAAAGAAATCTTGTTGCTTTGATTCAGGATTAAGGGAGAAGTTTGCAGATTATAATTTAGAATTTACATTTTCAGGGGAAGCTGCCTTCTTTCTTTCCACCTGTGAATATTTAATAGCCAATGATGGCTCTATTTTGATTTCTTCAAATCAAATCAAGGAAAAGAAACTGGGAGAATTACCCTATAATTTCGTAATCCTGGCCTCCACCAGCCAATTGGTAGACGCTATTGGAGAAGGACTTCGGGGAATCAAATTCAAAAACCGGGACCGTATACCTTCTAATATTACCACCATAAAAAATTTTGAAAACAACAAGGAAGGAGACTTCATGAGTTACGGAAGTAGTACAAAAAACCTATATTTGCTACTTTTGGAAGATTTGTAACATGAAGGAAAATATTATCAGGGGATTATCGGGTGTAATGTATGTTTCTATTCTCGTAGTCTCTATTTTCTCATCTGAATTTGCTTTCACTACACTTTTCCTCTTATTTGGCTTCATCTGCCTTAGAGAACTACAACGTTTACTGCGACTTACCAGCATACTCAGTTATATTTTATTAGTAGCTCTTTTCTATTTCTTCAGCTATGCACGGCTGAGTCCGTATGGTACTACTGCACTTTTACTAACCACTATTTTTGTGAATATGTTCCTGGTAAAGGACCTTGTGATCGTGCACAAAATACCACTCTTTGAAAAAAAGAAGTACGTCATTATCATTTTCTACTTAATTGCTTCCCTTATATTCCTTACGCTTATTCCAAGTTATAACGGTGATTTTACCCCGGAACTGGTGATTGGAATCTTTAGTCTTATTTGGATTAATGATACTTTTGCATATCTTGTAGGGAAGAACTTTGGAAAGAGAAAATTATTTGAACGCATTTCCCCTAATAAAACCATAGAAGGCTTTTTAGGTGGTTTGGTGTTTGCTGCACTTGGAAGTTATGTGGTGTTTTTAATAACAGACCTTCTAAACATTCTTACCTGGTTAGGACTTGCCGTGATTCTGAGTATTTTCGGCACCCTGGGAGATCTTATCCAGTCAAAGTTCAAGAGACAGGCAGGAGTGAAAGACAGCGGGAAATTAATGCCCGGGCATGGCGGATTATTAGATCGGCTTGACAGTATCATATTTTCCAGCCCATTTGTTTATGGTTATTTACATCTATTGAATTATGTTTCATAAAGAAGGATACAAAATAATGGCAGTTACAGTGGTTTTACTAATCCTGGTAAACCTGGCTGCACAAGCATTCATTTTAACCGATTGGATCAAACTGGTGATCCTCATTGGCACCATCATCCTTTTCTTCCTCATCGTACAATTCTTCAGGAACCCTGAAAGAAAAACCGATATTAGCGACACCCATGTGGTTGCTCCTGTAGACGGGAAAGTGGTGGTTATTGAAGAAGTTTTTGAAAAGGAATATTTCAAGGATAAAAGATTAATGATTTCGGTGTTTATGTCCCCCATTAATGTACATGTCACAAGACATCCTGTAAACGGAAAAGTAAAATACAGTAAATATCACCCCGGAAAATATCTTGTTGCCTGGCATCCGAAAGCCAGCGAAGAAAATGAACGAACCACAGTAGTGGTGGAGAATGAAATTACCGGAGAAGTCCTGTACAGGCAAATTGCAGGAGCCCTGGCAAAAAGGATCGTCAATTATGCCGAAGTCGGCAGGGAGGTCGTGCAGGGAAGCGATAGTGGATTCATTAAATTCGGATCCCGGGTAGACGTATACTTACCCCTCGGAACTGAACTGGAGGTGACTCTCAATCAGAAAGTAAAGGGAGGTATTACCGTACTCGCCAGGAAATCATAGAAACCACACCCACATGTCTTCAGAAAAAGATCTTGATACTGCCTTTCAGGAAGCATACGAAAAGGCGAGCAATACTTCCCAGAAGTTTCCGCCAGACATTATGCTAATGTTCTATGCCTATTACAAACAGGCTACGGAAAGCAGCGGTATTTATATCACTCCCCCGGGTAGAAAAGATGTAAGGAATGCTTTTAAACTAAATGCCCTGCTACAAATTAAAGGCATAAGTGTGGAAGAAGCAAAGCGCAAATACATCGAAATGGTGAATGAATATATTACGGAATAGCATTTAGTTCTCAGTCCTCAGTTTTTCAGTCTTCACAAAACAATCCTGTTAGGAAACTTCTTAAAAGTCTGAAAACCAGGATAAATTTATTGATTCTGCAATATTTGCTCCGTCCAAAATCAATATCTTCAGTCACGTAAACAGGCAAAAAAAATCTCTCCTGATAGTGTGTATTCAGCGGTTTAGCAGGTATTCATACCCTCCACTGATTTGCAGCGGCCAGTCCTCCGCCTCAGTCTTCAAAAGATTCATGAAAATGAACTTTTTCCTGACTTCCGCACTGGGACACCCTGACTTATATTTTTATTAAGGAAGCAAAATATTTTTGCTCTTGCATGAGTAATAACAGCTTACTTATTTTGCTTCCGCTAGGAAGTTCGAAGGTTATTTCATGAATATTCTCCGCAATTTCTATGGCTTTGTTAGCACTTATAGTAGCTTTCTTTGCCTTGAGTTGCCGCTCCAATTCTTTAAATACTTTATAAGCAACGAAGGATATACAAATATGTGCTTCGATGCGTTTTTGTAGTCGGTGGTAGATGGGTCGTATCTTTAAATCCGTTTTGGCTATACGAAAAGCATACTCAATTTTCCAAAGGTGTTGGTAATTCTCAATGATTTGTTCTTTTGGCAGTTTTGTGTTGGATAGATATCCTTTGAGTCCATCCCATCTTGCATCCTGCCTAAGCTTCTCCGTGTCAATAGCCACAGTAATCTCTCCCTCGAGTTTCAGGAACTTATTATAGCTTCTGTTGTTGATGTTAGATTTGGTAAGTTTCCCTCTTCGGATTTGTTTTTCCAGTCTCCTGAGGCCTTTTTCTCTGTTGTAGCGATCTTTTTTTGCCCTATCTTCCGAATAGGTGATAATGAGCTTTAAGGCTCCTTTATTGATGACAGCACTGTCTCCATGGTTTAAATCAAGTGCCAGTATTTTGTCCTTGACATCCTGGGTTTCATTTTTAATCCTGGCTCCCAATATAAATTCATAGCCTTTGTCTTGAAGGTTATCAATATTGCTTCGGGAGAGTAGGCCACTATCAGCAATAATGATAAGCTTGTCCAGGTTGTATTTCATTTTGAAGGCATCCACCACTGGAAGCATGGTATGTCCTTCGAACTTGTTGCCTTCAAAAATCTCATAGGCTAGCGGGTAACCATGTTTACTGACCAGTAGCCCTAAGACAATCTGCGGATTTTGATGTTTTCCTTCCTTAGAAAAACCTGTCTTACGCAATTCATCCTCCTGATCAATTTCAAAATACAAAGTGGTCACATCATAAAATACGACACTAATATCCTGATTAAGGATCTTTTTAGTATGTTCAAAACTGATCTGTTGTGCCAGCTCTTTTTGTTTGTCGTGAAGCTTGTCCAGATACCGATAGATCTGATCCTCATCGTAGTGAACTTGCTTAAACCGGTACAGATAATCCTTTGTCTTAAGCTTACTTTTAGGAAAGGCAATTCTGGCGATCACCAGGTCTTTGAATAAATCATCTTTTATTTGGTTAAAGCCAATTTCATCAAATATTCTTCCCAGCAACAGATCATAACCGACACGCTTTAATTCGGTAATGGAATTAAGCATTAGCTCCATCTGTTCTTTTTCATTTGAAAAATCAAGCTCCAGGGTACTTTCCCTATCGGTAATCCAGGATTTAGCAGTTTTAACCAGATTATTTATTTCCTCTTTATCAGCACTATTACCTGCGGTATGTATAACACGATACTTACCTGAAGATTTATCAATAACCTGTACACTAATTTTTCCGCTTGGATTTTTCTTTTTTCGAACAAACATGCTCAAAATTACCAAAAAAACACCTCAGGACACCCTAAAATCTAATTACGAAACAATAATCATCTAAAAATGTGATACTTATGTTTTTAAATCAAAAAAAGTGCGGAAGTCAGGAGTCTTCAAAAGATTCATGAAAATGAACTTTTTCAAAGTTTGGAACTTTGGAAAAGTTCAAATTCAGTTATACGTTTTCTTCCACTAGAGAAGAGCCTGAAAATCACAAGCTAGAAGTAACAGCATTTAGCAAATAATCAATTGGTGAGGATAGTTGTTTTCTCAGATCAACCTACCGCATTCAAGATAGGCTATACAATTAATTCACCGTAACCGCTCCCCGACCACTGAATACTCTCCACTTTATTCCAGCGACTTCAGACTCGCAAGGATCGCTTCGATTTTAGCCTCGGCATCGCTTTTCTTTTGCTGCTCGATTTCCACCACTTTTGCAGGGGCATTGTTCACAAATCGTTCGTTTGAAAGTTTCTTTTCAACTGATTTTAAAAATCCGCGGTTATAGGCAAGCTCTTCGTTTAGCTTCTCCTTTTCTGCCTCCACGTCTATTGCTCCGGAAACAGGAATAAAATATTCATTGGATTTCACCCGGAAGGACAAGGCACCCTGAATTTGCTGATCCACATTTTTGATCATGGAAATATTCCCCATTTTTTCGATCACCGGATTAAAAGCATCAGAGAATCCCTCATTATTCAACACCTGTAATTCTATCTGATCCTTGAAAGCAATATTTTTTTGTTTTCTGATCGTCCTAATTCCCGACACCACTTCAGAAGCTACAGCAAAATCTGCAATGATCTTATCATCTGCAGGTGTAAGCTCTGGCCAGGATGCAATGATAAGGGCCTCTTCCGGGGTACGTTCTTTTAGCTGCTGCCAGATCTCTTCCGAAATAAAAGGCACGAAAGGATGAAGGATCTTTAAATTATTTTCCAGGATCTCCACTGCGGCATTATAGGTCACCGCATCCATAGGAGCGCCGTAAGCAGGCTTTATCATCTCGAGGAACCAGGAACAGTAATCATCCCAAACCAGCTTGTAGGTCGCCATCAAGGCGTCGCTCATACGGTATTTTTTGTAATGGTCTTCGATCTCGGCCAGGGCTTTCTGAAATTTCGACTGATACCAGGAAATGGCAATTTTTGAAGCTTCCGTTTGTTTGGCATCTTCAGAAATTTCCCATGACTTCAACAATTTAAAGGAGTTCCATATCTTGTTCACGAATCCACTACCCTGTTTACACAGGTCTTCTTCGAACATCAGGTCGTTTCCTGCGGGAGAGCTTAATAGCATTCCTACCCGCACTCCATCGGCTCCGTAATTATTGATCAATTCCAGAGGATCTGGTGAATTCCCCAATGATTTGGACATTTTTCGGCGCTGCTTATCGCGAACAATTCCCGTTAAGTACACATTCGAAAATGGCTTTTCGCCGCGGTATTCATATCCTGCAATGATCATTCTTGCTACCCAGAAAAATAAAATTTCGGGAGCAGTTACCAGGTCGTTGGTTGGATAGTAGTAATTGATTTCTTTATTATCGGGTTCCAGGATTCCGTTAAAGACACTCATTGGCCACAGCCAGGAGGAAAACCAGGTATCCAAAGCATCTTTATCCTGTTGCAGAGAATCTGCGGTCAAAGCACTGTTTCCGGATTTCTCAATTGCCTTTTGCAAAGCCTCTTCCTTTGTTTCAGCAACTACAAAATCTTCTTTTCCTTCCCCATAGTAAAATGCAGGAATCTGTTGTCCCCAGATCAATTGCCGGGAAATATTCCAGTCCCGTACATTCTCCATCCAGTGTTTGTAAGTGTTCAGAAATTTATCCGGCACAAGATTCACTTCTTTTTCAAGCACGGCATCCAAAGCGGGTTGCGCCAGATCTTTCATTTTCAGAAACCACTGATCGCTTAATTTCGGCTCAATAACAGCCCCGGTTCTTTCACTGGTTCCTACTTTGTTCACGTGATTTTCAGTCTTCACGAGAATCCCTAAAGATTCCAGTTCTTTTACGATGGCCTTGCGCGCTTCAAACCTGTCCATTCCCTCATAATGCATTCCGAAGGAATTCAAAGTAGCATCATCATTCAGGATGTCAATTACTTCAAGGTTATGCTTATCCCCAAGCATCTTATCATTCTCATCGTGCGCCGGAGTCACCTTTAAACACCCGGTACCAAACTCCACATCTACATATTCATCTTCAATGATAGGAACAACGCGGTTATTTAACGGCACGATGGCTTTTTTACCTTTTAAGTGCATAAATCGTTCATCATTCGGATTTATACATATTGCGGTATCTCCAAGGATAGTTTCAGGACGGGTAGTAGCGATGGTCAAGGTCTCATCGCTCCCCTCGACTTTATATTTCAGGTAGTACAGGAATCCCTGTCGTTCCTGATGTATTACTTCTTCATCGGACAAGGTAGTTTTCGCCTGCGGATCCCAGTTCACCATTCGGTAGCCACGGTAGATCATTCCTTTATTGTAAAGATCAACGAACACCTTTATGACAGAAGCTGACATGTTTTCATCCATGGTGAATTTTGTCCGTTCCCAGTCACAGGAAGCCCCGAGCTTTTTAAGCTGTTCCAGGATAATTCCGCCGTGCTTATGCGTCCATTCCCATGCATGTTCCAGAAATTCTTCCCGGCTAAGATTGTTTTTATCAATTCCTTCGGCTTTCAATTTCGCAACAACTTTAGCTTCTGTAGCGATCGAAGCATGGTCTGTCCCCGGCACCCAGCATGCGTTATATCCTTTTAAACGCGCACGCCTGATAAGAACATCCTGGATCGTATTGTTAAGCATGTGCCCCATATGCAGGACTCCCGTAACATTTGGCGGAGGAATCACAATGGTGTACGGCTCTCTTTGATCAACTTCTGAATGGAAATAACCATGGTCCATCCAGTATTTGTACCATTTATTTTCAACTTCCTGAGCTATGTATTGTGACGCTGTAGACATTCTTTGGTGCGGTTTTTGAATAATTTTAGCAAAAGTAAATATAACTTCAGGATTAAAAAAGGCAAAGAAATGGAAACTAAATAATTTGCTGCTTAAAAGAAACAAAGTATATTTACAATCGTGTTAAAACCAAAATAGTATGAAAAATTTAATCACAACGGCCATTTTTATTTTTGTAGGATTCGCCGTACAGGCTCAAGACACTGCAAAAATGGAATTTAAGTCTGAAGTAATAGACTATGGTGAAATAGCAAGAGGAAGTGACGGTGTAAGGACATTTGAATTCACAAACACCGGAAACACCCCACTGGTAATTACCAATGTAAGCTCCAGTTGCGGCTGCACTGTTCCTAAAAAACCTGAAGAACCTGTTCAACCCGGAGAAACCGGCGAGATCCAGGTAAAATATGATACTAAAAGGGTTGGACCCATTAGAAAAACCATTACCGTATATTCGAATGCCGAAGAACCTGCAAAATCTTTAAAGATCAAAGGGAAAGTTCTTCCGGACAATAGCTAATCACAGCATACCTGGACATAAAACCTCTCCCAAATTCCGGAGAGGTTTTTTATTTTCCGCCCGTTGCATTTGAAGATTTTGAACCTTTCTTCCACCTTGGGCGAATTATCAATTATTGAAAAGTTAATAATACCTCTCTTTTTCTTCTAAAACACCTTCTTTAAAGCCCAAATTTTGTTCAAAATAGCAAATAGATTATTTAATTTTTGCAACTTTGTAGGCTTAAAAAAAGAACCATGCCGAGTATCTCAAAAAAAGGGCTTTCAATGCCCGAATCTCCTATAAGAAAACTAGTTCCTTACGCTGAAGCTGCCATTAAAAAAGGACGAATCATATACCAGTTAAACATTGGCCAACCGGATATTAAAACTCCCTCAAATGCCCTTGCTGCTGTAAAGAATAATGACATTGACGTGCTGTCTTACAGCCACTCAGCAGGGTTTGAAAGTTACCGTGAAAAACTGGCTCAATACTACACGAACCACGACATCAAAGTATCTTCCAATGATTTGATCATAACCACCGGTGGATCTGAAGCGCTGCTTTTTACCATGGGAAGTATTGCCGATGCCGGGGATGAAGTAATTATTCCGGAGCCTTTTTATGCGAACTATAATGGTTTTGCAACCTCATCGGGAGTAACAGTAGTACCCGTAAAATCAAAAATAGAAGATGGTTTTGCCCTTCCTCCTATTTCTGAATTCGAGGACCTCATCACCCCCAGAACAAAAGCAATATTAATTTGTAACCCCGGAAATCCGACGGGTTATCTGTACACTCAGGAAGAAATTCAGCAACTAGCTGAAATTGTGAAGAAACACGACCTTTTCCTGGTAGCCGACGAAGTGTATCGGGAATTTGCTTACGAAGGAGCCAAACATTACTCGGTCATGAGCATTCCGGGACTGGAGGAACACGCTATCATGATTGATTCCGTTTCCAAACGATACAGCATGTGTGGAGCGAGAATTGGATGTCTTGCTTCCAAAAACAAGCAGGTGATGGCTACCGCCATGAAATTTGCTCAGGCCAGACTTAGTCCTCCAACCTTTGCCCAGATTGCCAGCGAAGCTGCATTAGACACTCCTCAAAGCTATTTTGATGAAGTGATCGAAGAATATTCTTCCAGAAGAAACACCTTAATCGCAGGACTTGAAGGAATTGAAGGTGTAAAAGTAGCCAAGCCAATGGGTGCATTTTACTGTATCGCCCAATTACCCATTGATGACGCCGAAGATTTTGCAAAATGGCTACTGGAAAGCTTTCAGCTGAACAATGAAACAGTCATGGTCGCGCCTGCAGCCGGCTTCTATTCCACTCCGAATACAGGATTGAATCAGGTGAGAATCGCCTATGTACTTAAAGAGGAAGACCTGCTAAGATCCATAGAAATTTTAAAAGTAGCTTTAAAAGAGTACAAAGCTTAATGCAAACGGTTTCCAACAAGTCTCTTAAGGAGTACAACACCTTTGGCATTGACGTCACGGCCAAAACATTTATTTCCGTTGAAACAGTAGAAGAATTAAAAGTTGTTTTGTCGAAACAGTATGCTTCAGAAGTTTTTATTCTTGGGGGAGGCAGCAATATGCTCCTCACCCGGGATATTGACAAAAATGTACTTCACGTTAATTTAAAAGGGAAAGAGATTTTAAAGGAAACCGAAGATGAAGTATACGTCCAGGCGATGGCCGGAGAAACCTGGCACGACTTTGTGCTTTGGTGCATTGCGCAGGATTTTGGCGGACTCGAAAACCTGTCCCTCATCCCTGGAAATGTAGGCACCACCCCAATCCAGAATATCGGAGCTTACGGAGTGGAGATCAAAGATACTTTTGAGTCCTGTACAGCCCTTCACATACAAACCCTGGAACTTGAAAATTTTGACCTTTCCGGTTGTGAATTCGGATACAGGGATTCAGTTTTTAAGAATGCTTTAAAGGACCAGTATATTATCACCAGTGTCATTTTCAGACTTTCAAAGAGGAATCACAAACTGAACACCTCGTATGGATCTATTGATCTTTTTTTAGCTGAAAAAGGCATTGAAAGTCCTACTTTAAAAAATGTTTCAGATGCGGTGATCGAGATACGCCAGTCCAAATTACCCGATCCCCGGGAACTGGGAAACAGTGGAAGCTTTTTTAAAAATCCGGTGATCCCGAAGGAAAAATACGAAGAACTGAAAAGAAAATTTCCGGAAATGCCTGGCTATGTTTTTTCAGAAACTGATGTAAAGGTTCCCGCAGGCTGGCTCATTGATAAAGCCGGATTAAAAGGCTACCGGGAAGGAGATGCCGGCGTACACAAAAAGCAGGCGCTCGTACTGGTGAACTACGGAAATGCTTCGGGCAAGGATATTCTGAACCTTTCTAAAAAAATTCAAAAGGAGATATTCGACCTTTTCGGGATTCAGCTTCAGCCGGAAGTAAATATTATATAAAACCAATTCATACCACATAAAAAAACTGCGGGAAAAGAAATTTTTCCGCAGTTTTTTTATGTGGGGTCTTTAGTATTCTATTATTCCTGCAATTCCACATTAGTCTCGACATCCCCGGGTAAAATTACCGCGCTTATGATATGAACCAATCCATTGGTTGCCTCAATATCAGATTCCAGAATGGTTGCCCCGGCGCCGGCACGGCCTCTTACCAAAATGCTGTCGTTCTGCATACTTACCAGCAGATGTTCCCCTTGTAGGGTAGGCAGGGAAAAGGTTCCGTTGTTCTGCTCAATTCCATTTCTCAGGGAATCTGCCGTGACCTCTCCTTCTACTATTAAAAAGTTGATTTCATCATTAAAATCAACATCGTCAAGAACATTTTCTCCGTGCTCACGGTGCAGGTAGCTGTAAGCGTTGTTACTGGGAGCAAAAACCGTATAGTTTTCTTCCTCATCAAGATTTAGTTCTGTAACATTCATCCTGTTGGCGAAAGTACTCAGTTCAGGATTTCCCTTTATGGTGACCTGTACATCATTTACTGATTGGTTTTGCCGTTCTACAAAAGTCTGGCCTTCTGCCTCCTCAGTCATTTCCAGTTCATCATTTTGATTTTGTTTGCTATTATCCTGGCAGGATACAAATACCGTCAGGAGCATACTTAAGATCAATAAAGATTTATTTATTTTCATATGTGTTTTATTTTATTTTTAATCAATTAGGCCCAAAACTCTCCCGTAGGGCTTACTGCTCTATGTCCAGTTTCCACTAATTAAAGTGTGCTATAGGC
>NZ_BMXB01000021.1 GCF_014651535.1 Salinimicrobium marinum
TAAAACGCCTTTGTACGAGATCTTAACCGAATATCAAACAAATCAAAATGACAAAGAACAACTGGACTTATTTAACGACTAAAAAATAACGCATCAGTACTAATAGTTCATTAATAATTTTCCTCTTTCTTGGCAAGAAGACCGTATAATCATTTAAATCAAAATACTTCAGGAAATTATATAAATGCCTATTTAGAACAACATTAGAAATATCGATATATACCCTTTTCCGCTTAGTCTTTATTCTTTTAGTAGAGATTAAACAGTGATAATATCTAAGGATACTCATTAACATTCTGGTAAATTTCTTTCTTTCTTTATAAAAGATCATATCAATCTACTCTTGAATGTTTAATAACTGATGCTGCTTGACCTTCCTAACTACGGCTAACCACTCTAGCCCATATTTTTGATCCGGTTCCAGATAGTTACCTTCTGCCCATTCATTCCACGATTTAATTATAACAAAAGGAGGGTTCTCTGGATTACTCCTTAATTCGGAAATAGATTTTTTTAGATGCTTCTCCCATGCAGCCGGAGTCGAATTTTTAAATATCATAGATTTTTCTCCACTCCTCGGGGAATTGTCCCAATTAGGAAAAACACAAGTTATGTACTTTTCATGAGGAAATTTTATCTCAAGATTTTGAACTCCCTTTTGATAATCAAAAATAAGAGGCCTTTTTCTATCTCCAACTTTATTGGTATGTCCTACAAGCTTTTTGAGTTTTAGTTCAATTTTTTGTAATAGTGAATTATTATTAAATATGGTAGTTTGTCCATATCTCATTTTGTTAAATATATCCAATCCTACATGACCATAGATATTCGGATCTTTAATGATTAATTCTTGATTATAAACCAATGTGGAAATAAAATAAATTCCATCGAAACCTGCCTGAACAGCTAAGGAGTTAAAAATCTTTATAAATAATTGTAGATTAGGAATATCTTCAATCCGAAGGATATGAAACATTGGCTTATTATCTACCTTTAAATACCTGTCGTCTTTAAAGAACGGTAACAAGTAATCGAAATACCGAATATACCCTTCTTCACCTTCATATTTTTGTTCGATCAATACCTTTGGATCATCAATCCCATGCCAAATCCCTTTCCAGGTCTCGTTTGCCCAGCAAAAGCAAAAAGGAATATCAATATCTTTATTTTGGAGCATCCGTTCAGCAGGTAACCCAAGTAACATCTTACCATTACCAAACCAGTATTGATAATATATAAAACCATCAATACCATTTTTTTTTGCCAATAAAGCCTGTTCTATTTGTACTTGTGGAACCCTCAAATCATAAAATCCTAAATCTGCAGGTAAATTAGGCTGTTTATGACCTCTGAATAAAGACTTTGCTTTCGTCACATTTGTCCATTCTGTAAATCCTTTCCCCCACCATTCATCATTTTCGGGGATAGGATGGTACTGGGGGAGATAATAAGCAAGGAATTTAATTTTTTTTGATTTCAAGATCTAGTATTTTTTGCTTGTATGTTCCGAAAATCGTGAATCCAAAAAATGTTTTACAGAAAAGATCCAACACAAATTTTTCGCTTTTTAACGTGGAAATAAAATTCTGCTTATTCCGAAGATTTTTTTTATCTAGTTCATTGAATGAACCATAATAGCGAACAAAAAAGTCTGCGTGTTTAACAGACAAATATTCTAAAAGATATTTCGCTTTATTATGATTGATCTGAGTCATCATGGAATTTTCTCTTATTCTATAAAAGAACCCCGTGATGTTCAACTGCTCGACCTTTCCGCCGTTCTTTAATAAAGATATCCAAAACTCCCAATCTTCCCAACCATACCTCATACTTAAATCATAACCCCCAATTTTGACCCAATCATCTTTCTTAAAAACGGCAGACGAGAATATCATGTTCTTTCTGCTCAAATTAATCAAGGAAAAGGGAGGCAAAGACCATGGTTCATCGACTTTGCCAAATTTTGCTGCTAGACAATAAACAAGTTTTAATTCGGGAGTTTCCTCGAAGGCCTTAATTGCCAATTCTAGATATTCAGGTGATATTTTATCGTCAGCATCTAAAGGTAAAATGAAAATACCCTCTGCCTGAGCGATACCGAAATTTCTGGCATTGCTTAAACCTCCGTTAGAGAT
Source organism: Salinimicrobium marinum (assembly GCF_014651535.1). Classification (GTDB taxonomy): domain Bacteria; phylum Bacteroidota; class Bacteroidia; order Flavobacteriales; family Flavobacteriaceae; genus Salinimicrobium; species Salinimicrobium marinum. The sequence continues at coordinate 2,136 of NZ_BMXB01000021.1, forward strand.
AGAAAAAAACCTAAAACGAACATCCTTTTCACACCATTTTTTCGCTACGATCGAAGTATCGTCTTCACTTCCATCATCTATTATGATACACTCCCAATTTGAATAACTTTGTTCCAAAACAGAATTTAAAGAATCCTTCAGAAATTCTGCCTGATTGTAAGAGGGAACAATAATTGAACATAAGCTAATCATTAGGAAGTAGTATTAGCGAAGTTAAGTAATACCTTTTAGATGAAATGGCTCCAAATAACCACTTGCTGCTTTCTTTTAATTTCGATTGAACCGGAATATTAAAATATTTCAGACTTCTTACTACCATAAACCATGATTTCAATCTTGTGGATAAATTCTGGGTAGAAATGCTTAATTTAAAAAAAGAAAATATATCATTAAATAAGAATGCCTTTGTTTCCTCATCCAATTGAGCAGTGTATTTGTGTAGAGTTCTCACTCGTACCTCAATATTGGAAAGAAATTTTTGAGAAGAATCTATTATGCTATTAGACATATTTCCATCATGTAATTGTAATTGTACTAAGACTGCTTCAAGGGGTATGTAACTATCGCAAATTGCCAGAATAGAAATATGAAAATCATAATCTTGTGACTGCTGTAGCTTTTCATCAAACCTTAGATGGTTTTTATCAATAAATTCCCTTTTCCAGAGAGGAGCCCCAGTTAACCAGAAGATTTCACGGCGGATATAATCATTAAATGCAGAATCAGAAAAAATTTGCGCAGCACGTAGCCCTTTTGATCTACCAGAAATAGTATCTATAACCTCAGTTTGACAGAGACAAAAAAAGTAAGAGATGTTGTTCTCTAAAGCCTCTACCTGGTATTGCAATTTACTCTTTAGCATTATATCATCACTATCAAACCAATTCACATAAGCTCCTTTACTCATTTCGAGCCCATAATTTCGACAAGCATTTGCTCCTTTAGGTCTATTTTTTGGTCGAAGAAGGTATCTAAATCTTTTGTCTCTTTTGCAGTACCTCTCCAAGAGCTCTTTTGTGGTGTCCGTAGAACCATCGTCCACTACAATGCATTCCCAGTTTTGGTAAGATTGAGCCATAACAGAATCGAGAGTCCCACTAATGAGATGAGCTCTATTATATGTGGGTATAATAATGGATACTAATAATCCCATTTAAAATTGTTCAATTTGTAAAATCTATTAAAGCTAATCTTCTTAAAAAATATCCTCGACCAGTAATTTGAAAGAAATGTCTATATAAAAGAAATAGGAAAACAGTTGTTAATCTATTTTGCTTATACATGCTTTTAAAAATATACTTTTGATTTCCTTTGGTTGGTAAAGAGCGTTGGTCAAATTTCAGTAAAGAAAACAGAAAATACCTTTCAGATTTAGATCCAGGTTTAATTTCAGCTATTTCTCTCCAGGTTTCTAAATCTATATGATTCCTCTCTTCTTCTTTTTTGGGATTTGATTTATATCTGACTCTAATTGAGTCGGAATGAACTCTCCTGTTCGTTAGGAATTTATCTATGATAAAAGCTTTTGTAGAAAAACAGGTGAGCTTACAAAAAAAATTATATTCCTGACTGGAAGAAAGTGTTTCATTAAACCTAACCTTTTCGCATAATTCCCGCTTCCCTAAGAAATCATATGTCAACCAATTTATATTTTGAGTTACATAATTATAATTTGTCAAATTAAATTTATCAAAGCGGTAATACCCGTCATTTCTGCTAATTATATTTTCTGAATTGGGATCTTGAAAATTGGCCGATTTTGAAATTACAAAATCCACCTCATGTTCTTCTATTGATTTCACCTTTGCTTCTAAAAATTCAGGAACCATTAAATCGTCACTGTCAAACCACTGAATATAATTCCCTCTACTCTTTTCGAATCCATAATTTCTACAGGCATTGGCTCCTTTTCTTCTGTTTTCAGGACGTTGTAAATATTTTACACGTGGATCTTTTTTACAATAAAATTCCATTAGTTCTACAGTATAATCTATAGAATCATCATCAACCACAATACATTCCCACTGGAGATAAGTTTGTGCAATGATGGAGTCTAATGTCGCCCCAATTAAATCGGAACGATTATAAGTTGGAATGACAATGGAAACAAGCATATTAACTGATTTTGTTTGCCGAAGCTTCAAGAATGGCTGCCAATTGCCTAATATGTTTATCAAAAGAAAAGTCTGTCTCTATTCTTTTTTTGGCATTCTTTCCCATTTGTACCGATTCTTTTTTGTTTTCCAAGATCCATAACATATTATCTGCCATTCCCTCTATATCTTTTTCGTAGGAAAGCAATCCAGTTTCCTTATGGATTACAACATCTGGAATACCAGCATGAAAAGTACTAATTGTAGGCAATCCTGCGGCACCTGCTTCCAATAAAGCGACAGGTGTACCTTCCATATCACCGTCCTGTGCTTCTATGGAATGTTGTACAAACGCCAACGAATCTTGTAGGTACAATTTGTATTCCTCTGGAGTAATCTTACCTGGTAAATTTACATTTTTTTCGATATCCAAAGCTTGAACCAAATCTTTGACACTATTATGTAACCCCCCGTCCCCGGCTATTACTAGCTTCGCATCAGGATGTATTTTCAATATCTTGTCAAAAGCCAAAATGGTGAAATGAGGTGCCTTTTTTTCCACAAATCTACCAATTCCAATAAACTGTGAATTACCATAGGTAGGATTAACCTTAAAAAATGAATTATTTGGTCCGTACACGTTATAAATAATCTTCTCTTGTGGACACCCGATTTTTATCAATCTTTTAGTCATTTCATGACTTACAGAAATGACTGTACATCTTGAATATGAAAACATTTCTTTATAAAAATGTTCATATTCCTCCAAAACAGATTTACGAACTGCATCGTGCCCATGAAAATGAACAACTAAAGGAAGGCTTAAATCCACACATACTGGCAAAACCTTCACTCCCATCATTCCATAATGAGCCAGCACAACATCAATCTTCCTTTTCCGGAATTCACTACTTAAAATTTTAGCTTTATCTTTTTCCCATATTCTTCTTTTTAGCCTATCTGCCAACTTGTCTGATGGCTTAATATTTAAAGGTAAATTAAATCCCCAAAAATGTTCTATTTCAAAAGGAAGATGATCAATTTGAGCTTTTACAAAAGTTTCACAAGTGGAATATGGTTTATTTGTAACAAAGGCTAATCTCATGATTTTTTTTTCCTTAAAGTCTTTAAAATTTTATTTACCAGTTTTCGACTTAACTTCTTTGTGGTTTGAATTTTTGCTTTTTCATAATCCAGCCCTAAACGTTCCTTAGCACGGTATATTTTCTCAAAGGTTTCTTCTAATTTAATTTTTGTGTTTGTTTTTACAGGAGATATTGCGTTATAAACAGGATGAATTTCTATAACCGCATAAAAATAATCATAGCTTCTCCATATTTTTTGATATTCAAAAAATATGATTTCCCCATTAATCCCTTGTGCTAAATCTGCAATCACCATAAAATCAACATCTTCATCAATAGGTTGCAATCCTGCAGGATTTGTTTCTTTTAGCCAAGTTTGATGATATTTTGAGGGACAGGCTAAAATCAACCTACCTTGCTTCTTTAAAAGAAATCTTAGGCTTTCGTGAAATTTTTTCCTTTCATGTTTTTGCACATGCTCATATACATCTATCATTACCACCGCATCGTATGTTGTTTTTGGCAACGATTTTGTCAAATCATAAACCTGATAAGTTAAATTTTGCAAATCAAAAAGCTTTGAAGCTGTGTCTATTAGCACGGGACTTAGATCTACACCTTCAATTTTCGCCGCAGGAAAATTTTTAGCAAATTCATGGCTGCTCCATCCCAAACCACAGCCTATATCCAATATATTAGTGGATTCAACAGGAATAAACTTGGATAAATTAATTATTGCAGATTCAATCCTTCTATTGCCAAGAACGTAATCATCAATTAATTTTTTATCAAATTTGTTATAAAATTCTACTACCTTTCTCATTTAATCTACAAAACAAGGTATTATCGCCGCCGTGTAAGCTCGGTTAAGTCGACCTATATGATAAAAATCTCCTTGTAAAACATTTAAGTAAAAAGCTTTTTCCATATAATCGATATGATTTTCTTTATTCGTGTTTGTTTTACTTAAAGTAAATTGAATATTGTACAATCCTCCTCTAAGGATTAAATTCTTGAAAGAAAAATCTATATATCCTCTTTTTATTAAATCATTAACATCAATTCCCATTTCATCAGTAACAACCATGGCTTTTAACTCTTCATTCTGATCTCTCATAGAAAAACCAAAAATCAGCTTTTCATTCACTTCTTCATGAACTTCAAAATAAAATCTTAATCTCAAAAATTCACCAGAAATAACTGAATCTAATTTTAATTTACTTCCTCCAAAAATTTCAATATTCGAAACCAGGATTTTTCCATTCCCTGTCCTGTCTTTTCTTGATAACAAATCAGCCTCTTCTGATTTGTCGCTAGATTTAAGATAAAAATTTACTGCTTCTTCTGCCTTACCTTCGAAAACATTATAACCATTTTCTAATACAACCCCCCTAGTACATAAACTTTTGACACTTGCCATATTATGACTTACAAAGAGTACCGTACCCCCTTCACCTGTAGAAAGATCCTGCATCTTACCAATGGCTTTTTTCTGAAATTCAGCATCCCCTACTGCTAACACCTCGTCCACTACTAAAATCTCAGGTTCCAGGTGGGCTGCCACGGCAAAACCCAAACGCACCCGCATCCCGCTGCTATACCTTTTTACTGGCGTATCTATGTACATTTCGCAACCCGAAAAATCAATTATTTCATCAATCTTAGATTTAATTTCAGGCTTGGTCATCCCGAGGATAGCTCCATTAAGGTAAATATTTTCCCTGCCGGTAAGTTCCGGATGAAATCCCGTTCCCACTTCCAGCAAAGAGGCGATACGCCCTTTGGTTTTTATACTACCTGTAGTAGGTGCAGTTACGCGAGACAAAATCTTTAACAGCGTAGATTTCCCTGCGCCGTTTTTTCCTATAATACCCAGAACCTCACCTTGTTTTACTTCAAAATTAATATCCCGCAACGCCCATACATAGTCTTCATTGGCTTTTGAGGCACGGTTGCTCACCCCACCCACCTGAAGATATGGATTTTCCTTTCCCCTTACAGTGTGCCACCAACGGTTTATGTCGTGGCCCAGAGTCCCTGTACCCACCGTTCCCAGGCGGTATTGTTTGGAAATATTTTCAGCTTTTAAAATAATACTCATTGAAGAAGATTGGGATTCTTGCAAAGAAAAGAAATAGTAAAACAAGTTAGTAACCTATTCTGGATTTTCTTTAAAACATAACTAGCTAATAATTAATATATTGTTCTGGTCAAGGACATTCGAATAAACGGTGTAATGAAACACATAAGTCTAATAGCATAGCGTTCTAATGTCCTACATCTCCCAGCGCAGCGGTCTATTTTACACGGTATCAATAAAATTCTTCTCAGTCCTGTTGAAAATAATCAAACCAACCAGGAACAGAACGACTGATATCAAAAATGTATACCCAAAACTGGCCCAGGTAAAAATCCCGATATCCAATAGCATATATCTAAACCCCTCGATAATATAGGTTATCGGATTGTATTCCACTATCCAACCATAGCTGCCCAATTCCTTAGAAGCCTCGCTCACCGGGTAAGGTACGGCTGAAATGTAAATAAGCAGAGAGGTGGCAAATCCCACCAGCACTGTTAAATCCCTGTATTTGGTCGTAAAAGCTGAAATTATCATTCCCAGCCCCAATCCCATCGTGGCAATCATAAAAAGATATACCGGAAACAACACCAAATTTGAATTAGGAGAAATATCATGACCTGCAATAAACACAAAGTAAAGATAGAAGCCAATCAAGATCAATAACTGGATCCCAAATTTCATCAAATTGGAAATGGTAATGGACAGCGGCATGATTACCCGTGGGAAATATACTTTTCCGAATAGTCCGGCATTGCTCCTAAAAGTGTTCGAGCTGCCCGTAAGGCATTGTGCAAAGTAGTTCCAGGCCGTAATCCCCGCGAGGTTGAACAGGAAAGGAGGAATGTTCTCGGTAGGGATATCAGCGATGTTATTGAAAACCAGCGTAAATATTACAGAAGTAAAAAGCGGCTGAATGAAATACCATAAAGGCCCAAGGATTGTCTGTTTGTAAACGGTTACAATATCCCGTTTCACAAACAGCACCAACAAATCCCGGTAGCGCCAAATCTCCTTAAAATTAAGGTCGATGAGCTTCCGCTTCGGGGTAATCTCGTAGAGCCAGTCATCGTTCGCTTCGCTCACTGTTATCTTGTTTGTAGGTTGGGGCTTAAAAGTGCGAAGGTAAGGGATTTAAGGAAATTTCATGTTTTTTGGTGGGTGTTTTTTGTTTTAAAGTGTCATTGCAAAAGCATCCTTGTAAAAACGCTATTGCGAGAGAGCTTTTTTGCGACCGTGGCAATGGGTTCGCAATGACAGGTCCCATTGCTGTTTCAGTTAATAAAAAGCTCTCCAATTTGGATAACACTTAAAAATTGCTTTATTCAATACTACTAGATAACCCTGAACAATAAACAAAAACTACAAATAACCCAAATGAAAAAAAATTTCAACAAACTCTGGTACGCCAGTTATGGTTCCAATCTACTGGAAGAATGGTTTTCCTGTTATATAGGCGGAGGGAAGCCCAGAGGTGCGTATCGTACATATCCCGGCTGTACCGATACTACTGCTCCTATCGCCAGTAAGCCGATAAAAATAAATACAAAATTTTATTTTGCTAAAGTATCAAAGACCTGGAGCGGCGGCGGCCCAGCTTTCATAAAACCTAAAATTAACGAGAATGTCTCCACCCTTGGACGAATGAACCTTATCACCACCGAACAATTTATCGAACTGATGAAACAGGAAATAATACATGAAGGAAATCTAACAATCGATTTCGATAGAGCTATAAAAGACACTGCTTTTGATCTAAAACGACCAGAGTCCTGGTACAACAAACTGCTATATTTAGAAAAAGATGAAGGATATCCCATTTTCACGTTTACCAATATGGAGTTCCTGACTGACGAGATCAATCCGCCCAATGAACATTATCTAAAGATCATCATCGAGGGATTAAAGGAAACATACAACCTTTCTCCTATCCAGATCGAAAAATACCTGCGTAGCAAAAAAGGGATTACTTGTACTGAAGTGGAGGGGCAGTTGGGGGAGTTGATTGAGCGGGGGTGGTAGAGGTTGGTTTGTTGTTTTCTGTTTTCTGTTCAAAAATACTGTTATTGAGAAAATTTGATTTAATTCCAGATTAACCAAAACTAACTACAAACAAAAAGCAATAAATTTGGCACGAGCGCCAGCGAATGCCATTATTCAAAATTCCGTTTCATCTCCCGCCACCATTTTTTGATACCTGTTGTGGGACCTTTTTCATGGTAGCCGGTGCCGTAACGACCGTAGGAATATCCGTATCCATAACCGTAGCCATACCCATAGCCATAACCGTATTTGGCGCGGTGTACGAAGTGGTTGAGCACAAAACTGATATTTTTCACTTCTCCTTTGGCATATTTCTCATTGATCACATCCAGCATTCCGCGTTTGGTGTAATCCTGCCGAATTAGGTACAGGGTTGCATCTGCATATTTTACAAGGTTCAGGGCATCTGCCACCACTCCTACCGGCGGGGTATCCATCACGATGTAGTCGTAGCGCTCCTTCAGTTCGGCCATCAAAGTTTCCATCTGTTCGTTCATCAGCAATTCGGAAGGGTTCGGCGGAATAGGCCCTGCAGTAATAACGTCCAGATGAGGAACCATACTATTCTGAATAATACTATCAAGCGATTCCTGACCAATCAGGTAATTTGTCATCCCCACATCATTGTTGATCCCGAAATCATCAAAGATCTTCGGTTTTCTTAAATCGGCTCCCACCAAGACAGTTTTCTTTTCACTCAAGGCAAATACCGTCGCCAGGTTCATGGCACAAAAGGTTTTTCCTTCCCCTGAAACCGAAGAAGTGATCAACAGTGCTTTTGAACCCGTCACCCCCTGCTTTTTATACATGAACTGAAGACTGGATCGCAACCCCCGGAAACCTTCAGCAATAGCAGATTTTGGTTTATTGAACACCGCAAGGTTTGTGTCCATCCGGCTCTTTCCAATCATTCCAAGAATAGGGATGGGAGATAACCGCGTCACTTCCTGCGCATTGTGCACGTTTGTATTCAGGAATACCAGTAAGAAAACAAATGTCAGCGGGATCACACCTCCTACCATCAATGCCATCACGTAATTGAGCTGGGTGTTGGGACCTATTTGCCCGCCGCCGGTATCCTTGGCCATATCGATGACCATCACATCACTCACATTCGCTGCTTTTACAAGCCCGGCTTCACTGCGTTTTTCGAGGAAAAGGTTATATGTTTTTTCACTAAGGGAATATTTCCGTTGGATCTTCAGCAGGTCCTGTTCTTCCTGCGGAAGTTTTCTGATCTCGGTTTCTGCAACAGCAATATTACGGTTAATATCCTGCAACTCCTTCCGAAGTAATTCTTTTGAAGAGGTCATATTCTCCAGCAGTATAGATTTCACCGCATTGATTTGCCGGTCAATATCTGCAAATACGGGGGAATTCTCCTGAAGGGAATACTGATATTTCCGACGTTCTTCGGCCAAAGTAATAATTCGTCCTACCCCACTCACAATACTTCCTTCGTTGATCCCGGCCACCGAAGGCGCGGGCACATTGGAGTAATCATTCCTGGTTTGCAGGTAATCCTCTAAAGTTTCGTAGTAGGCCAGCTGCCGGGTAATATCTTCTTTACGGACATCCAGCGTTAGAAGCTTACTGTTAAGCTGACTACTTTCCGCAGAAATATCCACAATGGCATTCTGATTTCTGAAAAGATTCAGTTCATCCTCGACATTCTGAAGTTCCATCGATTTTACTGCCAGACTACTGTCAATAAACCTGATTGTTTTCGTGGCAAATAGGTTTTTTCGCTCCAGCATATTTTCACTCAGAACCCTTACCGATCCATTGAGGTAATCTACAATTTCAGCTTTATTATCACCTGTGAGCGCAAGATTCAATACAGAAGCCCCCCTGCTCTGCGCATTTACAGAAATGCCTTTGAACCTGCCCACCACCCCGTCGAAATGTTTAAACTGAAGATAAAAAGGCTGTCCCGGAACAGGTTCCATATTCGTCGGTTCCAGCACTCCATTAAAAAACGGAAGATTTATAGGTTGCCCCAGCTTATATTCCCTGCTAAATTCTCCTTCCTCCACTACTACAGAACCTCGTTCTTTAGTACCGTAATTCATTACACCGACACTGCCGCCCTGAAAAGTGGTCGACAACGTGAAGGTATGTGGATCTTTGAATTCAACGGTAAATGTTTTGCCCTGCGCCTGATTTGCAGAAGTATCGGCAATTAATTTAAAAGGAGTCTGCCCGTAAGCATTTACCCTTTGATATTCCCCGTCTTTTTGATATCCTATATAATATTGAAGACGCTCCACTACTTCCTCATTGTGCGAACGGGATGTTAAAATGGTCATGGCCGTATTTACCTTATCTGAAGTTCCTCCCCAGTTAAAAGTAAGACTAGTATTACTGGTAAAAAAAGGGTTTTGATCATCTTTTATGGAGATCATATTTCCCAACCTGTACACCGGTAATTTTCGAACGTTGTTGTAATAAGCCACTCCAAGGCTAATTGCCACGGAAAGCAGGATAAGCTGCCAATAACTGAATACCTTGAGCACAAAGCCTTTAAAATCAAAGGTGGAGCCTACATCTGATATGTGATCACTTTCATGTTCCATCTGCTATCGGGTAATTAAAAGAATTGCTGAAGATAAAAATGCAAGTACGGTAGTTACTGTCCTGAAAGTTTCAAGTCCGGTAGTACCTAATCCCCATGCCTTCTGTGGCAACGGATTCACAATGATCAAATCATTCGGCTGAATAAAATAATAAGGTGATTTTACTGCATCTATGGTCGTCAAATCTATATGATGACGTTTCTCCCCTCCGGGATACTGTCGCACGATCACCACATCTGTACGATCCCCATAATCGGTGATATCCCCCGCGTTTGCAATGGCTTCCATAATGGTTACCTGCTCTTTGTAGATCACCTGACTTCCGGAGCCTATTTCTCCAATGGTAGTGTACCTGATTCCTGCGAGTTTCACGGTAACAAAAATATTTGCTTCCTGCGTAAAATAGCCTTCCAACAAGGCCTCCTCAATTTTCTCACGAACTTCTTCCACGGTATACCCAAGCACATTCACTTCACCCAAAGTAGGAACCCTGATGTTTCCGTGGGAATCCACCAGGAATCCGTCGTAATACATTCTTTCCTCTCCCGTTGCATTCGGATTTTCCTCCCCGATAGGATTGAACATCCCTACCAGCTCCTGATCCAAAGCTTTCACTCTAATACTTAGCAGGTCATTCGTCTGAATTCTATATGGTTTTTGAATACGCTCTACGGAAATAATACTGTCAACTGCCTCACTCTCCTGAAGATACTTCAGGCGTTTTGTGGATACACAGGAAGACATACAAAGAAGGACTGAAACTATTACAAAGAAGTATTTTATATTCATTTAGGGACAAGGCTATGAATGAGGCAAATATAAGTCTTGCAGGTTAATAACAAAACATTTAGAGAATTATTGTCGTAGTGTTAATATTATGTTATTCCTCTCTCCGGCCCTCATATTCTCCCCAGCCCTCTCCAAAGGAGAGGGGCTAAAGACCAGTTTAAATAAATTACCCGAAATAATTAACTGATGTGGGAATAAATAAAAAATACTCCTTTTAGCACGAGAAACTCGCTGGTGCCGTAGGCACTAACCCGTAACTAAGAACTTCCCTCCTTTTCAAGGAGGAAAAATCTATTCCTACAGCCTCAAAAAATTCACAACCTCATAACAACCTCACAGTATCACATCTTTACTGCATTACTCCTTCCCTTGTTCAGTACTAAAACATTCTTTCTTTATTCACCATCTAATTAGCTACTTTTGCAAAAATATCCAGTACGTGAATTACTTATCAGTTGAAAATATAGCCAAAGCCTACGGGGAACGGGAATTGTTCGCCAATATCTCCTTCGGAATTAACGAAGGCCAGAAAGTAGGTTTTGTTGCCAAGAATGGAACGGGAAAAACTTCCCTTCTGAATATCCTTTCAGGACCCGACTCTCCCGATGAGGGAAATGTGGTATACCGCAAAGACATTACCACTGCCTTTTTACCCCAGGAACCAAACCTGGATCCGAAGCTAACAGTGGAGCAAACAATCTTTGCTGCCGACAATGAGATCCTGAAAGCGATTGAACGCTACGAAAAAGCGCTTCAGAATCCCGATGATGCCGATGCTTATCAGAAAGCTTTCGAGCAGATGGAGGCCCACCAGGCCTGGGATTTTGAAACCACCTATAAACAAATCCTCTTTAAGCTGAAGCTGGAAGAGATGGACAAACTTGTTGGTGAGCTTAGTGGTGGACAAAAAAAACGTCTGGCCCTGGCTTCCATGATCCTGCACAAACCGGACCTCATCATCATGGATGAGCCTACCAACCACCTTGATCTTGATATGATCGAGTGGCTGGAAGAATTTTTCAGAAAAGAAAATTTCACCATTTTCATGGTCACTCACGACAGGTATTTCCTGGAACGTGTGTGTAATGAAATCGTGGAACTTGAAGATGGTAATCTTTATACCTATAAAGGAAACTACTCCTATTATCTTGACAAAAAGGAAGATCGGGTTTCCCTGGAACAAACAAACACCGATAAAGCAAAGCAGCTTTTCAAAAAAGAGCTGGACTGGATGCGCCGGCAGCCCAAAGCCCGGACTACAAAATCCAAATCCCGGATTGAAGATTTCCACGAGATCAAAGACCGTGCAAGTAAGCGCCGAAATGATCATCAGGTACAGCTGGAGATCAATATGGAACGGATGGGAAACAAGATTGTGGAGATGCACAAGATATCCAAGAGCTTTGAAGACAAACAACTCCTGAACAAGTTTGATTACAATTTCCAGCCGGGCGACCGACTCGGGATCATCGGAAAAAACGGTACCGGAAAATCCACTTTTCTGAATATCCTCACCGGAAACATGGAACCCGATTCCGGAAAAGTGGTGATTGGAGAAACTGTGAAGTTTGGATATTATACGCAACGTGGAATTGAAGTAAAGGAAGGTCAAAAGGTCATTGATGTCATCAGGGAATTTGGAGAATATATTCCGCTGAAAAAAGGTCGGCAGATTTCTGCACAACAATTGCTGGAAAAATTCCTTTTTGACCGTAAAAAGCAATATGATTTCGTTGAGAAACTCAGCGGTGGTGAAAGAAAGCGGCTTTACCTGTGTACCGTTCTAATTCAGAATCCTAATTTCCTTATCCTCGATGAGCCTACCAACGATCTTGATATCGTGACATTGAACGTGCTGGAAAACTTCCTGCTCGATTTCCCCGGAAATCTCTTGGTTGTTTCTCACGACAGGTATTTCATGGACAAGATCGTGGATCACCTGTTTGTATTCAAAGGGAATTCCGAGATAGAAGATTTCCCCGGAAATTATTCGGATTACAGGGAATATGAGGCCAGCGCAGTTCCGGAAATAGTGCAAAAAGCAGATCCATCAACAGAAAAGAAGGAAATCAAAAAAGAAGCTAAAGCTTCCCCCGGACTTACCTATAACGAACAGAAAGAATACAACAGACTCGAAAAAGAGATCCATAACCTCGAGAAGAAAAAAGAAGAAGTTCAGAAGAAATTCCTGAAGGATCTAAGCGGGGAAGAAATCGATAAAACCTCCCTGGAATTACAATCGGTTATCGACGAGATCGAAAAGAAAACCGAACGGTGGTTCGAATTGGGAGCGAAAGCGGAATAGCATATATACATGAAATTACTACACGATTCCGGTTGTGGTGATCAAAAGGCCTGATTTTTTTCTTAATTTTTATTTGCGAATTTTTCTGTGGTAGCAGAGAGGTTCACTGTAGAATTAAAATTAAATTCAGGTCTTCTTCATGTTATACTGCATCCCTTCTGCCTACTAGGCTTTTCAACACCTTAATGTCTAAAAGCCGCTTCTACCTTCATTTACTGCCTGCTTTTTCTTATGCCTCCCAAAGCCTCAATACTGTTCCAATTTTACCAACAAAAGAACTGATTTTCAGAAAATAGCCATAAAGAATAATAGCGGCTGATGCAGTGATTAAATCCTGTATGAATATTATCAGTCATCCACTTCTTTGAAGAAAGACCTTCATTGTTTTCACTCCAAACCCTCTACTTCTGAAGCTCCCACCCAACATTTCTCTTTCCTGACATTTTTTAAAAACAACCCTCCTTCAGAAGCTGTGGAGGCCTGGATTTTTTCAGGCTTGTGGTATTCTGCTATTCCTGGCCCTGCCTATTCCCAAAAGCAATAAACCATTTATTTTCAATTTATTATACGTTTTACAGCTAATAATATTTACAGGAAAAATTGTGAATTGGATGATGAATATCATATTTCTAACCCTAAATGATTCATAACTTTAATATGCCGGATAAGAGGTGTGCCTGGCACTCAATTAGGGGTTTTTAGGGAAATAAAAATCTGAATTTAGTGGCGGCAGGATCTTTTTCAGAAAGGATGATTCAAAGTGTACATCTGCTACACTACCGCAAAGAATATGAAGGCAGGTTAAATAGGACTATTTAACGGGAGAAATCCCTCTATATATTGTTTTAGTTCATTAATTTTTAAATCTACTGTTATGGAAGTCAAAAAATATCCAAAAGCCGACCTGGGAAGATCAAGCATCATCTTTTTTCAGATTGGATTGATACTGGTGCTGGCATCCACTTATTTTGGTCTGGAATGGAAATCCTATGAAAAAAGTGATGCCGAATATTTTCAGGTAGAAATTCCAGATGAAGATCTGGAAGACATTCCCATTACTCAGCTCAATACGCCTCCTCCTCCACCTCCTCCCCCGCCACCTGCAATGCCCGAAGTGGTGGAGATTGTTGAAGACGAAATAGATGTTGAAGAAGACCTTATCCAGTCCACAGAAAGCAGCCAGAACGAAAAGATCGACAAGATCATTGAAGTAAAGGACATTGTATATGAAGAAGAAGAGGAAGAAATAGAAAATGTTCCTTTTACAGTGGTGGAAAACATTCCTATCTATCCAGGGTGTGAGAATATTAAGGACAGGGATGAGCAGAAAAAATGTATGACCGAGAGAATCGATGCCCTGGTAAGACGTGAATTTAATACCGGTATTGGTGCTGAAATGGGACTATATGGGTTCAACAGGATCTATGTGGTTTTCAAGATCAATGAAAAAGGTGATGTTGTAGATATCAAAGCCAGAGGACCTAACCAAAGACTCGAAAACGAGGCCGAACGTGTGGTGAAGCTCTTACCTAAAATGACTCCGGGAAGACAACGAGACAGAGCTGTTGCCGTGGTGTATTCCTTACCAATTATGTTTGAAGTACGGGAAAGAGGATAGCATTAGGAATATCTCACCTTAAATTCAGGAACTAAAGTGAATGCATATGAATAAAAGTTAAATCTGTTTCCAATTGATTTTTACAGATTCTATTAACAGCTAAAATTGCTTGCCTATGGAAGATGTAATTCAAACCCAATTCTGAATGAGGAGGCTGTCCAAGAAGTGCTTTTTGGACAGCCTCTTTTTTTACTTTTCTTAAAAATAGATAGGATGATTTTTTAATTAACCAGTTATTTTTCTGAAGATCATACTGTTTTTCCTGACTTACAAATTTCAGAAATAGTTTAATAAAGAAACCCTTCGCTGTAGAATTTCATATCTGTAGTTACTTCCTCCTCCAAAAATAATACTTTTGAAAAAGATTTTATTCTCCATGGATGTCTTAGAAAAGGTAAGAAAAAACAGTAAGCAGCAGTACCTCCTGGGCTTTGGATTGATCTTTATTATCTCTCTTAGTTGTTATCTTTCCATAGATTTGATCAATTATCACAGTGTGGCTCTTATTCTGTTATTGGCGGTTTCGTTGCTGGCCATGTTGTTTGAGGTTCTGCCAATAATGCTAATTGCCATCGGCAGTGCCCTCATTTGGAATTTCTTTTTTATCCCGCCCCGGCACACTTTTCATGTAGGAACCCCAGAGGATGTTCTTTTGTTTTCCATGTATTTTGTCATTGCTCTTATGAATGCTTTTTTCACCACCAGGATACGAAATGCAGAAAGTAAGGTACGGGATAAAGAGGAGCGGGAAAAAACCATCAAATTATATAATACTTTACTAAACTCTCTTTCTCATGAACTGCGAACCCCTATATCGACCATTGTGGGAGCCATAGATACCCTGAAAGAAAATTCCGTAAAACTTTCCGAAGAAAACAAAATGGAGCTGTATTCTGAAATTGATATTGCAGGGCACCGTCTTAATCGCCAGGTAGGAAACTTACTTAGCATGAGCAGGCTGGAATCTGATTTTATCCAGCTTCAGGTAGATTGGTATGACATGAATGAACTCATCCACAACGTCATCCAGAACAACCAGGATGGATGTTCAAATCATACGATCATTTACGAATCTAATGATCAACTGCCGCTTTTCAAAATGGACGGAGCTTTAATAGAGCAAATCCTCCACAACATAATACATAATGCCCTGCAATATACTCCCCCGGGTTCGATTATAGAAATAGGCGTGGATCATGAAGAAAGCCTTTGCAAAATAGAAATTGCAGATAACGGAAAAGGATTTCCGGAAGATAAGATTAATGCGGTTTTTGACAAATTTTACAGGCTGCCAAACACTGCAACGGGAGGAACAGGTTTGGGACTCTCTATTGCCAAAGGTTTTGCGCAGGCCCATAACGGCAGCATAAAGGTAGAAAACAGACTCACAGGAGGTGCTAAATTCACAGTCATTATTCCAGCTGAAACCACCTACTTAAATACCTATGAAAATGAATAAAGGTGAGATTTTAATTATAGACGATGAACCACAAATAAGGAAATTACTGAAGATTTCCCTGGAAAGCCATGACTACAAAGTTATACAGGCTTCCACAGGAGCAGAAGGGCTGGCTTTGGCTGCAAACTATTCTCCTGAACTTATCATTCTGGATATTGGTCTGCCTGACAAAAATGGCCACGAAATCTTGAAAGAATTAAGGGACTGGTATGAAAAATCGATCATTATGCTTTCTGTACAGGACAGCGAAAAAGATATTGTGGAGGCCCTCGATAATGGTGCTACAGATTATCTAGCAAAACCGTTCAGGACAGGGGAATTGCTCGCGAGGATCAGATCTTCCATTCGTCTCAATCAAAATCTCGATAACCAGCCTCAAATTTTTGTAGGGGATCTGGAAATAGATCTTGTTTCAAGAACTGTTAAACGCAATGAAAATCCTGTAAAACTCACTACCACAGAATATAAATTAATTGCCCTGTTTGTTAAAAACCAGGGAAAAGTTCTTACGCACCAATATATCCTCAAGGAAATCTGGGGTTTGGGAGCTTTAAAAGAAACCCAGTATTTAAGGGTTTTCGTCGCTCAGCTAAGAAAAAAGCTCGAAGAAAACCCCAACCGACCTCAACATATAATTACCGAAAGTGGGGTGGGGTACCGGTTTAAGTAACTCTCCCATTACCTCCTGCTCAAAAATCTTTATAAAATCTTTATATGGACACCATAATCTTTATAACCTACTTATATCCTTCCGCATAACTTTGTAATCTAATTTCAAAAGGAAAGTTTAGTGGATAAGGATGGAGAGGAAAATAAACAGCTAAAACCAGATTCCGGGAAATCAAATTACAGCCATTTAAAATGGCCTGCAATCATCCTGGTCATCCTGATTTTTTTACTGATTGTGGCTCTGGATTATTTTTCCAGAACCGGTGAACTTTAAAAAAGAATTAGATTGGATCTTTCTGGCTTTCAGGAGCAAATGACTCCTAGCAGCAAACTTTTCAGGTTTCTTAAAAAATGCTCTTTCTGGTTAAGTTTGACCACTGTAGGTGTTTTAATTTTCGATCTTGGATTCCCTCATTCAGCAGAAACCAGGGATGTACTGGATTCATTTTATCCGGTGGTTTTATTTCTGGGAGTTATTTCTATCCTTGTGAGATACCTTTTATCCAAACAGAAGTTCAGGGTAAAGGTGAGAATTTTTGATGCCCTGCTCTTTTCTCTGTTTATAATTTTGGGGCTGGTGCAAATAGACCTTCTTCTTGAAGGCAGTGATTTTCTGCAGTTTTTCAATAAAATGGGATGGGTTTTTCTTACCATTTTCCTCTATTTCATTAGGGAATTTTCTGCTCTTACTTTCGATTTCAAACGGGAATACCTCAATCCCGCTCAGGTTTTTATCGGCAGCTTTTTACTCATTATTTTTATGGGGACTTTCTTATTGATGCTCCCAAAAGCCACACATGAAGGAATATCGGCTCTAGATGCACTTTTCACCTCCACCAGTGCCGTTTGCGTTACAGGCCTCATTGTGGTGGATACCGGAAGTTATTTTACCGGCTTTGGCCAAACCATTATACTTATTCTTATTCAGCTGGGAGGCTTAGGAATTATGACTTTCGCCAGTTATTTCAGTTATTTCTTCAGGGGAAGGGCATCCTATGAGAACCAGCTGATGTTGAAGGATATGACCAATTCCGATAAAATTGGAGAGGTATTCAGTGTTCTGAAGAAAATTATCCTTGTTACTTTTTTGATTGAATTCATAGGAGCAGTTTTTATTTACCTGAGCATCTCCAAGGAGGTAATCGAATCTGTTTCTGAAAGAATCTTTTTTGCTGTTTTTCATACCGTTTCAGGCTTTTGTAATGCGGGGTTTTCCACCTTAGAAAACAGTCTGTATGAACCGGAATTTCAGTTTAATTATCCGCTTCAGCTCATTGTGGCAGTTCTGTTTATCCTGGGAGGAATTGGTTTTCCCATACTGTTCAACCTTTACAAATACTTCGGATACTTCGCAAAGCATCAGTTTCTGAAATTGCGCCATCCAAAGGATTCTGTCTACAAACCTTGGGTACTAAGCCTTAACAGTCGAATTGTGCTAACCACCACTGTGATCCTGCTCATTTCGGGAAGTGTTTTGTTCTATTTTTTTGAATACAACAATACTCTTGCAGAACATAATGGCTTCGGAAAAATTGTCACCGCCTTTTTTGGTGGGGCCACCCCCAGGACTGCAGGATTTAATTCTGTTGATACTTCGGCATTAAACCTTTCTACTGTCATGATTGTTTTTCTTCTTATGTGGATAGGAGCTTCTCCCGGTTCTACGGGTGGTGGTATCAAAACAAGTACCTTTGCCGTCGCTACTCTCAATTTTCTAAGTCTAGCGCGGGGAAAAGACCGGATAGAAGTATATCGCCGGGAAATCACAGATATTTCTGTCCGCAGGGCTTTTGCAATCATAGCACTCTCTCTTGTCGTTATCGGGATGGCAATTTTTCTCATTGCTTCTTTCGACAGCGAAAAAGATCTCCTAAGTATAGCTTTTGAATGTTTTTCGGCTTACAGTACAGTAGGATTAAGCCTGGGGATCACTGCAGATTTAACTGCAGCCTCAAAAATAGTGATCATTTTAACCATGTTTATTGGGCGGGTGAGCATGTTAACCATTCTCATTGCTGTATTAAGGAATGTCAAACACCTGAATTACAGGTATCCTCATGAAGAAATTTTAATGAATTAAATTCTTGTTATGAAATATATCATCATCGGACTCGGAAATTTCGGAGCTTCTTTAGCCGAAAAATTAACCGAAATGGGAAATGAAGTTATAGGCGTCGATATTAATATGGCCAAAGTAGAAGCTATAAAAGATAAGATCACTCATGCCGTCAATCTTGATTCTACAGATATTGCCGCTGTTTCCAATCTCCCACTCAAAGACACCGATATCGTGATCGTGGGAATTGGGGAAGATAAGGGCGCTAACATCATGTCTACAGCACTTATGAAGCAGCTGCATGTAAAACGCCTTATAAGCCGTGCCGTTTCTCCACTGCAGGAAATGGTACTTGAAGCCATGGGAGTAGATGAAATCATACATCCCGAAGAAGAAACAGCCGAAAGATGGTCCAAAAAGCTCAATTTGCACGGCGTTGTGGATTCTTTTGAAGTGAACCGGGATTACAGCATTGTGGAAACCACAGTCCCCAGGGAATTTGACGGTAGGACGCTTGAAGAAATTGGCCTCAAAAAGAACTATAATATCATTGTACTTACGACAATTAAACTCACCCGTGAAAAGAATGAAATAGGCTCGTTAAAAGATGTTTCCAATGTGCAGGGCGTAGCTTCTGCAAAGACCAAACTTTACCAGGACGATATTATGGTCCTCTACGGAAATAATAAAGACATTAAAAGGCTCCTGAAGGATAAAGAGAATATGAGATCCTAGGGACCCGGGATTTCTTTTCATCTTATTTCTGAAGAACCTGGCGTATAAATCAATAATTCGAAATCCGGATTTTCTTACGAGGATTTATTTCCGCAAAACATGTATAAACCTCCTGCCAATAAAAGCATAAATGCAGATTTAAAAAGCCTGTATTTCCTGCATTTTTTGAATAAATTTGCAGCCTTAAAAAAAAATCATATTCATGGCAGATCAGGAGGAAAATTCAGGTTGGGAATCAGAAAATCCCATTGAAGAGAATCAACAGGAAATACCGGCGTTTTATTCCAAAACCCTCATCATCATTTTTTCAATCCTGTTCTCTCCTATCTTCGCAGCTGTACTTCTTTTTTCCAACCTGCGAAGTATCGGAAAGAAAAAAGAAGCTGTTTATGTATTGACCTTTGGAATTGTATATTTGATCGTGACAGCCCTTACAATCCAGGCTCTCAACCTTGACCCCGGACTTACTCCCGTTGCCAATGTGATTGGCGCAGCCATCCTGAATGAATTCTTCTGGAACAAATTCATAGGAAAATATGTTGAATATAAAAGAAAGAGCTGGATCAAACCGGCCATATACTCCATCCTTGTGGTAGTGCTGTTGTTCTTCCTTTTAATGGGTAGCATGTAATTCAAATCATGATGCTTATCATCTACTGTCATCATCAAAAACTCTATCTTTATTAAAGAATTTTGATGACATGACAAACGAGCAGGTCGATATTAAAAGCCTTATCGGGAAACTGGAAAAGGTTAGGAACTTTATCATTGAACAGGAAAGATCCTTTCCCGATAGCTTTTTTGATCAAGTACATCCTACCAATGAGAAAAGTGCCCGCAATTTGATCAATTACCTCGCCATGAGGTCCTTTGATCTTCGGCCGGTACAGGAGGAATTAACTACCCTTGGTTTGTCCTCGCTAAGTCATGCCGAGCGATTCACCCGTGTGAACATCGACAACATCCTGCACATCCTTTACAAGATATCCGGAGAGAAACCTTCCGGAATTTATCCCGACACACCTCTTACTCTAAATTACCCTGCCGGAAGAAAGCTGCTGAACAAAAATACCGAAGCCATTTTTGGCCCATCCCGCCGCTCCGGCTCCAGGATTATGGTCACTATGCCCCTGGAGGCAGCAGATGATCCCCAACTGGTGGAAAAACTGGTAGGTGCAGGAATGGATGTGGCCCGTATCAATTGTAGCCATGCCGACGAGGATACCTGGGGGAAAATGATCAACAACATCCGGAAAGCAGCTAAAAAGCACGAGAGACCCTGCCTTATTTATATGGATCTTCCGGGGCCAAAACTCCGCACCGGACCCATAAATCCACAGCTGGAAGGGAAAAAAAGCAAAGGTGCGGCGATACGGCTTTCCGTTGGGGAGAAACTACATATCTATAGAAAAGCTGTAACCGGAGATGCCGCAAAATTGGACGGGCAAGGAAAACAGGTAAAACCGGCACAAATCTCTACCACCCTCCCCGAAATCTGGGAAGATGTGCAGATGGGGCATTCGATATTTTTTGACGACGGAAAAATTGGCGGTGAAATAACCGAAATTTCTAAAGACCGGATGGAGGTCCTCATCACTCGTGCCCGACCCGGAAAAGGCACTAATCTTCGCAGTGATAAGGGTATTAATCTTCCTGAAACAGATCTTAGCCTGCCGCCCCTCACCGAATATGATTTAAAGATCCTGCCATTTATCAGCAGAAATGCAGACATGGTGGGTTACTCTTTTGTTCGAAAACCATCAGATGTGCACCAATTGCAGGAGGAATTACGAAAACTCCACAAAGATGAGCTGCCTATCATCCTGAAAATAGAAACCCGGGAAGCCTTTCGAAACCTTCCGGAATTATTACTGGAAAGCATGCGCAGTTCGCGGTTTGGCGTCATGCTGGCACGAGGTGACCTTGCCATTGAGGTAGGGTTTGCAAGAATAGCCGAAGTTCAGGAACAAATCCTTTGGCTTTGTGATGCAGCCCATGTTCCTATCATCTGGGCAACTCAGGTTCTTGAAAATCTGCTGAAGGAAGGTCTGGCTTCCCGTGCCGAGATCACAGACGCAGCCATGTCTGTACGCGCCGAATGTGTGATGCTCAACAAGGGGCCTTTTATAAGAGAAGCCGTGGAAACACTTGCCAACATTGATGAGCGAATGATCAAGCACATGTTCAAGAAACACGGAGCCTTACGTCCACTAAATGTTGCCACAGGTTTCTTTAAAAAAAACCGGATCCGGTAAAAAAACCAGTCCGGATTTCCTGCTGAATTAACCTGGCACTGCGGAATAAGAACTGATAGTAAAAATCAACGCAATTTTTCAATACCCTTAAATGCAAAGGACAAGTGACTCAAAGTTCAGAATCACCCGATAATTTCAGTTCATGTTTGCTTTTTGTAGTAAGATAAAAGCTCCAGTTGAAGCTAAAAAATTGTGGTAATCCATCATTTTCTTCACGTCATGTTCCAGATAAAACCTTTTTCAGACTCATTTATGACATTCTGGCTAGCAACCATATTACCTTTTTAAGAACCCTTTCTGATTCCCAATAATTCTACCGGACTGGCATGAATACCATATTGAAGCCTTAAGGGGGTTCCGAACTTACCTGATACAAGTCCAGATCAACAGCATTTTTCTCTTCTATCCTAGCCTTCAGA
This sequence comes from Salinimicrobium marinum, assembly GCF_014651535.1. Classification (GTDB taxonomy): domain Bacteria; phylum Bacteroidota; class Bacteroidia; order Flavobacteriales; family Flavobacteriaceae; genus Salinimicrobium; species Salinimicrobium marinum. The sequence goes on from NZ_BMXB01000021.1 coordinate 24,318, forward strand.
AATTATTTTCAAAAAACTAGGAAACTAAATTTGTTTTTTAGTTTCCTTTGGTATTATCTTTGCATCCTCATTCACGAATTAAAGTTTAATAATAACTGAAGCAAAAATGAAAAGATTAATAATGTGCTTTCTTTTAGCAAGTGGTTTTACATTCGCACAGGAAGCCAAAGTCCTAACCTTAGCCGAGGCCGTGTCTTACGCCCTTGATAATAAAGCCGACGCTGAAAAGTCCCGGCTGGACATCGAAAGAGGAGATGCACAAATAGCCGAAGTAAGAGCCAATGCCCTGCCACAATTATCAGTAAGTGGTAGCACCACCTTTAATCCGTTGTTACAGGAGAATGTTTTGCCGGGAGAGATCTTTGGATTACCGGGACAAAGCGTAAGAGTGGCTTTTGGACAGGAATGGACTTCTAACGTAAGCGCACAGCTGTCTCAGGTGCTGTTCAACCAATCGGTTTTTACTGGGCTTAAAGCTGCAAAATCCACGAAAGAATTCTACCTGCTCAACCACGAACTTACAGAAGAACAAATCATAGAAAAAGTAGCAACAGCTTACTACCAGGTATACCAGACAGAGCAAATGCTGGAAAACCTGCAAAGTAACCTGGACCTTACCGAACAGACTGTTGAAATCGTGAAAGGCCTGTATGATAACGGCCTTGCAAAGAAGATCGATTATGACAGGACCAGGGTAGCTTTGAACAATCTTACTTCAAACAGGCAGCAATTGATTAATGCCGTACAACTAAGCCAGAATGCCCTGAAATTCATGATTGGAATGCCTATAGATGAAGCTATAGCACTTCCGCAGGAAACTTTTGATCCTGGATTTTTGCCCGAAATGAATGATGATTTCATGGCAGACAGGACAGAAATCAAACTCATCAACAAACAACTGGAGCTGCTTAACTGGCAAAAGAAAGCCACCCAGGCAGAGTATTATCCTTCTGCAGCCTTTGTGGCTAATTACGGATGGTTGGGACAGGGACCGGAAGTACCCATATGGAATGGAGAAGATGAAGGTGTTTTCTGGGGAGATATGTCATCTGTGGGTATTAATATTCAGATTCCCATTTTCAATGGCTTCGGCACAAGATCAAGGGTGAAACAGGATAAGATTGAAATTGAAAAAGCCGAGGCAGACCTCCGGGAAACCAAACTGGCCCTGCAGCTTGCTTACAGCAACGCCCTGGCTCAACTGGAAAACAGCCTTATTACAATTAGAAATCAGATAGAGAATGTGGAGCTGGCACAGGAAGTTTTTAACGATACCCAGAACAATTACAGCCTGGGACTGGCCTCTCTTAACGACATGCTGGATGCCGAACGGGATCTTGCAGATTCAAAAAACAATCTTACCAATGCAAGGCTGGATTATAAACTTGCCGAGGTGGAACTACTCAAATCTCAGGGAAAACTAAGAACATTAAACTTAAACAACTAAAATAAAATGAAAAGAAAATCAGTCATAACAGTAATCGCCCTGTTGGGAATTGCAGCAGCTTTTTTCTTCATTCTTCAGAATAACAAGAAAAAGAATCAGGCAGAACTGGATATTGTTGCCGAAACAAATACAGAGATAGCAGTAAAAACTGCAAAAGCACAGAAGGAATCCATCAGCGGGGTTTTTAGAGTGAACGGAACTTTCCTTCCAAAGACACAGGCACAGGTTTCCCCTGAACTTGGAGGCCAGCTGGTACGCCTCTTTGTAGAGGAAGGCAGCGAAGTAAAAGCCGGCCAAACCATTGCAAAAATATCTGGTGATAAGATTAACGTAAATGTGAACAATGCCCAGGCAAATCTTGATAATGCAGTTTCTTCATTGAACAGGTATGAAGAAGCCTTCAAATCTGGAGGTGTTACCGCAATGCAGCTGGACCAGGCAAAGCTACAGGTGCAAAACGCAATGGCACAGCTGGAATCTGCACAATTAAATTCCGGAGACACCAATGTAAAATCCAAGATAGACGGGATCGTGAACAAAAAACTGGTAGAAGTGGGAACCGTAGTAGGTGCCGGTACCGGAATTGTAGAAGTAGTGGATATTAGTTCCCTAAAATTAAAAGTGGAGGTAGACCAGAATCTGGTAAGTCAGTTAAGCATTGGCGACACGGTACAGGTAGTTCCTTCGGTAACCGGAGAATCTCTCGAAGGTGAAATTACCTTTATAGCTCCGGCTTCTAACGGTGCATTGAAATTTTCTGTTGAAATAACGCTGGACAACAGTGAAAGGAAAATAAAAGCCGGAATGGATGGTATTGCTGTCTTCAATAGTGCCGGAATGAACGATGTGCTTACCGTTCCACGAGAAGCTTTCGTAGGAAGTATAAGTGACAACAAAGTATTTGTTGTTAGAGATAACAAAGCGGTCCTTACCCAGATCCAGAGTGGTGTAAACTATGGAGATAAAGTGCAGGTAACAGGAGGGTTAACCGAAGGTGACGTAGTAGTGACCAGCGGACAGATCAACCTAATTGACAATGCAGGTGTTAAGGTCATCCAATAAACATTAAGAAAGAAAAAAATGAAATTAGCAGAAGTTTCTATAAAAAGACCCAGCCTCGTGATCGTGATGCTTGCATTACTTATCCTTGGCGGACTCTTTAGCTATACTCAGCTCAGTTATGAGTTGATCCCGAAATTCGAAGTCAAGGTGGTGACTGTGGCAACCGTATATCCGGGAGCATCACCAGCCGAAGTGGAGAATACCGTCTCAAGGAAAATCGAAGATGCAGTGTCTTCTTTGGAAAACATCAAAAAGATTCAAACAAAATCTTTTGAAAGCCTTTCGGTAGTCACCATTCAGTTTAACAACGAAGCAGATGTAGATTATTCCTTGAATGATGCACAACGTAAGATCAACGCCATTCGAAGTGATTTACCAGATGATATTGATGAGCCGTCTATTTCTCAGTTCTCATTGTCAGATCTTCCGGTAGTAAGTCTGGGGGTTACAGCAAACCTGAGTGAACATGAGCTCTATGACCTTATCGATGAGAAAATTCAGCCTAACTTTTCACGTATTCCGGGGGTGGCACAGGTGAATATGATTGGTGGGCAGCAAAGGGAGATCAAAGTAAACCTGGACCAGAACAAGCTGGAAGGTTATGGATTGACCATTCCGCAGGTACAACAAATGATTTCCATGTCGAATATGGATTTCCCTACAGGAAGTTTAAAGACGAGGGAAAACACTACTCTTATCCGTCTTGCCGGAAAGATCAATTCAGTGGAGGAATTGAGAAACCTGGTGCTGACTTCCAATAATGGGCAGGACATACGGCTTTCAGATGTTGCTGAAGTTCAGAGTACTCAGAAAGATATTGAAAAAATCGCCCGTATAGATCAGCAGAATACCATTTTGCTTCAAATTCAGAAGCAAACAGATGCGAACGCCGTAACGGTGAGTGAACTGGTTCAGGAGAATATTGAGAAGATAGAAGCGCAGTATGCCGCACAGGGCGTGCAGATCGAGCTGGCCAATGATACTTCTGTATTTACGCTGGCTGCAGCAAACTCAGTAATAAAAGACCTTTTCATCGCAGTAGCCCTGGTGGCATTTGTGATGCTATTCTTCCTGCATTCTTTCAGGAATGCGCTTATTGTAATGGTGGCGATCCCAACCTCGCTTATTGCAACCTTTATTGGAATGCTGCTATTGGGATACAGCCTAAACCTTATGAGCTTGCTTGCACTGTCACTGGTGGTAGGTATTCTTGTGGATGATGCGATCGTGGTGATCGAGAACATTCACAGACACATGGAAATGGGCAAGAACAAAGTACGTGCGGCGTATGACGGGGCAAAAGAAATTGGATTTACCGTTACTGCCATTACTCTGGTAATTGTGGTGGTATTCCTCCCGATCGCTTTAAGTAGCGGATTGGTTGCTGACATTATTGGTCAATTTGCAATGACCGTGGTAATTGCGACTTTACTATCCCTGCTGGTTTCTTTTACCGTGGTTCCATGGTTGTTTTCAAGGTATGGAAAACTGGAGCTTATTAGTGAAAAATCACTTTTCGGAAAAATGATCCACGGCTTTGAAAAAGGACTGGATATCTTCACGCATGAGGTCACCAAAATCCTTAAGTGGTGTATGAATCACAAGCTCGTTACGATTATTATCGCAGGGGTGTTGTTCATAAGTTCCTTCTTCCTGGTTGGTCTGGGATATATAGGGACCGACTTCTTCCCAAAAGCAGACCGGGGGGAATTCCTGGTACAGCTTGAATTGGATAAGGATACCTCGATTGAGGAAACTAACTTTCTGACCCAACAGGCTGAAAATTTTCTAAGGCAGAAGCCCGAAATTGAAAGAATGATCACCACCGTTGGGCAATCCAGCAGCGGAATGGGTGCGGCACAATCCACCGCTTATAAATCGGAAATCAATGTGACTCTGGTAGATAAATCTGAAAGAGACGATAAAACAAACGTCTATGCTGCAAAACTTAAACGTGAGCTTGAACAGGAGTTAGTAGGTGCTAAAGTGACCACTGTTCCTATGGGAATCATAGGTGCAGAAGAGGCTCCATTGCAGATGACCATTACTGCAAGTAACCTCGAAGATGCCATGGCTTACGCCCAGGCAGCCGAGGCAAAACTTCGAAGCATTGAAGGTGCTACCGAGATTGACCTGAGTGTGGAGGATGGAAACCCCGAAATCGCAGTGTCTGTTGACCGTGACAGGATGACTAAATTGGGATTAAATGTGGCTACCGTAGGACAAACCCTTAGAACAGCCTTTAGCGGAAACACCGATAATAAATACCGGACAGGAAACACAGAGTATGATATAAATATCATTCTGGATGAAGCCTACAGAACCAGTATTAATAATGTGGAGAACATCAACTTTATTAACAACATGGGACAAAAGGTAAACCTGGCTCAGTTTGCAGACATTAGCTACGGTTCAGGCCCTTCCTTGCTGGAACGTTATGACAGGGCACCATCGGTAACGGTAAGCGCACAGACTGTAGGTAAAACTACAGGTACCGTAGCTCAGGAGTGGGAAGCAAGTCTTGCCGATGTTGAAAAACCAAACGGCGTAAGCTGGACCTGGGGTGGAAACATGGAAAACCAGAGCGAAGGATTCGGAACTCTTGGAATCGCCCTGTTAACAGCTATTATGCTGGTGTATATGATCATGGTGGTGTTGTATGATGACTTTATCAAGCCGTTCATCGTATTGTTCTCTATTCCACTTTCGTTCATTGGTGCACTTTGGGCGTTGGCGTTAACCAACCAGAGTTTAAACATCTTTACCATACTGGGTATCATCATGCTCATTGGTCTGGTGGCGAAGAATGCTATTCTGTTGGTGGATTTTGCCAACCACAGATTGGAACAGGGAGAAAAGATCAAGGATGCACTTATCCAGGCCAACCATGCCAGGTTACGTCCTATCCTTATGACCACTATTGCAATGGTATTTGGTATGTTGCCAATTGCAATGGCATCAGGTGCGGGGGCAGAAATGAATAACGGACTCGCAATTGTGATCATTGGTGGATTGCTGTCCTCATTGTTCCTTACTTTGGTGATAGTGCCGGTGGTTTATTTGATCGTGGCACGTCTAGAGGAGAAATTCTCAAAAGAAGAGAAAAGCGATTATGAGGAGTTAATGGTTGCGGAATATGTGCACGTTGCTCCAAAAAGTGAGTTTTAAATAACAGAAGAAACTGCCCATTATGGGCAGTTTTCTTTCTTTACATCCCCCTCCAAGGTAAGATCAAAACTATCTTTTTTAAATTTACCTATATTTAAAAAAAGCAACAGGAAAAGAAAAATAGTTTTAATTGTACTTTTTTGCAATGTTGAAATTTGAAATAAATGAAGAAAGAAAAAACATTAATTGAAAAAGTGTCACAGCTTTTTCTGGAGAACGGCGCCAAGACGGTAACTATGGATGATATTGCCAAAGAACTCGGCATGTCAAAAAAAACACTTTATCAGCAGTACAAAAATAAAGATATGCTGCTGGAAGATGTTCTTGCCCATGGAATGAACAATATATTGGAAACGATGGAAAATCTTGACAATAAAATTGAAAATGCCATAGAAAGAATGTTCTCCCGTGATGAAGACATAGAAAAAGCTTCCAAGACAAATGATTCTATTCTGTTAAGGCAATTGATCAAGTACTATCCACATATTTTTAATAAGCACATCCTGCTTTTTTCTGAAAAATTTTCAGATATACTTGTTCATAATATTGAAAGAGGAAGAGCCCAGGGCTACTACAGAGAAGATTTTGATGCAAATTTCTATGCTAAAATATTTTTTCAGTTAGTCATGTCTTACAACACTTCCCCATACCTGAATATTACAGATATTACACGGGCCCAATTTCATCATGAGGCTCTAATGTTCTATATGAATGCTATTACTACTGAAAAGGGGAAAGAATATATGAGAGGCCTCGGGAACGAAAAATTTGTTTGTTGTTAAAGCAGCACTTCTTATAAAGATTATCATGCAGATAAACTTTAAAATGGCAGGAGAAAATAGCCCTGCAAATTGAATTTTAAATCAGGATTAAAGGAGCCCTGAAATTTCTAAGGAACCCGGACAAAACCTGATAAATTACAAATAGATCAAATTCATCAAAATACTCAACTTATGGAAAATATTGAGATAGAGATAAAAAACAATAAAAAGAAACTATATAGCTTCTTTCAGCGAGAACTGAATATCTACCAATCCTATGACACTATAAAATACTTTACGCTTCAGGAACTGGAGCTTACAAATCCCGAAGTAAATTTGTTGTTAAACCAACTGGAGGCAACATTTCAAATAGAAATTCAGGAAGGCACCATTGCTTTAGAACTCACGGTAGATGAACTAATGCATAGAATTCTTCGCACCCAGAAAAAACTGGAATTTGATCATGTTGATCATGGCGCTGAAATTTGTGTATAATCGACTTGCACTTTTAAAAACCGGCACCATTGTGTCTTACTGCAAGCGAATGCATAGAATATGAAACAACAATACATCTATAGTTTCAAATCGAATAAAAACTAAGGAGCACAAAAGCAGGCAGACAGAATTAAAAATACCGTTCCTACCATTTGAGATTTAAATTTCGTGGGGCAGGGTTAGCTTATAAAAAATTGGGACTCGAATTGAAAATTTAATTTGCAATTAGAGTCCCAATTTATTTTTTATAAAGGCTGAAAAAACGCTTTTTATCCGTCATGCTTAAAAGCAGCCAGCACTCTAAAAATATGCATTATTGCCGGAAAAACAGCATCCATAGATTCTTCTGCTCCCTTTGTGGAGCCCGGTAATGCCAGCACAAGCGTATTCCCAATCAATCCTGAAACAGATCTGGATAACATGGAATACGGAGTCCGGTTTTGCCCGTAAGCTCTAATGGCTTCTTCAATACCAGGAACTTCTCTCTCCAGCAATGGTTTTACTGCTTCCGGAGTAACGTCTCTGGGTGAAAGTCCGGTGCCGCCGGTGAGGATGACCATACTCATTCCCTCATCAACGTATCTTTTTACCAGTGCCTGAATTTCCTCTTTTTCATCAGGAATGATAGTATAATCCCTGATGTTAACCTGGTATGACTCCAGCTTTTCAATAATGACTTTCCCTGCCCTATCTTCTTTCTCACCCGCAGAAATAGAATCGGAACATACGATCACACTTGCAGTAAGATTGTTTTCCTCCACTACTTTCCTGTAATCTGTCTTTCCGCCTTTTTTCGTGAGCAGTTTAATATTTTCAATGCTAATCCCTTTATCAATCGGTTTCAGCATATCATACATGGTTATGGCTACTACAGAGGCAGCATGCATCGCCTCCACCTCAACTCCGGTCTTGTAAATGGTATGGATCTCCACCTCAACAATCACGGTTAGATCGTCAATCCGGTAACTAACGTTGGTATATTCTATCGGCAAAGGGTGACAATCGGGAATCATGTCGCTGGTGCGTTTCGCTGCAAAAAGTCCGGCGGTTTTTGCCATTTCAAAGACATCTCCTTTTGGCACTTTTCTCTGTTCTATTGCCTGGATCGTTTCGGGACTACTCACCTTTACCACCGCCTGCGCAATGGCTATTCTAAGCGTATTATTTTTATGGGTTATATTGACCATTTTTGTTCTTTAATTAGGTATTTACTTTCCAGGTTTCCCCATTTTCAAGCAGCTCTTTTCCCCACACCGGTAGTTCTTTTTTTATTCGTTCCACCAGCTCTTCACAGGCATCAATAGCCACTTTACGGTGCTTCGAGGAAGTGAATACGAAAAGGCAAATTTCCCCTGTTTTGACCTCGCCAAGGCTGTGATAAATGTGCATACAGGTGAGCGGGTATTTTTCGAACACTGCTTCACGAATTTCAAAAGCTTTTTGCAAGGCCATTTCTTCATAGGCAGTGTACTCGATCGCTCTCACCACGCTTCCCTCCTTCTCGTCTGCCCTTACCTGGCCCAGAAAAATGGAATGTGCCCCGATATCAGTTTTTTCGCTATGATGCTGAATCGAAGTCGCTATTTTTTCTGGAGAGATGGCTCCCTCTACAAATATATTTTTTGGTTTACGTGCCATGAATTCTAGTATTTAAAGGTGAAGAAGGATCTAAAATCCCTCCTGCTATGGAAAATATTTTTTTCTCCGGAAAAAGCTCTTTTAGCCGTGCAGCCAGATTTTCACTCCGCTGCCCCGATTTACAGAACAACAAAACGTTTTCTACAGATTCCAGCTGTTCCTGATCCTGCAGCAGGACAGACATCGGAATCTTCTCTATTCCCGGCTGATCAAGTTCCGGCATTTCCCCGGCTTCCCTGATGTCGATCAATTTGGAACTTTCAAGATTGCGGGACCAGTCAAAGGCTTTTTCCCAGCTGATGCTTTCTGCCAGGCCGCAGGTGATCTCATAATTTTTTCTTCTGAAGCTTTCCAGATCCTGAGGAATCGATTTTACCGATTCAGGGTTGGGATCCACATTCACTTCAAAAAATCCGGAAGTTTTTAAATTGTAGAATAGTAATTTATTAGTCAGCACCTTCCCAAGGCCCGAAAGTAACTTGATGGCCTCGGCTGCCTGAAGATTTCCTATGATTCCCGGAAGCACGCCAATCACTCCTGTTTCACTACAATTCGGAATCTCACTCGATTGCGGCGGACTGTGATAAATATCCCTGTAATTAATGGGCCGCTCCCCATAATTGAACACCGCCAGCTGACCTTCATACTGATAAATGGCACCCATGATTAGCGGCTTTTGAAGCAGCACACACAGGTCGTTGATCATATACCTGGTTCCAAAATTATCGGAGCCGTCAAGGATAAGGTCGTATTCCTCAAGCACTTCCGGAGCATTTTGCGGCGTAAGAAATTGAGGAATTACATTGAGGTTTACATCAGGATATTTTTGTTGCAGGATATTGGCAGCGGTTTCAGCTTTTGGTTTGCCGATGTCGTTCTGTCCAAAGAGGGTTTGTCTGTTAAGATTTGATTCACTGATGCTGTCACCGTCTGCAATCCCAATAGTCCCCACTCCGGCGGCAGCAAGGTACAACAGGGAAGGACATCCAAGTCCGCCTGCTCCCACTACCAGCACTTTTGCACGGGCAAGTTTCTCCTGCCCGGCGGTACCAAAATCGGGTAATATGGTTTGTCTCTCAAATCGTTTCATCCTCCCGAAAATGGTGGTAATAAAGCAATTTCCTCATTTCCGTTGAGGCCGGTATTTTGCTGAACAAGATTTTTATCCACCGCAAGGGAGAATTTGGAAGATTGTAGTTCAGGATGTGATTCCTTCAGCGCATTCAGAAGTTGTTCTGTGTCTTTGTGATAAGGAAAATCAAATTCAGATGCCTGCAGTTTTTCTGCCAACAGGCCAAATGCTTTTATTTTAAATAGTTCCATTGTTCCTCTGCTTCATTAAGTTCCTGCTGCGTGTTTATGTTCCGGAAAATTCCGTCAGATTTCCAGAAACCGGAAGGTACTAAAGTGTGCTTGTTTTTTAAAATGAAATCAGTCATTTTTAAGTTCCCTTCAGAAATAAGATCCTTTACACTTTTCTTTAGCTCAACCGGGTATAATGCAAATAACGGATGTATCCTCTCCCCCACCAGGGCAGCGACAATTTCATCCTGACTGGCCGATTTCATAAGGATCTTTGCCACCTCTGTAGTTATAAATGGCATATCACAACTCACCAGGAAAACCACATCTGCGGTGGTATTTTCAAAAGCTGTTAACATTCCGCCCATGGGGCCTTTTTCCTTTACAACATCCCGAAAAACCGGGTAACCAAATTGTTCATAGGAAGCATCATTTGCTATGATATTAATGGGAAGTTCAAGTTCCTGTAATGTCTCGAGAACATGTGCAATCATTGGTTTACCGTTGAGCAAAACCCTGCCTTTATCGCGGCCCATCCTGCTGCTCTTTCCTCCTGCAAGTACAAAAATTGCTATTTCCGGACCCGGGGTCATGACAGGATCAACTTAATTGCTGCTCCCGCAAGTACGAAGGTCAGCAGGTTTTTCACGATCTTTACGTTGAAGCGGTGTGATCCATAATAGCTGCCCAACATCCCGGCAATTACCGTTGGCGGAATAAAGATCCAGAGCGACCGGTCAAATGAAAAACTGAAACCAAGGGTACCAATATATCCTGCAACAGAATTTACAAAGATGAACAGCGCGCTCAGCGCAGCGGTTTGTCGAATATTTGTCCACCCCAGCATTAGCAACAGGGGGGAAAGGATGATTCCTCCACCTATTCCAATCAATCCTGAAAAGAACCCGATAAGTACACCTATCATCGGGGGCATCCACCTATTAGGTTCTACCCCTTTAAAATAATTCTTTGGAAATAGCCCCAGAAATTGAAAAATGGGAAACAGCAGTAACACCCCGAGAATGTTCATATAGACGGCGGTGTTAACCACAACAAGCCCTCCAATAAAAGCAGCGGGCATGGAGAAAATGATTAGCTGGGTGAAAAGTTTTGTGGGAAATTCGCATGTTTTTCGGTGGTTTGTAAAAGCTACAAAAGAAACAATGATGTTCATTAACAATGCCGTAGGTCGTATTTCCTCGGGAGCAAAGCCGGCAAGTGCCAGGATCATCAAATAACTACTTGCACCACCATGCCCTACCGATGCATAAAAAAATGCGGCTACAGGTAAAAGGATTAGTAAATATAAGAGAGCATCTGCAGGCATGGATCGTTCGTCTGGTATGTCAGATTTGCCTACTCTTTTCTGCTGAAGCTCATCTGGTGGATTAAGCTTCTAAATTAATAATTTTTGCCTTAAGATGAACTATTGCCTCAATTCTTCGAAAAACTTTCAGTGCTTATTATTCGAGGCAAAAACTGTATACTACAGAAAATGGAATATTTACTTCGTGAGACTCGAAACACCGGCCAGCTATATCACCTGTCATACAATCGGGATCATCTGAAGTTATAGCTTCTGTGATCTCATTTATTGTTCCGGTAATCACTCCTTTTAGAACTCCGTTTTCGTAACTATCCATAGTGAATTCCACTCCTTCTTCAGAAACTGTACCCAGTTCCCGCACGGGATTCCGGTTGCTGTAATAGAATCTGGAATCTGCCGTAGCTTTTTCAGGAAAAAGTATGGAGAAATTAATATAGTTGAAGTTTTCCCGAAGAGACTCAAGGGAATAATTATCCACAACATCAGGGTCAAATGAGATATAGATCCGTAAATCCCGATCTTCAAATGAATATGCGCGATAGATGAAATTCTCATCACATACTGCACCCACAGGGCATTTTATTTTCAAAATCTCACAATTGTTTTCACTTGTTCCCACTGTCAAAGCTAAAGGTCCGGACCCAAAGCTTTTTTCCTCATTATCATCGGAGGAACAACCAATCATAAAAAAAGTAGATACAACAAGAAAAAAATATCGAAGAGTAGTATTTTTCATAATGTGCAGGTGGAATTTAGTTGACTTTCAAAAGGTGCTATACTTCTATGACCTGAAAATTTAAAATGGTTGCGTGAAAATTTCTGTTATTTTAAATATAACCATTTAGATGAGATAGTTATATTCTGTAGTTTCTACGCAAATGTTCCTGCTGCTTTTTCTTGATAACTTTTTCATGGAGTACTCCCTGCATGAAGGTTCCAACTTCAACTTTTTTTAGATTTGCAGCTTCAGAATTTTTGAAGAAAAAGTATGAGTGCATTTGTAATCAGTAAAAGAAGTGATGGCAATTATAAGTTTACCTGGGCATCCAGAAAAGGTAAAACAATCTTTACCAGCATCCCCTGTAAACAGAAGTCTGATTGCGAATTAATGATAGCTGCCATAAAAGAGAATATATCCAACTTTACCTTTACCAGAAAGAGGACCGGAAGTGGAAAATATTTCTTCAGACTTTCGAAAGGCGGACTCGTACTGGCGACCAGCAGAAAATTCTCGACAGAGCTTATGCTGAAAAAAGGAATCGATCAGATCCTGAAATACGTGCCGGATGCCGAAACCCTGGACTTTTCTGAAAATGAATCCATCTTTGCGGATGCTGAAGCTGATTCCGTTCCGGAAGAAAATTAATTTTTCCTTTTTCCCAAATAAAACCTACTCAGCAACAAAATACTGTACAGTTTTTAATTCCAGAGATTCGATAAGACCCTGGTCTAACGAATACTCCTGGTCGTAGATCAGTGTGCAGCTGCCGTTAGCATCGATTTCGTAACAGGGAGAGGAAGCCTGGGCCGAAAAACTACCTGAAGTTTTCAATCCATCTGCCACGGTAGTCAGCACAGGAACTCCCGTTACCGAAAAATTATTCCGGTTTTTGAGGATAATCTCAAACTGTAGTCTGGAAGTATTATTTCCAGTATCGGGGGTGAAGTTAAAAGACACTACTTCATAATCAAAATTTTCAAGAAAACCCGGTTCTTCGATTTCCTGTACCGGGTCAGGTTCGGGTGTATCGCAGGGAACTTCCTGCGTCACTTCCGGAAGGTACGCTGTACCTGTCGGCGTCTGGATCACCTGTTCGTATTGAACAATAATAGTTTTCATGCAGTTGTCATCATCAGATGAACAACCAAAACTGAAAACCGAACCAATTAATAGGATCGCAAGCCTGTGAAATTTTGTCATTTTGTTGTAATGTGTTGTCTGTTAAGAGGAGCGAAAATATAAAAAATAGGATTTCCATACCTCCTTTTAACATTAGTGTTATTAAATTATTTCTGCCTGTATCAATTCGAAATCAATAATTCAGCGGAATAATCTTTTGGATCTATCCTCGTATTCAACACCGGATAAGGAGTTACCTCCAACAGCTCAATTTTCAAACCATTGATTATCGTATCCTGCCGATAATTACGATAAGTATGCAGGGAAAATGAATTGGTTTCTGTACCTGATCTAAAGGTGAAAGAGGCAATTGCATCCCCTTCCCACACACAGGTCGATCCATCCGGACATCTCGAATCACTGATGGAATCCAGACAAATTCTAAGATCGGGTCCTGTGATCGAATGGCATTGACCATAATCCAAAGTTGTGCTTTCCCCAACTTCCAGATCGGCCGTAGAGTTAGCCTGGCTGTCCTCTTTACTACAGCCAATTAAAAGTATGAACAGAAAAATGATAAATGGCTTTTTCATTTCACTTCAAAATTATTCTATGATATAAACTGTCAATATTAAACAGGTTCCGATTATTCCAAGATTGATTAATGCTCTTACCATCCAGCTTCGAGGGGAAAAATCATGCTTCAGAATTCTGGTGAATAAAACAGCCAGGCTCATCAATAAAAACCAGGTTGTAAAAAAGAAAGATATATTTCCCCGCACAAGAGTCGTCACAGCATCGTGGATCAAACCGCAAAAAATAAAAGTAAGCACCAACGAAACCGAAACCGGAAAAGTTATTTTCAGCGGCTTGAAAATGAATTTCCCCAGGTAATATCCAAAGATCGGATTCCAATAATTCCAGAAGGTAGAGAAGTTTTTGGCTCCCAGAGAACGATTTAGATTGTTGCGTAATGACCCCGGACTTCCCATGGAAACCCCATTCCTCTTTTTGATGTACTGGTTTAAGGTTAGCTTCATTTTGGTCTGTGTTTCACATGCCGGTCGTCTCCTATAAAAGTAGATAACTTACCTTATTTCTTAAGCTGAAGTTTCATCATTATATCCGTCTGCTCGTCATCACCTAATTTAAAAATGTGTTTGTCAAATTCTTCAAATCCATTTTTCTCATAAAACCGGATTGCCCTCGGATTTTTCTCCCAGACTCCAAGCCACACGTAATCAACATCCTTTTGCTTCGCAATCTTAATGGCTTTTTCGTATAATTTCTGACCCACCTTTTTACCGTGAAATTCTTTTAGAACGTAAATCCGTTCGATTTCGAGTGAATGCTCGTCCTTAATTTCTGTTTGGGTTTCTCCGAAATTGATCTTCAGGTAACCGAAGATTTTATCTTCAAGAATAGCGAAATAGAACTCTGAATTTTTATCCGACAATTCGGATCTCAGTTTTTCAGGGGAAAATCCTTTCTCCAGATATTCCTGCATGTTTTCTTTACTGTTGTCCGAGGAAAAAGTTTCATAGAAGGTTTGCCTGCCAATTTCCTGTAAGTCTTCTATTTCGTTTAATGTTACCTTTTTTACTTGTATATCTTTCATCATTGATGTGAAGTTTCGCAGGAAAACACGGCATTGGAAGCGAGAACGGATTTCAGATTTGAGACAGGTTCTAGCATTGTTTTTGGGATAAAATGTTGACAATAGTGTTTTTGGTGGGAACTCATTTAAATCTATTTTGCAGTTCTGGCGTCATCTTTTCCCAGGAATTCTTTTTTAATGATATTACGATCACACCATCTTCGGCAAGAGAACCGTATTTTTTGACACCGTCCCGATCATTGATTACATTAACAGACTCAAACCACTCTGGAACCAGTTCGTTCAAGAAACTTTCTTCCAAAGTCACGTCATCAAGGCGATGGTTCATGGTTTTATCTGCAATTTTAATTATATACAAAGGATTTGTTTCTATTTCCCTATAATCAATAGTAATGACTGAATCTTCAATTTCTTTAACTGAACATTTGTTTGGCTATAAAGGGCTAATGGTGAAGATAAATCCAGTAAGAAAATTAAAAAAAATGTTTTCATAATAAATAGTTTCGAGTTTAGCAGTTTTACATTAGTGCCAACTTCAGCTAAATGTAGCATTAAATTATACTTATCAGGAAACCTCACCAGACCCTCAAAAAGCCTGAATGTCCTACAAATCCCAAACCTTCACCATTGTCCCTGCTTTTACCACGTCTAGTTCCTCCTCCAACTCTACAAAGCAGTTGGCAGTACTAAACGCCTGCAGGTTGAATGACTGCTGTGCTCCCAGAACTTCTACCTTATCTCCGGTGGTTTTGGCCTTTACAAAAAAGGTGAATCCGGATTTCTTTTTATGGTCATTTGTCAATGCGAGGATCCTGTTGGGCTGCCAAACGTCATCTGCCCCCATAATATGACGGAGGCACGGCTTTACGTAATGATTGAAGCAGCTTAATCCCGAAGAAGGATTTCCGGGGAGTGCAAAGATCCACTTCCCTGCTTTCTTACCTGCATAAAATGGTTTTCCGGGGCGTTGCTTTATTTTATAGAAAAGCTCTTTCACCCCTGCAGTTTCAAGGCATTCCTTTACGAAATCATAATCCCCAACAGAAATTCCGCCGCTAAGGATTAATACATCCTGCTGTTCCAGGGCAGCATCGATCGCCTGTTGCAGTTCCTCTTTGTCATCACCGGCTTTTTGCGCGGTAACATCTGTTATTCCAATATTGTTTAGCAGTGCCTCCAGCATGGGACCATTGGAATTATAGATCTCTCCTTCCTGTAAGTCAGTCCCTGTTTCCTTTAGTTCATTTCCGGTGATGATGTAAGTGACAGAAGGTGCTGTGAATACTTTTACCTCTGCTAATCCAACAGAAGCAAGCAAGCCTATAACCCCGGGGGTGATTTGTGTTCCTTTTATCAGGATCAACTCCCCTTTTTGGCACTGTGAGCCTCTTAAGCGTACATTGCTGCCGGTTTTGATTTTCTCATCCTTATACGTAATCTCCCTGGATTCGCTGTCAAATTCCACCAGCTCCTGTGGGATCACTGTATCTGCACCTTCAGGCATCTTTGCGCCGGTAAAGATCCGGGCTGCCTTTCCTTCTGCTATTTTATGTACCGAAGTATCTCCGGCCTGGATCATGGTATCTACCTGCCATTGATGCTGGTTTTCATCAAATTTCATGGTATACCCATCCATCGCAGAATTGTTGAAGGAAGGTACGTCTATGGGAGAGAAAATATCTTCAGCAACAATAAGATTGAGGCTGTTTTTTAATGAAATTGTTTGTTTTTCACCTCTTTCGCAGTTATCGGAAAGAATTCTTCTGGCTTCATTTACTGAGATCATCCGCCTATTTTAATCATGCTACGGTTTTTAAGTGCAGAAGCTTCTGCGTCTTTGTAAGACTTTGAGAATTGTCCACCCATAACCGCATGTTTCCTGCTAATGGAATTCAGGATAAGCGGCACAATGTCCTCCCCTTTCCGTAAGGTGCCAAGCAGGTCCATTTCTTCACTACCAAAGAGGCAGTTTTTCATTTTTCCATCGGCTGTTAAGCGCATCCGGTTACAGTCGCCGCAAAAATGTTCGGTCATGGTGGTAATAAAGGCAAAGGTTCCTTGGTGGCCTATAGCTTTATATTTTTTTGCGGTGGCATGAGGTTCATCTTTCAGTTTCACCATATCATATTCCGCCTCCACCCACTTGAGCATTTGTTTGGCCGTCACCACTTTTTTGCTGTTCCAGTGGTTGCCTTCAAAAGGCATGAATTCTATCATCCTTACGTGTAACGGAAGGTTTTTTGTGATATTCACAAAATTGAGGATCTCTTTTTCGATCACCCCTTCTATGGCTACAGCATTGATCTTTACCCTGAAACCTTCGTTTAGGAGCAAAATTATGTTATCCCAAACTCGCTGAAATTGATCCCTTTTCGTGATCCTTTTAAAGGTTTCGGGATCAAGGGTGTCCAGGCTTATATTGAGAGAGCGCACTCCGGCTGCTTTTAGATGATCGATGTATTTATGGGCAAGTACGGCATTGGTGGTAAGACTTACTTCCACCGGCAGCGCAGAAATCATTTCCAGGATTTGGGGAAATTCTTTTCTTACCATGGGTTCCCCGCCGGTAAGCCTCACCTTGTTCACACCAAGATCCACAAAGGTTTTTGCTATTTTTTCGATCTCATCCACCTGCATAAGGTGCTTGTTGGGCAGGCACTGGACGTTCTCATCGGGCATACAGTACTGGCACCGGAAGTTGCAGCTGTCGGTTAGGGAAATTCGTAAATAATCGTGGACTCTTTGATGTTTGTCTACTAACATTAACTTCAGATTTTTAGCCTTTTCAAAGATCGGAAATATCCCGATCCTGCATAAAACTATTCCGGTAAAAGAAACCAACATCCGGAGTTAATGTAACAGGAAGCTTTCTAAAAGGTACCTTTTACGCCAACCTGAAATTGTTTCAACTTCATTAATTCTGAAAAAAATTCAGATTCACGATAAATTCAGAATGACGATTTAATTGCTTTTTTCAGCAGCTTCATATTTTGGTGAAATAATAATCCTTCTGAAGGTATTCAACCTTGAATTATTACCTCTCCTTTTGCGGTTCTTTTCAATTTAAATTAAATTCCGGGGAAAGAAATTTCCAGAATAAAACAACCTGATTTCCCTTCCGCTTGTAATTTAAAAATTACTAGTCAGAAACACTTCAAAAATTAAAAAGATTTCCACAAAATGTTTAGGTTCACAGGATCACCACCTGTTCGCTCAACATTGACCTGAGTTCGTTATTGGTTTTTTCGAGTTTATCTGCCCAGAAATCACGATCGGGAAAATTGGCAAGATCTATCCCCAAAAATTCTGAATTATTTTGTCCCTCTGCTTCCATGACTATTTTTTTTGATGAAAGTAGTGATTGTTATAAATCCAATTGCTAAATCCCTCATAAAAATGATTGAAAAATATCCTAAAAAAAGTTTTTTGCATTACTTTTCTTACACAGAAACCCAAAAAACACCTAAAAACGATTGTTTAACTTCTCGAGCACCTAATCTCGCAGTTGTTTACTTCCAAAAAAAATGTAACTTTAAAAAAGTACTGATGTTTAAACGATTAAGAACCAAAACAGGTATCTCTTCACTTCTTAAAAAGGAAATTGCTGGAGGAATTTGTTTAAATTTAAGCTAAGCTATTTTCACTACAACCGGCATTCGTAATATCTTAAGGCAACAGGCCTGCAGGCAATCGTTCTCCATTCGGCTGCCCCTGGTCATCTTTTGTGTAGTTCTGCTGAAAAGCTGTGCTCCAAAACTTCAAAACGTCGAGGCTCCCATCAAAGAAGCTGAAAATTTTTCATTTACAGGGACCGAAGCTATTCCTGAAAAATGGTGGACTGCCTTTGATGATCCTGTATTAAATTCACTTATTGACAGTGCCCTCACAGAAAATTTAAATCTCGCTGCTACCTGGGAGCAATTTCAGGCAGCACAGGCTATTGTACGGAGGGAAAAATCATTTTTATGGCCAGACTTAGATCTTACCGCGCGCAGCGCCATAAGCCGTCCAGAACCGGACTTCGCCGGGGGTGAAAATTTGCAGGCTGGACTTTCTGCCGCCTATGAGCTGGATCTATGGGGAAGAATCCGATCGGGAATTCAGGCAGAGGAATTCAGGGCTGAGGCTTCATTTTATGATTACCAGTCCGCAGCCATGACACTTTCCGCAGAAATCAGCATGACCTGGTTCCAGCTTCTCACCGCCCAAAAACAACTGGAATTAACCAATCAACAAATAGAAACCAATGAAGATATTATCAGGCTTATTAGAGCACGTTTTACCAGCGGACAAATACGTGCGGTAGACATCCTGCGCCAGGAACAGCTGCTGGAAAGTACCCGCGATCAAAAAATATTTTATGAAACTGAAGTAAGCCTGCTTCAAAATCAATTGGCCGTTCTATTGGGGCGTCCTCCTCAAAATGAAAATTTCATAACAGAAAGGAATTTACCCGAATTACCACCACTTCCCAATACCGGACTTCCGCTGGAGCTAATCCGCCGCCGTCCGGATGTTCAGCAGGCTTACAACCTGGTGCTGGCTGCCGACAGGGAGATGGCGCAGGCGATAAGAAGTAAATATCCCAGGCTGTCTTTCGATTTAAGCGCACAGGCAAGATCCAATAATTACAACAACCTTTTTCGGGATTGGGCCTACACACTCGCGGGGAACCTTGTAGCACCTTTACTCTACGGCGGTCGTCTTCGTGCAGAAGTAGACCGGACCGAGGCTTTGAAAAATCAGCAGCTTTATTTATACGGGCAAACGGTGCTGACGGCTTTTCGGGAAGTAGAGGATGCCCTCATCCGGGAACAGAAACAAAAGGAAAGAATTGAGGTACTGGAACGGCGACTGGACCTTGCGCAAAAAACAAATAAACAACTAAGACTGGAATTTCTAAACGGACTTAGTGAATACCTGGATGTGCTGCTGTCTCTGGACCAGGAACAGCAGTTACAACGGGATGTCCTGGATGCCCGGCAAACGCTCCTGGAGCACAGGATTAGTTTATACCGAACCCTCGCCGGCGGATTTGAAACAGAACGAACAGATTCTGTCGAATTTTAAAAAGAGAAGGCAATTATGAGCACAAAAAAAATATTGATTATCTGCCTTGGCATCCTACTTGTTGCGGTGGTTGTTACTTATTTTATCTTTTCCAGCGAACCTACGGCAAGTTCTGAAGGTGCTACTAAGCAAACAGCGATGCTGATAGATGTTGTAAAAGCAGAACAGGGTGATTTCCGACCGGTTATTGAGGCTACCGGAATGGTGCAACCGGTGGAGGACGTAATGTTAAGTCCGCAGGTGAGCGGACAAATTATTCGCAGGTCGCCGGAATTTATTCCGGGAGGATTTGTTCAAGAAGGAGCAGTTCTGTTGCAGATCGATCCTTCAGATTTCCGGAATACCCTGGAGCTTCGAAGAAGTGATCTTTTACAGGCTAAAACCGACCTCAACATGGAAATGGGACGGCAGGAAGTGGCAGAACAGGACCTGGAACTGGCCGGGTTAGATTCGTTGTCCTCAAATCAACGTTCCCTGGTGCTACGCCAGCCCCAGCTGGATGCTATACGAGCGCAGGTAAAAGCTGCCGAAGCCGCAGTGGCACAGGCTGAACTGGAATTATCACGTACCACCATCAGGGCACCTTTTGATGCCCATATTTTAAGTCAGAACGTAACTGTAGGTTCCCAGGTTACTCCAGGTGACGAGTTAGGAAGATTAGTGGGCAGTGAACAATACTGGATCACCCTTACAGTTCCTGTAGATAAACTGCAGTGGTTATCTTTTCCGAAATCTGAAGAAGAGTCCGGCTCTACGGTACAGATCAGGAATTCAGGTTGGCCGGAAGGTATTTCCAGAACAGGTTATCTGGATAAACAGGTCGGCGCACTGGATGACCGGACCCGTCTCGCGCGTGTTCTCGTAAGAGTCAAGGATCCACTGGCGCAGCAAGATACTACAGATACCCAACGGGAACTTATGATAGGCGGTTTTGTAGAAGCGGAAGTACAGGCACGGGAAATTGAAGACGTGGTACGCCTCAACCGGGACTACCTCCGGACAAACCAGACGGTATGGGTAAATGAGGATGGAGAATTATCCATCAGGGAAGTAGAGGTTATCCTTACAGATGCAAAATACGTTTACATCAGTCAGGGCCTGGAACAGGGAGAAGAAGTAGTGACTACTAACTTGAGTGTGGTTTCTGAAGGAGTAAAACTTAGAACAGAAGCAGCTGAAACATCTTCGGATAATACTAATGAAGAAGAACAAAACAGAGAGGAATAACAGCAATGGGCAAGCCTGAAGATAAAAAAGTGCGGAAGGAAGGAGCTATAGCGTTTATGGCCAGAAATTCCATTGCTGCAAACCTGCTAATGATTATTTTAATAGGCGGCGGGATCTGGACGATGTTTAATATTCAAAAGGAAGTATTTCCGCAGTTCCAGCTGGATTATGTAGAAGTGAGCGTGATTTACCCGGGTGCTGCCCCTGCGGAAGTGGAACAGGGAATTTTGCTTCCGGTAGAAGAAGCCATTCGTGGGATTCAAGGTATCAAAGAGATTACTTCCACTGCCAATGAAGGCTCGGGAAACATACTTATTGAACTGGTTGCCGGGACAAACCGCATGCAGGCTTTTAACGATATAGATCAGGGAGTACGGCGTATCCAGACTTTTCCCGATGATATAGAACGGCCGCAGGTAAATCTCCAGTCCCGGCAGCGGGATGTAATGGAAATTGCCATCTACGGCGAAGCTGATATCTGGACGCTGCGAATCCTGGCAGAACGGCTTCGGAACCAGCTACTCGGTGATCCGCAGATCACACAGGTAGAAATAGGAAATGTCCCCGATTATGTTACCCACATCGAAATCCCGCGTCACAATCTCAGACAATACAACCTGACGCTGGGACAGGTGGCAAACATAGTTGCACAATCCAGTGAAGATGTGCCGGCGGGAGCAGTAGAAACCCATTCCGGAGAAATTTTACTGCGGATGCAGGAACGTAAACAATGGGCAGAAGAATTCGGAAATATCACCATTGTCTCCTCCCCTTCAGGCGCAAGGGTAACCCTGAAAGACATCGCCACCATCACCGACGGATTCGAAGAAACCGGATTTCATGGTCAATTCAACCAAAGCCCTTCCGTAGACCTGAGTATCTATCGAATCGGGGATCAGTCTCCGCTCGAAATTGAAGAAACCGTTCTTGCCATGCTGGATGATTTTCAGTTACCGCCGGGAGTGGAATTCCGCGTAGACAGCAACCGCGCAGAAGATTACCGGGAGCGACTTTCCCTGCTTACCGAAAACGGGATCATGGCCATCGTGATCGTTTTGGTAATTCTGGGCTTATTCCTGGAATACCGCCTGGCTTTCTGGGTAATGATGGGTATGGCCATTTCTTTTATTGGTGGTATTATTTTCCTTCCGCTCTTTGGACTCAGCATTAACATGATTTCCATGTTTGGATTCCTGGTTGTTTTAGGGATTGTTGTGGACGACGCAATTGTGGTGGGAGAGAATGTTCATGAATACAGGCAAAAAGGACTAAGCCCTATTGATGCTGCCATAGCGGGAACCAAAGATGTTTCCAAGCCGGTGATTTTTAGTATCCTTACCACAATTATTGCTTTTGTTCCATTGCTTTTTATGCCCGGGGAAACAGGAAAATTCTGGTGGCCCCTTCCGGCAGTGGTAATTGTAATCCTGGCCGTTTCACTTTTGGAAGCCCTATTTATCCTGCCTTCCCACCTTGCGCACCTTAAAGCCAAAAAGAGCAAGGGATGGTTCGCGAAGCTGGAAAAATTGCAGGAATCTTTTGCTGAAGGCTATCACCGGATTATTGATAAGTATTACCGGCCTTTACTCGACCTCTGCCTTAAATACCGCTATATCACCTTGAGTGCGGCAGTCGCTCTCCTCCTTATAGTGGGCGGCTACGGCTACAGTGACCATATGGGAATGATCATGATGCCGGAAGTAGCGGCCGACGAAATTGAAGCCGGAGTACGACTGCCGGTAAGCACCACTCCCGAGCAGGCTGCCCGTGTCGCCGAAGAAATTACTGAATCCACTCGCAGAATGTTTGAAGAACATAACCTGTACGAAGTGGCAGAAGGCGTAAAAACCAACGTACGAGGACAAAATTTTATTGATGTGGAAATTGTGATGCTCCCGCCAGATGAAAGGGATATGTCTGCAAGGGAGCTTATCGCGCTTTGGCGCGATAACATTGGAGACATTGCAGGAGTGGACCAGATTACCTTTGAAGCAGAGCGCGGCCCGGGCGGCTATCAACAGGATATAAGTGTGGATTTGAGTCATTCAAATATTGATGTGCTGGAGCAGGCAAGCACCAAATTCCTTCAGGAAATGGAAACTTTTGAGAACACCCGTGACCTGAATGATAACTATGACAAGGGAAAAGTGCAGTATGATTTTAAACTTTTACCCGAAGGCCGCAACCTGGGGCTTACCTCCAATGAAGTAGGCCGGCAGGTGCGGGATGCATTCTTTGGAGCTCTTGCCATGCGGCAGTTGAGAAGTACTAATGAAATTGAAGTCCGTGTTAAACTTCCACTAGAGGAAAGACGCGATATCGATAACCTGGAAAATTTTCTTGTCCGGACTCCTGCTGGTGTTGAAGTTCCGCTTCTGGATGTGGTAGAGGTACAGCAACGGGAGGCGTTCACCAGCATTAACCGCCGTGACGGCCGCAGGGTGGTAAATGTGGGAATGGATGTGGAACCCTCGAACGCGGTGAGCCAGGTGCTGACTTCTGTTCAAAATGAAGTTTTACCTCAGCTAAGGGCAGACTATCCGGGGCTTACCTGGAGCTTTGAAGGCAGCCAGGCAGATATGAGGGAATCTACCGATTCCCTGTGGAGCGGATTCTCTATGGCCATGTTAATTATCTATGCCCTGCTGGCTATTGCTTTTAGCAGTTATACGCAACCCCTGATCGTACTTTCTGCCATTCCGTTTGGAATCGTGGGAGCCGTAATAGGACATATTTTGCTGGGGTATGATCTTTCTGTAGTAAGTTTAATGGGAGTAATAGCACTCTCGGGAGTTGTAGTGAACGACTCTTTGATCATGATAGATTATGCCAATAAACAACGGGAAGACTCCTCTGTTTACGATGCCATTCATGAAGCCGGGCTGCGACGTTTCAGGCCAATTATGCTTACCACGCTCACCACTTTTGGTGGCCTCACTCCTATTATTCTGGAAAATTCCAGCCAGGCAGAATATCTAATCCCTATGGCTATTTCCCTGGGCTTCGGGATCGTTTTTGCCACCTCTATTATTCTCGTCATTGTACCTTGCCTGTATCTTGTCCTGGAAGATATCACTCTTCTTATTAAAGAAGGGAGGACTGTAAAACGAAATGCAGAAATTGAGGGCAATTAATTATTAAGGTTTGATCTATTTCGGCTTATTTCTGTGCAAATCCATAGTAATAGATTTAATATCAGGATACATAAACTTTTTGACCATTTCAGCTCTCAGCTCCGGATTAGCACCTTCCCTGGCTGCAACCAGGGCTCCTACAGCGCAGGCGTGGTCAAGTACTTTTCGTGGTTGCTTCTTTTTCAGCAGCCCCGCTATGAGGGTTGCAAAAAAAGAATCGCCTGCCCCAACTGTATCCTTCACCTCGACTTTATAACCGCTGTTATAATATAGCTGATCTTCATGCCACAATACAGCACCATGCTGCCCTTTGGTCACACAAATTGTTTGTGCAGAAGTGTTTTGAATTATGAATTTCAGATTTTGTTCGAGGGAATTGGCTTTAGATCCCATAAGTGAAGCAATTTCATAAAGTTCATCGTCGTTGAACTTAATGTGATCTGCCTTTTCGATAAGTTGCAGCAGAATTTCCCTGCTGTAATGAGGTGTCCTTAAGTTAAAATCCAGTGCTCTGAACTTTGCTTTTGGTAACAATTCAAACAAGGTGTTTCTACTGACCATATCTCTGCACGCCAGGCTTCCGAAGATAAAAACATCTGAAGTCGCCGCGGCTTTTTCAGCATTTGAGTTGAGTTTAATCTTGTCCCAGGCCGCGGGATGTGCAATGCCGTAAGTGGCAGAACCATTTTTGGAGAGGGTCACATTCACCACGCCCGTCGGAAAATTCTCGTTTTCAGAAACATTTTCGGTACCCACATTGCTTGAAGCCAGATAGGAAATAATTTCTTTCCCCCGGGAATCTTCGCCAACACTACTAATCATTTCAGTTTTTATTCCGAGGCTGCTTAAGCGTGATGCCACATTTAATGTAGCACCTCCTATTCTTTCCCCATCGGGAAATACATCAAACAAAACTTCCCCGAAACAAACCGCTTTTAAATCTGCCATGTAATTAACCATTATTCTCTTTAAAGAACCAGGACCGCTGTGCTGCAGGAATCAAGAACCAAAATTAACTCCCAAACCGTCTGTAATTTAATAAAACGACTATACAATTCCCCATTTTTTTTGTAATTGTGCCACCTTATAAGCATTTCTCTGAAAAATTTTATTTTTCAGCGATAAATGGTGAATTTAAAGAAAACTATGAAGCGTATTACGATAGATTCATTACTTGCGAAGCTTATTTTATAGACAGAACTTTCTCCAGTTCAATATCAGCAACAGAGTTCACGATAAGGTCCGGTTTAAAGGCATAGTCAGCTAGATTTTCTTTTCTTGATACTCCCGAAAGCGTGAGAATGGTTGTGTACCCCAGTTGCACTCCACCCAAAATATCGGTATCCATGGTATCCCCGATAATGATGGTCTCTTTTGCCTCCAGACCTAAATATTTCCGGGCAGATCGCATCATCACCGGACTCGGTTTCCCTACCGAAAAGGCTTTTTTCCCCGTTGCTTCCTCGATCATGGCAACCACGGCCTTGATCCCGAGATTTGCCCATCCGGTTTTTTTAGGAGAAGGGTCGAGATTGGTAGCGATCAAACGTGAACCTGATAAGATCATATCTACTGCATTATTTACCATTTCCAGGGTGAAATTCCTTCCTTCCCCCACCACCACAAAATCAGGATGGCTGTTTACCAGGATATAACCTTCCTGAGAAAGGCTGGTTAAAAGTCCGCCTTCCCCAAGCACGTAAGCACTTCCTTTAGGTTCCATAAAGGACAGGAAAGAAGCTGTCGCCATAGCGCTTGTATAGACATTTTCCTCTTTTATTTTGATCCCCATTTTAGCTACTTTGTTCACCGTATCCAATGGTGTGCGCTGACTGTTATTGGTCATAAACAAAAACGGAATTCCTTTCTTCTGAAGTTCTGCTATAAACTTATCTGCACCAGGGATCAAGGTGTCATTTCCATAAATGACCCCATCCATATCAATTAAAAATCCTTTTTTCATATTTTCTATTTTTGGATTCAAAACCAAATATACTACTTAAATTAATGAATACTCCCCTCAAAAATATAGGCGATTAATCATTATCTATAACCTTTTGATCATACACCCCCTAATTTTTAAGCAATTTACCGATATTTAGAACGATCTATGTTTCTTAATTGATAACTCTTCGCTAAGTTCTTCTAAAGATTTTCCTTTTGTTTCCGGCATCATAAAAATTACAAATAGCAACTGCAGGAACATCATAAAGGCAAAGAAGGCAAAAACATAAGCAGGGCCTACAGTAGAGAAAAGGAATGGGATCAAAGAGGGAATAATTGCTGCCAGTAACCAATGGGTGGAAGATCCAAAAGACTGCCCCATGGCACGCAAATGATTCGGAAAAATCTCAGAAATAAATACCCAAATCACTGCTCCCTGGCCAATAGCATGAGCCGCAATAAAAAGAAACAGAAAAATAGGTACGCTAAGTCCGCCCCAGTCAAGGAAGAAGGAAGCTGCCACCAAAGACAGGGAAATTATGTAGCCAATGGATCCTATCAGCATTAACTGTTTACGGCCAAGTTTATCGATCAACACCACCCCAAGAATGGTAAAAAGAAGGTTAACCACTCCCACACCTATACTGCTCAACAATGCCGTACTTTCCCCCAGCCCTGCAGCTTCAAAAATTCTTGGAGCGTAATACAACAATGCATTGATCCCAGAAAGCTGATTAAAAAATGCCACCAGAAAAGCGAGGATGAGTGGAAAACGGTATTTTTTCATGAAAATATTTTCCCCGGCAAGTTTAGTTTCCGACTGCTGCCGGATCTCTGTCATTTTCTCCTTAATGTCACTGTCAGGGTGGATCGCAAGAAGCACCTTTTCTGCTTCGGCATTTCTGGCTTTTGAAATAAGCCACCTGGGACTCCGCGGTACCATTACCACAAATATCGTATATATCACTGCCGGAATAGCTTCCACGCCAAGCATCCACCGCCATGGTTCCTCGCCAGTGTTCCTTAGCAGGTAATTTGATAGAAACGCAATGAGAATTCCCAGCACAATATTAAACTGATAAAGAGATACCAGACGGCCACGGTATTTTTGAGGAGCAATTTCAGAAACATACGTGGGAGCGGCAATAGTGGAGGCTCCTACTCCCAAACCACCTATAAACCTGAAAATGGCAAAAGATACAGGATCATTTACCAGGGCAGATCCCAGGGCAGAAATGATGTATAAAAAACCAATTCCCAACAAGGTATTTTTCCTTCCGAAGTGATTGGTGGGAAAACCTCCAAAAATAGCTCCAATCACTGTTCCCCATAGAGCCATGGCCATGACCACCGATCCGTGGAAAGCATCGGAAGTTCCCCATGCTTCCTGCAGCGCCTTATCGGCTCCTGAAATCACCACCGTATCAAACCCAAATAAAAAACCTGCTAAGGCAGCACTAATAGACCAGGCAAAAATCTTTTTCATTCGTTATAAAATTAAATGTCTACTAATATATAAATTTACAACTGCAGCTGCTCCGGAAAAAAGTTCAGCCTTTTCTAAGAACATTTTATTCTCAACACACCTGAAACATGAAAATTTGAAAGGTGTTGATTAATGAAGATTTTTATCTGATTTTCGTTTTGATACCTTTATTTTTTCAGAAAATTGATATTTTTTTGACTGTTTAAAAATGAAGAAAACCCTATCTTAGTATTTATGATGTCCAATAAAACCTCACTTTTTTACAGATACACCTTACTTTTTCTTACCGGAATTCTTCTTTTGGCTAACCCTATCGCGTCAACCGCCCAGCTCCTTCCGGAGCTTCAATCTGAAAATGAAGAACAGGCAGAACCCGATTGGCCAGATGATCCCTTAAACAGAAGAACTCCCCGGGGTACTGTAAACGGATTTATAGATGCAGTTGCCAAAAGGAATTATGAACGGGCGGGCCAATACCTGCATTTAAATGATAGGTATACTGCCGAACAAGGAGAAGATCTGGCCCTGGTACTCCAGAGATTACTCGACCGTGGAGGAGACATCATGCCCTATTCCTGGATAAGCAGTGATCCCGGGGGCCGTACCGATGAAGAACTTCCGCCAGATGTGGATCGGGTTGGAACAGTATCTGCAGATGGAGAAAACATTGATCTTTACGTACAGCGTACAGAAGGACCGGAAGGTGGTCCCATCTGGCTTTTTTCATCAGAAACTATAGAGACGCTGGCCGCAGTGACCGTTGAAGACGAGCTAATAGTGGAGCGGTATATGCCCCAGATACTTAATGAAAATCTATGGGGAGGCGTACCGGTAGGTCAATGGTTGGCAGCCATTTTGCTGGCGATCATTTCCTACCTGCTGGCATGGACCATCGTTTTTATCATCAAATTTTTGATCCGTAGCTCCTGGCGGAAAGCTAGAACAGAACCAACTTCAGGGATCATTGGAGCTCTTGGCCTGCCCTTCAGGTTGTACATAGCTGTGTGGCTCTTTGTTTTTTTGTCACAGGAAATGGGAATTTCCATCATCCTTCGTCAAAGGTTTAGCGGGATTACTCTCATTATCGGATTAATTGCTTTCCTGATCCTGCTTTGGCAACTAGCTGATTTTATAGGTTCCTTCAGCAAAAATCGAATGAGTCTCCGCGGTAATATTTCCGGAGTGTCTGTTGTTCTGTTCCTGCAAAGAACCGCAAAGGTTGCGATCGTCATTTTTGGGATCATTGCCGTTTTAGGGGCCATAGGATTTGATATCACTACCGGGCTTGCTGCACTTGGTATTGGTGGTATTGCGCTGGCCTTGGGAGCCCAAAAAACCATTGAAAATTTTGTTGGGAGTGTCACTGTGATCGCCGACCAACCTGTACGGGTTGGAGATTTCTGTAAGGTAGGCGACATGGTAGGAACTGTCGAAAAGATTGGGATGCGCTCCACGCGCATACGAACGCTGGACAGAACCGTAGTGACCATTCCTAACGGAAAATTTTCTTCAGAAAATATTGAAAATTATGCCCACAGGGACAGGTTCTGGTTTCATCCCACTTTTGGATTACGTTACGAAACCACCCCGGAACAGATTCGTTATCTGCTCGTGGAATTAAGGGCAGTACTTTATTCCCACCCTATGGTGTCACCCGATCCTGCAAGGGTACGTTTTGTGGAACTGGGATCTGATTCCATTAACCTCGAGGTGTTTGCTTATATCACTGTAGCCACTTTTGATGAATTTCTGGAGGTAAAGGAAGACCTGCTTTTACAAATGATGGATGTGGTTGGAGAAAGTGGGACCGGTTTTGCCTTCCCATCTCAAACTATTTATTTTGGCCGTGACAGCGGGTTATCAAAGGAGAAATCGAAAAATGCCGAAGAAAAAGTGAAGCAGTGGAGAGAAAAAGGAGAGTTACAGATCCCGCAGTTCGATCCCGAAAAGGTCAAGGAGATCCAGGACAAGACTCCTTATCCTCCCGAAGGCTCCAGCAAAAGAAAAGAAACCGGCACCGGCAGGATTCCAGGGCTTTAGATTATTGTGAAAAGGTTGAATAAAATAAAAATGGTTTATTTTATTCAACCTTAAGAAGTACTATAGAAAAGCCACGAATATTCCTTATATGCATTCGCGGGAAAACACTACTGATTTTCAACTCTTTATTTAAAATGATCCATGAAATGATCTGGATGAGCGCCTGTACGTTCCTCCCTGTCGAGAGAATCGATCAGGTTCATCTCTTCTTCAGATAAAGAAAAATCAAAAATATCGGCGTTTTCCTCAATTCTGTGTTTATGTACACTTTTAGGAATAGCCACCACTCCCTTCTGAAGATTCCATCGCAGGGTGATTTGAGCAACCGACTTGCGGTATTTTTCTGCTAAACCTTTCAAGGTTTCATTGGTCAAGATCTGTCCACGCATAAGTGGAGACCAGCCTTCATACTGAATCTGATTTTCTTTACAGAAATCCAACAGCTCCTGCTGAACTAACCGGGGATGAAATTCATTTTGAAGCAGCATAGGTTTTATTTCAGAGTTGTCCATAATATCCTGCAGGTGATGTTCCATACAATTACACACTCCTATTGCTTTAACTTTGCGTTCCCGATATAATTGTTCAAGCGCTTTCCATGTCTCAAGATATTTTCCGGGAACAGGCCAGTGAATAAGGTACAGATCAATATAATCGAGCTGCAGCTTTTGCCTGGAGGCTTCAAAGGCTTTTAATGTATTGTCAAATCCGTGGTCATCATTCCAGACCTTGGTAGTGACGAAGATCTCTTCTCTTGCAACATTTCCCTTACGTATTGCTTCTCCTACCCCTTCTTCATTATTGTAAAAACTCGCCGTGTCTATGTGGCGGTATCCGGCATCAAGTGCATAATGAATGGCATTTATCACCTGCTGCCCATTCTTTGCTTTATATACCCCAAGTCCCAGAACAGGCATTTTCACCCCATTTAGCAAGGTGACTTTTGAATTTATATCTAATAGTTCCATTTTTTCAAAATTATGTAATCAATACTTCATTTTCTACTTTACCGAAAATTTGAAGAAGGTTTTTGAGGAGAAAACTTCTCCCGGTTTCAGTACTACCGATGGAAATTTCTCCTGACTGGGAGAATCGGGAAAATGCTGCGTCTCAAAACAGAATCCGCTTCTTTTCCCAAAGTTTCCTTCCCCTCCTTTCTGTGATAAACTGCCATCCAAAGAGTTTCCGGTGTAGAATTGCATTCCCAGCTCTGTAGTATAAACTTCCAGAAGTCTGCCGGAATTGGGATCATGGGCAGAAGCTGCAAAGCGTACTCCGTCTTGACTGTTATTAATGATCCAGCAATGGTCATAGCCTTTGGCCAGTTTCAGCTGCTCATCTTCAGCTTCAATTTCCAGCCCTACTTTTTTAGGTTTCCTGAAATCAAAAGCTGAACCGTCTACCTTTTTAAAATCTCCTGTTGGAATTAAGGATTCATTCACCGGAAGAAATTCATCTGCATTTATTTGAACCTCATGATCCAAAATTTCTTCTGAAAAATTTCCGGAGAGATTAAAATAAGAATGCTGGGTAAGGTTGATTATGGTTTGTTGATCTGTTGTAGCCTCGTAATTGACTTCAAGAATATTATCTTGCTGTAAAGTATACGTAACGCTAACCTCCAGATTACCGGGGTACCCTTCTTCCATATGTTTACTTAAATAGGATAATTTCAAGCTGTTCTGGCTGTGTCCATTTTCCTCAGCAATCCAAACCACATTATCAAAACCTTTTTTTCCGCCGTGTAAATGGTTTTCCCCGTTATTTCTTGCCAATTCATACTGCCTGCCGTCCAGGGAAAATTTCCCCCCGGCGATCCTGTTTCCAAACCTACCAATTATAGCTCCGAAATATGGATTTTCATTGATGTACTCACTAAGAGAATCAAAACCCAGCACAATGTCCTTTAAATCACCGTTTTTATCGGGAGCTTTCAGGGAAGTGATCCTGCCGCCAAAAGTGATGATCTTAACTTCTAATCCGTTCTCATTCTCCATCGTATACTGGTCGACTGCTTCCCCTTTAGGAGTGGTTCCGTAATGTTCTTTTTGCATTAATGTATTTCTGTAATTTACTTCTGATTCCTTTTCTGATAATCCCTGCTTGTTTCTTCTGAAGAAAAACATCTGAAGGTTAAAAATAGGAAGCCTGGCCTGAAAAAACTATTTTTTCAGGAAGGAAAGCATTGGAAGTTACCGTGCAACAATAATAATCTTGAGTAGTTTTCAACGTTACAATAAATTTTAATTATTGAGAAGAAAGGAAATATAATACGGGAAGAGACAGAAACATTCCCTTTTTCGTAAATTTATGCTGGTTCTATTTCAGGAACTTTGATAAAAAAAACCTACCACATAAACCCTGTCATAAAATTGTTGACTTAATTATTTAAGGATCGGCAATATTACAGACACTAATAAAAAATAAAGAATGAGCATTTTCGACAAAATTAAATCAGGTGAATCGGCGGAAGTAAAAAGGATGCTTTCTGAAAATCCATCCCTTGCAGAACAAAAGGACTCCAAAGGATTTCCTCCCATAGTACTAGCAAGTTATAGCGATCAACTGGAGATCACCCGACTGCTGATTGATGCCGGTGCAGATGTTGACGCCCGGGATGCCGCCGGAAATACTGCATTAATGGGGATTTGCTTTAAAGGATATACTGATATTGCTGAACTACTTCTCAAAAATGGAGCAGATGTAAATGCCCGTAATTCCAGTGGAGCTACAGCTTTGATCTTCGCAGCCATGTTTGATCAAAAGAAAACAGCCCAACTCCTGCTAGATAACGGAGCAGACAAGTCGATTGAGGACAGTCGTGGAAGTACCGCTTATCATCATGCCCGGATGAAAGGATATGCTGAAATGGCAGAGTTGGTAAAAAAATAATTTTGCCTGTATTTTTTTCGAAAAAGAGGAGTTGAGATATCAATTCCTCTTTTTTTGTTATCAAGATTCTTATAAAGTATTTATAAATGATTGTTGAAATAAGTTCTTTCTCCTAACTTTAATAAGTAACCAACAAAAAAAGTACATGGACAGTAAAATTAAGAAGATGGCGCAAACAGGATTTGTAGCCAAGGGAGTAGTTTACGCAATAACAGGAATCCTCACTTTTATGGCTGCCTTTAATATGGGCGGACAAAAGGCCGGAAAACTTCAGGTTCTTGAATTTCTTGACAAACAAACATTCGGAAATATTCTTTTAGTATTAATGGGGCTGGGCCTTGCCTGCTATGCCGCCTGGAGATTTGTTCAATCTGTTTCAGATCCCGAAAATATTGGCACAGATACCAAGGGAAAAGCAAAACGGGTAGCTTTCTTTATAAGCGGTCTGTTGTACCTCGGACTTGCAGTTTTAGGGATCCTCAGGGTCTTTACTGCAGGAGGATCTGGTGCTTCCGGAGGTTCCGGCTCTTCTTCTGCTGAAAATTCCTCTTTTCTCGCCAGTGAGACAGGACTCATTCTACTGGGAATAGGAGGAGCAGCCATAGCGATTGCAGGGATATTTCAGTTTGTAAAGGCGTATAAAAACGATTATACCAAAAAATTCGGACTTTCCTCTCTGAGTGATGAAAAGAAAAGGGAAAGCATTAAAAAAACAGCGAAATTTGGATTAAGCGCACGGGGAGTCATTTTCCTTATCATTGGGTATTTTGCCCTGCAGGCCTCCTTAAGTTCCGATCCTTCGGAAATAAAAACTACCACTGAAGCTTTCTCTTTCATTCAGGATTCCTCCTATGGAGCCTGGCTACTCGGGTTAGTTGCCGCCGGTTTGATAGCCTATGCCATTTACATGTTTTTAATGGCGAAGTACAGGAAGTTTAAAGATTAAGGATTAGCATCAAAATAAAAATCCCGCCAGCGGGATTTTTATTTTGATACTTCTCCATAGTTCTATCTGAAACTGGGAATGGCTTTATGACTCCTTTTTTTTTCCCAGCTCTTTTTTCTTTCCTCACCATAGCCGTACCCGTATTTCCTTCCATAGCCCATATTTTCCATTTTTAGGTCGTTCAGTACGAAACTTACATTGGTCAATTTCCCTTCTTCTTTTGAGCTTAAGGGAAATTCCAACAGTTCCTTTTCTGTATATCCTGATCTTAACAGGAACAAAACTGCATCGGCAAATTTTGTAATCAAAAAAGTATCGGCTACGAGCATCGCGGGAGCAGTATCTACTATGATGTAATCATACATAGCTCCCAGCTCGTCGAACATAAAAGTTACTTTTTCCTGCTTCAGCAATTCGTAGGGATTGGGAGGAATGGATCCGGAACTGAGAACATCTATTTTTTGATGAAGATTAGAAGGACCTATCAAAAATTTAAGTTTGTGATTATCGTTTAATAAATAGTCACTAATCCCCAGGAGACAATCGTTATTAGCCTTGTAAGCCTGCAGTTTAGGATTTCTTAGGTCTGCTCCTAAAAGCAGTACCTTTTTTCCAGTATTGGCAAGAGTAACAGCTAAATTCACAGCCGTAAAAGTTTTGCCTTCCCCTTTTTTAGTAGAAGTTATAAATAGAGTCACACCGCCTGTTTTGTTTTTTGTATTGATCAAGAGATACTGAAGATTGGTTATGAGGATTCTAAAAGATTCTGCCAGGAAGGAACGGTCATTATCTCTGATAATTCCATCCTTTTTAGATTTTATTTTTGGAATCATACCGATCAGAGGTATTTCCCTAATTTCCCCTTCAATATCTCCTTTTTTTGTTATTTTATCATTCAATATGTCCTTGACATAAATCGCGGAAATCGGTAGAAAAAGACCTAAAATAAAGGTTCCTAAATAGATATTCCTTGAACTGGGCGCTACCGGAAAATCCTGGTAATAAGCCCGATCCACGATTTTTGCCTTTGGTTCTGTTACTGCCAACGAAAGCGAGTTCTCCTCCCTTTTCTGCAATAAAAATAAGTACAGGGTCTCCTTGATATTCTGTTGCCGTTCTATCCCCCGGTATTCCCGCTCCTTGGAAGGCACAGCATAGATCTGGTGTCCTATGCTTAATGTCTGCCTTCTCAGGTCTTCCTGGTTTATTTCGAGATTGGAATGCATCGTCCTCAGGCTCTGTACCACATTGTTCTTTATCTGATCAATATTGTTGTTCAACCTGATCACAACCGGGTTTTTTTCGCTTGAACCCCGGTAGATTCGGTTTCTTTCAAGAACAAGATTATTATATTCACTAATCTGTTCATTTATGCCACTTTCAGCAATCCCCAGGTTGGCTGGTAAAAGATCCGACTTTGAATTGGATGCAATATAATCCAGCATTGCCTTTGTCAGTTCTAGCTGTGTCCCCACCTCCTGACGGCGTTTGTTATATTCGTTGGCATTCTGAATAAAGAGCTGGGATTGCGCCTGTATATCGGTGAGAAGGTGATCTTCTTTGAAAGTTTCTTTACCGGTTTCAACAGAATCGAGTTCTCCGTTGATAATAGCCAGCCTTTCATTCACAAAATTCGCAGTATTTCTTGCGATGAGATTCCGGTCTTCAATGGCATCTCTGTTATATTCGAAGATCAATTGATCGAGAATATCCCGAGCTCTCTGTTTAACCGGATCCTTTAGTTCCAGATTAATTAATCCGGAAGATTTTGCTTCCTGCATTACATGAATACCGTTGCGATACCGGGTGGCCATATTTTCTAATGTAGAAAAGGTCACAATGGTTTTTTCGGATAGATTCTCATACTCCGGAATGGAGTTTTCAGATAATACGATATCGGCAAAACCCAGGTTTAGCACAACGCCAGATGGTACTTTTTTGGAGGTAATCTCTTCCAGATTCCTCACCTGAAATCCGGAGCTAGTTTTTTCAATCTCATAGCCTGCACCCCCCAACTTTTTAAGGGCAGCTTCATCCATACGCATCACCTGTAGGTTGAAAGGTATTTCATCATAGATTTCTACAGTCCGCAATTTTCCTTCCTTAAAATACTGGACTTGAAGATTCAGCGATTTTACTACCTCCTCCATTAAGCTCCTTGATTTCAGGATACCTATTTCGGTATCGAAGTTATTCGCTCCCATCCCTCCTATTCCAAGTTCACTGTAGATAGCTGTACCCACACCACTGCCTGCAGATTCATCTTTTATAATGATACTCGCTTTGGCACTATAGATAGGCGTAGTATGTCTCAGATAGAAAAAGCCCAGCGATAAAAACAGGCCGAGGGACAGGATGAACCATGGCCAGTATCTAAGATATTTTTCAAGCTCCTGTTTAAAGTTTATTTTTTCAAATCCACTTTTTGTAACATTATTGTTATAGACCATAATATTAATTTGTAAAAAGAATTACTAAAGACGCAAGCACGGATGCCAGAGAAAGGTAAGTAGCCGCTATGCCTGTAGAACCTGCTGACTGCCTTCTGGAAGATCTGGGTTCGACATAGATCACGTCGTTTTGCCTGAGGTTATAGTAGGGAGAATTCACTACATTGGCATCCGTAAGATCGAGATATGCATAGGTTTTCACTCCCTCCTCTTCTCCCATAATTAATATGTTTTCCCTTTTTCCGAAAATGGTCAGATCTCCCGCCATGGCAATTGCCTTGGATAAGTTAATATGATCATCATCAATGGAAAAAGTTCCCGGGCGGTTCACCTCTCCAAGCACACTTACCTGAAAATTAAGAATACGAACGTTCACCAGCGGATCCTTTACATATTCTGAAATAAGACCTTTAATTTTTTCTGCAAGCTGAATGGTAGTGAGTCCGTTGACCTCTACCGTTCCAATGACAGGAAACTCAATAGTTCCGTGGTCTGAAACCAAATAAGTTTCCAGTTCGACAGCTCCCCCCATTGCCAGCGGAGAGGCAATGGACTTTGTCAGGTTGAATGGAAGGGCTGCATCCTGTTCAGGTGCCGAGACTCTGATGGTTAACTCATCGTCTGCCTGAATCTGAAGATTGTCATTGCGATTGCGTTCCACACTTTCCCTGAGTTGGTCCACATTTCTGAAGTACACCATATTTTTTCGGGACACACAGGAAGATAAGGTTACTACCAATAGCATAAAGGGCAAAAACTTTCTGTTGAAAACTGAACAGATCATAAAATGGAATTTAGGTTGTTAATAATAAGAGGATGGAGCTCAAGCTTAAAAGGCTTTTTTTTCTCCCGAAATAACATTGTAAATGGTATAGTATATAATCTGTAGATCCAGGAGAGGACTCCACTTCTCCAGGTAAAAAATATCAAACCTCGTACGGTTAATAATATCTGACTTATTTATAATCTCGCCCCTGTATCCTTTGATCTGGGCAAGGCCGGTGATTCCCGGTTTTGCAAAATGCCTTACAAGATATTTATCCACAGTCTCTGCGTACACCAGCGTATGCGCCTCCATATGAGGTCTCGGCCCCACCACACTCATTTCTCCCCTTAAGACATTAAAGAACTGGGGCAGTTCATCAATACTGGTTTTCCGAAGGATTCTTCCTATCCTGGTAACCCTGGCATCTCCCCTGGTGCACATTTTACTGTCTGCTTCAGGATTTACTGCCATGGAACGAAACTTATAGCAGTAGAAGGATTTTTTGTTATATCCATGCCGGAGTTGTCGGAAAAATAATCCTCCTTTAGATTCCCACCGCGTAAGGATAAAAAGGAGCGGAATGGACCAGGACAGAATGAATATGATAACCAGAGAGGAAAAAATTATATCAAAAGCTCTTTTACCATATTTAGCATAATTTCTTTCCAGGGGAGAATTGCGTAAGTTAATTACCGGTATTGCTCCATATAAATCCACATGCATCGCCCTGGTAAAGATTTCCTTGTTATCCGGAATAATTCTTATACGCGAGAGATTGTTATCTGCAAAAGCAATGATTTGGTTGAGTTCGCTTTTTGTTAACTGTGAAGCAACACAGTAGATCTCCTCCACTCTGTTTTCCCGGATGTAAGCAAAGGAATCCTTTACTTGCCCAAGATAATCCTTATCACCTTTACTTGTGATGTTATCGAAATAACCTTTATAGCGGTAGCCATAATCGGGTTCTTCAAATATCTTCTGGATTGCCTTACTATTCTTATCCTTTCCAACCATGACCACATTGACGAAATTGCCTCCCTCAATTCTATATAACCTTCTGGTTGTAAAGAAAAACCAGCGATAAAAGATTAGCAGAAAAAGCAAAAACAACAGTATAAAAAGTTGGTAGCCTAATGAAAAAGGAGTCTCGGTAAAGGCAAAGATTGCAAAATAAGACAGGACAAAAATAAAATAGTGTTTAAGAAACTTATGAAATTTGGTGATAAACCGCTCCTTCCTCTCTATGGTGTAAAAATTTAGTCCCAGAGCCCCTAGTAACCAGGCTACATTATATCCTTTCACTGCCACTACGTTAAGATAGGTTTCCGGAGTGAGAAGATACAACGTAACATTAATAGTGACCAGATGAGCCAGTACAGAAAACGGTATTATAAAATAATCACCTTTCATAGATCATTTTTTCTCCAATTGTGGTTTAGAAGAAAGAGGCAGTCTTATCGAGGGAAACCTGATAAATTCCTTAGTTTGTGGAACTAGATATTGAGGTATTTTCCTCCCGATTTTACATGCCAGGGTAAAAAGACCATTTAAATGGTATAGTTTAATTATTCTGAGGTCTTCCCTTGATTTTCTTAGTTGTAACCTAGCAGAAGTACTAAGTCCACCCAACCTCATTTTAACAACCCATTCATTGAGGAAAAACTTCTTTATGTCATCGTTTTTGAACCAGCGAAGTGATATTTCATAATCACTGGCTATGGTATAACCTCGATGGTAAAATCCGTTCTTTTCAAAAACTTCCTTGCGCACGAAAATGGTCGTGTGAAGGGGTATCCATCCATAGGAGAGGTAGCGTCTTCGGAAAGGCTTCGAGGGGTATATTCTCTTTACTCTGGAAAGATCTTCCTGATCTACAAAGAGGCCGTTGGCATATACCAGGTCTGCCCCTGAAAAAGAAAAGGCCTCTGCTATCTTCTGAATCGTCTCCGGTTCAAAAAAGAAGTCATCTGAATTAAGTACCCCGATGACATCGCCAGTGGCATTTTTGATTCCTTTGTTATAAGCATCAAAAACCCCTTCATCCTTTTCAGAAATGTAAAATGCGATTTTATCTCTGTATTTTTCAATCACTTCCTGGGTTCCGTCTGTAGAACCACCATCAATAATGATATGCTCAATATTGTGATAGGTCTGATCTAGAACAGACTGGATGCAATCGGCAATACAATGCTTTCGATTGTAAACTATGGTGATAATAGATATTTTCATAGACCTCGATTTATTTTTTTGTACTATAGGCATGGTTGACGACATTAAATAACATCCATAACCAAATAAGGTTGTAAAGAACCAGAGCCACTAGAATTTCAATTTTCCTGGACGAGTTTAAAAAAAAGGTCACGTCTACTACCAGCAGATGAAACAAGGTAGATACTGTAATTAATGATGGAGTACGTTTCATAACTAAAATTTTAAAATTGGACGAATTTGTTGTGTAGGGAGAGGTAAAAATGCCGATCACAAGCAATATTCAATATTCACTAGGTATACATGAAGCTATACCTATCCGGTACTTCACCGGCACTTCAGAATTTCATTTTCCTACTGAGAACCAGCCTGAACATCCGCAAACTGTTCGGATCTTCAAGTTGTACCAGGTAGATACCTTCGGGTAGTCCTTCTCCATTGATCACCACTTGTTTTTCCACACCTGGAAGTGATATCCCTTGCTCAATGAGCCTTAAAAAAGTTCCCTTTGAATCATAGAGCCTGACTTTGTACGTTCCTTCATCCTCAGAGAAAAAGGAAAGAGTTGCGAAATCCTCAAATGGATTGGGGAATATTTTCAACTCATTCTCTGCAGGAGCAAGAATTTTATGGGGACCTGGTAAGGTGTGCTTCGAAAGGTCAGGGTCTAAGGAGCTCTTAATGGTTCCGGGTACATCAAAAATAACATCCACCCAGTAATTGCTGGTTTGAAAATTGAGATTCGGAAAAGTGGGGGTGCTCGAGTAACGATATACTCCATTAGGTCCATCAGAACCACTTTGAAGCCCGACAAGAGAACCGTTCATCACAGGAGTAGTGAAATAAGGATTGTCTGAAGAATAGTAGCCATTACTACTGTGGTACGAGATTACATAGGTGGTATTGGCTGTAATGGGAACCGGTGAAGTAAAATATACCTCCTGCCAACCTGAAGAAGTTTCATTTTCGAATATGGACTCCGCCATAAGATTACCGGACCTGCTATATAATTGTGCCGTATGCGTTCCTGTCGTTCCGCTTTGTTTAAAAAAGCGGGCTCCCAGAACCACCCCATCTTCTAGTGCCTGAAATTTCATTCCCAGCTGCAGGCTCGATCCATCATTCCACAGCGGATTGCTGGGGGAATCATTGGGTTTGAATACGGTGCAGGGACATTCTGATCCCAAACTTTCCACTTGTAGTACAGCACTAGCTGACAAGGTTGTGGCTCCCTCGTCATCTGTCGCCCTGGCAGTAATAGAATATGTTCCAGCCGGAACGTTATCCCAATCGTAGGTAAAAGGACTGCCGAGATCCTCGCCCAGTTTTTGATTATCCCTAAAAAATTCCACTTTATAAACACTCCCATTTACGTCACTGGCCTCTGCGGAAAGGGTGATATCCCCCCCGGCCGGAATGCTGGTCTGGTTTTCGGGAGAAGTAAGATGAACGCTTGGAGGTTGGTTGTAGGGATCAGAAACCAGGATGTTCACTTCGGATGAAGTAGCTACGCTCCCTTCGTTATCTGTAGCCCTTGCAGTTAAAATATATGCTCCCCCCTTTTGAACAGTCCAGTTAAATTGGAACGGGCTGCTAAGTACTTCCCCCAACTTCTCTGTTCCAGCGAAAAACTCCACTTTGGTCAATGTTCCATCCGAATCACTGGCAGCAGCTTGTAGGTGAATGGTCGAAGGCATGGTGAAGGTGGTATTTTCAGAAGGGGAAACCAGAGATATCTGAGGTTTCTGATTCCCTGAAAATGGTACAGTATTGAATACTACATCCACCCAGTAATTGCTGCTTTGATAAGACTGTTCTGGAAAAGTAGGTGCCCCAGAGTATTTATATAACCCATTGGATCCGTCTGTTCCAGACTGTAGTCCGGTAAGGGGGGAATTTTCAAACCTGTTGCTAAATGAAAAATTACTTGCAGAATAAAAGCCATTACTACTGTGATATGAAATCACATAAGTAGTGTTGGCCGTCACAGGCACAGGAGAAGCAAATGATACCTCCTGCCAGCCTGAGGCTGTTTCA
>NZ_BMXB01000022.1 GCF_014651535.1 Salinimicrobium marinum
GCATTCAACGGAACAGACCATCACAGCTATATCATAATGCTGCTTGATGCCTTTTAAAACACCTTAAGTAAAGAATTGGTGGTCTAGTAAAAGGGTAGTACTACAATCTGCTTTTACAAGTTTGCAAAAGTAAGGTATCTCAGTAAAATAATTAAGTATCTTTCCGGGAAAGAAGAGGAAGTAAAGTTTTTGTTTTATTTTTGTAGGTAATCAACTTTTAAAAAAGAGAAACTATGTTTGGAGATATGATGGGTATGATGAATAAGATCAAAGAAACCCAACAAAAAGTGGAAGAGACAAAAAAGCGACTGGATACAGTAACGCTTGAAGAAGCTTCCAGCGACGGATTATTAAAAGTAACCATTACCGCTAATAGGGAAATCAAAAATATTAGTGTGGCAGACGAGCTTTTGGAAGATAAAGAGCAACTGGAAGATTATCTCGTCCTCACCCTCAATAAAGCCATTACCAAGGCAACAAATGTGAACGAAGCCGAGCTTGGCGCTGTTGCAAAAGAAGGAATGCCCGATATTCCGGGATTGACAGATATGCAATAAATTTAAAAGAGGCTGTCCATTTTTCAATCGACAGCCTCCTTTAAATTATCCTTTCAGTTTAATTTTATCTATTACATAAATAAATTTCTGGTGCATATCTTCCGAATAATCCAGATGGGTAACAATTCTTAGCTTCCCCTGCCCCATATTACTAATCCTGATGTTGTCTTTCTCCAGCTGCTTTAGAAAATGGTGTTCTTCTGAAGGTTTTTTAAGATAGAAAATAACAATATTGGTTTCTACCGGCTCTACTTCACGAATATATTTTTGTCGACTTAAGGCTTTTCCTATTTCTGAAGCTCTTTGTTGATCCTGAGCCAGTCGCTCCACATGATTATCTAAAGCATAAATTCCGGCTGCGGCCATAAAGCCAATCTGCCGCATTCCGCCACCAAGAACTTTTCTTGTCCGCATTGCTTTCTGCATATATTTATCATCCCCGATCAAAACCGATCCCATGGGTGTTCCCAGTCCTTTTGAAAGACAGATGGAAATAGTATCAAACAATTCCCCGTACTGTTTGGGAGATTCTCCTTTTGCCACCAAAGCATTAAACAATCTTGCGCCATCGAGGTGCAGCCCCAGATTATGTTTATCACAAACTTTCCTGATCTTTTTGATCTCTTCCAGGTCATAACAGGCCCCACCTCCTTTATTGGTGGTATTTTCCAGACAAACAAGGGTTGTCAACGGACTATGATAAAAATCGGGCGGATTTATACTATCCTGCACCTGTTCGGCAGTGATCATTCCCAGATGGCCATCAACCAGCTTGCAGGAGACTCCGCTATTAAAGGATACTCCGCCTCCTTCATAATTGTAAACATGTGCCCATTTATCACAGATCAATTGATCGCCCGGCTGCGTATGAATCTTTATCGCAGCCTGATTGGCCATGGTACCGGTTGGGAAAAACAAAGCAGACGATTTTC
The DNA here is from genome assembly GCF_014651535.1 of Salinimicrobium marinum. Lineage (GTDB taxonomy): Bacteria > Bacteroidota > Bacteroidia > Flavobacteriales > Flavobacteriaceae > Salinimicrobium > Salinimicrobium marinum. The sequence goes on from NZ_BMXB01000022.1 coordinate 1,490, forward strand.
CGAACATTTCTGCCAGTTTTCGTTCTAAAATATTAGCTGTAGGGTCTTCTTTATACACGTCATCACCCACCTCTGCAGTCATCATCGCCTGCAACATTCCTTTAGTAGGTTTTGTGACCGTATCACTTCTTAGATCTATTTCTTTCATGCTCTAAAATTTGTCATTTCCGCGAAGGCGGAAATCTTTAACTTATAATAATTATTATTTTTCTTAAAATGGTCTTGCGATTTGCCAAAAATCCACGAATACTTGTTTGCGCCCTTATATCAGTATTTTTTTTATTCCACAATCTTGAACGTCTATCTAGCTATTCTCTATACTTTTTTATCGCAACGTTGCAGAGATATCGCAAAGAACACAATGTCTCCTGTCTCTTTTCTATTGATTCCTGGTTCTTGTCTCATTTATAAATCTAACGTCTCAAATCTATATAACTCCCAATCGGGGAACCGTCGGGAATTTTTGGTACGTTAAGCTTAAGCTCAAAATCAGCCGGATTTCTCTCAAAAGCTTCGATCTCCCTTAATAACTGAAGTCGGGCGGCTTTGTTTCTATTCCGGTTTTTCTTCAGCCAATCCCGCAGTTCGGTAATTTTAAGGTTACTGATCGCTTTCACCTGTGGTGTCGAATTTTTGTGTACTGCCAGATTCATTATGTATTGAAGCACATTATAATTTACAGCATTCTGCACTTCCTGCAAATAAGCATCATTTTGGGAAGTCTTTATAGTTCCGGAAATCAATTTCTCTAAAACTTCTTCCAATCCGACCTGACCACCATCAATGGCTTTTTGCTGAACAAGCCTGGCTGCACGCTGCGGATGAAGAAGTAGGGTTAAAGTCATTTCACTCGCCGTGGCAGGAGCACCAAGAGCATCAAAAGCCACTCCTGTATTACTTTTGAAAGATTCCCTGCTTCGGTTAAAGCCGAAAGCTCGGGGCGGGAAAAGCTTTAGTTTTTGCTTTGGGATAGCAATGGTTTCAGATTTCAGCGTTAACATAAGAGCATCGAGAGCATCTTCCTGTCTTTTTCGATCAAGCGTTTCCACCACCGTTTGCCCATCCCCTTTTACGGCATAATTATAATCCAGTCCGCCAATAATCTTTACGGTAGCTTCAGTCTGATATCTGTGGAAAAAATAAAGCGGCACAAATACATCCTCAAGCACCGAATAGGCTTCTCCTGTCCTTATATTATCTTCAGAAAAATTGTCGATGGCTTTTTCCCGGATTTTCAGCACTTCCTTTAATTCCTCTGCCGCATCTCCCCTGTTGTCCCACAAATGCGCATTTACATGAGCTCCACCCTGAGCCCTCGCATCACTATCTGAAATAAATTGAAGCCCCCGCTCTTTAGCTTCGGTTAAAACACTATTCAAAAAGGCTTTTTCCATAGTATTTTCAGGAATGTCTGCATAACTGTATTTGACGGTGATCTTGTCCCACTCCCCAATTCCGGTATCGTAGGCATTGCTGAAATCTATTTCTCCTTCCTTCAGCTCAAACTGCGGATGAGGATAATCCATTACAGATGCTTTAGAATTTGCACTTGCAGCAAAGTTATGAGCAAACCCGATGGTATGCCCCACTTCATGGGCAGAAAGCTGTCGGATCCTTGCCAACGCCATTTCCATCATTTGATTATGATTATCATCATTTTCAGAAAATGGCTTGTTCATTAGTGCTTGTGCAATCATGAAATCCTGCCGGATTCTTAAACTCCCCAGGCTCACATGACCTTTGATGATCTCTCCGGTCCTTGGATCTACCACACTTGCACCGTAGCTCCAGCCTCGCGTGGAACGGTGCACCCATTGAATTACATTATATCTCACATCCAGCGGATCTGCATCCTCCGGAAGCATTTTCACCTGAAAAGCATCTTTAAAACCAATTTCCTCATAAGCTTCATTCCACCATTTTGCCCCGTCAAGCAAGGCAGATCTAACAGGCTCAGGCGTGCCGGGATCCAGGTAGTAGATAATAGGCGCTACCGGTTCGCTCAGGGCAGCTTCGGGATTCTTTTTTTCCAGGCGATGCCTTACAATGTAGCGCTTGGTAATAGGCTCATAAACCGGAGTGGAATAATCCATATAAGAAATGGAAATAGCGCCACTCCTGGGATCAAATATTCTTTTTTCATAACCATCTTCCGGAAGTTTCACAAAGGAATGATGCTGAATAAGACTCAGGTTTCCTGCATCTGGCGCTACACTTCTCACGGTTCTCCCCGATGGCTCTCCTTCAAATGTCAGCAATGCTTCGAATTCCACATTTTCAGGAAAGGCTTTGGTGTTTTCCAGCGCCAGCACGCTTTTATCACGGTTTACACGATAGCTGCCGTGGCCACCCTGTTGTAATCTGCGAGAAACACCATGGGCATCCTGCAGTAAAAAGGGTGTGAAATCAATTAGATATTTCCCTTCCTCCTGTTCCTCGATCTCAAAAGAATGGAGGACAGATCGTACGAAAGCCTGTTCCACACTTCTCCGCTCCAGCTCGTTATCGGTTTCTGCCCTAAAATCCAGATTCGGCTGCACTAAAAGAAGTTTATTTCCGGCTTTTTCAAACCGTACCACTTTAGTTCCTCCCAACTGGCCTCTGTCGAGACCAATATCATTAGAACCCAATCCTGTGGTAAGAAAATGAACATACAGGAATTCAGTATCTATTTTGTCTACTTCCAAAAGGATTTTATCCTCTACTTCAGAATAATGAAAATTGAAAAACCCTTCATACTTTTCAAGATTTTCTGTTTGTTCAGAAAACTGGGCAATGGAAAGATTCGAGATAAATAGAAAAAGGCTGAGGAGTAGTTGATTTTTCATCAAAATGATTTTCTCAAATTTAAACAAAATCATTTTTTAGAAAAGTAGAAGCCGGTTTTTAACTTAGATTCCAAAGCCGACATAAAAATAATATTTTACACACTTCTAATAATCAATAATTTGCATTTTATCTTTTTTAAAGATAATTACATGAAACTGTTCGATTCTATGCTGCCCGGTTTCAGAAGAAATAAATAATATTATTCTGAAGAAAATTAAAAGCATTATTTTTACTTGCTAAAGGTAAAAGGAAGATACCTAAATTTGCAACGGACAGAAGTAATTACTGTAGATATGAAAATTTCCGCCGACAAACTTCCCACATTTGGTCTCCATCCGGTACAGACCTGTCCCGGCTGTTGCTGAAGTTTTCTGTCAACAACAAAGAATTACTTTTTCTTCCCGATTTTTAAAAAAAGACTTATACTTCAATAAAAAATAATATATGGTTACTACCGAAAAGGTAAAAGATATTGCTACCCGTCTCGATAAGCTGAAGATACATTTAGGTATCGATCAAAAACTTATTGAGATACAGAATGAAGAAGAAAAAACCTTTGATCCCGATTTCTGGAACGATCCTAAGGAGGCGGAACTTTTTATGCGAAGCCTTAATGAAAAGAAGAAATGGGTAGAAGATTATAAGGTAGCGAAGAACTGGGCCGAAGAACTTCAGGTTTTGATCGAATTCCATGATGAGGGTGATGCTTCTGAAGAAGAGGTGCAGCAACAGTATGATAAAATTATAAACATCATTGAAAGTATGGAGTTTAAAAACATGCTTTCTGAAGAAGGAGACAATTTAAGCGCCGTTCTGCAAATTACCGCCGGTGCCGGGGGTACAGAAAGTTGTGACTGGGCAGAAATGTTGATGCGTATGTATCTTATGTGGGCTGAGAAAAATGGATATAAGATCAAAGAACTGAACTACCAGGCTGGAGATGTTGCCGGAATCAAAACGGTGACCCTTGAAATTGAGGGCGAATATGCATTTGGCTGGCTTAAAGGTGAAAACGGAGTCCACAGACTGGTACGCATCTCTCCTTTTGACAGCAATGCCAAAAGACATACTTCCTTTGCTTCTGTTTATGTATATCCCCTGGCAGATGATACCATCGAAATTGAAATTAATCCATCGGAAATTTCATGGGAAACCATGCGATCATCGGGTGCGGGAGGACAGAATGTGAACAAGGTGGAAACGGCAGTACGATTGCGCCACGCACCTTCCGGAATTGTAGTGGAGAATTCAGAAACAAGGTCACAGCTGGAGAATAAAACAAAGGCTATGCAACTCTTGAAAAGTCAGCTTTATGAGATAGAACTTCAGAAGCAGCAGGCCCAGCGAAGAGAGATCGAAGATTCAAAAATGAAGATTGAATGGGGATCACAGATCAGGAATTACGTAATGCACCCGTACAAGCTGGTTAAAGATGTAAGAACTGGAGAAGAGACGGGAAATGTTGATAATGTAATGGACGGGGAAATTGACCAGTTCCTGAAGGCATTTTTAATGATGATGGGTCAGAAAGAAGAATCCTAGCTCTCATTATTATTATTTCTATTTCCAGAGGATCCGGATAGTACTATCCTGGATTGGGTTTTCATTTACGGACTTTGTAACTTAGAGATCAGAATATTTTAAAGCTTAAACTATGGTTACCATATATCACAACTCCCGATGCAGAAAATCCAGAGAAGGACTTGAACTTTTAAATGGTTCCGGAAAAGATTTTGAAGTCAGAGAATATTTAAAAGAGCCTGTATCCACAGAAGAACTAAAATCTTTGCTGGACAAGTTGGGAATGGCTCCTATTGAACTGGTAAGAAAAGAAGAAAAAATCTGGAAAAAAGAATTCAAAGGAAAAGATCTCAGCGACGATGAACTAATTAGGATTATGGTTGAAAATCCAAAACTAATTCAGCGTCCCATTGTCGTAAAAAACAATGATGCTGTTGTGGGGCGGCCAGCATCCCGAATTTCAGATCTACTCAATTAACAATGCTTTGACCTAAGGCTTAAAGATTTAACGGCACATTAACCCAAAAGCTCTCTCTTCCTTTTTATCTTTAAAAGAAAACCCCAGAGATGAGATTAGTTAAAAAATACCGGTTATTTATAATATTTGCATTACTGTTTTTTCCAGGCGCTATGGGTTATTCGCAAACAATGACCCAAAATGAACCCAGTCCGGAACTTGAGGAAGTGGCAAAAGAAAAAACAGATATGTGGATTGAAGAACTTTCCCTTAGCGGAAAACAGGCTGCTCTTATGGAGAAGAAAATTGTGGAGTTTGCTCTTAAAAGGGAAAAAATCATCCAGTCTAAAATGCGGGAGGAAGCAAAAACAGAACGGTTAAAAGCCTTACAGGAACTTGAATACAAAGATATGAGGGACATCCTTACTCAGCCTCAGTTTGACAGATACATCGCATTAAAGCAAGAAAAAATAAATCAACAGAGCCAAAACAAGCAGAAGTAAATCCTCTTCCGTGTTATATTTTTAGAAAATTTTGGCATTCCCTTTTTAAACCATTGCAGGTTTTCCTTGTCAAACAATAAAAACAAGATATGACCTTCCAAATACCCCGGCATTTCTCGGGAATTGCCTTAATGTTTATTTTTCTTTTCAGCTTTATTAGTATTCAAGCACAAAACAAACAAAATACCGTTACAGGAAAAGTAGTGGATGAGGCGGGAACACCTCTCGAATATGCTACAATTTCTTTTGAAAATACTGCCAATCCCGAAAATATTACCGGGGGAATTACAGATCCCGAAGGAGTATTTTCTATAGATGTAAGTGAAGGAACCTATGACATTACTGTAGAGTTTATCTCCTTTGAACCCAAAACTTTTTCAGGAAGAGAAATAACATCCGATGTTGAAATGGGCACAATTACCCTGGGAATGGCCGCCGGAGAACTCGATGAAGTAGTTGTAACGGCAGAAACTACTCAGGTAGAAGTGCGACTGGATAAAAAGATTTATAATATTGGAAAAGATCTTACCACTGCAGGAGGTACCGTGAGTGACGCTTTAAATAATGTACCCTCGGTTTCTGTTGACCTTGAAGGTGGAATTAGCCTTCGGGGTAATGAAAACGTAAGGATCCTCATTAACGGAAAACCATCGGCAATGGCCGGTTTTGGTAGTACAGATGTTTTGGCGCAATTGCCTGCAGATGCCATTGAGCGTGTGGAGGTCATTACTTCCCCTTCTGCCCGTTACGATGCTGAAGGAACAGCCGGTATCCTGAATATTATTCTAAAAAAAGAAAAAACTTTGGGCTTTAACGGATCTGTAACTCTCACTGCAGGACATCCGGACAATGCCGGGATATCTGCCAATGTAAATTACAGAACAGACAAATTTAATCTATTCAACACCACAGGTTTCAGATATTTTGATGCCCCCGGAAACGGATTTTTTGATACGCGATATAATGAAAACAGTAATGTTGATTTTGACAGGATTGTAGAAGACAGGGAAATCACCCGCTTAAACCGTGGCTATAATACCAATCTGGGAATGGAGTATTACCTGAACGACCAATCGTCTATTACAGGTAGTATTTTCTTTAGAACCGGAGAGGATGAGGATGTAACTACAAACGTAACAGATAATTACCTGAACACTTTCAGTTCAAGCAATCCTGCTTACGGAACTACAAGGATTGAAAATCAAATGGAAGAAGATAACAGCTGGCAGTTCGCTCTGAATTACATTAATAGGTTTAGCGAAAGCGGACATCAACTTACAGCTGATCTTCAATATGAAACTGACAAAGAGACTCAGACAACAAGAATCGATGAAACTCCTGATTTTAATGAAATAGAATATGAGCGTTTTCTTTTCGGAGAAGCCATAGACCAGGAAGAGACACAAAAAGAATGGTTGATTCAGGCAGATTATGTTTTACCAATTGGAAAAGACTCACAGTTTGAAGCTGGATACCGTGGTAACTTTGAGAACGAAACCACAGACTACAATATTAGACAGGAAGACACTTTAGGAAATTTGGTGTTAAATAATAGACTTACCAATATTTTTGATTACACAGAAAATGTACAGGCATTATATACGCAGTACGGAACAAAATTCGGGGATGTTTCCTTTCTACTGGGATTAAGGTTGGAAAACACCAACTTGAAAGGAGAAATAGAATCTGAACTTACAGAAGCCGAACTTGAAGAGGAATTCGGGTTTCCTATAAATACCAGTTTTGATAATAATTATCTAGGTTTATTCCCAACGGTAAACGTAATTTATGAATTAGCTGAAACAGAGAACATTACCATAGGATATAACAGAAGGATCAACCGTCCTCGGGGATGGTTTATTAATCCGTTCCCTTCCAGAAGTAGTACAAACAATGTTTTCCAGGGAAATCCTAACCTCCAGCCTGCTTTTTCCAACGCCTTTGATGTTGGATATCTAAAGAGATGGGAAAAATTAACCCTTACCTCTTCTGTTTACTACCAAAAGGAAACAGATGCCTTTGAACGTATTGAGGAGAATGTGGAAGGATCTAATGTGGTAAGGACTATTCCGGTGAACCTTTCGAGTAATGAAAGAACAGGTGGGGAACTTGGGCTTTTATATAATCCGGCAAACTGGCTAAGACTGAATGGTAGCTTTAATTATTTTCAGTTCAAAACCGAAGGTGAATTCAACAACAGAGATTATAATGCCAAAAATACCAGTTATTTTGCACGATTTAGTTCTAAGGTAACGCTGCCGGGAAGTATAGACTGGCAAACAAATGCTTTTTACGCAGGACCATCTGAAGGAGTTCAAGGAACTCAGGAAGGCTTACTGTCCATAGATCTTGCATTGAGCAAGGAATTGTTCAACGAGACCACTACCCTGTCCTTTAATGTTAGGGATTTGCTTAATTCTAGGAAAAGGGAGCGATATACCACCACCAATACCTATGACAGGTATAGTGAATTCCAGTGGAGACAACGTTCCTTCAATATCTCTTTAATGTACAGGTTTAATCAACAGAAAAGAGACCAACGAAGAGAAGGAGAAAATGGTGACGATATGGGAGAAGGCGAGTTTTAAGCGGAAGAAAAACAATGTAAAAAAGCCATCTGAGAATAAATCAGATGGTTTTTTTTTATTTGTCCAAAATTCTGGAAAAACCAAGACATAAAAAAAAGGACCTGAGTCCTTTTTTATGCGTTTTCCTTTTCCAGGCGTTTCTTCTCTTTCTTTTCATCAAGCATTTCTTTAACTGCTCCTCCAATCCAATAGGGAACGATGGCAGCCAAGAAAAGCATAAGCCAGAATCCTATTAGGACAATGATGGCAAATGCTAAAAAACCCAGATACTGATCAAATTCAAACATGATTTCCTTAGTTTTTGAATCTTCGTCAAAGATAACAACTCTTCACAGCTTATTACAAATAATTCTCAAATTAATTTCTAAAGCATTTACCTGAGAATCTTTTAGTATCATTTATTTCTGAAAACTTCAAATTTTTGTAGGATTTTTTTGAGCTTAAAAACAGCTGAAACCGTAAATTTGTATTCTAAAATATAAGCATTATGGATTATAGAATAGAAAAGGATACTATGGGGGAAGTTAAAGTCCCTGCAGATAAACTTTGGGGCGCACAGACAGAGCGTTCCAGAAATAATTTTAAAATTGGTGCTCCCGGCAGTATGCCTCTGGAGATTATTTACGGCTTCGCTTATCTTAAAAAAGCAGCCGCTTATACCAATTGTGAATCTGGTGTCCTTCCTGTAGACAAAAGAGATCTTATTGCACAGGTATGTGATGAGATTTTGGCCGGAAAACATGACGATCAATTTCCATTAGTGATCTGGCAAACAGGAAGTGGAACCCAAAGCAACATGAATGTCAATGAAGTGATTGCCAACCGTGCACATCAACTGGCAGGAAAGAAAATTGGGGAAGGCGAAAAAACCCTGAATCCAAATGACGATGTTAATAAATCCCAGTCTTCCAATGACACCTTCCCTACAGGAATGTACATTGCTGCTTATAAAAAAATAACCGAAGTAACTATTCCGGGGGTTCGTACCCTAAGGAATACCTTCAAAAAGAAATCGGAAGAATTTAAAAACGTGGTGAAGATAGGACGTACCCATTTTATGGATGCCACCCCATTGACCCTTGGGCAGGAATTCAGCGGATATGTTTCTCAGCTCGACCACGGATTAACCGCTTTGGAAAATACACTGCCGCATCTTGCCGAACTCGCCCTTGGTGGCACTGCAGTAGGAACCGGACTTAATACTCCAAAAGGATATTCCAAGAGAGTAGCAGAGTTCATTGCTAAATTCACAGAATTACCTTTTTCTTCTGCTCCCAATAAGTTTGAAGCCCTTGCCGCCCATGATGCTTTTGTGGAAACTCACGGAGCTTTAAAGACTCTGGCTGTTTCACTTAACAAAATAGCCAATGATATACGAATGCTTGCTTCAGGACCTCGAAGTGGAATTGGAGAGATCAACATTCCTGCAAATGAACCCGGATCTTCCATTATGCCGGGTAAAGTGAATCCCACTCAGGTAGAAGCGCTTACAATGGTTTGTGCTCAGGTAATGGGGAATGATGTTGCTATTAATGTTGGTGGAATGCAGGGACAATTTGAACTGAATGTCTTTAAACCAGTAATGGCAGCAAATATCCTTCAAAGTGCTCAGTTATTAGGTGATGCCTGTGCTTCTTTCGAAGAACATTGTATTGCAGGAGTGGAACCAAATCATCCACGAATCCAGGAATTACTGAATAATTCCCTGATGCTGGTTACGGCTTTAAATACAAGGATAGGATATTATAAAGCAGCAGAAATAGCAAACACTGCTCATAAAAACGGGACGACACTTAAAGAAGAAGCAGTGAACCTGGGGTATGTGACTGCCGAAGAATTTGACGAGTGGGTAGATCCAAAAGATATGGTGGGTGGTTTAAAATAAATTCACCTAATACTAATAGAAAGTCCTTCAAAAATCATGTTTTGAAGGACTTTTTTATTCCCTACAGTAGATCTGAAAATACAAACTGCCAACTTAAATTTGTATTAATATCTTCTTCGTTTCAGGCAATTGTGGTATTTTCACAACTATCAATGCCCTACTCAGAAAATGTCAAAGAAATATGAACTTGATTTTGGTATCGTCAGAATTTTTGACAATATCCTGATTTCCGAATTAAACGAAGGGATCCTTTTTGACGTAGCTAGTAACCGTCAACTGCTGGATATTGGCACTCAGGAATTTCATGGAAAACCATACGGCTATATTTCGAACAGAATTTTTTCTTATGCTGTAGATCCGCTGGTATACAGGGAATCTGCAAATCATACTTCTTTAAAAGCGATTGCTGTGGTAACAAATAACGAAATAGGTTTGAAAGCTGCCCAACTGGAACAAAATTTCTATAAAAAGGACAGGTTTAAAGTTTTCACTTCCTATAAGGAAGCCCTTGCCTGGATGAACGGCACACTGGCCGACTTTTAATTAAAAATGTGTTCAGATTTTATCGCATAGTTATTAATAAATTCTTTTGACTTTTGAATAAAGGGAGCCATCACCACATCTTCTTTTACCAATGGCACTTCTTTTCTAAACTCTTTTATCACATCCTGAAGAAAAGGTGAAGTTTTATGCGGTCCTCTGTACGACAATGCCTGCGAAGCATTAAATAATTCTATAGCTAGAACGGTAGACACATTTTCCAGCACCTTAATCATTTTTGTTGCCGAATTTGCGCCCATGCTCACATGATCTTCCTGCCCGTTTGAAGAAACAATAGAATCAACACTAGCGGGAGTAGCCAGTTGTTTGTTCTGGCTCACGATACTTGCTGCAGTGTACTGCGGAATCATGAATCCGCTGTTTAATCCGGGAGCATCCACTAAAAATGCCGGACCACGTAATCCCGAAACCAGCTGATAAACCCTTCTTTCGGAAATATTCCCGAGCTCTGCCATCGCTATTGCCAAATAATCCAGCGTCAAAGCCAGGGGTTGTCCGTGGAAATTCCCTCCTGAAATGATCTTATCTGCATCCACAAAAATATTCGGATTATCGGTAACCGAATTTATTTCAGTTTTGAAGCATTTATACACAAAAGAGATCGTGTCCCTGGTCGCTCCATGCACCTGCGGAATGCACCTGAAAGAATATGGGTCCTGAACATTGTCTTTATGCTGTTTTGCAATCTCACTGCCCTCCAGAAACTGCCTAATTCGCCCTGCCGTTTTGATCTGGCCACGATGCGGCCTTACCATATGAACCAGCTCATCAAAAGGATCTGTATTACAATCAAAGGCATCTATGGAAAGTGCACCAATCGCATCTGCCCAATAGGATAATTTATAGCTTTCCAGCAGAGCATAGATTCCGTGGGCACTCATAAACTGAGTTCCATTTAGCAGTGCAAGCCCTTCTTTCGATTGAAGCTTTACAGGTTCCCACCCAAATTTTTTCAGGATTTCTTCAGAAGGAATAATTTTTTCTTCGTAATAAACCTCCCCTTTTCCAATAAGCGGCAGGGACATATGCGCCAAAGGAGCCAAATCTCCCGAAGCCCCCAAAGATCCCTGGGAATAGATCACCGGAAGAATGTCATAATTATAAAATTCAACCAGCCGGTTTACAGTATCCATAGAAACCCCTGAATGTCCATAGCTCAATGACTGGATCTTCAACAGCAGCATTAAACGAATAATAGGTTTGGAAATCATTTCTCCGGTTCCACAGGCATGGGACATCACCAGGTTTTCCTGAAGCTGAGTGAGGTTTTCGGTAGAAATTTTCACATTACACAAAGAGCCAAAGCCGGTATTTATTCCGTAGACCGGAGTTTTATTTTCCTTTATCTTGTCATCAAGATATTTCCTGGCTTTTTCGATATTGATTCGTGCCTCATCACTTAAAGCTAATTTCCTCTTACCGGTAATAATACTGTGAATTTCTTCCAGGTCCAATACAGAAGAAGAGATGTAATGATGTTCGCTCATAATGAAGATTTCTTAAAAATTAGGCGTTTGGTGTACTAAAAAGATCAAGATAGGCAGCACCGATATGTTGTGCAATATCTCCCGCTATTAATCCCTGATAGCTAAGCTGATTTACCGCAATATCTCCTGCTTTGCCGTGCAAATATACTCCAAAAACTGCGGCTGTTAAAGGATCGTAACCCTGGGAAATTAAACCTGTTATGACGCCGGTTAAAACATCTCCGCTTCCTGCAGTGGCCATCCCGGGATTTCCGGTGCTGTTTATGTAAATATCCTCTTCAGTTACTGTAATAGTGCGGGAGCCTTTGATTAAAAGCACCACCTTATGCTCCTTTACAAAGGCACGGGCCATTTCCAGTTTCTCAAAATCGTCTTCCCAGCTGCCCACTAATCGCTCCAGTTCCTTGGGATGAGGCGTTAAAACAGAATCCTTTGGAAGTTTTTTTAATAAATGTTTGTTTGCAGCCAATAGGTTTAACCCGTCTGCGTCTATGACCATCGGCTTTTCGGTTTTCTCCAGTAAAGCTTCAAAAGCCTGTAAAGTTTCGTCACTTTGCCCCACTCCTACTCCAAAACCTATAACGGAAGGTTCCAGATCAAAAACGATATCCGTTAAATGTTTTTCAGCTTTATCAGTGATGACCATTGCCTCCGGAAGCAGGGTTTGCATAATTTCATATCCACATTTCGGAACGAAAACCGTTGCCATTCCCGCTCCTGCTCTTAAAGTAGCCGTAGCTGTAAGGCTTATGCTTCCTATTTTCCCATAGCTTCCCCCTACCAGTAATGCATGGCCATAGGTACCTTTATGAGTAAATTCCTCCCTCGGAATATACATGGCTTTTGCCTCCTGCTTCCTGATAAGATGGGCACTGGTAGGAGTTTCTATTAGATAATTCCTATCCAGCCCTATATCTATTACCTGCAGGTCTCCTGCAAATTTTCCAGTATCGGGCAGGTAAAACACCAGTTTTGGCGCCTGGAATGTAAGCGTAAAATTAGCCTGGACCACTGCATCTTGAGCCTTTGTAGGCTGATCTGCAAATAATCCCGAAGGCATATCTATTGATAAAACAAAAGCCTGTGAACTATTGATGTGCTTTATCAAATTTGCCACCCAGTCCACGAGAGGCCTGTTCAGCCCTATTCCAAAAACTGCATCTATGACAAAATCCTCCTTTTTTATTTCGGGAAAATCATCTTCACTCTTTAAAAGTATCGGCCAGTTTTTAGTAGTATTTTTTACCTTGTCATAACTTTTCAGAAAATCATCGGATCTTTTATCGCTGTAGTTTACAACGTAAATAGTGACATCGTAAAGATGTTCAATGAGATACCTACCTATTACAAGTCCGTCTCCTCCATTATTTCCTATTCCGCAGAAAATTTTAATAGGTCCGCCGCTACCTTCAAGCCGTTTATGAATTTCCTCAAACACCAGCTTTCCCGCTCTTTCCATCAATTCATCTGAAGAAATTCCCTGTTTACTCACAGTTTGTCTGTCTGCTTCCTTTATTTGCTCTGCTGAAAATATTTTCATTGAAGTTCCGTTTTTAGTATGCCTTACAAATATAGAATTTCAAACTCTCCTGAATTCAGGTTTTAGATTTTCTTCTGAAATTTTACCGCTTTTCGGCATTATCCTTGCTTAAATTGAATAAATTTGCGCAAAATTTAAACATATGAAAGACACAGCCCTTACTTCAACCCATATTGCTCTTGGTGCCAAAATGGTTCCATTCGCCGGATTTAATATGCCTGTATCATACGAAGGCGTTAATATTGAGCACGAAACGGTAAGAAAAGCGGTAGGAGTATTTGATGTCTCTCACATGGGTGAATTTCTTATTACAGGAGAAAATGCCCTCGCCCTTATTCAGAAAATAGGATCTAATGATGCCTCCAAGCTGGTTGACGGAAAAGCGCAATACAGTTGTATGCCCAATAATGAAGGAGGAATTGTAGATGATTTGATCATTTACAGGTTTAATGAAGAAAAATATTTACTGGTAGTAAACGCTTCCAATATTGAAAAGGACTGGAACTGGATCTCGCAGCACAACACCATGGATGCTACCATGCGTGATCTTTCAGACAATTATTCACTCCTTGCCATCCAGGGTCCAAAAGCTGCTGAAGCTATGCAGTCATTAACCAGTGTGAACCTTACCAATATTAAGTTCTACACCTTTGAAGTAGCTGAATTTGCTGGTGCAGAAAATGTAATAATTTCTGCTACGGGCTACACCGGAAGTGGCGGATTTGAAATATATGTAAAAAACGAAGATGCCCAGACTGTTTGGGAGAATGTCTTTAAAGCCGGAGCCGATTATGGCATCAAGCCAATAGGTTTGGCTGCAAGAGACACCCTGCGCCTGGAAATGGGATTTTGTCTCTATGGAAATGATATTGATGACACTACTTCCCCAATCGAAGCAGGATTAGGCTGGATCACCAAATTCACCAAAGAGTTTGTAAATTCTGAAGCACTTAAGGAACAGAAAGAACAAGGTCCTGAAAGAAAACTTGTCGGTTTCCAGCTGGAAGACCGTGGGATCCCAAGACAGGGATACGATATTGTAGATGACAGTGGTAATATTATAGGCACTGTTACTTCAGGAACCATGTCACCTTCCCTTGGAACAGGGATTGGAATGGGTTATGTTCCTGCAGGAATGGCCACACCGGGATGCAAGATCAATATTCAGGTACGTAAAAAAGCCCTTCCTGCAACAGTGGTCAAAATGCCATTTTATAAAGGATAATTTTATTGAAAAAAATATTGATTTTAGGAGCAAGCGGCTTTATTGGCAATGCCTTATATAAAGAGCTGTATCCTTATTTTGATACTCACGGCACCTATTTTACCGATGATGCTCATTTCGCTAAAAACCATAAATTCCATCAATTTGACCTGGAACAGGAAAACGTGCGTATTTTGTTGGAAAACCTTCGACCCACCGTCATAGTTTCTTCGGTAAGGGGAAATTTTGATGCCCAGGTGGCGATGCATTTTGAAATTATTAATTATATCCTGAATAATAAGTGCAAACTCATCTTTCTTTCTTCAGCAAATGTTTTCGATGCTTTTACCAATTATCCATCTTATGAATACGACAAAACATTATCCCAGAGTGTTTACGGCAGGTTTAAAATAAAGATCGAAAATGCACTTTTACGATTGCCAAACCATAAATATGTCATTGGCCGCGTACCAATGATCTATGGAGCAAATTCTCCCCGGGTACTGAAACTTAAAAGGCAGATCAAAGAAAAAGAAGCCGTAGAAGTGTTTTCTAATGTTGTGGTAAATGCTACTACAGAGGCTAAACTTACCCAGCAAATCCATTATATCATTAACCGTGGCAGGCAGGGGGTGTTTCACCTGGGAAGTAATGACCTGGTACACCATAATGACCTTGTTTCAGACATCTGCGAAATACTGGGAGAGAAAAAGCCGCTGTTGAAAAATGTGTATGATTCAAATTTTGACCGTTTTCTCGCAGTTCTACCAAAAGATAACCTCCTCCCAAAAAACTTGCAGATATCTGTTCAGGAAGTGGTGAAAAATTCTCTGGTGAAATAAGGCTTCACATTTGTTTCCTGCTTTTTTGGTTTCCCACTATTCATATACCTATCTTTAAGTACTTTTAAAAAACAATTATATGAGCAAATTAAGCGAAGGAGAAATCCAAAACAGGCTAAAAGAACTGGATGGCTGGGAATATAAAGAAGATGCCATTCACACTTCCTTTGAGTTTGAGAATTTCAAGGAAGCCTTTTCGGTAATGGTGCGCATAGCATTTGAAGCCGAAGCACAACAGCATCATCCCGAATGGCGAAATGTTTATAATGAACTCACTATCTCCCTTTCTACACATGATACAGGCGGAGTAACCGAAAAAGATTTTAAACTGGCACGGACTATTGAAGAAATAGTTGACGCAGGTTAATTATCTCCTCAAAGCTTCTTCTTTTAATAGAACGTTTTTTCTATTTTTGCCGAAGAATCATAATTTATATGGGAAGAGCATTTGAATTTAGAAAAGCGCGTAAAATGAAGCGTTGGTCGGCAATGGCCAAAGCGTTTACCCGCATTGGAAAAGATATTGTTATGGCTGTTAAGGAAGGCGGACCAGACCCGGATACCAATTCCAGGCTACGGGCTGTTATCCAGAACGCCAAGAGTGTGAATATGCCCAAAGACAATATTGAACGCGCCATCAAACGTGCGTCCGACAAAAGTCAGGGGGATTATAAAATTGTGCTTTTTGAAGGCTATGCCCCTCACGGGATTGCCGTACTTGTAGAAACTGCAACAGATAACAACAACCGTACAGTGGCCAACATTCGTTCGTACTTCAACAAATGTGACGGAAACCTCGGGACTTCAGGATCTGTGGAATTCATGTTTGACCATACCTGTAATTTCAGGATTCCTGCTGAAGGACTTGATGCCGAAGAACTGGAACTGGAACTAATTGATTTTGGTGCCGAAGAAGTATTTGAAGATGAAGATGGAATTTTGATCTATGCTCCGTTTGAAAATTTTGGAGCCATTCAGAAGGAACTGGAGAACAGGGATATTGAGATACTTTCTTCAGGATTTGAAAGAATTCCGCAGGTCACTAAAACACTTTCTGTCGAAGAAACAGCCGATGTGGAGAAACTCCTCGAAAAACTGGAGGAAGATGATGATGTACAGCATGTATATCATACCATGGAAGAAGCTTCAGAAGAAGAATAGTACTTACTAAAGACATTAACTGAGAAAGATTTGGGTTACTCCAAATCTTTTTTATTTTTCACAAGTCAAGTTCCGGCACAAAGAACAGATGGAGAATCAAAATCATAAAAATGCCATTAAAGCTTCCTACCTGAGTATCCTGGGAAATGCCTTACTGGCCATTATCAAGGCTGTCACTGGAATTTTCGGAAATTCGTATGCATTGATTGCAGATGCCATTGAATCTACTACCGATGTGTTTGCATCACTCCTGGTACTTTTTGGCTTAAAATATTCTTCGCGTCCAGCCGATGAAAACCATCCTTACGGTCACGGAAAAGCAGAACCTCTTATCACCTTTGCTGTTGTTGGATTTCTTGTGATCTCCGCAACCATTATTGCTTACGAAAGCATTGAACACATTAGGACGCCTCATAAAATACCGGAATCCTATACCCTTATTGTGCTTGCAGCTATAGTGATCACAAAAGAGCTTTTTTACCGGTTTATATCTAAAAAAAGTGACGAAACCAAAAGCACCTCCTTAAAGGCCGATGCCTGGCACCATCGCAGTGATGCCATCACTTCTTTAATGGCCTTTATCGGAATTTCTATTGCTATTTTTATGGGTAAAGGCTATGAAACAGCCGATGACTGGGCGGCTTTATTGGCTTCGGGATTTATCCTCTACAATGCATATCTCATCCTAAGGCCTGCTTTGGGGGAAATCATGGACGAACATTTATATGATGATATGGTAGAAGAAATTCGCACCTTATCGCAGAAGGAGCCTGGCGTAATTGAGACTGAAAAATGCTTTATCAGGAAAACCGGAATGACCTTTCATGTGGATCTTCACGTGATCGTGAATGGTGAAATAAGTGTCACAGAAGGCCATGAAATTGCACATAATTTAAAAAACAGACTTCTGACAGCCATGCCTGAAATTGCCGATATCCTTATCCACATAGAACCCGAAGACACAGAACATTCGGAGTTTCCACGGATATGATGTATAGCTGAAGCTTTCAGTTTTACATAAATTATTTCTTCTTTCCTCCTACTTCGGAAAATTGCCCGGGGAAGCTTTAAATTAACTTTAGCTTTTAACATTCCGGCTTCAGAAGTTATTTAATTATCTTTAAAAACTTAAACAGAACAAAATTTAATGGAAGTAAGATTAGCAGTTTTAATAGATGGAGATAACATTCCGTCAGCTTATGTAAAAGAAATGATGGAGGAGATCGCCAAATACGGGAATCCTACCATAAAAAGAATATACGGTGACTGGACAAAGCCGCATTTGGCCAAGTGGAAAAATGTGCTGCTTGAAAATGCCGTGAACCCAATACAACAGTATGGATATACACAGGGGAAAAACTCTACAGATTCAGCGATGATCATAGATGCTATGGACATCCTGTATTCAGAAAAAGTAGATGGATTTTGCCTTGTTTCGAGTGACAGCGATTTTACCCGTTTAGCCACACGGTTAAGGGAAGCAGGAATGAATGTGATTGGGATTGGTGAAAAGAAAACGCCCGATCCTTTTATAGTAGCCTGCGACCGTTTTATTTATATCGAGATCTTAAAAGGACAGGGTAAAGATCAAACCACCAAGGAAAAGGAAACCAAGAAAAGTGATGTGGATAAAATTACTTCAAAAGTAGTACGATTGATCTCTTCCACAATATCAGATGTTGCCGATGATGATGGCTGGGCTTTTCTTGGAGATGTAGGAAGTTTACTTCAGAAAAAACAACCGAATTTCGATTCCAGGAATTACGGATTTCAAAAGTTAACCCCTATGATTAACTCTATTGACAAATTTGAAATAGAATCCCGGGAAAATCAGCGTGGCAAATACAAGCTTATTTACGTAAGGAATAAAGAATAAAGACCATGGCAAATATCTACCATCAGGTTTTAATAGATGCCCCTGCAAAGAAGATCTATGAGGCAGTGACTACACAGGAAGGGCTTTCCAAATGGTGGATTAAAGATTGTATGGCAGAGCCTAAGGTAGGCCATGTTAATATCTTTAGACGTTCCAATGGGGTTACCAACAAGATGAGGGTAAAGGAATTGAACAGGAATGAATTCGTACAATGGGAATGTGTAAATGAAGCCGATGGCTGGAGCGGAACAGAACTTATGTTCGAGATTTCCTCAAAAGGTGACTTGAGTTGTCTTGATTTCAAGCATTGTCATTATAAAGATGCCAATCAATTGTATGCCATCTGCAATTACCACTGGGCCCGGCATTTATCAATGCTGAAGCAGTATTGCGAGACGGGAGAGAACCAGATTGATGAAGAGAAAGAACAAAAGGAACAGGAGGATATTCGCAGGGCCCATAGCTCCTAAAGAGATTGAACAACCACAGGAACAAAAATTTATATATTTTGAGAACAGTAAAAAGAACATACAAGGCAGAATACCGACCCATCGCAGATTTGATCACCTATTCTCCAATGCCCACTCGCTCATTGGATATGATAGATCCATTTTTATTTTTGAACCATCACGGACCCCAAAAATATCAGCCGCATAACAACGGATTGCCATTTGGGCCTCATCCTCACCGCGGAATGGAAACTGTCACCTTCATTCTCGATGGAGACATCGCCCATAAAGATTCCGGCGGAAATAAGAGTGTCATAGAAAGCGGCGGTGTGCAATGGATGACAGCGGGTAGCGGACTGATCCATGCAGAAGTTTCTTCTGATAAATTTAAAGAACAGGGCGGAGATCTTGAGATCCTTCAGCTGTGGGTAAACCTTCCGGCAGAACGAAAAATGACTGCCCCGGCCTACAAGGGAATACAAAAAGATGGAATACCGGTTACTACCATGGATGATGGAAAGGTAACTGCGCAGGTAGTTTCCGGAAATCTCAACGGCACCACTGGTGCTTTTGAAACTCTTTCTAATGTTACTCTGAGTACAGTCTTTTTTGAAGCAGGAGGGATTTTTAAAACAGAAGTTCCGCAGGAAAACAATATTCTCTGCTATGTTATTAAAGGGGAAATTAAAGTGAACGGAGAAATTGTTGGTCCGTTGAACCTGGTGGAATATAACAACGACGGAGATCAACTGCATATCGAAGCCCTCTCTGATGTTACTTTGCTATTTGGCCATGCAAAACCATTTGATGAACCTGTAGTGGCAAGAGGACCTTTCGTAATGAATACGGAAGAAGAAATTGAACAGGCTTATGAAGATTACCAGAACGGAAAGCTGGGAAAATGGTAAACTCTGACTTTGCCTGAAATAGGATGACTGTAGAAATATAAAAATTCCTGCATTTAACCAGGATCATTTTAAAACTAAAAAAGGACAGAAAAAATAAATTTTTCCTGTCCTTTTTTAGTTTTGTTTTATTAAGAACTTTTGAGATCTACTCCTCCATTCTTTTTCTATTTCCTTTAACGTAATATTTCTGAAATCTGAAATAAGATAGTGCCCCCAGAATGGCAACTACAGCAATAGAGTAATAAACGAAATTAGGGGTGATTACCTGATCTCCACTGGCATAGGAATGTAATCCTGATAGGTAGAAATTCACTCCGAAGTAAGTCATCATAATACTTGCAAAAGAAATCACAGCCATAAGGTTAAACAACCATCGGCTACGAAGTCCAGGTACGAGCCTCATGTGGATTACAAAAGCATAGACCATGATACTTACCAGGGCCCAGGTTTCTTTTGGATCCCAACCCCAGTAACGACCCCAGCTTTCGTTAGCCCATTGCCCTCCAAGGAAATTCCCGATGGTTAACATAACAAGACCTATGGTTAGTGCCATTTCTGTAATAATAGTGATCTCTTTGATCGTAAGGTCCATCTTCGCCTTATTACGGTCGTTGGTAAGGATCATAAGGATCAATGCCACTGCTCCCAGGATCATTCCCAAAGTAAAGGGTCCGTAACTACCTACAATCACCGAAACGTGAATCATTAGCCAGTATGAATCCAGTACAGGCTGCAGGTTCGCAATAGAAGGATCCATCCAGTTCCAATGAGCGATCATAAGGATCATAGAGGTCACAAAAGCCGTAGAAGCGATAGTAAGGTCACTCTTCCTTCCGAAAAGGAGTCCGAATAACATCGTCGCCCACGCCACATAGATCATTGATTCATACGCATCACTCCAGGGAGCATGGCCCGAAATGTACCAGCGTGCTATCAATCCTGCCGTATGCAGCACGAACAAAATAATAATAGCAATCGCACTAAATTTAATAGCACCTCTCAGGAATTTATTGTTTTTAAAGATCTGTACGATCACAAATACAAGCATCAACCCTCCCGCAAGCATATACATCCAGAATAGGTTCCGGAAAATATCATATTTATTGTATAAAACTTCCGTCTCTATCCTCTCTTCGGAAGGCATTACTTCACTTCCAAATTTCTTCTGAAATCCACTGATGCTTTCCAGGAACTCGTTTGCCTGGTTATAATCTCCCGATTGTTTCGCCGTTTGCAGGGCATTTAAATATAACGGAAGAATTTGCTGGGTGTACACCGAATCCATTCCGGTTAAGCCTGCTTCCTCTTTCGCTTCGGAATAGGAAACCCACTTATTGTTCTCATGCTCCGGCACAGGGAAAATGCGAAGAATTTCACCCTGCAAAGCATTGTAAAGAAGGTTCACCCTACGATCGGTCTCAATAAAATCCTTCTGAAATTGATTTGGAACCGCTGCCTGATAAGCACTTTCAAGGTACGGACTCAGTTTATAGTTCCCTTTTTCATCAAAGAAATGGGTAAGTGCAAGAAATTCTTCATCTTCCGAAACTCCGGCAATATGCCTGATGCTGTCATTGTGCTTTTTCACTTTTATAACCGGAACATTATACCAAATGGTAGGATTTTCGGTCATGGAGATCAAAACCTGATCTGATGTCAATCCTTCATAATCTGAACTTTTACTTAACTTCCGAAGTAATTCAGAAGAATATGTGTTAACGGGTTTCATCCTTCCGCCGGCATCCTGAATAACCAGTTTTCCAAACTTTTCGGCATGTTCTTCAGCAACAACATTAGATTTTATAACAGAATCTATGCGTGCTTTCGGGATGTGGAGCGGGGAATTTTGATGTTCATGTTCCTGCTCCTGAGCAAATCCCGATGTACTGATCAAAATTGCCGCAAGGACGGTGGTGATTTTATTTTTTTTCGATTTCACTTTATCCAGCAATCTTTTTAATTGTCCAAACCTGGAGCCATTATCAAATAAAATCCACATAAGTCCAATGTATAAAAGTGTGTACCCAATATATGTGATCCAGGTTCCCCAGAAATCATGGTTTACAGAAAGAACGGTTCCCTTTTCATCCGGGTCGAATGAGGCCTGGAAGAACCGGTAACCTTCATGATCCAGTACGTGGTTCATGTAAATTTCGTAAGGCCATGATTCACCGTCGTCTACCACCTCTACCTTACTTTTAAAAGAAGAGTAACTTTTCTCGGTTCCGGGATATTTTTCAGCTATAAAATCGTTCAGTTTAAGCGCAAACGGAAGTTCAAACTCCTTTGAACCATACTGTACATAGAATTCCAGCCCCCCAAGGTTGAGCTTCTTTGGATCATTAATAATTCCTTTTCCACCCAGCAGTGAAACAGTTTGAGATTCCCCATTGCTGGACACTCTCAATTTTACAGCATCCTGCTGCCCCTGCTCCTTGACCTCTGTAGGAATAACGTCATATACGCCTTTCACAACAGGATCTGGAATTACAAACTGCATTCCGGCCATATTATAAAGGGACCTTAGCATTAAAGTTTGTGTAGAATCTGGTGTCACCCCACCTGTTGCCTGGTCGGCCATACGCAAGTAAGTACCTTCAAATGGCGAATAGATCTTATACTCTCCGTCGTCCAGCGTAATATTGATCGCGCCCTCTGCCGGTTTATTGAAGGTGAAAATAATGTTGTGGATATTTGAAGCTTCCCCTTCTTTAAGGTAATGATCATGTCGGTTTCCACCACCTGACTCTACAATCTTCAGGTAATTTTCTCCGGCGGGATCTTCTACCAGGCCTTCTTCCGCACCATGAATATATTCTACTACTTCCAGTTTTACCGGCTGGCCATTATAATCTGTATTAAAAGTAAGGTCGTTCGCTGCACCGGGAGCTAAAAGAACTTCTTCCTGCACCACTCTTCTTCGTGGCTCTCCGTTCATTTCCCCATCTATAAAAGTGGTTAAATAGGTTTTTTCTGAAAGAAATGTGTTTTCTGTGGCACCTTCACGAATAGGCATTATACCTTCATAACTTATATACCGGGTAACAAAAGCCCCAACAAGGATGAGGATAAATGAAATGTGAAGTAATAAAGTAGACCATTTTTCACGCTTATGCAGCCGGTAGCGTACAATATTACCGGCAAAATTTATGACAAAAAACACCATAATTACTTCAAACCAAAGAGCATTATAGATCCAAACCTTGGCTGTTGCTGTACTGTACCAGTTCTCAATGAAAGTCCCCAGTCCTAAGGCTACAGCAAAAACTATAAATAAGACTGCCATTAAGCGGGTTGAAAAGAGGATAGAAGCTATTTTTTTTTGCATTAGGGAGTACTTTTAAATCGGTGCGAAATTAACGAATTTTAACTGTTTAACCGCCCATTTCTAAACAGTATTTATGCCAGAAGGTTGTTAATTTTAAAAAGCTGATTTTTTTGGTAATTTAGCCGGATGATCAACGTGGTACTTTTAGGCACAGGAAACGTGGCCACCCATTTATTCCAGGCTTTTTCAACTTCTGAAGAAGTAGTGGTAATTCAGGTATACAATCATTCTGAAGCCAGTCTTCTTCCGTTTTCGGAAAAAACTGCTGTAACTACTTCCCTGCAGGAACTTAAGGAAGCCGATATTTACCTCATGGCGTTAAAGGACGACATCATTGTAGAGATTGCAAATAAACTTCAGGAGAGAAATGGATTAGTAGTACATACTTCCGGAGCAGTTCCGCTCAACGCGTTGGAAAAATGCCGGAGAAGTGGTATTTTTTATCCACTTCAAACTTTTTCAAAAGACCAGCCGGTTGACTATTCAGAAATTCCGTTCTGCCTTGAGGCGAAAATTCCTGATGATTTAGAACTATTAAAAGATCTTGCTTCGGGAATTTCCCGGAATTATTATGAAGTTGATTCTTCTCAGCGAAAAAAGCTGCATCTGGCTGCTGTTTTTGTATGTAATTTCGTCAACCACTTATATACTATAGGGGAGGATATATGCAGGAATAATGAACTTCCTTTCGAGATCCTGCAACCGCTTATCAAGGAAACGGCCGAAAAAATAACCCGCTCCTCACCAAAGGAGGTACAAACGGGCCCCGCAAAACGGGGAGATAATTCTACTATTAATGCCCATTTAGAACTAATCGCGTCTCCCTCAGACAAAGATATTTATCAATTATTAACCAAAGCAATTAAAACTTCCCATGGAAAAAAGTTATAAAGAATTTTTATCGCAGATCACTACCTTTATTTTTGATGTCGACGGAGTACTAACAGATGGTTCCATCCAAATAAGCACCGACGGAGAACTACTGCGAACCATGGATATTAAAGATGGATATGCCATGAAACATGCACGTGAAAAAGGCTACACCATCTGTATTATTTCCGGAGGAAAAAATGAAGGCGTGCGCCACCGACTCAAAGGTCTTGGAATAACAGATATTTATCTTGGCTGTGCAGATAAAGTTGAACAGATGGAAGAATTTTTTGATATCTACGAAATTGCTCCCGAAAATGTGCTTTACATGGGTGATGATATCCCCGATCTTTACCCTATGCGCAAGATTGGAATGCCGTGCTGCCCCCAGGATGCAGCTTCAGAAATTAAGGAAATTTCAAAATATATATCCCATAAAAAAGGTGGAAAAGGCTGCGTGAGAGACGTGATTGAACAGGTCCTGAAGGTTCAGGGAAAATGGATAGAGGAATAATGAATTGGCTGCTACTGGTTATCGCAGGGTTATTTGAAGTGGGATTTGCTACCTGCCTGGGTAAAGCGAAAGAAACCACGGGCAATACAGCCCTTTTCTGGATGATGGGATTTTTTATTTGCCTGTCCATAAGCATGACTTTATTATATAAAGCTACCCAAACCCTTCCTATAGGCACGGCGTATGCTGTTTGGACCGGGATTGGAGCCATGGGAACTGTGATTGTGGGTATCTTTCTGTTTAAAGAACCCATTCATTTTTGGCGACTGTTTTTTCTTTTCACCCTTATTGTCTCCATTGTAGGCTTAAAATTTGTTTCTAATTAATTTATGCCGGTAAAAGCTTTTCTGAAACTTATACGGATCCCGAACCTTTTGATGATCATAGGGACCATGGTACTGGTAAAATATTTCCTTTTCGCACCTTTCAACATTGCTGTTACTTTAGACACTTTCGAATTCTTTTTACTCGTTTTCTCGATGGTGGTACTGGCGGCTGCGGGAAATATTATCAATGATATCCACGACGTCAACACAGATACTATTAACAAACCGCATAAACAAACCATAGGTAAGGAAATTTCAGAACCCGTTGCTTACAACTGGTTTATAGCACTAAACATTTGGGGGGTAGGAATTGGTTTCTATCTTTCAAATCTCGTGGGCAAACCAAGTTTTACAGCACTGTTTATTATTCCCTCTGCATTACTTTATTTGTATGCCACCCAAATCAAAAGAACGATTTTGGTAGGAAACCTTGTAGTGAGCATCATGGTAGGGATGATCATTGTGATGGTGGGAATTTTCGATTTGTATCCTGCCATTACTTCTCAAAACCGCGACACCCAGAGAGTCATTTTTTCGATCCTCATTGACTACGGAATTTTTGGCTTTCTTGTGAACTTTCTTAGGGAAATGGTAAAAGATCAGGAGGATATAAAAGGAGATTATAACGCCGGAATGCAAACGCTGCCGGTGGTTTTGGGAAGGGAACGTACCAATAAGATCATATTTCTGGCAGCCTTGTTTCCTATTGCGGGAGTTCTTTACTACATTTATGAATATTTGTATGAAAATCAACTGGCAGTAGCGTATGCCCTGTTTCTAATACTGGGGCCACTACTCTACTTTCTGGTAAAAATAACGACGGCTAAAACAAAAAAGCAGTATCATCATTTAAGTATGTTACTAAAGCTGATTTTGGCCTTCGGATTAGTTTCCATAGGACTTTACAGATTTATTTTACTCTAATTATGCTGAAAGAAAAACTTCAAGACTATCATATTATCCTTGCCTCGGGATCACCCCGTCGCCAGCAATTCTTTACAGATCTCAACTTAGAATTTGAAATACGCCTGAAACCTGTTGAAGAAAACTTTCCGGAACATTTAAAAGCTGCTGAAATCACAGATTTCCTTTCTGAATTAAAAGCTGATGCTTTTGAAGGAGATCTAAAAACCGGAGATATTCTCATCACAAGTGACACTATCGTTTGGCATGAAGGAGCTGCTCTTGGAAAACCGGCAGATGCTGCTCAGGCGTTTGAAATGATCAAATCCCTCTGCGGAAAAACTCATGAAGTGATCACCTCGGTCAGTTTTCGCACTCCCGAAAGAAAAAAAACAGTGAATTCCACAACCCGGGTTAGCTTTAGTGAACTTTCCAATGATGAAATTAAGTATTACATTGATGAATACCGTCCTTTCGACAAGGCAGGAGCCTACGGAATTCAGGAATGGATAGGCTTAATAGGAATAGATCACATAGAAGGAAGCTATTATAATGTGGTAGGTTTACCTACAAATCTGGTATATAAAACCCTCCTGGAATTCACGGATTAATTCCCAATAACATCCCGATAGAATTGCAGCGCCCGATTGATTAATGAATTATCTTTGCCAAAAATCTGAAGTTTCCAGCAATGAGTGAATATTTTTTAGCAAACCAAAATCCTGTTATCTATACAGCAATTATCCTGCTGATACTTTTTATTTTCAGAAACGTCCTTAAAAGATCTGCCAATAGAATTGGTAATAAAGGAGATCTTCACGTAACAAGAATTCGGTTGATGTTCAAATACATCAACATTCTTGTTACCATTATAGCCATTTTTGCACTGGCTTTAACATGGGGATATGACACCAGCCAACTGGCTGTGATATTTTCTTCAGTTTTTGCTATTATCGGGGTAGCTATGTTTGCCATCTGGTCGATGCTGAGTAATATCACAGCGGGAATCATTCTGTTTTTTTCCTTTCCGTACAAAATTGGCAGCAAGATCAGGATACATGATAAAGAAATGCCTGTGGAAGCCGTAATAGAAGACATTAGAGCTTTTCACCTGCACCTTCGTACCATGGAAGGCGAACTCATCACCTATCCCAACAACCTCATCCTTCAAAAAGCGGTTTCTTTGATTGAAAGGGAATATCATCCCGATGAAGGAAAGGATGCACTATAACAAAATCATGAAATAGTGCAGAGGAATAGGTAATCTTATTATATTTGGAGGGATTCAGAAATAAACCTCTAATGCGAAAGATTTTATATTTTGTTGTATTTCTATTCTTTTCAATTTCTTACGCTCAGCAGCCGGAAAAATTAAATTCTTCAGAAATTTTTAAAAAGATCCAGAAACTGAATTTTCTGGGTTCTGTTCTATATGTTGCAGCACATCCCGATGATGAAAATACCCGCCTCATTTCATATCTGAGCAATCACCTGAATGCACGAACCGGATATCTTTCCATTACTCGTGGTGATGGCGGGCAAAACCTAATTGGACCCCAGCTACGGGAACTTTTAGGAATTATTCGCACCCAGGAACTTCTGGCTGCACGACGTATTGATGGCGGAGAACAATTCTTCACCAGGGCCAATGATTTTGGCTACTCCAAACATCCCGAAGAAACGCTGGAGATCTGGAATAAAGATGAGGTCTTAAAAGATGTCATTCACAGGATAAGAACTTTTAAACCCGATGTGATTATCAACAGGTTTGATCATACTACCGCGGGAAGCACTCATGGACACCACACTTCTTCAGCCATATTAAGTGTGGAGGCTTTTGAACTTGCAGGAAAGGATTCATCATTAGATTTGGCAGCACCATGGCAGCCAAAAAAGCTGTTTTTCAATACTTCTCCCTGGTTTTATGAAAGTCAGGAAGCATTTGAACAAGCCGACAAATCAGATTTCATAGAATTTAATATAGGGCAGTATTTTCCGTTGATTGGATTATCAAATACCGAGATCGCCTCCCTTAGCCGAAGTCAGCATCGTTCCCAGGGATTTGGCAGTACTGGATCCCGCGGTAAACAAACGGAATATATTAAGCTCATTGCCGGCGAGCATCCTAAAAACACAAATGATCTTTTTGCCGGGATAAATACTACCTGGAGCAGGATTGACGGCGGTAAAGCGATTGGAGACATTCTTTATGCTGTAGAGGAAAACTTCGATTTTCAAAATCCATCTCAAAGTATTCCTGAACTGGTAAAAGCTTATAAACTTATTCAGCAATTGCAGGACGATCACTGGAGAGATTTAAAATCTGAAGAAATTAAAGAAATTATAGCAGCCTCTGCAGGTCTTTTTCTGGAAGCAGTTGCAGAAAATCCTGCTGCTACACGAGGAGAGGAAATTCAGATAAACCTTGAAGTCATCAACCGGAGTGTTGGAAACATGAACCTGGTTTCTGTGGAAATTCAGAATCTCAAAGAAAATCTTACGCCACAAACTGCGCTTCAGAATAATGAGGACTGGCAGGAACAAATATCTGTCAAAATTCCAGAAAATGCAGCTTACAGTACTCCGTACTGGTTGAAAAACGAAGGAAGCCTTGGGATGTACAAAGTCGAAAACCCGGAACTGATTGGAAAACCTGAGACACCCGCTCCATTTAAAGCTATTTTCACCATTGAAATTGACGGAATTTCCATTCCTTTTGAACGGGAACTTGTTTACAAAAAGAATGATCCTGTTTTCGGAGAAATGTATCAGCCTTTTGAAATAATACCGAAAGTCTCCCTTTCTCTGCTGAACAAAGTAGAGATCTTTGCGGATTCCTCCTCTAAAGTAATTCCTGTAACCGTTAAAACTGCAAAGGCTAATTTAACCGGAACCCTGCAACTCGATCATCCTGCTTCCTGGAAAGTTTCTCCCGATTCTTACCATTTTAACCTTTCAGAAAAAGGAGAAGAAAGAACTTTTATGTTTACAGTAACTCCGCCTCAAGGACAGGAAGAAGCTGTCGTGAGACCTGAAGTCATTATCGAAGGCAAAACATTTTCAGATGAAATCGTACAGATAGATTTTGAACATATTCCGCTGCAAACTCTGGTGCTGCCATCTGAAGCAAAACTGGTAAAGCTGGATATTCAGAAAAGAGGAAAATTAATTGGATATGTTCAGGGTGCCGGGGATGTGGTTCCGCAGGCCCTGGAACAGATTGGTTATCGGGTAATAACCATAGCTCCCGAAAATATTTCTGCAGGAAACCTGGAGAAATTTGATGCCGTGGTGATGGGAATCCGGGCCTATAATGTCGTAGATGAATTAAAGTATAAGCAGGAGGATTTATTATCGTTTGTAAAATCGGGCGGAAACCTCATCATTCAATACAATACCAACCATGGATTAAAAACGAACTATTTGGCTCCTTTTCCTTTAAAATTATCCCGGAACAGGGTTACCAACGAAGAAGCCGAAGTGAGGATCCTTGCCAGCGAACACCCGGTAGTCAATACTCCGAACAAGATTACCCCACAGGATTTCGAAGGCTGGGTGCAGGAGCGCGGACTCTATTTTCCGGAGGAATGGTCTGAAGAATTCACACCTGTTCTTTCTATGAATGATGCAGGAGAAACTCCTAAAAATGGAAGTTTACTGGTAGCCCCTTATGGAAAGGGGCATTACATTTACACCGGACTCAGTTTTTTCAGGGAGTTTCCTGCGGGAGTGCCGGGAGCATTCCGGTTATTCGCAAATATGATCTCCCTGGGTAGGCAGGAAGAATATAACAAGTAATTGATCAGATGGAACCAACACAAAGAAATTCAGCACAAGATACAGGGGATTTACCTCCCAAACCTGAAAAATACATCTGGAAAAAATCCTATACGATGGTGTTAATTGCAAACGCAGCCTATATTCTTCTTTTTTATGTTCTAATGAATATATTTACCTGATATGCTGACAATCGACTGGATCGTTCTTATTGGAACCCTTATTTTTATTGTTAGTTACGGATCCTATAAAACCCGTGGCAGCAAGAATGTCCAGGATTACATAAAAGGAGGTGATGACACGAAGTGGTGGACTATTGGACTTTCTGTAATGGCCACACAGGCAAGTGCCATAACCTTTTTGTCTACGCCCGGCCAGGCGTTTCATGACGGGATGGGGTTTGTGCAGTTCTATTTTGGTCTGCCCATTGCCATGATCATTATTTGCATGGTATTTATTCCTATTTATCACCGGTTAAAGGTATATACTGCGTATGAATATCTTGAATCGCGTTTCGACCAGAAAACCAGGACCCTTACAGCTGTATTGTTTTTGATCCAGCGGGGGCTTGCAGCTGGAATCACCATTTTTGCCCCTGCAATCATTCTTTCGGCAGTACTGGGCTGGCATCTCACCACCCTCACCATCCTCATTGGAGTTTTGGTGATCATTTATACAGTTTCGGGAGGGACGAAAGCAGTGAATGTGACTCAAAAACAGCAAATGGCCGTCATTTTTATAGGTATGTTTGCTGCTTTTTTCCTCATTATAAGTTACCTCCCCGATAATATTACTTTCACCAATGCACTGGAAATCGCCGGTGCCAGCGGCAAACTGGATATTCTGGATTTTTCATTTGATTTTGACAACAGGTACACCTTCTGGAGTGGAATGATTGGAGGGACGTTCCTGGCCCTCTCCTACTTCGGAACAGACCAAAGTCAGGTGCAGCGATATCTCTCCGGAAAAGATGTGCGTACGAGTCAGATGGGTTTAATTTTTAACGGACTTCTCAAAGTACCCATGCAGTTTTTCATTCTTCTGGTTGGAGTGATGGTGTTTGTATTTTATCAGTTCAATTATTCCCCTCTGAATTTTAATCCGGCGGCGACAAACGCTGTCCATAATTCAGAATATTCGGCACAATATCAAAATCTGGAAGAGGAACATAGGGAGATACAGCTTCAAAAACACCAGAGAACTTTACAATATGCTGCAAATTCAGAGACCGCTTCAGAAGATAAATTTAAGGCTGAAATGTTGCAGTTCAATGCTGCAGAAATGGCAAAACGCGAGGAAGCTAGGAATTATATTGAAGGTCTCAAGAAAGATGTGGAAACCAATGACAAAGATTATGTCTTCCTTCATTTTATACTGAACAATCTTCCACGAGGACTTATCGGGCTTTTACTGGCTGTCATTCTTTCTGCTGCCATGTCTTCCACAGCATCTGAACTTAATGCCCTTTCCACCACTACAGTCATTGACCTTTACAAGAGAAATATCTCTCAGAAACCTGATCAGCATTACCTAAAGGCTTCCAAATGGTTCACCCTGGGCTGGGGAGTTATCGCCATTGGATTCGCCAGTTTAGCCGATCTTTATGACAACCTGATTCAGCTGGTAAATATTATTGGATCCATTTTCTACGGTAATGTACTGGGAATATTTTTACTCGCATTCTTTGTGAAATACGTGAAAAGCAATTCGGTTTTTATTGCTGCCATTATTACCCAGGTTGCCATCATCATCATTTTTAAAATGGATATAATGCCCTACTTATGGCTGAACTTGGCCGGATGTGGACTGGTAATGGGATTGGCTCTCATGCTACAGGCGATCATGCAACCTGCAAACAACTAAAGACCATGAAAAAAAATAAAATAAAATGGGGAATTTTGGGCCCCGGAAGGATCGCGGGAAAATTTGCTCTTGGCCTTACCCATGTAAAAGATGCAGAATTGTATGCCATTGGCAGTAGATCACTTCCACGAGCCGCAGCATTTGCAGAAGAATGGAAAGCTGCAAAGGCCTATGGTTCTTATGAAGAAATGCTACAGGATGAAGCGCTTGATGTAGTATATATCGCTACTCCACATGTTTTTCATTTTGAGCATACGCTGCTATGCCTTAGACATAAAAAAGCGGTTTTATGTGAAAAACCTTTTGCCATGAACAGGCAGCAGGTGGAACAAATGATCGCAACGGCCCGGCAGGAAAATGTATTTTTGATGGAGGCCATGTGGACACAATTTTTGCCACATTTCCGGTTTGTCATCGATTTGCTTAAATCCGGAAAGTATGGCAGGATCAAAAATCTGAAAGCTGATTTTGGGTTCAGTGCTCCTTTCAATGCAAAAAGTCGGCTTTTCAACAAGAAACTTGGTGGAGGAAGTTTACTAGACATAGGTATATACCCGGTTTTTTTAGCCTTAAGCACACTTGGCAAACCTGAGAAGATCACAGCCAAAGCAAACATAGGTTCTACCTCGATTGATGAAGACTGCGATATCATCTTCCATTACCCTGATAATGTAAAAGCAGAAATTGGCAGCAGCATCATCAAAAATACTCCTACTACTGCTGTTCTGGAACTTAAGGAAGCAACCATACTTATCCATTCCCGCTTTCACGAACCTTCCACTATTAGCATTACTTCGGAAAAAGGTATTGAAACCAAAGAATTTGGAGTGACCTCTAATGGCTACAATTTTGAAGCAGAACACGTTCAGGAAATGCTGAAAAAGGGACAGATGGAAAGTGTTCAAATGACCTTTTCCAAAAGTCTTGATCTCATCTCCCTTTTGGATGACATTAGAAACCAGATTGCATTAGAATATTAACCCCACTTCTCAAATCAAATTATAAAGAAAAGTTAATTTTAATTTCTTCCTTAAGGTGAGCCTATAAGACTTTATCTTTGGTAGGTGAACCTTTCAAAAAAGCTTATATTAGTAGCTTTTTAGATTCACGAAATTCCTGATAAGAAAAGAATATATGAGTAATCCTCACGGGCTTTCCAAGAACCTTCATAGTATCACAGAAGAAGCAAAGATTTTTGCCCGTTCTATTACAGATACTATTCGGGAACCAATCCTGATACTGAACAAGGATTTCCAAATCGTATCTGCCAGTGAGAGTTTTTACGTCAGGTTCAGGATTGAGTCCGATGTAGCTGAAGGCACCTTGGTTTTTGAACTGGACGATGACCAATGGGATATTTCTGAATTAAAAAAATTACTTCAGAAGGTAATCAAAGAGCAGAAAAGCTTTAAGGATCATCAAATCACTGCAAATTTCCGAAATCTTGGCTGTCGTTCGTTTCTTGTCAATGTCAACCTTTTAAACACCAGGTCTCATGACGCCCCTCTTGTGATCATCTCCTTTAAAGAAGTTATTATTCCATTTCCCGAACTTCAGCAAAAGGAATATCTAAAAAAGCTTCAGAATATCCTTGAGAATGCACCTGCGATGATATGCATTGTAAAAGGCCCTCAGCACATTTTTGAGGTTGCCAACGAACATTACTATCAACTTATCGGAAAACAAGACATCATTGGAAAACCGGTAAGGGAAGTTTTACCGGAAGTAGAAAACCAGGGGTTCTTTGAAATACTGGATAATGTTTATACTTCGGGAAAACCATTTATTGGGAATGAGGTGCAGATAAATCTGGAGGTTGGAGATAATAAATATAAAAATTCTTTCCTTGACTTTGTATATCAGCCCATGCTGGATGACAATGGAGAAGTTGATGGGATTTTTGTTCATGTAATAGATGTAACAGAAAAAGTAGAAGTCAGGAAAAAAGTAGAGGAAAATGAATTCCGACTTAAAAATTTAATTGATACTGTACCTGCGATCATCTGGATCACCACCAAAGATGGATACAGTACTTACCTGAATGAGAACTGGTACAAATACACCGGACAAAATGCAAGGGAGGCTGAGAACTTCGGCTGGCTGGAAGCTGTACATCCCGAAGATAGAGACGAGGCAGGAAATCAATTTTTAGATGCCAGTAAACGAAGAAAATCCTACAGTTACACTTATAGGCTGCGCACGGCAAGTGGCGAATATCGTTGGGTACGGGACAGAGGACAACCTAAATTTAATGCCGCGGGAGAATTTGAAGGAATGGTTGGAACTGTACTGGAAGTTCACGAAGAAAAGATCAAAGAACAGCAAATACAAGAAAAAGAACACCGTATTCGCAACATTGTAGAAGAGGCTACTGTGGCAACAGCCGTTTACACCGGTAAAGATCTAAAAATAGAAATAGCCAACGAGGCCATGATAAGGCTTTGGGGCAAAGATAAAGCAGTGGTTGGAAAAAACCTGCCACAGGCACTTCCTGAGCTGGAAAACCAACCCTTTTTTGAAATTTTGCAAGAGGTATATTCTACCGGTAAAATTTACTGGGGTCAGGAAGACAAGGTTGATTTGATGATTGACGACCGAATACAAACCGGATATTTCAATTTTACCTATAAACCATTACGTGATGAAAAGGGGGAAATTTACGGCATTCTGAACATGGCCCTCGATGTTACAGAAAACGTCAAGTCCAAATTATTATTAAAAGAAAGCGAATCCTATTTTCGGCAAATAGCCGATTTAATGCCCGATAAGGTCACCAATACAGATGAGGAAGGAAACTTTCTCTATTTCAATCAAAACTGGTTACAATATTCCGGACTTAACAGTGAAGAATTAAATTCCAGGTTCTGGACAGATTTGATTCATCCTGAAGACCGGGAACTTTTTGCTAAGAAATGGCAGGAATCCCTCAATACCGGAAGAAACTTTGAATTTGAGGCCCGCTTCCGGAATAAATTTGATAAATATCGCTGGCATTTAAGCCGTGCAGAAGCTGTTCGGGAAGAAACAGGAAACATTAAAATGTGGATTGGAACAAATACCGAAATTCATAAAATAAAGGAAGAAGAAAAGCGTAAAGAAGACTTCCTGAAGATGGTGAGCCATGAGCTAAAAACTCCCGTTACTTCCATTAAAGGCTACGTTCAGTTGTTATTGAGTATGGTAAAATCGGGACAGAAAAAAGACTTTTCCAGCTTACCCCTGGCTCCTTCTCTGGAACGTATAGATCACCAAATCATTAGGTTGACAAGATTGATTTCTGAAATGCTTGACCTTTCCAGACTGGAAGAAAATAAGCTCGAGCTTCAAAAAGAAGTTTTCAGTATCAATGACCTGGTGACCGAAACAGTACAAGATATCAACTATACAAATACACAGCATAAGATCGAGATCATTCATGATTACAAGTGCAGTATCTTTGCAGACAAGGACAGGATTGGGCAGGTTTTAATCAATTTCATCACCAACGCAATAAAGTATTCACCCGAGAGTCAGGAGATACTTATTAAAATCCAGAAAGCCAGGAATAATAAGGTTTCCGTGAGTGTAAAAGATCATGGAATTGGAATTGACAGGAAAAATCATAAGAACATATTCAAACGCTTCTACAGGATTGGTGGAAAAAGCGAGGAAACATATTCAGGTTTTGGAATAGGTTTATACCTTGCAAATGAAATAATACAGAGGCATAAGGGACATATAGCTGTAAAAAGTAAAAAAGGGAAAGGTTCAGATTTTAGTTTTATATTATCTGTAGCTTCAGAAAAATAATAGTAAAAACAAAAAAATGGCAGAAAATACGAGAATTTTAGTGGTAGATGATGATTCGGGCATTGGTGAAATGCTGAAAACTTTACTTGAATTTTATGGATTTGAGGTTACTGTTTCAGAAAAGCCCGATGAAACCGAAGAAATAATTAAGGAAAAGAACATCGACCTGGTGATGCTGGACATGCTTATTTCTGGAGTCAACGGAACCGATGTCTGCGCCCGACTTCGGAAAAATGAGGCTACTTCCGAAATTCCCATTTTGATGATGTCTGCCCTTCATGACGCAGGGCTGAAATGCAGGAATGCAGGTGCTAACGATTTTATTGCCAAGCCTTTTGAAATGGAAGATCTTATTGCAAAGATCAACAAAATTCTTGATAAAAAGGAATCGCAGTCTTAAACCACAGCCAATCCAAAACAACCCAAATAAAAAAGTGACTGCCTGAAAAGTGATTTTCAGGCAGTCTCTTTTTTTCTATAAGTGTGATTTAAATCACTGTGCTCCCCACTCCTTCAGGGAATCATTGTTCATTTTAACGTAATCCTGATTTCCGGCTTTTTCTGCTGCTGCCTTAGATAATTTGGCAGATTTAACAGCTTCTTCTTTTTTCCCAAGATCGGCTTCGATTAAAGACTTTTTTCGATATACCCAAAAAGCAGGATCATTACCCTCTACAGCTTTTTGAATATACTCATATGCTTTATTAAGGTTTTTACCCGAATCATGATAGTAACTGGCAGCTGCAAAATAATCATTGGCCGTAGGACCGTTCATTACCCTGTCGATACTGGCCATTGTAATAGCATCTGTAGGCACCTCAAATTCCAGTAGTACTACCGTATGATCCCAAATGATATTCAGAGTTGCTGAATCCATCTTTAGTTCGTCGAACATGATCGTGAAAGTTTCCATTGGAAATGGCAGCTCCTGAACCTTTGCTGTAGTGCGTAAAGCAATTTTTTCTTCATCCCAGTCCTGCGGCACACCCCAGTTATTACTGTCTTTGTAAAAGATCACTTCCCATTCCCCCTTTTTGGGAACCGTATATAGCCCATAGGTTCCCATAGGTAATTCCTCTCCTCCTATTGTCACATTATCACTAAAGGTTATTTTGGTATTGGAATTCGCTCCCGTTCTCCATACCTGGTCGTAAGGAACAAGATCTCCAAAAATGGTGCGGCCTCTCATTCCTGGTCGGGAATATTCAAGAGTAACATCTGTGAGGCCTACCTTCTGTTCTATTCTAGAAAAAGGACTAGGCTGGGGCGTCTGGATCTGACCAAAGCTTACACAGGAAATAAATCCGGCGCAAAGAAATAAAATTAAATTTTTCATATTTTTAGATTGTTGGTTTGATCAAAGATATATAATTTCTTTACTGAAAAACCAGATTTTTCTATACAGCAGAAATGAAGACTTCTGGAAGAATTTCTATTACAACATATTCCGATAGACTCTGAATATCAAGGCAATATAAACCCTGAAGCTAAATTCACTCTTTAACATTGGAATCTCCGATTTTCTGAAATTCAATTGCAGTAAAACCTGCATTAGAACATTTTTCTGGCCTCCTCAAGGTCTTCCGGAGTATCTATACCAACTCCTAGCACAGTTGTTTCCACCATTTTTATGTTGTGCCCGTATTCAAGATAGCGAATACATTCTATTTTTTCGGTAGCTTCCAGTTCCAGCATTGGCAGTTTATAGAAGTCCATTAAAGCAGCTTTTCTAAAAGCGTAGATCCCGATATGTTTATAATAAGTTACTCCGGAATTTCTCTCCCGTGCATATGGAATGGGTGATCTTGAAAAATATAAGGCAAACCCATCTTTATTGGTGATCACCTTTACATTATTGGGATTATCAATGTCTTTTTGCTGGTGCAGCGGAGTTTTAAGAGAAGCAAGATCAATTTTTTCGGCATCTTTCCCCCTGAAAACCTCCAGCACTTTCCGCAGGCTTTCGGCATCAATCATTGGCTCATCCCCCTGGACGTTTACCACAATATCCACTTCCATATCTTCTACGGCTTCGGCAATACGGTCACTGCCGCACTCGTGTTCCTTTTTGCTCATCAGGACATTTCCGCCAAATGACCTTATTTCAGAAAAAATAATATTACTATCCGTCACCACATATACCTGTTCAAACAGTTGGGTGTTAACAGCAGCTTCATAAGTTCTTCTTATTACTGTTTTTCCATGAAGGTCCTGCATCAATTTCCCCGGAAATCGAGAAGCTGCATACCTCGCAGGGATCATGGCAATTATTTTAAGTGGTTTCTCGCTCAAAGCAATTCAATTATAGTGTTAAAAATCGGAAAGGAGTTAACTCCTACCCTTTAATTATTCTCATTTTTTTTAATCTGAAGTAAAAAAATCATCTTTAAACCCTATTAAATACAGTTTTTCCTTTGCACGGGTTACAGCAGTATAAAGCCATCTAAGGTAATCTTTATTCACACCGTCAGGCAAATAGGGTTGCTCCACGAAGACCGTGTGCCATTGCCCTCCCTGGGATTTATGACAGGTCATGGCATAAGAAAACTTTATTTGCAAGGCATTGAAGAATTTGTTGTTCTTCACCTTCAGGAACTTTTTATATTTAGATCTTTCCTCCTCATAATCTTTCATCACCTCCTGGTAAAGCGAATTCGATTCCTCGTAGGTAAGAGAGGGATTATTGCTTTCAAGGGTATCCAGCAACACCACAGTTTCAAAAGGTTTCATATTGGGATAATCTACCATCTGGACATTCACCTCTGCAAACCTGAAACCATACAATTCCTTAATCGACTGAATTTCCAGTACTTTTATGATATCCCCATTTGCAATAAAACCGGCTTCACTGTTTGGTTTGATCCAGAAATAATTGTTTTTAACCACCATCAAATAATCGCCGGCCGATATTTCTTCTTCCTGAAAAAGAATCCGGTTCCGAATTTGCTGATTGTACATATTCGCCCGTTTATTCGACCTCACAATAATAGTAGTATCCTCATGTCCAAGGTTTCGGTAAGAATCCTCAATGGCTTCCATGATCTCATGCCCATCAATGAGTCGTATCACATCTGCTTTAGGAGTCAACCGGAATTTAAACGATTCATAAAATTCCTCCCGTAGAGCATCACGAATAAGCGTAGCGTTTAAAAGGATATCACTTTCCTCGCTCTGCCTTACCACTTCATCCAGCTCAATATGAGTGACTTCCTTATAATAATTTGACTGCAGCTTCTGCTCCTCGAGCGCCGGACTCACCTCCAATTTTACGGGAGGTAATTGTGCGGTATCTCCCATAAGGATTAACTGACATTTATGTCCCGAATACACATATTGGATGAGATCATCCAAAAGAGATCCGTTCTCGAACATTTTAGCATCATTGTTAACATCGGGGATCATGGAAGCTTCATCCACAATAAAAATAGTATTCCGGTGCTTGTTGGGCTGCAGGACAAATTGTACTCCGGCACCAGATTTTTTCTTCGGAAAATAGATCTTTTTATGGATCGTATGAGCTTCCCTTCCGGAGTAGTTAGATATCACTTTTGCCGCCCTTCCGGTAGGCGCAAGTAGTACTCCGCTCTTTTTTATCTTCCATAAATTCTTTACAAGAGAACTTATTATGGTAGTTTTTCCTGTTCCTGCATAGCCTTTCAGGAGAAAAAGAGCATCTTTTTTTTCATCGATCACAAAGGATGAAATTTGTTGTAAAGCAATGTCCTGCTTCAACTTGGCCTTAAAACCAAGATCCTCCAGAAGAAGGTTGTAAAAAGAACCAACATTAAATTTCTCCATAAACTCGTCTCAAATCTCAAAGATACTAATGATTTTTAGCAGAGAAACTTTTGCGAATAAAAAAAAGTTGTAGATTTGCGATGAACACTTATTAACTAAAATTTCACAAAGCATGAAACTTGTATTTCAATTACTTCTTTGGATTGTAATAATAGTCCTGGGATATCTTGTATTTAATTCGGTATACGAGCCTATCCAAT
The DNA here is from genome assembly GCF_014651535.1 of Salinimicrobium marinum. Lineage (GTDB taxonomy): Bacteria > Bacteroidota > Bacteroidia > Flavobacteriales > Flavobacteriaceae > Salinimicrobium > Salinimicrobium marinum. The sequence continues at coordinate 40,669 of NZ_BMXB01000022.1, forward strand.
TTGATAAAGTTAAAGAAAAGCGCTACGCAAAAGTAATTGAAAACCTTAATGATATAAGGGCCGCCGAGATGGCTCACCGTCAGGTTACCGGAAGGTTTGAAGGTAACTTTGACAATCTAGTTCGTTTTCTTGATACTGCACAGTTTACTCTAACGCAGCGAAGAGATACCGTCTATCTTGATGAAGAATACCTGGAAACCTACGGTGTAGACCAGTATGTAGAAGATGTTGTGATTGACACTCTTGGTTTTGTATCTGTAAAAGATTCCTTGTACAAAGGAGATGAACAACGATACAGAGAAATGATAAATGTTCCTATTGATGGTGTAGACGCTCAATTTGAGCTGGATGCAGGAACTGTTACAAAAGGTACTAACCAAATTCCGGTATTTGAAGCCAAAGTTTCTAAGGATGTTGTGTTACATGATCTTAACAAAGACCTTGTAATGCAGGAAAAAGAAGTAATGTCTGTAGACGATATAAATGGTCCTTATATTAGCGTTGGTTCTATGGAAGAAGTCAACACCAGCGGTAACTGGCCTTTAAAATATGGTAAAAACGAATAATTCAAAAAATAATTTTTATAAATTGTCCATTCAGGTTAGCCTGAATGGACTTTCTTTTTGTGCTATAAACAAACCTCTAAACACGATTGTCTTTTTTAAGGTAATTGACTATAGGAAGAGATTAAACCCCATTGAGGTCCTTCAGCAGATTGAAAAGGTGTATGAAAAAGAAGAATTTTTAAGAACTCCTCTTGATGAAGTAATCCTTCTTTTTTCCAATGAACTCTACAGCCTCGTTCCCGAAAAGTTTTTTATAGAAGACAATGCTTCAGATTATTTAAAGTTCAACACGAAGATTCTGGAAACAGATTTTGTCGCTCAGGATCACCTGGAGGAGCATGAACTGGTGAACGTTTATATTCCCTTTACCAATATCATTAATTTCTTTTTCGATCAATACGGCGAATTTGAATATCGGCATGATACTTCAGTTCTTGTAGAGGAACTCTTAAAGCTGAACAAAGAAAAAAAGGTCGGCACAAAGATGTATGTCAATAATTATCCTTCGGGATATGACTTGGTCGTTATTCAGGAGGGGAAATTGATCCTTACCAACTCTTTTACCTGCGATACTAAAGAGGATTTCATTTATTATCTTCTTTTCACAGCAGAACAACTGGAGCTTGATCCTTCCTCCTTTGACCTGATTTTCCTTGGCGATATCTCTAAAGAATCTGAAAGGTATAAAATCGCCTATACGTACATCAAAAATTTAAGTTTCCTGAAAACTTCTTTTGGTTTCATTTTTGAAGCCGGAAGTGTTCTGCCAAAAGGCTACGCACATTTTACCACATTTAAATCACTTTAATGAGAATCGTTTCAGGGACACATAAAGGAAAAAAGATCTTTGCACCTAAAAAGTTGCCGGTACGTCCAACAACCGATTTTGCTAAAGAGGCACTTTTTAATATTCTGAACAATCAATATCACTTTTCGGGACTTACGGTTCTGGATCTTTTTAGCGGCACCGGAAATATTTCTTACGAATTTGCTTCTCGCGGTGCAGAATCCATTATTGCCGTAGACGGGCATTTTGAATGTGTAAAATTTATTAGTAAAACGGCTACTGAGCAGGATATGCCTATTTCTGCTGTAAAAAGTGATGTTTTCAAATATCTGAATTCAACTTCGGTGACCTCAAAGATCATTTTTGCAGATCCGCCCTATAATTTTGAAGTTGATTCCCTGGAAAAAATAGTTACCTCTACATTTGAAAATAACCTGCTAAAGGAAGACGGAGTTTTGATCATCGAACATTCCAAAAAAATGGATTTATCAAACCTTGAACATTTCTCGGAATCCAGAAAATATGGAAATTCGGTATTCAGCTTTTTTTATGTATCTTAAAGCATGGCTTCCACTTTAAAAACTAAAGATCTGGATTTCGTGATTCTGAAATTTCATGAAAATTTTGTTATTTCAGAATTAAAGGATGGCGTTTTGCTGGAACAGAAAAAATTAAACAGGCTGATCAAAATCTGTACAGATTTTTATAAAGAAAAAAGGTTCATCTATATCTCCAAAAGGATCAATAACTACAATGTCAATCCTGTTGTCTATCTCAATTTAAAAGAGGTAAAAAATCTTGGAGGAATTGCTATTGTATGCAGCCATAACAACTGCTTTAGTACAGCGAGTTTTGAAAAAAATTTTTCCAAAATCCCTTTTGAAGTTTTTCTTGATTTTGAAGAAGCTGTAAAATGGGCCGAAGACCTTCTGAAAAAATAAAAAAAGCAGACCTGTAAGCCGGATTTTGTATCCTCATTGAAGGGGATCCTTATCATTTATCTGAGATTTTTGTTACCAAAAACCTTTAGCTGCCTACCCTCCGGCAACGGACGGGCAATCCTTAAATGCCGGTTTACATGGCATTGCACCGCATAGAGTTTACCTGATTTCACTACAGCATTACCTGTACATCCTTTCTGTTGCACTGGTCCTAATCCCCTTTCGTTACCGAAAAAAGATTGGTGGGCGTTACCCACTATGCCGCCCTGTGGTGTCCGGACTTTCCTCCATCCCGCTTTTCCCGATAGCTATCGGGACGGGACAGCGATAAGGCGATCTGCTTTGTGGCAAAGATACTATGGAAATAACTTTTTTGAACTACCTTCTATCGTTCTATTTTAAAGAAAATATTGTACTACAAAAATTAGCAGTCGTCTTTTGAGCCTGCCCGATTATCTTTTTTCAGCATAAAATAACTACCGGAAAAAAAATCTTTTAACCAGAATTTGTGGATAAAATAAACCAATAGATTCCCTACTTCGAATATGTATTTTTATATTTGTCGGGATAAAGAATTTCAATGGAACATTTTGTAGTATCGGCAAGAAAATACCGCCCTCAAACTTTTAAAGATGTAGTGGGCCAGCAGGCTATTACCAATACTTTACTCAATGCCATTGAACATGATCATCTGGCCCAGGCACTGTTATTTACAGGACCTCGCGGAGTAGGAAAAACTACCTGCGCCCGTATCCTGGCCAAAAAGATCAATCAGGACGGCACCGAGAATCCACAGGAAGATTTTGCTTTCAATATCTTTGAGCTGGATGCAGCCTCTAACAACTCGGTAGACGATATCAGGAATCTTATCGATCAGGTAAGGATCCCGCCACAGGTAGGTCAATACAAGGTTTATATTATCGATGAGGTACACATGTTGTCCCAGGCGGCCTTCAATGCTTTTCTAAAAACTCTGGAAGAGCCACCAAAGCATGCCATCTTTATACTTGCTACTACAGAAAAACACAAGATCATCCCTACGATCCTTTCCCGTTGTCAGATTTTCGACTTTAAAAGGATTACCGTAAAAGATGCCAAACAATATCTTGGCCATATAGCAGAACAGGAAGGCGTGAATGCAGAGGATGACGCTTTGCACATCATTGCTCAGAAAGCTGATGGAGCCATGAGAGACGCCCTTTCCATCTACGACAGGGTAGTAAGCTTTAGCGGAAATAACCTTACCCGGCAGGCTGTTACCGAAAACCTGAACGTGCTTGATTATGACACTTATTTAAGTGCTACAGAGCTTATTTTACAAAACGATATTCCCCAACTGCTGGTATTGTACAACGAGATCCTGTCTCACGGCTTTGACGGACATCATTTTATAGCAGGATTGGCATCACATTTCAGAGATCTGCTTGTTTGCAAGGATCCTAAAACAATAAACCTGCTGGAGGTGGGAGAAAACACGAAGGCACAATATTTTGAACAATCTCAAAAAGCTTCTACCCCGTTTCTTCTGAAAGGGATTGAGCTGGCTAATGAGTGTGATCTCCAGTATAAAAACAGCAGAAACCAGAGGCTGTTGGTTGAACTTTGCCTAATGCAATTAGCCTCTGTCACTTTCGACGGAGAAAAAAAAAAGTATGATCACTTCATAATTCCGGCGTCTCATTTTACTCAGGCTCCCGCACCCGCACCTGCATTGAAATTATCGCGGGAAGAAAAAGCCGTCATTACGAATAATGAATATTCGGAGGGAGATTCTGCTCCTTCTCAACAATCACAAATTCCTTCAACTGAAGTCGGAAAATCCTCCTGTGCTCCTGAAACTAATCTGTCTGAAGCTTCCGGAGAGGTTCAGGAAGAAAACGATGAAGCTATAATTCCGGTTCAGGAACCTGAAACAGATAAAACTCCTTCAGTAGAAATAAAGACTGAAAAAAGGAAGGTTTCCGGGTTGTCGTTAAAAAGTATTCAGAAGAAAAAAGAGCTGGAAGCACAACAACGACAGGCAGAAAAAGAAAGAGCAATAGAAAAAAACGAAGATTTCACAGAAGCACAAATGCTTGAAGCCTGGAAAGAATTCGTAGACAAACAGCATGAGCAGGGCGAAAAGATACTGGCATCTATTATGGAAACCGATACGCCGCGGCTGGAAGGGAAAAATATTTGCCTGGAGCTTCCTAACGATACCATGAAGCAGGAGCTTGAACGTGCACAGTATCATCTGTTAGGGCACATTAAAGATAAATTACAGAATACCCATATTGCCCTTAAAATAAAGGTAAATGAACAGGTAGCTAAAAAATATGCCTTTACTCCAATGGAGAAATATGAAAAACTTAGGGAAAAGAATCCTTTGATCGATAAATTACGCACCACTTTTGATTTAGATATTTAATATGTTAGGCTTAAAACTTCCAACAGACCCGAGATGGGCTAATATTGCAGAAAAAAACATAGAAGAAATCCTTATTGATCACGCGTGGTGTGAACAGAAAGCGGCTTCAACTGCCATTTCCCTAATTGTTACCTATCCCGAGTATCCCGAACTGGTGACGGCCATGACAGCACTCACCAAAGAAGAAATGAGCCATTTTAAAATGGTTCATGACAAACTGCTGGAACGTGGGCTTACACTGGGGAGAGACCGAAAAGATGAATATGTCTTACAATTGCTGAAGTTTTTCCCAAAAGGAGGAAGCAGGCTCACCAACCTAATTCACCGACTGTTGTATGCTGCACTTATTGAAGCCAGAAGCTGTGAAAGGTTCAGGTTACTATCAGAAAAATTAAAGGATAAGGAGCTTGCCGAGTTCTACCACAACCTTATGGTGAGCGAAGCAAACCATTACACCATGTTCCTAAATTTTGCCCGTAAATTTGGTGACCGCAAAGAGGTGGATCAAAAGTGGCAAGAACTTCTGGAATATGAAGCAGAGATCATGAAAGATCTTGGAACTTCAGAAACTGTGCACGGTTAAACAACTTCAAGATTTTCCTGATATAAAGATTTAATAATCCCATCTGATAGTCCTATTTTCGGTACGTAAATCCTACGGGCACGGGTCCATTTCATTGCTGAAAGGTAGATCTTCGCCGCCGGAACGATCACATCTGCCCTATCCTGATTCAGGTTCAATTCAGTGATCCTTTCTTCATAGGTAAATGACTGCAGCAACTGATAATAAGAACTTAAGTAGAAAAAACTGAGAGGCTTCCCGGCAGATTTTCCGCTACTTTTAAAAATATTATTGATATTCCCACCAGATCCTATAAGGTCTATTTTTGAATATTTCTTAGTCACAGATTTTATCCATTGTTCCACCTCATTCCACACATCCTGGGAGACCATTTCGTTGAGCAAACGCACTGTACCTAATTTAAAAGATCGGGAAGCGATGGTCTTGCCATTAGAATACAAGGTGAACTCTGTACTTCCACCTCCAACATCTACGTACAAATAGGTTTTATCGGTTTTAATAAGGGCATGTAAGTCTGTAGCTGCAATGATAGCAGCTTCATCATTTCCGTCAATAATGTTGATCTTAATACCTGTTTTTTCCTCCACCAGGTCAGCAACTTCCTGTCCATTCAAAGATTCCCGCATAGCAGAAGTGGCACAGGCTTTAAACTTTTCGATCTTATGGGATTTCATTAATAGCTGAAAAGCCTGCATCGTATCGACTATCCTGGTAATATTTTCAGAAGAGATCTTTTTAGAAATAAAAACATCGCTTCCAAGGCGTATTGGTACCCGTACAAGAGAGGTCTTTTTAAAGAGAGGTTCCCGCCCCTCCTGCTCAGTAATAGTTGAGATCAGCAACCTCACGGCATTGGAGCCTATATCTATAGCGGCATATTTTTTTTGATTGATCAAGATCTTTCTTTTTCTATTTTTTTTAAATAATAATCATAAAGTGCAAACTGCGACCGTAGGGCGGGCTTATTATTCTTGCGATATGCATTGTCCTGGCTGGCAGAAAGTACTCTTGCTTTAACATTATCCTTCCAGCATATTTCGAAAGTATCCATTATTTCCTGCTGGATACTATGATCGTAAATAGGACAGCCAATTTCCACCCGAAGGTCGAGATTTCGGGTCATCCAGTCTGCAGATGAAATGTAGATCTTTGGTTTACCTCCATTTTCAAAAATATACAGTCTTGGATGCTCAAGATATTTATCTAAAATACTAATTACTTCAATATTCTCACTCATTCCTTCAATACCGGGGACCAGGCAGCAAATTCCCCGAACAATAAGTTTGATTTTCACACCTGCACGACTGGCATCATACAACCTGTCAATCATTGTATAGTCAGACAGGCTGTTCAGTTTTAGCCTTATCCCCGCAGGATTTCCGGCTGCCGCATTTTCTATTTCAGTTTGGATGAGTTTTATAAGGGCAGAACGGGTGTAGTGAGGAGAAACAATAAGATGTTTATACCTGTTGATCTTGTAGTTGACTTCAAAGAAATCAAAAACCTTATTTACCTCTTTCAGAATGGGCTGGTTGGCTGTAAAAAGGGTATAATCTGAATAAATTCTCGCAGTAGATTCATTGAAATTTCCAGTGCTTATGAAGCCGTATTTTTTTAGCCTTCCCTCTTCTTGGCGTTCAATTACACAAGCTTTACAATGCACTTTCAAACCTTTTACCCCAAAAATGAGGTTTACCCCCTCCTTCTGAAGTTGTTCTGCATAATTGATATTCGCCACCTCATCAAAACGTGCCCTGAGTTCTATTTGAACTGTGACTTTTTTGCCATTCTTCACGGCATTGATAAGAGAACTGGCTATATGAGAAATTTTGGCCAGGCGATAAATGGTGATCTTAATTGTTCTTACCTGAGGATCTAAGGCCGATTCTCTCAAGAACTTTACGATATAGGAGAAATTCTGATAAGGGGTGTGCAGCAAATAATCTTTTTCTGCTATTCCTTTTAGCAGACTTGTTTGCAATACCAGTCCCGGAATAGATAGGGGCTCATAAAATTCATACAGCAATTCTTCCCTGCCAAGGCTTGGGAAGTTCATATAATCACGCCTGTTATGATAGCGCCCTCCCGGAATAATACTATCGGTAACATCAATACCCATTTTATTCATTAAATACTGAAGGGTATCTTCTTCAATATTCATATCATATACAAAACGCACAGGCTCTCCTTCTATTCTATCCTGGACACTTTCGGATATTTTCTCAATAAAAGATTTACTAAGATCACTATCAATATCCAGTTCTGCATCTCTGGTGATCTTGATCATGTGAGCAGAAACGCTTTCATACTCAAAAATATTAAATATGGAATGAAGATGATATCTTATGAGATCATCGAGCAACATGACATACTGTTTTTTTCCTTCTTTTGGAAGCACCACAAAACGTTCAATACTTCGGGGAATCTCTATTAAAACATATTTTTTCTCTGTAACAGCAGCTTTTGCTGTTGTAGGTACTCCTTCTTTTTGTGCCGGAGACTTCATGGTCATTTTTACTGCCAGATAAGCTGCGCTGTCTTTAAGGCGGGGCAGTTCTGCCAAATCGTTAAGAATAATCGTCACAAGCGCCGGACTGACCTTTTGCAGAAAGAAATTCTTGAGAAATTTCTTTTGAGAATTCTCTACCTGCTTTTCATTAATGATGAAAATGTTATGATCCGTAAGCTTATTTTGTATGGAATCAAGTATTTTCAAACTCTCACTTTGCTGTTCTATAACAATTTGAGTAATCTCCTCCAACAGCGTACTTGCTTTTACACCACCTAAAACACTTTTACCTCCTTTTCCTGCAAGGTCAATTCTTTTTATGGTCGCATATCTAACCTTAAAAAATTCATCCAGATTATTTGAAAAGATCCCTATGAATCTTAATCTTTCGATGAGAGGAACAGTTTTATCTGCAGCTTCCTGTAAGACGCGGGCATTGAATTGTAACCAGCTTATTTCCCTGTTAACATATTGATTATTCTGCATATACTACCTTAAGTTCTTCGGAAACAAATATAGAAGGGTTTTCCCATTTTTAAGATCTTTCCAGGAATCTGTTTCAAATTCAATTACACATAATCCTGTGGTAGGAACATTTTCAAAGGAAGAACTTCCAAGAGAGTTAACTACTTCGGTCATTGCCGGATTATGTCCAAACACCATTAACTGGTCCACGTTGTTATCACAGCTTTTTATTGTTTGCAACAGGACGGGGGCATCAAAAGTGTAAAGCTCTGCCTTTATATGGAAATCCTCATCCCTTATTTCTAATCGTTCCTTGAATATTTTAGCCGTAGTTAAAGCCCTTTTTGCATAGCTGCTCCAGATAGTAAAAGGCTTCTCAAAAGCACTTTTAAACCCATTGATCACCAGTTCGGCATCATTATAAGCTCTTTTTTTCAAAGGACGCTCATCATCTGGCAAGTCTTTCTCCCATGAGGATTTTCCGTGTCTAACGAGGATCAATCTCTTCATAATTAAGGTGCTAAACGATCAATTTTCCAGTTGGCATCGGATTCTTTTGTGAAATAAATCCGGTCATGAAGTCGGTTAGGCCTTCCCTGCCAGAATTCAAATTCGGACGGAATCACCTTGTAACCACCCCAATAAGGAGGTTTCGGGATTTCTTTTCCTTCATACTCGCGTTCCAACGCCTCAAGTTTCTTTTCTAGGAAATCACGGGAAGTTATCACACTACTTTGTTCAGAAGCCCAGGCACCCAGTCTACTTCCCCTGGGCCGGGAATTGAAATATTCCAGAGATGCTTCTTCCGAAGTTTTTTCAGCAATTCCTTTAATAATGACCTGCCGTTCGGAATCGGGCCAAAAGAACGATATGCAAACCTTTGGGTTATTCGCTATAGATTTTCCTTTTTCAGAAGAATAGTTGGTATAAAAAGTAAATCCTTCATTGTCATATTCCTTCAAAAGCACAACCCGGGACTTGGGAAATCCGTCCAGTCCCACAGTAGAAACTGTCATAGTGTTGACTTCTTCCACCTCTCTTGAGGCTTCAATTTCATCCAGCCAGATATTAAAAAGTTGAAATGGATCGAGCACAATCTCCTCTTCCAGGAGTTTATGCTTCTCGTATGATTTTCTGTAATCGTGGAGATTGTTTTTCATTACTGCAATTTACAAGATTTATGATGAAGACTAAAAAAGGGAATATGAAAAACTAAAGTTTTCACACCAAATACCTATTAAAACGGGGCTTTTCTTCGCCCTTCTTTACGCTCCTGAAATTACTCATATTTTCTCAAAAAATGGTCGTTTTGTGTAAAGGAATTTTTCATAAAAATGGACTTAAAAAAAAAAGCTTATGGTGGAAAACCCCTAGCTTAAAATATTAATTGTAACAGACTGCTTATATGTATTTTGTCCGTAAAAACGCACATTATATCTAAAACATCTGCAATTACTTTTTTTACCAGAATTTTGAAGATAGATTTACTTCACAATTCATATTTTAAGTTGCCCTTTAATCGAATTATGAACCGTAAAAACCACTTCCGAAAAAGCTAAAAAACTCTATTTCCTTATCGGCCGGACTTATTCCCCTGCAGGTCCATCAAATAGTGAATCCACTTCTCGTATAAGTAGTCGGAAAAACAACTCTCAATATACTATTATGAACATTAAATTAACCTGCATTATAGGAATTCTAAACCTGTTCCTTTTCTCACCTGCCAATTCCTTTGCGCAAAATAAGGTGATCCATTTAAACGATCTTATCCAGTCACCGGATAATTACAGCGAAACTTTTACTCTAAATGAATCTGAAGAGATCAATTCCCTGGTGTACGATATTCATCCAACTGTTTTCATAAGTGATGCAGAGATTAAAACTTTTGGCCAGGAAGCTCCCGTAAAAGCAGAATTTCACGCGGCCAATTACACACTCCTGCAAACAACCAATCAAAATTATAATGCGGTTAAGTTATTGACGATTAAAATAAACAAAGCCGCAGATCTTAATGCTACTATTGATGCTGCTACTCTTACTGCATTCCGCAGCCTGAAATATATCCTCATAGAATGTTCTTTTGACTGCAACTCAACGGCCATTCAAAATCTTTTCTCAAATCTGGAGGACATTTTGGTTTTCTATATCATCGCTACTCCTGAATAATATTCCTGCCGGTCAATTTAGCATTATGAAACAAAACTACTTTCAGTCCTTATCGGTTACATTTACAAGCTCATTTTTCCTCCTATTAATTTTCATACTGGGAGGAATTCAACATACAGATGCACAGGTAAGAAAGAATTTCAATCAACGGACTTCGCAATATTCTTCCAACAAAAAAATTTACAATATCAATGGAGATTTCACCATGATTGGGAATACCAACATGACGCTCGTGAATTATGGGGAGAATACCAACAATAGTAATAACCAGATGCAACATGTGGATGAAGATAACTCTACCTCCACAACTAATTCATCTATGGCCGAACTTACATTTTCTTCTGAAAATGATGCCGATCCAGGATGTTCAAAAATTATATATGCCGGTTTATACTGGACAGGAAGAACAAAGAACAAGATAGAGGATTCCAATAAACAATCGGTTAAATTTAAAACTCCTAAAGGTTCTTATAAAACGATTACCGCAAATTCAGCAGACATTCTTTTTCCGGGAGATGATAACATGTATGCGGCCTATGCAGAAGTCACTGACGAGGTAAAAACCGGAGGAACAGGGGAATATTGGGTAGCAGACATAGAAGTTTCTACTGGAAACGGCGGAGTCACAGGTTTTTACGGAGGCTGGGGATTGGTGGTTATCTATGAAAATGAGATGATGAACCTAAGGGATGTAACTGTTTTTGATGGATATGCCTATGTAGAAGGAAATAAAACCGCTTCATTTCAAATTCCGGTTTCAGGATTTAATACTGCCAAAGAAGGTCCGGTAAACATGAAACTGGGAATGATGGCCGGGGAAGGCGACAAAGGTATTTCCGGAGATTATTTTCAAATTAGAAATCAGGATAATTCTTCATGGATTGATCTAAACCACAGTCAGAATTCCCAAAATAATTTTTTTAATTCCTCTATAAAGACAGAAGGTAAAAGGCTACCAAACCTTAAAAACAACACCGGCCTCGATATCAGCATGTTTAATATACCGAACCCAAACAATTCGGTAATTAAAAATAATCAGACGTCCGCCAGATTTAGGTATGGATCGACGCAGGATACGTATGTTATTTTCAACATGGTCATGTCGGTGGATGCCTATGCTCCCGAAGTTGAAGGAATAAGCTCCATTTTTAGTATTGGAAATGATCCTGTTTCTCAGCCGTATTCGGCATTACCAGGCAATGAAATCACCTATAAAATAGACATAAAAAATAAAGGGACAGAACCTATAGAAAATGCAAAACTTGTAATTCCGGTTCCTTACAATGTAGAGTATATAACAAATTCCGCAGAAAAAAATATTTACTTCTCTCCTGCTCCTGCCCCGAATCAGATTACCTATGATCCTTCCCTTGGAGCTACAGGTTCCCTTGTCTGGAATATCGGAACATTACCTGATTCTGATAATACTAATAATATCCTTGCCGATTTGCGGGTTAGTTTCAAAGTTACCGAAGATTGTACCATTTTAAAAAACTCCAGCTGTGGAGATGGTGCAAATATTTCCTTTAAAGGAAGCATCAGCGGAAAAGGGAAAATTAGTGGTACTGCTTTTCAAAATGTTGATCTCATACAGGGATATACTGAAGATGGTTTCTGCCAGGGACAACCTATTTCCGAAACTTTGGGTGTAGCCATAGACGCCGAAGATTTTATTGCAAAAAATTGTGGTAATACTCCAAATGAAAGGGAGTTTGTTTTCTGTAACATCGGAAATGGAATTCCGGTTTCCAGTATAAATTCTGCATTTCCTGCCGGAACACGATTTTATAATGAAAATCCAGTCACTACAAGTTCTACGGAATACTCTGTTAACAATCCTTTCCCAAATTCTTCGGGACAGTTTTATGCAGTTTTACCGAGGTCTGAGAACTGTTTTATATCATTCAACATCGTTGTAAATGAGATAACTTCTGTTCCCAATGCACCAGATGTTGAGTACTGTGTAGGTGAAGAGGCCGCTGCCCTTAAGGCCACGCCTAGCCTTTCAAACTATTCGCTTTTCTATTATACTTCTGAAAATGGAACTCCTCAAACCTCTATTACTCCTTCTACTGAAGAAGCCGGGGAATTCACCTATTATGTTGCCGAAGGAGAGTCCTCAAGCTGTATAAGCCCTAACAAAACTTCCATTACCGTAACAGTTTTCTCAAAACCGGAAGTTACTTCACCGGAAAATATAGAAATTGAAGGTTGTGGCACAGAGTTCAGCAGTTCCTCAGTTCCGGGCTTTTCAACTCAATTCACTACCATCACCAAAAATTCTTTCGAAAATCTGGGAGGTACGATTGCCTCGGAAAAGGATATTCAAAAAATCCAATATCGGGACAAACTTGATCAGACCTTTCCTGCTGTAATCACCAGAACTTTCAGAATAGCTTCTGAATGTGGTAGTGTTGATGTACAACAGGTAATCAAAGTAAAAGATGTCACCTCTCCTGAGGACATTTCTTTAGAAGAAATCACGGCACAATGTGCGGCGGAAGTTGCAGCGCCTTTAACCATAGATAATTGTGACGGAGAAATTACAGCGACCACTACTGATGCTGTTTCTTTTACAGAACAAGGTAATTATTTTATTACCTGGACCTTTACCGACAAGAGCGGAAACCAAACCACCGCGGTTCAAAAAGTAATTATTAAAGACACTGTCGTTCCTGAAATTACTTGTCCAAATGACATTTCTGAGACCGTAGGAGAAAATGGAACTACAGCCGTGGTTACATACGACGCTCCTGTTGCTTCCGATAATTGTGAGTTCACAGTTGAACAAACTGCCGGACTTGCTTCAGGTTCTGAGTTCCCATTAGGAACCACTACTAACACTTTTGTAGTGACCGATGCTGCAGCAAACACTGCTACCTGTAGCTTTGATGTGACCATCACCGATGATGAAGATCCAACTATAACTTGTCCTGAGAACATTGACGTAAATGTTGATGCTGGAATCTGCGGCGCTGTTGTAGAATTCACAACTCCGGAAGGTGCTGACAATTCAGATGATGTAACTGTAACTCAAATTGCAGGTCCGGTGTCAGGAGAAGTTTTCCCTGTGGGAACTACGACTGTAACTTTCCAGGCGGAAGACGCTTCAGGTAACACTGCAACTTGTAGCTATACCGTAACTGTAAACGACAATGAAGCTCCGGAAATTACTTCAGGTGCTAACATCACTCAGAATGTAGATGTAGATTCATGTTCTGCAACTGTGGAATACGAACTACCAACGGCAACCGATAATTGTGAAGGGGTTGAAGTAATTTTAACTGAAGGATTTACTTCAGGAGAAGTTTTCCCACTGGGAGAAACTACTGTGACTTACACAGCGACTGATGCTGCCGGAAATACTGTAACTACTACTTTCACTGTAACTGTGGTTGATAATATCGCTCCGGAAATCTCTTGTCCAAATGATATTTCTCAGCCTGTTAGTGAAAATGGAACTACTGCAACCGTCACTTACGAAGTAGTAGCTGCAGACAATTGCGAGTTTACTGTTGAACAAACTGCCGGACTTGCTTCAGGATCTGAATTCCCATTGGGAACTACTACCAATACTTTTGTAGTAACCGATACTGCCGGAAACACTGCTACCTGTAGCTTTGATGTGACCATCACCGATGATGAAGATCCAACATTAACTTGTCCTGAAAACATTGACGTAAATGTTGATGCCGGAATCTGTGGCGCGGTGGTAGAATTTACAACTCCGGAAGGTTTTGATAACTCAGGGGACGTAACTTTAACCCAGATTGCCGGTCCGGAATCAGGTGAAGTTTTCCCAGTGGGAGTTACGACTGTGACTTTCCAGGTGGAAGACACTGCCGGAAACACTGCAACCTGTAGCTTTGAAGTAACTGTAAATGACAATGAAGCTCCTGAAATTACTTCAGTGGCCAATATCACGCAGAATGTGGATGTCGATTCTTGTTCTGCAACTGTGGAATACGAACTACCGACTGCCACCGATAATTGTGAAGGAGTTGAAGTTACTTTAACTGAAGGCTTAACTTCAGGAGAAGTTTTCCCACTTGGGGAAACCACTGTGACTTATACTGCTACCGATGCTGCAGGAAATACTGTAACTACTACTTTCACCGTGACTGTGGTTGACAACATTGATCCAACCATCGTTTGTCCTGGTGATATTTCTCAGCCTGTTGGAGAGAATGGAACATCTGCCATCGTAACTTACGAGCTAACCGCTCAAGACAATTGCGAGTTCACTGTTGAACAAACTGAAGGTTTAGCTTCAGGATCTGAATTCCCATTAGGAACCACTACCAACACATTTGTAGTGACCGATGCTGCCGGAAACACTGCTACCTGTAGCTTTGATGTAATCATCACCGATGATGAAGATCCAACCATCACCTGCCCTGCTCCAATCAACGTTAATGTCGATGCAGGAATTTGTGGTGCTGTTGTGGAGTTTGATACTCCCAAAGGTTTTGATAATTCAGGTGACGTAACTGTAACCCTGATCGCAGGTTCGGTGTCAGGGGAAGTTTTCCCTGTCGGAACTACTACTGTAACTTTCCAGGTGGAAGATGCTTCCGGAAATACTGTAACCTGTAGCTTTGATGTAAAAGTAACTGATAATGAGGATCCTGAAATCACTTCAGTTTCAAACATTACTCAAAATGTAGATGTGGATTCATGTTCTGCAACTGTGGAATATGAACTGCCAACTGCAACCGATAATTGTGAAGGGGTTGAAGTAATTTTAACTGAAGGCTTAGCTTCAGGAAGTGAATTCCCACTTGGTGAAACCACAGTGACCTACATTGCAACCGATGCTGCAGGAAACGAAGTAACTACTACTTTCACTGTAACTGTAGTTGATAATATTGCTCCGGAAATTGTTTGTCCAAATGACATTTTTGACACTGTAGTTTCCGGTGGAACCACTGCAGTTGTAAATTACGAGGCTCCTGTAGCTTCTGATAACTGCGAGTTCACCGTTGAACAAACTGCCGGACTTCCTTCAGGAAGTGAATTCCCATTGGGAACTACTACTAATACTTTCGTGGTGACCGATCCTGCTGGAAACACTGCTACCTGTAGCTTTGATGTAACCATCACCGATGATGAAGATCCAACTATAACCTGCCCTGCTCCTATTAATCTAAATGTTGATGCAGGAATCTGCGGCGCAGTTGTAGAATTTACAACTCCAGAAGGTGATGACAATTCAGGAGATGTAACTGTAACGCAAATTGCCGGTCCGGTTTCAGGTGAAGTTTTCCCTGTGGGAGTTACGACTGTGACTTTCCAGGTGGAAGACACTGCCGGAAACACTGTAACCTGTAGCTTTGATGTAACAGTAACTGATAATGAGGATCCTGAAATCACTTCAGTTTCAAACATTACTCAAAATGTAGATGTGGATTCATGTTCTGCAACTGTGGAATATGAACTACCAACTGCCACTGATAATTGTGAAGGGGTTGAAGTAATTTTAACTGAAGGCTTAACTTCAGGAGAAGTTTTCCCACTTGGGGAAACCACTGTGACTTATACTGCTACCGATGCTGCAGGAAATACTGTAACTACTACTTTCACTGTGACTGTGGTTGACAACATTGATCCAACCATCGTTTGTCCTGGTGATATTTCTAAGCCAGTTAGTGAGAATAGAACTTCTGCAACAGTAACTTACGAAGTAGTAGCTGCAGACAATTGTACTTATACTCTTGAACAAACTGCCGGACTTCCTTCAGGATCTGAATTCCCATTGGGAACTACTACAAACACCTTTGTTGTGACTGATGATGCCGGAAACAGCGCTACCTGTAGCTTTGACGTAATCATCAACGATAATGAAGATCCAACGATTTCATGTCCTGAGAACATTGACGTAAACGTTGATGCAGAAACATGCGGCGCGGTTGTGGAATTCACAACTCCGGAAGGTTTTGATAACTCAGGTTATGTAACTGTAACTCAAATTGCCGGTCCGGTGTCAGGAGAAGTTTTCCCTGTGGGAACTACTACTGTGACTTTCCAGGTGGAAGATGCTTCAGGAAACACTGCAACCTGTAGCTTTACCGTGACTGTAAATGATAATGAAGCTCCTGAGATAACTTCAGTGGCCAATATCACTCAGAATGTAGATGTAGATTCATGTTCTGCAACTGTGGAATATGAACTACCAACTGCCACTGATAATTGTGATGGTGTAACTGTGACATTAACTGAAGGTTTAACTTCAGGAGAAGTTTTCCCGCTAGGAAAAACCACAGTGACTTACACTGCAACCGATGCTGAAGGAAACGAAGTAACTACTACTTTCACGGTAACTGTAGTTGATAATATCGCTCCGGAAATTGTTTGTGTAAATGACATTTTTGACACTGTAGTTTCCGGTGGAACAACTGCAGTTGTAACTTACGATGCTCCTGTAGCTTCTGATAACTGCGAGTTCACTGTTGAACAAACTACCGGATTAGCTTCAGGAAGTGAATTCATATTAGGAACCACTACCAATACTTTCGTGGTAACTGATGCAGCCGGAAACACTGCTACCTGTAGCTTTGATGTGACTATCACGGATGATGAAGATCCAACGCTTGAGTGTCCTGCTCCAATCAACGTAAATGTTGATGCCGGAATCTGTGGCGCGGTGGTAGAATTCACCACTCCCGAAGGTTTTGATAACTCAGGGGACGTAACTGTAACCCAGATTGCCGGTCCGGAATCAGGAGAAGTTTTCGAAGTGGGAACTACTACTGTTACTTTCAAGGTAGAAGATGCTTCAGGAAACACTGCAACCTGCAGCTTTACTGTAACCGTAAATGATAACGAAGCTCCTGAAATTACTTCAGTGGCCAATATTACTCAGAATGTGGATGTCGATTCTTGTTCTGCAACTGTGGAATACGAACTACCAACTGCCACTGATAATTGTGATGGTGTAACTGTAGAAATGAATGAAGGTTTAGCTTCAGGAGAAGTTTTCCCACTGGGAGAAACTACCGTTACTTACACAGCAACCGATGCTGCAGGAAATGAAGTA
>NZ_BMXB01000023.1 GCF_014651535.1 Salinimicrobium marinum
ATATTTTCAGTTTGGTTTTCCCAGTCAAAAGTACCATATTTTCGCAACCATTCCCTAATAGTGGATTTCGCCTGTATACCATATTTATGACAGGCTTCGGTTTTGATTAATTGACCCAGCTCGATTTCTTGGACAACTTGAAGCTTAAAAGAAATCGAATAATCTTTTTGGGTACGCTTTATATACCCAGCATTTTCTGATGTTTTCATTACACTAAAGTTTTAGTGTATCGCTATTTTAGGACTGGACAAAAAGTAAAAACAAAAACCTCACAGATTTTAAAACCTGTGAGGTTTTTGTTTTTATAAAAAGATAGAGATTTTTATTTCACTCCTACCAGCTCCACATCAAAGATCAAAGTAGCATCTGGAGGGATCACGCCACCTGCACCTCTGCTTCCGTAGCCCAGATGAGACGGAATCACGAAGCGTGCCTTATCCCCTACTTTTAACATTTGAATCCCTTCATCCCATCCCTGGATGACATGACCTTTTCCTAAAGGAAATTCAATAGGTTCTTTTCTTTTATAAGAAGAATCGAAGACGGTACCATCTGGCAACATCCCTTTATAGTGAACAGAAACCGTTTTTCCTTTTTCAGCTTTTTCTCCACTTCCTTCTGAAATGAATTTATACCGGAGTCCGCTTTCTGTTTTTTCAAATCCCTGCGCCAGCTCCCCAAGAAGTTCTTCCTGTTGTTTTTTAGCTGCAGCTTCACGTTCTTCTTTAGCTCCATTAAACTGCCGGAATGATTCTACAGCATTAAAATTTTCTGCAGCATCACCTTTTCTGATAATCTCCAGCTTCTCTATTTTGTCTCCCTGCTTAATTTTGTCTACTACTTCCTGACCTTCCACAACATGTCCAAAAACCGTGTGCTTTCCATCAAGCCAAGGCGTTTCGGTATGCGTTATAAAAAACTGGCTCCCGTTAGTTCCCGGGCCTGCATTGGCCATAGATAGAATTCCCGGACGATCGTGCTTAAGATCGGGATGGATTTCATCTTCAAACTGATATCCCGGCCCACCTACTCCGGTACCTTTAGGGTCTCCCCCCTGAACCATAAAATCAGGAATCACCCTGTGAAATTTTAGTCCGTCGTAGTATGGTTTTCCCTGCGGAATAGCTTGATTTTCAAGGTTACCTTCTGCTAGTCCTACGAAGTTTCCAACCGTTCCTGGTGTCTTTTCAAACTCTAGTGCTGCGAGTATTTCTCCTTTTGGTGTATGGAATTTTGCGTATAATCCGTCGTTCATGACTGTGTTTTAAGTTAAAAAGCAAAGATAAGAAAGCTATCTTTTATAAATTGTAAGATTAGGTTAATATAGATTTGAGAAATGATATGAGAGAATAACATATTAAAAAAGCCGGAAATAAATCCCGGCTTGTAATGTATTTCTAAGTAAACATTTTATAGCAAACAATTGAAATTAATTCGCAACTTCACTAATAAATTTAATTCTATAAAGTCTTAGCTCTTCTTCATCATAATCTCCCTCAAATTCTTCAAGAGCCTCTTCAATTTTATCATTTTCAGCTTCTATAAAATATTCATGGATCTCTTCCTGTTGATCTTCATCAAGGATTTCATCCACCCAATAATTAATATTCAGCTTGGTCCCGCTGTACACAATTGCTTCCATTTCTTTAATGAAATCACGCATTTCCATTCCTTTGGCTGCCGCGATGTCGTCTAGTGGAAGTTTTCTATCAACGTTCTGAATAATGTATAATTTAAGTCCGCTGTTGGCTCCGGTAGTTTTTACCACCAGATCATCGGGTCTCGTAATATCGTTGTCTTCTACGTAACGACTGATAAGCTCCACAAAATCTTTTCCGAATTTTTTCGCCTTCCCTTCCCCTACTCCATGGATATTTCCTAACTCCTCCTGAGTAACAGGGTATTTCAAAGCCATATCTTCCAATGAAGGATCCTGAAATACCACGAAGGGAGGTACTCCGAGTTTTTTCGCTACTTTTTTCCGAAGCTCTTTTAGCATCTTCACCAGGGCTTCATCAACTCCTGCACCGCCACCTTTAGCAGCAGTCACAATGCCATCTGCAGTTCCTATTTCATAAATATGGTCTTCGGCCATCATAAAAGATTCGGGATTCTTGAGGAATTCCTTACCTTTTTGGGTGATTTTAACTACCCCGTAAGTCTCTATATCTTTTTTGAGATATCCTGCCACCAAAACCTGGCGCAACAAAGCCATCCAGTATTTCGAATCTTTACTAGCACCTTTACCAAAGAGTTCATGCTCGTCGGTCCTGTGGGATTTGATAAGAGCATTCGATTTTCCGACAAGGGTATTTACCACCTCTTTGGACTTGTATAGCTGCTTGGTTTCTTTCACGGTTCTCAACAAAAGCTCTACTTCTTCTTTCGCCTCGTGTTTTTTCTTTGGATTCCTAACGTTGTCATCCATGCTGGCACCTTCTCCGGTGATCTCATCGAATTCCTCTCCAAAATAATGAAGTATGAATTTTCTCCTGGAGACAGAAGTTTCAGCAAAAGCAACCACTTCCTGAAGCAGAGCATGACCAATTTCCTGTTCAGCAACAGGTTTACCACTCATAAACTTCTCCAGTTTCTCAATGTCCTTATAAGCATAAAAGGCAAGACAATGCCCCTCCCCGCCGTCACGGCCGGCCCTTCCGGTTTCCTGATAATAACTTTCTATACTCTTCGGAATATCGTGATGGATGACAAACCGAACATCGGGCTTGTCGATCCCCATTCCGAAAGCAATGGTTGCAACCACCACATCTACATCTTCCATCAGGAACATATCCTGATGCTTGGAGCGGGTTTTAGCATCGAGTCCGGCGTGATAAGGTACCGCTGAAATACCGTTTACCTGCAGGGTCTGCGCGAGCTCTTCCACCCGTTTCCTGCTAAGGCAATATATAATCCCGGTTTTACCCGAATTTTGTTTTACAAACCTTATAATATCTGAATCTACGTTCTTTGTCTTGGGCCGTATTTCATAATACAGATTAGGACGATTAAAGGACGCTTTAAAGGTATTGGCATCTGTTATCCCAAGGTTTTTCAGGATATCCTCCTGCACTTTTGGGGTTGCCGTCGCAGTAAGCCCAATAATAGGAATATCGTCCCCAATTCGTTTTACAATATGACGAAGGTTCCGGTATTCAGGTCTAAAATCATGGCCCCATTCACTAATACAATGCGCTTCATCTATGGCCATAAAAGAGATCTTGACACTTCTTAAGAATTCAACATTCTCTTCTTTGGTAAGGGATTCGGGGGCAACGTATAGCAGCTTTGTGATTCCGTTGGTAATATCTTCTTTTACCTGTTTAACTTCAGTTTTATTAAGAGAAGAATTAAGTACGTGTGCAATACCGTTTTCCGAAGAAATACCACGTATGGCGTCTACCTGGTTTTTCATCAAAGCAATTAGGGGAGAAACAACAATAGCAGTCCCTTCTTTAATCAAAGCCGGGAGTTGATAGCAAAGAGATTTTCCACCTCCTGTGGGCATAACCACAAAGGTATTGTGGTTGTTCACTATACTGGTAATTACTTCTTCCTGAAGCCCTTTAAACTGGCTAAAACCAAAGTATTTTTTAAGCTGTTCGTGTAAATTGATTTCCTGCGAAGTCATTCAATTGTGTTACAATTTTACATACATTTGCATAATTAAAGATACATTTTTCTTTAGTACATGCAATTCATAATTCTACAAATTTGACACCTCAAGAAAAAATCCTCTCCGTTGCCGGAGAAACAATTTTAACTGAAGCCAAAGCGATTGCAAATTTAGAGCAATTATTAGACCAAAATTTTGCGAAAGCAGTAGAAGCCATCTACGAATCCAAAGGTAGGGTTATTATTACAGGAATAGGGAAAAGTGCAGCAATAGCTACAAAAATAGTTGCCACCCTGAACTCTACAGGTACCCCGGCCGTGTTTATGCATGCTGCCGATGCCATTCACGGAGATCTTGGTACTATAGGAAAGGACGATGTGGTAATTTGTATTTCGAAAAGCGGAAATACACCCGAAATTAAGGTTCTGGTACCACTTATCAAGAACTTTAAAAACACCCTTATAGGTATTACCGGCAGCCCCGATTCGTTCCTGGGACAACAGGCCGATTTTATCATCAATTCGTATGTCGAAAAAGAAGCCTGCCCTAATAATCTTGCACCCACCACCAGTACCACCGCACAATTAGTGATGGGCGATGCCCTGGCGGTTTGTCTTTTAAACTTGCGAGGCTTTTCCAGTAAAGATTTTGCCAGGTACCATCCAGGTGGTGCCCTTGGGAAAAAGCTTTATTTACGGGTAAGTGACATTACTGCACAAAATCAAAAACCTGTTGTACACCCAGAAACTCCCGTACCGCAGGTAATCATTGAAATTTCTGAAAAGATGCTGGGAGTGGCGGCAGTATTGGAGAATGATAAGATCGTTGGGATTATTACCGATGGGGATATAAGAAGAATGCTGTATAAAAGTACAGATATTTCGGGACTAACAGCCAGGGATATCATGAGCTCTTCCCCCAAAACCATTTCTCAGGAAGCAATGGCTGTCGATGCCCTGGATGTCCTTGAAGAAAATAAGATCTCCCAGCTTTTAGCCGAAGAGAATGGAGTGTATTCCGGAGTCGTACATTTGCACAACCTAATTAGAGAAGGAATTTTATAAATGATAAAACAATTGAACGAAGGCGAGGAAATGTCATTTCTGGACCACCTGGAAGAGTTGCGCTGGCATCTAATAAGAGCATGTCTTGCGGTGGTAATTGCAGGATTTATAGCCTTTCTTGCCAAAAGTTTCATTTTTGATGTGCTTCTATTTGGTCCCAGTAGAGCAGATTTTTTCACTTATGACATTTTATGTAAATTATCCTCCTATGTAGGACTTGAAGGAGGTTTTTGTTTTGATGGGGATATGCCTTTTAGTATTCAAAGTAGAACCATGGGCGGACAATTTTCTGCTCATATTTGGACCTCTATTACTGCGGGGTTCATTATTTCATTTCCGTACGTGATCTATGAATTCTGGAAATTTATTTCCCCTGCCATGTACACCAATGAAAGAAATACAGCACGTGGATTCATCTTTATTTCCTCTGTACTTTTCTTTTTAGGAGTTTTGTTCGGGTATTATCTTATCACTCCGCTTTCCATTAATTTCCTCGGAAGGTATCAGGTAAGCGACCAGGTATTAAATGAATTTGACATTGGCAGTTATATAAGTCTGGTAAGATCTTCTGTAGTCGCCTCCGGACTTATTTTTGAGTTACCCATTATAATATTTTTCCTCACTAAAATTGGATTGGTAACTCCGGAATTCCTGCAAAAATACCGGAAATATGCGCTGGTGATCGTATTGATCATTGCTGCGATCATAACCCCGCCGGATATTTTGAGCCAGATCATTGTAGCAATTCCGGTACTGGTACTTTATGAGGTGAGTATAATTATTGCAAAAATTGTTACCCGAAACGAAAAGAGAAAATTGAAAAAACAACAGCAAGCACGATGAAAAATCAGGTAGAAGAATTTAATGAATACCGCCAGAAGATGAACGACAAGATCCTTGGCGACAATAATAAAGTTATTAAAAGGATCTTTAATCTCGACACCAATGCATTTACCGCAGGTGCTCTTGATGTAAAAACAAAAGAATTACTTGGATTGGTGGCTTCCACCGTATTACGTTGTGACGATTGTGTAAAGTATCACCTCGAGACCAGTTATAAAGAAGGGCTTACGAAAGAAGAAGTCATGGAAGCTCTTAGCATTGCCACCCTTGTAGGAGGAACCATCGTAATTCCTCATTTAAGGAGAGCCTATGAATTCTGGGAGGAACTGGAAGGAAGCAATGAGTAGAGCGTGAAAAAACTGTTGGCTATTCCCAATAACCTATAGTTTGCAGAAGTGAGCCAGAAAACCATAAAAAGGAAAAGGGAATAGATTTTGAAGAAGACTGTTCAAAGCCGGAAAACCATAAAAAATAAATTGGTCTTTACCCATTTTTCTCTTTTCTTTTCTCCGGTTTAAAATCTAACATTTAATATCCAGTAATGAAGTTATTCGCTGAAAGTCTTGTAAAATCCTACAAAGGAAGAGAAGTAGTAAAGGGAATTTCCCTGGAAGTAAATCAGGGGGAGATCGTAGGGTTACTTGGACCCAACGGAGCCGGAAAAACAACTTCTTTTTACATGATCGTGGGACTTATAAAGCCCAATGGAGGCCGGATATATCTTGACCGGGAGAATATTACCAAATTCCCGATGTACAAACGTGCACAGCACGGAATTGGATACCTGGCGCAGGAAGCTTCTGTTTTTCGGAAACTCAGCATTGAAGACAATATTATGAGTGTCCTGGAGCTTACGAAGCTTTCCAAAAAAGAACGCCATTTGAAAATGGAATCTCTCATAGAAGAGTTTGGACTAGGGCATATCCGGAAGAGTCGTGGAGATCTATTAAGTGGAGGGGAGCGCCGTAGAACCGAAATCGCCCGCGCCCTTGCTACCGATCCTAATTTCATTCTGCTGGATGAACCGTTTGCAGGCGTTGATCCCGTTGCTGTAGAGGATATCCAACGGATCGTGGCTCAACTGAAAAATAAAAACATCGGCATCCTTATTACCGATCATAACGTACAGGAAACTCTTGCTATTACAGACCGTACTTATCTTATGTTTGAAGGACGCATTCTCAAAGCCGGAAAGCCTGAAGAACTGGCCGAAGATGAAATGGTTAGAAAAGTATATTTGGGTCAGAATTTTGAGCTTCGGAAGAAGAAGATATTTAAATAAGATATTTTTATACCACTTTATTTCAACAAGAATATTAAACTTGGATAAAGCCTCACTAGTTAAAAAACGCTGAGGCTTATTTTTATATTTAAAAAAGCAGTACACCTGGATTACTTTTCCAAACACTACCTGGATCTTAGCAGTATCATAGAAGGAATAGCTATATTCTTAACGGAATTAATTCATCACAACACTTAATTCTAATTCCCTGCTCTTGCTTCCCTTTTTGTTCTTCCGGTTGCAATAATTGACAGCAGCACATAACTTACAATGATCAGAGGAATAGCCACAAAATGGAAAACGAACAACAATACGAGGCAAAAAACAATAAAGAAATATCTTAATTTATTGTCTGAAAAAGCCCAGCTATCAAACTTCAAAGCGAAAAGAGGAATTTCAGCATTGAGCATAAAACAACTGAAAATAGTGAGTGCTGCCAAAAACCATTCATTCAGGATAATTGATACCACTTCAGGTTGCGGCTGAAAGATAAGGATTAGCGGCAGACTTAAGATCAACAGTGCGTTAGCAGGAGTTGGTAGTCCGATAAATGAATCAGATTGTCGTTCATCAATATTGAATTTTGCCAACCTGTACCCCGAAGCCAGAGTTACCAGAAGCCCAAATAATGCACCGTAGTGAAAATCCCACACTAGCAGGTCCTGTCCGCTACTCCAGTCTGTAGATGCTGCAGATTCTCCCGGCAATGCTTTTAAAAACAACTGAAACATCACTATTCCCGGTACAACTCCGCTGGTCACCATATCTGCAAGGGAATCCAATTGTAATCCAAGCTCACTTTTTACATTCAGCGCCCTTGCTGCGAGACCATCAAAAAAATCGAAGAAGATTCCCAATGCGACAAAAATCGCCGCCATTACCAAATTCCCCTGCACCGCAAAAACAACTGCAATACTTCCGGCAAAAAGATTCAAAAGCGTAATAATATTCGGGATATGCTTCTTAAGGCTCATAGAGTCGGTTTTTGGTAAAAATAGTAAAAAACTTTACTGTTTACTGTTTCCGCAGGTTGTATTCTCCCAATAAGGCTTTGTATTTCCGGATTGGATCTTAAACAGGAGTCATACAGTATTTATCACTATCATATCTTCTATTCCCCAACTAACCCCTTCATCAAAGCCTGGGAACTGCCCAAATCTATAACAAATTAATCCTGACAACATTTTACTATTTACCTCTTCCAAAACTACAGAGTTTCATAAATTTGAAGCAACAATTCATTATGAAGTACTTTTTCTACGCTTTACTCTCCGGAATATTACTGGCACTGGGCTGGCCCACTTATGGGTTTCCCCTCTTATTGTTCTTCGCCTTCGTCCCTTTATTGTACGCCGAGGCAAACATAAGACTTGATGAAGCACATAACCGAAAATGGAAGATCTTCGGACTCGCATATATAAGTTTTTTCACCTGGAATGTGGTCACCACGCATTGGCTCTACTACTCCACTCCCTTCGGTGGAATTTTTGCTGTTTTAGCAAATTCGCTGTTAATGACTTTCGTTTTCCTTATTTATCACATCGTTGCGAAAAGAACCTACTTTGGAGCCGCTTCCACATTTCTGGTATCGCTCTGGATCGTATTTGAATACCTGCACCTCAACTGGGAATTTTCCTGGCCCTGGCTCAATCTTGGAAATGGTTTTTCCGAAGCCATTAATTGGGTGCAGTGGTATGAATTTACGGGAACCTTTGGTGGTACTTTATGGATCTGGCTGGTAAATATTGCAATCTTTAAAATGTTGCTCCTATACAAACAGCACCGTGAAAAAACCATTATTTACAGAGGACTGGTAAAAACAGGATTGCTCCTTCTGGTTCCTCTTTTAATCTCCTACGCGATTCTCTATACCTATTCTGAAACTGAAGAGAGTATAGAAGCTCTTGTACTGCAGCCAAATGTCAACCCGTATACTGAAAAATATAATACCAACGATACTCGCATTGGCGAACTCCTCACCGAACTGGCGGAAAATGCTATCACTGAAGAGACGCAGGTAGTTATTGCCCCTGAAACTGTATTTGCAGATGGTACTGTTTTTAACAATTTTGATAGGTCTGAAGCAAGTTTTTTCACAAAGGAATTTGTCCGGAAGCATCCACAAGCAAGTTTTTTGAGTGGAATATCGATGTACAATCGCTTTCAGGACCCTTCACTTGTAACCGGCCAGAGCAATGAAATTGGCCCTGGCGACTGGTATGATGATTATAATTCGGCCTTTCTCGTTAACGCCAATGACTCTGTACATTTCTACCACAAGTCAAAATTAGTCGTAGGAGTAGAGAATTTCCCGTATCAGGAGGTATTGCGTCCCATTTTAGGGAATGTAATGATTGACCTTGGCGGAACTGTGGCCATGAAAACAACCCAAAAAGATCGTGGTGTATTTGAACTGAATCAGGGAGAACTTGTTGCACCCATCATCTGTTACGAATCTGTATACGGAGATTATGTCACCGGTTACGTTAGGAACGGAGCCGATTTTCTCACTATCATTACCAACGATGCCTGGTGGGGAAATACCCAGGGACACAAGCAGCATTTAAGCTATGCGAAGCTTCGAGCAGTAGAAAACCGTAGGGCAATTGCCCGGAGTGCCAACACAGGAATTTCCGCTTTTATTAATGAAAAAGGTGAAATCGTTTCCTCTTTAGGATATGAAGAACAGGGAGCCTTACTAGGCCAGGTAAGCCTGAATAACAAACTCACTTTTTACACTAAATACGGAGATTATATTGCAAGAGTTTCTCAATTCCTGGCGCTGTTTATCTTTCTTTTTGCCATGGTGAAGTGGAAAAGGAACAGAAAGGTTTAATGTTCAGTTGAAAGTGCTCAGTTTCCAGTAAAAGAAAAATAGCGTTGGGTTATTAAAAAAATGAGGCTTCATTTCTCGAATTAACAGCATGACCGGCAACGCTCAGATTAGAAAATTCCAATTTGCTTCCCTTTTACGATTATAAAAAATTTCATCTCTACCTTTCCACCTTCCACTTCTCCCATAAATTCATTGTCCGCGGAAGAAAATAATCGTACTCAGGGTTTTTACCAGGATATTAATATCCAGGAACAGGTTTCGGTGTTTGATGTAATATAAATCATACTGAAGTTTTTCAAGGCTGTCACCGTGACTATTCCCATATTCTGCCATTACCTGCGCCCAGCCTGTTAAACCCGGTTTGATGACGTGCCGGGTATCGTAAAACGGAATCATTTCCGAAAGTTCTTCCACAAAAACAGGACGTTCCGGTCTGGGGCCTATCAGACTCATTTCACCTACAAAAATATTATAGAACTGCGGAAATTCATCAAGCCTGGTCCTCCTTAAAAACTTTCCGAATTTTGTCACCCTAATATCATTTTTCTGTGCCCATTGGGCTCCATTTTGTTCAGCATCATAACCCATGGTCCGGAATTTCAGGATGTGAAAATGTTCTCCATTCTTGCCGACCCTTTCCTGCCGGTAAAATAAAGACCCCTTGTTTCCGAAGAAATTCCCAACCATAATCAGGGGAACCAGAATTAACCCAATGATCATCCCGAAACTCGCCACCACCACGTCTACCAGGCGATGAAAGAAAATGTAAAATTTATTGTCATTTATTTTACTGAAATAAAAAAACTTGTAGAAATCTTTTTCTATATGCTGCACAGGAATACGCCCTGTTTTCTCCTCGTATACTTCGTAATAATCCTTAACCGGAAATCCGCTTTTCAGCAAACCCAGCAACTCCTCATTTAAACCCGATTTAGTATGATCTCCTGAAATAAGAATTTCAGTGATGCCATTTTCTTTGACAATGTTGGTCAATTTTTCATCTGAGAACCTTAAAAGTCCCGATTGAAAAACAGATTTTCCTCCCGAATAATCCCCGGAATTAATATAGCCTATGATATTGTAATGTGGATCGGACTGTTGCAGTTGGTTCGCTATCACATCCACATCAAAAGAATCATTGATGATCAAAACCCTTTTGTAGAACCTTGGAGAAGAAACAAGTGCTATATAAGCAAACCTCCATAGAAGTAAAGCTGAAATTATGGAAATATAAAAATACAGGATTTGCACCCTGTTCTCAGGCAGCACAGGCGTAAGAAACGGAGTTAACAGAAAGAACAGAACAGTAACTGAAGTGGTTAAAATCACATTTTTTAATACAGTGTCAAACTTGCTGGCCTTCTGAAGATCGTAGAGTTCGAAGACGCTTGAAAAAACTGTGAGATACAACGCCAGTACCACTCCCCAGGTCCAAAAATCTGGGTTGATATTAAAATATTCAAACCTCGAAAAAATCCCCACCAGATAAAGTGTAAAAAGCACCCAGAACACATCAAAAATGCGGAGCAAGATCTTACGTTCTGAAATTTCAAAATGAATATTCTGTTTCCGGGGCATGGAAGATTTTTTACCCGGCAAAGATAGTAAAGAGTTCAGTTTCAAAAGGTGAAGGAAGATATATTTTATCAACCTGTTTATGGCGGGTTATTTTTTCCATGAAATGACTTCATTTCTTTGACATATCCCTTTCATGAGAATCGGATTAGGGCTTCAACACCATGTTCCACTTTTCTTTCACCACTTCCCAATCGAAAGCCTCTGTTTTCTTTCTTGCCGTTTTAGTCATTTTTAGAGAGAATTCGGGATCATTCAGTAATTTTTCTACTGCCCCTGCCATTCTTTCGGGATCATTTGGAGGGACAAGCACCCCATCTACATCAGCAGAAATAAGGTATGGAAGTCCGCCTACATTGGTGGAAACCACGGGCAGGCCTAAAGCCATGGCTTCTAAAACACTTACGGGCGTATTGTCGATGTTTGTGGTATTAAGGAAAATATCATATCCTTCTGAAAGTGTCCGCCAGTTTTCTTTGGACAGCTTTCCCGGAAATTTTACCGGCAACTTGTTTTGCAGTGCATATCGGCGACAACTATTCAGTGATTCATCTTTTGCGGGACCCACCATACACAATTCTGCTTCAGGATATTTTTTCAAAAGAATTTCCAAAACTTTTAATGCCAGCATTGGATTGTAAATTTCATCAAAAGCCCGCACCCATAACAGTTTGGGCGCAAGTATCCGACGCTCCTTAAATTTATAGTCTGTAAGATGGATACTGTTTGGTATATACCTTATATTGAGAAAACCAGCTTTCTGAAATTCTGTTTTTAAATAGAGGGAAGGTGCTACATTTAGGTAAGAGCAGCTAAATATCTCAGAACAAGCTTTGGGAGACCCATTTAAGCGTTTTGGAAGCTCTCCTCCATGCAGTATAGGGATATACTTCAGCTTTAATTTTTGGCACAACCTGGCCACTGCCCATGCATACCAGAAATTCTGGGTGCTATAGGTATCGATAAGAACAAAATCAGTGGATTTTCTATTCCTGAACACTGTAAGCAACATATCTGCCAAACGGAAGAGCTTATTTTTACGTGAAGAAGCAGACTTGATGTTATAACCCTCCTGCCTAAAAAGTGGAGGTAAAACATCTACAGAAGTAGGCGATCCTCCCCCGGGTAAAAGTCGATTTCCGATGTAAAGGAGGTTAGCTTTCATGAAACGAATGGGGGATTTGTTTAAGTTTTATTTGTAGTTCCTCTGGAGTGGGTTTCGGAGCGGGACGTTCGGGTGCAGCCGCTTAAACAACATTATTGGTTTATTGTCCGACGTTCTGGACTCCTTCGCTTTCTTCCTTCTCAGACACTAATTTAATCACTCAATACTGAGAACTCACGACTAACTGCTCAGTACTTTCTCCCATTGCCCCTTCACCACTTCCCAATCGAAATCCTTCACTTTTTCATATGCTGCCAATGAAATCGTTTGGGATTTATCCTGATTTTCGATTAGATCTACCAATGCATTCAACATTTTATCTTCATCTTTTGGAGGCACCAATATTCCATCTTTGCCATTTTCGATCAGGTAAGGCATTCCATTTACATTTGTTGAAATTACCGGAAGTCCAAGTGCCATGGCTTCGATCACACTTATAGGGGTGTTATCAATATCGGTTGAATTTAAAAAGAAGTCATAATCCACAGAAAGGGCCGCCCAATCTTTCTTTTTCAATTTTCCGGTGAAATGTATCGGAAGGTTCTTTTCTTCTGCATAGTTCTTACATTTCGCAAGGGAGCCATCTTTTTCTGGGCCCACCATACAGAATTCAGCTTCAGGATACTTTCTCAATAATTTTTCAAATACCTGCACTGACAGCATCGGATTATAACGCTCCTGAAACCTTCGCACCCACAATAATTTCGGTTTAAATATTTCTCTTTTTTTAAAAGGATAATCATTTAAAACAATGGAATTGGGGATGATCTTCAGGTTCTCAAACCCTTCAGCTTTAAAAATATTATAGAGAAAATGAGAAGGCGCAATGTTCACCTGTGCTTTTGCGAAGAGATCCTTACTTTTCCTCTTCGAAGTCTCCAGTCTGCCGGGCAGATTTCCGCCGTGAAGAATAGGTATATATGGTAAATTTAACTGCTGACATAATTTGCCCGCGCTGTAGGCATAGTAAAAATTCTGAGCGCCATAGGTATCGATAAGGACCACATCCGTACTATCACGATGATTCCAAATGAGGTTTAGCATGTCAATAAGCCGCAGAATTTTATTGTCTTTACCTGAAGCTGTTTTTACCTGGTAACCTTCCTTCTTCAATACTTCACTAAAAAAAGAAATATAGGTAGCGGTAAAAGTAGAATTTGTAAGATTGTTACCTATGTATAATATTCTTTTTTTCATCAACTATATATAAAAGTGCCAGTCCGTAAACCAGTGCCGGTAAGGCAATACGCATGGCCGAATGGTTTATAGTGAGAAACCAAAAGGCTACAAATGCCAGAAAATAATAATTGTTTTTAAATTTTAACCAAAACAGTAAAGGCACAAATATAAGAATTAGAATGGCTAACAGGCCTAATAATCCATGTTCTGACAATAAACGACTAATTTCATTATGGGAGGCTGTTTCTATACCTGTTTCCTCCTCCCGGTATTCTTTTGCTTTTCCAACTCCAACTCCTACCACAGGATTATAATAAAAACCCTGAAGTTCAGTAACAATTAACTCCGTTCTTCCGGTAGTAATATCTTCTTCCAGCTCTCCCGCAGCATTTCGGTTGGTATACCGGTAATTAATCAACCCCTGAGTAGCAACCGATATGAACAACCATATTCCAAAAGCTGCTATTGATATCAATCCCAGCTTACGAACCGTTTTCGATTTTTCCCGCGGAGTCTGTTTATAATATAAAATAAATAAAAAACAGATGATGCAGATAATCGCAGTCAGCACACCTCCCCTCGAAAAGGTGACGATTGCACGATAGCTCATCAATCCGAAAAGAACAAGATCTATTATGTTAATCAACCTGTTTTTAATGACAAACAATCTTGTACAAAGCAAAAGAGCTCCCATTCCCATCACCGTAGAAATTTGATTGGGCCCATATCCTCCCGAGGTCGCATAATTGGAATTGGTTCCACTCATAAGCGCCTCCCCCAGATCAGGAGTGTATAAATAAAGATATACCATATTGCTAACCAAAGGCAGGAGCAACATCAAGAGGACAAAGTTAAATTGCACTGCAGTAATCTTCTTATAGTAGCAGTAAAGTGCTGAAACACCCAGACAAACAGGTCCACTCAGGTTAAAAGCCACTGCTTTTCGAAATACCACTTCATAGCTAAGGGTTTGAGAAGCTACCACTATCCCGGGAATTAGGATAAGCAGATAAATCCAGAAAGGAACTGATTTGATAGACGAACCTTTATAGAACATACCAATCACCAGGAAGAGTATAACTGCATATTTTCCGGTTTCATAAAAGATCATCCCTCCGGTCATTCGAAAGAATACTTCTGCACCCGCAATATAAGCCGCGGCCATTAAGGCCTCATTGTTTCGGTTACCCCTTATAACCACATAAAACAAAAAAAAGACAATGACACCAAGTAACAGAAATTGTGATGCAGGCCGAAAGGCATAGACCACATACGCCATGATAAAGTGCAACAATAAAAACTGCAAATATTGTATGTGAGTGAGATTTCTAATACGTAGGTTCTTTGAAGGTAGTGGGACTAAAAATTCACAGATTAATCATTTCTTAACTGCTCATTTCCAGATGCAATATTAGTTAAAAGTTTCAGGTTGATTCCGGAGTTAACAGTTAAAAAAAGAATTTATTATCATTCCCGTTCTGCCTGAAGTCTTTTTCTCCCATTGCATAAGAGAACGTATCTCCCTTTTCACGAATTGAAAATCGATTTATAAAACCTAAGCACCTCCGGAAGTACAGCATCTTCTGAAAAAGTGTTCATTATTCTATCTTGAAAGCTTTCAGCGGAAACTTTTCTTTTTCCTTCATCTGCCATGTACTCAAAAATAGCCTCTGCCAAGGCCTCAGGATTTTTGGATGGAACCAGAATTCCGTCGTTTCCTACAACTTCAGCACACTGGCCAACACGGGTACAGACTACTGGCAATCCTGCACGTGCATATTCCAGCAAGGCCACGGGAAGGCCTTCCGAAGAAGAAGATAAAACTCCAATATCTGCTTTTATTAAAAAATCCTCTACATTTTCCTGTGCCCCATAAAGGAATACTTTATTCTCCATCTTGTTCTCACGCAAAAACCTCCTGATTTCTTCGGAATAAGAATCTTCAAAATCTTTCCCGATGAGATGCAGGTTCAAATCTTTATCAGATATCAATTTGAAAGCACGCAGTAAATTAAGATGATCTTTCTGAGGCCGGAGATTTGCCAGGCAAACGACGTTAAAGACGGCTTGTCCTTCAAGGTTTTCCTGGCGAACATTTTCTGAAGATATTTTTGAAACAAAGTTCTTTATATATTTTACTGCTGAAGGATTTAAATTATCTACCGCCCATTCTTTCAATGGCACATTAACTGAAATGATTCCGTCAAAGAATTTTGAAAACGTTTTAAGTATGCCAGGTTTCCTTATTTCTAAATCCCTTCCGAAATGATCATGCCACACCAATTTCACCCCCGGAACCAACAGTTTCACCAACACCCCAAGAAAAAACGAACTACTGTGCGCCTGTATCAGATCTATATTGTTATCCTTTATATATCTCCAAAGTCGAAAAAGAGCTTTTACATCCAGCTTACGCTTCTTCTCCAGAAACAGATATCCTACTTCTGGAACTAGCTTTTTCAGGAGCATTCCCTCCATTCGGGTACAACATAAAAATGAGCCTTCTACCCTGCCAGTAAGGGCATTCGCATAAGAAACAGCCATTCGTTCTGCACCACCTGGGCGTAAGCTATCTATTAGTTGGAGAACACGCATTTCTTTCTTATTTCGGCTGTCCCACTTAACCCGCCCTTTTTCGTGGCGGATTAATCGAAGTGCTGTTTAATATTTTAAATAATTCTGATCTTTTTCTGTTTGGCCGCTTCTCAATTTAGTGTCACCCTGAATTTATTTCAGATTTTACACGTTTGAAGTTCCAAATTGTAAGATGCTGAAACAAGTTACCATTGACGTATTATTTAAGTTGCTGTTTTATAGCTAATTACGACTCCCATTTCTTTAGCCATCTTGAACAGGCTTTTTTGCTTATTAAGCAGGATTTTCTCTTGATAGGCTTTAATTCCCTCTTCTACATAGGTTAATCCTTTTACAAATAATTTCCAGTATAATTCAGCCAATTTTCTTGCTACAGCTTTAATAGCAAGCGAAGGACCTTTCCTTGCTCTAATTTTGCGCCCAAAGGCTCCCAATGTAATATTTTTGCTGTTGAGTAAGCTATGGGCAGCTTGCTTAAAAATTAGGCCAGCCTTGGGTTGCCCTTTAGATTTATAGTTTTTTCTCATTTTACCAGAGTGATGTTGTTTGGGAGCAAGACCAAGCCAGGAAGTAAAATGTTTTTCTGTTTTCCATTTTTGCAGATCAGTGCCAACCTCAGACAACAACTGCAACCAGTTATAGTCGGTAATTCCTGGTAAAACGGTAGCATCTTTATTATGGAATATCCTTAATAGATAATTATCCATATTTTTAATCTCTGGTTTGTGATGTCTTATTGGCTTTCTACGAGATTTTGGATTGTTTTGCGGTGGCTCATTGGAACTCATCTTTTTAAGCACTTCTTCCAATTGTTTATCACAGCGAACTATTTGTTCCTGATAAAAGTCGTAGCAAGTAACCGCTTGCTCTAAAGCGAAAAGCCCTGCCTGGTTATAATGACCTTTTAAAGATTTTACTATTAGTTCCCTTTTTGTTTTTAAAACACTGCTATGGCACATTTCAACTAAAATATCAGGATTTCTTTCTCCAGCTAAAATAGCCCTGATAATTTTCAATCCGCTTGCTCCATGCACCTGACTCAGAACTTCTTTTAAACGAATATTCATCATCGTGAGCGCTTTTTGCATGTGGTTGACATGCATCGCAGCACTACGAATATGATCTTCTCTTAGGCGCTGATAACTCCGTAATTCCTGAATCAAGTCTTCTGCTACGAAACACTTATTTAATAACCCATAGCTATGGAGTTGTTGTATCCACTGACAATCCTTTACATCAGTTTTTCTACCTGGCACTTGTTTAGTGCTTCTCCCATCTACAAGCCATACATCAAGACCTCGAGCCTGAAGGATATCATACAGGATTATCCAATAAACACCAGTTGTTTCCATAGCAACAGTATCTACATTATTTTCCAATAAATAGGATGCTGCAGCTTCCAAATCCTCCGTAAAGGTGTCGAAGCTTTTCACTTCTTTACCTTCCAGTCCAACAAAAATTTTGTGGGCACCTATATCTATACCCGCTGCATGTGTTCTAATTTTTTTCATGGCGAATAAATTTTAAAAACCACAGTTGGAAAATCTTTCAGCTTGCAAGACTACCATTCGGGCATCAAGTAAATTGAGCACCAGCATCGCTAACAATATTTTCCAAAACCATACTCAGCAACAGGTATGAAAACACTATACTTATATCGGTTAACTCGTGGTTCACTATATTTACCAATAAAATTACGTCAAAATCCTACGCTAGGTAATTTATTTAACGCGGGTCTCAGCATGGCGTACTCATTTAATTTACTGCTTCTCATTTTAGCGTCACCCTGAATTTATTTCAGGCTCCAAACGTCAGGATCTCACAATTACAAGATGCTGAAACAAGTCTACCATTGACGTGAAACTAAAGTAATTAATTCTTTCTCAGTACCTCCTTTATAGCTCCTTCAAACCTTTCCAAAGTAAACTTTTGACTCCATTCCTTTGCGGCTTCAGACTTTTTCCGCATCTTCTCAGGAATTGCCATCAATTCTACTATCTTTTCCACATCCTCCACTCTGTTTCTCTGCTCTCTGCTCTTTTCTTTCTCCGAAATCAAGATCCCACGACTTCCATAATCAAGCATCCACGGCACACAACTCACCGGGGTGGAAATCGGGACACATCCAAAGAACATGGCCTCTGCCACCGCTTTTGGCCAGCCTTCAGATTGAGAAGGTAAAATTAGAAAATGTGATTGCTTATAAGCACGTTTCAATTCTTCCAAAGGTCTGCTTCCTTCAAAATCGACCAGTTGCTCAATATTTTCATCCCTACAATAGGCTTTCAGCATTTTCATTTCCGGACCATCGCCGTATACTTTCAATTTTATTGCGCGAGCCTCCCGGCTCGTGCTCTTGTTTAATTCTCTATTAATTTTCTGAACTAATTGTATCGCTTTCAGAGGATGTTTTCCCGGCACCAGATTTCCGACATATAAAAAAATAAAAGGAGCTTCAAAATTCTTCTCTTCCACTCCTCGTTTCTCTATTTCAGAAAAGGAAGCCGTGAAGAAAGGTTTGATATTCTTCGACTGGTGCGGCCATTCGCCATATACCAGCACCTGCATGTTTCTGGTTAAAAAGGTATTGTTTAATATCCACTTTTGGAGGTTATAGCTCCATGGCTGCTCTGCTTTTGGCTCCCAGTTTCCGGCGTATTTTACCGTTTTAGGCTTCTTCGGAAAGAATATCTGAACAATACAGGCAATTAGTCCGATGTTTCCGGGGCAGCGTAGGTGGATGTGGTCACTCCGCTTCATTGCAAGAAAAATATTCAGAAAAATTTCCGGCAGATTAGTCAGGCCAAGAAAAGCAGATTTTCCGGAAAGTAAGTTGATCGCAGGAATTTTGGTAAAAAGAAGCTTTTTATGAGAGTAAGCCAGTTCAGCAGACTGAACAGGATTATTTGATAAAGGAGCCACGACTTCCACCTCATCTACATAATTAAACCAGAGATTCATTTCCCGCATATAGGGTCCATAAGAGTAAAAGGAATTTTCCTGCGCTTTATGTTCTATATATGTGATGACGGTAAATCTCATTCCTGCTTCTACTGCGTAAAAAAGTTGTAAAAATCTATCCAGTTATGTTTCAGTGTTCTTTTGTATTGCCATTCCAGTCTGTTGCCAAGATGGCGATCCCCGTCATATACCATATAATATTCATCTTCATATTTCTGTATATCCAAATGATGCATTCCCCTGTTAAACCATTCTATTTCCGACTGAGGTTGCAGATATAAATTCTCTTCAAGAGCAAGAGCAAGATTTTCTCCGTTGGTTTCCAGCCTATAAATAGAAATACTGGTTCCATAACCTGCCGACATATTTTGAAGAGGAAGATACCACGTATTCTTTACATTAAAAAAACGTCCTCCGGGACGCGTCTCATTTCCCCAGTCCTGTCTGTAATTTTCCACTTCGGACCATTTCCCTTCTAGAGAATCTGCCGTGAACATATACTGTTTCATATCATCATCTACGGCAACGATGAGATTCAGGCTTTCACTTAAAAGCAGGGACGGATCTTTTAAACCTATATTGGTAATAAGGGTATCAGTAATGCGCCAGGAATAAGGAAAATTATCGGCTTTATACAGTAAAATATTATTAGATCCTTTAGTTTCCGGTAGCATATAGATTTCTTCCTTATGTGTAAATACCTGGGGATAGGAAAGATGGAAATCTTCGTCCAAAACAGTTCCTTTATAATCATAGTTCTTTCCGTCAGGAGAAGTCAGTAAAGCGATATTGGCATTTCCCCTCCCCTTAATTTCCACAAAAAGATAGAACGTATCTTTTTCTTTGATAAAAAAGGGATCTGCTATATAGTCTATGGGTTCGGGAAGTAAGCCATCAATGAATTCGTAGGTGACGATATTCACAGGATCTATTTTTTGCTCTTGAAGGGGATTTGATGATTTCTGAAATCCAACGGACCACGGACCGACCGCAGGGGTAACAAATGGATATCTGGTATGGAAGACCAGCAGGATGACCCCTCCTAAAATTAGAACTCCAACCAGGATTGACAACTTTCTATTCATTCTCTTTTAGAGGGATTGCTCTTTTTGTTGTCTATAATTGCTTTAATTTCTCAAACACGATAGTAGTCGCACTTTCTACTTCAAATTCCTCTTTAAATCGTGCATAACAATTTTTACTGAATTCTTGCCGAAGCCCTTCATCTTTTAATAATTTCAGGATTTTTTCCGATAGGTCTACCTCATTTTTTGGTTCAAAAAGAAATCCGTCTTTGCCATCTCTAATGATCTCTGCAATCCCCGAAGTATTGGAACCTATCACCGGTGTTTTTACCGAAAAACTTTCAATTAATACAAAGCCAAATGCTTCCACTACAGAAGGGACTACTGCCAGGTATGCACTTGAAAATTCTTTCAAAACCCTTTCCTTCGACTGACTTCCAGCAAAAACAACATTTTTGGAAATATTAAATTCAACGGCTTTTTTCTGAAGTTGTTTAATCCTGCTCCCCTTCAGTGAACCTCCTATCAGTGTCAGTTTAATCTCAGGAAACTTTTTGAGTACAGCAGGCATAGCTTCCAATAGAGTATCAACTCCTTTCGACGGCCACATATTTCCTACATATAGAATTTTATTTCTCTGAACCTGATGATTTTCTAATGGATATTCCTTTACTGCATTATAGCAGACTTCGATCTTGCTGTCCCTGACTCCAAAATTCTCTCTCAAATCTCTTTTAGTGGCATTTGAATTTGCTATGACTTTAGTAGCTAACTTATAAAGGATCTTCTTTCTAATCAGCAGGTTTTTTTTCGTCTGAAACTGAGTAGAAATCGTTCGGGCCCAGGGAATCCTGTATTTTACACCAAATAGATAACCAACTACTAAAAAGATGTTGATGGATCCGAACATGGAGATCATCATATCGGGCCGGTATTCTTTTACCTTCTGAATCAAAAACTTAAAGTCCTTCCATTTTGTGGGTCTTCTTGATGGCCATTTGAATATTTCTATTTTGAATGATATTGGAATTTGATGATCTTTTACACTATCTGTAATAATAATCACCCGGAATTCTTCTGACAATTTATTCGACAATTCGATAAAATAATCAGATACAGAGGTATTGGCAATACTGAATGACAGAAATATGGTTTTCAATACTGAAATTAATTTTATGCAACATAGGTGAAACAAGTCCCTATCTGATTATTCCAGGAACTTTATTATTGCTCTTTAGGATTATTAATTAATAAACTCACCCAACCCGCCATACGTCCTGTCGCTTCCGTAAAAGCTTCTTTTCTTTTATTAGTATTAAAAACATTGGATAGCCTTATCAAGGTAAGCAAAAAAGAAGTGGCATTCCACTTTGCCCTGGCTTTAAATGTAGGATTTGGATTTTTCACCCGCCATACATACCAACCATTCCTAACTACCATTTTGCCATAATTATATTTATTTGGTCTCCCTTCTGAAGCATGATGATGTTCCACTCTTGCATTGGTGTTCACGTACAGTTTCCCGAGTTTCGAAACCTTGAGGGAAAAATCGGCGTCTTCATAGAGCCCGTAACCTTCAAAATATGTAGAATATTTTAATTTTTCAAACACTCCTTTTTTATAGCTCGCTATCCCTCCCATCAACATTTCCACTTCATAGGTTTTTCCGCTGGGTGGTAAAAATCCTGTGGAATAGCCATGAGAGAAATCCGGCATAAAACCCGGAGGAACATTTGGGGGTAGTCCCAATTTCTTTCGCAATTTAAACCTGGAGCCTTCGATCCTCTTCCAATTGTCATAAACAAATTCTGATTCTGTTGGTTTATACCCTTCAGGAACCTGTTGCCATTCCTGTTCATTTATAATATGGCCGGAAACACCTAATGCTTCAGGATGTTTCTCATAGGTTTTCAAAATTTCTTCAAAATAAGAAGTATCTAGTACCGTGTCATCATCCAGAAAGAATACTACCTCTACATCCTGTCTTAATTTTTCCACACCAAAATTCCTCTGCCTGGTTAGTCCCCGCTGTTGTTCGTCTACCTTATAATATTCCAGGTTTGGAAATGGATCGTGCTGAAAAAGATTTCCTGTCCTATCATCCTCTGAACCATCAATGATCAGGATCTGATTTGGCAGTACTGTTTGTTCTTTTACGGAATCCAGCAACCTCTTTAGAGCTTCCGGACGTTGATAGGTACAAATTATTAAACTGGATTTCATCGCGGGTAAATATAGAGGTTTGATCCTGAAAATGAAATGATATTGAAAAATGGGATCTTGTGATGCAGTGAACCTATGTAGACCTAAGACTCTGTCCCTGCTTCATCAGCTTTTCAGCCCAATCCATACTTTTCTTCCACCTCTTATTCATCGAAGAAATGTAAGAAACCGGATTCTTAATTTTCTGCCGGGGATAGAACTTTATAAATAAAGATATTTTATATCCCCTGATCTGGTGTGGAGTATAGTTTCTCAGTGCGTATGCCATTACAGTAGGTGAAGGTTTTGGCAACGGATCTTCCGTTTCCCATTCTAAAATTGGCTTTTCCCGGAAACCTCCCATCGGGGCTTTCAGGTGTGCAATTTCCAGGTTCGGATGATAAATAATATCACATCCAACCCGCCTCAATTGCATCCCGAAATCTGTATCTTCCCCATGGCCGTGCTCGAAAATTTCTGAAAATCTACATTTTTTCGCATATAGAGATTTTACCACACTGGTACCTGATCCAAAACTTCCCCATTGTTTTATTTTTCCAAAGACAGTTTCTTCTCCCGGTTGCCTGCAATTCATATTTACAGCACATAGATCGTATCTTTTTATTTCAGAAAAAATATTTTCCAAAAGATTTCTACTGATTCTTATATCATCATCTGCAAAGAATACATATTCCGAAGTAACCTCTTTCAGAGCAATATTCCTTGCCTTACAGGCACCGGTACGATGAATAAAATGGTGTACAATTTCAAAGGGCCAATTTTCCCCTTTTATAAACTCCAATTCAGAAGCTGAAGTGATATTCGGATTCTGCTCCACGATGATTATTTTCTTCGGGAGGTGCGTCTGAACTGAAAAATCTTTCAAGACATCGTATAAATATTCGGCTCTTCCCATTGTGGGAATAATTACATCAATACTTCCTGAAGTAGAATTATTCTTCCGGGAAGCATTGATAAAACCAGATAAGTCTATACTTCTTCGAAAGAATTTAGAATGAAAAAAGCTCTTGAAAAGAGATAGCAGAGGAAATGACCTTTCGTAAACAATAAAACATATAAGTAATACTGACGTCCAGGCAGTAGAATAATGCTGATGAACGAATCGGAAAAGATCCACTTTGTTGGCCGTACTTTTCGGTTTAGTATTTTCAGAAGGATATACTAATTTCGGCTCACTGTAACAGAACAAGCCATTCTGCTGCCCGATTTTAGCCACGGAATTTAACAGGAAATTGAAATCCTTCTCCTTTCTGAATAATTGCCCGAATTTCAACAGTACTTCTCCTTTAATTCCACCTACATCACTGCTCATTCGCCAGGTTCCGTAAGAGACACTTCTTTCAACGCTAATGAAAGGAAGTTGGTCTACGTAACCTATACTGGCGGGAAGAAAGGTTGTTTTAACAGCATAGGAAGCCATGATTAAATTATGATGGAAGATCCCGTTCCAGCTGTCCATTTCCAAATTGCCCAATGAACCCTCTTCACTCCAACCGAGTATTTCATCGGGGAATTTTTCTGCTAATTCCCAAAGAGCCTCTGTACAGGTTTTGCTTGTAAGATGTACTTCTTCAGGATTGCAAGAAAGAACTCTTACAGGAATTTTTGCATTTTGATGGACGAGTATTTTCAAATGAGAATGGGGTTTGGACAAATGTAGTATTTTTTCCTCATCCTCTCCCCCCGCTCCCGGTATCCACCGGGACAGGCTCTCTCCGAAGGAGAGGGAACTCAACCGGAGTACTGAATTAAAAGCCGAATTCGACGAAGTGCAGCAATCACACATCACTCCTTCACTTCATTACTTCATCACAACGTCACTTCCCCACAACCCCTTTATAAAATTTATTATTCCTCTGCACAATTACTTCTGTGGAAAACTTCTTTACCACCTGCTCGCGTGCAGCTTTTCCCATTTGTTGTGCACGTTCCGGGGCTTGTAATAATCGTAATATTTTCTCAGCATAGGCGAAATGATTAGTAGGATCTTCTGTATATCCTGTTTCCCCATAAATCATTACTTCTTTTGCCCAACCTATATTTGAAGTTACCAGAGCTTTTTCCATGGCCATGGCTTCAAGCCAGGTCATTGGCAGGGCTTCGGCAAAACTCGGCAGGACGACAACAGCGGCGGAAGCTATGTACTCCCTGATCCTCTCATAAGCCACTCCGGGGATATGCTGTACCTGCCCCTTTGCTTCCGGAGAAAGTTTTTGCTGAAAAAGCTCTAATGTAGATTTGTTTTCAAATATATCATTCACATCTTTTCCCAAGAGCAACAATTTAACTTCAGGCTTTTGCTCCACCACTATATTGAAAATCTGCGCCAGCTCCAGGACTCCCTTTTTCCTGATGAGACTTCCGAAGTAAAGCAGGGTATCCGGCACTATGTCTTTAGAATATGGGTTAAAATATTCTGTATCTACTGAATTTGGAATGACGCTAATATTTTTCTTCAGTTTAAATATCTCCGCAGTTTGTTTTGCCGTGAATTCGCTAACTGATAAAAGCCGATCTGCATCTTTCAAAGCTTCTTTTTCAAACCAGAAATTCTTCTTTTTCTGTGGCCTCCCCTCCAGCTTACAAAAATAAGCATCACTGCCATTCATCCTGATCACCAATGGGCAGCGCAGCTTCATAAAAGCAGTAATTCCTGTCCAGTCAGGAGCCTCAATGGCTTCTATTTTATCTACTACAATAAAATTGTTCAGGTAATTCTGAAGAAATTTTCTATATAAGAACCATCCGGCCAACCTGAATTTCCGTTGCCTGATCAAATGGAATTTGATGCCATTTTCAGTAAATACAGCATCTTCTTTCTGCCCATAAACAAAAATGGAAACCGTTACTCCTTCCGCAGCCAGTGCATCAGTCATATTACCAATACTGGTACCGATACCGGCGGAAGAAAGTACCCTCGGATGTGGATATTCCGGAGTTAAAAAACCTAGGTGCATGGAAGTAGCTTTATATGATTTGCGACCATTTGATCCAGGCTATACTCCTTCTCAATTAACCCGTTCACATCCTGAGAAATGGTAATTTCCTTATTCATCACCTTTTGCAGTAGCTCTCTTAATCCTTCTATATTTCCTGCCTGAAAAATATAACCATTCTTTCCGTGGGAAATAATCTCGGGATTCCCACCTACCGGCGTGGTAATTACCGGCACATTGGCCGCCAGGCTTTCCAGGATAGATAAACTAAAGCACTCCATATAGGTGGGTTGCAGCATATAAGAATAATTCCTAAAAAGTTCCGGCAGCTCCGGACTGCTTCCTTTGAAGCTAAACTGATGCTGCAACTCGTATACCGCTACCAATTTTTTTAGATCCTTTTCCAGAGGGCCTTCCCCAAAAACATCTATTTGTATCATGTTCCGGATTGCTTCCGGTAAAAATCTTACAGCTTCTATTAAATCCTGAATGCCTTTGGACTCTCTTAAATGTGAAGCCACAATAAATTTCCCCCGGTTCTCCTCTGTTCGTTTTAGATACGCTGAAGTGTCAATTCCATTATAAACAACTTCTGTCTTTCTTCTAAGATTGCTGCCGTAATCCTGAAGAAGACAATCGGCGGTGTATTGAGATACCCCTACGAAACAGTCAATATATTGAGAATATAGTCTTCCTTTTAGCTTATTTTTTATTCGCTTTTTCAACGGAAAACCATGCAGCGGGCGCGGATTATGGTCTACCGCAATGATGTAAGGCTGATTATTACTTTTCAGCTCTTTATAAAACGAAGTACAAAGCGCTAGGAAATGAGTAACTATAATATTAAAACTTTCATTTTCCTTCAGGAAATTTAGTGCAAAATCCTCTACAGATTCCTGCTGTCCCGCCAGGTAAAGGTCAAAACCCAAGTAAAAATCAAATCTCTCTCCACCGGAAAAAATCCAGGTTGGCTTATGCCCTTTTTGAAGTAGCTCTTCATTATAAGCTTTATAGAAGCGATCCATTCCCCCGATACGATCCTGTTTCAGTTCGTAGTTGCAAATTACAGCTATGTTTTTCCCGTTGCTCAAGCTTCTGAAAATTCTTTTAAGGTTTCAGTAATTCTTTGACTGGTTTCTTCCAGCGGCTTTCCTATTTGCAGTTTTAGTAATTCCTTTTGTTCTTTAATTCGGGCTTCGGGGTTGTTCAGGCTGAAATTGATCTCCCGAAGCAATTCCTCTTCATTTTTAACGGTTGCTACTGCGCCGCTCTGCACCACACGCTCGTAATGGCTATATTGCAAGTATTTTTGATCATCATAAAGATCATTTTCTTCTGTTCCGAAATTCGGATTTATTACAGGTTTGTCAAACAACATAAAATCCAGGCTCATCGTAGAGCACATATTAATATTCAAATCACAATATTCCAGTAATGATCTTAAATCTATCAAATCCTCAGGAAGCGGCACTCGCTGAGACCATGGCTCAGGATGATCTTTGCGGGTTAATTTCCATTTAGGATAATTCCATTTAATAAAAGGGAATCTATTAACTACCTCTCTAAACCTTGAACCATCCTCCGCCGGGGAAGTACGCACCAGGAAATTAATGTTTTCAGTCAATTTTATCTGCTTGATAAGTTTTGCAATAACCTCAATGTAAACAGGATCATTTTTACTGGTAGAAGCGTCGCCACAACTATAGCAAATGGTTTTAAGGCCAGGATCCAGCTCAAACTTTTGGTGAAAATCCTCTTTTGAAGAAGTATATCTGTCCAGCACGTAGGGTTCAAACTGTGGAGTGCCAACTACCTCCACCGACTGATTTTTTGTTTCAGGATAGAAATAATGCAATTCCTTCTTCATTAAA
The DNA here is from genome assembly GCF_014651535.1 of Salinimicrobium marinum. Taxonomy (GTDB): domain Bacteria; phylum Bacteroidota; class Bacteroidia; order Flavobacteriales; family Flavobacteriaceae; genus Salinimicrobium; species Salinimicrobium marinum. Next base: position 27,172 of record NZ_BMXB01000023.1, read on the forward strand.
TCACTCCATACCAGGAAGGAATCAAAGGGCGCTGCCATTCTTCCCTTTGAGGGTAAATTGTCCCAACTGAAAATGAAAGAACAGGTTTTAATGCCCAGTTCTTTGGCTGCATAGTCGAGCGGAGCTAGATATGGGGGTCTTTGGTGGGTGAAAAATAAAAGATCAGGTTCCTCTCTTTTTAATAATTCGCTGTACAATTTTGTAACCTCATTTTTCTTAAAAGAGTTAACCTGATACCTATAAAACCTGTTGATCCATTTTTCTGAATGAAATACAGATGTTATCTTGAAAATCACTTTAGTGATTAGCGCCCGTTTAGACTTCGTATTGGGATAATTCTTCTGAAGATTATAATCTATACCGGCAAAGTTATCCTTATGCAGTTGCATATGAGCCACTTCCTTGGCTTTACGCCAAAACCAGGTTTTACCTGATTCCTGAAAAACAGGAAGTTCGATAATCCTCACATTAGACTGCTCCTGCATTCCAAAAGATTCAGATGGTAACCCAGAAAAAATCACCACCTCATCAAAAGTATTCAAACTTTGATTAACAAAATCACTTAAAATAAAGTTACGATACCCCACTCCATCGACTATTACCAGTCCCAGAATATGCTGTGATTTCTTTGCTGAAATATTAGTCTGCATAAAACGCTCTTTGAGGGTCTCAAAATAAGAATTTAAATATGAAGGAAAGTTATGCCTGCAGGATTTCCATCCACTTTGTTATTACAAACTCTTCTGTTCTCCACATAGATTCATAGGTAGCACCGGCGATATGAGGAGTAATAATGATATTATCTAGATGCTGTGCTGCCTTTATTAAAGGATTATTGCTGCGAGATTTTGAAGATAATTCTGAAGCCAATACATCTGTGGCCAATCCTGAAATTTTCTTATTAATCAACATATCCGCCAAAATAGCTTCATCAATTACTTCTCCCCTAGAGGTATTTATGATGTATGCAGTTCGTTTTAAATATTTCAGGTTTGCTTCATTTAGAAATTGGGTATTTTCCAGGTTTAGCGGAATATGAATGGAAAGAATATCTATCTCTTCCATAAATTGTTCCAGGTCTTCCACAGCATTAGCTTGATCTTTAAGATTGGGATCTGTATCATAAAACACAAACGGCATTTTAAATACTTTGGCATATTCTGCTATTTGTTTCCCAACTCTTCCAAAGCCCAGGATTCCGAGCTTATAATGATAGATGTTATGGGATTTGAACTCGTCTCTTTTCCATTCCCCCTGCATCACGTGTTTATGAGCCGCCGGAATTTTCCGAAGTAGAGACAACATCAACGCCCAGGTATGTTCCGCTGTAGAAGGAATACCAGCCAAGAATTCTGATTCTCCTTTTAAAGAAATTATTTTGACCTCTCTTTTGCCTGCGGCATCCATATCAATATGGTTTAATCCGGTGGTAGGAGTCAGAATGAATTTTAGCTTATTGGCTTTTTCAAAAACTTCTTCATTAACAATATGCTCTAACCGAATCATAAGGACATCCACATCCCCGACAGCTTTCAACAAATCAGGTCTTGAAAATGGTCCTTTTTTAACTTCCGCTATTTCCTCAAGCAGTTTCAGATTCTCTCTTCCAAAATCTAAAGGTTCGGTTATTAAAACTTTCATGGGTTTAGGTTATTCCATTTCTCTATCAAGTAATTCAGAATAAGAACATCCCTTTCGGTGTCTATATTTACTGCCCATTCCGCATCCATTATATGAACCGCTTTAGATTTTGGCACAAAAGTTTCCTCACTCTTAAGGGTTTCAGTTTTGACCAAGTAAATACAACCATTTCTAATATATCTTTCCGGCAGATCCTGTCTTCTAGTGGTCTCGAATTCCGGCATCTCACATTTGGCTTCCCCACCTTCTATCCTGTACATCCTGGCCGGATGTTGATCTCCTACGGAAACCATACTTATCACTGCATCTGTATCTTCAGATTCTAAAATTTCAATTGCATTATCCACGTCCTTTGCAGTTCGTAAAGGCGCTGTAGGTTGAAGCAATAAAACAGCATCAAAAAAAGTATTTTCAGCTTCGAATTTCTGAAGCGTATCCAGCACACTTTCTACAACATTCGAAGTATCTGAAGCAAATTCGACAGGCCGTTTTATTACCCGACAATTATATTCTTCAGAAATCCTACTTATTTCTTCATCTTCAGTATTTACTACCAATTCAGAAAGAAACTTACTTTTCTTTCCTGTTTCAATGGCATAAGCGATCAAAGGTTTTCCGTCAAATTCCCGAATATTTTTACCCGGTACTCCTTTGCTTCCACCTCTTGCCGGTATGATTCCTAAAATCCTCATTAATACGTGATGGTTTTACTGAAGGTCAATTCAGTTTCAGCTAATATATCAGCAATTTTTCTTCCTGAATTTCCATTTCCATAGAGAGTAGAGCTTTTAAAATGCTTTTGTTCTATTGCCGACTTTGTTGCTTTGAGAATTTCTTCTTCTTTATAATCAACATCGGTTACATTTCCGGCACGGTTCCTCCGGTGCTGCCTATTTCCAATGTTCACCACCGGTACACCCAGATAAGCACATTCCCTGAGTCCTGCGCTGGAATTACCAATTAGAGCTTTGGAATTTTTCAATAATTTCAGAAAATCCATCGGCTCCATGTTCTTGAAAAAATGGATGTTCTTTGGCTGCTCCAACTCCCGAAAAGCGCGAATTCCGTTAGAAGTCCCATCTGAACCGGCATCCACATTGGGCCAAAACCAGAAGGCAGGATAATCCAACGCTTTAATAGCTCTGAGGGTTTTCTGTATATGTTTTTTTGCTTCTCTATATTCCGTAGTCACCGGATGTTGCATTACCACAAGATAACCGTCTTTCCAGTTCAGTTCGGCACCTACCCCTCCATATTTTTTAATGGGATCGAAATCCAACTCCGGATTTTCTTCTGCTTCTTTGGCCAAATCTATTGAAGGACAACCGGTGTTGATCACTTTGTCCGGCTCCTCGCCAAGTTTTATTACCCTTTCCCTAGCATCTGCAGTACAAACCAGGTGCAGGTCTGCCAGTTTGGTATTCGCATGCCGCACCTTTTCATCTATACTCCCGGTAACTTCCCCGCCCTGTACATGTACCAGGGGAATATTCTGATAGGCAGCAGCTATAGATGTTGCAATGGTTTCGAATCTGTCTGCTATAGTAATTACAGCGTCCGGCTGCAGATTATAGAAGACATTTGTTAATTCCATTACCCCAATTCCGGTAGTTTTAGCCATAGTGGTAGGATTTTCTCCTTCCAGCACCATAAAAACTTTTGCTGCAATCGCAAAACCATCCCTCTCGATGAAATCCACCGCATTCCCGTATCTGTCCAGTAAGGCAGAACCGGCTATCACCAGCTGTAGTTCCAGTTTGGGATGATTTTTTATAGCGGTTAGTGCAGTTTTGATCCGGCTGTAAGACGGCCGGGCAGTAACTACTACACAAATTTTTCTTTTGGGCATTTTCAGTTTTCCGTTTTCCGTTTTCGGTTGTTCTCTTTTGGTCAGTTTTGCTAAATTAGGAAATTTGTTAGAAAGGTCATTGCGAGCGAAGCGAAACAATCTGTTGTAAATTAGTCACGATCATGTTAGGAGGTAACCTACAACAGATTGCCACGTCCACCTACGGCGGACCCGCAATGACGGTTCACATTGTAAATACTTTAGCTCAAATCCTCCTCCTTTAAAAAATCCCACTGCTTTAGATCCTGTGCTATCTTCTTTCCTATCACCTTCTCAAATTCGGAAGCAGGAATTCCAAAGCCTTTAGGCTTTTTAGCCTCCAGATCTTCAAAATTAAGGTGGTGTCCTGAAGGAAAATCTTTATTCACTGCCAGTGATTTTTCAAAAATATTTTTTAATTCGTTAAAAGAGGAATTATCTCCTTTATCTACAGGATGTTTTAATGCAGATGTAATGTTCCTTACCGATTTGACCAACTGACTTATCTCATCTATTTCCAATGAAGATTTTGCGTCCGGGCCAAAACTCCTACGGTCAAAAACTGCGTGAAACTCTAGGATTTCCGCTCCCAAAGCAGCGGCGGCAATGCAGGTTTCTATCTTTGCTGAATGATCTGAATAGCCAATTTTTACACCATACCTTTCTTTTAATTCCTCGATCACATTCAATCCGTAATTCTCCGGCTGAGTAGGATAAGCTGTGGTACATTGCAGAACAGAAAAAGTCACTCCTTTATCCTTCAAAAATTTGACAGACTGATCCAATTCTGAAAATGAACTCATTCCCGAGGATAAAATTATGGGTTTTCCTGTCTTGGAAATCTTTTCAAGCAACAGAAAATTATTCACCTCGCCCGATCCTATCTTATACTGCTTTACCCCCAGTTCTTCCAGAAGGTCTACCGCCACATTGCTAAAAGGGGAAGCCAGAAACTCCACTCCTTTTTCCTCACATCTTGTTTTGATTAGTTTCCATTGAGTCGGGGAAAACTCCATTCGCTTCCAATACTCAAAACGTGAATCATCCTGTTTTGAAAATTTTACTCTAAAGGGTTCATGAAAACTGCTCTCTGCATCAGCAATGTGCACTTGAAATTTAACGGCATCCACTCCTGTTTCTGCCAAAGCATCAATGTAACTTAAAGCAAGTCCAAAACTTCCCTCATGGGCCTGTCCTATTTCAGCTATAATATTCATAGTAGATAATAAAAATTAATATTCCTCTCTAGCAAGGGTTTTAAGATCTTGGGCCATTACTTATAATTACAGACAAATCATGTTTTATTTTTGGCTTCCAATAAATCTTCTCATCAGGTAATTCATAATAGGTTTGGTATTCTAAATGAGATAATGCAGTACGGTTTTGTAATAACTTAGGCAGATTTATTACAGTGTCACCAATTGCCTGGAGGATACCTATCGTAGATTTACTATCCCCTTTTACTACTTTCGTTTTTATCTGTATCCACAAAGAATATACTATTCTTGGAATAATTACCTTTACTGGCAGAAACATTACGTAGAGATACCAGCCCGATCTTAATGACCTTCTAGTTCTAAGAATGTAATCTTTTTGATTTTTGCGAGACCTATTATCAACGCGGTGGTGTATAAAAATGTGTGGAAAATAATGCACTTCCCAATCGCTCATTAAAAGATGATAAGAAGCAAACTGTTCCTCTCCATAAAACTTAAACCATTCAGGGTAATTAGGTATTTGGTACCATGCCTGCATACGCCAAGCGTGTCCACAACCTACAAATCCCCTTACTCTTAACGGTTCTTCGGAAATTTCTGCTTTTGGAGGCTTTTCTATTCCCCAATATATCCGAAAAGCAATTACACCACATTTTTGATTTTTTTTAAAGTAATTTACAATTGCTGAGATGGGATTTCTCGTCAAAATATTCGCATCATCATCTAAGGAAATGGCATAAACAGTATTTACCATGTTCATTAAGAGATTTCGACTAAATATTAAACCCTTACTTTCCTTGTTTCTAATTACTAAAGCAGTAGGATATTTTTCCTTAAGAAATTCGGAAGTACCATCAGTAGAACCATCATCGCAAATAATTAAAATGAGCCCTCTACTAAGAAGAGGCTCTAAAGAATTTAATGTCCTCTTTAACTCGCCCAGCCTGTCCTTTGTCGTTATTAATATACTTACTAATTTATAAATATCCATAAATCTATAACAGCTAACCCATAAAATAAGGCCATATTATATTATTTTTTTTCTCTTTCTAATAATTCCTTCTCATCTCCTTGGGCAGACCCTTAAATTTATAAAAGATGTGCTTAATCCATATTAATGAAAACAGCTTTACAAAAAACCTGTTTTTAACAAAATAAAATAGAGGGTTCTCATTCCGAATATTTTGGAAGTTAGGCGAATAGCGAACAGAATCTTTAGCCGGTGCTAACTCCTTAACTTCTTCTTCCATCCAGTTCTCTAGTACATTTCCCATATGATAAGCATAATTATCGCTTGTGGTAAGCCTCCAAAGATTTTTACGAAGTGGCATTTCATCTAATTTTTTTTCAGAATCAAGTCCTAGTTTCGCAGGATCATAAGTAAACATTTCGCTAAAAACACATCGCCTATAGGTTGCCACATAATGTCCAGAGCCCACGACAGCTTTAATACCATCCTTTGAGATAGTAAGGGTTTTCTTTAAATAATCTCTATTATAACTTTCGTCCCAACCTAAACTCTTATAATACATTTTCAAGGCATCAGGATCTTTCACCTCTGTGAATTTCATTTTACCCGAAAATAAATTTGAGTAAATAACATTGCCTGACTGATTTTCGTACGACTTAAATTGCGGAGTCAGTCCAACTACACCGGCTCTTTCAAATGTAGCAAAGATATCATAAGTAGCTTCTTGCCAGCCAGAAAGAAACAATACATCTGCATCGGCAATTGTTACCAATGGAATGTTATGTCCTACCAATCCTTTCAAAACAGCATTGATTTTCCCAATGTTTTCGGAATGGACAAGCTCTTGGATCTTTTTTTCAAACAATAAGTCGTTCAAGTAGGCCCTCACTTCTGCGCAGCTTCCGTTGTTGATTATACTAATAAAGGTACTATTATAGCTAGTTTTGAGTATCGATTCTATACAGAATTTAAAAATCTCAAATGAGCCTGAAAAATATCCTTCCAGATGAGGAATGTAAACAGGTATTACCACTTGGTGCAGGTATTGTGATTTGGTAGATTTCCTATTTTTGTTCGGATTTAAGCCTTTCCTCATTATTTTACTTTCAAAATTTAATCTTTCAGTATATTTAAAATACTTTTCTTAAAATTTTCATCACTGAAGTAATCCGAAAAAGGTTCTGCTTCTGTTTCCCCTCCCAAAATTCTATCAATAAGAAATGATAATTTTAGTTTGATTTCATGTTGGTCATTACAACTGGCTACAAAATCGCCTGTTCCCACTATACGGCGAACCTCACTTCTTCCAGGAGATAAAGAAAGAATTGGCTTTTTAAGAAAAGAGAGAAAAGGAGCTTTCCCCACTAATATATTACTGTGTGGAGCACAATTTTCCAAAATTATTAGAATATCTGTTTCATTCGCTTGTTCAAAAGCAGAACTTTCAAAATTCAATCCACCCAAAAAAATCAGGTTCGGAGAATCCTGATATTTATTTATCACTCCTGTAGAATGAGCACCTTTTACTCGGAGCACGAATTCTGTTTTTTCCTTATAAAGTGGATTTTCATTTATAAGTTCAAGGTAGGCATCCAACAGAAAATTAATATTTCTGGCAAACTGTAAAGCACCATGATAGGAAATGGTAACCTGCTTTTTCTTTGCCCTCACTCCAATTGCAGATTTTATATCAAAAGCAGAACTTTCAAATTGATGGGGAAGTGTATAGAAAGCTTTGTTCGTCCCAAAAAGGTGCTGTAAGTCTTCAGACAACATTTTAGAGGGACTCATGCATTTTTTGGCCGTGATTACAACCTTCCACATTTTCTTAAGCCCCTGTAGCGTTAAATTATCTAAAACAAGTTTTGAACCGGTATCCCAAAAGACAGGAAAGGCATCATGAAAATTAATAACAGCTTTTTTAAGAATTGGCAGACCAGCAGCTGCCAAAATCGTTTCATGCTCTAAACCCGAACTCCTAATAAAGATATGGTCATATTGCTCTGGATCGATTTTCTGAATATGCTTTCGGTACTTTCCCACATGTTTTTCTTTGTTTAGGGAAATGCCTGTCACTCTCCAATAAAAGCGATTAATAAATTTTGTTGAAGCAGGAATTTTCGGATCAATATAGTGCTGTTCCAAATGATCAATGGGTAACAAATGCAGCTTATCGTCATTATGATGGTTTCTTAAATAAAGCACATCAATGCTTGAACTGGGAAAACTTTTTCTAAGTTTGGAAATGAAAGACCTTGAGACGATACCTTCACTGGTCCCCGATATGCGCAAATCTTGAATTATTACTAAGCATCTCATAATCTATTTAATTTTTGAAAATCCAGAAAACCTTCTACGGAAGGAAATAAAGGCAATTACTTCATTTTACCTTTATATCCTTTCAACCTACTATGATATGAATTTCGAATGTTTCGTGAGAAGTCCAATAAAAATAACGCGAAGCCCGGCATGTCATACTTCCTAAAATAAAGTAATGCCAACTTTGAAAATAAAATAAAATTTGCTTTATCATCTAATACCCGCTTCTCCATTTTTTTTAAAAGCACCCGCTTCTCCATTTTTGAAAACCTGGTGGAATAGTTTTTTAAAAGATAATTATAAAATAAAAATGAACTGGTGTTCTTTAAACGTGAGAGATCATTTCTTCCTGAAATGCTTATTTTGCTTAACCTTATATAAACCACAGCAGCATTAATAGAAAAAATATTTCCAAAATTAGAAAATTCCAAGAGAGCTAAATCGTCGGTATGCCATGCTAGTGGCAAATCTTTAAATTTATATTTTCTAACGGAGGAAATTTTAAAAATATGTTCACTAATGGAACTTCTGGCATTGCCATTTATCTTTCTGAACAAAAAACGGATAGAATTTTCAATCACAGGGTGCCTTTGAACTTCAGAAATAGCTTTTCCCTGACTGTCTATTACTAAACTAGCAAACCGAATTACATCTATTGCCTCCATATTAATATTAGTAAGATGAGTATAAAATTCAGCAATGCAATTCATCCCAAGAACATCATCGTCTCCCAAGATTATTACCCACTCTTCTATATCAACTTGATTCAGACATCTCTGCCATTGTTTAGACAAAGAATTTGCCCCTAAATTTTGATCAAAATTGGTATACCTAATTTTAATCATATTAGAGTATCTTCCAATTATCTCTAAGGGATCATCAGGGCTAGCATCATTCCCAACATAGACCGTAAACCTCTTATTGGTTTGAATACTTAACGACTCCAATGTCTTATCAAAAAAATCTTTTTTGAAAAAAGGAATTACAACTGCTATTTGGTTTTCTTCCATCATTTAACTGAACAGTTCCTAAATTTGCAAAAATTCACAGTCTTGATTGGTTCTAACACCTTCCTCTGGTATATAAACCTAAACAGGTCGTTTCATTTTTATATATTTTTTGTACTGAGGGTAAATTACTTTATATAACTTATATTTTAGTAAATAAGCATTTGCAAACTTTGTATTTATACCATTTTCTTTAAAAAAGGATCTATATTGTTGGAGTACTTTTTTCTCTGTTTCCCAATTATTTAATAATATGCGTAGTAACTTCCATTTAAAAAATGGTTTTACTACAATATCATGAGATTTTAAATGGCTATGGATTAATCTTAAACTGTCCAATAGCGAATATAACCGATTGGAATTGATTTGATGACTTAACCTATCTCCGTCATGTTCCCGATAAAGGACATGACAATTGGGGCTGGAAACAACTTTTTTTGCCTGTAGTATAACCCGGGCGAAAAATTCCGCATCATCATTCAATGTCAAATTCGGATGCCAAAGTCCGGCTTTTTCTACTACGTATCTAGGAGCAAGAAAAGTGTGTGGAGGCACAAAGGTCTGTTGTTTTCTTAGTTCCTCAAAATATTCTTTAGGCGTTAGATTGTCTTTTCCAATGAGTAAATTTCTTCTAAAATACTTTTTGCCCGGCCATAATATATCCCAGTCGCAAGTGGCAATAGCGGATTCGTATGATTTTAAAGTTTGCACCTGTGAAGCTAGTTTGTTTTCCGACATAAGGTCATCATCATCCAACCATTGTATATATTCCCCTTGACTCTTTAAAAACCCATAATTCCTGCAAGAAGAGGCTCCTTTTTTATAGGATGAAGGCCTTTCGTAATAATTAAAGCGTTTATCAGCATCAGTAAATTCTCTAACTACAAACCTTGTATGATCCTCACTACCATCATCCACAATTATACACTCCCAGTTGGCTAACTTCTGTTTAGAAACAGAAATCAAGGTCTCCCTTAATAAATTTGCCCTATTATAAGTAGGAATAATAATGGAAACTACAATCTTCATTTTTTTATCTCGTTTGATTTTCAGAAGTTTAAAATTCTTAATACCAGTTTTCTAAAAAACCAATGAAATTTTCTAGCAGTTTTAAATCTCCAATAATCCCATGTATTTAAATTTTTAAACAATTCTTGGATTTGATCAAGCAGATGTGAGTCATATTGGTACAACAGAAACTTGCGGGAAAAATAGAACAAGGTAATCCTAGAATGAATGTTATGTTCTTTTAAGTAATCAAAAACTTTAATTTTTACAATCGCCGATGCTTTACGACGCTCATAATCACTGTCATCATTCTCAGTCATAGAATTTTTATGCTTCCTTCTATAAACCAGCACATTATCCACAATATTATATTTCGGATTTGTTCTGAGAAACTCCTTCGAAAACAACTCCCAATCTTCAGCAAAAAACAAACTCTCGTCAAATCTAAAATTCCTCACATAGCTATATCTAAAAACAGGAACTTGGGCTACTAATTTCACCTCGCTTGTTAAATAAGCCTCTCCTAATGTAAGGTTAGATCTGTAAGAAGACACATTCCTTTCATTTCCCAGTATTTCGGAATTACTTACGAAATTCTTCATACTGCACAAGGAAAAGCAGGTCTCTTGATTATGATTTAAACTTTCAATTTGAAGTTCCAGTTTCTTTGGATGCATGATATCATCATCATCAAAAAACTGAAGGAACTCTGGGTCAAAATCAGGAGCCATATCTAAACCCTGATTTCGCGTTCCCGGCAAACGTGCGCCGTATTTTTTTTCCTTTTTATGATAAAATATTCTGGAATCTTTTCTCACATATTGCGAAACGACATCCATGGTATTGTCAACAGAATTATCGTCTATAACCAGACATTCCCAATTGGGATAGGTCTGAGATATAATGGAATCCAGAGTAGCACCTATAAAATGGGCCCGGTTGTGTGTAGCCAATAAAATTAAGACCTTACCATTCATAACCGTATGAGGGATTTAAAATAACGTAAAGGTCGTAAAACCTGTGACCCGATTATAAACTCCAATCGACTGGTATGTTTAATTTTTTCTTTTTCCTCCCGTTCAATCCGGTTTAGAAGATGATCAACAAAATTTTGAAAATGCTCTTTATAAAGGTTTTCATGTTTGGAGTACAAATAACGCAAGAGGGCATACTTGTTTTTATTTGCGACGGTTGTTGTTGTATTTATCCTTTTTCGATAGTTATACAATGGTTCCGGTATAACTACGGCTTTACCACCATCCTTGAGAAGTCTTATAAAAAACTCCCAATCTTCAAACCCTTTCCTCATGGATTCATCATACCCTCCTATTGCTAAAGCTTCCCTTCTTCGAAAAAGGGAAGTTCCCAATGCGCAGTTATAATTTAAAAAATCCTTTAGGTAACCTCCACCAGGTTTGAATATATCATAGCCGGAATTTCTTAATCGTTTGGCATAACAGGTCACAATTTTCACCTCTTCTTTTCCCTGAATCAGCTTTACAGCCTTTTCACAAAAAGAAGGTTCGAAAAAATCATCGCTATCCAGCGTAAGAATATAATCCCCTCTTGCTGCTTTTACTCCCTTATTACGAGCACTGCTTTGACCCCGATTGTCCTGAGTAATTAAAGCTGTGAGGTAAGGTTTTATTTTTTCAAGGACTGCTTTAGTCTCTTCATTCGATCCATCATCTATGACAATAACTTCAATTTTAGGATACGTTTGGTTCAAGGCGGAATCCACAGACTGCTCAATGTACCGGCCATCATTATAGCAGGGAATAATTATAGATAATAAAGGTTGCCTATCCATCTAGTAGTTACACTTATAATTTTTGTAATGAGCTGATTGCTTTTTCGATGCTACACCAACCTCCTTGAATAAAAATTTTATTGAATTTTTTATTTTCTATCCTTTCGATAACAGAACTTGCAGTCAAATGAGAATTATAATAATCTAGAACGTTCGCCCGTATCCGTAAAATTTCTGAATCAGATAAATTAAAGGACTTTCTAATAACTTCATCCAGACCCTCTAAAGTTTCAAAGAATAAAGAGTTTTCACCGTTTACCAGCTCAGGATGCAAACTTTTAGCGTAAGACCTCTGAATAATTGGTATGCACCCTACAGACATGGCTTCTATCAAATTATGACAATATGGAATTATTGTTCCTGGTAACGCCAGATAAAAATTGAATTCTCTAGTTATCTTCTTCAGATTTTGAAAATCTATACTAAAATCGTTTTGAGTATCAATTAAAATCACCCCATTATCCGCTTCGCCGGAAATGTAATTATTTAAATCATTGAACGATTTTATCTTCATAAAAATATTAGCACAAATCAAGTAGTCATACACTCTTCTTCTACTGACAATACTGAAGATTGGAAAATTTTCTATTTTATAATAAAATCGAGAATCCATATTACCAGTCATAAAAATAGATTTTTTACGAGAACCTCCTAAATCCCATTTGTCCTTTTCTTCAATTCGATAGTTTAATGGGTACTGACCCATAGGTACAAAAAAGTAATCCATATTGTCCTCACAAGAAACAAAATAGTCATTACTTAATTGTTCTTTCTTTATGATTAAATGATTTTCTCCAGTTCCTGGCATTCCAAATTTTAAAATTTTTTCCTCCAGTAACCATGACGTATATCTAAACTCTCCTTCTTTTTTGTATAGTTCATTACTAGTGATGCGTTGATTTTTTTAAAAAGCTTATAATTGACTGATAATAAAATACTTATACACGTTCTTTGATTTTTTGATTTGAATTGATATGTAGCTTTG
>NZ_BMXB01000024.1 GCF_014651535.1 Salinimicrobium marinum
TAAAACCCCTATAAACGAGCTTTTTATGAATATAGATTATAGTAATGTCAAAGAACTTGATTATAACCAACTGTCACTCAGTCTCTTTTAACTGGACAGTACTGATAACTTTTCTTAAATTTATCAAAGCATAGCGCATTCTTCCCAAAGCGGTATTGATACTCACACCTGTTCTTTCAGATATTTCCTTGAAACTCATATCCTTGTAAATACGCATTACCAGTACTTCCAATTGATCTTCGGGAAGTTCTTTGATCAATTCCTTCACATCGGCTTCAATCTGGTCTTTGATGATCTGCTTTTCGGCATTTAAACAAGTATCGCTTAATACTGAAAAAATATTAAAATCACCGCTACTTTCAAATTTTGGCATTCTTTTATTTTTTCTGAAATGGTCGATCACGAGATTGTGCGAAATACGCATGACCCAGGGAAGAAATTTACCTTCTTCATTATATTTACCACGCTTAAGTGTGCGAATTACCTTAATAAAGGTGTCCTGAAAAATGTCATCTGCGACATCTTTATCAAAGACTTTAGAATAAATAAAACTGTAAATACGCTGTTGGTGGCGGTCAATTAGAACAGATAATGATTGCTCATTTCCATTCATGTAGTTTTTAACAAGACAAGCGTCGGTTAGCTCAACATGTTCCATAAGAGTTACTTTTTAAACAGGTGTTTGGGGAGACCTGGAGGTTATTAGTTATAGTTTAAAAAAGTAACTTTGTATTATAGGCGTTGAGTTTGTGGTTAAATTATGGACAAATATAACAGGAAAAAATTAACCTGCGCAAGAATTAGTTAAATTTTTTAACAAATTAATCCTCAGTACATTAGTTTAGCTCCTCATTCCATATAAAACTTTAGTTTAAGTATCTTTGCAATTATACCAAAAATATGCCCATGACAGTGGATGTTTCCCAAGTAGACCCAAAAGAAAATATTATAATAAAAGGAGCCCGACTCCATAATTTAAAGAATATAAATGCTGTAATCCCCCGGAATAAACTGGTGGTTCTCACCGGACTTTCAGGTTCTGGTAAATCCTCACTTGCGTTTGACACACTTTATGCCGAAGGACAAAGAAGATATGTCGAAAGCCTTTCATCCTATGCAAGGCAGTTTCTTGGAAGGCTTAATAAGCCTCAGGTGGATTATATCAAAGGAATTGCACCTGCAATTGCCATTGAGCAAAAGGTGAATTCCACCAATCCAAGATCTACCGTTGGTACTTCTACGGAAATCTATGATTACCTTAAACTGCTTTTCGCAAGAATTGGAAGAACCTACTCCCCTGTTTCAGGAAACGAGGTGAAAAAAGATACGGTGAGCGATGTTATTAATTACATCAAAACATTTCCTGAAGGAGAAAAAATGCTTTTGCTTGCTCCCATTCACATTGAAGAAGGGAGAACACCCAAAGAAAAAGTAAAAGTTCTACTTCAGCAGGGATACAGCCGAATCAAAATAAAAGATAAAGTAGTACGAATCGATGAAGCTGTTGCCGAAGATCTTAACCCCAATGAAATGTCACTCGTGGTAGACAGAATTGTTACCAAAGATGATGAAGATTTCTATAACCGGCTAGCAGATGCTGTGCAAACTGCATTTTTTGAAGGAAAAGGTGAACTTTCTGTGGAAATTCTTTCTGAAAAGAATACGCGACAGTTCAGCAATAAATTTGAGCTGGATGGAATGAGTTTTCCTGAGCCTAACGTGCACCTATTCAGTTTTAATAATCCCTATGGGGCCTGTCCGAAATGTGAGGGTTACGGAGATGTTATTGGAATAGATGAGGAGCTGGTGATACCAAATACATCTCTTTCGGTATATGAGAATGCCATTTTTCCATGGCGGGGTGAAAGCATGAGCTGGTATCGCGACCAATTGGTGAATAATTCCCATAAATTTGATTTTCCGATACATAAACCTTATTTCGAACTTACCCAGGGGCAAAAAGATCTCATCTGGAATGGAAATCAGTATTTCGAAGGCTTGAATCAATTTTTTGCTTTCCTGGAATCCAAGGCTTATAAAATTCAGAACAGAGTAATGCTTTCCCGTTACCGCGGAAAAACAAGATGTTCTGTCTGTAAAGGAAAAAGACTGCGTCCCGAAGCAAACTATGTGAAAATTGGTGGAGCAACAATTACCGAGCTTGTAGAAACACCTTTGAACAAGGTGAGGGATTTCTTTGAGCTACTGGAACTAAATACTTACGATGAGCAAATCGCAAAAAGATTGCTTGCTGAAATTAAAAACAGACTGGAATTCCTTTCAAAAGTAGGACTGGATTACCTTACGCTCAACCGAAAATCGAATACCCTTTCGGGCGGGGAATCCCAAAGGATCAATCTGGCCACCTCCCTTGGAAGCAGCCTGGTCGGCTCCATGTATATTCTTGATGAACCTTCTATAGGTTTACATCCAAAAGACACGCTAAAACTAATTGATGTACTCAAATCTCTGCGTGACCTGGGCAACACAGTCATTGTTGTGGAGCATGATGAAGATATCATGAAAGCCGCAGATGAGATCATTGACATAGGCCCCGAGGCAGGGACTTTAGGAGGGGAAGTTGTGGCCACCGGAAATTTCGAACAAATCCTGGCTTCGGAATCTTTAACTGCAAAGTACCTCAATGGATCTATGGAGATCAAAGTTCCGGAAAACAGGAGAACTGCTAAATATTTTATAGACATTAAAGGGGCAAGAGAAAACAACCTGAAGAATATTGATGTTCAATTCCCTCTTGGCGTATTTACAGCAGTTACCGGAGTTTCAGGAAGTGGAAAAAGTACACTAATCAAAAAGATCCTGTACCCCGCAATGCTGAAAGAAATTAGTGGTTATGGCGAAAAGCCGGGCCAATTCAGCAAGATTGAAGGAGACACTAAAAAAATTTCTACCGTAGAATTCGTAGACCAGAATCCTATAGGCCGATCATCAAGATCAAATCCTGTTACCTATATCAAAGCCTATGATGATATCAGGAATCTATTCTCCAATCAAAAGCTATCTGATATTCGCGCGTACAAACCCAAGCATTTTTCTTTTAATGTAGACGGCGGACGTTGTGAAACCTGTAAGGGAGAAGGAGAAGTCACCATAGAAATGCAATTCATGGCCGATGTCCATTTGATCTGTGAAACCTGTAACGGCAAAAGATTCAAAAAAGAGATTTTGGAAGTAAACTTCAATGATAAGAATATTGACGACATCCTCAATCTTACCATTGACGATGCCGTACAATTCTTTAAAGAAAGCGGCGAAGACAAGATTACTTCTAAACTGAAACCTTTACAGGATGTGGGATTAGGATATGTACAACTAGGTCAAAGCTCCTCTACCCTTTCGGGCGGGGAAGCCCAGCGTATCAAACTCGCCTCCTTCCTGGTGAAAGGAACTACCAAAGAAAAAGCTTTGTTCATTTTCGATGAACCTACCACCGGACTTCATTTCCACGATATTCAGAAATTATTGAAATCTTTTAATGCGCTGCTTGCCAAAGGACATTCCGTAATTGTTATTGAACACAATATGGACCTTGTAAAATGTGCAGATCATGTAATTGACCTGGGACTGGAAGGCGGTGAGAACGGGGGTTATCTTATAGCAGCCGGCACTCCCGAAGAGGTAGCAAAAAACAGAAAGTCATTCACTGCCCCGTTTTTAAAGGAAAAGCTATAAACTTTAGTTCCTTAAATTTAACACAGAAAAAGTTACAGAACTAATTTATGGCACAACCTTTGAAATAAATAATTTGAAATTTAGATGTTTATTTCCTTATGGAATTGAAAGAGTTCCATAAGAAATATGATAATTTTTTGGTTGGTTAGTTTGGAAACCCCGTAGCGCATTTAATGCCTTCGGGGTTTTCTAATTAAAGCATTTATTCATTTTTGGCACGTACTTTGAATTAACCTAATCAAACGACTCCAATCGCTTTGTTTAATTTAAAACTCACTATCATGAAAAAATTTTACAGCATACTTTTTTCTCTATTGGTGATTGGAGGGTCTGCAATGGCAGCACCAAAAATTTCCGAAGAGAACATTAATTACGGGTATGGAGATGCATTCATCTTCGTAGAAGGCGGCGTTGAATTTGCCGTATATCCTGACGGACAATTTGATTTCTTTTTTAATTCCCAAAGAAACGGATATAATGTTAATGTGGTGACACCACAGGTAAATATTAGCTTTAACGCTGGTCACAATTATGATCCTTTTGTGCAGTATGATGACTTTGGCGCAGTGATCCAGATAGAAAATGTGCCCGTTTTCTATGACTATTATGGCCGAATCATACAGGCTGGAAATGTTTATGTTTCCTACAACAATTTCGGAAGGATCTCCAGGATCGGAGGATTAAGGTTGCATTATAACCGATACAATCAGTACGTGAATTACTCCGGATTTATAAATACTTATAATCCTCACTACGTATATAGACCCTGGCACAACTATTATGTACGTCCACAGGCCCATTATGCCGTGGTGCACCATAGACCTTACCGGGCATATTATAACCCTACGAGAGTAACTTATAACTATCACGTAAATTATTATCAAACCTATTATAATAATGGGTATCAACGCAGTTATTACAGACCCGGGGAAAAAGTAATTTCCTATCATAGAGGTAGCAGGACAACTCAGGTACGGGATACCAGCCCGCAAAGGTTCAATTCAGATTATTCGGTAGCCACCAGAATGGACGACAGAAAGGAAACCAGAAGCAACTCCAGTAGTCGGACTAAAAGAACTGCTGTAAATACCAAACAAAGTTCTTCAAATACTATGTCTGAAAGCAGAGGAAGAAACAGCAATGTTTCCACCCCGGTAGAACGAAGGAACACCACTATAAGGGATACAAGATCTGTAGCAAAACAGACTCCTGCAACCCCTCAAAAAAGACAGGTTACAAGAGATAATTCGAGAAGCACTACAAGAAATTCGGCAGTAAATACTGCAAGAAGTGAAGTAAGAACAAGTACTCCTTCCTCCAGAAGCACAGGAAGATCTGCTACCGTGCAGTCTTCAAACAAAGCTTCTGCACCACAAACTACAAGCTCCTCAGGTTCGAGAAGTTCTCGTGGCAGAGGAAATTAAAATTTCATAATTGGTTTTTGGTTGGTTAGTTGGAAAATTCCCCGGATGTGTAAAAGCTTCGGGGATTTTCTTTTTTGTTAGTTAGGGGTTATTTGCCACAGATTTTAACCCGTGGATTGTTTTCAAATATAGCCAGGGCTTTAGCCTTAAATCATAGTTGGTTAATCTTAAATTTTTCTTTGTATATCAGGAAATAAATACTTTCGAGACTCAGAAGCCGGGGAAGTTCAGAATGAATGTAAATCCCATAACTACCTCTTTAGCTTCAGGAAATTTTGAATCAGAAGATTGATATCCTTTGAAAGTTTCAGGTAGAAAATCACCGGAAGATAAAGCACTCCAAGAATTACTGATTTCAGGATAATATTCACCACCGGATGGAACGCAAAATCCCAGAAATAAAATACCATGGAAAATACTAGAATTATGATTAATCCGTAGAGGGTTTTGGCTGTAAAAGGATATATTTTAAATTTCTTTCCCACAATAAATATTTTGGAAGTATTGTAGGCAGCAAAAGCCAGAAAAGTAGCCAAAGCGGCACCAAAAATTCCAAATTCAGGAATAAATAAAATATTAAGCACAAATGCCAAAACGGCAAGAAAGACCCCTATTGCCAGCACCAGCCGGTAATAATCGGAATTAAACAGAATTGCATTGTTATTCCCCAGCAGGTTATCATATAATTTCACGCATGAAATGAGCACGACAATCGAAAAACTAATCTGATATTCATCGGGTATTAACTCATACAGCTGCCGGACATTGGTAATGATCAACAAAAAAATGAATCCACTGATAATCAATAAATTAATCGAACTCTTTTCATAGAGCTCATTGAGGCCTTTCCTGTCTTTATTATTAAGCAAAGTAGCCGTCATAGGATAGGTGATTTGGTGCATGGCCCGGGAAGGCACGGCAATCACAGAGGCTATATAAACCGCAATTCCGTAGATCGCCACATTCTCAATAGGCAGGAAACGTTCTATCATCACCTTGTCCAGATCCAGCAACACCATTGCGACCGAACCGGCAATAAGAATAAGAGCTGAATATTTTAAAACAGATGATTTGTTAGCCGGCAGTTGAAAATTCAGTTTCGGCATATAAAGTTTAAAAGCATATAACTTCATTGCCACCGCTCTAAAAACGAATACCAGGGTCACTCCGTAAATAAAATCTTCTACAGAAAGCCATTCAAAATATACCGACAACAGCAGCAGTGAAACACAAATCCTGTGAAAAACTTCCTTCATGAAATTTCCAAATACACTTTGATAATTCACCTTTGACCAGGAAAAGAAAACCTCAAAATATGCAGTGGCCACTGCAATTACAAAAATGAGCCACACATAAGGTTTTACGAGCTCGTTTCCGTTGGAAAAATAACTCAGGATTAGATCGTAGGTTAAAAAGCCAATAAGACCTAAAACCAGTGCAATGCCCAGCGGCAAAAACAACATGAGGGTTAAGAATTGATCTCTTTCAGGTTCTGTTTTATAGGCCGAATAGAATTTTACCAGCGTGTTGTGAACTCCAAAAGCCATCAAAGGCCAGATGAGATTGGCTGCCGATAACAGGAAACTTACCAGCCCGTAATATTCCTGCTCCAGGAAATTTGTATAGAGGAAAAGGGTATTAATAGCACCAATGCCGAACCCGACGTAGGTAGTGATCAGGTTTTTTGCTGACTGGTTAATTATTATTCCCATGGATTTCCCTCTGTTCCCCTGATTTATAAAAGTTTTGCCAGCTCTCCGGTGAGGGCTTTTCGGCTGTATTTCTGAAGTCCGATAGGGTGCACTGTCAAATTATTTTCCCTAAAAGCTTCGTAGCTTGTAAGAAGATATGTTTTGATTTGCTCCTTTTCGGAATATTCAAAGAATTTTCCTGTATTTGTTTCGGTAATGATCCTTTTAATATCTGCTCCTGAAGGGCCTACTGCCAAAATAGGCCGCTGACTCACCATATATTCAAAAATCTTCCCAGGAATGATCCCTTTGGTTTCTTCACTGTCAATTTCGATTAGAAGTAACATCTGGGAACTCCGCTGAAGTTTTAATGCCTGCCTGTGGCTAACATACCCGTTTAATTCAAGGTGTTCGCTTAACCCCGCTTTGCGGATTGTTTCAAGTACCTGCTCCCCTACCGATCCTGTTAACCTCAGTTGAAAATCTTCTGAAAAAGCTGCATTTTCCGCAATTAGTTCAGCCATCGCTTTCCACAGGTTTTGCGGATTCCTTCCTGAAAGCAGGGAACCTATATGGGAAACAGTGAATTTCCGGTCCATTTCAGGCTTCGGAACAGTTTCCAAATCGTATCCGTTGGTGACCACCGTCACGGGGGTGGTGGTCATTTCCCTGAATTCACTTCGCGTCGTAAAGCTGGTAGTGATCAAATGATCTGCCTTATGCAGCACTCTTCTCTCCAGCTCCTTATGTTCCAACTGTGAGTTTTCGGTAAGTTTTAGTTTTTCATGATAACCAATTGTAGTCCACGGATCCCGAAAATCTGCAATCCATTTGATGTTTAGTTCCTCTTTGAGTCCCAAACCAATTAAATGCATACTGTGCGGAGGCCCGGTGGTAATAATGGTTTTTATCTCATTATCCTGAAGATATTCTGTCAAAAATTTTATGGAAGGTTTGATCCAGAATTTCCGGGCATCGGGGATAAAAAAATTCCCCCTGATAAAAAGCATGGCTTTTTCAATCAGATTCTGGTTCTCTTCTTCAGAAATAATCCCTGAACTTATTTGCTGCGTTTCCTTCTTTGAAAAAATTTTCGCCAGGGAATAAGGTTCAAAAATACGGTTCTTCACTACCTCTACATGTTTGGGAACCTCTTCTTCCAAAGAAGGATCCAAAAGCGGATAGTGCGGATTTTCGGGCACGTAAACCACCGGATCAATATTAAAATCCTTTAGGTATTTGGTGAATTTTAACCAACGCTGTACACCGGGACCACCTGCCGGGGGCCAGTAATACGTAATAATCAGGACTTTTTCCATAGGCCGCCCACAGTTTAGTATAGATTATTTCTGGTTTTTCCTGTATCCGTAAAAGAATCCACCAATAAGCAGTAAACCTAATAAAACAGAACTTGCCAGGGCAATGGTACTTCCTGTTTTTACTACTTCAGGTTCAAATTTGAAGGTCACTGTATGTTCTCCCTCGGGCAACACCATTGCTCTCAATACATAATTAGCTCTAAAATGTGGTGCTTCTTCTCCATCAATATATGCATGCCAGCCATGGGGATAATAAATTTCTGAAAAAACAGTCAGCTGTTCTGTATTTGCTGAATAACTGTAGATAATTTCATTAGGTTCGTAGCTTTCGAGCTGTATGCTGGCGTTGTTATCCACCTGGAAATTCAGTTGTGGTAAATGGTTTCTGAAGTTTTCATTCACAATGGCTGTTTCCTTAGTATTCAAATTTTCCAGCGCCAGGATCTCCTCATTGGCATTTTCGACTAATTTTACATTATTCACAAACCATGCATTCCCATTAGCTTCAGGATTTTGCTGTGCAGTCACTCCCTCTTCCGTTGGTACAATAAAATATTTTGTATTCAGCATATTAAGAACCTCCATGTGGTTCTGTGAAATGTAAAAATTAAAAAGATCCTGCATTCTGCCGGGCTTGGCAGCATGATAACCTCCAATGGAATTATGGAAATACGAAGTTCTTGCCGTGTTAAAAGGATTTCCGGAAAGGTCAAAAACCCTATAATGTCCATCATCCTGTATGATCTGTAAATCGGCCTGGTTTGCCTGGAAAGGCTTGTTCATCACCCTTGCATTCACAAAATCATCATTATTTACATACCTGCGGTCTATTCCCACAAGATCTATAAGGATTAAAAGAACAAATAATCCAGTTGCCAGGTTCCGGTTTACTTTCTGCTTAAGATATAACCAGATAACTCCTGCTGTAAGCAAAACAAAAATGAGAGAACGGATAGTATCTGCTGTAAAAACGGCTTTTCGATCTTCTTTTAAAGCCCTTACAAAGCCCGGCCCCAATTGCTGAAGCATAGATCCATCGCCTGCACCGGAGAAATTGAAAAGCATCGAGTGAAACAAAAGAAAAACAAGTGCGAGACCTCCGGTAACAATAGCGGACCATTTCAAGGCATGCATCTTTTTTTCCTCGTTTTCCTCTGAAAAGAAAAGTTTGGAAAGTCCTACGACTGCCAGCACCGGAACACATAGTTCAATGATCACCTGTATTGAGGAAACTGCCCTAAACTTGTTGTACATGGGCACATAATCGATGAAAAATTCGGTTAATAATCCGAAATTCCTCCCCCAGGAAAGCAGCAATGCCAATAGTGAGCCGCCAACAATCCACCATTTCAATCGTCCTTTAACCAGATAGAGCGCAAAAACAAACAGGAACAACACAGTTGCACCTATATAAGCTGGAGCGCCCACAAAAGGCTGGTCACCCCAATACGTAGGTGCCGATTCTGCAAATTGTGCAGCCTGTACAGGAGAAGCTCCCAGTTCCAGTAAAGCAGAATAAATATTAGATTCCCCTCCAATATCCTCGGAGCTGGATCCACCCATAAATCTTGGGATGAAAAGATTGAAAGTTTCGAGTACGCCATAGCTGTATTCGGTGATGTAATCATATTCAAGCCCGCTAGGCCGGGCTTCAGATCCATCGGGACTAATGGATAAACCTGTGTCTCCCCTGGTACTGAATTCGGCATATTCCTGCGTCGCCATCAAATTGGTGGCGTTGGCCCCTAAAGCAAGAACCACTGCAACCACCATTACGCCCAAAGCGGTAAAGTACTGAGGTAAGGTCTTTTTCCGGAATGCCTCGATCAGGTAGACGATTCCCAGCACGATCACCAGTAATAGCAGGTAATAAGTCATCTGGAAGTGGTTCGCTCCTATTTCCAAAGCCATTCCAAAGGCCAACAGTAAAAATCCAGTTATATATTTTTGCCGAAAACAGAGCAAAATACCGCCTAACACCCAAGGCATATAAGCAATGGCATGAGCTTTGGCATTATGGCCAACTCCAAGGATGATAATGAGATAAGTAGAAAATCCAAAAGCCAGAGCTCCCAGAAATGCCAGTTTGTAATCCAGTTTTAAAACCAGTAAAAGAATATATATTCCTATGAAATAAAGGAAAAGATAATCGGCGGGACGTGGTAAAAAACGCAATGCCGTGTCTATTTTTTTAATATAATTATTTGGATAATATGCACCCAGTTGATAGGTAGGCATTCCTCCAAAAGCAGCGTTTGTCCAGTACGGCTCCTCTCCTGTTCGCTCCCGGAACTCGTTTTGCTCCTGCGCCATCCCGATATATTGAGTAATATCACTTTGAAAAATTTCCTTACCCTGAAGAACCGGATTAAAATAGGCAAGGGAAATGATAATAAACCCCAGGAACACCAATACATGAGGAAGGAATTTCTTTAAGTAACCGGTCATATAAGAATTATTTTGGAAGGGAAATTAGTCAATTTCTTCATAATCGATATACTCCCCCACATCATTATTGGATTTCCTCTTGTTTTTTGGCTTCTTCTCAATAGTTACCTCTCCCTCCTTTTTCTTTTTACTTCCGGAAGGATCATACTGGTTAAAACTTTGTTCAAACTTTTTTCCCACTTTCCGCAGGATATATTTCAACAGAAGAGGTCCAAACCAACGGATAATAAGTTTTAATCCGAAGTAAATGAGGAGGATTATTAATACCACCCTTATCACTTCAGAAAATGAAGCTTCGTACATTATTAATTTTTTGGTAAAATTACCATTCTGTCCAAAGAAAACCATCATCACAGCCGAAAAAAATGATAAAATATCTATATTTGAATTAAACAAAACCTCCTGAAATATGCAGTTTTCCCGCGCTTTATCTTTACTTCTGTTCTTCGGAAGTTTTGTCTCTTATGCTCAATATACAGAGACCATAAATTCTAACAGACCTGGAAATTCGCAGGGTGCGTTTTCAGTTGGAACAGGAGTACTTCAACTGGAAACCGGAGGTAAATTCGGTGAGGATGAGCATGAGCTCTTAAACACAACTACAGATCTTTGGGGAGTGGAATATGAACTGCGTTACGGATTTTGGTTGGAAGAGCTCGAGGTAAACCTTAATGGGTCCTTTCTTTCCAGTACTACGAATTATATCGTAGCCGGAGCAGAACGCAGCCATGAAATAAGGGATTTCGACAGAAACACGCTAGGTGTGAAATACCTCCTTTATGATCCTTATAAAAACGGGGTGGAGAGGAAAGTTGATTTATACAGCTGGAAGGCAAATCAGAGATTCAACTGGAAACAGCTGCTCCCTGCGGTTTCTCTCTATGCCGGAGTAAATTTTGCCATGGATGACAATCCTTACTTATATGCTGAAGAAGGACAATTCACTCCCAGGGTCGCCCTGATTACCCAGAATAACTGGGCAGGCGGTTGGGTATTTGTCACTAACATTATAGCAGATAAAATTGGCCAGGAATTCCCTACCTACACAGGAATCGCCACCCTGACTCATTCCTTTAGCTCAAAATTTGCTGCTTTTGGAGAGTTCCAAACTATCATTAGTGATGTTTACAGTGATGAAATTGCCCGTGGTGGACTGGCATACCTGTTCCATAAAAATTTTCAAATGGATGTCTCTGGATTAGTAAATTTTAAAGACACCCCTTCAAGGTGGCAGGTGGCCCTGGGAGTTTCCTACAGGCTGGATATGCATAAGCAGGACCAGTACCTGGAAAGAGCTGATGAACTATAGGATCATTTGAATTGGTTATTTTTGGGCTGCTTTCAATTTATCTATTTGAAACTTTCTTTTGGCAATAAATGATCAATTCAATTTGATCGATCTTATAATAAACGCACACTTATAATGTTTGATTTCACAGGTACCTATACAGATCAATACCAGCTTGCCATGGGGCAGGTTTACTTTCAAAAAAAACAACAAGATAATAAAGCCACCTTTGATTATTTCTTCAGAAAGCTTCCTTTTGAAGGAGGTTATGCAGTATTTGCAGGCCTGGAGACTATTCTTGAAGTATTAAAAGATTTCAGGTTTAGCGAAAAAGATATTGATTTTCTAAAAAATCAGGGTTTCGGCTTAGATTACCTGGAATACCTGAAGGATTTTCGGTTTACCGGCGATATTTACAGTGTACCGGAAGGAGAAATTGTTTTTCCGACCGAACCCATTGTTAGAATAGAAGCAAATATAATAGAAGCTCAAATCATCGAAACTTTTCTTCTGAACATCCTTAATTTCCAGACTTTGATAGCTACCAAAGCCAGCAGGATGATGCTCCAGGCAAAAGGGAGAAAACTAATTGATTTCGGACTTAGACGTGCACAGGGCCCAGGTGGATACTATGCCAGCAGGGCAGCCGTGATAGGTGGATTTGAAGCTACCAGTAACACGAGAGCGGGAAGGGATTTTGATATTCCGGTTTCGGGAACCATGGCGCATTCCTTTATTCAGAGTTATGACGATGAACTCACTGCTTTCAGAGATTTTGCTGAAATTCATCCCCATAATTCGGTTTTACTGGTCGACACCTACAACACTTTGAAAAGCGGAATCCCCAATGCTATCATTGTAGGAAAGGAAATGGAAGCCAGAGGCCAGAAATTAACCGGAATACGGCTAGACAGTGGAGATTTGGCTTACCTGGCACGGGTTTCCAGAAAAATGCTCGATGACGCCGGATTAGAGTATGTAAAAATTGCTGTTTCCAATCAGTTGGATGAACATCTCATTAAGAGTTTATTCGATCAGGAAGCACCCATTGATATTTTTGGGGTGGGAACAAGCCTGGTAACGGGTAATCCGGATGCAGCGTTGGACGGGGTTTATAAACTCGCCTTTTTTGATGGAAAACCGCGTATCAAATTATCCGAAACTATCCAAAAAGTTACCCTTCCGCATAAAAAGCAGGTTTACCGGATTTTTGATGAAGAAGGAAATTTTAGCGGAGCAGACGTGATCACTCTTGTGGATGAAACAGAAATTTCGACCATGCACCATCCTTTCGACCCATTAAAGTTCCTTTCCCTTGAAGGCAGGACAAAAGAGCCGATGCTTAAAAAAATAATGGAAAACGGAAAAAGAATTTTTGAAGAACGATCTCTGGAAGAAATTTCGACCTATGCAAAGGAAAGACTTCAAAAGCTTGCTCCGGAATACAAACGCTTTTTCAATCCGCACATTTATAAAGTCGGAATAAGTGAAACACTCAGAAATGAAAGAGACAAAATTCTTCAGGAACATAAAATGAATTAAAACATGAAGACTCTAATAATTATAGATGTTCAAAATGATTTTATTCCGGGTGGTTCACTTGCCGTGCCGGAAGGCGATCAAATAGTCCAGGTAATAAATGCTATGCTTCCAAAATTTGATCTTGTTGTCGCCACGCAGGATTGGCATCCATCCGATCATAAAAGCTTCGCTTCAAACCATCCCGGGAAAGAAGTTTTCGAAAAAATAGAGCTCAACGGACTTACGCAACAACTTTGGCCTAACCATTGTTTGCGAGATAGTTATGGAGCGCAATTTCACCCGGAACTTGAAACTAAACCTATAGAAGCAATTTTCAGAAAAGGCATGGATCCTGAGATCGACAGCTATAGCGGATTCTATGATAACGGACATAAAAAATCCACCGGACTCGCCGGATATCTAAAAGAAAAAGGAGCAGAAGATCTTAACTTCTGTGGACTGGCTGCAGACATTTGTATCTACTTCAGCTTACTGGATGCTTTAAAAGAAGGCTTTTCTGCCACTTTAATTGAAGATGCATCCAAGGCCCTTGACACTTCAGGATTCACAAATATTAAGGAAGATATTAAAGAAAAAGGAGGTAAAATAATTACTTCAGAAGAGATATAATTCCCAATACTTTTTCCGAAGTAAATTATCTTCTATGCCATCTTCGGGTAAACCACCACACGCCGGCCTGCAGGAATCCGGTTAAGATTCCGGAGGTAATGATGTTTATTATTCCCGTAAAGACTCCATGCGTATAGTTATCTTCAAAACGGGAAGGCAGATCGAAATTATTTACAATTGCCTGTGTGTAATAACCAAAAATGCTAAAAGCAACTACAATAAACCCGTACGTGAAGTAAAAGAAGATATTTCGTTTTTGAGTCCATTTATAATAAATGGAAAGAAACACCAGGACCAACCAACTTACCCAGACACTAATCTGATAATTCACCAGACTTTGATGCGCCGCAGCTGCATTGGCAGCTTCAGATATCGTCTGCTCCAACTGAAAAATGCTGATCACCGGATAAGCCACGATGATTAGACATAGCACCAGTAATACAGGTTTTTTAGACATAACATTTAGGTTTTGATCAAATTAAAAAACAAAGGATACAAATATAGATTGCATCCTTTGCTTTACAATTTAAAAAAGTTATTTAGTCGATGATCTTTTTAACCTTTGACTTTAACCCTCCGGACATTTGCTCTTTTTGAGCAAATCCAGCAGGATCTGGTGCTCCTAAATTCGGTTCTTTACCAAATGGTTTGGCTTTATCAAAAGTAAATTCACCTTTTCCGTCCACAGATTTTCCTTCACTCCATCTGCCTTTAGCCTTGCTCTCACTATCAATTTTGGTAGAGATAAAATTATAGTTGAAGTTCTTATTCTCATCTGCCTGCGGGAAGGTATTTGGAATTGGATGGTTGCCTTCAAGTCCACCTAATTCTTCCAGTACGGCTAACCACTGATTCTGGTGCATGGTATCTCTCGCGAGAAGGAAAGACAGCATATCTTTCATTCCTCTGTCATCTGTAGCTTTCCATAGTCTGGCAGCTAAAGTTCTTCCTGCAGATTCGGCCGTTACATTCGCGTACATATCTGCAGCTATGTTACCGGTACCAATCACCCAGGAACCGTTAAATGGCACACCGCTGGCATCTACAGCCATTGCCCCCATTCCGGAAGATAAGATATGTCTAGGATTTGCTCCTCCCATTACCTGTTCCATAAAGGGGCTTCCCGCAGCGATATCATCTTTTAACTCATTGGAAGCTCCTTCAAGATTCAAGGCTACAGCGGTTGCCAGCATCTCTATATGAGCCATCTCCTCTGTACCTGTATCCAGCAGCATATCGCGATATTTTGCCGGTCCCCTGCAGTTCCAGGCCTGGAATAAATACTGCAGGCATACTTTCATTTCTCCTTCAATACCGCCTATCGCCTGCTGCAGCATTTTTGCGAATTGCGGGTTTGGTTTGTCAACTTTCACTTCATACTGAAGCTTTCCATCGTGGTAAAACATATTTTACAATTTAAAGGTTAATAAATCTTCTGCAGCAGATGTATGGTTATTATCTCCACTACAGAATCTCCATTCAATTTACTGACTAACCATTAGGATGGCAGTTAATTAACCTCTAAAACTATGTTATTCTTATGATAAGAATTCTACAGGAAATGTAGGAGATTTAGCACTTTCAATAGTTTTATAAATAAAAAATCCTGCTTTCGTTGAGCAAAAGCAGGATCTTTTATAGTTGTATAAATGATATCTATATTATTTCGCGATGTTTACTGCCCGGGTTTCCCGAATTACCGTCACTTTTACCTGCCCCGGATAGGTCATATCTGTCTGGATCTTCTGGGAAATTTCAAAGGAAAGGTTTGCCGCTTTATCATCGGTCACTCTTTCACTTTCCACAATTACACGCAGCTCTCTTCCAGCCTGGATAGCGTAAGCTTTCTTGACTCCTCCAAAACCAAAAGCGATGTCTTCAAGATCTTTTAAACGCTGAATATAAGAATCCAGCACCTGTCGTCTTGCTCCCGGTCTTGCTCCACTAATGGCATCACATACCTGAACAATTGGAGATAACAAAGAGTTCATCTCTATCTCATCATGGTGAGCCCCAATAGCGTTACAAACATCTGGTTTTTCACCAAATTTCTCTGCCCATTGCATTCCCAGGATGGCGTGTGGCACTTCAGTTTCTGCATCGGGAACTTTCCCTATATCGTGTAATAATCCGGCTCGCTTGGCCAGCTTAGGATTAAGCCCCAGTTCCGCAGCCATAACGCCACAAAGCTTGGCTACTTCCCTTGAGTGTTGTAAAAGGTTCTGCCCGTAAGAAGAACGATACTTCATCCTCCCAACGATCCTGATCAATTCCGGGTGTAATCCATGAATTCCAAGATCAATGACGGTTCTTTTACCAACTTCAATAATTTCTTCTTCGATTTGTTTCGTGGTTTTCTTCACCACTTCCTCAATACGAGCCGGGTGAATCCTTCCGTCTGTCACCAGTTTATGCAAGGAAAGTCTTGCCACTTCTCTTCGTACAGAATCAAAGCAGGACAGGATAATGGCTTCCGGAGTATCATCCACAATGATCTCTACCCCTGTGGCAGCTTCAATGGCACGAATATTTCTTCCTTCCCTTCCAATAATACGTCCTTTAACATCATCACTTTCAAGATTGAAGACAGAAACACAATTATCGATTGCTTCCTCTGTTCCTATTCGCTGAATGGTGTTTATAATGATCTTTTTGGCTTCCTGCTGTGCAGTTAATTTAGCTTCTTCGATCGTATCCTGAACCATTGCCATTGCATCGGCTTTTGCGGCATCTTTTAAAGATTCCACCAACTGAGCTTTCGCTTCCTCTCCCGAAAGGCCTGATATCACTTCCAGTTGCTGAATTTTACTATTATGAAGTTTTTCGACTTCTTCCTGCTTCTTCTCCAGGAATTCATTGCGATGGTTATAATCTTCGATTTTAGCCTCCAGGTCTTTGTTTAGATTCTTGTTTTTCGCAAGTTCACTGGAAACCTGAGATTCCTTATCCCTGATCCTTTTCTCGGCATCGGCTATTTTCTTATCCCTGCCAAGAATTACTTTTTCATGTTCAGATTTTAGTTCGATAAACTTTTCCTTCGCCTGAAGGATCTTATCTTTTTTGATGCTTTCAGCTTCCTGCTTTGCTTCTTTTAGAATTCCGGCAGCCGATTTTTTTGCTCTCTGGATAATTTTGGAAGCTTTCTTCCTCTCCAGGGCTTTAGCTATTCCAAAACCTACAGCAAGGCCAATTAAAACTGAAAAAATAATTATAGTAGTTGTTTCCATATGTTAGTTTATGTGTAAAAAAAAAGCCTGTACTAGTATGGTTTTGTATAAACTCTTTAAAATCACGTTTAGGGCTAACAAGCTGATCAAGTATCCGCTCAAAGACGGCACGCTTTTACAACTTAAACTCACCCTTTTTAAAGAATTGGTGTTGAGTTTATCAAAAAAAATAACTAATACAGGCAGTAACCTTAGTTTTATTTAAAGAACGTTAAACCATATGTTTCTGAAGTAAATCATCAAGTTCCCTCAATTTTTCTTCAGCCATAAGAGTTTCACTTTTACTATTTATGTCTTTCTGCTCAGTCTGGGCGGCAAATTGCAAGGCGCACATAGCCAGCACATCCTGTTTATCCCTAACGGCATAACTCTGTTCAAATTGCTTAATCATGCCTTCAATTTTTTTCGCAGCCTTTCTTAACCCCTCCTCCTGATTCGGATGAATCGTCAAAGGATAGACCCTATCTGCAATTGAAAGCTTTATTTTAAGCGTGTTCGACATTGTAATTTTCTTATTCGGAAAGTTGAACAATACATTGGTCAATTTCCCTTATCAAGCCATTAATTCTTAGCTTGGTTTCTTTTTTGTATTCGTTACTGCCCAGCAATGCATTTGCAGCTTTAAGGGTTTGTATCTTCTTATCTGAAGCTTCCAGATGTTCTCTCAAACGTTTGTTTTCAAGCTGAAGGTCTGTTAATTCGTCCTGCAGGGATTCGTTCTTTTGCTTTAGAAATTTATGCTCCTGAAGCAACTTAACTATCCTACGCTCTAGACTATCAACTATTTCCGATAAATTCCTCATTAAAGCTATTCGTGCTGCTAATACCCACAAAGTTAACATACCTCCCCAAATATCCCAATACTTTTGCCTCAATTTTTTTGCAATTATTAACAAAAAAATTAAACGCCTCAGGTGCAGGGTTTTAATTTTTGAGACTATATTCGCTATATTTGGCCACCTACTTTAAACAATCATAGCTCTACCTTTTATGAAGATAATCATTGCCTCTATTCTTAGCATTTACACCCTAACTTCTTTTGCACAACATGATCTGCCACAGGATTATTTTAATGATCCTCTGGACGTTGAACTGGTTCTTTCCGGTACTTTCGGAGAATTGCGCTCCAACCACTTCCACAGCGGATTCGACATCAAGACACAGCAGCGGGAAGGCCTTCCTGTGTATGCTTCTGCAGCAGGTTTTGTGAGCAGGATCAATATCTCGCATTATGGGTATGGCAAGGCAATATATATTCAACATCCTAACGGCTACACCACTGTATATGCTCACCTGCAAAAGCTCTCTCCCGAAATTGAAGCCTACATCAAAGAACGTCAGTACCAAAAGGAAAGTTATGAAATAGAGGTATTCCCTTCGGCGGAAGAATTACCGGTTGAACAGGGAGAACTGGTTGCCTACAGCGGAAATACCGGAGGCAGCGGCGGGCCACACCTACACTTCGAAATTCGTGATGGCGCACAGCACCCAATGAACCCAATGATGTTCGGGTTCGAATTAAAGGACAGCAAAGCACCAATTGTCAATTCAGTTTTTGTTTATCCTGTTGGGGAAGAAGCCCATGTAAATAATTCTACCGGTCGTCAAAAACTAAACCTTATTCCTCAAAGTGACGGTTCCTATACAGCTCAGACCATCAATGCCTGTGGGGAAATTGGTTTTGGAGTATCGACGGTAGACCAGCTGGATATGGCACCTAACCGAAACGGTGTTTTCAGGATCGAATCTACTGTAAATGGAGACAAAGTCTTTCAGGCAAATTTTGAAAAATTTTCTTTTTCAGAAACAAGACATTTAAATCAGCTTATAGATTACGAGTATTATTCCCGGCACCGTAGCAGGGTTCAGAAGTTATTTGTAGAGCCAAACAATCCGCTGAGTATTTACAGCAACGTAGTGAATGAAGGGTATGTAAATGTTCAGGACAGCCTCAACTACAACTACACCATCAGAATTTCAGATTTTGCCGGTAATGAACGGATCGTGAGAATACCTATTGAAGGAAAAATGCCGCAAAACATGCCCCCAAAAGAATACAGAACAACAGATTACTTTGTGAAATCTGATGAAGCGACTGCCTTTGAAAGTAACGGGATCGATGTGTATATTCCAAAAAGTAGTCTTTACCAGGATACGTATTTAGATGTCACTTTTGAGGATGAAAAAGTTCGTTTGCATCAGGACAACACGCCCATCCACAGCAATATAACCATTGGTTTTGATGTGAGCAAGTACAAACCTGAAGACCGGGAGAAAATGTTTGTTGCCAGGTTGAGCTCCTACGGAAATCCTATCTATTCCACCACTTATAAAGAAGGAGACCGGTTTACCACAAAAACCCGGACTTTTGGCACTTATACCCTCTCACAGGATACTAAAGCGCCGCGGGTAGTGCCTGTGAATTTCAGCAACGGCAAATGGATCTCCAGCAACAAAGACCTGAAAGTAAAAATTACCGATGATCTTTCCGGAATTAAGGATTTTCGTGCGACGGTGAACGGGAAGTTTATTTTGATGGAATACGAATACAAACAGAACCTGCTCACACACAACTTTAGCGACGGAGTTGTCACAGAAACCGAAAACAAGCTGGAAATTGTAGTGACAGATAATGTAGGGAATACCACTACCTTTGAAAGCACCTTTTTCAGAAAACAATAATCCGGTTGAAAATACATCATTTTTTACTCCTTTGCAGCCTTCTCTACGGGAACAGCATTTATTCTCAGACGACAGGTATTAAAGGAGTAATTCTTGATGAAAATAAGAACCCGGTTTCTTCAGCAACTGTTCAGGTAGCGGGAAGTGTGGGGACCGAGACCGATGAAACAGGATTCTACCAGCTGGAACTTCCGGACAACAGGAAGTTAACTATCAGCATCTCTCATTTAAGTTTCACCAACCTCGAATTCTATATTACACTGGAAAAAGGACAGTGGGTGGAAATTAATCCTGTTTTAACTTCTGAAATAGAAGACCTCTCTGAAGTGGTAATTTCACCCGAAGAACTGGAAAAACCATTTGGAGTCACTGTTTTATCCCCGGAGACCATTAGAAGCTTGCCCGGTGCCAACGCCGGAGTAGAAAATTTGCTAAAGACGCTGCCCGGCGTGAGCTCCAACAACGAACTAAGCACTCAATATGCTGTGCGTGGCGGGAATTATGATGAAAACCTGGTATATGTAAATGAAATTGAAATCTATCGTCCGTTTTTGGTTCGCTCAGGGCAACAGGAAGGATGGAGTTTTGTAAATTCAGATCTGGTGCGAAATGTGCATTTTTCGGCAGGTGGTTTTCAGGCGAAATATGGAGATAAACTTTCTTCGGTGCTGGACATCACCTATAAACGTCCGGTGGATTTTGGTGCGACTCTGGATGCCAGTTTACTGGGTGTGAATGCTTCCATTGAAAATGCTTCCGAAGATCAAAAATTTAGTGCCATTGCCGGAATCAGGTTCCGGGATAACAGCCTGTTTATAAATTCCCGGCAAATCGAAACGAATTTCCGGCCCATCTTCGCAGATGCACAAACTTACCTTACCTACCAGTTTTCAGAGAAATTTGAAGTCAGTTTCCTCGGAAATCTGTCCCTCAACAAGTACAGTTATGAGCCGCTCACACGGCAAACAAATTTCGGGACACTCCAGGATCCAAGAGCCCTCATCGTTTACTATAACGGCCGGGAGGAGGATCTTTATCAAACTGCCCTTGGTGCTGTTAAAGCTTCCTGGGCTGTAAATGAAAGTTATACGGCCAAATTTATTGCCTCAACATATCACACGCGGGAGCAGGAATATTTCGACATCGTTGCCCAATATAGATTAGGAGAAGTAAATGCAGAAATTGGCGGGGAAGATTTTGGAAAAGTGGAATTTTCTGAAGGTGTTGGTTCGCAGCTCACCCATGCCCGAAATAACCTGGATGCCCTGATCGTCAACCTGGAGCACAAGGGAAATCTCCTTCTGGGCGAACACCAGATCGAATACGGAATTAAATTTACCCATGAAGATATTCGGGACCGACTGCGGGAATATGAAATGATCGATTCCGCCGGATTTTCCCTTCGGCCTCCCCTGCCCGACCTTCAGAACAATGAGCCATACCAACCTTTTGATGCTCCATTGGCTTCTTATAACTCTGTAAGAGCACAGAACGAGACACAAATCAACAGAGTTTCCGGGTTTTTGCAGTGGAGCAAAAGAGCCACTTTAGGAAACCATGAAGCCTGGATGAACATTGGAGTCAGGAACCACCTCTGGACCTTGAACGGAGACGGAATTTCTTCAGAAAACCAGTCGATAATAATTCCGAGAGCACAGTTTGCCATGAAGCCAGATTGGAAAAAAGATATGCTCTTCAGGCTTTCGGGGGGATTGTATTATCAGCCTCCCTTTTACCGGGAATTACGGGATTTCTCTGGAAAAGTAAATCCTGATGTAAAAGCGCAGCAAGCATTGCACCTGGTACTTGGGAATGAGTATAGCTTCAGGCTTTGGGAAAGGCCGTTTAAGCTGATTACAGAAGCTTACTACAAAGATCTGAACAACGTCAACACCTATACGCTGGAAAATGTAAGAATTCGTTACAGCGCCACGAATGAAGCCGAAGCTTATGCTTATGGATTAGACCTGCGAATGAACGGAGATTTTGTTCCCGGTACAGAAAGCTGGCTGAGCTTTGGATATTTGAAAACCGAAGAAAACAGCAACAACCGGGGCTATATTTCCCGTCCAACAGATCAACGGTTGAAGTTCGGAATCCTTTTTCAGGATTATGTCCCCACGATCCCCGATCTAAAAATGTACCTGAACTTGGTTTATAACACCGGACTGCCCGGAGGTTCTCCCAACTATTCTGATCCTTACCTTTACCAATCCCGCCTGCCCGATTATAAAAGAGCTGACCTTGGGATTTCATACCTCCTTAAAAACGATCTTCCAAACCAGAAAAACTTCACCTGGCTCCAGGCTTTTGAAGAATTCTCCATAGGCTTTGAAATTTTTAATCTTTTTGATTCCCAAAATTCCATCACCAACACCTTTGTTAGGGATATTTATTCCAAAAATCAGTACGCCATTCCGAACTATTTGACGCCCCGGGTTTTTAATGTGAGAATTGGAATGAGACTGTAGAAGATTAAAAAAAAATTAAGTGATTACATTAAATCACGTGAAAATCAATATATTAATTATTTACGTCTTTGTCTATTTACTACCTAACTTTTAACTCTAGGATCTTGTCTCTTGTTCTTGTTCTTGTTCTTGTTCTTCTTCCTACTTCTCAATAAATTCTTTCAGCACTTCTACCACATAATCCAGGTCTTCTTTGGTATTATACCTTGAAAAAGAGAATCGAAGAGAAGGTTTTTTCAGGTCTTCTTCGTGTAAGAATGCATTAAGCACATGCGATCCTTCTTCGCTTCCGCTTTGGCAGGCGCTTCCTTTGGAGCAGGCGATTCCTTTGAGGTCCAACTGGAATAACAGCAGCATCGCTTTTTCCTGAGAAACAGGTAAACACACATTTAGTAGTGTGTAAGTGCTATTTTCAGGATCACTGCAGGCTCCATTAAATTTTACACCAGGAATTTCCTTTTGAAGCTGTTCCATAAAATGGCTTTTCAGGGAAGAAATATACTCCCGCTCTTCGTCCAGGTGTTCATAAGAAAGCTTCAATGCTTCTTCCAGCCCCACAATATTATGAACAGATTCTGTACCTGCACGATATCCACGCTCCTGTTCCCCGCCAAAGATAAGAGGCTGCAGTCCACTGTTTTTTCTAATAAAAGCAAATCCAACCCCCTTTGGGCCATGAAATTTATGTGCACTCACTGCAGTAAAATCAATTGGGACTTCAGCTAGATCAAGCTTAAAATGTCCAACAGATTGAACGGTATCACTATGAAAAAGTGCTTTATTGGCCTTGCACAACCTTCCCACCCTTGAAATATCCAGCAGGTTACCAATTTCATTGTTCACGTGCATGAGACTTACCAGGGTCTTTTCTTCGGAAGAAGTCAGCAGTTGTTCCAGATGTTCGAGATCCGCTTTTCCGCAGTTATCCAGCTTCAAGTATTCTACAGTTATTCCGTATTCCTTCTCCAACTGCTCGATGGTGTAAAGTACGGCATGATGTTCAATTCTTGAAGTAATAATTCTTTTGATACCAAGATCACGCACGGCACTGTTGAGCACAAGGTTATCTGCCTCGGTCCCTCCCGAAGTAAAGATGATTTCGGAGGGCGAAACGTTTAAATGTTTCGCTACAGTTTTTCTTGCCTGCTCAATCAATGTCTTTGCTGAGCGGCCAAAAGAATGAATGGAAGAAGGATTACCGTAAGTTTCCTTCATTACGTCTGCCATTTTTATAACCACTTCTTCACGAATTTGTGTGGTGGCGGCATTATCTAAATACACTTTTTTCATGGCCGCAAAATTAAGAGAAATAAAATTATTTTACAGAAGTCTCGTTATAAAGTGTGATTTACTTTAATTTTGCTCAAAACCCGCACAATGAAGAACTACTTTCTGGCACTTTTTGCCGCTCTTTTTTTAATTTCCTGTGATGACGGAGACCTGATTGTGACTGATTTTGATTTCGATGATAATAATATCGAGACTTGTGCGGGAAGGGACGACCTGCAGGTCTTTTTTAAGCTGAACAATGAGTTATCGAATGAAGCCATAGCACTGGTGTTTGAATTGGAACCAGTCGATGAAGATTTCTTAATAAGAGAACTGGATGAACCTCTAACCATTGAGTTGGACGACCAGAATTTCGTGGTTTACAGAACTTTTGACGGAGAAGTAAGTGCCGACTATTTTTGTAATGAAGTTCCTCCTACTTCTCCCAATGTAAACGAGGAATATCGCAGTACTACCGGGGGCGAGATTATAATTAACAGCGTTCGCCAGAATACCGAGGACCATGACCAGGATGGAGTTCTATCTTCTGTAGAAATGGCAGTAGATGCAGCACAAACTGCAGATGGGTATCCCGATAGTGATGGCGACGGAATTCCAGATTATCTGGATATTGATGATGATAACGACAACGTCCTTACATCCTATGAAGTCAATGATGTGGAAGCAGAAGCTACTGCAAACGGATTTCCGGATTCTGATGGTGACGGGATTCCCGATTATCTGGATACTGATGATGATGGTGATGAAATATTAACACGGAATGAAGTTTCTAGCGAGAACCAAAACCCTGGCAATAATGTAAATGAAGATGGCCTGCCCGCCTATCTTAATCCAGAAATAAGTGATTTTTTCCCGGTTAGTGATACCATTGTGAGGAAAAATGATATCCAGGTATCTTACCGGTATTTTGTTAATCTAGAAAATGTAACTCTGCAAAGACAGGGCGGTGACGGAGAATCAATTACTTTGGGCAACTATGAATTCGGAATTCTTAATTCAACTACAGAAACAATTACTTATCCGTTAGAAGATGAAGACAATGGGGAACCTGAGGATTCTGAAGAAGAAGAAGAAGAAGAAACTGAAGGTGCAGACTAACTAAGCGTTCTGAAATATGTACACTTCGGTGGCCCCAAGACCGTACTTCTGGTAATCGGCATCGTAGTATTTTAAATTCTCATACCTGCTAAAAAGCGTATCGAGTTCGGCTTTTAAAACCCCTTCCCCTACTCCGTGAATAAAAACAACCTTCTGGATCCTTTTGCTCATCGCAAATTCCAGTTGTCTTTTTGCCGTATCAAGCTGTATAGTTAACATATCATAATTACTCATTCCCCTATAGGAATTGACCAATTTATGAATATGAAGATCAACTTCCATTGCAGGTAAATGCCGCTCTTTTGGTTTGATCCGTTGAGATTTTCGCTTCTTAAAAGATTCTTTTTCCCTGATTACTTCTGAAAAAACTTCAGGATCATTTGGCACAAGATCATGAGGAGCTTCTATCCTTACCAGTTCGTTTTCCTGAAAATCCAACAGGAAACCTTCTGTAGTTTCAATGGAAACCGTATTTCCTTCCACAGACACCACCTTTCCCTCAAGCGTGTCATCAAGCACTGCTACTTTCTCTCCCGGTTTATACATAGCTATGGATTTTTATCTACATCGGAATTCTCATCTTTCTTATGGTCATCTTTGGTTTCCACCCAGAAGTTAGTCGCCCTGTACAAGCCAAACATAAGAAGCACCAGTCCAAGGATCATGAGATAAGGGTGCTTTTCGGTGGTAGAGATCTGGTATATCAACAGAGCACCACCAATAATTATGCATGCCGTATTGACCACCTGGGAAGTATTACTTTTCATAAATAATTGTTTATCAGCGTTATATTCTACCAATGAGAGAATAACAATACTAAATAAATTAAATCTGAACAAAGCTCGGGAAAATGGGAAAACTTTACGTCTTTATTCTTTTTTTATTTATTGGGAACTCCTGTTTTTCTCAACTAACGGTGAAACCTGCTTCCCCTGCGAAAAGCAATTATATTTATGTAAAGGAAAAGGTATTTTATGTGCATGGGCCAATAGCATTATACAAAAATAGTGCACCAAGGAACAGACCAGCCAGGAAACTGGTTTTCGGAATAGATATGCTCTATGCTCCTGAAACCAAGACCAAAAGGTGCCGTGCGGGTAGTCTAATGTTTAATATTCCCTCCTCCCCTGTTGTTTCAGTAAGTTTATTTGATTTTTCGGGCAAAGAGATTTTTAGCAGGAAAACGTCTGAAAAAGAAGATTTTCATAGCTTTGCTACAGGTCATCTTTACAATTCCGTTTATCTTGTAAGAGTGTTGCACCGTGACGGAACTGTGAAAACAAGCAAAATTTCTGTGCTAAATTACAACTAGTTGTATGGAAGAATTCATGATACCCTGTCTCAATAAACAAATATTCGGGATTGATTGCCCCGGCTGTGGAGCTCAGCGGGCATTCATGCTGGTGTTTCAGGGAGAGTTTAATGCAGCTTTTAAAATGTTTCCTGCGGTTTACTCCCTGATAGTTCTCATTTCCTTCCTGATTGTTAATTTATTTGTTAAATTTAAAAATGATTGGCTCCTGAAGATTGGGCTCATCATCTTTAATGCAGTAATTATTATTGCTGCTTACATTTATAAAATGAACCACTTTTTCAACTAAACTAAACCAAATCAATTTTAATTATGGAAAGACAAACCACACCGAATTCAACACTTATCCTCGTCCTCGGAATTTTATCAATCATTACCTGCTGTTGTTATGGCGTCCCAGGATTAATTTTAGGAATTGTTGCCCTGGTATTAGCTAATAAAGCCAAACAAACCTATGTAGCAAATCCTGAACTCTATACAGGCTACGGCAACGTTAAAACCGGAAAGATACTGGCGATTATTGGTATTGTCATCAATGCGATCTTCCTTCTGTTAATAATAGGCTACTTCGCAATCTACGGTATTGAAGGGTATTATGAAATGCAGGAAGAGATCATGAGAGAAATGGAGCGGCAAAATGCCAATTCTTAAAATTTGATATAATATAAGAGGCTTTCTAAAAAGCACTTTTTACGTCAACCTGAACTTGTTCAGGTTCTTAAAAATCCTGGAAATCAGAATAATAAGATTCTGAAATAAATTCAGAATGACGATTGTGATTGTAAGCTTTTTAGACAGCCTCTTTTTCTTTTGTACTAAAAGTCAAAAAAGCTTACTCCCTTTCAAACTCTTTTAGCGTCTTGATGATGATATCCACACAATCATTTAACTGAGCTTCGTTCATCACCAAAGGGGGCGCAAACCTGATGATATTACCATGAGTAGGTTTGGCAAGTAAACCATTCTCCTTTAATTTCATACAAATATCCCAGGCAGTAGAACTGTCTTCAGAATCATCAATCACGATAGCATTCAAAAGTCCTTTCCCCCGCACCAGATTTACGATACCTGATGTTCTAATGAAATCATTTAATCTTCTACGGAAAAGGTTTCCTAATTTTTCAGCATTTTCAGCTAAATTCTCATCCCGAATTACTTCGAGAGCAGCCATTGCAACAGCACAGGCTACAGGGTTACCTCCAAAAGTAGAACCGTGTTGGCCCGGCTGGATCACATCCATCACTTCATTATCGGCCAAAACAGCAGAAACAGGATAAACTCCTCCCGAAATAGCTTTTCCGAGGATAAGGATATCGGGTTTGATATTTTCATGGTCTACGGCCAGTAATTTTCCGGTTCTTGCAATCCCCGTCTGTACTTCATCGGCAATAAAAAGGATATTGTGTTGTTCACAAAGCTCTTTAGCCCTGGTAAGAAATCCTTCAGAAGGAACATACACTCCGGCTTCACCCTGGATAGGCTCCACAAGGAATCCGGCAATATTTTTGTTGTTTTTCAATACCTCTTCAAGAGCATCAGGATCATCGTACGCTATTTTAATAAATCCCGGGGTATACGGTCCAAAATTCTTACGTGCACCTTCATCATTGGAAAAGGAAATAATGGTAGTGGTTCTTCCGTGGAAATTATTTTCACAAACCACAATCTGTGCTTCCGCTTCGTCTACTCCTTTTCTTTCATACGCCCACTTTCTAGCAATTTTGATGGCCGTCTCCACGGCTTCTGCCCCTGTGTTCATTGGCAAAAGCTTATCGAAATTAAAATATTCTGTAGCGAATTTTTCGTATTTCCCAAGAATGTCATTGTGAAAAGCTCTTGAAGTCAACGTGAGTTTTTCTGCCTGTTTTGTCATTGCACCCACAATTTTTGGATGACAATGCCCCTGGTTTACTGCAGAATAAGCTGAAAGAAAATCGTAATATTTTTTACCTTCTACATCCCACACATGCACTCCTTCCCCACGTTCCAGCACAACCGGAAGCGGATGATAGTTATGCGCACCGTGCTTGTCTTCTAACCGGATTGCTTCTTCTGAAGTAATTTTTTCTGAAATCGACATTTTTTGATTTTTAAATGTTATTAAAAAAGAAATTCCTGCTTTCCGGAAATACAATCTTTGAGGTATTTGGAGGAGAGAAATCATCCCAAATTCAGAAGTCGCAAATTACTAAATGTTTAGCGAATTTTTCAACGACTCGTTCAATAAATCTGAGCATTTATCCTATTTTTGCGGCATGGGAAGAAAGAACAGAAATAAAGAATTTAAAGAGCTTTCGGTTATAGATGCGGGAGCAAAAGGAAAAAGTATTGCCAAAGCACCCGACGGGAAAGTGATTTTTATAAATAATGCAGTGCCGGGAGATGTGGTAGATGTGCAGACAACCAGGAAAAAGAAAGCTTATTATGAAGGTACTGCGACCAATTTCCATGAATATTCAGACAAGCGTGTAGAACCATCCTGTATCCATTTTAGTGTTTGTGGTGGTTGCAAGTGGCAGTTTATGGGCTATGAACACCAGTTACATTACAAGCAGAAAGAAGTGGTGAACAATCTTACCCGCCTGGGAAAAATAGAACTTCCGGAGGTCACTCCTATTCTCGGAAGTAAAGAGATCTATTTCTACCGGAATAAAATGGAATTTTCTTTTAGTGACAGCCGCTGGCTAACCCAGGAGGAAATCCAAAGCGGAAAAGATATTGAAGAACGAAATGCTCTTGGATTCCATATTCCCGGCATGTGGGACAAGATCCTTGATATTAAGGAATGTCACCTTCAGCAGGCACCCAGCAACGGAATCCGTAACAGCATCAAAGAATTCGCAATAGCGAATAATATTCCGTTTTTCAATACGCGGAATCAGCACGGGATGTTACGTACCCTCATGATTAGAACCTCCTCCACCGGAGAGATCATGGTGTTGATCCAGTTTTTCGAAGAGAACATTGAAAAGAGAGAGTTACTGCTGAATTTTGTTGCAGCACAATTTCCGGAAATTACTTCCCTTCAATATGTGATCAATCCCAAAGGAAATGATACCATTTATGATCAGGAAGTGATCTGCTATAAAGGTCGCGATCATATTTTTGAAGAAATGGAAGGCCTGAAATTCAAGATTAATGCAAAATCATTTTACCAGACGAATTCAGACCAGGCATACGAGCTGTACAAAATAGCCCGTGATTTTGCAAATCTTTCAGG
This sequence comes from Salinimicrobium marinum, assembly GCF_014651535.1. Lineage (GTDB taxonomy): Bacteria > Bacteroidota > Bacteroidia > Flavobacteriales > Flavobacteriaceae > Salinimicrobium > Salinimicrobium marinum. Next base: position 29,315 of record NZ_BMXB01000024.1, read on the forward strand.
AGATGAACTGGTATACGATCTTTATACGGGAACAGGTACCATTGCCCAGTTTGTAGCTGCAAAAGCAAGAAAGGTGATTGGTGTGGAAGCTGTACCGGAAGCTATTGAAGATGCCAAAGAGAATGCCAGGCTAAACAACATTACCAATACCGAGTTTTATGCCGGCGACATGAAAAAAGTGTTTACCGCCGGATTCATCCAAACGCACGGACAACCCGATGTGATCATAACAGATCCACCACGGGACGGGATGCACAAGGATGTAATTGCACAAATTATTGGTATCTTGCCGCAGCGAATCGTTTATGTAAGCTGTAATTCAGCTACTCAGGCAAGGGATCTTGCTTTGCTGGACGAGCATTATAAAGTTACAAAAGTACAGGCAGTAGATATGTTTCCGCAAACCTTCCATGTGGAAAATGTGGTTTGTTTAGAAAAAAGAGTATGAAAAATCTGAAGAAAATCTTTATAGCACTTGGTTTTTTCTTTCTTGTTTCCGGATGTCAGAAGGACGATATTTGTCCTGAAAGTACTCAGGTGACTCCCCTGCTCACCATTGAATTCTATGATGTAGAAGATAATACCCGGTTAAAGGCAGTACAAAGCCTCACTGTACAGGCAGTGGGAGAAGAAGATACTTTATCGGCCTCTTCCACTACCAACCAGATTGCCATTCCGTTAAGAACAGATCAAAATACTACTGAATATCTATTTATCAAGAATAGTGGAGCCGATAATGAGAATATTGACACTTTAAGCTTCTTTTATAATCCATCACCTGAATATCTCAACAGAGCCTGCGGATATAAAGTAAATTTCCTTGGGCTGCAGGCAGAAATAGTTGAAGATGATAATAACTGGATCTTAGACGATATTGAACAACAAACTGATGTAGAAAATGAAACTGAAACAGCACATATTCATATTATTCATTAGTCTTGTTTTCCTACAGGCTCCTTATATTTTTGCACAGCAGGAACAGGCTGTTTCGCAGGAGGATTCCTTAGATTTTCGGGAGAAATATGGCCTAAGGGTTGGAATAGACCTTGCTAAACCTTTACGCACATTGCTGGATGATGATTACCGCGGACTGGAATTGAACGGGGATTATCGCGTCTATGAAAATTATTACCTGGCGGCTGAACTGGGGAATGAAAAAGACCAGATCATTGAAGAAAATATTACAGCCAATGGCAGCGGAAGTTATATAAAACTCGGAATAGATTATAATGCGTACAGAAACTGGCAGGGAATGCAAAACAGCATTTATGTAGGGATAAGATATGCCTTTGCCAGCTTTTCAACCGAACTGGAAGAATATTCCATTTACACCCGGAATCCGTATTTTGAAAGGGACACCAGGATTGAAGGCCAGGAGTATAATAATTTAACAGCAAACTGGGTTGAAATGCAGCTGGGAATAAAGGTTGAAGTTCTCAATAACCTTTACCTGGGAGCACATGTGCAATTAAAAAGAATGATTGGACAGGCTACCCCCGGAAATTTTGATAATCTGTACGTCCCGGGTTTTAACAGGACGTATGACGGCAGCTCCATTGGAGTGGGATACGGCTACGCCATTTCCTACCTTATTCCTTTATATAAGTTATAATAGCTAATTCTGGTTATCGGGATTCTTTTTTGCCTTTTTAGATCCTTCATAAATTTCATACTTTAACAGCTTGGACTCTAAAGCGCCATTGTACAATTTAATTTTCCGTGAAGGCCGTAACCCTACATGTTTTATCGCCTCCAGATTGGAAGTTATAAACCAGGCATGAGTTCCGGGATAATCCTGTTTTAAGGTATCACCAATCGATTTATAGAAGACCGGCATGTCAATCTCAAGGCGTTCTCCATACGGTGGATTAAACACCATGTGTAAATGTCGTTCGGTTTGCTTTTCACTCTCAAAGAAATCTTTTTGTTCAACCGAAATAAATTCAGATAGGTTAGCATTATCTATGTTATCCTGCGCTTTACGTATAGCAGAAGGAGCTGTATCATATCCTTTTATTGTGAAATGGAAATCTCGTAGTTTCTTTAAAACAGAACTCTCTATTTGTTCAAAAAGGTCTTCATCCCAGTCTTTCCACTTTTCAAAAGCAAATTCCTTACGGTTTAGGTTCGGCGGAATATTACAGGCAATCATGGCCGCTTCTATTAAAATCGTTCCACTTCCACACATGGGATCAAGAAAATCACATTGGCCATCCCAGCCAGACTGTAACAGCATTCCCGCAGCCAGTACTTCGTTGATGGGAGCAATGTTGGTAGCAGATTTGTATCCGCGTTTATGAAGAGACTGTCCCGAACTATCAAGGGATACGGTACAGTCATTCTTTTCAATGTGAATATTTAATCTTAAGGTCGGGAAATCCAGATCGATCCCCGGACGTTCTCCAAATTTATCCCTGAATCTGTCCACAATAGCATCCTTGGATTTTAAGGCGACATATTTGGAATGTGTAAACTTTTCAGAATGAACCGTGGCATCGATAGCCAAAGTATCTGTAGCTTCAAGAAATTGCTCCCAGTCAATATTATAGATCTCTTTATAAAGATCTTCTTCAGAAAAGACTTTAAAACTTTTAAAAGGTTTTAATATTTTAATAGCCGTTCGTAACGATAAATTGGCTTTATACATAAAACCCGTATCACCATAAAAAGTAACAGATCGTACTCCTTCTTTGACATCTATTGCACCTAAATTTCTTAATTCCTTCGCAAGAACAGGCTCAAAACCATAAAGTGTTTTGGCCAGCATTTTAAAATTATTTCCCATAAGATCATTCCTCTTAGAGGCAAAAATACATTAATTTTGCACGATATGGCAAAAACACTAGAAAACTGGTTTTCCTCGTGGTTTGACACCCCTTACTACCACATCCTTTACAGAGACCGCGGCTACGAAGAAGCGGGATTATTTATGAAAAACCTTACCTCCTTTTTGAGGTTACCAAAAGGTTCCACAATTCTGGATCTGGCATGTGGAAAAGGCAGGCATTCACTTTTTTTAAGTAAGCTTGATTTTGAAGTCACCGGAGTGGACCTTTCACAAAACAGTATCGAGTTTGCTAAGCAATTCGAGAACAGCAAACTTCATTTCCAGGTACACGATATGTGCAAACCTATGGACAAAGAATTTGATGCTGTTTTTAACCTTTTTACCAGCTTTGGATATTTTGAGGCAGAAGAAGATAACTTCCGCACCATTAAAGCAATTAAGGAAGAATTAAAAGAAGAAGGACATGGGGTTATCGATTTTATGAACGTAAAAAAAGTCATCCGGAATTTAATTCCTTCTGAAGTAAAAACGGTAAAAGGTATTGATTTTAGGATCACCCGGAATTATCATGGAGGGTATATTCTCAAAAACATTGCTTTTCATGATGAAGACGAATCCTATAATTTCACTGAAAAAGTCAAAGCATTGACCCTGGAAGATTTCAAAGAGTATTTTGATCGCGCCGGAATTAATTTAAAACATATCTTTGGCAGTTATCAGCTGGAAAAGTATGATGAAAAAGAATCTGACCGACTTATCTTAGTTTTTAGTAAATGATCTACTTTTTGCCTATTTTATCTGTGGTAATAGGATTTGCCACGGCCCTGTTTCTGAAACCTAAAAATGCACTGGGACTTAAATTATTGCTTGCCTTTAGTGGATCTTACTTACTTTCAGTAACAGTTTTTGAATTCCTTCCGGATGTTTACGCTACAGAAAATCCATATATAGGAATTTTTATTATGGGTGGGATCCTACTTCAAATCTCTCTGGAGTTCCTATCCAGAGGAGCGGAACATGGCCATTTACACCACGATGAGAATTCCACAAAATTCCCCTGGCTTCTGCTCATTAGTTTATGTATTCATTCCCTATTGGAGGGTTTTCCATTGAATGACAGAGAACATCTGCTTCACGGTGTTGTGTTGCACAAAATTCCGGTAGCCATCATTTTAGCCACTTTTTTACTTAATTCTAAAATAGGAAAACCTAAAGCTGCTTTTTTTCTAATTTTGTTTGGATTAATGACTCCGCTTGGAAGCTGGTTATCCAGGAATTTTGAAGTAATCAAACAGTTTGAAGTGTATATAAATTCTGTGGTAATTGGTATTTTCTTACATATTTCAACCACCATTCTTTTTGAAGCTTCTAAAAATCACAAATTCAACCTGGGAAAACTTTTGGTAATTATAGCCGGAATTATAGTGGCCTATTTACTGTAATCACCATGTTACTTTTTAATATTTAATAAGCTATTGCCATGTACAGCCGGGAAGAGTCGAAAAAGATACGCCAGGAATTCTGGATCAACTTCGGAAAAACCTACCAGAGGAAATGGATTTTGTACAACACAAAAATTAAAGACTTTAGTCTGAAATTTGATTTCACCAAAAGATATGCTGAAGTAGCCATAGAAATTACTTCTACAGATGAAGTTTTTAGAAAATATTATTTCGAAAAGCTGAAAAGCCTCAATGCTGTATTAAAAGAAGATTATATTCCGGAAATAGAATATGCAGAGGATTATGAGCTGGACAATGGGAAAGTAATCTCCAGAATATATATCAGAAAAGAGGGAATAAATGTACACAACAGAAATGATTGGCCTCAAACCCAGCAATTCCTGAACAAAAACATGGCACTTTTAGAAGAATTCTTTTTGGAGTATAAAGATTTTATTGATCAATAATAGCCTGGTCTTCCTGGCCCTTCTGGAACTTCTCTTCCGAAAGCTAATGGTTCGGAGTTCTAAATCTTTATAGTAATCACGTAAGCCACACTACCTCTCAGGCTCAGCTTTTTTATTTTAATAAATTTCCCTTCCTCCGCAGGAGGGCCTTCAAGGCGGCGTGGATTAGGTTCCTCACGAGGATTTTCAGAACCCCCGGGCCCTCCCCCATCTACGGACTTCCCTTTCCTCGAACAGCTATCTGCAAAGCAGGATGAGAACAGAAGTGCAATAAATTCCTGAATTCCAAAGTTCCCCCCGTCCTTCGGGAGTAGCCCACCCCTAGTATGAAAGGGAACTAAGATTTTCAACTCTTTACATACCATAACTTCAGCAGATACCCTCTTACTACATTTACTAGTTCATTGAAAAGAAACTCCCCTCCTTTTACGGAAGGATACCTGCAGGCCGGGCTGGTTTTACTACAAAAAAAAACCCTTCATCAAATACATGATGAAGGGTTCTAAAAAAAGGCGGCGACATACTCTCCCACTGGATGCAGTA
>NZ_BMXB01000025.1 GCF_014651535.1 Salinimicrobium marinum
ATACAATACAGATCAAAAAAAGCTGAACAATGATGTATTGTTCAGCTTTCTTTAATAAATTTAATCCTTTAATAAACTGTATCGGTTATTTAGGACTAGACATTTAATTCAGTTGGTGAATTATTCCCTGTATCCTTTCGGAAATATTTTGCTGGCTTCATTATCTGAACCGGAAGCATTCTTGTTGCTGCTTTTCGACGATTCCTTGCCCTGGTCACCATCTGGTTGGGGTGTCATTCTTAAATATGGGCGTACTTCTTTAAAACCTTTAGGGAACATCTCTTTAGCTTCATCATTGGAAACTGATGGACTAATGACCACATCCTCGCCATGTTTCCAGTTCGCCGGAGTAGCCACTTTTCTGTAGGCTGTTAACTGCAACGAATCTATTACCCGTAATAATTCTTCAAAATTCCTTCCTGTACTGGCAGGATAACTTATCATTAATTTAATAGTCTTATCAGGGCCAATGACATAAACCGAACGCACCGTTAAAGTATTGTCGGCGTTTGGGTGAATCATGTCGTAAAGATTGGCGACCTTCTTATCCTCATCTGCTATCAGCGGGAAATTCACCGTGGTATTTTGAGTTTCATTAATATCTTCAATCCATCCTTTGTGGGATTCCACCCCGTCTACACTTAAAGCAAGTACTTTGGTGTTGCGTTTTTCGAATTCATCTTTGTATTTAGCTACTGCTCCCAGTTCAGTGGTGCAAACCGGGGTATAATCTGCAGGGTGGGAAAACAAGATTCCCCAGCTGTCTCCCAGATAATTATAGAAATTTATTTTTCCTTCAGATGTCAGTGCATCAAAATCGGGTGCTTTGTCTCCTAGTCTCAAACTCATCTTCTTGAATTTTAGTGATTAAAAACTAAAGTTACTAAATAGATACCTGTATCAGGACATAAAGCCATCATAAATAACATTGATGGGATAGCTATTTTTTATTTTCTGAAAATAATTCTTCCTGAATGAAGTGTCCAGCGAGCTTAGCGATATTTCCACTTGATATCACAACCTACACTGGGCTTTTGTGGTCCAGGGATCTTGCGGTTGTTTAAAATGGCATCCAGGGCTTCTCTTAAATCTCTTCCGTTTACAGGAATTCCATTGCCGGGACGGGAATTGTCCAACTGGCCTCGGTATACCAGTTTTAAATCAGAATTAAATAGGAAGAAATCGGGGGTGCAGGCAGCTTTGTAGTCTATAGCTGTTATCTGGGTTCTGTCGTAGAGATAAGGAAACGTAAAATTGTGTTTTCGGGCAAATTGCCACATGAGGTCTGGATGATCTTCTGGAAATTCGTTTACATCGTTACTGCTAATGGCCACAAATCCGAAACCAAGTACGCGGTAGTCGTTTGCTACCCTCACAATTTCATCGGCCACATGTTTTACAAATGGGCAATGATTGCAAATGAACATAACCACCGTGCCTTTTTCGCCGCGCACATCCTCCAAAGAATGAAGATTTGCGGTTACAGCATCGGGTAATTGAAAGTCGGGAGCTTTGGTACCCAGAGGGATCATTTTTGAAACAGTTTCTGCCATTTTATTATAACTTCAGGTTCTGAAAATACAAATTTACACTGGAATAGTTGCAAAATTATTATCTTGTTGCAGCTAAAATTAACAAAAATGAGAACATTAGACCAATGGTGATTTTCGCAGCTCTTTGTATAGTAGGAAACTTTTTTATTTCCGAAATTGCAGCGTTGTGGCCGGTCTCGGTAATCATTTTTGCAGTGGTCTGAATAGGACAGTTCTATAGCCACGAAATTAAAGGTAAAAAACCTTCTTTTTTCAAAGATATTCAGTTTCTTTTAATAGGCCCTGGGTCATTATAATATGTTTAGATAAATGGAAATCACCTGGAATGATTTTGAAAAAGTAGAAATGCGAATAGGAACTATTATTGAGGTCAATGATTTTCCAGAAGCAAGAAATCCGGCATACCAGCTAAAAATAGATTTTGGACCCGAGATAGGGATCCGGAAATCTTCAGCGCAAATCACCGTCAGATATTCAAAAAAAGAGCTGTTGAACAGGCAAATAGTGGCAGTGGTGAATTTTCCGAAGAAACAAATTGCCAACTTAATGAGTGAATGCCTGGTGCTTGGAGCCGTAGGTCCCGATAATGATATTGTACTCCTAAACCTCGATTTTAAGGTGGAAAACGGGCAAAGGGTTGGTTAGATAATTTAGCAGGAGTGATATGTTTAATAACTTCAGGTGGTTTATTCCGGGTATAGTTTTACTATCTGCCAGTACAATTATCTCCTGTAAAAATCCTGAAATGCAACAGTCGAAAGAAAAAAATAGAATAGAAGTTCAGGGTCACAGGGGCGACAGAGGAAATTTTCCTGAAAATACCATTCCTGCTTTTCTAAGCGCTGTTAAAAAAGGAGTGGATGTCCTGGAACTTGATGTAGTAATCTCCAAAGACAAAAAAGTAGTGGTCTCCCATGAACCTTTCATGTCTTCTGAATACATGCTGACGCCCACCTCTCAAAGGATTTATCCTGGCGAAGAGAAAAGCTATAACCATTATAAGATGGATTATGACAACATCCGTCAATTTGATGCAGGTTCCGGAAGAAACAGCAGGTTTTTAAAACAGAAAAAAATTAAAGCGTACAAACCTTTATTGTCGGAAGTAATTGATACCATAGAAAATTATGTCATGTCCCAGGAATTGAAACCGGTGGGATATAACATTGAAATAAAATCTGATCCTAAAAACTATGGCTCTTTTCAACCTTATCCTGAAGAATTTGTAGATCTCGTGATGCAGGTGATAAAGGGTGGAAATATTGAAGAGAAAGTTGTAATGCAGTCTTTTGATCCTGAACCGCTCCACATCCTTAGGGAAAATTATCCGGAAATTCCGGTTTCCTTTCTTGTGGAAAATGGAAGTATAAATGAAAATCTTGGAAAACTGAATTTCCTTCCCGAAATTTATAGTCCGCACTTTTCTTTACTGAAGGACAGCACTACTGTTTCTGCTATAAAGACTAAAGGATTACAGGTAATTCCCTGGACGGTTAATGAAAGGCAGGATATCCAGCGAATGATAGACCTGAAAGTGGATGCAATTATTTCTGATTATCCCGAAAAGGTGATTTCTCTGCTAAAAAAACAACAGCAATAGAAAACCTCTCGCATAAGGATAGGTTATTTTCATTTTTCCTAATTTTGCAGATGTGAAAGTGTTTGTCATCATATGGTCATTTTTAGTACTGACTTTTAACTGCATTCCCTGCTGTGAATTTGACGATTGTGGAGATGAAATTTCTGTAGAACAGAAGGAACATAAAGATAATGCCTGTGAAAACTGTTCTCCATTTTTAAGTTGTGGCAGCTGTAATGGCTTTGTGATTTTTTATGAAACACCGGATTCAGGTGGTTTCTCTATAGTTTCAGAAGCAAAGACTTTTAGGGAGCAAAAATTCTGTTATTCGGAATATACTTCTTCTATTTGGCAGCCGCCGCAAGTTATCTAATGATTATTCCGAAGTAAACATTTACAGATTCAATCATTACACATTTTAAATTTCTATAATGTATAAAAATATATGGGTCATACTGGCCTTTTTTGTGGTGACCATTAGCGGTGCCCAAAATAAATTTGAAGCAAAAATAATTGATGCAGAAGTAGGTGCTCCTCTTTTAGGAGCGAATGCATTGGTAAAGGGTACAGAACTTGGAGCTACAGCCAACATGGAGGGAATCGTAACCATTGAAGCCATTCCTGATGGAGAGCAGACTCTTATTTTTAGTTATGTTGGTTTTGAAACACGGGAGATTACCTATAAGTTTCCACTAGAACAGGAAAAAATTCCGGAAATCCTACTATTTCCGGGTGGAGAAGAGATGGAGGAAGTGATCGTCTCTGCCACCCGTTCGCGAAGGACGATAGCAGATCTGCCAACACGGGTCGAGGTGATCTCGGGCGAAGAACTTGGTGAGAAAGGAAACATGAAACCCGGAGATATTAGGATGTTGCTCAACGAAACCACCGGAATCCAGACGCAGCAAACTTCGGCAACTTCCTATAATTCCAGCATCAGGATTCAGGGGCTGGACGGAAAATACACCCAGCTGCTTAAAGACGGATATCCTTTATACTCCGGATTTTCAGGAGGACTCAGTCTGCTACAGATAGTTCCGCTGGATCTGCAGCAGGTAGAAGTAGTGAAAGGAGCTTCTTCCACCCTTTATGGTGGCGGGGCAATAGCCGGCCTGGTGAACCTGGTGTCCAAAACGCCCACAGAAGATCAGCAAATCGATTTTTTACTAAACGGAACTTCGGCGCTAGGGCTTGACGCGAGTGCATTTTACAGAAATACTTTTGGAGAAAAACTGGGAGCCACCGTTTTTGCCTCTTATAACCTGGGGAGCCCCTACGATCCCGCAGATATTGGTTTGACAGCCATTCCAAAATTCAGGAGATATACGGTGAATCCCCGTTTGTTTTATTATTTCAATGACCGCACTACGCTTGATGTTGGAGTGAATACAGTCGTCGAAGAACGAACAGGAGGAAACATTGATTATATTGAAGGTGAGGATGTGGAAAACCCCTATTTTGAAAGAAACAATACCGAAAGAATTACTACCCGCGCCGGATTCCATACTGCTTTTGATGATGGATCTTCGCTGAGTGTGAAAAACAGTTTTAGTTTTTTTGAACGGAAGATCGAAATTCCTGATTTTGTTTTTTCTGGAGATCAATTTGCTTCTTTTAATGAGATTTCCTATAATTTTGGAGCAAGCAATTTTGAATGGGTGGCAGGACTGAATTTATGGGTCGATCGCTTTGATCAGGATGAAGCCATGGAATCTGAACCGGTAGATTACAACCACGTTACTTTTGGGGGATTTGTTCAGAATAACTGGTGGCTTTCCAACACCTTTAGCCTGGAATCGGGATTAAGAATAGATTATCAGAACGAATACGGAACATTTGTGCTGCCGCGAATTTCAGCAATGATCAATTTTTCTCCCAAAGTTACCGCCCGTATTGGTGGCGGACTTGGGTATAAGACTCCCACAATTTTTACTGAAGATGCTGAAAGATTGCAATTTCAAAATGTGCTTCCCATTGATGTTTCTGAAACCGAAGCCGAAAGATCTCTTGGTGTCAATGTGGATGTGAATTATCGTACGGAGTTGTTTGAGGTCCTGGATTTTAGCCTAAATACGCTTTTGTTTTACACCAAAGTAGATAAGCCACTTATTTTAAACAATGCTCCCAGCAGCACTTATTATGAATATATTCAGCCAGATGGGTACATTGACACAAAAGGATTGGAAGCCAATGTGAAGCTGGGCTACAGAAACTTTAAATTGTTTTCGGGATATACTTTGGCAGACGTTAACCGCCACGTCAACGGGAATACTTTTAAAATGCCCTTAGTCGCCCAGCATCGCCTCAACAATGTCTTGATGTATGAACTGGAAGACAACCTCATGATTGGGCTGGAAGGTTACTATTTTGGCCCGCAGAAACTAAGTGATGGCACTACGGGTGAGCAATACTGGATCTTTGGGTTAATGACCGAAAAGAAATGGGAGAATTTTTCCATCTTTCTGAATTTCGAAAATTTCACCGATACCCGCCAAACCAGGTTTGATTCAATTTATACAGGTTCCATTTCTAATCCGCAGTTCCGGGACATCTACGCCCCGGTCGATGGATTCGTGATCAATGGGGGAGTTAAGTTTCAGTTGTAGATAGAATCATTCACAAGACAAGCTCTATGCGATTCCCCTCCTTCGGAGGGGGTATCCGTAGTCCCAAAAGTGATCGGGAGGGGTGGGCATAATTTTTGTTCCTTATAAATTTGTTGTGCCGGATGTTTTTCAGAAGAAAGTATTTTTGCAGAAACTATTCAAAGAAAGCCTTTATCTTTATAAAAATCGGTCTCTTAATACTTCTTTAAACTCAAAATGATGAAAGAACTTGAAAACAAGTTAGAACAGAAGGAAGTGCGGCCTACTGCCATGCGCTTGCTGGTGCTCGAAACCCTGCAAAAACAGAAAGCTGCAGTGAGTTTACAGGATCTGGAAGATACTTTTGAAAAGGCTGACCGGGTTACGTTATATCGTACCCTTAAAACATTTCAGGAAAAAGGATTGATCCACAGCATAGAAGACGGTACGGGTGCTACTAAATACGCTCTGTGCCAGGAAGGTTGTGAATGCGCACCTGAAGATATGCACGTTCATTTCTTTTGCAACAGCTGTGAAGATACATTTTGCCTGCCTAAATTTAAAATTCCTGAAGTATCCCTTCCTGAAGGTTTTGTCCCCATGGAAACCAACTTACTTGTAAAAGGGGTTTGTGTTAATTGCACAGCCTAAAAACGCAATTCCATTGCACGTTTTAGACGCTACCTTTGAACTGTATTAAAGTTTAAAGGAAATGTTATGAGCGATTGTTGTGGAAGTAGTGCCTGTTCTTCAGGTTCCGTGAATAAGGATAAAACCAATTTGAGTTTTTTCCGGAAATACATGAATTATGGATTGGCTGCTATTAGTTTTGTTCTGCTGGCAATAGCAATTATCCTTAAAGAATTTGTAGAACCGGAATGGTTTACACAGCCACTACAACTGGTACTTTTCGGGGCAGCTTATCTGCCGGTCGGAGGTCCTGTGTTGTGGAAGGCGATAAAGCAGATTGGAAAAGGAGAGGTGTTCAATGAATTTTTCCTCATGGGAATTGCTACCATTGGAGCCTTTTTTCTTGGCGAATATGCTGAAGGGGTAGCTGTGATGTTGTTTTATGCCGTGGGAGAACTTTTTCAGGGTGCAGCTGTCAATAAAGCAAAAAAATCTATTGAAAGTCTGCTGAAGGTGCAGGCAGAAGCAGTAGCGGTAGTTCAGCCAGACAAAACAGTAAAGGTGGTGCATCCATCCTCTGTAGCGGTAGGAAGTACTATTAGGGTAAGACCCGGAGAAAAAGTGGCTTTGGATGGGGAATTGATTTCTCAAAATGCCACTTTCAATACCGCAGCTCTTACAGGAGAATCTGCACCCGATAGAAAATATGAAGGAGAAACAGTTTTAGCCGGAATGATAAACCTGGAGCGGGTGAGTTCTATTAAGGTGACGAGCCGGTTTGAGGATAGTAAACTCTCAAAAATCCTGGAGATGGTGCAGGAGGCCTCTACCCGAAAAGCCAAAACGCAGCGTCTCATCACTCGCTTTGCAAAAGTTTATGCGCCCATTGTAGTGTTACTGGCAACAGCACTTGTCGTTTTGCCTTACTTTCTTGTTGAGACGTACGTTTTTGAAGAATGGTTATACAGGTCGCTGGTATTCCTGGTGATTTCCTGTCCCTGTGCGTTGATGATCTCAATTCCGCTGGGATATTTTGGAGGAATTGGGGCGGCATCCCGTAACGGAATTCTCTTTAAAGGATCCAATTATCTAGACCAGATGCGGAAAGTGGACACTGTGGTGATGGACAAAACCGGGACCCTAACCAAAGGAGTGTTTAACGTACAAAAAGTAGTTGCTGAAGATTTTGATAAAGACCTGATGCTGACGTTGGTTTCTGCTCTGGAAAGTCAGTCTACCCATCCTGTGGCAAAAGCTGTGACATCTTATTGTGCAGGTTTCAGATTTGAATCTGCCGTGGTTAAAGAGGTGGAAGAGATCGCCGGACTCGGAATGAAAGGGCAGGTAGAGGAATTTGGTATCTTGGCAGGGAACGCTAAATTGCTTCAGAAGTTTGATATTCCTTATGATAAAACAATTGAGGAAATCGCCGAAACCACCGTGGTAATCGCCATCAATGGTAAATATGTTGGATACATCAGCATTGCAGATGAAATCAAAGAAGATGCAAAAACTGCTATAGATGCACTTCGAAAAATAGGAATTCCAAAACTCGTGATGCTTTCCGGAGATAAAGATCGGGTAGTGCAGAAGGTGAGTCGGGAGCTTGGATTGGATTTAGCTATTGGTGAGTTACTTCCGGAAGGCAAGATTAACGAGGTGGAGAAGCTTAAGAAAAATTCCGGGGTACTGGCTTTTGTCGGCGACGGATTGAATGATGCGCCGGTAATAACCTTAGCTGATATAGGTATTGCCATGGGAGGATTGGGATCTGATGCTACCATTGAAACCGCAGATGTGGTGATCCAGACAGATCAACCTTCCAAAATTGCCACCGCTATTACTATTAGCAAAGCCACACATAGAATTGTGTGGCAGAACATTGGCCTCGCCTTCGGAATAAAAGCCCTGGTACTACTTTTAGGAGCAATGGGAATCGCCACGATGTGGGAAGCAGTTTTCGCCGATGTGGGGGTAACCCTCTTAGCCATTTTAAACGCCATGCGTATTCAGCGAATGGATTTTAATCAAAATGGAAATTCGGGTTCATTTTCCGGTTCAGGTAGAAATTCTACTCCTGAAGCGCAAAAGCAAAAGAAGGAAGTTTTCGTTCCTTGAGAATATTCTACCCTTAGAAGTACAGAAAGCTGAGAATCTAAAGAGGCTATCCAAAAAAGTCAAATTTGTCATCCTGAATTTATTTCAGAATCTTGTTAATTCGGTTTTCGGAATTTATTTCAACCTGAAACAAGTTCAGATTGAAATACAAAAGCTTTTTAGATAGCCTCTTTAAATTTTTAATCCACAGCCTATTGTCTCACATCCATTAATTACATCTCATCTCCAAAGAAAATAGCATTCATGAGCAGTTTGTTAGTTCCGTACCAAAAAGCTCTGAAATTGGTATTATCTGTAAAGAGAATCACGTTTCCTCTTCCAAAATCCCTGTGCACGAAAGGAATCGTACCTGCAATAGAATCTAAATTTGGTTTGCTGATGTATCCGCTTAATAAAGGCTCCTTGGTGTATTGAATAGGATTATTGTAACTCTGCTCCTTTGCTTCTATAAAATAAGTTGTATTTCTGAACAGAGGGATTCTATCATCTTTATATCCAAAATTCACGGGGTGCGAACGGTCTGTCTTGGCTTCAAAAATAGCTCCGCCGATCCCCTGTGCTCCCCGGAAATCCCTTTGTAACTCAAAAGGAACATCTTTGGCAACAAGCTCATTTTCTTTAAATTCCAGGTCAAGAAATTCATTGCTGTCAAACCAGCGAGCGGCATTTCTGTAGCCAATTAATGTACCTCCAGATCTTGTCCAGGTTTTCAACTTTTCGACATCTTTATCATCCAATGCACTGCCCCAGCTGTTTGGTAGGATGATATCTGTATATCTGCTCAGATCTGCACCGGAAAAATCTTTCAGGTCCAGTTTAGTGAGGATCATGTCATATCGCTGATCGAACAGATGCCATATCTCACCTGCATCATAGGGAGTAATTCCTTCTCCTACAATCATGGCAACACTTTGTGGTTCCAGTGCTCTGAAGTTATTACTTCCCAGGCTCATTCCGCGGGTTAAGCCTGTAGTGACTCCAAAAATGGAAATATTGGATGCTTCTGAAACTTCCCGCATAAAATCATGAAGTTCAGATTGATCCAGCTCCTGGTTCTGCACCGGAATCATGATAGTTCCATAATCAAATTTACGTCCTTCAGCTTCGAACGGCTTCATGCTAACCTTGGTACGTAAACCTTTTTCCAGGATCTGGTTCAGGGCCTTTGGAGCTTCATAAGAATGCCAGTCCATCAGGTAAGCATAATTACTTTGCTCAGGACTTTCTACTGTGGGTTTCTGCAATTCCTCTATCTCTGGTCCGGCATTTTTAAGAGCGGCATCTTCTGTGAAATCAAGATTAAATGCTAGCGGAAAACTCCAGGCCGAAATATCGTAGAATAAACTATCGGCAAATTCTGTACGTCTTTCAAACATTCCTTTGATAAGCCGCTGCTGTCGCTGATTTTTTGGGACGATGTAGCTGCTTCCCGGCTCAAAGGTTTTCCCGTCTTTACGGAAAGCCTCCTGCACTTCGTGGATCTCAATTTTATGACGTTTTAGAATTTCAGCTAGATGATAAGCTGAAGAAGCATCTTTGGAATTTCCGAAGGCATAAGCCCCACGATCGGCTTCCTTACGGGCATTGTTGTAGAAATTCCGTTGATAATTGAGTAATTTCACCCTCATTTTCTGTGCTGCTTCCAGCGTGGATAGTGCTGCAGTAAATTGATTTCTAATGGTGAAAGGGAAAGTAAGTATCCCATTATCGGTTTCCTGCGCATGACCTCTGGAACTACCCTGCTCAAACAGGATTCCTACACTTCCGTTAATGTCTGGGAAAGTTGAGCCTTTTCCGTAGTAAAAATCATCATAGTTTTCTTCGGTATAGTAAAAGGAGCCAATCTTGTCAAAAGCCGCGGCATGATAGGTTCCTATTTCTTTAGTAAGCTCCTGATTGAGCTGCGGAGTCAGCGGATGCGTTCTTTCCGGAATTCCCGGCTGAAAAAAGAAAGATGAATTCGACCCCATTTCGTGATGGTCTGTCAGGATGTTAGGATACCAGTTGTGAAAGGTTTCCAGGCGAACTTTAGATTCCGCCAGCTGCACCGGAAGCCAGTCCCGGTTCATGTCGAACCAGTAATGGTTGGTGCGTCCTCCAGGCCATACTTCATCGTATTCCCGGTCCTGCGGATCGGTATTGATATTCTTGCTTCGGTTAGTGTTGGCCCAATAAGCGAAACGCTGTAAACCATCCGGATTAAAAGCAGGATCAAATAGAATAATGGTATTGTTGAGAAGTGCTTCAATTTCGGGACCTTCGGCAGCGGCAAGATAATAAGCTGCTAAAAGGGCAGCATTAGATCCGCTGGGTTCATTTCCGTGGATGGAAAATCCCTGATTCACGACAATCGGCATATCTTCAGTATTCAACGATCCCGAGCCATCTTCGGTTAAAGCCACGTGATTTTTTCTGATCTCTTCCAGGTTTTGATGATTTTCTTCCGAAGTAATGGTAAGGAGGATCAAGGGCCGACCTTCATAGGTGTTTCCGCGCTTTTCAATGGCTATACGGGGGGAAGCATCGGCAAGGATCCTCATATAGGAAACAAGCAGATCATGGCTTACGTGCCACTCCCCTGGAATATATCCCAATACATCCTGAGGTTTAGGGATGTTTTCGTTGTAGGAAATATCCTGAGGAAGATAATAGGAGAGGTCGAGATTGTCAAACTCCTGCTGGGCGCTGAGGTTAAAACTCATCAATAATCCCAGGCCAAAAATGAGGTTACGCATAGGTTTTATTTTTAATGTAAAATAAAAAAACCGTCCGGATTTCTCGGGACGGTTCATAAAAATTATAGTATTGTTCTATATGTCGTCAAAACTGATATCGGTGAAGCTAGCAGCTGAGGTAGCAGTAGCAGTGGCTGGTTCTGCAGCGGTTTCTTCATACTCCTTCTTGAAATTCTTCTGATGACGTTCACTAATCACTTCCTCGCCTTTTTCATCAAGGATGAAATCTGTCATTTCCTGAAGGATTTCATTAAAGCCTGCAAAATCTTCTTTGTAAAGGTAGATTTTGTGTTTCTTGTAATGAAAAGATCCGTCATCATTAGTGAACTTTTTACTTTCGGTGATAGTAAGGTAGTAGTCTTTCGCTTTAGTAGCCCTTACATCAAAGAAATACGTACGTCTCCCGGCTCTTAATACCTTGGAAAAAATTTCTTCTTTTTCAATCGTTCCATTTTCGCTCATAATCAAATAATCTTTTACGGTTTGTAAATCGTTGGATCAAAAATCTAAAAAAAATTAACATTCCGCAACAAATTTTTACATTTCTTTTTCATCCCGTTGTTTCAGCCATAGTTCTTTATAATAACCGCCTGCGTTGATCAAATCCTGATGCGAGCCGCTTTGAATGACTTTTCCTTCTTCTAAAATGATGATTTTATCGGCATTTTTGGCCGACGAAATCCTGTGGCTTACGATTATGGTAGTTTTATTTTGGGATATTTTATGAAGGTTGGCAAGAATTTCTTCTTCCGTTTCAGTATCTACTGCTGAAAGGCAATCGTCAAATAACAGGATCTTTGGATCGTGAATAATAGCCCTGGCAATAGACACCCTTTGCTTTTGTCCACCCGAAAGTGTAATACCACGTTCCCCCAGTACGGTGTCATATCCTTTACTGAAACCTATAATATTTCTGTGCACAGCTGCATTTTTGGCTGCTTCAAACACCTCTTCATCTGTGGCGTCCTTTTTTCCGAATTTGATATTTGACTTGATGGAATCACTGAAGAGGAAAGCATCCTGCGGAACATAGCCTATACTTTTTCTTAATTCCTCAAGGTTCATGCTCTCAATTGGCTTTCCATCTATAGATATTTCCCCCTTTTCAACATCATATAATCTTCCTATCAATTCAAGTATAGTTGATTTTCCCGATCCGGTTTTGCCTATAATAGCCAGGGTTTCTCCGCTTTCTACCTCAAAAGAAACATCTTTTAACGCCGTAATATTGGTATCTTCATAAGTAAAAGTGACATTCTTAAATGCAATAGCACCCTGAACATCTTCAGAAGAATTATTTGGATTGGTGATTTGTGGCTCTTCCTGCAGGAATTCATTGATACGTTTCTGTGAGGCTGCAGCCTGTTGCACAATAGAAGTCACCCAGCCTACTGTTGCTACGGGCCAGGTAAGCATGTTTACATATAAAAGGAATTCTACTATGATTCCCAGGTTATCAATTTCCCCTGTAATAAATTTTCTTCCCCCAATATAGATCACCAGTACGTTACTGGCTCCAATAAGCAACACCATTAAAGGAAAAAAGAAAGCCTGTACCTTCACAAGATCAATGTTCTTTTCTTTGTTCTCGTTGGAAAGTTCTACAAACGAGGTATTGATCTGCGTTTCGAGTCCGTAGGATTTGATCACTGAAATTCCGCTGAAACTTTCCTGGGTGAATGTATTTAATTTAGATAAATACTGCTGAACGATCGTACTCCGTTGATTAATGGCGACACTTAATTTGTATATCGCGAAAGATAGGATTGGGAGAGGAGCAATAGTGTAAAGTGCCAGTTCCGGAGCCTGGGTAAACATATAAGGAATTACTACAATGAACAGTATTCCTGTCTGGACACTATACATAATGGCAGGACCTGCATACATTCGTACTTTAGAGACATCCTCACTAATCCGGTTCATGAGATCTCCGGTCCGGTTATTCTTATAGAAATTCAGGGAAAGGTCCTGATATTTCCTGTACACCTCGTTTTTGAGATCATACTCAATGTGCCTTGAAGCTACAATAATGGCCTGGCGCATTAAAAATGTAAAAAAAGCAGCAACCAGGGTTGCACCCAGAATAAGGAGGATGTTAGTAATCAATTCCGACCGAACAACAGATTCCTCAAGTATTTCGCCATTTACATATTTTTCAATGGCATTTGTAGATTCTCTTATCAATCTTGGCGTCACCAGGGAAAAGACTCTGGCTAAAATGGTAATAAAAATTCCTATGATCAAATACCATTTATACTTGAGGAAATATTTATTAAGGTGCTGTAGTTCCTTCATACATTAAAAACCTGCCTTTTTTCCAAATTCGTAATTTAAGGCAGTAAATTGTTATTGAGACTAAAATATTCTTTAATTTTGCCCTCTGAATTTAGATATTATAAAAATTCTAATTTATTAAGTATGACAGTTGATGTTGTTAAGGCAAATGACCTTAAAAAATCCGCTCCCGTCTTTGGGCAGTTATCTTTTGACGACCATGAACAGGTCGTTTTTTGCAACGACAAAGATACAGGATTAAAGGCAATTATTGGAATTCATAACACAGTTTTAGGACCTGCTCTTGGAGGTACAAGGATGTGGAATTATGAGAATGAATGGGATGCTTTAAATGATGTTTTGCGTCTTTCCCGCGGGATGACCTTTAAAAGTGCTATTACCGGCCTCAATCTTGGTGGTGGTAAAGCTGTGATTATTGGGGATGCTAAAACTCAAAAAACTCCCGAATTAATGCGGAAGTTTGGGGAATTTGTACATTCTTTAAGTGGTAAATATATTACTGCGGAAGATGTTGGAATGGAAACTTCAGACATGGACCTTGTGAGAGAGGTTACTCCATATGTTACCGGTATTTCTGAAGACAGGGGAGGCGCCGGAAATCCATCTCCTATTACTGCTTACGGAGTTTTCATGGGAATGAAAGCTGCAGCTCAGTACAGGTTTGGTAGTGATCATTTAGAAGGAAAGAAGGTATTGGTGCAGGGAATTGGCCATGTAGGGGAATCTCTTGTAGAGCACCTTACTCATGAAGGAGCCGAGATCTTTATTAGTGATATTAACAGAGATCGCCTGGAAGCAATTCGCTCCCGTTATGGAGTGTCTATTTATGAAGATGCAGATGTTTACAGTGCAGATGTTGATATTTATGCTCCCTGTGCACTTGGAGCCACTATTAACGATGATACTTTAGAAAGATTAAAAGCTAAGATTATTGCGGGTGCAGCTAATAACCAATTGGCAGATGAAAAAAGGCATGGCAACATTCTTCGTGAAAAAGGAATCGTATATGCGCCAGACTTTTTGATAAATGCCGGCGGAATAATCAATGTATACGCAGAGCTTGAAGGTTATGATAAGAAAGAAATTTGCAGAAAAACTGAAAATATCTTCAACACCACCCTGGAAATATTGAAAAAAGCTGAAGCAAATGAAATTTCCACACATGTGGCAGCATTGCAGATAGCGCAACAACGTATCGAAGACAGAAAAAAACTGAATTTAAGCTAAGCAGTTTTTAATTTAATAGTATTTTTGCGGGGCGAAAGAAATGCATCTTTCGCCCCGCTAATTTTTAAAAGTTCTTTTACAGCTATGTTAACCAGAAGACATATTAGAGTTAAAGTAATGCAGTCGCTTTACGCGTACTCCCAAAGTAAGAATGACAGTATGATCTCTGAGGAAAAATTTCTTCTGAAGAGCATGAACGAAATGTACGACCTCTATCTTTTGCTTTTGGATTTAATGGTAGAAATCAAGCACCAGTCTGAAGGTTATTTAGAGAAATCTCAGCAAAAACATTTGCCTACCCAGGAGGAAATGGATCCTAACCGGAAATTTGTGGAAAATGAGGTGCTCGTAAAACTGGAAAATCATAGCAGTCTGCAAAACGCACTCGAAGCTAGGAAACTTAATAACTGGAAGAACGATGACGAATATGTAAGCATTCTCGTAAACGAAATACGGGAGAGTGATGCTTATGAGACATATATGTCTACCCGAACATCAGATTTTAAAGCCGACAAAGATTTTATATTGTTTATTTTCAGGGAGATCATAGCTCCAAATGAAAAGCTGTATGATTATCTTGAGGATAAGAAAATCACCTGGTTAGATGACCTTCCGCTGGTGAACACTGCCATTGTCAAAATGCTTCAGAAGTTAAAAGCCGGTGGTAACGAACAGGCATTGACCAAACTTTTTAAAAACGATGACGATAAGGAATATGCGATTCAGCTATTCAGAAAAACTCTATTAAACGACGAAAGCCTTGCCGCCGAAATGGAAGGTAAAACTCCGAACTGGGACAAAGAAAGAATTGCAGATCTTGACACCATTCTTATAAAAATGGCGATCTGTGAATTTTTAAAATTCCCATCTATTCCGGTGAAGGTTACTATTAACGAATATCTTGAGATTGCAAAGGAATACAGTACTCCAAAAAGTAGCATATTTATCAACGGGGTGCTTGATAAACTCTCCAAAGAATACAAAGAAAACGGTAAACTTAATAAAATGGGGCGGGGCCTCATGTAATCAATAAATTTTCTTAATTTTATCGCCTTAACTTTTTAAATTAAAAATCATGAAAAAAGGAATGCTTTTATTGGCAGTTATTGCTGCAATGACCTTCACTTCCTGTAAAGAAGATGCGTCAAACAAAGTCAAAGCAGAAAATGTAGAGGAAGCTGCTGAACGTGATTCACAGGCAGTAGTTTATCCTGAGATAAGCTTCGACGCTACAGAACACGATTTTGGAACCATAGACCAGGGTACAGCTGTGGAACATACCTTTACATTTACTAATACAGGGAATGCACCATTGGTAATTACCAATGCGAGCAGTTCTTGTGGATGTACTGTCCCTACCTGGACTAAAGAACCAATCGCTCCGGGAGAATCTGGTGAAATGCTAGTGAAATTCAACGGTAGTGGTCAAAACCAGGTAACAAAAACTGTTACCATTACTGCAAACACTGAAAGCGGTAAAGAACAATTAAGAATCAAGGCTTTTGTAAATCCTAAGGATCAACAATCTTAAATTAGGAGCATAAAGCAAAATATTATCTATGGACCAAATAGCACAGTTTGCACCAATTATTTTAATGTTTGTGGTAGTGTTTTTTTTTATGATACGCCCACAAATGAAACGCGCAAAACAGGAAAAACAATTCGCTTCTGAACTTAAAAAAGGGGACAGGATCGTTACCAAAAGTGGGATGCACGGTAAAATAATTGACTTTAGTGAAAAACAAAATGCGGTTATAATTGAAACCGGAGCAGGGAAAATCACTTTTGACAGATCTTCCATTTCAATGGAAATGAGTCAAAAACTAAATGCCCCTGTAAAGGAGAAAAAATAAAAGTTTTACAATTTTCTTTCAAAGCAGCTTAGGAATTATTCTTAAGCTGCTTTTTTATTTAAAAAAGCAAAACCTACCAGGGTTTTAAAACCTGATAGGTTTGCTATCTGTAATCCACTCAAAAGTTTCTTTATTAACGGCGATACTTTTCAGCAGTAAGTTCTGCGATCTTTACAATGACCTCTACCGCTTTTTGCATGCTTTCAACCGGAACATATTCGTATTTTCCGTGAAAATTATGTCCGCCGGCAAAGATGTTGGGGCAGGGTAATCCCATAAAACTTAGCTGAGCGCCATCTGTTCCGCCACGTATTGGTTTTAAAATTGGTTCAACTTCAGCAGCCTCCATGGCAATTTTTGCAATTTCCACAATATGTTGCACGGGCTCTATCTTTTCCCGCATGTTAAAATATTGATCTTCTATCTTTATCTCAATCACCTCTTTTTCATATTGTGCATTAATTTCGGCTACGAGGTCCTGCATCATTTCTTTTCTTGCCTCAAAATGATTCCTGTCGTGATCCCTGATAATGTAGTGCAGTTTTGTTTCTTCAACATCTCCTTTAATAGATGATAAATGAAAGAATCCCTGCCTGTCTTCAGTATGCTCGGGAGTTTCTAGGCGTGGGAGGGAATTGATGAAATCCTGAGCGATATACATACTGTTTACCAGCTTGTCCTTAGCGTAGCCAGGGTGAACACTTTTTCCTTTTATAATAACATCTGCTCCTGCTGCGTTGAAATTCTCAAATTCCAGTTCTCCAACCTGGCTACCATCCATCGTGTAGGCCCATTCCGCACCGAATTTTTCCACGTCAAATTTATGTGCACCACGGCCTATTTCTTCGTCAGGTGTGAAACCTACCTTGATCGTTCCGTGTTTAATTTCAGGGTGTTCTGTGAGGTATTTCATGGCGGTCATAATTTCCGTAATTCCGGCTTTATCATCGGCTCCTAAAAGAGTGGTGCCATCTGTAGTGATAAGGTTTTGACCTTTATATTGTATAAGATCTTCAAAATAATCAGGGGAAAGTATGATATCCTTTTCTTTATTCAGAATAATATCTTCTCCATTGTAATTCTCAATAATTTGTGGATTTACATTGGTTCCGGAGAAATCGGGGGAAGTATCAAAATGGGAAATAAACCCAATGACCGGTACCTCATGAGGAACATTTGAGGGCAAAGTAGCCATGATATAGGCGTGTTCATCAATGCTTACCTCTTGCAATCCCATCTCTTTGAGTTCTTCTGCGAGTTTGTTGGCAAGATCCCACTGCTTTTCTGTACTTGGGGTACTGCTGCTTTCGGGATCACTCTGGGTGTCTATAGTTACGTAGCTAATAAATCGATTTATAATTTCTTGTTTGTTGGTCATTTTCAAAGAATTTTTCCCAAAATTACTTAACTCATTGGCAGGTTCAAAACCTTTTAAGTTTTCAGCGGCTATTTTTTTGATTTAGGTTAATTTTGCACAAACCTTTCTGTATGTATAAATCCATTTTACGTCCGCTGCTCTTTAGATCAGATCCCGAAAAAGTCCATCATTTCACCTTCAATATGCTTCGGCGGCTTCATAAAATTCCGGGGATGAAAGGTTTCTTCCGGAGCAATTTTCAATTAGAGCATCCGGATCTTGAGAGGGAAGTATTCGGACTCAAATTTAAAAATCCGGTGGGGCTGGCTGCAGGGTTCGACAAGGATGCTAAACTCTATCAGGAGCTATCAGATTTAGGATTCGGATTTATAGAAATAGGTACTTTAACGCCCAAACCACAGCCGGGAAATGATAAAAAGCGGCTTTTCAGGTTAAAAGAAGATGAGGCGATCATTAACCGCATGGGATTCAACAACGGTGGAGTGGCTGCGGCAGTGGAACGATTAAAAAAGAATAAAAATGTACTTATAGGAGGAAACATTGGTAAAAACAAAGTAACTCCAAACGATAAAGCCGTAGATGATTACCTGATTTGTTTTGAAGCCCTTTTTGATCATGTAGATTATTTTGTGATAAATGTAAGTTCTCCAAATACGCCGAATCTTAGGGAGCTGCAGGATAAAGAACCTCTGACAAGGTTACTAAACAGTCTGCAGGGAGAGAACAGGAAAAAGGTTGTACAAAAACCTATATTGCTGAAAATAGCGCCCGATCTTACCAATTCTCAGCTCCTGGACATTATTGATATTGTGAAAGAAACCAGAATTGCCGGGGTGATCGCAACCAATACCACAATCTCACGAGATGGGCTGACTTCAGAAAATAAAGAAGAAATGGGAGGTTTGAGTGGAAAACCGTTGAGAAAACGTGCAACAGAAGTCATTCAATTTCTTTCTGAAAAAAGCAATAAAGCATTTCCAATCATTGGAGTGGGAGGAATACATTCGGCTGAAGATGCCATTGAAAAGCTCGATGCCGGTGCAAGCCTTATACAGCTCTACACAGGATTTATTTATGAAGGCCCCGGCCTCATCAAAGAGATCAATAAAAAGCTTCTCGAACAGAAAAAATAACTGTTCTTGTTATAATTTCCATAAACTCATATTTCTTTGGCAGATCAACTCATTCCTTTCCTTACGGCAGCTATTCTGCTCACGGTTTCTCCCGGGCCCGATATTATTTTCGTTCTGGTGCAGGGGATGGCAAATGGTAAGAAATATGGTTTGATCACTGCTCTTGGACTTGTAAGCGGAATAATAATCCATACCACCCTCGTGGCTTTTGGAGTTTCAGCAATTATCCGGGAGTCTGAAATGGTCTTTGTGGTCATCAAGATCTTTGGTGCCCTGTATCTCTTCTTTCTGGCATTTAAAGTTTTTAGAAGTGATCCTGAAATAGCTTTTTCTGCGGAAGGAATCCAGGGGAGATCATTTTTCTCTTTATTTAAACAGGGCTTTATAATGAACGTGCTAAACCCGAAGGTGACCATTTTTTTTCTCGCATTTTTTCCGGGATTTCTGTGGGAGCCTGAAGGAAATACGGTATTTCAGTTTTATGTCCTCGGCTTTCTATTTATGTTTCAGGCAATACTCATCTTCGGATTAGTAGCTGCACTCGCCGGAAAAATCTCGACTTACCTTCAAAAGCATCCTTCTTCGGGAGTAGTGCTGAAATGGGTGCAGGTATTCGTTTTTATTGGGATAGGATTCTTTGTCCTTATGTAAGGAAAGTAGGTTTCTTCAATGCTTAGGATTAAAAAATCTTCCGAAAAAAGAATCCTTACGTTCTTTTATGTAAACGTGAAAGAGACTTTTAAAATCCTTCATTAAAATACTATATTTGGGCTATGGGGAAAATCAAGATAATCGAATGTCCGCGGGATGCCATGCAAGGCATCCGGGATTTTATTCCAACCGAGAAAAAGGTCCAGTACATTCAGTCTTTATTACGCTGCGGATTCGATACGATCGACTTCGGAAGTTTTGTTTCTCCAAAAGCAATTCCACAAATGGCCGATACAGCCGAAGTGCTGTCAAAACTGGACCTTTCAAGGACACAAAGTAAATTACTTGCTATTGTTGCCAACACCCGGGGAGCACAGGATGCTGCCAAACATTCTGAAATTCACTACCTTGGTTACCCTTTTTCAATTTCTGAAAACTTCCAGATGAGGAATACTCATAAAACCATAGCGGAGTCAGTGGAAACATTGCAGGAGATTCTGGAAATAGCCGATAAAAGCGGAAAGGAAGTTGTAGCTTATCTTTCCATGGGCTTTGGAAATCCATACGGAGATCCCTGGGATGTTGAGATTGTGGGGGACTGGACGGAAAAGTTGTCGGGAATGGGGGTTAAGATCCTTTCGCTTTCCGATACCATTGGCAGCTCGACTCCAGATATAATCACCTATCTTTTTTCAAACCTTATTCCCCAATATCCGGGTATAGAATTCGGCGCACATTTACATACCGTTCCCACGAGATGGCATGAGAAAATCAATGCAGCTTATACTTCCGGTTGTACAAGGTTTGATGGTGCCATACAAGGTTTTGGCGGTTGTCCAATGGCAAAGGATGAATTAACCGGAAATATGCCAACCGAAAAGATGCTTTCCTATTTCACCTCCAAAAAAGCAGAAACCAATGTTAAAATGATGAGTTTCGAATCTTCCCATAACGAAGCCACAAAAATATTCAGCTTATATCGTTAAAAATGATTATTTTACTGGTAAACTTCTAACTGTATTTAACCCTTTAAACTTGGATCGCAAATTACTTTGCATTCTATGGTCTTTTTTTTGCCTTTGGAGTGCTTTTTCAAAAAATGACCCTTTGAAAAATGAGGGAGTTCATGCTGTTGTTCTAAATTCTGAAACTGCAGATGAGCTTCTAGCTTTCCATGATAATATACCGGAAGAAACCCTGCAGCAGATCGAAAGCAGGGAATCTGACAATGTGAGACTTCAGGCAGAAAAAGAGGTAGCCGAGAAACAGTTATTCATCAACAGGATCTTTATTGCTGCGCTTGTACTGGTGATCTTGTTCTTATTGGTGCTGGCGCTACAGTTCCGGAACAACAGTCGTCAGAAAGAGATTTTTAACTCCGAATTAAAGGAGAAAAACCGGACCATTCTTGAGCAAAATCATATCATTTCCCAGCAAAATGAAGAACTTTCTGAAATGAATCAGGCGAAAAACCGACTTTTTTCCATTCTATCCCATGACCTACGGTCTCCTATCGGTTCCTTGCAACAGCTGCTGGAATTAATACAATCTGGTGATTTCACGCCCGAAGAACAATCGGGCTTGCTGGATGAAATGTTGGTCCAGGTAACAGGAACTTCTTCCATGCTCCATAATCTGTTGCACTGGGCGAACTCCCAACTGGAAGGAGATAAGGTCACTTTTGAGGAAGTGAACATCCCTAAAAAAGTTTCCAGGGTAGTGGATGCCTATTATCTTGTGGCTAAAAGTAAGAATATTAAGATCATACAGGAGGAGCCAAAGGGACTGCCTAAGATTCAGGTAGATAAGGGGCATCTTTCTGTCATACTTCATAACCTTCTTTCAAATGCCTTGAAATACACGATCGAGGGAAAAGAGATAAAAATAACGTACGCAGTAAAAAATGACCAGGTTCTTTTAAAGTTTTTAGATGGTGGGCAGGGGATTTCAGAAAAAAAAATCAAAGAGATCAAGAATTTGAACAGCCGCATGATCTCCCAGGTAGGTACGGGAATGGAAACCGGTACGGGAATAGGTCTCATGCTGGTAAAACATTTTTTAAATATTAACAGGGCTTCGCTTGATGTTAAGAGTTATCGTGGGGAAGGATCGGAATTTATTGTAGCTTTTAAAAAAGCCGGAATTAATTAACCATTTAAAATTCTCGGATCTGTTCAAAAGAATGTATATTTGCACGCAATTAAATCTTTAATTGCTATGACTGCACACGAATCAAAGATTGTTGGAGAAGGCCTTACCTACGACGACGTCCTTTTAGTTCCCGCCTTTTCTGAAGTATTGCCTCGCGAAGTTAGTATTCAGACCAAATTCACACGAAACATCACGATCAACGTTCCCATTGTCTCTGCGGCTATGGATACAGTGACCGAAAGCAAAATGGCCATTGCCATGGCGCGAGAAGGAGGTATTGGCGTACTGCATAAAAATATGACCATTGAAGAACAGGCTTTAAAAGTTCGGAAAGTGAAACGTGCAGAAAGCGGAATGATCATAGATCCCATCACCCTTACGGTCACTTCTAAAGTGAAAGATGCAAAAGATCTCATGCAGGAGCATAGCATTGGTGGGATTCCCATTGTTGATGATGCAGGTAAATTGCTGGGGATCGTTACGAACCGGGACCTAAGGTTTGAAAAAAACAATGCACGTCCAATTTCTGAAGTAATGACTTCTAAAAATCTTGTGACAGTGGCCGAAGGTACTTCACTGGAAGAGGCCGAAGGAATTCTGCAGGAAAACAAGATCGAGAAATTACCGGTGGTAAATTCTGAAGATAAACTCGTTGGATTGATCACTTTTCGGGATATCACCAAGCTTACGCAAAAACCTATTGCCAATAAAGATACATACGGAAGACTTCGTGTTGCTGCCGCTCTTGGGGTAACGGGTGATGTGGTGGAAAGAGCTGAAGCACTGGTGAAAGCCGGAGTGGATGCCGTAGTTATTGATACTGCCCATGGGCATACTCAGGGAGTAGTGAACGCTTTAAAAGCAGTAAAAGAGAAATTTCCCGATCTTGAAGTGATTGTGGGGAACATTGCAACTGCCGAAGCAGCAAAATTTCTTGTCGAAGCCGGGGCAGATGCCGTAAAAGTAGGAATTGGACCAGGCTCTATCTGTACTACACGTGTGGTTGCAGGAGTTGGATTCCCGCAGTTTAGTGCGGTGCTGGAAGTTGCTGCAGCTATAAAAGGCAGCGGAGTTCCCGTGATTGCCGATGGTGGAATTCGATATACGGGAGATATTCCTAAGGCCATTGCTGCCGGTGCCGATACCGTTATGCTTGGCTCTCTTTTGGCCGGAACCAAAGAGTCTCCAGGGGAAACCATCATCTACGAAGGAAGAAAATTTAAATCCTACCGCGGAATGGGGTCTGTGGAAGCCATGAAAAAAGGTTCCAAAGACCGTTATTTCCAGGATGTGGAAGATGACATTAAAAAGCTGGTTCCGGAAGGAATCGTGGGAAGGGTGCCTTACAAGGGAGATCTCTTTGAAAGCATTCACCAATTTATAGGCGGACTTCGTGCCGGAATGGGGTATTGTGGTGCTAAGGATATTGAAACCTTAAAAGAAACCGGAAGATTTGTGAAGATCACTTCTTCAGGAATACATGAAAGCCATCCGCATGATGTAACCATCACTAAAGAATCTCCAAACTATAGCAGATAAATATGGTTGGAATATTAAAAGAAGCGCCGGAAGTTCAACTTTCCGGCGCTTCTTTTGAGTATTAATCCAGTTAGCTTCCTTTACAGAAGTTCCGGATTACTGCTGAACTGCAATTCCTAATTTAGCAATTACTTTTCCGGTAATATCAGTGTCTTCAGCAGAAAAAGCCAGTGCATTAGATCCTGCATGCAGTATCTGAGTATAACCTTCTTCATTGATCACTTCTACCATTGCGGCATTGATCTTTTCATAAAGCGGTTCTGTCAATTCATTCCTTTTCATTTGCATCATTACAGAAGCTTTTTGACGAAAGCCCTTGATGTCATTTTCAAGAGAAATAATTTCACCTTCCCTGGTTTGTTTATCCTCATCGGTTAAGGTGGCATTTTCCTCCTGGTAAGCACTTACGAGTTTCTCGTATTCTGCAATTGAAGATTCCAGATCCGTCTGCAATTCAGAGTTGTAAAGTTTAAGGCCATCGTTTACTCCTGTCATTTCCGGCATTTGAGAGATAATATATTCAGCATCAATAGTTCCTACTTTGGATTGGGCAAATGCAGAAAAGCTCAAAAGCGCCAGGCTAAAAAATAAAATCAGTTTTTTCATAAATATTGTTAATTTTTGACAAATATAATTTTATCTATCAATAATTTAGCCATGTCGGGAAATTTCCTCTAGAAATCGTTCTTTTCTTCAAAAAGTTGTGCGCGATGTGGTTTTAAAGAATCTCTTACTGCTACCATATCTTTGCGATGTATGACCATGTATGCCATACTGTGCACGTCGGACATCTGTTCATACCCGGTGATTTTTAGATCCAGCTTTTGTTGTTCCACGTATTCCTTTAGATGAATCTCATGATGTTTTGCTGTACGTTCTGCATCTGGCCCTCTAAAATCCCAGATCAGCTTTAATTTTTCATCGTTTTTCCTGTCTTCCATGAGTTTGTTTTTTTCGAAGATAGCTTCAAAATTTGAATTATTTTAATGAAGTTTTATCACAGGTGTTTAATTGGCACGTTTATTTCTACAAGTTTTATAATGAACTCCAGTTCCTTTCGTTATAGGAAACAGTTGGTAAACCTGAGAGAATTCTTATTTTTGTCGCATAATAACGCTGAATATCATTTTGATAAAAAAACCTGTTTTATTTGTTACTGTTCTTTTATTGTTGCTCGCTTCAGGCTGCAATTATTTTGAGAAATCAGAAGAAAAGGAAGTAATTGCCAAAGTCAATAATTCCTATTTATATAAGGAAGATATTGCTTCTTTAGTGTCAGAGAATATTACCAAGGAGGACAGTGCTTTAATTGTTTCTAATTTTATAACCCGCTGGGCAACTCAGCAGCTATTGCTGGACAGGGCGAAAGTTAATCTTTCCAGCGAACAACAAAATGAATTTGATAAGCTGGTAAGCAATTACCGGAACGAATTATACGCAAAAGCCTATACAGATGCTATAATTGCAAGACAACTGGATACCACTGTGAGCAGGGAAGATGCACAACAGTATTATGAACAGAATGGGGAGAATTTTATATTGAATGAAGACCTGGTGAAGCTCAGGTATATTAATTTAACGGCAAACAACAGTAATCTTGAAACAATAAAAACCAGTTTTAGAAGATTCAATAAGGAGGATAAGCAGTCCTTGCTGGATATTGCTATTCAATTTAACTCCTATTCCTTAAACGACTCCGTGTGGGTGAAGACCAAACAGGTGTATGACAAAATTGGACCGTTAACACCAGAGAATGAACTATCCTTGCTAAAAAAACAGAATTTCATGCAACTTGAAGATTCATTAGGAGTATATTTGGTGTTTGTTGAAGATGTTAAATTGCGTAATGAACAGGCGCCATTAGAGTATAGTTTGCCAAACATCAATCAAATTTTACTCAACAAAAGAAAATTAGAACTTATAAAGAAATTAGAAAAAGATATTACTCAGGATGCAATTAAAAATGAACAATTTGAAATATACAATTAAGAAACTGGGATTCCTGCTATTAGCCGGAACATTTTGTAATTCAGCCTTTGCTCAGGTTATCGTTACAGACAGTACTGCAATTCAGGAAAGTCCGCAGATCGCGGCAGTAGCAAATGCCTCGGAGTCGGGTCGTTTTAAAGTAGATGGAGTGGCCGCTGTGGTGGGAGATTATGTGGTTTTAGAGAGTGATATCAGTAAAATGTATATCGATCTTCAAAGCCAGGGAGCTTCTATTAAGGATGTGACTACCTGTAACCTTGCAGGGCAGATCATGGAAAATAAGCTCTATGCTCACCACGCAATTCAGGATAGTATTCTGGTTGCAGATGCCGAAATCAGTGCGCAGGTCGATCAGCAATTATCTTACATGACCCAGCAGGTTGGTTCTCTCGAAAAGGTGCTTGAATTCTACAAGAAAGAAAATGAAGCTGAATTCCGGAAAGAGCTCTTTGATATAAACCGTGAAAATATGCTGGCTTCAAAAATGCAGCAAAAGATCGTTGATGCCGTGGAGGTTACTCCGGAAGAAGTAAGAACTTTCTTTACTAACATTGCTGCAGAAGATCGCCCTCGCTTCGGAACAGAAGTAGAGCTTGCGCAGATTGTGGTAAAGCCGGAAATTCCCCAGGCCGAAAAACAAAAGATCATCGACCGCCTGAAGGAGATGCGTGCAGATGTGGTTGAAAATGGAGCAAGTTTTAATACTAAAGCAGTTTTATATTCACAGGATCCGGGATCTAAATCCTCTGGAGGAAAAATTACCTTATCCCGTCAGGATCCTTTTGTAAAAGAATTTAAGGATGCTGCTTTTTCTCTTCAGGAAGGAGAAGTTAGTCAGCCGTTTGAAACTATTTATGGATATCACATTTTAACTGTAGATAAGATCCGGGGTCAGCAGGTAGATGTGAGACACATTCTTCTTATTCCTGATGTTACTGAAGAAACGAAAAAGGTAGCCCGGGAGAAGATCGACAATGTAAGAGAGAAACTGGTAGATAATGAATTAACTTTTGAGGAAGCAGCAAAAGCAGTTTCAGATGAAAAAGAAACCCGTCAAAGTGGTGGACAATTAGTAAATCCTACCACGGGAGATTCCAGATTTGAATTAACTAAAATTGATCCGGAACTTTATGGACAGGTTTCCAATTTGGAAGAAGGACAGATTTCTAATGTACTAACGGGTCAGGATGATACAGGTCGTCCTATTTACAAGATCTTAACCGTTACAAAGAAGTATGAGGAGCACGAAGCAGACTATGCTCGTGATTACAATAAAATCAAAGAACTGGCTTTACGTGACAAACAGCTGAAAGCCATTGAAGAGTGGCAGAACGAAAAAATTGAATCTACGTACGTAAAGGTAAATGGAGAATATCGTGACTGTGCTTTTAGTGGTAACTGGGTAAAAAAATAGTTGATCCATGTCAGACGTTGCAGCGGTAGAAAATCTTGTAAAGAAGCATACAAAACTTAAGGAGGAAATTGCCCGCATCATCGTGGGACAGGAAAAGGTGATCGATGAGATTCTTATTTCTGTTTTCTCCGGAGGCCATTCTTTGTTGATTGGAGTTCCCGGTTTGGCAAAGACTTTAATGGTAAATACCATTGCTCAGGCACTTGGATTGGATTTTAAACGGATTCAGTTCACGCCAGATTTGATGCCTAGTGACATTCTTGGATCGGAAATATTAGACGAAAACCGGCACTTTAAATTTATTAAAGGTCCGGTTTTTGGCAATATTATATTGGCCGATGAAATAAACCGTACTCCGCCAAAAACACAGGCTGCCCTTCTGGAAGCTATGCAGGAAAGGGCGGTGACTGTAGCCGGGCAGCATTACAAACTTAATTCTCCCTACTTTGTACTGGCTACTCAAAACCCCATAGAGCAGGAGGGAACTTATCCTTTGCCCGAAGCTCAGCTGGACAGGTTCATGTTTGCTATCAAACTGGAATATCCTTCTTTTGAAGAAGAAGTCAATGTGGTGAAGAATACCACATCAGATGTTAAGGTGACCGTTAATCCGTTGTTTACTGCTCAGGAAATCGTGGATTTTCAGCAGTTGATACGAAGAATTCCGGTGGCCGACAATGTAGTGGAATACGCTGTAAACCTTGTAGGGAAAACACGTCCCGCAGGAGACAGGGCACCCGGAATAGTGAAAGAATATGTAGACTGGGGAGCAGGTCCCAGAGCCTCGCAAAATCTTGTCCTGGCTGCAAAAGCACATGCGGCAGTCCATGGGAAATTTTCACCCGATATTGAAGATGTACAAAAAGTAGCTTTTGGAATCCTCCGTCACAGGATTATTAAAAACTACAAAGCCGAGGCCGAAGGAATTTCCGAAGAGCAGATCATTCAGAGCCTTTTTTAAATGGATAATTGGACCAAGGTTTATGCATCCACTCTTCCGGAGTAGGTTTCCCTTTCTGTAAATAATCAAAGAATCAACAACATACTAACGCGTTTGAAAGGCTTTAGAATAGTTATTCTGAATTTGTTTCAGAATCTTATTATTATGTTCC
Source organism: Salinimicrobium marinum (assembly GCF_014651535.1). Taxonomy (GTDB): domain Bacteria; phylum Bacteroidota; class Bacteroidia; order Flavobacteriales; family Flavobacteriaceae; genus Salinimicrobium; species Salinimicrobium marinum. The sequence continues at coordinate 27,943 of NZ_BMXB01000025.1, forward strand.
CCAGAATATCTTAGAACCTGAAACAATTTCAGGTGGACGGGAAAAGGGCTTTTTTGACAGCTTCTTCTTTTCTGATAGGTAGAGAGAAAATTCAATTTTTGAACATTTTCGGAATTTATTGATATTTTCCTTGTTCTTTTCCTCTGTTTGTCAGGGAGAAACGGATGCATCCCAATCTTTTTTCTTCAAATTAATAATAACCCTGCCGTAGAATTGTCAAATTCTTAATAATAGCTCCTGCTAATAATAAATGGTTATTTTTTGATGATGTAATTTAAGAATTAGTGAATTATCATTAGCTAAAATTGAGTTTTAGCGCAAAATTTTTAAATACGTTGAAATTTCGTAATTTTGCAATACTTTTTTAGAACATAAAACCTTCACAAAAATGGCATACGATATTGATATGATTAAAAAGGTGTACAGCCAGATTTCTGAACGTGTTGATAAAGCGCGTGAAGTAACTGGTAAACCTTTAACCCTTTCAGAAAAAATTCTTTATTCTCACCTGTGGGATGGTAATCCATCTCAGGGTTTCACCAGAGGAAAAGATTATGTTGAATTTTCTCCGGACAGGATTGCCTGCCAGGATGCAACTGCACAAATGGCCTTGTTGCAATTTATGCAGGCAGGAAAGAAACAAGCAGCAGTACCAACTACTGTGCATTGTGATCACCTGATCCAGGCAAAACTTGGGGCTCAGTTTGATTTACCAAGCGCAAAAAAATCCAGTGATGAAGTATTTGACTTTTTAGAATCTGTTTCTAACAAGTACGGAATTGGATTTTGGAAGCCGGGAGCGGGAATTATTCACCAGGTAGTACTTGAAAATTACGCCTTCCCTGGGGGAATGATGATTGGTACAGATTCTCATACTGTGAATGCAGGTGGATTGGGAATGGTCGCTATTGGTGTTGGTGGAGCCGATGCTGTAGATGTAATGGCCGGAATGCCATGGGAGCTTAAATTCCCTAAATTGATTGGTGTAAAATTAACCGGAAAACTTTCCGGATGGACTGCACCTAAAGATGTGATTTTAAAAGTTGCCGGAATTCTTACTGTAAAAGGTGGTACGGGAGCTATTATTGAATATTTTGGCGAAGGAGCACGATCTATGTCTGCTACTGGAAAAGGAACCATCTGTAACATGGGAGCTGAAGTAGGAGCTACTACTTCTACTTTTGGGTATGACGAATCTATGGAGCGTTACCTAAGAGCTACTAACAGAGCAGATGTTGCAGATGCTGCCAATGATGTAAAAGACTATTTGACGGGTGATGATGAAGTTTATGCAAATCCTGAGCAGTATTTTGATGAGGTGATTGAGATCGATCTTTCTGAATTGAAGCCTCACCTTAATGGACCATTTACGCCCGATCTTGCTACTCCTATTTCTGAAATGGGTGAAAAAGCCAAAGCAAATGACTGGCCTATTAAAGTGGACTGGGGATTAATTGGATCCTGTACCAACTCTTCTTACGAAGATTTAACCCGTGCGGCATCTATAGCCAAACAAGCAGTTGATAAAAAAGTAAAGGCCAAATCGGACTTCGGAATAAACCCGGGATCTGAAACCATACGTTTTACAGCTGAAAGAGATGGCCTACTTCAGATTTTTGAAGATCTTGATGCTACCATCTTTACAAATGCCTGTGGACCATGTATTGGTCAATGGGACAGAAGTGACAGAAAAGGAGATGAAAAGAACACGATTGTTCATTCCTTTAACCGGAACTTTTCAAAACGTGCTGACGGAAACCCCAATACTCATGCCTTTGTTGGTTCTCCAGAAATGGTTGCAGCAATTGCGATTTCAGGTAGGCTGGATTTCGATCCTACTACAGATAAATTGATTAATGAAGATGGGGAGGAAGTGCTATTGGATGAGCCAACAGGGCTAGAACTTCCACCAAAAGGATTTGATGTGGAAGATCCCGGTTATCTTGCTCCAACAGAAGATGGATCATCTGTAGATGTGAAAGTAAGCCCTAAATCTGAAAGACTTCAGTTATTAGAGCCTTTTGCACCATGGGATGGAAAAAACCTTACAGGAGCAAAACTTTTGATCAAAGCTCATGGCAAATGTACGACAGACCATATTTCTATGGCTGGACCTTGGTTGAGATTCAGAGGACACCTTGATAATATTTCCAACAATTGTTTGATTGGTGCGGTGAATGCCTTTAATATGAAGACAAACTTTGTAAAGAGTCAGATTACAGGTGAATATGATGCAGTGCCGGCAACTCAACGTAAATACAAAGCTGCGGGAATTCCTACAGTAGTGGTGGGAGATCATAATTACGGGGAAGGTTCATCACGTGAGCATGCTGCCATGGAGCCACGTCACCTTGGTGTAAAAGTGGTATTGGTAAAATCTTTTGCCCGTATCCATGAAACAAACCTTAAAAAGCAAGGGATGTTGGGGATTACTTTCGAGAATGAAAATGATTATGAACTTATCCAGGAAGATGATACTTTCAACTTTATAGATCTTGAAAGCTTCGCACCAGACAAGCCTCTAACAATAGAAGTACTACATGCAGATGGATCTAAGGATACCATTAAAGCACTTCATACCTATAACCAGCCTCAAATTGAGTGGTTCAAGGAAGGATCTGCATTAAATCTTATTAAGAAGCAGAACGCCGCTTAAAAGATTTAATTAGTAATAATTTAATGCCCCCAATAAGTCCAGGACTTGTTGGGGGCATTTTTTATTGTCAATTTGGTGAAATCAGACACATAAATGATGAGAAGAGAGCGATTTTAAAATGATGGCTCTTCTAAAAACGAAAAACTCAATTCCTTTCGAAATTGAGTTTTGTAAAAATTAGATGAGGAGACTTCGATGTTTTAACACCGAAGTTTTTATTGAGTAATTTTTGCCCCCCAGTAAAAATTACTCCTTTTCTCTCTCATCTATTTAGATAAAGACTCCAGTCTTCTTTTTTGTTGTAGAAGTATATCTACCGTCGAAGAAGATATATTTTGATTATAGAGCGTTTCATAATACATTTTAATGTTTTGCCGCTCTTTCTGATAACAAACCTCCCAATCTGTATTACTGAAAGTATTGCGGGCCAGATATTCCAGTTTAAGGAACATCGGTAAATATTCCATTACTGTACTGGCAATTTTTGACTCTCGAATCGCATTTTTAATGCTAAATAAATGGCCTCGTAGCTCCAATTTAATTTTTTCTCTCAGAATTATTAATCGGTCAACATTTTCTGCCAGCTCCTTTTCTTCCTTCGGAATGTCATAATAAAGTATATAATACATTTGAAGTAAATGGTCGTTGGAAAGGTCTAACCTGAGAAGCTGAGAGTAAAGTTGGAACCGCATTATAATAAGATTTGGTGGTGAATCTATTTTCAAATCTAAAGAAAATTCCTTCTTCTTCTACCTGTAGAAATTTGATTAACAGAACTTTAGGATTTATGTAAGATGACGTGTAAGAAACCGTAGGGAAATTTGGATTATTTGCATTTAAAATACGACGAAAGTAAAATGTTAGCAATTAATTTTTCCGGAGATCAGAATGTTAAACCAGATGTTGTTAACATAATCTTAGGAAATGTAAAAAAAACATTACAGAGAAGAATGAGGGCACTGAAAAACTATCTCTTTTGAGGTAATTTTATGAAAGCGATCAAGCAAAAAAGTATTTTTGACTTGGTCGCTTTTTTTGTGGGTGATTTTTTGAGCTG
>NZ_BMXB01000026.1 GCF_014651535.1 Salinimicrobium marinum
TTTTTGAGGCTTTCCGTAAAGAACGAGCTTGCAAATTTACAACCTTTTTTCTTTACAATCCAAAATAAAATTTAAATCTTTTTTTGAAACTCTCAGAGAACTTAAGCCCTCACAAAACATTTTCTAAAAGAGCTTTTTTAAACTCCTTTCCTGTTTCGCTAAGCGGTTGCAAACTTACAACCCTTTTCTCTTAACTTCCAAAACAAATTTCAACTATTTTTCAGAGAACTTTTTCGCTTTAAACCTCCGCCCCTGCTGGGCTCACAGCTCCAGATCTGCATCCTTCGTTGTTTCTCAAAGCGGGTGCAAATATACAACCGTTTCTTAATTACACAAGTCCTAAACTCATCTTTTTTATGGTTTTTTTGGGTTTTTATTAACCACCACTTTTAATCCTTTGATATCCTTAAGGTTAATTAAAGGAGTCGTGGAAAAAATATTTTCAATTGAATGGGGTTTCCTGTGTTTGTGAAGGTTTAAACTCTGGAAATGCTCCTACATTATCCTTCATACATATATAGTATTAAACTTTTGCAAGAAACAAATCCTTTCCTCCCCTATCTGTTCTGAAAGAGATTCCTTCTACCGTCGGAATGATAACTTACTTCATAGAATACAATCAGTCATACTCCACTCAACTTTTCCAAATTTTTGAACTTTAGAAAAGTTACCTACCTCTCTCTAGTCACGAATTAAAGCACTAGCTTTTGATAAGCATATAATCCTGGAATTTGGAATTTTTGGTTTATCGAAACTCAGATATTTCATTTCTATATCAAGACGAATAAAAATATAGTTTATTTAGTTTCTACCCCTCACGTCATCTTACTAATGGTCAGTAAAGATGAATTCAAAAAAAAAATTATAACTGAACTTGTTGTTATGGACGGATTTAATTTCTATCCAAATACGCCACGAAAGCAGCTAAATCTTCTATGGATCTAATTTTATTTCCTTTGAGATATTTCTTTGCAGCATTTGATGTGAACACTTTCTTCACATCTCTCTGCTTAAGCTTTACATTTTTCACTTCTCCGTCATTCGAAATCACAAAAAATTCTTCATCCAGAACTATTTCTGCAGGCCTATCTTTCTCATATCCTGTTTTGGCTGCCACAGGTTCAGTTATAGTCAGAGTAGGTTTTTCCAACAATCTATATCGCTCACCGGAAAAATGTTCTTTAAAATATCCCTTTATCTGTTTATCTTCAAATCTGAAATTATCATAAATAAATGTATCACCAGCTATACGATACTCCGTTTCCTGATTTGAAGGCAACATAAATATTTCATTGCTGCCAATCTCAGTTTTTATTTCTATGATTTCCCGTGAAACATCATACCTCAGAAACACGCTGAGCGGTTCTTTCTCATTAACCAAAGCAGTACCTGGTTGAAATTCATCATTCAGATAAGGAGATCCCTCCACGGAGTTCATATTCTCATTCTTTTTAAGAGTCACCGTCATTAACCCATGATTACCACCGTCATGGATTTGCGCCCAAACATCAACATTACAAAAGAATATCGCAATTAAAGTGAAAAAACATTTTATCATACGGAGCAAATTAAGCAACAGCAAATGATTACTATCACGCGTTCAGGTGTTTAAACTACAAAATTATATCATATCTAAGGATCTCCACATATAAAATGTTGAAATTAAAAAACCACCTCGACTGGAGGTGGCTTTTCAATACTATTATAACTTTACTATCCCTGATATCCCGGATTCTGAACAATGTTGGAGTTTGCATCCAGCTCAGATAAAGGAATCGGCCACGCAGTACGTGGATCTCCGTATGGAATATTTATTACCTGTCCTTCGGAACGAACGATATCCTGCTCGGTCCTTAAAAGGTCCCAGTAGTATAATCCTTCAAAAATAAACTCTTCTCTTCTTTCCTCAAGAATATTTTCTTTTGTTACAGTTGAATAGGTGTCTGCATTCCTATGTTCAGGAATCATGTTTAACCACTGTAATGGATCCCCTTCTCCGAGCTCATATAAAGCTTCAGCATAATTAAGGACCACCTCTTCATACCTGATGACATTTATATTAGATGATCGTGACGGGAATTTCCCAAGATTTCTTAAGAATTCATCATCACCACAGGTTTCGGTTCCAAATACGTTTGTTCTCACATCACTGTCTGATTCGTATAAATTATCATAAGTGTCCTGAGTAACAGAAATATCACCATAAGAACAACCACGGTAAATGTATTCCATAGAATCACTACCTGGGTTATCAGTATCCCTGTAAGCCAATTCAAAAATTGAATTCACCCCGCCATCATTAGCAAAAGATTCAATAAACTGGTCGGCCGAAACAACAGAATACTTACCTGATTCGATCACAAGATCGGCAGCATCACGAGCCCTTTCCCAGTCTCCGAAATAAACTGCAACTCTTGATTCAAGAGAAGGAGCTACGTATTTAGATATAAACTCCTTGGAAGAATCGAAGAAATTTTCATCCATAATCTGGTAAGCTTGTTCCAGATCTGCATAGATGGCACTCTTATTATCTTCTACAGTACCACGGGCAGGAAGCAAATCCTCTCCTTTAAATTCCGTTACATATGGCACCCCAAGGCTACCACCTGTATGCTGCTGTCCAAAGGTCTTCAACAAGTCAAAATGCGCCAATGCACGAACTGCATAAGCTTGCCCCTGCATATGCCTGGCATAATCCAAATCACCTTCAAGAGTTTCTATATCAAGCTCAATTAAAATATTTGCTGTTGCAATTGCGGCATAAGCATTATCCCAGAAATATAATCCTGTAGCACCTTGAGAAAAACTCGCCTGCGTTACAAAACGGCCAGAACTACCATTAGCCCAAATGTTTGGAGTGCGGGCTTCATTTGTGACAAGATAATCCCTACCATAATAAGCTGCAGGTGTCAACCTGTTATACATTCCTTTTAAAACTCCTTCCATATCATCAACGTTGGAGAAGGCGTTCTGATCCTCTTTCTGCTGTGCCAGCGTTGGATTAAGATCATCGGTAGTACAGGAACTTACCGCAACCGATCCGGCTATAAGTGCTGTACAAACAAATTTGTTCAATATATTTTTCATAGTGTTTTTATAAATTTACATTAATACCAAAAATGATAGACCTTGTTGCCGGTGTAAACATATCTGTTGATCCAGATGCATTTACTTCAGGATCCCAGATAAGATTATCATCCTTTACCCATGTACCCAAGTTTGTTCCTCTAACAAAGATCCTTCCACTGGTGATACCCGCAGCTTCAGCAATAGAACTATTTAAGTTATAACCCACTGTCACATTACGAAGTCTTGCAAAATCTCCGTCAAATAAATATTTGGAGCTGTATTCCCAAGGCTCATATCCATGCTGCATTCTTTCAATTCGGGTTACATCCCCGGGCTGCTGCCATCTGGTCATCAGTCTGTCAATTCCCTGGTATACACCTACAGGATATAAGTTTGCCCCGGAAGTATAAAGGTGCCAGGATTCATAAACTTTATGACCTCCCTGATAGAATGCATTGGCATCAACAAAGAATCCTTTAAAATCTACGTGAAAATTAAGTCCAACATTTACAGTAGGTAGAGCACTTCCACCTTGAAAAACTCTATTGGATTCCCCAAAGCTTGTAGTTATTTCGCTTCCAACTCCGTCTGTATACCAGGTATCAAATCCCGTATCTGGATCGACCCCTGCCCAGGTTGGCAAATACCAACCATAAGCTGGATGCCCAGCCTCAACACGTTGTCTTTGCTCGGTAATGGTAATATCATTTCCTGCAGCATTTTGAGGCATTGAAGTTACTTCGTTCTCATTGGTTGCGAAGTTACCACCTATAGTAAGGTTGAAATCATCGCTTCTAACAATATTCCATTCAAGCTCTGCCTCAAAACCCTGATTGGTCATAGTTCCGACATTTTGCTCCTGATTGGCAAATCCTGTGGTTCTCGATAAAGGCACTTCCAGTAATAAATCTTTAGATTCCCTGAAATAGTAACTCATCGTACCATTAATCCTGTTTTCAAGGAATGCAAAATCAATACCTAAGTCATACTGATCACTGGTCTCCCAGGTTAGGTTCTCATTTCCAAAAGTTGAAGGATACGCTGCACCAGTACCACCATAATCTGCATCATAACTATATAAAACCTGGTAAGCATTAAGATCAATTGATGCATTACCTGTAACCCCGTAAGATCCTCGTAGTTTTAACATATTAACATTATTATTCCCTTCAAGAAAGCCCATTCTGTGGAAGTTTAATGCGGCTCCAGCAGACCAGAAGTTACCCCATCTGTTCTCCGGACTAAATCTTGAATTTCCTTCTCTACGATAGGTACCATTCAGCACATAAATATTATTGAAGGAATAAGAAGCAGTCCCCAAATAAGAAGCTACAGCCCAATCAGTAAATTCTGAAGAAGCTAACGTGGGCGTACCAGCCGAGGCCAGATTGGTAAGACCTGTGGTCACAAAGTTTTCCGCTTCAGCTTCAAGAAAGTAATTTCTGTTTTCCTGATATTCCTGTAAAACAGTAAAGTCTAATCTATGATCATTGGATTGCAGGAAATAATTAAGGGAGTTTTGAAAAACATAATTTGCAGTATTCCTGTGCGCCTGATAACCATATCCAGCCGTTGCATCTCCATCACCACTCACAGGATTTCTATATCTCTTATAATTATATATTCTGTAATCAATAGAAGCCCGGGTAGTAAAATCAAGATTTGGAATTGGTGTACTCCAGGTTAAACTGTTATTCGAAATAATTCTGGTCAATCTTTGATCATCAATATCCTCCTGAGCAATCCAGAATGGGTTTGGAAGAGAAGTATTTAAATTAAAAGAACCATCTTCATTATAGGGTTGCTCCAGTGGAGACTGAAAGAATTTCGCAGCCTGAGGAGAAGAAAAATATGCACTTCCTTCAAGAATACCATCCTGGTATGTATGAGAAGCAGTGTTAGAAGTCTGGAATCTGAAATTCTCACCTAACTGATGTGAAAAATTTACAGATCCTGAAATCCTTTCAAATTCAGACCCAATAGTTACAGCCTCCTGTGCAAAATATCCAAGAGAAGCATAGAAATTATACTGTTCATTACCACCATTTGCAGAGATATTGTATTCCTGAATAGGAGCATCATAGTTTCGTACCGCATCCCCCCAGTTCGCCTCAGGTCTTCCTTCAGCATTCCATCTACGATATGCTGCACCCTGGCTAGTTTGAGTTTCTTCACTAGAGCCTTCATATTCTCTTGCCTCTGCAGTAGTCAAACCAAGCTCTCCAAATTCCTGCCACTGATATGCTTCATAATATAGCTCCTCTCTTTGAGCTCCCGTTAATACAGTAGGCCCATCTATAGCTGGATTGGTGAAACCATAAGAAGAACTGAAGTTTATACTGGTTCTCCCTGATTTTCCTTTTTTTGTAGTAATTACAATTACCCCATTTGCTCCACGCGCACCATAAGCAGCGGTAGCAGAAGCATCCTTAAGGACAGTAATACTTTCAATATCATTGTTATTAAGAGAAGCAAGAGGATTCAAAGAAGATCCGGAAGTTGCAGCAGCCTGGTTTCCACCTGAAATGGGAACTCCGTCGATCACATAAAGAGGATCGTTTCCGGCAGTAATAGAACTTCTACCACGGATACGGATATCCTGAACAGCTCCAGGAGTTCCGGAAGCAGCAGTTATGTTCAGACCTGCAACCTTTCCTTGAAGTGCCTGATCTACAGAAGCGACAGGAACCTGCTCAATAGATTCGGAACCAACAGAAACGGCCGAGCCGGTCATATCATCCCGTCTTTTAGAAACATATCCCATTACAACCACTTCTTCAAGTTCAGCAGCATCGGGAGAAAGTGTAGCGTCAATTCTCATTGCATCTCCTACTCTCCTGCTTGCCGTCTCGAATCCAAGATAAGAGAATACAAGCATGTCACTACTATTAGCCACAATACTATAGTTTCCGTCAAAATCTGTCTGGGTACCTCTTTGAGTACCCTCCACAATCACATTTACCCCCGGAAGCGGAAGACCCTCCTGATCTGTCACTGTACCGGTTATTGTCTTGTCAGGATTTTGTGCCAGCGCCAGCTGCACAATCAACACCAGGAAAGGTGTTAAAAGAAATTGTAATCTTTTTTTCATGTTTAAGTTATTTGAATTAGCCAATTCCAAAAATGGAAATAAAATCCTAATTAACCAAATATAAAATAACTATAATATTAAATTTTATTTAGCGTTTTACCTATTTTAATACATTTTACACCATTAAAACCACTATTTTTATAAAGATTACTTAATTAAAACAATATATATCAAATTTACCATAATTCATTTATTTTGTAATATCTGTAATATTTTCAATAATTACATATAAATAATGCAATTAAGTAGCGTTGGAAAAGGATCTGGATGCCATAATTGCATTCTTCGAGGACCTAAAACAGGTAAACAGGAAACTTTCAGAACTGCTAGTATATTTCTACCGTGAAAAGCATATTTTTAAAATGTTACAGCAAAAGGAAGTAAGCTCATCACAATAATAAGTTCCAAATAACAGCACCTTATCCAGGTTATCGGGTTAAAATCTGATGCAAAAGAAGAATTAAAACGGTTGGAAAAGGATCTAATTATGTATTAAAATTAGAACAAGAAATTAAGAACCTCGCAGTTCATCGATATTCGTAATATCATAAATATATAGGAATAGAATTACAGGAAAAAATTCCATAATAAACCAAACCTAACCCCAAAATCGCGGTAAGGATATAAAGGCGCAGAAAAATTATCATTTCCTGTCAATAAGGTATGTACTTGTTCCAGCTTAAAAAAGATACGCGCCTGCCTTATCTTTCCATTAAAGAAAAAATCGACTCTTGGAAAGCCATCCATCTCCTGTTGATTCTGAACATAAAATTCTGATAAAACAGGATCATAAGCATTCATATGATAATTGGAAAAATAGTTGAAGGTAAAACCCGTTTGAAGATACAATGCCTTTTGAAACCAATGATCCTGATAATACAGAGAGTTTCTGGTTATGAAATCAGGCACGTTAAGAACTGAAGCCCCATCAAGAACTTTCTGATACAGCAAAGTATTATTAAAAGCGAATTTTCCGAAGACAAATTCCTTTTCTGCCTTTGCACGTACATAATTTACTGTTTCATCGTATTGCATAGGTCGAACCTGGTTTTCCTGATTCAGTCCAAAAAAAGCATAATTGGCCATACGCGTATATTCCACATTTAGATTGAAAAAGCGTGGGGAAACAACTGCAAAATCTAGCTTTTGTGTACTTACATTAGAAAAGTTATTCTGCCAGTTATAATTTACATAATCACTTTGATACAGCAGAAAATTAAAATTGGGTGCCTGGCTCGAAGTTGAAACTGTTACTAAAGTCCGGATATCTTCTAGTAAAGAATAAGAAAGACCTGCCTGAAGATAGTTTCCTTCAAAATCGCCGGAAACATTTATCATGCCATCAGCATGAAATTTAAAATCCCCAATGGTTTTAGCATAATTTCCTCCAACAGAAATAATATCTCCTTTTAATCGGTTAGCAATATAACCAGTCTCCAAATCTAAAGTTGAATTATAGCCATAATTATAATTTGTGAGTCCCCCTTTAAATCCTATTTCCCCAAATAAATCACTGCTATAATTTAAGGATGCTTCATTATAAACATTCTCAAGGCTTGTCTCATCCCGTAAGCCCGAAGTTTCATAAGCAGGACCAAAAAGTTCATGGGCACTGCCCTGTTCATATAGGTATTCCTTATCGCTGAAATTTAGTTTATGTCTCACAAAGAAATTTTCAGTTTCTCCAGCGCCATTTAAATAGAATCTATGGTCTAAGTAAAATCTTTTTCCGAAAAGAGTACTCTGTGCATCTTCAAAATTCACATCCAGTCTTGACCTGTCTTCAATTTCCTCTTCTCCCGCAAGATATTGCTCCAGAGACAATTCATTAAGTCCTCCATTCTCCTCATTCATCAAGTCCTGAGAAACAAAGTGGGTTTTAAGATGATATTTTTCATTGGGAGTATAATAATTGACGGTGGCCCTGAAATTTCCGGTACTCGTCAAAATATGCTGATATTTTCCGAGGGAACGCATACCTTTATAGGCAACTGAAAAGTTTAAATTCGGAGAAGTATTAACAGTAAAAAAAGCGTCCAGCACCTGTCCCTGTTCAAAAACTGTGCGGAAAAACAGCTCGGTAAATGGAGTGGGGACCCTGTAATAATCCACATCTTCTACTTCAAAAAAATTAAAATGCCTCGCCCTTGCACCAAACTCGGGCAGAAGATTTTTTCTTTCAAACTCATAAGATAACCTATTATAGGTTTGCCCTACATTAGAAAAAGGTAGTAACTCAAATCTGTCTTTTCTTAAATAATTGAACCTGTAGTCTTCTACTATAGTGAGAGTCGTATCCACAAAAGTAGTATCGTTGGATACGGTAATGATCTTATAATCGGATATCGGCGGCTTTGCTTTTTCTTCTTTAGGTTGCTCCTCAACAGATTGACTTCCTTCGGAAGTACGACCTCTAGGTTGAATTTGTCCTTGCATTATAAAAGGGACAAACAAAAAAAGTAACGTATAAATAAAATGCCTCATGATTTATTTGTAGTGAAGCAAAAGTATAATAATTGTCCTTAACCTATAGCTATTAAACAAAAAAACCGCCCAAATGGCGGTTTAAATATTAAGCTTGAATATTTCTATTCTTCAGAGTCATCTCCATCGGTGTCTCCACCATCAGTGTCATCACCATCAGTGTCATCTCCATCAGTGTCTCCACCTCCAGAACCTAAAGTGAAATTAACTGTTGCCCCTTCACCAAAATCACCTGGGATCTCCACAAGGTCATCACCGGCATAGGTAAGAGTAACAGACCCATCTGCAAGACCATCTCCATAAGAATCTCTTACAGTAAAGGTATAATCTCCTGTATCAAGACATCTTTTTACAGAAGCAGAAGCTGTACCATCAGAAAAACCGGCTCCTTCAAAAAGAAGATTATCTTCTGAATCTCTGATTTCCCAGCTGGTTTCACTCGCATAGTCATCAAAAGCAAAGTTAATACGGAATTCAGGATAAGGACAAAGTTGTGATACATTCACAGTAACGGGATCTCCAACAAAAAGACCTTCTTCATTAGCCAGGTTTAACACTAAAGTTTCACCTACAGGGCTAATATCAATATCAGAAATGTCTACTGTTAAAACTCCTTCATTACTTCCACCAGGCACAGTAACACTTCCTGGAACAGAATAAGCATCAGTACTCAAAGTAGTAGCCTCGGTCACCAATACATCAAAAGTTCTGTCAGATCCTACTACGTTAGCAGTATAAACTGTTATGTCTACGGTTGTACTTCCTCCAAGATCAACTTCCACATCTTCTGGCCAGTTTTCGAAAGTTGCATAGTTTGGCGGATTATAATCCGTTTCAAGATCACATGCTACCAGAAAAGAAGCGGAAATAATCGCTAAAAAGATTCCTAAATGTTTTTTCATAATATAATATAATTTTTATGAATTTGATTTTGCCTGACAAATGCATGCATCTGCCAGGCCAATCAATTCAAATGTTAGTCAATATTCGGGTTATTCTGAATCTCACTGTTAGGAATCTCAAAACTTAACCTTTCATCATTGTAATTAAATGATTCTCCAGCAAGTAATAAGTGGTTTGATCCACGAGTAATAGTCGCTTCATTCCTCTTCATTGCAAGATAGCTCTTACCTTCTCCCCAAAGCTCAACCCTTGTTTGAAGATAGATCTCATTTTCAAGAGCCTGACCAGACAATCCATTTACATAAGAAGTGTCATCAACTCTTTCCTCAAGAAGCATCGCAAGGTATTGTTGCGCAGTTGCCTCGTCTCCTGTTTTAGCCGCAGCTTCAGCATGCAATAAATAGAATTCAGCCACACGCATATAAACATAATCTGTGCTAATGTACCTTTGACCTCCAAGTTCACGCTCTTCAGGATAGAATTTATTAATTGGCAAAGGCATATTTGCACCAAACCCTTCTACTATTTCAAATTGATCCTTACGCACATCTCCATCAGGAATTGAGTTATAAAGACCTAAATCAATCGCTTTTGGATCTCCAACATAAGCATAGCTATAGGTAAAGATATCCATTTGACCCCACCATGAAACAAGGTTAAGCCCCTGGTTTTCTGTAAGGTCCATACCCCACATCCATCCCGGGCTGGTTACTGTGTTGAAACCACCCAAAGCTTGCTCTGCGTTAGTAAGCACGAAACCACCATTGTTAATGATATCTTCTGTAAGTGGTAACACTGAAGCATAATCACCCATAGCAGCATAAGCATAAGCCAATAATCCTTCTGCTACATATTTATTAACCTGTTCTTTTCCAGATCTATTCCATCCATCCAATAAATCTACAGCATCTGTTAAATCTGAAACAATAAGATCATACACATCAGAAGTAGGACTTAATGGCTGAGCATTAGTCTGAGTATCCGTATAGATTGGAAGGATAGGAGTTGAAGGATTGTACCCTTCAGAATAAAACTGAGCAAGGTAAAAGTATGCGTAACCACGCATTGCTTTAGCCTGTCCCATATATATTCTTCCCTCTTCTGTTTCCGGTACTGCATCATTACCACCTAAACTACCAATTACGTTATTGGCAGAAAAAATGATTCTGTAATAGTAACGCCATGGAATATAATTCCTGTTATCGGTATTATCAATAGTGGCCGTCATTCTAGCAATTCCTGAATACCAACCGTAAGTAAGACCTCCAAGGACCATGTCTGAAGACAACATGTCTGAATAAACATCATACCCTTTTTGTCCATAATCATCGTGACCGGTAGTACCTCCTGTTTCAGGCTCATACATCAGGGCGTAAATACCTGATACGTTACCTGCCTGCAATGCAGGGTTATCCTCAGAATACTCGGCCAACTGAGTACTCGATACAAACTCAGTAGGCTCGCTTTCAAGGAATTCTTCGCTACAGCCTACCATGGTAACGGCAGCTAGAGCAACTCCTATATAATATTTAAATTTCATTTTCATTATTTTTTTTAATTAAAAGTTTATTCTAACTCCTCCTGTTACCGTAGATAACGGAGAATATCTATAAGTATCAGACTCACCGGCTATGTCAGTAGACGGGTTAAACCCATCACGTGCTGATGCTAAAAATAAGTTATCTCCTGATACAAACAGAGATAGTTCATTTAAACCAATACTCTCTGTAAAAGTGCGAGGAACCGAATACCCTAAACGTACATTGTTTAAAGCCAGGTAATCTGCTTTTTCAATAAACCTTGTAGATGTTCCATTTGTATTTGGATCAAAATCATTACTTAGACGTGGCACGTCTGTAATGTCCCCAGGCTGTTGCCATCTGTTAAGGATGTCCTTATGCCAGTTATTTCCACCCACAACATCATTGTGCATAAGTGACTGATAAGCGCCGTCATAGGCATATCCACCTATTTGGTAAAGGAATTGAGCACTTAGAGAGAAACCTTTATACCCTGCGAAAAGGTTAAATGCACCACGCACATCAGGGAATGCTGATTGTCCTGTAAAATGTTCTGTAGCCTGAGCAAGTGTCTTTGTAGTACCTTCCCTAATCTCACTGCGATCTACATCTGGATTAGAACTTAGGTAATTTACCATGTTAGGAATTTGCTCCCCTGGCTGGAAAGTTCCGTTGCCATTAGCATCTAAATAATAAACTTTCCACATCGCTAAACCATCAGCAGGATCAACCCCTACATAATCTCTCAAATAAAAATCATAGATAGAATGTCCTTCAGCTCTACCATAAAAATCCTGTTGATCTAAAGCCTTTGGCTCACCAGTTGCAGGATCGATTGGCATTCTAAGAAGCTCATTATCAATCACCTCACCATTAAGGGTAACATCAAAGAATACATCGCCACGGTTTATAATGTGTGCTGTAATATCAAATTCAAACCCCTGGTTTAACAATTCTCCATCATTCACATCCATAATAGCAATCCCTGTAGATGGCGCTACTCTTCTTTCAAACAGAAGGTTCTCTGTATTTTTTCTATAGTAATCTAAAGTGATATCAAAGATATTGCCTATTCTCATTTCAACTCCCGTCTGGAACATTTTAGAAGTTTCCCAGGTTAAGTTAGGGTTTCCACGTGTATCAAAAGAGAAAGAAGGCGCATCATTTAAGTTCCCAATATCCCATTTATCATATCCTGGATAGTATCCTACTCCACCTTGTTCTCCAATAAGACCATAACTAGCTTTCAATTTCAAGAAACTGATGGTATTGTTGTTTATCATAAAGTTCTCATTTGACAACACCCATGCACCACTAACAGAACCAAATGTATCCCATTTGTCTTCAACAAATCTTGAAGAACCATCTCTACGAATACTTCCGGAAAGGAAATAAGTATCATTATAATCGTAGTTAACCTGTCCGAAATAACTCTCAAGACTATAACCTTCTGTATATGATCCAGGAGGAGAACTTACCACAACTGCATTATTCCATTCAGTTCCATTTGGATTGATAAGATTGTTCTTATTTCCGAATAGAGTCTGTAGCTCCCATGAGTTGCTTTCGTGTGCAGCTAAAGCTCCAATAGTGTGATCTCCATAACTTTTAGAGAATCTAAGTAACTGAAGGAAGTTGTACGTAAAAAGCTCTTCTTTTTCTTTATATATAGAACCACCCTGTGAAGCACTAGGACCATAGAATGGATTTTGCAAACTATTAAAGCTACTGTTGTAATATTGAGAACCAAAAGTAGTTTCGAAACTTAACCAGTCTGTAATATCTGCAGTAAGGTTAGCACTTGCATTTAATTCATGACGATTAGTAGTACTACCACTATAACTTGCATCTGCGATTGAGTTAGTAAGACCTCCAAATCCACGGCCTTCACCATAATCATATTGAGGACCACCATAAATTGGATCATCAACTATATTTCCATCACCATCTCTTAGGAATAAAGGATAGATTGGCGGAATGTTATCCACAAACCAGAAAACACTTCCTGAATCCTCAGACTGACCATTATTATTAGTTTCAGACAAGGTATATCCCATGTTCATGGAACCAGATAACCATTCCTTAACCTCATGATCAACACTCAAACGACCTGTATATCTTTCAAAGTCTGAATCAATAATATATCCTTCATCATTCAGGTAACCGAAAGACGTATAATATTTAGTACCTTCATTACCACCACTAATCCGAAGGTTAGCTTCTCTTCTCACGGAAGACTGGAAACCATAATCTTCCCAATCCTCAGGATTGTAAGATCTGGTAACACCAGGTCTAACGCTTCTTGTTTCAGGGTCAATTAATTCACCACCATCAGCAACATTCCACATATTGTAACGAGGATCTAAACCGGCATCTCCAAAAAGATTGTCATTTGCATATCCTACAGGATCCAATCCTTGTGCACGACCTGCATTATAAAGACCTTCCCAACCAAGAGCAATATATTCCTCTGGAGAGTCAAAAGTATCATATCTTGGAAGCAAACTGAAGTTTACACCAGTTCTGGTAGAAACCTCAATAGTTGATTCTCCAGATCTTCCCGATTTAGTATTGATTACAATTACACCATTAGCTCCTCGCGCACCATAAATGGCAGTTGCAGCAGCATCTTTAAGAATGGTAGTAGACTCAATATCTCCAGGGTTAATAGCATTAATGTTTCCGGTATAAGGAACACCATCTAACACATATAATGGATCTGTATTTCCATTAACAGAACCAATACCTCTAATTCTTACAGTAGCACTTTCACCTGGCTGTCCAGAAGTGTTAATAACACGTACTCCGGCAGATTCTCCGGCCAATGCCTGGGAAACGTTGGATACGTTTTTACGATCCAGTAACTCCCCTGACACAGTCTTGGCAGTACCTGTAAATGTTTCTTTTGTAGTGGTACCATAACCTACTACTACTACCTCATCCAGTTCGGCGGCATCTTCTGAAAGGGTAAGGTCAATTGTAGGAACATTCCCCACCACATATTCTACCGTTTCAAAACCTAGGTAAGAAAACACTAAAGTCTCTCCCTGGGCTGCCTGGATACTGTAATCACCATCAAAATTTGTTTGTGTACCCCTGTTAGTGCCATCCACGAGCACATTTACTCCGGGCAGGGGCAACCCCTGTCCATCGGTCACAGTCCCTGTGATCGTTTGTTGTTGCGCAAACGTAACCTGCACAACCAACGCCAATAAAAGCGTCAGAATTCCACTTAATCTTTTTTTCATTTTATAATTTATTTGAATTAGCCAACGCCAAAAATGATAATAAAAATCTAATAAAACAAAGGTTTACTTTTTGTCCAGCTGTTAACATTTTATGAATAGAAAGAAAAAACTGCATTCTTAGATTAGTTTCCTCTCCATTAAGCAAACATTTACAGATTAATTAATTGAAAAACATCCAATTTTTGTTATTATCCACAAAAATCAAAAAATTGTTAAATTAAATTCATAACGTCCATTAGAGTTAAATGATTCCTTATATGGCTTTTCACCTTGCCGGCACAAAACCATCTGAAATCTGGATCATGCATGGGAATTGAATTGTACCCCCAAAACAATTCTTTCTGATCTTTAATAATTTATAACTTTGCAGTGTATTTATCGAAAAGTACATCCCTGTCCTGTAGTAAAAACAGCATGCTCAAAAAACAACACTCGAAATTTGAATTTGAATGTGGAACCGATGAAGCCGGAAGGGGCTGCCTTGCAGGACCGGTTACTGCAGCTGCGGTTATCCTGCCGCGAAGATTCAGAAACAAAATCATCAATGATTCTAAAAAACTGAATGCTGAAAACAGGTTCCACCTTAGAAGCGTCATCGAAGAAAAAGCGGTCTGTTTTTCTGTGCACCACATTTATATGGAAGAGATAGATAGGATCAACATCTTGAATGCTTCTATCCTGGCGATGCATAAATGTATCGAAAAGCTTAAAAATGTACCTGAATTCATTTCTGTTGACGGCAACCGATTCAAAAATTTCGGAAACATTCCCCATGAGTGCATCATAAAAGGAGACGGAAAATACCTCAATATTGCAGCAGCTTCAATTTTGGCAAAAACATATCGCGATGCCTACATGACCCAGATTCATGAAGAATTCCCCATGTATAACTGGAAACAAAATAAAGGATACCCTACCATAGAACACCGGGAAGCAATTAAAAAGTACGGGATCACAAAATATCACCGAAAAAGCTTCAGACTTCTGCCAGAGCAGTTGGAACTTGCTATCTAAATAGTAAATTTGCCTTCAAATCCTTTTTCATGAGAAAAATATTTTTGCTCCTCCTTTCCCTTGCGGTTTTAAGTTGCACAGAGGATAAAACAGGTATGGGCAACATAACAGATTATATTCCGGAAAATACTGCTGTTTTAATTCAGCTGAATAACCCGGATCAATTCACGAATGATTTACGGAATAATGCCTTCTTAAAAGCCAATAATTCCTTCCCACCTTTAAAAAACCTCAACCAAAGATTATCTGCTTTTAATTACTTTTCTCATAAAAAACCTGCTCTCCTGGCTTTTTCCAGTGAAAATGAGAACCACATTTCCTATACCTATATTAGTGAGGGTATACCTGAAATAAAAAATCTCGATTCCATTCCCAACAGAAAGGTAGAAACCACAAAGGCAGAGTTCGGCGAAATTAAATCGTTTACCTTCGAGGACTACACCACGCATACCACCCAGATTGACAGCTTTTTCATTGCAAGCGATTCAAAAAAGATCCTTGAAGAGCTCCTTGAAAATAAAAATCGAAAAATTACTAACCACTCTGCCGACCTGGAAAAAGCTTTGAGAGCAGCATCTGATAGAAATCCGACGGTATTTATCAGTCATGAAAATATTTCTGAAATATTTCTAAATATGCTGCCCGAAGGATCTGCCTCATTCCTGAATAATTTCAGCAACTGGACGGCTCTGGATACAGAGGTAAATCAGAACATGATAAAGCTGGATGGGATTACAACGGCTACAGACACTCTTCCGAAATTCATAAATCTCTTTGAAGACGTGAATCCTGCCCGAAATGATCTGGCAAGTGTAACTCCCGGGGGCGCTTCAGGGTTTTTGTCGTATGCATTTCAGGATTTTCGCAACCTGGAAACCAATTTGCTCAAACAAAACTCCAAACAACCTTCAGAAAATAATACGTCCAAAGAAAAAACCCTTCTTGAAAATGCTTCCGAAATTGGGGTGATCTATACCGAAGAAGGAAATATTTTTGCAGTGAGAAGCATTGGCAGTGAACCACTGGAATCTTTTGCAGCAGGTTCAAATCTGGCAGAAGAATTCAGAAGCATCGAAATTTATGGTTATGAAGATGCACAAATATTCCAAGCGCTTCTGAAGCCTATAATTTCCACCGGAAACCTGAAGTATTCTGCTCAAGTAGATAATTTCCTCCTTTTCTCGGAAGGCATAGAACCACTCAAAGAAACGATTGCTGAAATTCAGAATAAAAATACTTTTGCAGAAAACCCCGCATATCTTTCTGCATCTGAGAATTTAAGCACAGAAGCTTCTGTTTTATGGGTATCAAGAAACGGCAATTTTAAAACATTTCTGGCAGATAAGGTTTCCGAAGAAAACAGATCTGCTACCAAAGATATTTCAGTAGATGAATTTCCTTTCACAGCTTTTCAGCTAATCTACAACAGCAACTTTGCGCATGTTCATGCTATTCTTGAGAAAAATGAACAAAAATTAAGCTCTGCCGGGGTTCAGCAAACGGCTACGGTAACGCTGGAATCACCCGTTGCGGGACCTCCTGTCTTTATAAAAAATCACCGCACCAAAGGCATGGATGTGGCAGTTCAGGATACCGATAATAACCTGTATCTAATTTCTGAAAGCGGAAATATTTACTGGAAAAAACAACTGGAATCCCGTATTTTAGGAAGCATTCAGCAGGTAGATATTTTCAGAAACGGAAGGATCCAGCTGGTTTTCGCAACCCCGCATAAGTTGCAGGTGATCGACCGGGAAGGAAATGAAGTAAAACCTTTTCCGCTGGAATTTAATGATGAGATCACTCAACCCCTGGCACTGTTCGATTACGACAATAACCGGAAATACAGGTTTGTAGTCACCCAGGGAAGAGAGGTTTTAATGTATGACCGCAAAGGCGCCCGTGTTAAAGGTTTTGGATTTACAAAAGCAGCAGACCGTATTTCGCAGCAGCCAAAGCATATTAGAATGGGGAACAAAGATTACATTGTCATCCCTGAAACCACCGGAAAGATAAACATCCTGGACCGAAGAGGAAATGTTCGGGTGCCTGTTAAGGAACAACTTGATCTTTCTGGAAATCATCTGTATGAATACAACAACAACTTCACCTCTACCAGTAAAAATGGGGAACTTATAAAAATTACCCAGAACGGAAATATTTCCAAAGAAGCACTGGGGCTGGGAGAGAACCACGCTATAGATGCTACGGCTAAAACGCTGGTAACACTTTCTGACAACCAACTTAGTATAAAAGGCAATACTGTAGAACTGGATTTTGGACTGTACACCGAGCCTGAGATCTTCGTCCTGAATAATAAACTTTACATCCAGGTAACCGATACGCAGGCGAAAAGAGTTTTTCTTTTTGACAGTAATGGAGCTTTGCTGCCGGGCTTTCCGGTTTATGGCACTTCAGTCATCGACCTGAACAATATTGATGGTGACAGAAATCTGGAGTTTGTAGTAAAAGGTGAAGATGATACGCTGTTACTGTATGAAGTGAAGGAATGATTCAGTTTTCAGTCTTCAGTACAAATTGAAATAATATCAAAATATTGAAATTTGAACCTTAATTTTTTTACCGGAGTTCTGCCTCAAAAAGGGCAGTGAAATGCTTCTTTATTTTTTCTTTGATCTCAACTGTAGAAACTTCAGGAACGCCGAGCTCCACGTTTAAAGAAGTGACGGCTTTTCCTTTTATTCCGCAGGGAACAATATTATCGAAATAGCCGAGATCTGCATTGACATTAAAGGCAAATCCGTGCATGGTGACCCAGCGGCTGGCACGAACGCCCATCGCACAAATTTTCCGCGCGAAAGGAGTGCCAACATCCAGCCATACACCGGTTTCCCCGGAACTTCTTTCAGCTTTTACGCCGTATTCTGCTAAAGTCAGAATAATCACTTCCTCCAGCAGCCGCAAGTATTTGTGGATGTCTGAAAAAAAGTTTTCAAGATCGAGGATTGGATATCCTACAATTTGGCCGGGCCCATGATATGTAATATCTCCTCCCCTGTTGATTTTGTAGAAAGAAGCGTTTTTTTGCTTCAATTGTTCTTCGTCAATAAGAAGATTGCTTTTATCGCCGCTTTTGCCAAGCGTGTAGACATGAGGATGCTCCACAAAAAGCAGGTAATTGGAGGTAGGATCTGTACGTTCTTCTCTTCGGTTCCTGATCTTTTGATCCAAGATTCCTTTAAAAAGGCTCTCCTGGTAATCCCAGGTTTCTTTGTAATCCTTCAGCCCCAGCTCCTGTAATGTTACAACTTTATTCAAATGGAAATTATCTTTAAACATTCCTCTTCATTTTATCAATTTCAGCAACTTCTTATAGCCTGAAGTTACTTTCCCGACTTATTTAAAATAATCAAAGCTGCAAGCACACCGGGAATCCAGCCGAGAAGCGTAAGGATCAACACAATTAAAACAGATCCGCAACCTTTATCTATCACAGCTAAAGGCGGAAATAATATTGACAGTAAAACTCTCCAGATGCTCATATCAGGATACAAATATAAGATTTTATCCGGCATAAAAATATGGGGCGGGACTACAGAAAAAACAATTGATTGATTACCGGATTGTCTGTATCTTTGCCAGTCAATTTCAAAAATATACCATGTCATTATCTGAACAGGAAATTATTCGCAGAGAGAAACTGAAATCCTTAAGAAACCTGAACATAGATCCATATCCGGCAGCTCTTTTTCCGGTAGATCATACTACTTCAGAAATAAAAGCTGAATTTGAAGAAGGCAAGAAGGTGGTGATTGCAGGAAGATTGATGTCGAGAAGGATCCAGGGAAAAGCCTCTTTTGCGGAAATCCAGGATTCTCAAGGAAGAATTCAGGTGTACTTCAACAGAGATGAAATTTGCACGGGTGAAGATAAGAGCAAATACAATGATATTTACAAGAAATTGCTGGATATAGGCGATTTTATTGGAATTGAAGGAGAGCTTTTCAAGACGCAGGTGGGAGAAAAAACCGTCATGGTGAAAGATTTCACGCTTTTAAGTAAATCTTTAAAACCGCTGCCACTTCCAAAAACTGATAAAGAAGGAAATACACACGACGAATTCAATGATCCGGAATTAAGGTATCGCCAGCGATATGCAGATTTGGTGGTGAATCCAAAAGTAAAAGAAATATTTGTAAAGCGTACGAAATTGTTCAATGCGATGCGGAATTTCTTCAACGACAAAGGATACTTTGAAGTTGAAACCCCCATTTTACAGTCTATTCCCGGTGGTGCAGCTGCAAGGCCATTTATCACACACCACAATGCGCTAGATATCCCTTTATATCTACGGATTGCGAATGAACTTTATTTGAAAAGACTCATAGTAGGCGGGTTTGACGGAGTGTATGAATTTTCCAAAAACTTCAGGAATGAGGGAATGGACCGTACCCACAATCCGGAATTTACTGCCATGGAAATTTACGTTTCCTACAAGGATTATAACTGGATGATGGAATTCACCGAAAAATTGTTAGAGCATTGCGCTGTTGCCGTAAACGGTACTACAGAAGCTAGTTTCGGAAAACATCAGGTTGACTTTAAAGCTCCTTATGCCCGCGTCACCATGACCGATGCGATCAAAACTTTCACCGGATTTGACATTACAGGGAAATCTGAAAAGGAATTGTATGAGGCTGCCAAAGGAATGGGCATCGAGGTGGATGAAACCATGGGGAAAGGAAAACTGATTGATGAAATTTTCGGAGAAAAGTGTGAAGGCAACTTCATCCAACCTACCTTCATTACAGATTACCCTAAAGAAATGAGTCCGCTGTGTAAAGAACACCGTGAAAATCCGGAGCTTACAGAGCGTTTCGAATTAATGGTCTGCGGAAAAGAGATCGCCAATGCTTATTCTGAGTTGAATGACCCAATCGATCAACGTGAGCGGTTCGAGGAACAATTACAACTTTCCGAAAAAGGGGATGATGAAGCAATGTTTATTGATAATGACTTTTTACGGGCACTGGAATACGGAATGCCACCTACATCGGGACTCGGAATTGGAATGGATCGATTAATAATGTTCCTCACCAACAACCAGTCTATTCAGGAAGTACTGTTCTTCCCTCAGATGAGACCGGAAATAAAAGTAGAGCTTTCAGAAGACGAAAAGAACGTTTTGAATATTCTGAAGCCTAAGAAAAAAATGGAACTGGAAGACCTGAAAACTCAATCTACTCTTTCCAATAAAAAATGGGATAAAACCATTAAAGGCTTAACCTCCAAAAAACTGGTAAAAGTAGAAAAGACAGAAGACAACCTTTTTGTTGAACTGAAATAGTTTTTATCTACTATAAGTACGAAATCCGGGCAATTGACCCGGATTTTTTTATTTATTTCCTAATATATCGCCCAGTTTATCTCCCATTCCCGAAGTTCTGTCACTGCTGTTTTCGTCTTCACTTAAGTATTTATCCACCTGGCTTTGCATTCCTGCCGGCAATTTGTCCTTAATAAAAGATGCGACGGTGTCTACTGCTGTTTTTGCCTGTGATTCCGAAATTCCTGCTCGTTGAGCTACAAGGTTTACCACTTTTTTCATTTTCCTGATTTTTTTTGTTAATGCATTATAATGTAATGTATTATAATTAATTACTATACAACATGTACTGGCTTAACAAATCTTTGTCATCTATTCGTACCCACGGAAAAACAAAAGGTTATTAAGAAAGGTTCATTGGGAAATAGACTAGTTTTTTTAATACAATTTTAAACCTTTTATAAATCTCATTGTCAAACAAAAGCAAAACGCAATTTCAGTTTATTTAGCAGCTTTTGTTTATTATACGAAGCTGTTTATATAAATTGAAGCTTTTTAAACTTCAAATTTTCATTTAATGAACAACCGCCTATTGCATCGGCTGGGTCTTGTTTTCCTGGCATTTTCAATATCGAGCTGTGCTGTCTTCCAGCCAGACAAACCAAAAACAACTGCCGGTTCCGGCGAAAAATCCGGTGACAAGAATTCACTCAAAGCTTATGATAAAGTAATCACCAAATCTGCAAAAACAGATGAAGGATTGTTTACCGTTCATCGTGTTGATGACGATTATTTCTACGAAATCCCCGATAGTCTTTTTAACCGTGAAATGCTCATGGTTACCAGAATAGCACAAACTGCTTCAGGTATTGGTTTTGGCGGTGGAAAACAGGACACCCAGGTTTTACGCTGGGAAAAGAAGAACAAAAAGGTTCTTTTAAGAGTTGTTTCCCATGAAGTCTTTGCTGCAGATTCATTACCAATCCACGAGGCCGTTGTAAATTCCAACTTTGAACCTATTCTTTTTTCATTTGATGTGGAATCCATCAGAAAAGATTCTGTTGGCAATGCAACGGTGATCAAGGTGAACGATCTTTACGAAAAAGACGTCCAGGCTCTTGGTTTTCCTGAACGTAAAAGGAAAGATTATAAGATCTCCAGACTTGATGAAAACCGGTCTTATATTGACACCATCAGGAGTTATCCCGAAAACATTGAAGTGCGTCACGTTAAAACTTATAATGCAGGAGAGCCTCCTTCAAATGCAAGTACTGCTTCCATTTCAGTAAAAATGAGTAATTCCATGATCCTGTTACCAAAAGTTCCAATGAAACGCAGGTATTTTGATGAACGTGTTGGGTGGTTCGCTAGGGGGCAGACAGATTACGGACTCGACGCGCAGGAAAGCAAAACAGTACGTTACCTTGACAGGTGGAGACTTGAGGTGAAAGATGAAGATCTTGAGAAATTCAAGCGTGGAGTACTGGTAGAGCCAAAAGAACCTATTGTATATTATATTGATCGTGCCACGCCCGAAAAATGGGTGCCTTATATCAAGCAGGGAATAGAAGACTGGCAGGAAGCTTTTGAGGCTGCCGGTTTTAAAAATGCCATTATTGCCAAAGATGCTCCCTCGGCTGAAGAAGATCCTGACTGGAGTCCCGAGGACGTGCGTTATTCGGTAGTGAGGTACCTGGCTTCACCAATACCAAATGCCAATGGCCCACACGTGAGTGATCCCCGTTCGGGAGAGATTCTGGAATCGGATATTAACTGGTACCATAACGTGATGACGCTACTCAGAAACTGGTTTTTTGTACAAACAGCAGCCATTAACGAAGATGCACGAGGGGTGGATTTCAAAGATGAGATCATGGGAAGATTGATAAGATTTGTATCCTCTCATGAAGTTGGACACACTCTTGGATTACCCCATAACATGGGAAGTAGTTCTGCATATCCTGTAGAATCTTTACGAGACCCTGAATTCACGAAGAAGTATGGAACTGCACCATCCATCATGGATTATGCACGTTTTAACTACATTGCACAACCCGAAGATGGAGATGTTGCCTTGATGCCGAACATTGGGACGTATGACAAATATTCCATTGAATGGGGGTATCGTCCAATCCTGAACACCACGGCAAAAGAAGAAAAAGAGACGCTTGATTCCTGGATCCTGAAACATCAGAACGATTTGAACTATCGCTTCGGAAGTCAGCAAAGCGGCGGAGTCATTGATCCGAGTTCTCAAACTGAAGACCTGGGTGATGATGCTGTACTTGCCAGTCAATATGGTATTAAAAACCTGAAACGCATCGTTCCTAACCTTATTGAATGGACTGCAGAAGACGGTAAAGATTACGCAGATCTAAAGACCATGTACGAGCAGGTACTAAGCCAGTACAACAGGTACATGGGTCACGTGACTGCCAATGTTGGAGGTGTGTATAAATACACCAAAACCTACGATCAGGATGGCGCTGTTTACACTCACGTTCCTGTAGAAAAGCAGGAAAAAGCAATGCAATTCCTTCAGGATGAATTATTCTCTACTCCCGAGTGGCTGATTGATCAGGAGATTTTTAACAAGGTCGAATTTGATGGAAATATTGAAAGAGTAAGAGAGACTCAGGAAAGAACCCTAAACAATCTTCTTGACTTCGGAAGAATGGCCAGGTTGATCGAAAATGGAGAAATTAACGGAAATCAGGCATATTCTCTCATGGACATGATGACCGACCTAAGATCGGGCATCTGGAGTGAACTAAGAAGTGGAAGCGCCATTGAAACCTACAGACGTAACCTTCAGCGGGCTTATATTGACCGGATGGAATACTTAATGACCGAAGAGCAATCTGAGATTCCGTCACGTTACCGAAGCTGGATTTCCAGAAGTAACGTGGATGTGGCACAGAGTGATATTCGTCCTGTGGTAAGAGGAGAATTAAAAAACCTTCAACGGGATCTTCGAAATTCTATTGGAAGAAGCCGGGACACTATGACAAGATATCACCTGCAGGATGCTCTTGAACGAGTCAACTTAATCCTGGATCCTAACAGCTAAACGTAACTGTACCGCTGTATTTCAAGCTGTCTGAAAAGAAATTTTCAGACAGCTTTTTTTATGCAAAAATCTGTATAACAATATTTTAAAAATAGTTAATTCAAAATTTTTTAGGATTAAATAAGAAATTTCTTTCATTCATTTGGATAGGCTTAACAAAGGCGTTAAAGTAGCATTAAAGTCGGCTTCATTCCTATTAAAAATTTTTCCTCTCCAATTAAAATCTCCATTTTGGACCCGATTTAGTAACCTAAAAAAACAAGTATGAAAAATGTATTAATGAATTTTAAAGAGTATTCCCTGTATTTCGTAATGTTCTTTATGACACTGGGCTTAACCAGCTGTAGTGATGATGATGACGGAACAGTAGATCCGATTGTTGTGGACACTGGAAGTATCACGGCTGAAGACCAGACTATAACAGGTAACACAATTACGGTACAATCTGTAATGGTAGGACAGGATAGTTGGTTGGTAGCTGTACATAGTGATGAGGAAGATACAGAAAACTTCATCGCTGGACCTATGTGGATTGGAGAAGGTACAGAGACAGATATCATGTTAGAATTAAATGACAATGCCAATCTGGAGACTGATGACGACGGAAATGAAATTTCTCTTCAACTTTATTCTGATAATGGAACCCAAAATCAATGGGATGATGAGGATGAATTAATTACAGATGAGAACAATGCAGCAATCACAGAAACAATTACTGTATATTCCACAGGATCTTTCGCTGATTACGATACTGATGCTGATGGTTTTATCGATGAAAACGAATTTCCCAACACGTTTGAAAACGATCTTGAAACATGGGATGTCGATGGAGATGGTTCTTTAAGTAATGAGGAATTTTATAACACTACGTTTGCCAACACTGATGTCGATGATGATGATTTCATAGATGAAGACGAATGGAACACAGGTTATGCAAGTATGTATGGCGTGTATACTGATGATGATTTTGCAACCTATGATGCAGATGCTGACGGTTATATTGATAACGATGAATGGAATGCTGTTTATGCAGAGTCTGAATGGTATGAAACGTATGATGCGGATAGCGACAATATGGTAACTGAAGATGAATGGAATCAGGGACTATATAATGATTGGGATACAGATGCCGACGGTATGATTAACGAAGATGAATACAACGTGTACAGTCCTTATACTTATTACTGGTAAGATATATCTCTGTAACATAAGAAAAAATGAGCCGGAATTTTCGAGGGCACTGAAAAAGTCTCTCATTTAATTGAATTAAATGAAGACAAAGGAGCAGAAACCGTAGTGTTTCTGCTCCTTTTTTCGTATATTAAATGCTGACAAAC
>NZ_BMXB01000027.1 GCF_014651535.1 Salinimicrobium marinum
GTTTCCCCGGGCTATGCCCCTGTAAAAGGTAGATTGTATACGCGTTACGCACCCGTGCGCCGGTCGCCACCATCCGAAGACGTGCTGCCCCTCGACTTGCATGTGTTAAGCCTGCCGCTAGCGTTCATCCTGAGCCAGGATCAAACTCTTCATCGTTAAATCTTATATATGTTAACAATTACTAAGGAATTCCTCTCTCTTAAACCCTTGCAGGTTTAAAAAAGCTCAAAACGTTCTTCTAGTCTTAATTCTTATTATTTGCATTTGTTGTTTCTAAAAACAACATACGCGCTGTCAATTCAATATGTCAATGAACTCCCACCTAATGGTGGACTCTTGCCGAAATAAAAGGAGTTGAACCTCTTCTTTTTAAACCCTAACCCGGGATTTCTTTTCAGTAATTCTTGATGAACTTTGCTCTTGTTCTAAGCGGCTGCAAATATACAACCTATTTTAAAACCCGCAAGAAAAAAATTATTTTTTTTTCGAAAGCTTTTTTCAAGGCTTTCCGTAAAGAACGAGCTTGCAAATTTACAACCTTTTTTCTTAACTTCCAAAACAAATTTCAACTATTTTTCAGAGAACTTTTTCGCTTTAAACCTCCGCCCCTGCTGGGCTCACAGCTCCAGATCTGCATCCTTCGTTGTTTCTCAAAGCGGGTGCAAATATACAACCGTTTCTTAATTACACAAGCCCCAAACTCATCTTTTTTATGGTTTTTTTGGGTTTTTATTAACCGCCACTTTTAATCCTTTGATATCCTTAAGGTTAATTAAAGGAGTCGTGGAGAAAATATTTTCAATTGTATGGGATTTTTTAGCTTTCTCAAGTTTTAATCTCCGGGAATGTTCCTGTAATATATACTTTATACATATATATGGTAGGAGCATTTTGCAAGAAACAAATCCTTTCCTCCCCTATCTGTTCCTGAAGAGATTCCTTCTACCGTCGGAATGACAGTTTCCTTCAGCTTTCCAAAATCTGTTTCTTGTTCCCGCACTCCTTTATATATAGGAGAAAGAACATTAAAAAGAAATTTACTTGCCACGTTATGGATTGAAGCGGTAACTTTTGAAACGCTTCCGCCAAAGGCGCTTCAAAACTACAAGCGTAAAGCACGACCTTTTTTCCGCCAGAGCGGAAAAGGGAAATGCCCAAACAAGGAAACAAAATTACATTACCTATATATTAGTATTGTACAGCACTTATTATCATCTTATCTTTGCAGCTTAATTTTTTATTTTATGGTTAAGATTACTTTGCCCGACGGCAGTATTAAAGAGTTTGAAAAAGGTGCTACTCCTATTGAGGTAGCAAAGAGCATTAGTGAAGGGCTGGCCCGAAATGTGCTTTCAGCAAAATTTAATGATACAATCGTTGAATCCACCACTCCTTTACATACAGATGGTAATCTTACCTTATATACATGGAATGACAAGGAAGGTAAAAAAGCCTTCTGGCATTCTTCTTCCCACGTGATGGCACAAGCTATTCAGGATTTATATCCCGGAGCAAAACTGACCATTGGTCCTGCTATTGAGAATGGATTTTATTATGACGTTGATTTTGGAGAGCAGAAAATATCTGAAAACGACTTCAAGAAGATCGAAGACAAAATGCTGGAGATCTCCCGCGGAAAGCATGACTTCAATATGCGTGCTGTACCCAAAGAGGAAGCACTTGGATATTACCAGAGAGAAGGCAACGAATTTAAAGTAGAACTGATTGAAAATCTTGAGGACGGAACGATCACTTTTTGTGACCACGACACCTTCACAGATCTATGCCGTGGCGGACATATTCCCAATACGGGAGTAATTAAAGCGGTAAAGTTGATGAGTGTAGCCGGGGCCTACTGGCGTGGCGATGAGAAAAATCCTCAATTGACCAGGGTCTACGGAATCTCTTTCCCAAAGCAAAAGGATCTTAAGGAATACCTGGAGCTGTTGGAAGAAGCTAAGAAGAGAGATCACCGGAAGCTTGGAAAGGAGCTTCAGCTTTTTACATTTTCTCAGAAAGTTGGACAGGGACTTCCTTTATGGTTACCAAAAGGTGCTGCACTAAGAGAACGCCTTGAAAATTTCCTGAAAGCAGCTCAGAAAAAAGCCGGATATGAAATGGTGGTGACACCTCATATAGGACATAAAGAATTATACGTGACTTCGGGTCACTATGCGAAATATGGAGAAGACAGTTTTCAGCCGATAAAAACTCCTAATGAAGGAGAGGAATTTTTGTTGAAGCCAATGAACTGTCCGCACCACTGCGAAATTTACAATGCTTCTCCATGGAGTTATAAAGATTTACCAAAACGCTTTGCTGAATTCGGAACCGTGTATCGCTACGAACAAAGCGGAGAGTTGCATGGACTTACCAGGGTTCGCGGATTTACTCAGGATGACGCACATATTTTCTGTACTCCGGATCAATTGGGAGATGAATTTAAAAAAGTAATCGACCTTACACTATATGTATTCGATTCTCTAGGCTTCAAAGATTTTACTGCTCAGGTATCCCTACGTGATCCTGAAAACAAATCGAAATATATAGGAAGTGATGATGTATGGGAAAAAGCAGAAAATGCCATTATTACTGCCGCAAATGAAAAGAATCTGAACTATGTGATCGAAAAAGGGGAAGCAGCTTTCTACGGCCCAAAACTTGATTTCATGGTTAAAGATGCCCTGGGAAGAAGCTGGCAGCTGGGAACAATTCAGGTAGATTACAACCTGCCGGAAAGATTCGACCTCACCTATAAAGGTAGTGACAATGAGACACATCGTCCTGTCATGATCCACCGTGCACCCTTTGGAAGTATGGAAAGATTTGTAGCTGTATTACTTGAAAATACCGGCGGAAATTTCCCCTTATGGCTAATGCCGGAACAGGTTATTATTCTCTCTCTCAGTGAGAAATATGAGAAATACGCGCAAAAAGTTTTAACTTTGCTGGAAAATAACGAAATTCGCGCCGTGACCGATCACAGAAGTGAAACTATTGGTAAAAAAATTCGGGAAGCCGAAGTAAATAAATTACCTTACATGATCATTGTGGGAGAGCAGGAAGAAAAAGACGGTACAGTTTCTGTACGTAAACATGGTGAAGGCGATGTTGGTACAATGCCGGTTGAAGAATTTGCCGCTCTTATCAACAATGAGATCAAAGCGACATTAAAAACATTTGAAGTTTAACTAAAATTATATAGCCATAGCAATACGAAGAAAAAGATCAAGAAGACCTCTTAGAGAAATCAAGGAAGACCCACATCGAATTAACGGGAAAATTCGTGCGGAAGAAGTACGCCTTGTAGGCGACAACGTAGAAATGGGTGTCTACCCAACCAGAAAAGCTTTAGCTATCGCTGAAGAACAGGAACTGGATTTAGTGGAAATTTCCCCTAACGCCAATCCTCCTGTCGCAAAGGTGATGGACTATAAGAAATTTCTCTATGAACAGAAGAAGAGAGACAAAGTCTTAAAATCAAAAGCTACGAAGGTAGTTGTGAAGGAGATCCGATTTGGTCCTAATACTGATGATCACGATTATGAATTTAAGAAAAAGCACGGGGAGAAATTCCTAAAAGAAGGTGCTAAATTAAAGGCATATGTGTTTTTCAAAGGTAGATCTATTGTGTTCAAGGAACAGGGAGAAATTCTTTTATTACGACTGGCCCAGGATTTAGAAGAACTAGGAAAAGTAGAGCAAATGCCTAAGCTTGAAGGAAAGCGAATGACGATGTTCATCTCTCCTAAGAAATCGAAATAATACCTGAATGCTTCAATCGAAGCATTTCTTCAGGTTTAAAATAATAAGTGAGATAATTATTAAAAGAGGACAAAATGCCTAAAATGAAAACGAAATCCAGTGCCAAAAAGCGATTTAAGCTTACCGGTACCGGTAAAATAAAAAGAAAGCATGCGTTTAAAAGTCACATCTTAACAAAGAAGACCAAAAAACAAAAGCTTGCCTTAACTCACAGCACCTTAGTACATGAGGCTGATGAGAAAAATATCAAACTTCAATTACGTTTAGTGTAATTGAACCTTTGATGGTTTCACAAATTTAAAAACCCTGGAGTTGGGCTTAATTAGAAGTGAGATTTGAGACATGTGATCTTAGATCTTTTTTAGTTAAAAAGTGTCGATAACCGGCCGCCTGCTACAAAAAAATTAAAAATATGCCAAGATCAGTAAATTCAGTTGCAAAGAGAGCCAGAAGAAAAAAGGTTCTTAAGCAAGCAAAAGGTTACTTTGGACGTCGTAAGAACGTTTGGACAGTAGCGAAAAACGCGGTTGACAAAGCAATGCTATATGCTTACAGAGACCGTAAAACCAAGAAAAGAAATTTCCGTTCTCTATGGATCATGCGTATCAACGCAGGAGCCCGTGCTCACGGAATGTCTTATTCGCAGTTTATGGGAAAAGTAAAAGCTAGTGGAATCGAGCTTAACCGTAAGGTTCTAGCAGATTTAGCAATGAACCACCCGGCAGCGTTTCAAGCTATCGTTGAAAAAGTAAAATAAATAAAAACAGTTATCTCACTTATTTAAAAATCCGGTTCTCTAAAGGAACCGGATTTTTTTATGTTTTGGTTTTCTACCTTAATTTCCAAAAGCTGTAAGAACCAGTTTTCTTCCTCCTCCACTGTTCCTGTGCTCACATAAATATATTCCCTGCCAGGTTCCCAGGTTGAGTCTACCATTTGTAATTGGTATCTGGACCGAAGTGCCCATTAAGGACGCCTTGATGTGAGCCGGCATATCATCAGGTCCTTCCATGGTATGTTTATAATAGGGCTGATCTTCAGGAACCATTTCGTTTATGTGATTTTCAAAATCTTCACGCACTGTTGGATCTGCATTTTCATTGATCGTTAACCCCGCTGAAGTATGTTTTATGAATGCCTGAAACATTCCTGTCCTGATTTCGGAAATTTCAGGAAACTGCCGGACCACTTCATCTGTAACTAAATGAAAACCTCGTGGTTTTGGGCTAAGACTTATTTCCTTTTGATAGATATTATTCATTTACTCCAATTTTTTATCCAAGATAAAAAATTATAATCAGAAATAAATAACTAAGGCATAGTCACCTGCAATTCAGTCAATTATATAATGGATTAATATTTTTTATAATTTTATTTTGAACAGTTCTAAATAATACCATAAATTCGCCTTGTTTTTAATCAATCTAAATAAATGCTCAAGGCAGTATTCCCCTTTTTATGCTTGTTAACAGGCTTAAATGTTTTTGCCCAAACCGGAAAACTAGAAGGTAATATCCTTTTTAAGGATCAAAGCCCAACTATCAATGCACATTTGCATATAAATGAAATAGATGCCTATGCTGTTACAAATTGGGATGGATACTATTCTTTCAGGAACATTCCTTATGGTAACTATACAATGACGATAAGTACAGTAGAAGCCGGAACAACTACTGTTAATATCTCCATTAATAACCAGTCACAAAAAAAGGATCTGATACTGGAACGTTCGGTAAACAATCTGGAAGAAATCCTGGTAGAAGGCCAATCCCGGGCTTTGCAGCTCGAAACTCAGGGGTTTGCTGTAAATGTAATCAAAACGGAAGCTGCCTCCCAAAGAAATATCCAGACGAATGAACTGCTGAACCGATCTGTCGGGATTAAAGTCCGGCAAAACGGCGGACTTGGATCTGCGGTAGATTACAATCTCAATGGAATGTCGGGAAATTCAATTAAAGTTTTTATTGATGGGTTCCCTATTTCCACCTACGGATCTTCATTTGATCTAAACAGCATTTCACCCGCAATGATTGAAAGAATTGAAGTATATAAAGGTGTTGTACCGGGAGAATTATCGGATGATGCGCTTGGAGGAGCCATTAATGTTGTTTTAAAAAGAGAAGTCAACAATCATCTGAATGCCTCACTTTCCTATGGATCGTTTAATACCACTCAACCGAATCTTAGCGGGATGTACAGTGCAAAAAATTCCGGATTTTATTTAAGAGCTTCGGGCTTTTATAATTATTCAGACAATGATTATGAGGTTTGGGGAGATCTTGTTTACAACATATTGCCCAACGGAAGATTGGATTACATTAAAACAAAAAGACATAATGATGCATACCGCTCCATTGGTGGTGTTACAGAAATAGGCTTCAAAAATGTAAAATGGGCAGATAATTTTAGTGTAGGATACAATAGCTCCGATTCCTATAATGAGATACAGCATGGACTTTTTATGACTACCCCTTATAAAGGAAGGTTTATGGAAGCCAAAGCAAATGTTCTAAGTCTTAACTACAATAAATCTGATATCCTTAAAGGTCTTGACTTGAATTTTAGAGGACTTTACAGTAACCGCAGCAGAGTCATTAATGATACCCTTAAATGGAATTACAACTGGGACGGAAATCTTAGCCGCGATCTTGACGGTAACAAAATCATACGACAGGATGAGGGGCCTATCCTTACCACGGTAGACAGGGAGATATATACGTTTAGAGGAGGATTAAAATATTCTGTCAATACTAATCACCGGTTCATTTTTAACCACTTGTTTCAGGAGGTAGACAGAGAAGACTTGGAGGAAATGAAAACCGTGTTACAAAGAAAATTTGCAGGAACACGTGGGCTTCAGAAAAATATAAGTTCGCTTACCTATGAACTCAGATTATTTGAAGAAAGACTTCAAGCAACCATCTTCGGAAAATACTATCAGCAGAACGTGAATAAAATGGATCCCGTTGCAGAAAATCAGAACGGGGAAATGGTTCGGGTAGAAAAATATTTTGAAAAGAATTCTGAATTCTCAGGGTATGGAGCTGCATTTTCTTTTGAGGTAACTCCGTTAATCAGGCTGCTGACTTCTGCTGAAAAAGCTATTCGGTTACCGTCAGAAAATGAAACTTTTGGGGATCCCGGAGAAAATATCATAGAGAATCCACAACTAAATCCTGAGGTCAGCAACAATTTTAATCTGGGATTTAACCTTGGCACACTCACTTATCAAAGACACAAAGTATCGTTTTCAGCAAACGGATTTATAAGAGATACCAGAGATAAGATCATGCGGCAAACCCGTACCAATCTAAACGACGCCATAGAATCTGCACCCAACATCAACCTCGGAAAAACAAAATCCATGGGATTTGATGCTGAAGTAAATTATGTATTGAATAACAACCTGAATGTTTTAATGAATTTTTCAAAATTCGATACAAGAGACAATAATAAATATGATAATAATGGTAATGTTCTGGTTAACTATAACAAACAAATTCCAAATCAGCCATTTTTAACAGCCAACGCAAATGTTCAGTATACATTCAGAAATGTGATTCAGAAAAAATCTTTGATCAACCTGTTTTATAATTTCAATTATACAGACGAATTCTACAGTATCTGGAACCCCAAGGATCTTGCGGGTATGGAAGCCTTTAAAATTCCTGAACAATACATTCAGGATGCAGGATTAAGTTACATTTTCCCTAATAAAGACCTCACCCTAAGCTTTGATGTAAAGAACATTTTTAACAAGCAGGCTTACGACAATTTTGCGGTACAAAAACCGGGAAGAGCTTTTTACTTTAAAATCAATTATTCAATCAATAACTAATAAATATTCTAACTATGAAAAAGCATTTTTTAAAATTCTTTGCAGGTGCAGCAGTAATAGGCCTTACCGGACTTACAGCAAGTTGCAGCAGTGATGATACGTCTACAGATGATGTGGATCCCCTACCTGAAACCGAAAGATGGTTTACCGTCGCTGGTGCCATTATGGATGAAACTCCAGGTAACGGAAATGGTGGGACGGTGATTTATTCCGTTGCAAAAGAAAATGTTCAGGATCCAAATTATGAAATAGATGTATTTAATAACGGGTTTCAGGTAAGATCTCAAAGAACAGCAAGATTACAGTCTTCTGTCGATGGTTCTACCATGTTCAATATTGCCTATGGTGGTAATATTGGAGGTCAGTTTTCAAAATACATGGTAAATGGCGGAGATGATTTTGAACAAGTTGGTGGGGTCGTCAATATTTCGCAATATGCAGGAGAATCCCCAAGATGGGTGAAATTATTTGATGGCGACAAGACAGGGGCTGCAGTAAGTGTTTCCTCTCCAATAGTTCATACAAAAACAGTAGGAGAAGGTGATGATGCCGAAGAAGTCTATGACTATACCCGTGGAACGGCCACCATAGTAACTTTAGACATGGAGGAAGTCCTAATTTCCAATAACAATTCTTTTGAGATACCTCTTTCTGAAGAAGAAGAATCACAGGGTTACTACATATTCAGGTTAGATACACCTGTATTGAACGCTGCCGGCGATAAATTAATCATAGGAACCTGGATGGGAAAAACAGATCCTGCTACCGGAGAACGTGATACAAATCAATATGAAAGACTGGGTTCAAGAGCAGTAGTGGTTGATTATCCATCACTGGAAAACCCTACTGTTATTACTTCTTCTGTTGGGTTTGGAGATACAAGTGGTTACCGAAGCTTTAACAGTTTCCTGTCCGAAGACGGAAACATTTACCAGGCTACACAAAGAGATCCAAACGGTTCTCATATTTTAAGGATCAACCAGGATAATGAATACGATGACTCCTATGTTTTTAGCCTGGATGATGCTCTTGGAGTAACTAATTCATATATAGAAAGCTGGAGATATGTAGGAAATGGCATCGCCTATGTGATGTATACCCATGACGGGGCAGCGGCTTCCAATTTCAACGAAGGAAATCAACAGAGTTTCCTGGCACGGGTAGATCTAAATTCCAGAACTGCTGACGTTGTGGATCTACCTTACGAACCAGACATGTACTTCTTCCAGTATCAGGGATTTGTGGTAGATGGTGATAAAGTGTATGTAACAGTTTCTCCTGTAGGAAAGGATGGGAATATTTATATCCTGGACAATCTTACTGGTGAGGTTACTAAAGGAGCTAAATTGATCAATGAACCTGGAAATCACTTTATTGGAATATTCTAGGAGTAGAAAACAGGTTTTCTTCACATAGTTTAATTTAAAAAAAAACTAAACGTTTATTAATTTGCTGAAAGAGCTGCTTCTGAATAACTCCGGAAGTGGCTTTTTTTATTCCTTATTTTTGAAGAAGAGGAATTTCTTTCTGAATTTTATGATAAACTGTAAAATTTCACAGCGTTAGCTCCGAAGATCTTCTGTATAGTCCCCTCTCCTGAAGCAGCAAAAAAATCATACATAATACCCAGTGTATCTTCATAAGATGCCGCCGAAAGACAAACCGGCCAATCAGATCCATACATAAGTCTGTCTTCTCCAAAAGCTTCTGAAACAACTTTTAGAAAAGGTAAAAAGTCGCAAGGTTCCCATTGGAATCGCGGTGTTTCGGTGACAAGACCCGATAGTTTACAGTACACATTTTTACAGCTGGACAATTCCCGAATGTTTTTGATCCATTCTTCGGAAGGGCCATCTGAAATAATATGAGGTTTGGCCATATGGTCCAGCACAAAAGGCTGCTCCGGAAACCTTTTTACCAGCTCAATGGCACCCGGCAACTGATTTTCAAAAATCAGAATATCATACGTCAATTCATATTTCTGAAGCTCTCCAATTCCTTTCTGGAAGGAAACATCTGTCAGGTACTCCCCTTTTTCATCATAGACTGTATGTCTGATTCCCTTGAAAACCTGGTACTCTGAAAAATGTTTTAGACGCTGCCCTGCATCTTCCGAATAAAGATCTATCCAGCCAACCACTCCTTTTATAAATTGGAATTCCTCTGCCAGGCCCAAAAGGAATTCGGTTTCCCTCTCCGAATGAAAAGCTTCAACAGCTATAGTTCCATCTATTCCCGCTTTTCGTAGCACAGGCACAAGATCTGAAGGCAGAAAATCCTTCCTGATCTTATACATCGAATCATTGATCCAGCTGTATTTTGCCGGATCGTAATTCCAGAAATGTTGATGGCTGTCAATCTTCATAGAAGAGATTTTAGATGTTAGACTGGAGATTTAAGACTAAATTTTTAAAAACAATCCATTTATAGAATTTAGAATTTAGTTTTAGTATTTGTTTTTAATCTTAGGTTTTCTGTTTTTTCTTCTTAGCAGCGGGAAACAAAACGTTGTTCAGAATCAAACGATACCCCGGAGAAGTAGGATGCAGCTCCAGTTCTGTTTTTGGATCTCCCACCCGGTGTTGATAATCTTCAGGATCGTGGCCACCGTAAAAAGTGAAAAATCCGTTGCCTTTAATTCCGTGGATATAGCGGGCTTCTCCGTTCAGTTTGTTCTCTCCCATCACCAGCACAGTTGGTTTAATTTCCGAAGGATCATAAGCGGTGGTTTGCCCCATGAAACCTTTGATTAAAGTTGTATGGTTCTGTGTAAGCATCGCCGGCACCGGATCCCATTTTGCGGAAAATTCCATCAGGGTGAAATAATCAGATTCCGCAGGAATTTGTCGTTTTGAGGTCATGTCAATAGACGAAAATTCATAAACCATTGGATCACGTTCCAGTGTAAAATCAATAAAAGCAAAAGTTTTACTGTAATCGATCTTACTTTGATAATCCCGGTCACTTGGGTCTCCGTCGAACATAGGCTCTGCAATATCAACTTCTTCGGCAGCAAGTGCTATGTCAAAACTATCGGTAGCACTACACATAGCAAACATGAATCCGCCACCGGCTACATAATCCCTTATTTTTAACGCTACCGCCAGTTTTTCATCCGCAACTTTGGAGTAACCAAGTTTTCCTGCCAGTTCTTCTGCTTCCTTTTTATCTTTGATATACCAGGGCACATTTCTGTAATTTCGGTAAAACTTTCCGTATTGCCCGGTAAAATCCTCATGGTGTAAATGCAACCAGTCGAACATCAGCAAAGCATCATTCAGCACCTCTTCATCATAAATAGTCTCATAAGGAATTTCGGCATAGGTCAGCACCATGGTTACCGCATCATCCCAGGGTCTGTTTCCTTTAGGAGAATAAACAGCAATTTTGGGTGCTTTTTCCAACAAAACCGCTTCCATATTTCTGGATGGGCTCTGCACTTCCTCCAGAATTTCCTCTGCCTTGCGATCGCTGATTACTTCAAAGGATACACCCCTGATTCGGCATTCCTTCTGTAATTCTTCAGAATCAGGTAAAAGGAAAGAACCGCCCCTGTAATTCAATAACCACTGCACCTTAATTTCCTGGTTTAAGGTCCAGTAGGTAATTCCGTAGGCTTTGAGATGATCCTGCTGAGTTTCAGCATCCATAGGGATAAGAAGGTGGGATGCGAAGGTATTAAAGGAAAAAAACAGCAAAAAAATAAGGAGAAAAACTCCAGAACCGATTTGAATACCGGAATTTTTCTCCTTATTTCTAAATTTTTCAGCAACATCAACCGGAAAATATTCCGCAGAGGTAACGCTGAATTTTTTTTTCAGTTTATGTTTGTTTCTAGAAAGGCACGTCGTCGTCTGGATCATTATTTACATCATTCATCGAGCTTCCGAAAGCTTCGTCTGCACTTGGAAAATTACTGGTTTTAAAACCATCTCCGGAATCATCATCATTCATTTTTGAATGGAATTCGAAAGGGGAATCAAAGTCATCTAAGTTATCGAATTTACCTAAATTTCCGATAAATTTCAACCTTATATTCTCCAACCCACCGTTACGGTGTTTTGCCACAATAAATTCTGCCTGGCCGTCTGTTGGGGTTCTTTCTTCATCATCCCATTCTTCTATTTTATAGTATTCGGGTCGATAGATAAAGGAAACAATATCCGCATCCTGCTCAATCGCTCCAGATTCCCTAAGGTCACTCAAAAGTGGCCTCTTACTACCTCCACGAGTTTCTACCGCACGAGACAGCTGGGAAAGTGCAATTACCGGCACGGCAAGTTCTTTTGCCAGTGCTTTAAGGTTTCTGGAAATAGTAGAGATTTCCTGTTCCCGGTTCCCTCCTTTCTGACTACCACCGGCAGTCATTAACTGAAGGTAGTCAATCACAATAAGTTTAATCCCATGTTGGGAAGCAAGTCTTCTCGCTTTTGCACGTAAATCAAAAATAGACAGAGATGGAGTATCATCAATGAATAAAGGTGCTTTTTCAAGACCTTTTACCTTCACATTCAACTGCTCCCACTCGTGCTTTTCAAGGTTTCCGGTTCGTAGTTTTTCTGAAGACAATCCTGTTTCAGAAGAAATTAACCGAGTAATAAGCTGTACCGACGACATCTCCAGAGAGAAGAAAGCTACAGGAATATTCTGTCCCACAGCAATATTTCTCGCCATGGATAAGGTCAAAGCTGTTTTACCCATACCGGGACGTGCTGCCACAATCACCAAATCACTCGGCTGCCATCCTGAAGTTAATTTAT
The DNA here is from genome assembly GCF_014651535.1 of Salinimicrobium marinum. GTDB lineage: Bacteria > Bacteroidota > Bacteroidia > Flavobacteriales > Flavobacteriaceae > Salinimicrobium > Salinimicrobium marinum. Next base: position 12,364 of record NZ_BMXB01000027.1, read on the forward strand.
CCAGTTTATCAAATCCTGAAGGAATTCCACTCAAGCCTTCTTTATTGGAAATCTCCTGAATCCTTTTCTTGGCCTGCATCACCAGATCCTGAGCAGTTTCTGAAGACCGCTTAATATTCCCCTGGGTTACTTCGTAAAGTTTGGATTCTGCAGTATCCAAAAGGTCAAAAACATCAGTGGTTTCATCGTAAGACTCTTCAATAATTTCATTGGAAATTTTGATGAGGCTACGCTGAATGTATTTTTGAAGAATAATACGTGCATGGAATTCAATATGTGCCGAAGAAGACACTTTCTGGGTCAACTGAACAAGGTAAAAATCCCCTCCTATCTGCTCCAGCTTCTGATCCTTGCGTAATTGGTTCGAAACGGTTAATAAGTCAACCGGTTCTGAATTTTCAAAAAGTTTATGAATGGCTTCAAAGATATATTGGTGTGCACTTTTATAGAACACATCGGGATGAAGAATATCAATAATTTCATCTACCCCTTTTTTATCTATCATCATGGCGCCAAGAACAACCTCCTCTAAATCAACTGCTTGTGGGGGTATTTTTCCTTTTTCAAGGTTAATTACGTTTCCAGTACCGTAATTTTTTCTCTGAGGGGATTTGACGTTTTCCATAAGGCGAATGTACAGAAAAATGCTCTAACAAGTCGGGCGTGAACCTTCCATCTTAGTTCACATGTTATAAACATTCTACCTGTTAATAACTTTAAATTTTTGTTTATAAGGCTAAAAAAATCCGAAGTTGAAACTCCGGATTAAATATTTAAGGAACGTTTAAAGGGGTTAACCTTTGAACACTCCCATGGAGGAATATTTTTCCATTCTGTTTTTCACTAAATCTTCTGGTGATAAGTTTCTAAACTCATCATAAGAAGATGAAATGGCTTCTTTTACCGTTTCAAAAGTTTGTTCCCGGTCGCTGTGAGCGCCACCAAGTGGCTCCTTTACGATCTCATCGATCAACTTTTGTTTTTTCATGTCTTTTGCTGTAAGCTTCAGTGCATCTGCAGCTCTTTCCTTGAATTCCCAGCTTCTCCAAAGAATAGAAGAACAGGATTCCGGAGAAATAACAGAGTACCATGTATTTTCCAGCATTAGCACCTTATCACCTACCCCTATTCCAAGGGCTCCACCACTGGCTCCCTCTCCAATAATGACTACAATAATTGGCACTTTAAGCCTTGTCATTTCAAGGATATTCCTTGCGATGGCCTCCCCCTGTCCACGCTCTTCTGCTTCCAGACCCGGATAGGCTCCCGGAGTATCTATGAAGGTTACGACGGGGATATTGAATTTCTCGGCAGATTTCATTAGCCTTAGGGCTTTTCTGTAACCTTCGGGGTTTGCCATTCCGAAGTTTCGATATTGCCGGGTCTTGGTATTATATCCTTTTTGCTGTCCTACGAACATATAGCTTTGATCGTCGATCTTTCCCAAACCACCAATCATTGCCTTGTCGTCTTTTACATTCCTGTCCCCATGAAGTTCCAGAAAAGTATCTCCACAAAGGGCTTTTATATAATCAAGGGTATATGGCCTGTTTGGGTGACGAGATAGCTGTACCCGCTGCCAGGCTGTGAGATTTTTATAAATCTCCTTCTTGGTGCTGTTAAGTCTTTTTTCAATTTGCCTACAGGTAGCAGAAACATCCACATCGCTTTCTTCACCTATGGTGCAAGCTTTTTGATACTGCTCTTCCAGTTCTTTTATAGGTAATTCAAAATCTAAATATTCCATATCAGGCTATGGGTTTGTTTAAAATTAGCTCACAAATATAAGAAACTTTAAAGGGAAGCTTTCTTATTGCGTTTTATTTTTCTTCTTGTTTTGAGGATTCCGTTCAAAACCACGGTACTAAGAATAATGGCAGCTCCGTAATAAAATCCGGAATTCATTTGTTCTTCATTTCCGAAAATCAAGAAAGCAAGAAGGATCCCATACACAGGCTCCAGATTAATGGTTAGCATTACTGTATAAGGACTAAGATGTTTCATCACGGCCACCGAAGCTATAAAAGCATAAGCCGTACAGACGGAAGCAAGGATAAAAAGGTACCATAAATCTGCCGAAGAGATATTAAAGAATGCTGCAGAAAAACCCTTTGGGGTATTTCCGAAGAAGGTAAGAAACACTAAATACAATGTTATAGCAAGGGCTCCCGTAAGAAGTTCGTAAAAAGAGATGACCGTAGCATCTTCACGTTTAGCCAGCTTTCCGTTAACCAAAGCAAATACTGCAGAAAGAAAAGCAGAGATAAGGGCTAAAACTATTCCGGTAATATAGCCGGTCTCCACCTGAAAAATAATATACAGGCCCGCCATGACAATTAAACCAAAGACAATTTCATACCAGATCACTTTTCGCTTATAAAAAATGGGTTCCATAATAGAAGTAAAGAAAGCTCCGGTAGAAATCATTGCCAGCGTGATCGAAACATTCGAGGCTTTAATGGCTCCAAAAAAAGTAAGCCAGTGCAAAGCAATTACCAGCCCTGCCGCAATGAGAATGAGCAGTGTTCTGGGAGGTAATCTTAACTTCTTCTTTTTCCATAATATCCAGGCAAAAATGAAGATACTTGCCAAAGACATCCTATACCAAACCAGGGGTACTGCATCAATAGTGATCAGCGCACCCAGCACCGCTGTAAACCCCCAGATAAATACAATTAAGTGAAAGTGCAGGTAGCTTTTAAGCTTATCGCTTGGCATTATACAAAAGATAGATTGCTAATATGGCAAAAACAAAATTTGGAAACCAGACGGCTATAAGAGGTGAAAAATCACTCTGCTCGGCTATGGTTCCGAAGACCTTGTCCATAAAAATAAAGATAAAGGCAAGCGTAATTCCCAGAGCGAGGTTCACTCCCATTCCTCCCCTTCTTTTCATGGAAGAAACAGCCACGGCTATGACGGTAAGTATATAAGCCGAAACAGGCAGACTCCAACGCTTATACGCTACTACCTTATAACGGTTGATATTTCCCGAACCACGTCGTGTTTCCTGCTCAATAAATGTTTCCAGCTCATTGTAATTAAGAGTCTCTGCCATATAAGAAACCGGAGTAAGTTCATCAAACTCAAAGGGCAAAATAGTATCTTTTTTAGCTTCTGAAATTAATTCATCCCCATCTTCGCCTATGATCCTTTTATCATAATTAACCATCGTATAAGTAGAATCTTCTTCATTAAACTGAAGTGTAGAAGCGCTTATTTTGAATTCCAACCTGTTCCCGTTAAAATGTTCCAGAGTGAAATTTCTTGCTGACTGTGTATTTGGACGAAAATGTGAGGCATATATGAATTCATCGTCATTGATTTGCCGGTACACATCACTGGTCTCCTGGACCTCTGCCCCCTTTTTGAGGTAATTATATTTAAATTCATTAAAGCCTTTACTGGCCCTGGGAGCCAGGAACATTCCAAGGATCAATGCACCAATACAAACTATGGTAGCGCCAATTAAATAGGGTCTAAGAAATCTCCAGAAAGACACTCCACTACTTAAAAAAGCTATAATCTCTGTATTCTGCGCCAGCTTGGAAGTAAACCAAATTACCGAAAGGAACAGGAAAAGCGGAAATAATAAATTAGCAAAGTATATGGTAAAATCTATATAGTACTTTATTACTTCTATCAACGGCACTTCATTTGCCAGGATCTTATCGATCTTTTCTGCCAGGTTTACCGTTATTCCAATAGGAATAAACAGCAGAAGCATAAGGATAAAGGTGCCCAGATAGCGTTTAAGTATATACCAGTCGAGAATCTTCAAATTATAAACGTTTGTTCATTTGGTTAACCATCATATTTTTCCAGCTGGCGAAATCACCCGCTAAGATATGTTTTCTCGCTTCACGAACCAACCAAAGGTAGAAGCCAAGGTTATGAATAGTAGCAATTTGTTTGCCAAGCATCTCATTTACTGTAAATAAATGGCGTAAGTAAGCTTTTGTGTAATAGGAATCCACATAGGTGATCGCCATATCATCTATAGGCGAGAAATCTTCCTGCCACTTTTTGTTCTTGATGTTGATGGTACCATGCGCTGTAAAAAGCATTCCGTTTCTTGCGTTTCTGGTAGGCATCACGCAATCAAACATATCTACCCCCAGCGCAATATTTTCAAGAATGTTGATGGGTGTTCCCACTCCCATTAGATATCTCGGTTTTTCCTTCGGAAGGATATTCGTAACCACTTCGGTCATTGCGTACATTTCTTCCGCAGGCTCCCCAACAGATAATCCGCCAATTGCATTGCCTTCTGCTCCTGAAGCTGCAATATATTCAGCAGATTGCTTCCGAAGATCTTTATAAGTACTACCCTGCACGATAGGAAAAAGCGTTTGCTGGTGCCCATACGTCAACGGAGTCTTTTCCAGGTGTGCAATACAACGATCCAACCAGCGGTGGGTGCGGTTCATGGAATTCTTAGCGTAATTATAATCGCACGGGTACGGCGTACATTCATCAAAAGCCATGATAATATCGGCACCAATGATCCGCTGAATTTCCATCACATTTTCGGGTGTGAAGGTGTGATAGGAGCCGTCGATATGGGATTTGAATTTCACGCCTTCTTCTTTTATTTTCCGTCTGTGCGAAAGGGAATACACCTGGTAACCGCCACTATCTGTAAGAATAGGTCTGTCCCAGTTCATGAAAGAGTGAAGTCCGCCGGCTTTTTGCAAAATATCTGTACCCGGTCTTAAGTAGAGGTGATAGGTATTTCCTAAAATGATGTCGGGATTGATCTCTTCCTTTAACTCTTTCTGGTGAACTCCTTTTACAGAAGCCACCGTTCCCACCGGCATAAATATGGGAGTTTCAATCTTTCCGTGGTCTGTTTCAATAGTTCCTGCCCTGGCGCTGCTTTGTGCGTCGGTTGCTAATAAATCAAATTTCATAAGTCTTATTCAAGGGCGCAAAGATACTTAACAAAAAGGCATTTTCAGAAGTATATATTTCCTAAATTGTTAGCTTTGTAAATCACATAGTAAATAACCGGGAAAATTGAGATTTTCAAAGGATTTAATAAAGTCTTATTTTTGCTAAACACCTAATAATTTAAAAATGCCAAACAAACAACAACTAGAAGATTTTGCCACTCAGGTAAGAAGAGACATTGTAAGGCAGGTACATAAAGTGAACTCAGGACACCCTGGAGGATCTTTAGGCTGCACAGAGTTTTTCACTGTTCTGTATCAGGAAATCATGGACAGAAAAGAAGGTTTCGATATGGATGGAAAAGATGAAGATCTTTTCTTCCTTTCAAACGGACATATTTCCCCGGTTTTTTACAGTGTTTTAGCAAGAAGCGGATATTTTCCCGTGGAAGAACTTAGCACTTTCAGACTTATTGATTCAAGATTACAGGGGCACCCAACCACTCATGAAGGTTTACCAGGAATACGAATTGCTTCAGGATCTTTGGGACAGGGAATGTCTGTGGCCATTGGAGCCGCAAACACCAAAAAATTGAACGGTGACAATCACCTGGTTTATACGCTGCATGGGGACGGCGAGCTTCAGGAAGGTCAGAACTGGGAAGCCATCATGTATGCTGCCGCAAATAAAGTAGATAACCTTATATCTACTGTAGATTTAAATCATCAGCAAATTGATGGATGTACAGATGATGTATTGCCAATGGGAAGCCTTAAAGCGAAATTTGAAGCTTTTGGATGGGATGTACTGGAAGTCAAAAAAGGTAACAACATTTCAGCGGTTATAGACGGCCTTAACGAAGCAAAAAGCAGAACCGGAAAAGGAAAACCTGTTTGCGTGCTGCTTTATACCGAAATGGGCCACGGGGTTGATTACATGATGGGTTCCCATGCATGGCATGGTGTAGCTCCTAATGATGAGCAACTGGAAAAAGCACTTGCACAAAACCCTGAAACTTTAGGAGATTATTAGCAGGAGATTCTGTTCTGAATCCTCAGGACCGAAAATCCGGATAATAACCGATTCACAAAAACCGATTTCCGCCACCGCGGAAATGACAAAAGCATTAAAATGAAGAAATACACAAATACAGGAAATAAAGACACTCGTTCAGGATTTGGTGCCGGCATGGACGAACTGGGTAAAACAAATGAGAATGTTGTGGCATTATGTGCCGATCTTACCGGCTCACTTAAATTAGGGGATTTCCAAAAGAACCATCCCGAAAGATTTTTTCAGATTGGAATTGCCGAAGCAAATATGATAGGGATCGCAGCCGGGATGACCATTGGAGGAAAAATTCCTTTTACAGGAACTTTCGCCAACTTCTCCACAGGAAGGGTATATGACCAGATTCGCCAATCTGTTGCTTATTCTGATAAAAACGTGAAAATTTGTGCTTCCCACGCAGGGCTAACCTTAGGAGAAGACGGAGCAACACACCAGATTCTTGAAGACATCGGGTTGATGAAAATGCTTCCCGGGATGACCGTGATCAACACCTGTGATTACAACCAGACCAAAGCCGCTACCCTTGCAGTAGCAGAATACAAAGGACCGGTATATTTACGCTTCGGAAGACCAAAAGTAGCAAATTTCACTCCGGAAGACCAAAAGTTTGAAATTGGAAAAGCGGTTCTTTTAAACGAAGGAAATGATGTTACCATCATTGCTACCGGCCACCTGGTTTGGGAAGCTTTACAAGCTGCTGAGGAACTTGAAGAAAAAGGAATTTCTGCAGAAGTAATTAATATTCACACCATTAAGCCTCTGGATGAAGAAGCTATCCTGAAATCCATTAAGAAGACAGGATGCGTGGTCACTGCCGAAGAGCATAACTACCTCGGCGGACTGGGCGAAAGCGTAGCACGCACCCTTACACAGAACCATCCTGCTCCACAGGAATTTGTAGCCACAAAAGATACCTTCGGGGAAAGTGGTGTACCGGAATTACTTATGGAAAAATATGAGCTGAATGCAGCAGCTATCGTGAGAGCTTCAGAAAAAGTGATCAAGAGAAAATAGATTACCAGTATATTAAGTTTATATGAAGCCCTTTAAAAGTTCCTTTTAAAGGGCTTTCTTTATAGAAGAAATAAATCCCCCGGCCAATCGTTTAATAAAGACTAACATTAAAAACTGAGTTATGAAAAAAGCACTTCTTGTTCTAATGATGATAACAGGAATTTCCAGCTTCGCCCAAAATGGATTTGGCGTAAAAGGCGGATTAAATTATTCCGATAACGGTAAAATGGAGTTCACAGACGTTACCAATACAGGAGAGAATATCATGGAAGAAAATGCCGACAGAAAAACCGGATATCACTTCGGAGTTTTCTACAGGGCAAATCTTGGTCCTGTGTTTTTAAAGCCAGAACTTCTATACACTGCTTCTAAAAGCTCTTATAAATATAATAATGAAACTACCGATTATGATGTATCTAAACTGGATCTGCCCATTCTTGTGGGAGTAGATATCCTGGGACCACTCAATGTTTTCGCGGGTCCAAGTTTACAATATATCCTTGAAAATGATCTACAGGGAATTTCTTTAGAGGAAGTAGAAAATGAATTTACCGTAGGCGCTCAATTTGGTGTTGGGGTTCAACTGGGGAACATTGGATTGGATATAAGGTACGAACGCAGTCTTACAGAAAACCAGGCAGAAGTTCTTGAGTTAAACAATCCAGAAGGCGTAAGAAGAATTGATACAAGACCAAATCAATTTATTGTGAGTTTATCACTAAACCTATAGCTAACAGCGAAGCTATAAAATACAAAGAGCCCCTATCGGGGCTTTTTTATTGCTGAATAGTAGCACTTTGATATCAGTTATCAGAATCAAGATAATCCGGTGTCCCGTCATTATCTTTATCAGGGAAGGAAAGCTCTCCTGTCTCTGGATCGATCTCTATCTCTTCCCTGGTAGGAATAAAATCTCCGTCATCATCATCATCAATGAAATTGGGAAGGTTATCATTATCTGTATTATCGTTTCCAAGGACTCCATCGCCATTAATATCTTCCATGTAAGATGGAATCCCATCGTTATCATGATCTGCCTGATTTACCCCATAAAGATTGATACTGAATATTAACGGGCTGTAAGGAGGAATACCACCCTGAGGCCTAGAGTAATACCCTAATCCGGAAGGCATAAACACAGCGCCAACTCCATAATCATTCGTCCAGGTTACAGAATTATCCTCGTTTACATCAAAATTTGTAGCTCCTCTAAATTCAATTACACCCTCAGTAAAGCCTTCGATCAACTGCGGAAGGTCAAACCAAACCGGAGTAACTGCATTGTCAAACATTCTTCGGTTAAGCAATTCCCCACGATAGGTCACGAAAGTAGAATCTGCAAAAGTAGGTTTATCCCCTTCTCCTTCCCGTACTTTCAGCACATAAATAGTATAATCCACCTCACCTCTTGTGACGGTTTTACTTTCAAGTAAATCCGATTCTATTAGAGGAGTTTTATCGGCATTAGCTTCATTAATCGTATCAAATCTTACCACATAATCAAAACCTTCGGAAGGATTCTCGAAATCTTCATAATTGTAAAAATGCGTCTGAAGATATTCTTCCAAAGCTTCACGGTCTGCCAATTCCTGTTCTGTCCGGTCTCTTTCTTCCACCTCGTCAGTTCCGTTATCATCATCATCGTTACATCCAACCAAAAAAGCAGTCATAAAAAAACCTGCCAGTAAAATTTTATTCAACCTCATCAATATGTATTTTAGGGCCGCAAGATACAATATTCTTGTATTTTTGCTTTACGAATCATCGAGTTTTAGTACGAAAATATGAGAGTTGATAAATTTTTATGGTGTGTGCGATATTTTAAAACCCGGAGCATTGCCACAGAAGCCTGCAGACAGGGAAAAGTAAAAGTAAACGGAGCCGGAGTGAAACCCTCCAGAGAGGTTTACCCTACAGATAAAGTCACCATCAGGAAGAACCAGATAAACTATGAAATAGAAGTCCTGGACCTCCCGCCCAGTCGTGTAGGTGCAAAACTGGTGAATTTATACATTAACGACATCACTCCAAAAGAAGCTTTTGAGAAACTGGAGCTATTAAAATATTCCCAGGACTACTACCGGAAAAAAGGAACAGGAAGACCTACCAAGAAGGATAGAAGAGATATTGACGACTGGTTCGAATCACCGGAAGAGACTTCTGCCAAGGAAGATAAATCCAATGGAAAACCTTTGGAGTAAAAAAAGTTCAATTAACTTACCTCCAGGCGACTTCTGGAAACGAGAAATAGTATTTAAAAAAAAATCCCCATGACAAAATCGGCTGTACAAATTTTAGATCATTCAGAGATCAATCACAAGATCAAGCGTATCGCATATCAAATCTATGAAAGCAATGTCAATGAAAGCCACGTTATTCTTGCAGGTATAGCGAACAGCGGTTTCACACTGGCCAAAAAGCTTCAGAAGGAGCTGGAGGAAATTTCAGACATACAAGTCATTTTATGCGAAGTAAAAATAAACAAGAAAGATCCGCTTCAGGAAATTACCACTTCCCTTCTGCCAAGTGATTATAAAAACCAATCCCTGGTTCTGGTTGATGACGTATTAAATTCCGGCAGCACTCTCATCTATGGTGTCAGGCATTTTCTAGAGGTACCTTTAAAGCAATTCAGGACAGCCGTTCTAGTTGACCGCAGTCATAAAAAATTTCCTGTAAAGGCCGATTTTAAAGGAATCTCCCTTTCCACCTCGTTAAGCGAAACGGTTAAGGTCAAATTCAAAGCAGGCGAAGATAGTGTACAGCTACTCTAACCTAAAAATAATATCGTCGGAGACTTCTTCGATCGTTTTATCGTCTGTTGCCACGATAATATCACTCTGGTTATAGTAATATGTCCTCTCAAACAGATGTTTTCGTATAAAGTCTTCCAACACCTCAGGCGTTTCAAGATGACTTATTAGAGGCCGCGAAAATCGCCCTTCCCAAAGTCTCCTCTTTAATTCTTCCAAAGAGGTTTTAAGATATACCAAAGAAGTGTTTTTGTTATTCCTCATCAAATCCAGGTTATTTCCATAACAAGGTGTACCACCTCCCAGGGACAGAACAAAATCTTGGGTCGAATCTAAGAGTGCGCTAAGTATTTCGGTTTCTTTTCTTCTGAAGTAAATTTCCCCGGAATCCGCAAAAATCTTTGGAATATCCCGTTGTTCTACTTTGACAATTTCATCATCCAAATCGAGAAACGGAAGCTTCATTTTAGCTCCCAGCATTTCTCCAACGCCAGATTTTCCTGATCCCATATAACCTGAAAGAATAATTTTCATACCTTAAAACTGTGATTTTGAACCGGTTTTACCCATCATTAAAATTCTTGCACAAATTTATATCAATTTCTTCTTGAAAAATAAATTAATGATAGTATATTTGCACCCGCATTAGCAAAAGTGCAACAAACAACGATCTGGTAGCTCAGTTGGTAGAGCATCTCCCTTTTAAGGAGAGGGTCCTGGGTTCGAGCCCCAGCCAGATCACTAATTAAGTTCTGATCGTATTGTCGTGTTAGAAATTTACTTTTAAATTCTAATTCTAAAAATGATCACATATTGATTTCCCGATCTGGTAGCTCAGTTGGTAGAGCATCTCCCTTTTAAGGAGAGGGTCCTGGGTTCGAGCCCCAGCCAGATCACTAATTAAGTTCTGATCTTTCTGAATGGGAAAACTCTTCTTAAGGTTCTCTTCTCATTATTAACTTAAGAAAGATCACACCTATTGCAGGCCCAGGTGCTGGAATTGGTAGACAGGCATGGTTGAGGGCCATGTGTCCATTAGGGCGTGCGGGTTCAAGTCCCGCTCTGGGCACTTTAAAACCTCCTTTATCCCCTTTGCTGGGGATTATTTTTTTTTTCTAAAAACTAAATCAGTAAAATACTTTTACACCGCTGGTTTTTTTAATCCGAATTTAAAAAAGACCTCATTCTTCTGAGGGCACTGAAAAAGTCTCTCATTTAATTGAATTAAATGAAGACAAAGGAGCAGAAACCGTAGTGTTTCTGCTCCTTTTTTCGTATATTAAATGCTGACAAACA
>NZ_BMXB01000028.1 GCF_014651535.1 Salinimicrobium marinum
GGTTTGGGGAACTCCGCCAAGATCTTTTAAACAACAGCCAAGTGCATAAATAAAGTCTTCAAGTTTCTGACTGGGCACCGCCAGGGCAAAACAGTAATCGGAATATGGCAAGCAAGCTACAAACACCTGAACTTCGATCTCTTCCCCGGTATCCCTATCAATATAAGATAAAGTCTTTCCGGCGTAGTCAATAAAAAGCTTATCACCGGGCTTGTGGTCCAATACCATGGAAGGCTTTCCACTGCGCAGGTATTGCTGGAGGTGCCAGCAGAACTGGCCATAGCTATAGGGATAAGGATTACCTGTTTTATACTCCTCCCAGAGCAACTGCCGGGTAACACCTACTTTTTTAAGTTCTTTGCTGTAGTATTCCAGCTGTGTCTTAAGATGCTCGTAACGCTCGTCTTTGTAAGCTGGGTTTCCGGGCCATATTTTCCCTTCCAGTACCGGGTCTTCCATTGCCAATAGAGCTTCCATTGAAAGATCGCCTGCACGTGCCTTTTTAATATATCCTTTTACAGTATTCTTGCTGATCGAGAGGGTCCTGGCAATGGTTTTTATGCCCTTGCCCTGTTTGTGCATACGAAGTATTTGCTTTACCTGACTCATTCGTTTTGGTTTTCCGGCCATTACTTATCTTTTGATGGTATCCATCAAATAAACCAAAACCAATACAAAAAGCTGAGGGGTCAATATGCTCCTGAATAAAAATTCGGGGGGTCAACATGCTCCTGAATCATTTTTCCAGCCAGCTTTTTTATTTTCTAAAGGGGTCAGCATCCGCCGGAATGACAGATACCTAAAAGGTAGGCTTCAGAGGGGTCAGCTTAGTCCTGAATATCCATTAGAAGATGCAATATGGTTTATAGACGTTTTAGACAAGAGATGTTCAGAGTCTCTGCCCGAGTCAGAAATTAATAAAATCAAAAGAGACATCATACAAAAACTTGAAGAAGGAGATCTGATCCCTATTGAGAACTGGCCACGATATGTAGTTTTTTCAAAAAACGTCTCTACAAAAGAGCGCCAAATCATAGGTGCTCAAGTAGCAGGTAGAAATAAAAGAAATAAAACCTTAAGAAAAATACATGAATGTTTGGACGATTGGGACTTACACAATGACGGAAAGGTGACCAATAAGAAGATAGCTGAAAAGACAGGTCTTGCAAAAAAAACTGTGGATAAATATTCCCCAAAATTTCGAGAGCAGAAAAAATTAATAAATGAAAACTTTGTTATTTGAAATTTTTCCGCTCCTCTTACCTTCGTAGATAACCCTTGCAACATATTTTATACAACATAGCTTTGACATAAAATTTTAACCTTTTTCTACTTGAAAAAATTTGCGTGAAGCTCCTGGGAAGCTGGCAGATCTCGAGAATTGGAGTTCTGTCAACTCCCTTTTTCTCTTTTATACTTAGGAGAATCAGGACCAGTAGACCCCTCCTAAATTAGAGTAAGAAAACTCTTTTAAATATCACGTCTAAAAGAACATCCTAATAGTTTCTATAATTACAAATTTCTTGTAAAGCTTCCAGCTGTTTATGGTGCAATTTGATAAGTTCTTCTCTTTTTATTTTTACCCTTATTTTACCGAACCTATCATAAGGATGTGCATCAGTTCTTTGATTTCTTTTCGAATTTATTTCCTCCCAGTATCGATTTGTCTTAGGAAAATCTTCTTCAATAATTTTGGCATTTAGATTTACTCCAAACTCATTAGCTGCTTTCTTAATTTTTAGACGGGCACAAATTGTATCAAAACATAGATTGTTGAAATTATTAAGATTTAGAATTGCAATAGCAGGTTCACTAAATCTAAACTTCTCATAGGCAATCAGGTTATCATTAAGCTCCTTGTATGTTTCATCGGAGCTCCAGATGTTTCTGTTAAAAAAGGTTTCAGAATTTTGAATTTTATATTCTTCTTTCAAAGTTTTAGTTATGAAGTCGTCGAAATCTCCACCTTTAATAGCTTTTACATATGAGTTTAAATCATTACTGTACTCAATATCTAGAAAAATCATTAAGTTTCTTAAGGAAAGATAAAGTCCTTGTAAAGCTAAAATATCATTCTTCTCCTGAAGTAATTTTATGGTAAAGTACTTTTTGAAGGTAAGATCACCAGATAAAATAAATTTATATTCATTTATTTTCCGTTTAATGAAATAGTTGTTATTATTTTCATTTAATAAAATTTCAAACAAATCTGTTTTTTTATTCTGATATAACCAATCGACCATGAAATACCTTACTAACCAATTCCGATTTGTTTGTGTTGCGTAGGTACCGAAAACCTTCTCATTAAACTGAAGATTTGGAAACCACTTAAAAATTAGAGCTATTATATGGTGGAAAAGGATATCCTCGTCAATTAAAATTGCTTCTAAAAAAGAGATTACCTCTTGATCTCCATCGTAATGCTTCTTTAGATAAAAAAGAATTGTATCGAAATGGGTCAAAAGCAATTCATAATTCGAAATTATTAGCTTTTTGACATCATCATCCTTATTTAATTTAAACAGAGAAAAGCTTATAACAGTTTTATCTAGATAATCTTCTTTTCTTTTACTGTCATCTTCTTCAAAACAATCAATAAATCTCGTTTTTAGCTTCCTATGAGTTTTTGATTTGATAGAATTTTTTTCCTTTCCCTCAGTGTTTTTTCTGTATTCTTTGGTTATTGCCGAAAAGCTATTGTTTTGTGTTTTTAGCTCCTTTTCAATATCTAAAATTTTCTTTGTTTTAATTTTATGACCTTGAGGAATAAGACCAATGTCCCGTGAAATTAAGTCTAAAGCTGCTATTGCTTTTCTAGAGGTGCGAACATTTTTGCTAAAAATTCTAATATCATCAACATATCTTAGATACTGAATGTCCAATTTTTTTGATGTAATTTCTTCATCTAAATACATTAGATAAATATCAGCAAACAATGGTGAAGAAATGGGCCCTTGAGGTATCCCATGCTTTGAATGAAAACCTTTATGGTTATAATCTGCAGTCCATGTCTCCAGACATTTACCGAGCAAAATCAAAACATTGTCATCTACAGAATATTTTAGATTTAAAATTTCTAACAATATCTGATGATCAATTGTATCAAAGAATGAAGCTATGTCAAACTCTGAAAGATATTCATAACCTTCTTTAAAATACTTTATTGATCTTTTGGAAAAGTCCTTCCAACTTGCCTTCCAAGGTTTATAAAAGAATATTCGGTCCTCCTCTGGCGCTGACGTAATATTAGGGATATTTCCGAAAATTTTTCTGGAATATAGCGGAGCTGTTTGGTCGTAAGTCACGTCGGCAACAACATTTGCGATTGCTTGATAAACTATGAGATCTGTAAATTTTAAAACTGAGAGGGGCCTGACTAATTCATTCTTTTTGGGAATGAATAATTTGTTAGACTTTTCTGGAGAGTACGTACTGGATTCTATTTGATTTATCAGGGTTCGCAGGTTACTTTCAAGAAACGTCTCAAAAATCTTAAGATCTGGATAATAGATTGTTTTGTATAGATTTCTTTGAGCTGTTTTTAATCTGTAAAAGGCAATTTCAAAATTTTCTAGACTTAAAAATCTACTATATTGATTCATTTAATTTTATTTTCTAAATCGTTTGTCAAACAACAGTGCGAGCTGTCGAATCTTGTTGAACCAAAGACAATCAGGCGTTACAAACGATCATTGACATTTGATTGAGTTAAGGTAAGTAGTGTTTTTATTCCTCGTTAGCCACTGGTCTTTGTTCTTCACATGCTATTAAGAACTTAATACCTAATGAAGTAATTCGAAAGCCGAAATCATCTGGATCGTATTCTGCTTCAATTGGATAATATTCGCTTCCTTCTTTTTCAAAATGTTCGATTTCAAGCTCATCAATAACTATTCTGGGAGGAAGTTGCCTAATTAATCCTAACCTTTCCAAGTTTGAATATTCATAATCTTCTAGGCCTTCTATGAGAAACCCTTCCTGTTTAAGTCCGTTTATTCTTGAAAACAATTCTCTGTACTCTTGGGCAAAGAAAGCAACTCCATCTTTCTTCATTTTTTCAAATTTTACTTCCTCTTGAATTAAAGATTTTTCCTTTTGATTAAATTCAAAAAGTTTTTCAAATTCATTTAGGGATATTTGACTTAATATATAAGGGAAGATGTGATTTTGTAAGCTTTGCTGAGAATCGGCAATGTTCCCAATCATATAACTCCATTTATCTTGCATTTCCTCGTTTTCTTCTAAAGAGGCACTCTCTAATAGAGGAACAAGTATCTTAGTCGGTATTGCTTTGATCTTAATATTTTTCTCCTTTACATATTTTTCTGCCTTAATTAAAATGTTAATCTGATTCTTAAATCTGAAATATTTAATTTTATCTGAAATTAATAGACCAACTTCTTCGAAAGTTGGACCAATCAACTTTGAAGCAAAATCCTTGATGAGGTCAAGACCTTTTTCAATAGTAGATGATTTTAAATTTAATTCTTTGCTCATTTATTTAGATTAAAGGTTTAAACCGTGATGAACAAATTGTGAAGCTTATGGCAATCTTCACAGCATTCAAAATAGGGTTTAGGGAAGATTTCTCTTTCTGTTGGACTGGCAGTCGACAGCTCCGATAATAGAAAATGGAAAATTATTTACTAAGCGCCTTTACTATTCTATCTTCATTTATAAGTACATCCCTAAAAAGCACGTGGGGGAACTGCTTATGACTCGAGGATTTAAAGGCATCATGGATTTGCAATAAGGATGAAGCTGTAATTAAAGAAAGATTTAATTCAGTATTCATCTCACAGTCTGTTATGAAATCATCACTAAATTCAGGAGCAAGAAGTAAAATTTTCACCACACGCCTATCATTCTTTTCAACTAATTTCTTATAGGCCTTTAATTGCCTTGAAACTGTACTAAACTTGTTGTAGCCTCTTTCTTTACTTGTCTTACATTCCACAATAATTACATCTCCGTTTTCAATATGTAATAGGATATCCACCATGTCTTTATTGGTATTCAAGCGCTTCTTCAAATCCTCATCTACATTAAATCCCAGCTCTGTAAAGATTTTCCTGGTCAGCTCTTCGAACTTTAGCCCCAACTCACTTTCTTTTGTTGAAATACCATTGCTCTTTAATCCATTAAGGTCTCTGTAAGCGACCTTCTCATAGTTTTCGAGGAAAAGGTTCTCTGCATCCTTATAGTGCTCTAGGATGTTCAAAATATCATCACCACGTTGTTTGATTCCATTCTCGGAGATGAATAGCTTCAAATCATCCTTTGCAATTAGATCAAGAATGTCCCTCGGTTTTATGTTGTAATCAAGAAGAAATTCAGCATGTAAAACAAACTCCTCCTGTAGCACAAATTGTTTCTGAATTTGCTTGTTTAGCTTAGGCAAAGAGATATTTAGTTCCGCTAACATTTTTTCATATCCGTCAAGAGCAATATTTATTCTTTCATCGTTCTCAACATTATCAAAATATTCGACTAAGCTTTGAATTTTGTCTTCAATGGTGCTTCCTCGGAGGTTCTGTATTCCTAAGCTCTTCTCACACAGTTTATTTAATTCACTCTTTTTCTCTGTTAGGTTCGCTCCCTTTTTATGTATGTCATTCTTCAACAGCCCTGTAAAAGAAATTCCTTCCTTGATGATCTCTTCAATTTTTTCAGAAAAGCGAAGGTCTTTATTGATGTTATGTTTTCGAGCTATTTGATTGATTACTGGCTCCCGAAGTATCCTCAGGGTTCTGCGTAAGAACTTGTCGGCTACCTCTTTTTCCCTGACTCTTCGCAGTACTCTTACCATTTCATCTGCAACATAAATGGTATTTTCTTTTTTTGAAAAGAACAGCACACCAATATTCTTTAAGTTATTGATCACATCCAGCACTTCCTCCTTTTTAATGGGAAGTATCGAATAATTAATAAGCTTGATTTCTTCTTGAGATAGTTCTAACTCCTGAGATAAGGTCAGAATAATTGATAGCTCGTCTGAAGATATTCTGGCATCCCTATTGTTCTCTAAATCGTTGTGATAAGACGTCTTAAGACAGGCCGAATATATGGTGTAGTCTCTTTTGCGCTCCTCTGAAATATCAGATTTGTCGCTTTTTAATTCTTCCTGGAGTTTCTTCGTTTTTGTCTTTAAGTTCCGAATTTCCGCTTCATATAATCTTGAAAACCAGTCCTGCTTCATTATACAATTGCCGTCCTGAATAATTATATCTGTCAGAATATCGAGCTGAGAGGATGTATCCTGAAATTCACACATCAAGTAATCATAAAATTCATTATTAATTAATGAAAATACTTTAGAAATATTTCTACTGTCAGCGGATTTTAGTCCCCTATCTGCAGAGCTTAAGATTTTCTCAATTTCTTTAGCGTTCTTAGGATTACTGGAGATTATGTTGTCTATAACCTTTATGAACGAATTTTTCTCTATTGAACCCAGGCGATCCAAGATTTTCTCTAACTTCATTGTTTTCTTTATTAAGAGTTAATCAAGTTTTGTGCAATGAGAGGTAGGGGGTCTTTTGCTTTAACTTAATAGGAAGTGTTAAATATATCAAAAAAAAGATTACAGCTTGGTAATTCTTCTTTGGAAATTATTTGGAATTTGAAATAAGAATAAAAACAGAATGGCGTGGGTTTTTCAAAAAGTTTCTTGATGTCAACCTAATTGCGAAAAAACTGATAAAGAAGTTAAAGGAGTACCTAATAAGACGTCTCTAGGCTCTGAAATCTTATTATGGAGTAGATTACATCTGGAAGATTAAGACCTCTCAGAACGTCTAAAATACCATTCTTTTGAGCTGTTAATCGGGACGAAGAGGTGGTGTCAACTTATTCAAACAGCCAAGCTTGCGACCTCCATTGTCCGCTACTCATAATCAGACGTTGCAAGCGAGCACGGACTTTCGAATTGAGACAGGTTTTAGGGTTGTTTTTTATATGTTATAGGCAGTTTTTATAATTTTCAAGTTCCTTAGTGGTACAAGCAAATATGAAATCCTCGGATCTGTTGAAAACAATGTGATTTAAACAGTTTACTTTTTCCTCTGTTGCTTTAATATGATCGAATTTTAATCCCTCATCTTTGTAATGAATTTTTAGAGCAACTTTTGGGCTTAAGGGATAATAAAATTCTAATGATTTAATATTCCCCAATTCATCTCTTTCATCCTCAAGTAAATTGGTGATCGGTTGGTCGGAAGTTATAAAATCAACTTTGGAAATATTTTCAATAAAAATAAACTTCGTTTGTTTATAAAATCTCAGTCCGTTCGCCATTCCTGTGGCTAACACAAATGATAGTACGTGAAAATATTTTGGAAGAATGGTCAAGTGATTTTCAAATTTCTGGCTAAAAGTATTCTTCATCTTTTTAGTCCGCACATATTGAAAGCATAAAAAAATTAAAGTTTTAATTAAATACTCTTCATCTTCCAAAAACATCAAATCTTCAGGCTTTTGGACCAGCATCAATTTATGTCCGAAACTTTCGAAATCCGAATGAAAATCTTCCATCAGATTAATCTTCATTAGATCCAATTTTTCTTCTATTTCAGATTTATGTTTTGTTGGAAGGTCCTTGGATTCTAAAATTCTCTTGAATCTGGAATAAGTTGTAAAGAGATCGAAGTATTGTTGGTAAATTTCTTTTGTGTCATCATTACTTAAATTAGAAATTAATTGTTTTAGAACAATTTCCTCCTCAACAGTAAATTCTACAAGTGAATAATAGAATTTTTCTTGTGCAACACCCATTAAATTTGGTGTAGCAATTTTCTTTTCTTTTTTAATGAGAGCAGGGATTATATCCTTAGAATTAGACCAAGATCTTAGATAATTCCTCCAAACATAATGTTGTCTTTTCTTTTTAATATTTCACTCTATTAAATTGCCTACAAAGTCCCATATAAAAACAGTGCCGCTGGCGAGCCTAATTTTCCGCAGGAAAATCAAGCGCAGTAAGCGAGTACGGAATTTCGATTTGAGACATGTTTAAGCGTTGTATTTATATCCAGATGGGCAAAATTTTATCTTTTCGTTTCTTTTTCTGCTGGTTTATTCAATTCCTTTAGAGATCCTTTAATAAAAGTTACCTTAGGAATTGTTCTTCCAACCCCTGACCATCTGATTCCCCAATGAGGTTTACTATAGAAAGTTGTATTTGGTTTTGTTTTATACTCCTGGTTCCAAGCTTTCGTAACCAGGATTACTTTATGATCAGTTTGGTTAATGACCTTCCCTTGTTTTCTTGTACCAAATTTTTCTTTTGGGTTAATGTATATTATTTCTGTGGGGAGAAAATCTAAATAGATTAAACATCTGAGAAATTTTTTCCATACTTCCGTTTCGATATCTTCTGCGATTATTTTTTCATTGTCATTCAAATTGAAGGTGAAAATTTTAAGGTCAGAATAATTATCTTTTAAGGAAACCGTAAAATTCATCACTTTTAGCTTCTCATTTACTTCTTGAAATATATAAAGCTCAGTAGAGTCCACTATAATTATTCCGTTTGAACTTTTTCTTTCCTTAAGAATATTACAGTCGAATTCATCCTGAACTTTAATTGTATGAAGTGTATCAATTACAGAGTTAGAAAAAACGTACTTTTTCTTAGCATTAATATCCAAGAACAAATTGATTTCATTATCGTCAGAGTCGCTCCAATCTGGAGATTTTTCTCTTAAACTCTGGACTAACTTTCCTTTAGATTTTCTTAAAATCTCTAAACTGGAATCCTCTCCTAATTTCATTTCTGTTTTTTCAATTTTGTAAATGTCTCATATAAAAAAGGGCGAGCTGGTGAGCGTGATTGTCCGCAGAATAATCGGCTATCAAGCGATTGTCTGCAGGACAATCCGCAAGCATGGTGTTTCGATTGGAGACTGATAAAGGCATTGTTTATATGGATTGTTAGCAACTGGCTTTCAATAGGGAATAAGATATTTTCTAAAATATTTTGAATAAGACTTCAGTTCAAAGTACTTAGGTAAAAGACGTAATTTTAAAAAACCGTAACTTTTTTGTATCCTAAAAATGAGGACAAGAAAATATATAAATAATCCTTCGATGAAAACCGTCAAAATAATAAGAAGAATACCAGTTGTAGAGATGAAGTTGCCATATAATATTTTCGGAGAAATAGTTAATTTTGGAATTTCATCAATTTTTAATGGCAAAAAATGCAATGGGTAGATTACGATTAGAACCACACCTATTATTAAAAAAATCAGAGTAATTATTAATGGTTTAATCCCTTTTTTTGAAATCTCTATATCCAGTTTCAGTTTATTAAAATTTGCTATTAGATATTCACTTTCTATTTTTAGCTCATTAATCTTTTCTCTTTCTAATTCTAACTGATTTCTTAATCCAACAGGTTCTATGTTTTGCATAATAGAATGAGGAAACCCATAGTCTTGTTCAGGTATTTTTTCTCTTATTACCTTATTTAAGGTCAAAATACACTTGTCAGTTCTGAATAAATTAGGTTCGATTTTAAATAATTCTTTCAATTTTTCTGAGCGGTTTAAATTTTCGAAAACACCTGATTTTATGGCTTCATCTACATTTGAACTAATTTCTATTAAAGTTTCATCATACCACTCAAAATCTATATTTGAAATTTTTTTCCGAATTTTTTCAAATGAAATAGCAAAATTACTGAGCTTGTTTGATTGAATTTCCTTTTTATCTCCTTCTCCTAATAATTTAGAAATAGTAAAAGCTCCAATAATAGCAATTAGTGCAGCTCCACATTGAGCGAACGATGCAAAAAACCAATTATAATCAATAGTCATCAAATTCAGAATTTTTTTCCGCTTACAGCTAACGTCCCGTATAAACCATGCGAGCGGGGCGAGCCCAGTTGTCCGCAGGACAATCCGCTGAGCAAGCGAGCACGGAGGTTCAAATTGAAGCAGGTTTTAGCATTGTTTTTATATGTTGTGAGCCACTGTTACCTTAATTCCAAACTTTTTCGAAAGTCAAATTTAAATCCGTTGTATGTGGATAAACTACATAAATTGGAACATTTGGGAACCTTAACTCTTGAATCTCTAATAGTAATTCGTAGAGATTCATATTGTTATCTGGAATTTTATGACCAATATAAATTCCTTTTACGATTTCGGGAAAATATTCTATAGTTCTAGTTTTCTTATTCAGCTCTGCAATAATTCTCCATTCCTTCTCATATTCCCATTGCTTAAATTTTGTAGTTAAAACGTAATGCATCGCAAATGAATAATTCTTTTTGATTTTTACAGGTTTCTCTGGATAAATTACTCGAGTTAGAGATTTCTTATCAAATGTTTCTTTAGGCATTTTGACATCAATTCCATCACCTTCAAATTCTAGTACAAAACCATTATAATTATCCGCATAATGAGCCCACATTAGATGATTATTAATAGTTTCTGAGAATGATGTTACCCCAATATTTTTATAGTTGTTTCTTTTAACTGATTTAAGTTGCTCAAGATTTGAAACATCTTCAACCAAATTAATATTACAATCAAAAGGATCATTAAAATCACCAGGATTAGCTAAGTAAAAATAATTTCTAAACAGGCTATCAATATTATTAAGATTTAAAGAATAATATTTATATAGTTTATCAGCTGTTTTAGACAAAAGCTTGTCATTTTGATACGTATCCCAATTACCTGTTTTTGAATTTAATTCCAATCTATATTCTTGGTCAATTTCAAATTCCTTCATAGGTAATTGTGACTAAGGTCTCGTGTAAAAACTGTGCGAGCTGGCGGGCTTGATTGTCCTGCGGACAATCCGCTGAGCAAGGGAGCACGGAGTTTTGAATCGAGACAGGTTTGAGCATTGTTTTTAGCTGTTAGCAGTAGGTGTTTTATCATGGAATTGTAAAATATGTATTTGTTTGTTTAACCATTTTTAGAGCGAGCCACCATAAATAAATTCCGTAATAATCGGTTTCAAAAGGTGAAATTAGACCGTGACATAATCGATTTCTGAAGTTTACACTATTTCCATCAACTAAAAAGTTGTTCAATTCCAAAATTAAATCTCGGTCACAAATTTTATTAAGCATCTTATTATTTTCGTCTGTGCTTAATATACTTCCCAATGTATTGTCGTTCTGAATTTCTTCTGCAAGTTTTGTGGTGTTTCGTCCGTTTAATTCGATTAAGTTTTTTAAGCTATTTTCTATTTGAGGGATAAGGATATGTGATGCATGTACAAAATTGTTTTGAAAACCACAGTGAATACCTTCAATAAAAAAATGTTCTCTATCTTTTGGGATAAACCGACTTTCAGAATCAACAATCATCATTGAAACAAAATCTTTTGTCAATTGTTGGTCAAAATCCATGATAGATTTAATCTCTCTAAATAATGAAATTGTGGTATTTCTATAATGACTTCTTGTAAGATTTAAATAGTAATTTTCTTCATTTGATTTACCACTTACTGTTCCTTTATTGGTTATATGTACATAGTCTTTAAACAAATGCCCTAAAAAAGAATGTTTGTCCCTTTTTTCATTAATTGCTTCGAGCATTTTCGATTCGATAATTGGAAAGTCTATTAAGAAATTGAAGCCACTTTTAAAATCTTCAATATTTTGGCTGGCAACTAGTTCAGGAATATTCAAGGTCGAACTAGTATGGATGACAATTTTTGAAAGCATTTCGGAATAGATTGACTGTTCTATTGTATCCACCCCACCAACTGCATCTTGATTAGCTGACTTTCTACCGATAGCTTTGCTGCTCTAAAATAATATTTATTATGAGCAAACAGGAAGAAATGTACACTTT
>NZ_BMXB01000029.1 GCF_014651535.1 Salinimicrobium marinum
ATTCGTTACGGATTAAAACCAGGATGGGAAAAAAAGCCCAGTTCACAACACTGTATAAAAACAATGCTAAAACCTGTCTTGAATCGAAACTCTTGGCGTACTTGCCGGCGATGATTTTCCTACGGAAAATCATCGCCGGCAATCGCCGCACTGTTTTTATACGGGACGTTGCCTGCAAGCTTGAAAAGAAAAGAGATAAATCGAGGAGCGGACCTCTGACATAAGGATTTTGAAAAAGTAATACCCTGATTAAAATATGATTTTAAAATTGTCCAATCATCTTTTTTATAGAATCTACTGGTGGAATGTTCGGATCGTAAAGGAAAAGGATTTCCCGGTATTTTCAGCCCTATTAGGAATAGCTGTTTTTCATATCCTGAACTTCTCGGCAATAATCTTTGCTTTTTACACTTTTGTTCTTAAAGATGTACAGCTTTATCCAAAATGGCTTCACATTTTGTTTATGTTTTTAATTCTAACAGTTGATTATTTTCTATTCATCCATAACGGACATTATAAAAAATTAATTTCCAAAAATGACGTTTCGGATAAGAATTTTCAGAAGTTGGATTTTGCCATAATTATGTACCTATTATTCACTTTTGCGATACTCGGATTTGTAATTATTAAGGGGCGAGAGCTTCTAATTTGAAAAAAGCCTGCAGGCAACAATGTATAAAAACAATGCTTAAATTAGTCTCAAATCGAAACACTTGGCGTACTTGCTGCGTCTGATTTTCCTTCGGAAAATCATCGCCGGCAATCGCCGCACAGTTTTTATACGAGACGTTATCTCTCATTTGAAAAAAACACTCGACATATTATTAATTTTAGTTGCTATTGTGGTAGTCGCATTCGTAGGACTGACAATATTTGGAGTTTCAGTTATGGGAACCAAAACGGACTCTGATTATTTCGAAAAGCGATATCAAGGTTCTACAGAATTAACTGAAACACGAATTTTATACTCTTTCGGATTAGACACCATTCAGTGGGAAGAATATGTTTTGAAACGTAAAGTTCAATTGGATCTTAAAAAAATAGAACGAGATTCAACTATTAGTTATCATTACGTAGATCCTAAAGATAGTCTTGCTAACTATGGCTCAGTTCAATTTGTAAGGCGGGATAAATCGCTCTACATTTTAGGAGAAAAACATCACATTCTTGAGCCTAAAAAGTACCATAATAAACATTTATCCCAGTTCCCTTTTGACTTGTATGAATTAGTTGAGCCTTATGATGATGCCAACGGACCATTCCTTTTCAATCCTGATTACGGTCTTCTAAATTTAGAAGTTTGGTCGGCTGGCAAGCAGATGTTCTATTTACCGACGGATTCGAAGATTAATATTGAAAAGGAATTATTGAGGAAATAAAAAAGGAAAAAAACGAGAGATAACAACATATAAAAACAATGCTTAAATCAGTCTCGAATCGAAACTCCCTGCACGCTAGTTCAGTGGATTGTCCTGCGGACAATCACGCTTACCAGCTCGCACAGTTTTTATACGAGACGTTGTAAACAAGGCAAAAAAATCATCAATTCGATGGTTTGTTTTTAAGGCAGTCCTTTTAAAAAAATGTAACAAAAAGATCTGGACTACTACTTATATGGAAAATCAAATTCCTTATTGTTAGCAATTCAAGATATAGATTCTCTATTTCTAGAAATAAATGTGAAAAATTAATAATCGAAACTATAAAACGTAATTAACTAAAATGAAATATATCCTTTTAATACTAGCGGTACTTATCTTCTCAGGCTGTGGTGGATCAAAAGCTAATGAGTATCTCAAACAAGGGAATACTGTCCAAAAAGATTACAAAACAACTATTCCTTTTGAAATGAGGAAAGGATTCATGATTGTAAAGGTTAATATTGGAAATGAAGTCTACGATTTTTTATTAGATACTGGCAGTTCTACCATTTTGTCAAAAGAACTGGCTGATAAAATTGGAATGACTCCTTTGGGGTCAGAGAATGTGGGCGATATCTTCGATGAAGAAAAGAGATTGCAATATGGGAAAATTGAAAATATAAAAATCGGAAATATTGATTTTCAGAACACAGTAGGAGCTGTACTTGATTTTGAAGGTACTGTTTTGAGCTGTCTAAATATAGATGGTTTATTGGGCTCTAATTTAATGAGACATGCAGTTTGGGACTTCAATTTTGAAAATCAGACAATTACTTTCACAAATAATGAAGATTCTTTGGATATCCCTAATAACAACAAAGGCAAAAAAATGTATGTGGGATTTGCAGGAATCCCGTCTATAACAATTAAAGTGAATAATAAAAATGTTCTAAATAACACTGTTGATTTCGGATTCACTGGAGAAATAACTTTACGTTCAAAAGAATTCGAGAAACAAAAAAGATCGGAAAGGATTACCCAATATGCTGAGGGATATGGAAAAGTCCTGGAAGGAGCCTATGGTCAGGGCAAAAGCTCAACTTTTTATACTTCAAAAATTGAGAAGATAAAAATTGGAGATATTGTATTAAACGATAGGATTGTAAGAACCTATGCTGGTGTGCACAACGGCCTTGGTCTTGGATTTTTTAAAGATTACAGGGTAATAATGAATTGGGGAGACAACCGGATAAAGTTGATTGAAAAATCACAACACGAATACGAGGGTTATCAGACGTATGGTTTCAATTGGATGGTTAAAGATAATGCAATATATATCAGCGCTTTGATTAAAAACACCAGTGCTTCACAAAATTTAGAATTAGATGATCGGGTAATCGCCATTAATGGAACTGATTATTCCGAAGGAACAGAAATTAAAAAGTGTGACTTTATAGGAAAAGGTTTAACAGATAATTCCAATGACGAAATTTCTATTACTGTTTTGAGAAAAAATAAAAGACACACTTTTAATCTGAAGAAAACGGAGTTTTTTCCTCTTCTTGATGAGTCTACAACAACTTTATAATCGATGGTAAAATTCGGATGAAAATCTGATTTTACCACTCAAAAAAAGGTGATTTTTAAAACAATAATTTGAGGCTTGGGAAGAATAGCGCCCTGACAATGGCAACGGATTAAAAACTAGGCAGGATAAAAAGCCCAGTTTACAACATTATATAAAAAACAATGCTCAAACCTGTCTCAATTCGAAAGTCCGTGCTCGTTTGCTCAGCGGCTTGTCCTGCGGACAATCAAGCTCGCCCGCTCGCACTGTTTTTATGTGTGCCGAGAAGCAATGACGGCAAAATATCATTGCATGCTGTATCTGAGATGGTGGGATCCAGTCTTACTGGGCGAACCACCGCAAGCGCTGTATAGGCGGGGCTTGCAAACCACCTAAAGGTGCTGTGGTAAAGAGCCATGGTGCTGAGCGTTTAGGAAAAGGTAGACCAACGAGTTTATCAGGTATGAATAAAAGAGATGAACGAAAATGAACCACTGAAGAGGTGTCGAGAAAGTGCTTACATTCTGTCAAAAGCTGTAGAGGTAAAAATGCAGTGATAAGTACAGCGGAAACCTATTTACTGGCTGTACGGCAGGCGTCATTCAGGTGGCATGACTTTTATTCGGGCTCATTTACGGAACTCGGGAACCTGTACAATAGTGTCAAGGGAAATGCACAATAGGATCAAACTAGAGGCAGAATACCAAGATATTGTCCAGGGACGGACTAACCCGTAGTAGTGATGAAATTCCTGTAATGGGAATGGAGCGAAGGGGTTAGGTTATACAGTTTAATAACATTTACCAACTCGATTTTATGAGGATGAGTTTATGGAATGAAACAAAATCAATACCAGTAAGTCGTCAAATGGTTTGGACGGCTTATAAGAAGGTGAGAGCCAACAAAGGAAGTGCAGGGGTAGACTCTGTGAGCATGGAAGAATTTGATGCTAACAGATCGAGACATTTGTACAAACTTTGGAACCGTATGGCATCGGGGAGTTATTTTCCCCCTCCAGTTAAAGAAGTGGAGATTCCCAAGAAGGATGGAAAAGTTCGCCAACTTGGAATTCCCACTATCAGCGACAGGATAGGACAAATGGTTATCAAGGACTATTTGGAACCTCGTTTTGAAAAGATTTTCAGCCCTAACTCTTACGGATATCGTCCAAATCGGAATGCCCATCGAGCATTGGAAGCGGTACGGCAAAACTGCAGGAGACAGAACTGGGTCATAGATCTTGACATTAAGGATTTCTTCAATACAATTGATCATCAGAAGCTAATGCTGGCAGTAGAGAGACACGTCCCTGAAAACTGGGTATGTCTTTATCTCAAACGGTGGCTCGAAGCCCCAGTGCTTAAGACATTCGGTATACTACAGGCCAAACAAGGCAAAGGAACACCACAGGGAGGAGTAATAAGTCCTCTTTTGGCAAATTTGTTCCTTCATTATGCCCTTGATAAATGGCTGGAACAAACCGATGTGACAGTGAAATATGCCCGATATGCTGATGACTGCATACTTCACTGTCAAAGCAAAGCTCACGCAGAACATATTCTTAAGGCGGTTAATAAGAGGATGGAATCCTGTGGTTTGCAGTTGCATCCAGGCAAAACAAAAATTGTCTATTGTAAGGACGGCCGCAGGAGAGACGATTATTCAGTAGTAAAATTTGACTTTCTTGGATATTCGTTCCAGCCTCGGACAACAAAATCCAGAAAGACAGGAAAGATGTTTCTGGGCTATGATTGTGCCATAAGTATAAGTTCTCGAAAACGTATTGCAGACAGATTGGAAGAACTAAAATTCGAGAGAGTAAGCTTCAAAAGCATTGTAGGAATAGCCCATTACTTAAACCCAAAGATTCGGGGCTGGGTGAATTACTATGGACGCTTTCGGAGATCTGAGCTCTCGAAGGTTTTCAGATTGTTGCGCGTCCGATTGATTAGGTGGACAAGGAAACGGTATAAACGCTATAGAACAAGGTTAAACCAGGCTCACAAGTGGTTAGATCGGGTAAGAAAACAGTTTCCTTACCTCTTTTACCACTGGAAGCTGGGCTTTTCTTGTTAAATTGGCTATGATTTGTATAACAAGAGCCGTA
Source organism: Salinimicrobium marinum (assembly GCF_014651535.1). Taxonomy (GTDB): domain Bacteria; phylum Bacteroidota; class Bacteroidia; order Flavobacteriales; family Flavobacteriaceae; genus Salinimicrobium; species Salinimicrobium marinum. The sequence continues at coordinate 5,036 of NZ_BMXB01000029.1, forward strand.
TGATGGGAGACTATCACGTACGGTTCTGTGAGAGACTTGGGGTGAAACTCCCCTTGTCTACTCGACACGGGACGTTGTGCACAAGCGTAAATAATAATATTTATGAAAATTTATAGAATAGGGTCAGAGGTTGAAAAATATCAATGGATAATACCGGAAATCAGTGATGAGGATGATAAATTACTGACTGTTTCTCTTTTTAATGGTGAGGAAAAAGATGGCTGGCCAGAAGATATCAATTTCTATGTTTTTAATCCTAAAAAGTTAAAAGGTAATTTTTTTAATTTAGCTGGTGGAAGTGCCTTAGTTTTTGATCAGGTTGTTTATGATAGTCCTGTTTTCGATTTATTCGAACAAGCTGGTCAAATTATTCCTATTAATTGTTCTGGAGAAAAATTATATATTTTAAATGTTTTAGAATGTATAAATATGCTTGATCTAAATAAATCCAAATTTGAGGTCTATAATGATGGTTCAAAAGGGGATGTTCTAGATTTTTATTTCCATGAAGATCGAATTTCTGAATCTTGTATTTTCAAAATACCACAAATGAATGCTTCGCAGATACTTACTTATAGCGGCGTTAAAGATGCAAGTGATGAATTTATTCATCTTTACAAAAAATTTAATTTTTCAGGTTTAGAGTTTGAAAAACTATACGAAAATCCTGCACCAGGTAGTCTATGACCTTTTGATCAAATAAAAAAGTAAGAACTTCTTTTTCTAGAATAGAATAAAGCCTGTGCACAACATTATATAAAAACAATGCTAAAACCTGTCTCAATTCGAAACTCCGTGCTCGCTCGCAACGCCTGATTGTCCTGCGGACAATCAAGCTCGCCAGCCAGCACAGTTTTTATACGGGACGTTAGCATTTATTGTAAAAAACCAATATTAAAACTGATAATTAATTATGAACAAATCAACTAAGATTTTACTAATATTAATCGGAATCGCATCCATTGGAGTAGGAATTTCGTCATATATATCTGAAAAAAACACTTTCAATCCTTATTTTGCAATAGGTATCGGAGTGGCTTTAATCTTTACTGTCATTTCAGTAAAGCCTGAGAATAATCAAAATTGACTCCATTGGATTTGAAAAAACTTATAGCTTAATTCTAAATTGGAAGGTTTCGAAAAGCCGTCCGCCAGAATTCTTACTCGAACTGGAATTGAAAATCGGAGCGGGTTCTTTTACTCAGGCGGAGTCAAAAACTGACCACAAGGCGGTCCATTTGCTTTGGTATTCAGAAACCTTTATCCCGGCAATTTCACTCAGTCGGATTAAAAAACACAAAGGAAAAATATCGGACGGAAACAACAAATGCTAACAAAATATAAAAACAATGCTAAAGCCTGTGCCAAAACGAAATTCTGCTTGCTTGCTGTGCCTGATTTTCCTGCGAAAAATCACGCTTGATCGCAGCACTGTTTTTATATGAGACGTTGTAAAACATCTAAAAATCACGAACTGAATGGGAACTTGGGGAACAGCCATAAAAAGTAATGATACTTCAGCAGACATTTATGCTGATTTTTTTTACTTGTACAATGAGGGAAAAGAGCCCAGCAAAATAAAGGACAAACTGATTGCCGAAAACCCAGAAGGAAGTAATGATTTTTGGTTTGCTTTGGCTTTAGCTCTTTGGGAAACAAAAAGTTTACCAACCGAATTACTCGAAAAAGTCCGCCAAATAATCAAAAGCGAATCGGACTTAAAACTTTGGGAAGAACTTGATGCAAGTACATCCGATATAAAAAAGCGGAAAGTCGTCCTCGAAAAATTCCTTACGAAATTAGAATCGGAAAAACCTAAGGCAAAGGCTCCAAAAAAGAAGAAAATCAAGGAACCGATTTTTGAAATTGGAACTTGCCTTGTTTTTAAATTAGAAAATGGAAACTATGGAGGAGCATTAGTCTTGAGCTCGGATTTGGAAACAGGCTATGGATATAATCTAATTGTAACTACAAGACTAAATCAATTAACTAAACCGACTTTAGATGATATTGAGAATAGTGAAATTTTAATAAATAATTTTGGGAATTGGCAACAAAGTATAAATTGGTCCTGGTACCTGCCCGATGATTTTCAGACTGATAATTTCGAGCCAATAGGAAAACTGGAAATCGATAAAAAATATCATCCAAATGAAACTAAAACACTGGTTGGATATACAGCTAATTGGGATTTCATCAGTTCTTCAATCCTAAAGCAGGTGGAATACGAAAAAACCAACGGGAAAACCAAAACTTTTCCAACAAAGCGATTGATAAAGAACAAAAAACGAAAATGGTGGCAACTCGGATAAAAAACGTTTTACAACAACATATAAAAACAATGCTTAAATCAGTCTTGAATCGAAACTTCCAGCTCGCTTGCTCAGCGGATTGTCCTGCGGACCTTCACGCTCACCAGCTCGCACAGTTTTTATACGGGACGTTGTAAACAAGGCAAAGAAACATTTCTAAAAATTGAAGTCTGAATTCCCCTTTATATAAAGCACTAAGACAATTAACTAATGAGAAAATTATTTTTATTCGTGGTATTGGCCACTACTCTAAATTCAAATGCGCAAATCACAAAAGGAAACTGGCTTGTGGGGGGGAATTTTAAATTCTACAACTCAACATCTGAAAGCACCAGCAATGATTTTACAACAACCAATACCGGTCTAGGCTTCAACTTATCCTCTGATTTGGGCTATTTTATAAAGGATAAATTTGCCGTAGGACTTGTCCCGACGTTTGGCTATGGGAATCCTGAAGGTTCTGGAAATAGTGGTTATGGTTTTGGAATTGGTCCCTTTGCACGATACTATTTTCTAAATCCTGAGAAAACAATAAATATTTTCTCTCATTTGGAATATCAATTTAATAATGGATATAGACAGGGAGAAAAGGCTACTGAAACCCAAAATTTTAATGTCAAAGCTGGCCCTGCTATCTTTTTTAATAATAGTGTGGCTATGGAAATAACATTGGAATACGCCTATGGGAAAGTCACTTCCCTTTTGGGAAGTGGTAGCGAATCAAAAGTTAATGATTTTAATATTGGTATAGGTTTTCAGATCCACCTGGAAAACAGATGATTGAAATTTTGTCAGAAGGTCATAGAATTGGAACTGGAAAAGCCCAGTTTACAACAATATATAAAAACAATGCTCAAACCTGTCTTGAATCGAAACATTTGGCGTACTTGCTGCGTCTGATTTTCCTGCGGAAAATCATCGCCGGCAATCGCCGCACAGTTTTTATACGAGACGTTGGCACACATTTCAAAGAAAATACAAATATGAAAGAAAATTTCATCTCTCATTCTAAGCAATTATTGAGAAAAATAAAAACTGTAGATTTAATTAAGAAGATAGAGGAGTTCCGTAATACTGATACAAAAAGGATAAAAGATGAAGAATTATTCAAAGAAATTTCAAAAACAATATCTGTTAACGTAAATGGACAAGAAGAAGCGATTTTGTTTCCAAGAATCGCCAAATATCCAAAGAAAACAAGATTCTATAGAGTCAGGAAAGTTGAAAACGAGGATCATTTTATTCCCTTAAAAGCAATGACATTTGAGAGTGATGCCTGGAATCCACCTGAAAAATTTATTACAAGAAGAGGAAGATTAAACAACGTCAATGAATCACTTCTTTACACCTCACCTGGAGATCCATCAGTCGCAGTAGAAGAATTAAAAATTCAAGATGATGAAAGATTTTGCCTTATCGTATACGAAGCAACAGAGGAAGTAAAAGTTTCAATGATTGGACTTTGGGAAGATATACCCGAATTAAATGAAGAGGAAAATTTAAAAATGAGAATTATTAATAATTTCCTGCGAGACGAATTCACAAGAGATGTTGGGGAAGGAACAGAGTTCTTATACCGCGTGTCTGAGCGAATAACCAAAGATTATTTTGACTTACCTCCTAAAGTTGTACAAGATGCCTGGTGTTATCCGTCCATAGCTAAAAAACAATCTGTAAATGTCTGCTTTAGACCAGATATAGCTAAAAATTTATTAGAACTAGTTGGAGTTCAGATTTGTAAAGTACAAAAGGAAAAAAACGGATACTTGTTCAATTGTAATGCAATCGCTTCTGGTTTTGATAGTAATGGTAAATTTATTTATCACAGTATTGATAGTGAACATTGTAGAAAAATATTTCCGGAAATAATGATTGGATAAAACGTGTGCCAACACTGTATAAAAACAATGCTAAAACCTGTCTTAAATCGAGACTCTTGCGTACTTGCTGCATCTGATTGTCCTGCGGACAATCAAGCTCGCCAGCTCGCACAGTTTTTATACCGGACGTTGGCAAACATTTCAAACGATAATATTTAATTCAACTTTCACAAATTTTAATATCACAACTATGAAGAAAATTACGTTCATTATTATTTTTATTCTAATATCGTTTACAGAGGGAAAATCTCAAAATCTTGAACTTGGATTCGGAATTGGTACCGGCACAGCTTACATAATAGAAAATTCAGATAGTGGAATTAATATTGACTACTCAACACCTTTTAGCTCCTATGTAGATTTGAAATATTCAAAATCGGAAAATTACTTTGGTGCCAAAGTAAGATTTCAATATTTAAATTCTGGAATTAAAGGGACTAATTGGAAAAATAATAGTTTTGAAATTGATGGTGAAGTTACCTCCCTTACAACTTTCATACTTCTTGAACATTTGGAATCTGAAAATTGGAATTTTGGTTACAACTTTGGTTTTGGATATTCAAATCAAATATTAAGACCAGATTCGATTAATTCTTCGAATGAAATTGTCAGTAATTATATGAGTTTTCATTTAGGGGGTATTTTAAATAAAAGAATTAATGAAAATTTTTCATTTAAGGTTGAACCAAGTGTTTTATGGACTGACCCAGTAAATTCTTTTAGAAATAGTGATAAATGGCAAATTGCAGGAGAGGATATAAGTCTATTGTTGCAATTCGGAGTAATATACAGAATCAATTAAACGTTTGCCAACAATATATAAAAACAATGCTTAAAACTGTCTCTATTCGAAACTCCGTGCTCACTTTCTCAGCGGATTGTCCTGCGGACAATCACGCCCGCCAGCTCGCACAGTTTTTATACTGGACGTTGTAGCCTATTTTAAAAATTATGAATTTAGATCACGATTTTTTTATTCCTGACGAAAATGCGCAAAGAGAAATTGCTGATAAATTGAATTTCGATTATAACCTTGGCAGTCAAGATTGGGAGTATGAAGTATCTCATATAAGAACAGTTGAAGAATACATTCATTTATACCGACAGGAAAACACTACTTCCAAAGCACAATCTTCCCTGCTTGAAATGATACTTGATTCTATTGAAGATTATTTAGATGATTTGGAGGTTACAAAAGAAGATAAAAGATTTTCACTCCATTTAAAATTTATCGAAGAAGCGATTAGGACAAATTTAGATATTCATAATGGCACTATAGTATATTGGGTACAAGGTGATTGGAAAATTTCGAATTTCTTATTGGAAATAGTTATAAATCTTAACCTGGAAAATAGAATTCGCTGGAGACCTTATAAATAAGAAGAAACTGGCTACAACAATATATAAAAACAATGCTTTAACCTGTTTCAATTCGAAATTCCGTGCTCGCTTGCAACCCCTGATTGCCCTTCGGACAATCAAGCTCGCCAGCTCGCACTGTTTTTATACGAGACGTTACCTGCAAACCAAAATGAAAAGCAAAATAGAAGAAAATCAATTGGATATTTTTAAATCTGTAAGGTCAGAAGCAATTACTGAATTAACTCCTGAGCTTCTTGAATGCGGATTTGATTTAATAACCGAATCAGAAATATTAAAAGATATTCCAATCTTCGGCATCGGCTTTAAAAGTTATAGCTTATACAGGAAAGTGACTGAATCTTTTTTTACGAAAAAATTACTCAAATTTCTGATTGAAATAAAAGATATTCCCTTGTCTGGATATTCAGGTGATGCTGACCCCTCGTTCAGGCCATATTGACCCCTCTAGAGATTTTGGTCAAAAAGATAAGTTAATGACAATATTACAGTTTTTTTCTAAGA
>NZ_BMXB01000030.1 GCF_014651535.1 Salinimicrobium marinum
TAAAAGAAAGCGAGTAGTCTTTTTGAGTACGCTTCACATACCCTTTGTTTTCCTGAGGTTTCATACACTGTGAAATTTAGTGTATCGCTATTTTAGGACGGGACAACAAGTTAACTGAAAAAGCTGTCCTTAAAAGGGCAGCTTTTTTTGCTTGCTGGAGAGTTACCTGTCGTTGGTTTCAGCGAGTTGCAGGGATTTTTTTTTCGTTTATATAGCTCCAGATAAAAATAAAAGGATCGCCTGCAGTAGAAAGCCCTTTTGTTGTATTAACATTCTGTAGCGGGTTAAATTCTTTTATATTTATAACTACAGCCTTCAACACATACCACACTGGTTGGTGTTAAAATAAGATAGTTGTCTTCAAAAGTGAATCTATAAGTGATAGCTCCTTCAGGGGTCTCAAATCCAGAGGTAAATCCATCGCAGTTATAATTTAAAAACAACTCCTTTGATTCAACTAAAAAATCGCCGGTCGTACATTCTGAAAATTTGTTAGATTCAAAGGATCCATTGCTTAAAAAGGTGAATTCTTCGCCATTTTCAATATCAACCCAGTATTGTGGTCCGCCAGAACTTATATAAGCCTCTACTAATTTCCAGTTTCCCGTGATAGAGTGGTCGAATGTCAAATCTTTCCTCTCGGATATTTCCTCGTTTTTTGAGCATGAAGACATTATAAAAACGGAAGCTAAAAAAAAATATTTAAGAAATTTCATGATTAGTATATGTTGGTTATACTATAATGACCTTAAAAAGTGTAAATGGTTGCGTGGATTCTTGATTAATATTCTTCCTGCAAGAAAATTTTTAGGGAAGGTTATAGTTCAGGAATAAAAAAATGATAATAATAATTCGCTTTAAATAAAGAGGGTGCCATTTTGATTAAAAGATAGGGTCAATCCCGCTGCATAAAAATTCATATCCTCTACAATGAATTGTCGGGTTATTTCCGAATGCCCAGCATCAATAATTTCAATTACTTCATAGTGATTAAAAATCCACGGCCTATTTTCAACCAGTAATTCTGATTGGGATAAGTGAGGACTGTCATCATCGGACGAGCAGGAGAAAAATAATAACGCAATTAGGATTGTAACGGGTAGATGAATTTTTTTCATTAGTTAATGTCGTTTAATTTTTCCTGGATCTATAGATAATGGTAGTTAAAGTCTCACTTTTAAATATTTTTTTATATTGAATGATGTAACAAATGGAGCTTAGTAATAGACCTCTTTAATTATTTGGTTATCATTCTTTTTGATATTTATCGTATTTACGGATAAGCTTTTTAATAGTGTTTAGAGCTAAGAATCTTCCCGGGGTTGTATGGTCAAAAATTTCAGAAATTCCTTTGTCTTCGGGGGTTTTTGTTTCTTTGACTATACCAAAAGATTTGGATTCAGAAATCAATTCCAATTTATTGAGATCATAAATCTGGATGTGGGTTGATGCTTCGTTATACTTCGTTACTTTCCCAAGATTACTGCTGTGAGCAGAACTACCCATCTCATCCCTTATAATTTTTGATTCTATATTTATCAGGAAATCGCAGTTAGAGAGTTCTTTTATTTCTCTAAGTTCTTCTTTACCCGGGTTAAGAGGCAGTTGCTCTTTTATTATTTTTGTCTGTCTCAATTCTATTAATTCAAATAAGGAATCCCCCAGGATTTTTTGAAATTCATTTTTGGCAAATAAGTAGGCATCGTTGTCCTTATAATTCGTGTAAGGCTCATTCAGGATCCATTTACCATTCTTGAAATCTACTTTCTTTCCTCTATCAAAATCGTAGCTGTATTTTGCGCCACCGCAACCAGTGATAATATATAGTAGTAGAAATATTAATATTTTATTTCTTTCAAATTTAAACTTCATTTTTAATAGCGTTGATTATTGCTTTTATGGATTCCATTGTTATAATTTGTGAGCCGTACTTTCATTCCAGTACATGGATCGTTTCTCTATACAATTTCCGCAATCTATATTCCTGACCCTGTAAATTCTGGAACCGCATTTTTAATTCCACCAGGAAAGCATTGACATTTTCCACATTAGTAAATTCTAAAAATATTCTTTCTGCTATTTTGTCAATTGATACGTCTGTAATGTCCTGTTGTAATTCGTAAGCCTGACTTATATTCTGTAATGTTTTAAAATCAAACTCAGCTATTATTCCAATGGATTGAGCTGAACTCCATGCCGAATTTGAAAGAGGTTTGTCAATCAGATTTTTATTATTCAGGATTAACTGTACCTGAATATAATTTTGGTTCTCAGCTACTATGGGAATGCTATCGTTGTTCCTTTGAATTAAATCATCAAGATTCCTGATGATTGCTTCATGATCAACTATCCATTCATCCAGAATTTTTTGATTATCAATAAGCTCAGCTTTTATTTGTTTCAGGGCGTTGTTTTTGTCTCTATTTATTTTTGCATCTTCATAAGTTTTATTGATAAAGAGAGCAAAAAGCACACTAAAAACAATGAGCAATCCTTCACCAAAATATTTTTTAAAATCGACTTTAATTTTTGATTTTTTCATGTCTGGTATTAAAGATTAAAGCTGATGAGCTTTCCCGATGGTTTTGGAGTCTGCAGGATAATCAGGCGTTGCTATTAAATCTGGACTGAGAATTGAGACAGATTTTAAGATTATATTTTTTTTACTTTTTTCATATCAATTGATTTAAACCAGTTTTGACCGTCAATATTTAATTCTACGGTGTTCAATAAATATTTTAAAGTCTGAACATCATCACCATACCCGGAAAGCATTTCCTGGTTGACATCCATAATGAAACCTGATATTAAATTTTCATCAGCGAAAATCCTGTAAATAATCCTCTGGTCTAAGTTAAATGGTTTGTTTCTTATAATGGCAGCAACTTTTGTTTCAACCTCTTCAAATTTAGTTTTTTCGGTTTCCACAAAAATGGTTTTGTCTGCACTGATGAAAAGATTTACATAGAAAGGCTCCTGCGTATTTATTTCCTGGCAAATGGCCTTATTCGCCGAAAAAAGGATAAGGAGCAAGAAAATCGTGTTTTTAAACATCATAATTTTGAAATAAATAAAGTTATTGTTTATAACGTCAGACTGTCTAAAAACCTGCTTTTTCTTAATAACTTTGTTGACTTCTTACCTGGGATGGATGTTTGATTTTTAGCACATTGAGGTATCTTCATGTTATGAGGTTTATTATAGGAAAAGATCGTAAACAATCAGCTTTGTTCCCTGTTTCTTTAGAAGAAAGTATTGGAGTAGAAAACGAAGTTCGTGCTATTGACCTCTTTGTCAATAGCCTTGATTTAGAAAAGATGGGTTTTAAAGTGTGCTTTCCTGAAGGCGGAAGACCAGCTTACCATCCTGCTGTATTGCTCAAATTGTTTATCTATGGGTATTTGAACCGGATTCGTTCTTCCCGGAATTTAGAGAAGGAATGCAGGCGAAACATTGAAATGATGTGGCTCATTGAAGAACTTTCCCCGGATCATAATACCATTGCCAACTTCAGAAAGGATAATCCCGATGCCATTAAAAGGGTCTTTCGTGCCACAGTGCAATTGGCGAAAAACTTTAACCTGATTGGCGGTAAAATTATTGCCGGTGACGGTACTAAACTCCGTGCACAGAACAGCAAGAAAAACAATTTCAACACTAAGAAAATTGACAGACACTTACAGTATATAGACCACAAGCTGGAGCAGTACACAAAGGATCTTGCCAGTGCTGATGGAGAGGTTGAAAGAGAGGAAGCCCAAAAGAATATCAAGCTTCACAGCAGCAGAAAAGAAGGCTATGAAAAACTGCAGCAACAATTGAAAGAAACAGGGGAACCACAAATTTCGGCCTCTGATCCGGAGAGTCGCCAAATGGTTATCCGCGGCAACACTACAGAAGTAGCCTACAATGTACAATCAACTGTAGATGCCAAACACTGCATCCCCATCGATTATGAAGTCACTAACCAGAATGATAAAAAAGCGATGGGAGCTATGGTGAGAAGAGCAAAATCTATTCTTGGAACCACCGACTTTACAGCTCTTTTTGACAAAGGCTATTATACAGGATCAGAGTTGGGGATTGTTCAGGGCTTAGGAATTAAAGCACTGGTTGCAATACCTGATCAGGCTTCCACTGCACCGGACTGTAATTACAACGTTCAAAACTTCACCTACGATCAGCAGAATGATACTTATACCTGCCCTGAGGGATATCAATTAACTACTAATGGAAAGCTTTACCTGAAATACCGTGGAACTTCCAACCAGACAGAATTTAAACAATATAGGACCAAGGCTTGCAAAAGCTGTCCGGTAAAAAATTTATGTACTAAGGCAAAAAATGGAAAGGTCGTTGAACGTAATACTTTTACACCTATGTATGAGCAAAACCGGAAAAACGTGGAGGAAGATCCGGAACTATATCTGCGAAGGCAGGCTATTGTAGAGCATCCTTTTGGAACTATAAAGAGGCAGTGGGGTTTTGATCACATCCTTTCCAAGAAAGGCAAAAAACGAGCCTCTGCCGATGTAGGCTTTATCTTTATTGCCTACAATCTCAAACGAATACTATGTCTGATGGGTAAAAAAGGGTTCCGGGAGGTGTATGCCCAGTTGGTTATTTGTTTATTTATCTTAAAAGAGACCTATAAAGCTATTTTAACTACATTTTACCCAACTGATCCAGTAAACCTTATTTTCTGTCCTGATCCTGGTTCCAACTTAAAAAGGCTTATTTTAGTCCATAATTGGCGGTAAACTTAGGTTTTTAGACGGACTGACGTCCCGTATAAAAAAACAGAGCCAGCGAGCCCGATTGTCCGCAGGCCAATCAGGCGTTGCAAGCGAGCACGGAATTTCGGTTCAAGACAGGTTTTAGCATTGTTTTTAATGTTGTGCATCGTTATCTTATTCTTCGAATATTCTGTTTACCCTTATCTTCCATTCCCCGTTCTGAAAAAAAAATTGACCTGACATATGAGCTCCCTCAATAGGATGATATAATGAAAATGTTACAGTATCTTTTTTTGCATCACGAATTTCTAGCAGGATAGCATCGTTAATTCCTTCTTGCTTTATATCAGTTTAATCCACTATTCTCACTCGTTCACCAAATTTTTTCAAATCATACTGATCCGATACAAATTCATTCTTAATCAGTTTCAAAGGAATTCTTTCGGGAATTTCTCCGTGAAGCCACATCTGAAAATCTGGCACATCCAAAACCAACTGAAATGCTTCTTCTAAATTTCGGTCTTGACTATTTAGTTTTTCTACCTCTTTATTCATTGAATGGTTTTCTTGACGTCCAATGATGAATAAAAGCAATATAAGTGTAATAAATTTCATCATATTTATAATTCTGACTAACGTCAAATTTATTTATTATTTGTCCCAATCCTTTTAATGATCGGCTCTCACCAATTTTGAAGGTCTAATTTTTTTTGGAAAAAGACACAGAAATTTGACGTTAGCCGAAGAAATTAATGGAGTTTCTTCATGTGGGGAATTATGCACAACAAGTTAATAAATGCCCTTTTCTGTTTATTCCAAATAAACGGCTGGCACTTATCATTCATAAAATTGTAGGGATATTGTAAACATACTGAAATAGTAGCAACTACAGCAGCTAATACGTGAGAAATTGTGCGGTTTTTTGTAGGAGAGGAATGCTTCAGGAGTTGCGGTGACCTCAAAAATTTCAGAACTATTGGTCATTTTCTGAGTGAATATTTATTCAGGATTTTATAGAATTCTTATTCCATAAAATTGATCTGACAGGATGAGTACAGAACTGCTTACCATCACCACAAAAGTGGTGATTAACTGAAATTTCCAGCCCAGTTTGTACTTTTTGGAGATGCCGTAAACCATCAGAAACAAAAGTGCCGTTACAATTGCAGGAATCGTGAAAAGCCCCACATCGAGAAAAATACCGATTCTTCCTTCATCATTTGGATTGATGAAATTTATAAGTCCGGCCAGGAACCTCATGTAAAAGGCGGTGAATAAAAGCGGGTAGAGGTACTTATTCCAATGCCTGGATTTCAGGAAAAGAAAGATAATAAAAGCCTGTAAAAACGTTACGACAGGACCGGAAGCAGAGATGACGACTTTATGCCAGTCGGTGGGCATTCTGTTGGTGTCGACAGATGTTCCGTTGATTCTCATAATGGAATTATATCCCAAAAATTCGCCGGTAAGCCAATGAGCAAATTCGTGCAGCAACCAGGCAAACAGCACTGCGCCTATGACTGCTAAAATGTATTTATAAGTTACTTTTTTATCTGTCATCTCTTACCCTGGATCATGTATGAGGTAGGGGTTCGGTAAACTTAATAAAAATGCGTCAGGTGCAGCAGCATTTATTAATGCAGAAAATTTTTCAGCAAAAACAGGAGGATTTTTTCCTCGCTTACGTAGGTTTTTTTCAGCATACGCCAGGCGGGTTTGCCGAATTCAAATTCATTGCCACTACTATCGCTGTAATTCCATTTTCCGAAAATATCCTTTTTCAGAAAAGCCTGTTCTTTACCCGATATGTATTCAAGATTACCCGAAACATCCCGCTTAATGCTAATCTCTGTTTCATTTCTTTTTTCTTCATAGGTAGGATAGCCGAAAATATCTGTTCCAAATTCAATCCTGTTGTTCCGGTTGTCTTCTATAATGACCTCGTTCGAAATGTTGATGTCAAAGCTTGCTTTATATCCAGATTCGAACCGGTACCTGTAAATAAGATATCGGAAAAAATCCATTTCCTGTTCTTTGTCCCCGACCAGATTTTCATATTCCTGCTCAAGATAGTCTTCGTGAAATGTCAACTCATTGCCGTTGCTGTCAGAAAATATGATATTATCAAAAACGTCTTTTTTCAGGTAAGCCGAATAATCCTTTTCTTTAGATTCATATTCCAGATTGTTGAAAATATCATATTCAATACGCTGGGCTTCCACCTGATGGTTAAGAACGATAAGCAGTAATAGAAGAAGATAGTTTTTCATTGCGATGATAGTTCTTTTAAATCTTATCTGAAGAAAAAGGGTGACTGGCGGGTAACCGGAATTTTTTCAGAAAAAAATTAAAACAAAGTATATCCTGCTACTAATGCAAAGGAATGGTTCTGGTGTAATTTGTAACCTCCATTATCTGTTAATGGTCTTACCGGGAAATAGCGTACTTCAACACTAATTTTTTCATTATATCTGTATCCTATTCCGCCAAAAAAGGTTGGTAGCCAGGTCTGGTTAAAATCGAAATCTGATCTTTCATTGCCTGGGCTCTTAATGATTTCTGAAGAATTAAAAAGAAGATTAATGCTGGCACCCGCATTCACAAACATTTTGGAGTGATTTGCTTTGTCAAGATACATATAGTATCTAAGCCCGAGCGGGAGATCAAGGATGTGGTATTTCATGTTAACAAGAGCCCTATAGCCGCCTGAAGCATTAGGATTAGAAGGAATTGCTTCGGAAGTTGCAATTATTATTTCCTTTTCTGCATCATACATGGAAAATGAAGGTTCCATGTAAACTGCAATTTTTTGATTTACCATAGGAAATATGTATTCTATTTCCAGCCCTATCCTCGGGTCAATTTCATACTGAAAATCTTCAACTATATTGTAAACATCCTGCTTCATACCAAAATTGGTAAAATTCACTCCGGCTTTAACCATTAGGTTGAGCTCTCCTTTTCTGGTTGCATAATGGATTTGAAATTCACTCCCCCGGCATTCGTAATATTTTTGAAAAATATTCATCAAATTAGCACGATTATAGTTTAATTTCATTAGAATATTTTCTGAAATGTCTTCGCAAATAAGAAGATCTGATAGCTGTTGCCTGAATCTATTGTTAGTTCGAATGATCTTGCCTTCCGGTGAATATTTTTTGTAGATCAATTGCTCTACTTCGCCATCTGGTTTTTTTATAAAGAACCTTTCTTGTTCTTTATCTTTGTAATATAAGAGGGAATTCTCTCCCGATAGGAGGGTTCTTAAAAAAAGAACTTCTTCCTGAAACTCTGCGCTTCTTTTCCGGGACAGATCCTTAATATCTTCGGGGGAGCGATCAATGTTGACTGTGTGGCGTATATATCTGTGAGTTTCCCCTATTCCGAAAGCTTTAATTGTAGAAATATCTGCTGTTTTTATTTCTCCATTTGGCGATATTTTATAAGAAATTTTTGTGGGAGTGCCAGCCATCTCATCAAGCCGAATAAATACCTCGGAAGTCTTACCGGATTGATGGGTAATATAACCTTTGTCAAAGGTGATTTGTGAAAAGGATGAAAAAGAAAATAGTGTGAAAAGAACAAAAAATAGAAATTTCTTCATTTGGAGTGGTTAGATGTTAAAAAGTTGGCAATATAAAAATTTGAAAGGTAATATTCAGGTGAGGGTGATTTTTTCAGGGGAAATACCACTATAGGCGAATTAACATCTCAAATTTGCAGATACCACCATGCGCCAGGGAATGAGGTTAAGGAACAGGTTTCTTCCTGGTTATAAAGTAAGTTGTTTCACCGCAGAGAGTATTCAGGGCAGGGCAGAAAGCGCGTGATCCTGAAAAGTTTTGGAGGAGGAGCGAAAATGTATTTTGCAGTTATTCTTTTTTGGACTTGCCTGCCGAAGTTTTTTGATCAAGGGTGGCCACAAGTTTGAGTAGAGTTTCTTTGAATGCGCTAATTTCAGATTCCGAAATAGTGGTGTCCTGAAAAGAGTCCATTAATTTATCCGGAATGGAGCTGGCTTGTTTTTTCAGCTTATCTCCTTTTTCTGTTAGGGAAACTATTACACTTCGTTCGTCAGATATGGAACGTTTCCGGGTAAGTAATTCTTTGCTTTCCAGTCGCTTCAGTAAAGGCGTGAGCGTGTTAGATTCCAGCATTAAACGATTACCAATCTCATTAACGCTCTGTTCTCGATTTTGCCACAATACTAGCATAACCAGATATTGAGGATACGTGATATTCAGTTCGTTCAGGTATGGGGCATATGCTTTGGTTGTAAGCCTGGAGGCTGCATACAACGGGAAGCAAAGCTGGTTTTCCAGGTAAAGACTTGAGAAGGAATTATCCATAGTTACAGTAGCTTTTTGATAGTAGATTCCATTTTTTCAGGTTTTGTAATGGGAGAAAATCTTTTAACCGGTTTTCCATTTTTGTCGATGACAAACTTTGTGAAATTCCACTTGATTTTACTTCCCAGAATACCACCACTCAATTCTGATTTTAGGTATTTAAAGAGGGGATGGGCATTGTCTCCATTTACATCTACTTTATTAAACATGGGAAAACTCACTCCGTAATTCACCTGACAAAACTCCTGAATTTCTTCAGAATCCCCGCTTTCCTGATTACCAAACTGGTTACAGGGAAAACCAAGAATCATAAGGCCTTGAGCTTCATATTTCTGAAAAAGGATTTCCAGGCCTTCGTATTGAGGAGTGAGACCACATTTACTTGCCGTATTAACAATGACGACGGTCTTGCCTTTATACTTGCTCATAGAAATAGATTCGCCGGTAATGCTTTCTGCTTCAAAATCGTAAAATGTCATAATATTTTTATTTTTTGTTTCTGAATAAATATTTTAATGCTCCTGTAGACCAAAGTGCCCATAGGATTAATACAGGTTGAAAAAATAATCTGATCAGCCGTTTTTGATCTGTATCAAGGCCGAAGGCATCAATTCCATTGGTATACTGTGAAATGTTCCCCGGAAATATCAGGATGTAAAAAATGGCCAGGGCGATTCCCACCTTTACTTTATGCTTTACCATAAAGATCAACAGGAGGCCTATGGTAATTTCTATAATTCCTGAAAACAATACCACGAAATCCATAAAAGCCAGATCTGTTGGCAGCCATCGTGGCACCTGCGCCTGAAACTCATCCCGCTGAAAAGTTAAATGTCCAATACCTGCCAAAGTCATTAAAGCTCCCAGTATTATTCGCAGGATTTTCTGAGCTAAATTTGTCTTCATATAAATGAATCTTGCAGTATTAAATCGTCCACGATGTAAATATAGGTAAAAATATTTGTTTCTAGTTATAAATGGATAATTGTAAATAAATTTCAATATGTTAATCGAAATGGCTTTTTGCGCTCCAAAAAAATTCTGAAAATCCTTCTGAAGCCTGTTTTTATTTATGGCAATAGTCTTGGACCAAGGATGTTCATCCACAGTATAAATCCAAATATTCCACCAAATAAGCCGCTTAAGATAAAAGTAAATCTTAACCTCTTTGGGATTATTTCAAATACGATAAACAAGGATATTAATAAACCAATAGTGCCTAAAATAACCGAAACTGTACCCGGCCATAAATTTAATATTACTGAAATTTTTTTTTCGTCACCGGAGAAAAAACTTCCTGCTGGTGCAATTAATTCACTACTAACAGACATCGCAAGGTTAAAAATTTCTCTCAGCCAAAATAGACTTAGAAAAACAGCCAGCCAGTCAATTAAATTCAGCCTTCTTTGGTTTATTTTCTTTCTTCTTAAAAATAACAATATCAATCCCATTGTCCCCGTTAGAGTTGTATGCAATGGTCCCCCAATCGTTATTAAAAGTCTATCTGATTCTAATTTCTCAAATCGTTTCTCGTATTCAGCTTTTTGGGCAAAATCGTGTCCATTTTCGATGGCGGTTTTATTATTTATATAGATTTCACTTAGCTTTTTATATAAATCAGGACATTAGTGTCCATTAAAAATTTTTAAATGTTCTTTGAAATTACTGATAATCTATACTTTACAAGCCTAATTGGCACGTGACGATTTGAATTGATTAGGTTTAGCC
>NZ_BMXB01000031.1 GCF_014651535.1 Salinimicrobium marinum
AGAACTACAAGAAATTACAGCAAGTTTAGGTCAAGTTTATCCGAGGGGAACCGGTAAATAAAATTATGCTAAGTTAGTAGATGTGGTTGGTGGGCCGCATACGTTAAAACGATCAACATAATGGCAGTTTTGTTTCCTAAACCGGGAATGCTTTTAACTAGAGTTAACTGTTTTTGTTGCTCTTCTTTCACGATCTCTGTCAGGCGATCCTCCAGGATCTTGATTTCTTTCTGTACAGCCTTTAAGGATCGGTTTAGTGAATGATATACTGTCTTGGAGGGTTTGCCCAAGGTTTTCTCTCCATGCAGCTTGTTCTTCAAGGCAGTGGTTTGTTTCAAATAAATGTCAATCAGGCGTATAAGTTGTAAACATTCCGCCTGGTTCTTGTCTTTTGCAGTATAGGGTGGAACTTCATTTACAGTGGCATACTCACAGATTGCTTTTGCATCAGATTTATCTGTTTTCACCTTGGAGAGTTTCATTTGAATAAACCTTTTGACTGACAGGGGATTCACTACAGAGACATTTACATTTTTTTCATAAAGGAACTGTGCCAACCGGTAGTGATAATACCCTGTAGCTTCCATTACTACTAAAGCATCGGCAGGAAGAGCTTTATGGAAGGCTTTGAACCCTTTACCATCGTTTTTGAACTGAGAATGAATTTCTTTAGAGTCTACAACATCGAATACATTTTTACTGATGTCTACTCCATAAATTTGTTTACATTTATTCATAGATAACTGATTAGGAAAGGACACCTACTTTGTTTTCACCATCTTAAAAACGAGATCAAAGTCTCATAGAACTGAACGAAATTGAAGTAGAAAAGAGAGGGGGTTTTCAATGTTTACGGAATCTATTATTCCTATGCTCAAAATAACCTTACTCCTCTCTTTTGTTCTTTCTGATTAGTACGTAAAAGTTAAGAAATCAAACTTAAGATGCTCAAACCTGTCTTGATTCGAAAGTCCGTGCTCGCTTGCTACACCTGATTGTCCTGCGGACAATCACGCACGCCAGCTCGCACAGTTTTTATACGAGACGTTACCCAACATTTAATGAAACCAATTTTACTATTACTAATGTTTTTTATAGTTGGATGTAATTCCAGCGACAAGAGAATTATATCCTCTGGTGAAATAATTGACAGTACTTATTATTCTCGTGAACTTGATTGGAATATTGAAATCCCTGAAGAATATATTGTAGATACTGACGAAAAACTGGAAAAAAGTACCGATTTAAGAGATGAGATTTTTAAAACTCCAGATGGTTTTAAAAACGTACCTACTGATTTAAACTTAATCACGTTTCGAAAAGGTCAAGACAACTTTTTTAGTTCTTCAGTAACTTCAATGGATAGTACAAATCTTACTTTTCCGGTTTTACAAGACGCAATAGTTAAATCTATTGATCGGACCTACTCAAGTTTGGAGAATACAAAACATACCATTATGGACATCAGAAATGAAGATCGGGAACTTAGTTTTTAAAAAAATACAAATTGAGGTTCGTAATGCTTCGACAGGAGAATTAATTATCAATCAAGATCTTTACAATACCTTAGTTGATAACAAAGTTTTTAGTGCTTCAATAAATTACAATTCCGATCAAGAAAAAGAAGTTATGGAAAGAGCTTTTTTCAAATCAGTAGAATCAAAGAAAACGTTGGGTAACAACATATAAAAACAATGCTTAAACCTGTCTCAAATCGAAGCTCATTGCTCGCTTGCAACGCCTGATTGTCCTGCGGACAATCACGCTCGCCCGCTCGCACAGTTTTTATACGGGACGTTGTAAACAAGGCAAAAATGCCATTTTTGGATGGTCAGTTTTTAAAATCTTAATTTCTTCTCTCTTTGCAGCGGACAAAAATCGGACTGATGAAATCTGATTTACCACTCAAAAAGGGAATTTTTGAAGCAAATTTTTGGCGTCAGGAAGAACATCGGACTGACAATCATAACGGATAAAAACCAGGCTGGGAAAAAAAGCCCAGTTTACAACACTGTATAAAAACAATGCTAAAACCTGTCTCGATTCGAAACTTCCAGCTCGCTTGCAACGCCTGATTGTCCTTCGGACAATCACGCTCGCCCGCTCGCACAGTTTTTATACGGGACGTTGGCAAACATAGATTAGCTCGATATTCAAAGGTAAAGAATGGAAATAGAAACAATTATATGGGGAAATATTCCGATTCTAATCGGACTCCTTGAAATAACCGGATCAGTTTATCTGACTGTAAAAATGAAAAATATTATCGGATTCATATTATCCTTTCTAATTTTAGGTTCAAGTGGTTTTGCTATAATTGTTCTGATTAATATAATAGGAGGAGCTTATCCGACTTTCCTTCCGCATATTTTAATTTCAATTTCAGCAGTTTTATTACTACTGCAGAGATTAAGTATGAATAAAAATAAAACGTTTGCCAACAACATATAAAAACAATGCTTATAACAGTCTTGAATCCAAACATCGTGCTCGCTTGCTCAGCGGATTGTCCTGCGGACAATCAAGCACGCCCGCTCGCACAGTTTTTATACGAGACGTTGTGCAATAGTTAAAAGTAAAATGGTAAAATTCTCAACCTTAGCTCTATTAATTCTTCTCATTTCCTGTCAAAACAAAACAGGAAATAATTATCAATCGAACTCAAAAAAAGGACTCGCCATTGAGGACTCACTTTACTCTGTTGTAAAGTACAAACAGGAAATGTTGTACCCTTTTGAAAATGGAGAACCGACAGATCTAAGTTTGGCAGAAATAAAAAATGTTGAAGAAATATTGGAAAGAGCTGTAAAAGAGAATAATGAACTTCAAAAAGAAGCTCTAAAAAACCGTAACGCTGAGAATCCTGAGAATAAATGGACTGAAACAGGATTTGAACTGGAAACAGAAAATTATTATCGACAGTATGTTCCAATTATAAATGGTAAAGGCGAAAAAGAAGTTTGGGTGAACTTATCGTGCAGGGAGTTTCACACTAAGAATTGGCGAAGTGAATTGTTGCCACCCGTTGCGGATGGAGGTAATTGTTACTTCAATTTAAAAATCAATCTGACTCAAAAATCATATAGGGATCTGCGGATTAATAGCCACGCATAAAAAACCATTGCACAACAACTTATAAAAACAATGCTAAAACCCGTCTCGAATAGAAAACGTCATGCTCGCTTGCTCAGCGGATTGTCCTACGGACAATCACGCTCGCCCGCGCACAGTTTTTATACGAGACGTTGTATACAAGGCAAAAAAAAACCATTTTTGGATGATGAGTTTTTTAAATATTATTTTCATTCTTTTTGCAGCGGATAAATTCGGACGGACACGGATCTGATTTACCACTCAAAAAGGGGATTTTTAAAGGAATTTTTGGGTTCGGGAAGAGCAGCGGACTGACAATCGCAACGGATAAAAAACCAGACTGGGAAAAAAAGCCCAGTTTACAACATATAAAAACAATGCTTCAATCAGTCTCAATTCGAAACTCCGTGCTCGCTTGCAACGCCTGATTGTCCTACGGACAATCACGCTCGCCCGCTCGCACAGTTTTTATACGAAACGTTACCTGCAAGCTAAACAGAACCAAATGAAGAGAACAATCCTATTCGTTTTATTATTATCAGCAATTACCTCTTGTAAAAGTCAGGAAGAAATAAATTTTAAAGTTGGCTATCTACCAAACCTTAATTACACCTTAACTCAAAAACAGATTTCAGAAAATACTGTAAAATATTTTGCATCTGACCAATTTTTACAAAATTTAGAAAATAATGGAATTAAAAATCCGACTTCAACAAAGGACACAACTATTCTAAAAAGTATATCCAAAACAGGACGTTCAAATGGAAATGAATTTCCTATCAAAATTGAGCTATTGGAATCAACAAATCCGACTTTGATTAGCGGAACGAAATTTTTCGGGAAATCAATTGCTGGAATGACTAAAATAGACTCTATTTCTTCTTTTGTAATGACAAAAGAAAAAAAGGAAGTCCTTATTCCTGCAATGGAATCTTTAATGAATCAAATCAAATACCCAAATAGAAAAATCAAAGTTGGAGAAAGTTTTGAGCAGAAAAATCCAATGTCAATGCCGATTGGTGATGTAACCATTGAGATTGAGATTAACTCTATTTACACATTAGAAGAAGTGAAAGACGGCATTGGATACTTCGACCTTGACCAAGTCTATACCATAGAATCAGCGACAAAAGATTATGAAATGGAGTTAGATGGAACTGGTAAAGGGCGGATTAATTATGATATCGAAAAAGAGTTTTTCACCAAATTCTTTCTTGAAACAACAATGAATTTAAAAACAGAACTGGAAGCTTTTGCAATTGAACTGCAAACCAAAAGCATAACCGACCAATCAACTGAAATAGAAAAGGCTGCAGGTAACAACATATAAAAACAATGCTTAAATCCGTCTATAATCGAAACATCGTGTTCCCTTGCTGAGCGGATTATCCTGCGGACAATCATGCACGCCAGCTCGCACAGTTTTTATACGAGACGTTGTGTGCAATTCCCCACATGAAGAAACTCCATTAATTTCTTCGGCCAACGTCGCGCAACATATACCTTTTCTGTATTAAATTTATTAGTGACTCTATGCGTGGCCGCTTTTTAAATTGGCGCTGGTAAGTAAGCCCGTGCGTAATTCTGGTCGAAATGTAAAAAAGCTCCTGAATTAGTGGTTCAGGAGCTTGTTGATAATTTCAGTGGTGCCCCTTTTTGGAGAGCCCGTTCAGAATATTGTTCAAATCAAAGATACATTTCCTTAGGGTCTTTTTCTAAAATATTTAGATATGGGACGAAAAAAGCTTTCTATGGAAATCATTAATCCCAATGCAGCAGGGATTGATGTTGGCAGTCGCTCACATTATGTGGCGGTTGGACAGTTTGCAGAAGATGTAAAGGAATTTGGTGTTTATGCCGAAGACCTGTATGCGGCCCACCAACCACATCTACTAACTTAGCATAATTTTATTTACCGGTTCCCCTCGGATAAACTTGACCTAAACTTGCTGTAATTTCTTGTAGTTCTGAG
>NZ_BMXB01000032.1 GCF_014651535.1 Salinimicrobium marinum
AAGTGTACATTTCTTCCTGTTTGCTCATAATAAATATTATTTTAGAGCAGCAAAGCTATCGGTAGAAAGTCAGCTAATCAAGATGCAGTTGGTGGGGTGGATACGTTTTAACTGATGGATTTTCAAATTTTGAAAACTCCCGGCAACTCTGCAGTTACGCCGGGATCACTCCTACCCTACGCCAGTCAGGTACCAGCGTGAGAGGCCGAAGCCAGATCACTAAAATGGGCAATGCAAAACGTAGAAACCTCTTTTTTATGTGTAGTTTTTCAGCCAGTAAACACAACAAGGCCTGCAGGGAAATTTATGAACGAATTATAGCAAAGGGAAAAAGCAAAAAATTGGCTCTAATCGCAGTGTGTAATAAACTCCTAAAACAGGCATTTGCAATTGCTAAATCAGGTTTGCCTTATGATGAAAAATTTGTCTCGAAATTGGCTTAAAGAACTTGTTTTTTAACTCAGTTCTTTGTTTTTATATGTTGTTGGCACCAGTTTGTTGTATGAATTTCTTGATTTCTAGATCATCTTTTATTTTATAGATAATTAAAATCAGAATTTTTAGAAGAATATATAAGTCATTTTTTTGTTCATCCTGGAGATTACTATTGGTACCGTGCAAATATTTGTTTCTTAAATCTAAACCGTTCGAAAACTCCTTTTTATTCAAATAATAATTCAAATATTTTCTCTCTTCAGTTGTAAATAATTTACTTTCAAATTTGACCATTTTGATTTTCTCTAGGTCATTAATCTTTTTTCTTAGTTCTTCTGGATGATGCCAATAATTGATTACATCTTCGTAATGTAATATGCCAATGACATTAATTAAATTGGAGTCATTTATTTTAATAATATTATCTTCATCAGTAACTAAATAGCCTTTAGAAATTAAATAATCTATTTCGCCTTTTTGGTAATTTTCAAATTGATCATAATTAACTTTTTCGTTTTCAATTAATTGATAAAAGGTAGAATATTTCCCTTGGAAAGGTTTTACATAATGCAGCATCGATTGTCTTGAAAAAAAATCTCGACGTAACCTTATAAATTCTTCTCCTTGTCCATAAACGTACTTTTTTTCTACTATACTTTTAATTTTTCCAAAATAAAGAGGAGACGAGCTAAATTGAATTAAATCAAAATCTATGTGTCCTTCTTCCACATAGCATTCGTACTGCTTAATCAAAAATTCTAGCTCTGGTGCTAGAACTCTAATTTTTTCATAAGGTGATATATTTTTTGAAGGAACAGATATCCTTAAATTGCTAATTTCAAATTCTTGGTTTAGAAGTTCATTTACTTGGAAAGAAATCACTTCTTCTATTGATATATCATTTTCCTCTAAATAATGTAAATAGAGAGCAATTTGTAAATGAGATAGGAGTCCTTTTTCATAGAATTTTTGCGAAATCCAATACTCATTCTTTGATCTCATTAAAACATTTTCAAATGAATCTATTTGATAATGTTTTGTTACTAAATCTATGCAGCCTTGATCATTTATATACTTAAATAAACTTGAAAAGTTTTGAAAAATACCATTTAGTGTATTAGTATGATTCAACCATTTTTCGGAATAAGAATATGTCAAAGTACCTTCGTCTCTTAATATTTTTATCGGTTCTTTCTGATCAGCGGAAATTGTCCCACCTATTCTATGATTAGATGTCACACCCTCTTCTAAAATTTCCTCATTTAATCTGTCTGATACTTTTTTAGCTTTAAGCTTAATTTTGTCTGATAGTTTTAGATGCCTTGATTTTACAATTAACCGAACATAGTTAAGATTTGCATTTGGTGATAGTAAATAGTTTTCAATAATTTCTTCTATCTCCGATTCCTTAAATTTGGGAAAATTCATCTCGGGGTGATCGGAAAAGTGCTCTTGTTCATAATAGGAAAGCAATAATTCGGCAGTTTCACTTGATTGGATAAGGTAGCTTTTAATTTCTCTTGAAAAATGATCAACAATCTTCCTTTGCCTTAATACTGGACGAATATTAAAACGTTTGTTTTTCATTAAGTTACCCAAAGTATTTGAACTTATTTTCTTAAACGTACTGAATTTGCTTATAAGACTCCAAAATGAATCGTAGTAATGGAATTCTATTTCTGTAAAAAGTTTTAGAAAATTTTCATCATCAATGCTAATCCAAAAGTTTCTTATCCACTCCCAATATTTTCCAACGATATCCTTATATTCTTGTATTGTTGCTTCATCCCAACGGGTTAGAAAAATCTCGTGATCGAAATATAATTTGATTTGGTATAACTCTATTATATCATTTACTTCTAAACTGTCTTCTGAATTTAATTTCTTGAAAATTTTTTCGGCACTTTCTAGATTTCTATCTGCAGATAAGTCATACTTTGAATAAAATACGACTCTTTTAAACTCATTTTTCATTTAAATTGAATTACGATAAAAATTGCTTACAACGTCTCGTATAAAAACTGTGCGAGCTGGCGTGCGTGATTGTCCGCAGGACAATCCGTTAAGCAAGCGAGCAAGGAATTTCGATTTGAAACAGGTTTAAGCATTGTTTTTATATATTGTTGTAAAACGTTTTTATTCATTCGAATAATCCAAGCGCAGTCCATACTCCTTTCTTTTCATCGAAAACTGCTGGATACTCTCACAATGTAAATGAAATATCATTCCCTCCTCAATAAGTCAAAATAACGCTACCTAAAAAATCCTTCTCATCAATAGGTCCTAAATAACGAGAATCTAATGCCATCTCCCGATTATCACCTACAGCAAAATATCTACCCTCCGGAACAACAAAAGGACCGAAATGATCTAAGTTCCAGTTTTTTCCATACGTCTCTTTTATAATAGGATCTATTACCCTTTTTGACCTAATGAATCTTTTGCTCTCCTTCAAAGATTGTCCCACCTTGTCATTGACATTTAAAAAAACTGAATCCCCTTCTCCTGCAATATCGCATATTCTGAAATCCTTTAGATACTCTAATTCTTCAAATTGTATTTTTTTTAGACCATAGTAATGAGCAAGATTTAAATCTAGATCTAAATTTCTATTGTTTCTGTAAAGAATTCCATTGACTATTGTCATCGTATCATTTGGAAAGCCGACAAGTCTTAAAATCTGATATTTTCTTTCATCATCATTTACTACAATCCAATTATTTGATTTTTTTGGAATCCATTTTGAGAACAATACTACTTCATTTTCAACTAAATTCGGATAATTAGAACAGTTCATAACTTTCCTAAAGGATAGAATATTTAAATTACTGATAAGCACGATAACTATTATAGCGATGCTGACTCCTATTATTTTTATTTTTCGTGACCCCATTAATATTCGTGCTGAATTTGTTGTTAAAATTCAATTAATACCAATTTTCAATATTGCTCCTATTTCCCTTTTTTCTCGCTTTTTTTACTTTGACTTTAGCCGAAAAAATTAATGGAAGTTTCTTCATGTGGGGAATGTTTTACAACGTACTAATAAATGTAATACTACATTTTATTTCGAAATAAAATGTAGTATTACATTTATATCTCTTTTGTTTTTACCGGCTAATTTAGCGGATTTTTGATCTTGAAAAAAATATTAATTGCCACATGAGTAAATATCTGTAGTCTTGGTGCTTTTATGTCCATAAGCTCAAAAAACCTACCGTTATGAAGCGCAGATAGTGATTTTTGGGCACGCCTCCGGTTGGTCAGCCTCATACTTGAGCTAACCTAGTCTGCTAATTTATGTTAAACAAAACGCCATGAAAAGGATCCTCCTCTATTTGTTCATTACCGGCTTCATAGCGTGTAATGAAAATGAAATGTCCCACACTGAAACCGCTGAAATAGTGGCTGGAAGTTTTTATCACAACGATACTAACACACAACCGCCGAAAGTTTTTCTGTTTTATCAAACCTTCAGGATCTATTTGCTGAAGATGAAAAATCAAAAATTAATTTTGCAGTCATTGAGGATACCATTGCTGGTGACCTTGCCTGGGTTCGCTATTCCACTTCGTTCGAAGAAAAACCGAGCGTATTTAAGTTGGTTAAAGAAGATGGGCAGTGGAAGGTAACAGAGCAGAAACCGCGGGAGAAGGTTCCTTTTTAGAAAAAATCAGAGTATGAGTTAAAACTTGTTACTTATACCCTTTTTTTGAGGAAATTAATTTGCCCAATTCAATTCGAAATTATCCTCACCGCAGTCCTTTAGAATCTTAATGTTATATGAATATTGACTACAACATCTCGTAAAAAAACGGTGCGAGCTTGATTGTCCGCAGAACAATCAGACGTTCCATTCGAGTACGGACTTACACCTTGCGACTGGTTTGAGCAGTGTTTTTATATATTTTAGCATTAGTTTCAGTCTTTTCCATTTTATGCTATAACCTTAGTCTCAATCCCATAAATTTCAAAAATTACTATGGCTTTATTTCTTGTCCATATGTCGCTACATATAAGTAGTCACATTCCACAAGGAATCTTTTCAGGACCTATAAGTATAAGATGCTCAAACAACTGACACAACATAACTAATTTATTAGTTATTAGTCGAAATCTTTGGTCGCTAAATATTTTTATAACATATTTACACTGACTAATATACAAGCTTAAATAATACGGTTTTCCTGTTTAAAATTAAATAATAAATTTAGTTATACTTATTTCACTACTTTTTCTTTTAAACAGTTTTTCGCAAACCCAAGGAATAGCCATTTACAAGATGGAGTTCGAGGGGCTGGGCGTCGACGAAAGTCTCGAAAAAGAGAATCCCTGTAATGCTCCCTAAAAATTAGACCATCGGTTAAGTTTAAAATTTAGTAACTTTAATCGATGAATATGAAGAAATCCAGAAGAAAATTTACAGCAGCTTTTAAG
>NZ_BMXB01000033.1 GCF_014651535.1 Salinimicrobium marinum
GGAAAAATGGGTTCAGGACCAACACCTGATTTTAGTGAAAAAACAAACCGCTTAATTAATTTTTGAAATCTAGAATAATTCTCTTGTTTTATAGGGGCCAAAACAACGACAGGAACATGGGCTGTGCAGATTTTGAAAGAGAATGGACAGAAGCGATGGAATCTTTATCTACCTATTCAGAAAATCCCACAGAACAAAATTGTGAAAATTACAAAGCAGCTCTAATGGATTTTTACGGACAGTATGAAGATTGTGCTTTTTGGGGTGACGAATACCAGGAAGCTATAGACGAGATCCAGGAAATTGACTGTTCTGAGGAGACGGAAGACATTGAAACTTAAAACCAGTAAACTAGGTTGAATTCATTTGGGGGAGTGATTTCAACTCTAGCAAATGAACGGACGGCTTACCTGTCCGTTCATTTACTATTATAGAATACCCAGCACTAGCCAACCATTTTATTTTACCTAAAAACCCTGATGAATGGGATCATCAGGGTTTTTCTGTATTTCGCCTATTTTTATTAACTCAAGCCTCTTTTATTCTTATCCCCATATTCTTTTGGTATTGTAACAGAAATATAATCAGGAGAATCTCTATGCTTGTAAATACCGGCCTGAAATTTCCATAAAGAAAACTGTCATTGCTTGTAAGATTAATAATATCACTCCCAAATAAATAATCAAAAAGGTTGTGACCAAAATGAACTCCCAAAGGCAGCCAGATGGTTTTATATTTAACCAGCAGGTAGGCATACAAAACTCCAAATATTAAGGTTGAAAACAGTATAGAATAATTGTCGTAATACTGGAAATGCATCAATGTAAAAAATATGGAAGATATTATGATAGTCAGGATTTCATTCTTTTTTATTGCTCTTCCAATGGTCTCAAAAAAGTAGTGTCTAAAGAACAGTTCTTCTAAAAGGGCTGCTATAAAGATTCCCGTAAAATATAGAGGAATTAATGTAAGATCATAATTCTTATTTAAGCTGAAAAATTTTGTGGAGGTCTCAAATTGGTAAGCTGTCAATTCGATTAATATTTCCACAAACATAGTCAAAAAAACACCTTCGAGAAAAATCTTTAGGTGTACTGGACGAAGTGGGTTTTTTATTTTCTGAAATCTGTAGATAATGGCAACCCCTCCAAGAAGTACTAAAGGCTCAACATATTTGGTCAAATTTAAGTAGCCATTTGAGAAATGGGACTCCTGAAATTCCAATAGCCAAAGTACAGAGACATAAACCAGCAGAAGTATGATTAAAAACAGAAATCCCAGAATGAATCTTATAATATACTTCAATTGAAATTTCAATTTTAAATTATAGCCTTCCCGTTTAAAAAAAAGCGAGCTGGCGAGGGTGATTATCTGCAGGACAACGAGACGTGGGAGCGTGCAGGTAGTTTCGGATTTTTAAAATAGTTTATAACCAAACCTTAGTCCCAACGTGGGTGAAACTGCTCCCTCATTTGTGTTATAATCATTTAAATAGCCCAGACCAATGTGGAAATCAAATACATAATTCCCACCTAAAGATCTTTGAAGTCCCCAATGTACTTCAGTTAATGAGGTTGAATTTAAATGATACGCTTTAGAATTACCGAAACTGTATTTCGTTTGTAACCCGATATAATTCCCGGAGTTATTTACAATATTTTTCCCTTTTGATTCTCTTTTGTTGATATTATAAACGTATTTCAATTCAGATTTTAAAAATGGGGTAAGGTTCCCAAAATCCAGGTTAAACTCTGCACTACTTGCATTCACATTGGCTCCCATTCCAATTCCTAAAGAATTTTCCCATACAAACTTTTTAGAAACAGGTAATTCATAAGATCCTTCGATCCCGTGAAGCCCCAAATTGATTCGAGCAAAATTATCCAGAAGGTTATCATTGGATTGAGCCATCAAAAGGTTTGAAAAGAGTAAAATTGCGATTGTAAAAAATTTCTTCATAAGGTTAGTTTAAATTAAATATTGAAGTTCAGATGGGAGCTAATGTCCCTTATAAAAACAGTGGGAGCTGGCAAGCCTGATTGGGTGCAGTCATTTATATAGAACTGGTGTTTTGTTCATATTCCACCAGCTTTATTCTTTTACTATTCCAGTTTAGAATAACCCGATAATTTCTAAAAAAATCTAACCCAAAGATCTTATCTAGATATTGCTCTGAATACACCTTTTCATTTTTTAAAGTAGAATTGCCGAATTCTATTTCATTAATTATTCCGGTATAAGATTCCCTTGTTGATTTTTGCTCCCCGTAAACCCCAATAACACCCCGGGTATCAGCTTTTGTGAAATCTGAAATTTGATCCTTTTCTATTTGCTTTTCAAACTCGGAAAATGGTATAACGATGCCTCCATTATACCCTGAATCCACAGCAAAATTCCATACTTTTTTTCCATTTATTTTACAGGCAATAGAAGGTAATCCTGCAATACCAATAAATAACTTATTCTCAATTATTTCTTCAGGTAAGTTTAATTTCGATTCATTATCGGTTATGGTAATTTGTTTTTTGTTGAAATCAATATCCCAAATAGCGTGTTGCATTAAATTTGACCCTATAAATCCGTCAATATTTAAAGAAGACCATATTGGGGTAGCGTTAAAATCATTTATTAAGGCTGTTGTTCCAGCAAAATCTATCGTTCCAAGTTTAATGTTTTCTATTCTTGTATATTTATTTTGTTGTGATGCATTATAAACATCCTTAGCATTTACAGAATCGATAACTTCCATATTTAAACTTTCAGCAAGTTCTTTTGATACAAGAGTAGGTGTTCCAGTGTCAAAAAGAAATTTATAAGTCTTATTTTTTATTTCTACGGGTACAATGATCCATCCATCTTTCATCTCGAAAGGAAGAGAAACTTTATAGTTTTCCTGTTCTGTTTTTCCTTCTTTAAAATATTTAGCGGCTTTACTACCCGAACAGCTATTTATAAGTATAAGTGCTATGAAATAAATAAATACTTTGGCTATTTTCATTTTTTAGTTTTGTTAATATGGTTTCTTACGGCTTACACCAAACGTCTCGTATAAAAACTGTTTTTATGCGAGACAGGTTGTATCATTGTTTTTTAAAGTGTTGGCAGTAGTTTAGTAGTTTCTTTCATATGTTTTTTTCTCAGCTAAATATTCTGTTTTTTCACCATTTCCTATTTTAAACTTTGTTTCTAAAGTTTCTCTATTTTCTAATTTTTGTAAATATATTACCAGGTGTAGATGTGGACCGGTACTCCAACCAACATTACCGCTATAGGCTATTGTATTTCCCTTTTTTATAGTTTCCCCAACATTTACGATTGATCCGTCTTTTCTAATATGGGTGTACTCTGCGAAAGTTCCATCAGAATGATAAACAATTATAAAATTATTGTATTTTTTACAAGACTCTTCACCACAATTTTTTGAATTTTCATCCACAACTTTTACTACTACCCCATCTCTGACAGCTTTAATTTCTGTTCCTACAGGCATCGTAAAATCTAATGCATTTTGATCTTGATGAGAGAAATCTCCATTGTAGCCTTGATATACTTTAAATGAATTTGATATTGAAAATGGTAAATCATAAATGTAATCCGAATCATATTTTTCCAAATTATGATTTCCTAAGTTTGATTTGTAAGTGTACTTGAACCCATATGCTTTTTTAACATCTATAACAGATAAAGTAGTTAATAGTTGTTTTTCCTTTAATGGATCGATAATATAATACTGGTCATTTCCACCTGAAATATTCAGATTCTTTGCTTCAAAATGAATTTTCACTGTTGTTGGACAATATTCTTTATTGTCAGCATATACACTATACCCATTATTATTTTTCTCGTAGTATATTTTAACCTTATTCTCAGCATAACTAGAAAACGTAAATATTAAAAATATAAGTAATGAGTAAAAATTCAGTTTTTTCATAATATAATTTAGATTGTGTCTAAAATTATTGCCGACGTCCCGTATAAAACTGTATTTGCTTGCAACGCCTGATTGTCCGCAAGCAAGTACGTAGCTCTACACTGAGACAGGTTTTTGTATTATTTTTATAGAGTGCTGCCAAACGTATTTTTATTCATATGTGTTTTATTTTATTTTTAATCAATTAGGCCCAAAACTCTCCCGTAGGGCTTACTGCTCTATGTCCAGTTTCCACTAATTAAAGTGTGCTATAGGCCC
>NZ_BMXB01000034.1 GCF_014651535.1 Salinimicrobium marinum
CCCAGTATGGACGCCTGTATTTCCCGACTGCTTGTAAAAACGCACTCCAGTAATAAACCCGTTTTCTGAACTGCGGAATTTCATTCCCACTTGTAAGGGGGAACCGCTCCACAGGATTCCTGAGGGTCGCTCTTCGGAACTAAAAACATTACAAGGGCATACCTGAGAAGCCTCAATTACTACTGGAGCGGAAATAGCCACAGCGCCCAGGTCATCTGTAGCTTTAGCTGTAAGGGAAAAAGTTCCTGTGGGAATGTTTTCCCAGGTAAAGCTAAAAGGAGCCTCCGTAACTTCACCTAATTTATGATAACCCTGAAAAAACTCAACTTTGCTAATGCTACCATCAGGATCTGTGGCATTAGCTTCAATAACTATGGATTCAGCAGTATTAAATGCTGCAGGTTCGACTGGCGAGGTCATGGATATTACCGGCACTTCATTCCTTCCGTAGGTAGCAATAAAATTTCCTGTTGTTGCAGAAAAGAAAATATACTCCACCCCTTTAATCTTTTCGGTTCTGTAGTTTACCGCGACTCCTTCTGTGGTCAAGCCAACCAGCCTCTGATCATTAAATGTTGCTGGTAACATCGTCTCAAGTTTATGAGCCTCCCCGGAAACCTGGAGGGAAAAATCTAGTACCTGACCATCCCATTGATTCACCTCATAAGATGATGCATTTCTGCCATCCATCCAGGTAAGTACCTGCTTTGCAGATATTACAGGAACCCCTCGGCTCATCGCGGAAGCTATGATCTTTTCTGAACCGTCTGAATAATCATCATCTGTATGCATATTGGCACAAAACATTCCATAGTACCCTTCCTGGCCCAGCGCTTTATCCAGCAACTGATTTATGGTGAAAGGAAAACTTTGTCCAGATTCATCTGTCATTTGAGTATTGAGTTGATAGATATCAAGAGTAGTTCCGTCCACATCCGCAAACTTCATAGGTATACCGGAGCCAGTAAACATTCCCGGTCTGTCGTTGACCCAACTTCCCGGCCAGTAATAGTAATTGGCATCCAGTCGAATTCCATTTGAACTTTCCAATTTAGGCTGAGTAGCCCAGTCACTGAACGCAATACAGTGGGTACGGTTGGTAATGGAAGCACTCAAGCCAGGGAAATTTATCGCCATTTCTTCCAGTTGTGTGGTTAAATCATTTTCAATGGATAATTCGTCATAGCTTTCACACTGTGTATTGAGATGAAGCGCAATCTCAAATCCCTGAGCTTCAAAAATACTGGCCTGAATATCAGAGATCGGCGTATTTGGAAAAATGTAAGAACTGCCACGTACAGCTCTCCAGTCAGCCACAGCCTCAGGGCTATTGTCGGAACTTAACTCAAGATAACGATTAAATCGTGCGATGGTCCCTCCCCTTGCGTGGTCATCTCCCGTCATAACCACTGCAGCCTTGAGTCCTCGAGGCATGTACCAAAACCTCAAAATGGGGTGCCGGCTGTTCCAGGTAATAATATTGGCCAACAATCGCTGCTGTTCATCCGCCTGAGGAATGGCAACTTTATCGAGATCCACCCAGTCGGGGTAAAACATATCATTCGATCTTATTGGTCCAGGTTGATTATCTCTCTCCTGACCCACCCAGTCAGGATTCCCCTGACGGGTATACACTACGGAGCGTGCGAGATCATAAGTGAAGGCAATAGCCTTTCCTCCGTTGACACCCACATCATTGCTGGAAACTGCAGGATAAATAGTTGCAGTATGTGCATCAGAATAGAGTCCGGCAAGACTCACGGCACCGTTCAGCTCATAAAGATCTGCAGTACTATGATATTGAATAGTCTCCTTGACCAAACCCTCTCCTGGCCCAGCAGGATTTATAAGCAAGTATTGATCGGATAATGTACTTCCTGTAGGAGTTAGCCCCAAAAGAGAAGCAAGTTTGATATCCGGTCTAAAGCAGATTAGAGTAGCTCCCTCCTGTACACGTTGGGATACCAAATCAACCTGGGCACTGGTTAAGGAAATTTCCCCAAGAAGAATCATATCGTAGCCCCCCAGGAGCTCCTTTGATACTGATGAAATTTCGAAAACATCAAAATCATTCAATCCCTCAGCCTTCAAAATTTCTGTAAGATAGCTGCTAAAGCCGTTATTAGCACTTGTAATTACTAAAACTGCACTCCTGTCGGTTTCCTCCTCCGTACAAAATTCTCTTTCCGATATTCCTCTTTCCGGTGCCTTAACTTCCACCATTGTTTCCTCGATTCTACCTGTTCCAAACGACTCCCCCTCCTGGGCGGCAAAGAACATTAAAATAACTAATAGGATCCTTTTAAGGCAAAGCTCTCTAGGAGTAGTATTCTTTACTTTCATATCAAATATTAAGTGGTAATGAGGTCTCCTTAACCGCCTGGTTTTCCTTGGAATTAATAAAGAAAATAGGACGTTATTCCTGCAGGTTACTTATTTATGACGAGTTGTACGACTTTTATTTCATTCTGATGTGCAAGACGTAAAAAATACACTCCCTGTGGCAGTGAAGTCACATCTATTTCCAGAGAATATTCCTCCCCCGCCTTCGCAAAGGCTTCCTCTTCGAGGATTCTTACCTGGGAGCCTCTGGCATCGTAAAGGCTCATTGAATAAAATCCTCCTTGCTGAAGCTGGTATACCAGGGTAGCATAATCCGAAGATGGATTAGGGATAACCTCAATTCTGTCACTGAGCCCAGACTCCGAAATGGTCGCCTTGGAATAGCTGGTGGCGTCCATAGTATTTTTAAAGGCTGTAGCGAATGCAGTAGTTTCAAAAATGGCATCTACCCAGTAATTACTCATGTTATAGGAGAATTCGGGGAATGACGGAGTTGATGTGTACCGGTATACGCCATTGCCCCCGTCACTTCCATCCATCAGTGCCTGTAAAGGCTTGTTCAACACTGCATCGGAATAAAAGGATTCGTTTAGGGAGTAAAATCCGGCACTGGTATGGTAGGAAATGATATATGTAGTATTTGCCGTTATAGCTATAGGAAAAGCGAAGATGACCTGCTGCCATCCTGAAGATATTTCGTTCTGAAAAACTGCTTCAGCCAACAAATTCCCGTTTCGATCATATAATTGCCCCGTATGCAACCCAGTGTTTCCAATTTGTTTGTAGAATCTCGCTCCGGTTATATAGCCGTCCACCTGAGACTGGAATTTCATTCCCAATTGTAATCCCCCAATCCCGTCATTTTGAAGGCTTCCCGTCGGTGTTTCAGAATCGTCAAAAACAGTACAGGGACAGGTAAACTCCTGGTCTAATGCACGTACGGTTATGCTGATATCGTCACTTGCAGTTCCTCCTTCGTTATCAGTAACGGTGACCTTGAATACATACACTCCCTGCTCCAGCCCCAATAGCTCAAGACTCATGGAGACGGCATTTTGCATTTCCGTAGCAGGTCCGTTTATCTGCTCCCAAAGGTAAGACTCTATAGAACCATCTGGATCTGTAGCACTGGCAAGTAGGGTAATGCTATTCTCCGGAAGAACCAATATTTGATCTTCCCCTGCATTCACCGTCGGTGGAATATTCCCTACAGGTTCCGTCACAAATATGTTAACTGTAGAAGAAAGGCGTTTTGCGCCGAGGTTGTCTGTTGCTTCAGCAGTTAAGGCATAATTACCTGTGGAAG
Organism: Salinimicrobium marinum; assembly: GCF_014651535.1. Lineage (GTDB taxonomy): Bacteria > Bacteroidota > Bacteroidia > Flavobacteriales > Flavobacteriaceae > Salinimicrobium > Salinimicrobium marinum. Next base: position 3,650 of record NZ_BMXB01000034.1, read on the forward strand.
CAGGGTTCCAGATAAGGCTGTAAGGAGGGGATGTGTCTTCTCCTATTTTTACATTATCCCAAAAGAATTCCACTTTTGTAATTGTACCGTCGGGATCGGAGGCGACAGCCTCGAGCGTAACTACTGCCGGAGTAGTAAAAGTTCTGTTGTCTTCAGGTGAAATTAAGGAAACACTGGGAAGGGCATTCTGGTCTGTTGTGTTAAAGACTACGTCTACCCAATAATTACTACTCTGGTAAGTCAGGTTTGGAAAAGTAGGTGTATTGGAATAGGTGTACACCCCATTGGGTCCATCTGTACCGCTTTGTAGACCTGTAAGTGGTTCATCCACCACTGATCTTGTGTTAAAGAAGGGACTATTAAGGGAATAAAAGCCATTACTACTGTGATATGAAATCACATAAGTAGTGTTGGCCGTCACAGGCACAGGAGAAGCAAATGATACCTCCTGCCAGCCTGAGGCTGTTTCA
>NZ_BMXB01000035.1 GCF_014651535.1 Salinimicrobium marinum
ATCAAAGAACTTCAGGAAGCTTCCATCAATACGGGCCATTTTAGTTTTCATCAGTAATTTCTGTGTGTTGAAGTACAGTACCTTATTTCCCTGGCTACAGGCCTGATGTCCTAAAGCCGAGGCAAGGAAGCTTTTGCCGCAGCCTGTGGCCCCGGTAATTAATACCGATTCCCCTTTTTCCAGGTATGTTCCGGTAGCCAGTTCGGTGATCTGGTCTTTATTGATTGGGTATTACGGTTTGAATCGTGCCAGTTAAAACGGTCCTGTGATGCCAGGTAAAACGGTTCAAATGATGCCACTTTTGCTTATTTGAATTTATGGATTACGGTTCGAATGATGCCATTTTGGGTTCTTCTCCGGGAATTCGGTTCAACCATCAGAGTATTACGGTTCGAATGGTGCCACTTTAAAAGATCAAGTAAAAACTACCTTGTCGCTATAAATACAGCGATATGGCCAACACACTTGATCCTATGGACTTGAAACAAATTATTTCCCTTCATCTTGATGGGTTTAGTAACCGCAAAATTGGTTCCACCTTAGGAATCTCCCGTAACACAGTTAATATTTATATGAAGTTGTTTACAGGAAGCCAATATTCTTTAAAAGAATTACTGCTTTTTGACAACTCGGCCTTATCTGAATTATTTTCCTCCCATACCACCCTTGATGTTGAAAGGCATAATGAACTAATGCTATACTTTGAAGGGGTCAATAAAGCCCGGAATCATCCTGGTTTTACCTTTTTATATCATTACCAGCAATATGTTCAGTTAGCTAAAGACCCTTATAGCTATACCCAGTTTCTGGAACATTACCGGCGAAAGTATTCTAAAGAAAAGGGATCGATGAAGCTTGAGCATGAAGCTGGAAAAGAAATGTTTATAGACTTTGCCGGAAAGAAACTTCACATTGTAAATAAAGAAACAGGAGAAATCATTGCTGTTGAAGTATTCGTTGCTATTCTTCCTAATAGCCACTATACTTATGTGCAAGCCTGTCTAACCCAAAAACGCGGTGATCTGATTGCTTGCTGCACTGGGGCTTTAAACTTTTACGGTGGAGTTCCTAAAGCCATTGTCTCTGACAATCTTAAATCAGCAGTAACCAGGGCTAGTAAGTATGAGGCAGAAATCAACCGAACCTTCAAGGACTTCGCCCGCCACTACAACTGCGTGATCAATCCGCCCCGTGGGTATGCACCTCAAGATAAGGCGTTGGTTGAGAATGCCGTGCATCTTTCTTACCAGCGGATTTACTATCCCCTTCGGGAGATGACCTTCTTCTCTTTAGAGGACCTAAACAGGGAGATAAGAAAGCTGCTAAGCGCCTATAATAATTTATTGTTTAAACGCAAGGAAGCCATTCGTACGGAGCTTTATCAATCCGTCGAGCGTCAGTATCTAAAGCCACTCCCTTCAAGTTCGTATGAGTTGAAGGATTATCGAAAAGCAAAGGTCCAAAAGATGGGCTATGTGTACTTCTCTCCCGATAAAAGTTACTACAGTGTTCCTTATCGATATATCGGAAAAGAGACCTGTATTCATTATACCAAAGGTATGATCGAGGTTTACTTTTATCAGGAAAGAATAGCGCTACATCCGCGCAATGGAGCCAAGGGGAGCTACATCACAAATACAGAACATCTCAGTAGTACTCATAAATTTTATTCCGACTGGAACCCGGAATTCTTCAAGAGAAAAGCAACACCTCACGGGCCATATGTCTTAAGTTGTATAGAAAAAATACTCACCTCACATGATTATCCTGAAATAGGTTATAAGCGTGCTATGGGAGTCATTCAGCTTCACAAAGCCTATGGTTCCGACAGACTCAATAACGCCTGTAAAAGAGCCTTGGAAGGAGAGGCTTCTTCCTACCAACATATAAAGAACATCCTTAAAAACAATATGGATAGAGCATCATTATTCTACCAGGATCTCGAGCAAACAACCAACCATATACCGGTACATCCCAACATACGAGGTGCCTCTGCTTACAAATAATAATCACTAATTAAATTAAAAACAATGAACAACAACCAGACTATTGAAAAATTAAAAACAATGCGATTAGGCGCTATGGCCCAGCTACACCTTCAGCACGTCAAAGATAACCGCTTTGGTGAAATGACCTGTGATGAGTACCTGGCCCTGCTCACAGATCATCAATGGGAGGACCGGGAGAATAAGAAAATTGACCGGCTTCTAAAACAGGCCAGCTTTAGACAAAATGCAAATCTTGCTGATATTAATTATTCCCCCGAGAGAAATCTGGATAAAAATATGTTTGCGCGCTTATGCACCCTTGATTTTATAACCAGAAAAGAAGGCTTATAATCTGTGGCGCATCTGGAGTGGGTAAAAGTTATATCGTGCAGGCATTGGGGCACCAAGCTTGTCTCTCTGGTTATAAAACCTTTTACACTATTACTGCAAGGATCTTCAAGAAACTAAAACTCAGCAAGGTGGATGGCACCTATTTAAAGGAGCTGGAAAAATTAACAAAAGCCGATCTCCTTATTCTGGATGACTTTGGGCTACAGGCTTTGGATAATCAGGACAGAGAGACACTTATGGATATTATTGATGATCGTCACGGTCAAAAATCCACAATAATATCATCCCAAATACCAGTCTCTGCCTGGTACGAAATTATAGGAGGGGAAGGGACTTTAGCTGATGCTTTACTCGATAGAATTGTAAACTCTTCTCATCGCATTGATTTAAAAGGAGAATCTTTAAGAAAGGGAATCCTAAAGAAGGAATAACATTAATTTTTTATATAATTGCAGTATCTTTTATAGTGGCACTGTTTGACCGTTTTACCTGGCATGGTCCCTCCGATATATCCAATTGATTCCCCTGGCGGTTTCCAGGTTTAATTCCTCTATGGTAGCCTGGTAACGGAACTGGGCACTTTTCTTCAGGCGTTCAAAACGCCGGTGGATACGTTCTTCAGCTTCGGCCTGTAACAATACTTCCAAGCCTTCCCCCAGGGATAGCTCGTGGTGTTGCCGGGTTTCTATCATAGCTTTCCAGCTTCGGTGCATTCCCCCGAGCCGGAGTTGTGATAATTGATTTTCAATGGTGTTCATGTGATATTTAATTTTAATAGTTACTTATTTATAAAAAGAAGCCCCGCGGATATTCCCATGAGTGGGTAGGGATTTTATCTGTGGTTCTTCCTGATAGTCGGTCATCCGGTTCTCCAGGACCTGCTTTAAGAACCGGTAAGAATACTGCCCATGGTCCAGGGCAATGCTGCAGGCTTTAATAAAAATATCGCGATTGGTTTTCCGGGACAGGTTCAGTATACCATCACAGGTTTTGTAAAGCTGCTCGGGATATTTATCCTGTTTAAACAAGGCTTCCATGTACCGGTAAAGTTCTTCAGAGTGGTTATACCCACGTTGCAGGTAATAGGTGGGGCTACGCTCTTTATAATACTGGTGGTGGGAACACAGGTGTTCCTTCCGGGTGGTATAACCTGCTTTTTTGTG
>NZ_BMXB01000036.1 GCF_014651535.1 Salinimicrobium marinum
GTATCCACCCCACCAACTGCATCTTGATTAGCTGACTTTCTACCGATAGCTTTGCTGCTCTAAAATAATATTTATTATGAGCAAACAGGAAGAAATGTACACTTTAGTTAATGAATATCGTAATAGCGGCCTTTCGGCAAAAGCCTTTAGCAAAGAAAAAGGAATCAGTCCTTCCACTTTTTGTTACTGGATCCGCAAAAAGAAAGATGAAGATCAGCCCGGGGGATTTGTAGAAGTTACCAAGGGATTAAACTCCTCCTCCGGTGAGCTGGAACTTATTTATCCCAACGGGGTCAAACTTCAAATGAATGCTACGGACCTGGGACTTATTGCCCGGTTAGTTAAGCTGTATTAATGTTCTCCTTAGGTTCCTCCCATAATTATCACTTTTATCGTAAGTCATGTGATATGCGAAAAAGTTTTAATGGTCTGAGTGGACTGGTGAAAAATGAGCTAAACCGGGAGCCTACCAGCGGTGATGTGTTCGTTTTTCTTAACCGGAATCGCACCCATCTCAAGCTGCTTCACTGGGAGCGTGGCGGCTTTGTTTTATACTACAAACGCCTGGAGCGGGGAAGCTTCACTCCGCCTGTAATTAGAGAAGATCAGACCAGTTTTACCTGGACGCAATTGGTACTGATGATAGAGGGTATTACAGTTGAAAAAAGTGTTCAGAAACTGCGCTATTCTCACTAGAGAATAAGGGTGTTTTATCAGTAAAAACAGGGGTTCACGATAGGTTTAATAGGTCTGTTTTTGTATCTTTAACCCATGCAAGAACCCTTAGAAAACCTTACTAAAGATCAGCTTTTGGCCCTCCTGAAGAAGGAGACGAAAAAGAGGGAAAAAGCTGAAAAAAGTGTTTCTAAAAGGGAACAAGAAGTTGAAAAAGCAGAGCATAAGATTGCTGACCTGAAATTCCAGGTGGAGTATTACAAACGCCTGGCCTTTGGCCAAAAAAGAGAACGCTTCGAAGGGGATAAAAACCAGATGAGCCTTCCCTTTGAGATGGAACCCCAAAAGGCAGCAGCACAAGAAGCCGAGTTAAAAGAAAAGCTTAAGCTTGAGCGTCGCAAAAAAACCACCAACCATAAAGGAAGAATGGCCCTTCCGGAGCATCTTGAGGTAAAAGAGATCGAGATCTATCCTGAAGAGGATCTTACCGATATGGTTTGTATCGGCAAAGAAGTGACCGATGAACTGGAATACGAGCCTGCTAAATACTATATCAAACGCTATATCCGCTATAAGTATGCTCCTAAAAGTAAAGAAGGAGTAATCATCGGGGAACTTCCCCTGCGGGTTATTGAAAAAGGAATCCCGGGAGCCGGACTCCTGGCTTCTATTTTAGTCGATAAGTACCAGGATCACCTTCCGCTTTACCGGCAGCTCCAACGCTTTAAACGAGCAGAGATCCCTATAGCATCTTCCACCCTGGAAGGTTGGACCAGGCAAAGCCTTAAAATCATCGATATCCTTTATCAGCACCTGCTGGAGGATATTCGCTCCAAAGGTTACCTCCAAAGTGACGAAACACCCATAAAGGTGATGGATCCTGCTAAAAAAGGAAAAACACATCAAGGTTATTATTGGGTACATCATTGTCCCATAGATGGGACCGTACTCTTTGATTATCAGCCCGGGCGTAGCCGTGAGGCTGCCGATCATGTATTGGCCGGGTTTAAAGGCTACCTTCAAAGTGATGGCTATGCCGCTTATGATAAAATAGGCAAGCGTGAGGGGGTTACTCACCTGAACTGCTGGGCCCACGCCAGAAGGGAATTTGATAAGGCAAAGGATAATGATAGGGAGCGCGCTGAAAAAGCCCTAAGCTTTATCCAGAAACTCTACGCGGTGGAAGCCCAGGCACGAGAGCAAAACTTAAGCCCGCAGCAGCGTAAATCCCTGCGCCTGGAAAAAGCCTTGCCTGTTATTAATGAATTTGGAAAATGGATGTTCGATCAGATGAAACATCAGCTAATCCTTCCCAAAAGTCCTATCGGAAAAGCCTTCAAGTATTCTATGGATCGTTGGGATCAGCTTAGCGCCTATCTTTTTGATGGTATTCTGGAGATCGATAATAATTTAGTGGAGAATGCCATCAGGCCATTGGCCCTTGGTCGAAAGAATTACCTGTTTGCGGGTTCTCATTCAGCAGCAGAAAGAGCTGCAGGAATCTATTCCTTCTTTGCCATCTGCAAAAAACACGAGGTAAATCCATATGAGTGGCTTAAATATACCCTGGAGAATATCATGTCCATAAACCATAAAGACATCCGGAATCTCTACCCTCAGAACTACAAGAAATTACAGCAAGTTTAGGTCAAGTTTATCCGAGGGGAACCGGTAAATAAAATTATGCTAAGTTAGTAGATGTGGTTGGTGGGCCGCATAC
>NZ_BMXB01000037.1 GCF_014651535.1 Salinimicrobium marinum
TACGTACCAGATCACTTCCGGAGCTTTAGTAGGGAATGATAGTTTTACTGGTTCGTTGACACGTGAAGTGGGAGAAGATGTTGGTGCTTATGCAATTGAGCAGGGTTCATTGGCGTTGAGCAGCAACTATGATCTTACTTATAACGATGCTGACCTTATCATCAAGGAAGCTGCAATCACCGTATCTGCTGATGCAAAATCCAAAGTTTATGGAGAAGCAGATCCTGCACTTACCTACCAGATCACTTCCGGTGCTTTAGTAGGAAATGATAGTTTCACTGGTTCCTTAAGTCGTGAGGCTGGGGAAGATGTTGGAACCTATGAAATCCAATTGGGTTCATTGGCGTTGAGCAGCAACTATGATCTTACTTATAACGATGCTGACCTTACAATTAAAGAAGCTTCAATCACCGTAACTGGTGATGCAAAATCCAAAACTTACGGAGAGGCAGATCCTGCACTTACCTATCAAATCATTTCTGGAACTTTAATAGGTAATGATGAATTTACCGGTTCGTTGACACGTGAAGTGGGAGAAGATGTGGGGACTTATGCAATTGAGCAGGGATCATTGGCATTGAGCAGTAACTATGACCTTACGTATAACACAGCCGATCTTACCATTAAAGAAGCTTCAATCACCATAACTGCTGATGGAAAATCCAAAATTTACGGAGAGGCAGATCCTGTACTTACTTACCAGATCACTTCCGGAACATTAGTAGGAAATGATGATTTTACCGGTTCGTTGATGCGTGAAGTGGGAGAAGATGTTGGAACTTATGCAATCCAACAGGGATCATTGGCATTGAGTAGTAACTATGATCTTACTTATCAAACAGGGGACCTGACTATCAAGGAAGCTTTAATCACCATAACTGCTGATGCTAAGTTAAAAGTTTATGGAGAGGCAGATCCTGCACTTACTTACCAGATCACTTCCGGAACTTTAGTAGGAAATGATGATTTTACCGGTTCGTTGACACGAGAGGTAGGGGAAGATGTTGGAACTTATGCAATCCAACAGGGATCATTGGCTTTGAGCAGTAACTATGACCTTATTTATCAAACAGCGGATTTTACCATCAAAGAAGCTGCGATCACCGTAACTGCTGATGCAAAATCCAAAGTCTATGGAGAGGCAGATCCTGCATTAACGTACCAAATCACGTCTGGTGCTTTAGTAGGAGGCGATTCATTTACCGGGTCACTTACTCGTGAGACTGGAGAAGATGTTGGAACCTATGAAATCCAACAGGGATCATTGGCTTTGAGCAGCAACTATGACCTTATCTATAACAATGCAGACCTTACCATTAAAGAAGCTGCAATCACCGTATCTGCTGATGCTAAGTTAAAAGTTTATGGAGAGGCAGATCCTGCACTTACTTACCAGATCACTTCTGGGGCCTTGGTAGGAAATGATAGTTTCATTGGTTCCTTAAGTCGTGAGGCTGGGGAAGATGTTGGAACCTATGAAATCCAACAGGGATCCTTGTCCTTGAGCAGCAACTATGATCTTATCTATAACAATGCAGACCTTACCATTAAAGAAGCTGCAATCACCGTATCTGCTGATGCTAAGTTAAAAGTTTATGGAGAGGCAGATCCTGCACTTACTTACCAGATCACTTCNGGTTTCACTGGTTTGTTGACACGTGAAGTGGGAGAAGATGTTGGAACCTATGAAATCCAATTGGGTTCATTGGCATTGAGTAGCAATTATGACTTAACCTATAACAATGCAGACTTTACCATCAAGGAAGCTGCAATCACTGTAACTGCTGATGCAAAATCCAAAGTCTATGGAGAAGCAGATCCTGCATTGACGTACAAGATCACTTCCGGGGCTTTAGTCGGAAATGATGATTTTACTGGTTCCTTAAGTCGTGAGGCTGGGGAGGATGTTGGAACCTATGAAATCCAATTGGGTTCATTGGCATTGAGCAGTAACTATGACCTTACCTATAACACAGCAGACCTTACCATTAAAGAAGCTGCAATCACCGTATCTGCTGATGCAAAATCCAAAATTTACGGAGAGATAGATCCTGTACTTACTTACCAGATCACTTCCGGAACTTTAGTCGGAAATGATG
>NZ_BMXB01000038.1 GCF_014651535.1 Salinimicrobium marinum
CTTAAAAGCTGCTGTAAATTTTCTTCTGGATTTCTTCATATTCATCGATTAAAGTTACTAAATTTTAAACTTAACCGATGGTCTAATTTTTAGGGAGCATTACAGTTTTACAACGTCTCGTATAAAAATAGTGCGAGCTCGCTCGCTTGATTGTCCGCAGGACAATCGGCGCAGCAAGAGAGAACGGCATTTCGAGTAGGCACAGGTTTTAGCATTGTTTTTTATATGATGTTACCCACCGTTTTTTATTCGTTCCTTAATTTGTTCTATCAGATTTTCATTGTAGCCATCCCATTTTTCCACAACTGTTCCATTCTCCTCAAATAAATAGTAAGTCGGTGTTGCAAAGACTTGGTATTTTGTATAAACATCACTGTATCTCCCATTTTCATTATATAGACTTGTCCAACTTACTTGGTTGGTTTTATATTCTTTAAGCCAATCTTCTTTGTTTTCATCAACGCTGAACGTTACGATTTTTAAGCTATCACTCATTTGTTCTGATAACATCTTAATTTCTGAAAGCGCCTTTCCAGACCAGCTACAATAAGGTGAATGAAATTCTAAAAGAACATATTTATCTTTGAAAAAATTCGAAAATTTTACACTTTGTCCATTTTGGTTCTCTGCTGTAAAATCGTAAAATTTATTCCCTTTATCTAAAGGTTCATTTTCTATAAAGGTTTTCAATACTTGAGCATACTTAGAATTTTTGTAATTAGGACTGAGGTTACTGAGTTGCTCTTTAATAAAAGATATAGAAAAATCCGTTTTGTAAATGACGAGCTGTGAAAGCGCATAATCTGAATTTATATTATCCGCAATAAAATCTTTTGTTAGTTGAGTTGTTTGACTGTCGATTTTGGTAATCATTCCATCTTCTTTTGACCAATAAGCATTTTGTAAACTGTCGTTCCATTTTCCCTCTTGTCTTAAGGAAAACATTTTCTGTATTTTTTGATTTCTTTCTTTATTTAATGGCCCAACTTTATTATCAAGTTTGGTTTTAAACTCTTGATGTTTAGAACCTATTACGGATAAATCATCGGGAAAATCATCTTTATTACCTGAAATTTTTACATTTTCATTGCCTATAAAAATGAATGAATAAGCTGTTTCATTATTATCTGGATTAATTATTATACTTATCGGAATTGGTGGATTTTCAATAAATCCTGTGGAAACGAATTTGTTTTCGACCAATTTCGTAGAGTCTAAAACTTTTCCTGTAGTACCATTTGAAATAATAACTTTTGAATTTTCAGGAAATCCACTAAGATTGGCAGTAATGGTAAACTTTTCTTTCGGTTTGTGACAAGCTGTAAAAAATATAAATAAACTGGAAATAAAAATAAATTTGATATTCTTCATTTTATAAAGGTTGTATTATGTTTTTTCAAATGATGGGTAACGTCTTGTATAAAAACTTTGCGAGCGGCCGCAAGCGAGCAGGAAGTTTCGATTCGAGACTGACTCAAGCATTGTTTTTAGCATCGATGAAAAAGCAGTAAATCAAGTATCTTAAATAAAAAAATGATAAGATATGGACACTCAATCTACTGCTTCAATTCCAAAGTTATATGTTGGTATTGATATTCACAAGAGAAGCTGGAAAATACATTGCAGCACCGATCTTTTTGCAGGTAAATCTTTTACCATGCCACCTGTTCCTGAACAGTTATTTCAATATGTGAACAGACATTTTCCCGATTATAAGGTTACCACTGCTTATTAAGCCGGCTGTTGCGGATATTACGCCCATCGTTCTTTTGAGGGTTACGGCTGGAAATCTTTAGCGGTCAATCCTGCAGATATCCACCGCAAAGGAAAAGAAAAATACACCAAAACAGATAAGATCGATGCCCAGCTCATCAGTAGGGAACTTAAGAATGGCCGTTTGGAGAGCATTGTTGTTCCTGATAAAAAACGAGAGGAACTCCGCAGTTGGATATTCAGGTGATGCTGACCCCTCGTTCAGGCCATATTGACCCCTCTAGAGATTTTGGTCAAAAAGATAAGTTAATGACAATATTACAGTTTTTTTCTAAGA
>NZ_BMXB01000039.1 GCF_014651535.1 Salinimicrobium marinum
GAGGGCACTGAAAAACTATCTCTTTTGAGGTAATTTTATGAAAGCGATCAAGCAAAAAAGTATTTTTGACTTGGTCGCTTTTTTTGTGGGTGATTTTTTGAGCTGTTGACATTTTGATCAGCCTGTGGGTAAAAATGCGTTCTATGGCTCTATTAGCCTCCTTTTGCCTATTTTAGGCTTGCTTCTATGGGAATCTTAGGCTTATTTAGATAATTTAAGGATTCTCTTGAGGTTTACGGTGAAAATAGCAAGTGCCCCCTGCATCTGCATACTGTTAATCCCATATGCTATAGCACGATCATACCCATGAACATTTTTTAGTTCACCGTTTTTGGCCTCGATCTTATAGCGGTGTTTCGATTTTTCCTTATAGTATTCAGTTTTCTGAAATATCATCTGTTCTTGGTGCAAACTTGATTTTATGGAGACCGAATAGCTTTTGGTCTTAGCCCCTGGCTTATAGCAACCATCTCTTAATGGACAGATCTTGCATTTCTCTATATCAAAAAAATAAGAATCTACCTGATTCACACCAATGTCCTTTTTCCCTTGCCGTGCTTTGCGGATGGCTAGATGTCCTGCCGGACACACGAACATATCGGCATCTTTATTATAATCGAATCGATCGTCTCCCTTTCTACTGCCTTGTGTGATAGCGGGGTTCAGCTTAGCCACAATTTTAATATTCTGATCATCTTTGTCTTTGAGTTTGAGGTTTTCCTTACCGGAATATGCGCTGTCACCGATTACGGTATCCACCTGAATTCCATTGTCCTGGCTTAGTTTCAAAAGCATTGGCAATTCCGGGCCATCGCCTTTTTCACCCGATCTGACCACTGCAGCGGTAATGATACGTTCCTCGGTCATGGCCAGATGGGTCTTATACCCAAAGAATTTACTGTCAACTGATTTATGGCCGATTTTAGCATCTGTATCCTTAGAAAGGATATAGTTTTCCTGGGTATCCCCCACGGTCTCCTTTAATAGGTTCAACTTTTCTTTGACTGCAGGAACTGAACTTAATGTCTGGTCCGATTCAATACACTTCTCTAGTTCCCTGCAATAAGCCAATTCTTTCTCCAGTTCACTGGAAGCGTTTTTTTGCGGCATGCGGTCTTTCATGTCTTCATCTATAACGTAAACTGCTTTACGAAGCAGCTTTGAACGCTCTCTGAGAACCTCCAGTGCTGAATATGGATTTGATCTGGAAAGCGAATGTGTGGCATCAACAATAATCGACTTGGACTTAATGATTTCTTTTTCAATGGCAATAGAGACAGTCTTGTTTATCAAGAGGTTCAGTAGATCGGTATCTTTTAATCTCAGCTTACGGAACTTAGTCAACGAACTGGAATTGATAACTGCATCCTCGGGTGCCATTTCCAAAAAATACTTGAAGGACATATCATATCGAGAACGCTCAACTACATCAACGTCTGAAATCGAATAGATCGTTTTCAATAACAGGTATTTAAACATGCGGATAGGACTTTCCGCATTTCTCCCGTTATTCGAACAATATTTATCTACCAATTCATCGTAGATAAAGGAAAAATCAATCAGTTCATTGATTTTCCTAAGAAGATTATCCTTGGGTACGATTAAATCATATAGATCCGAATACGCACTTAATTGAATTTTTTGCTGCTGTAATAACATGCTTAAGCTGTTGTTTGTCAGCATTTAATATACGAAAAAAGGAGCAGAAACACTACGGTTTCTGCTCCTTTGTCTTCATTTAATTCAATTAAATGAGAGACTTTTTCAGTGCCCTC
>NZ_BMXB01000040.1 GCF_014651535.1 Salinimicrobium marinum
TTATGAAATACCCATGATTTAGCACACGCAAACACCGATGAGTTTTTTGCTTAAATTTAGGTAAGGATTTAAAAACTTATCATTTATGAAAGCAATTGACTACGAGCAGGTTATTTCCGTGGGATGCGGAATAGATGTACACAAGGATGTTATTGTTGCTACCGTTAGAAGCAGTAGCAAAGATTACCAGACCAGGCAGTTTACTGCCTACACAAGTTCTTTGACAGAGTTACGAGATTGGTGCAGGGAAGAAGGGGTTACTCATGTGGCTATGGAAAGCACCGGCGTCTATTGGAAGCCGGTTTTTAATATCCTGGAGGAAGATTTTGCGATCATTCTTGTCAATGCCCGGCATGTAAAGAACGTTCCGGGTCATAAGACTGACAAGAAGGATAGTGTCTGGCTGAGTAAGCTGCTTCTGAGTGGTCTTTTAAAAGCTAGTTTCATTCCCACCAGGGAGATCCGGGAACTTCGGGACCTGATGCGTTATAAGAGGAAGAAGGTGCAGTTTGTAGCCTCGGAGACCAACCGGATTATAAAGGTTTTAGAGGATTGCAATATTAAACTCAGCAGTGTGGTCAGTAACGTTAAGGGGGTAAGTGCATCTAAGATCATCGGTGATATTATTGATGGCAAGGATGATGTTACCGGCTTATTGACTCACGTTCATGGACGGGTAAAGACGCCACGGGAAGAAATGGCCCAGGCCTTAACCGGACGCATTACCCCACATCATCGCTTTATGCTAAAGATGATCCGCGAGACCATTGAAGAGAACGAGAAGCTTATTACCAAATTAGATCAACAGATTGATTTAATAGCGTCCCAGTATGAGATGGAACTGGAACTCCTGCAAACCATAGATGGTGTGGGAAAAGATACCGCCCTTGTCATCATCAGTGAAGTTGGTGTGGATATGGATGCCTTTCCAAACCAGCATCACCTGGCGAGTTGGTCGGGCTTAAGTCCGGGAAGCAATGAGAGTGCAGGTAAAAAAAAAGCACCCGCGTCATCCACGGAAACAAACACCTCCAATCCGCTTTAGTAGAGGCTGCCTGGGGAGCCACCCGTCGGAAAGAGGGCTACCTGAAACGCTTTTACCAAAAGCTATTGGTCCGGAAGGGAAGTAAGAAAGCTTTGGTAGCAGTGAGCCATAAGATCATCATAGCAACGTATTTTATTCTTAAGAATAAAGAGGCCTATAAAGAGCCCTTGTTGCAGATCGAAAAGGCGGAGCAGAAGCGCAAAGTGAAGGAAGTTCAAAAAACAGTTGGACACCTGCGAAAACTAGGATTTGATGTGAGGCTTACCCCGGTAGGCTAATGATAAACCTGGAGCTCGTTTTTTTTACTAGGAAATTAAACCTGTGTATGAAATTGAGTCGAAAACTGGATAAGCACAAACACTTGTCGTAAAGAAGGGTAGCAATACCTTTTGGAAGCACGTATATGAAAATTTACATCTTTCTTATCCTTTTATCATCACGTATCTCTAAATATAGATTAACCATTAAAATTGGGCCTATAGCACACTTTAATTAGTGGAAACTGGACATAGAGCAGTAAGCCCTACGGGAGAGTTTTGGGCCTAATTGATTAAAAATAAAATAAAACACATATGAA
>NZ_BMXB01000043.1 GCF_014651535.1 Salinimicrobium marinum
CTAATTTAGCCCCCAATAAGATCGGAGTGATATTTTAAATTTCAATTTATACCTTTGAAATATGAAATACAAGAGATGGAGCTTATCAGAAAAGTTAGAGATATTAGCCTCCGCAGAAGAGATTGGAGTTGTTGAAACCTGTAGAAAATTCAACGTTAGCACAGGCACCTTTTATAACTGGAAAAAGAAGTTTGACCATAAAGGAGAAGATGGCCTTAAAGTGAACTATGACATCAAAAGCAAGGAGTTCAAGCAAGTAGAGGAAGAGAACAGAGTGCTTCGTAAACTACTTGGAAATAAGGATATTGAACTGGAAGTGCAACGGGAACTCTTAAAAAAAAAGTTTGGGACATCCGATCCAAGAAAGATCTAGTAGACTTTATCTTTAAAAAGCACAAGTGCAGTAAGACCAGGATCATTCAGATGGTCGGGATGGTCCCCAGTAGTTATTATAGAAAACCCAGCAATGGAAGAAAAGGTAATACACCCTCTAAATTAACCTATAACAAGTCCAAAGGTTGGGTAGAGCAACCCATTGTATTAGATGCCGTTAAAAGGCTCCTGGGGCATGAATTCATTGATTGTGGGTATCGACTTATGACTTCCTATTTGAAGAGAGACGGGTTCCTTATCAACCATAAGAAACTATACAGGATTATGAAAACTGCTGGCTTGCTAAAACTGGAAAACCGGATCAACCGAAGTGGTGCTGGTCGTAAATTTGTGAAATTCCGAAAGGTAAAGACTTCCAGGCCCCTTGAATGTTTGGAAATGGATATCAAGATGGTATGGATCCCAAGTGCTGGTAAAAACGCTTATTTGCTCTCTGTGATCGATGTACACACCCGTAGAATACTGAAAGACTATTTTTCTTTTACTATAAAACAAGCGCAGGTCATAGCCCTTCTCTCTGAGTTGTTTGAGAGTTATCAATATCCAGAGAGTGTGGTTATTAGAAGTGATAATGGAAGCCAGTTTATAGCCAGTAATGTACGTGAATACTTAGGACTCATCGGAGTTGATCAGGAGTTCACCCATGTGGCTACCCCGGAAGAAAATGCGCATATAGAAGCCTATCATGGAATATTAAAAAAAGAAGTATTTACTAGATTTGATTACAGAACCTTTGGAGAGATTGAGCAGATCTTAAAAAGATATGTTGTTTTTTACAACAATGATAGGCTGCATGGGCTACTGGGAAGGATTACACCAATGGAAAAATGGGTTCAGGACCAACACCTGATTTTAGTGAAAAAACAAACCGCTTAATTAATTTTTGAAATCTAGAATAATTCTCTTGTTTTATAGGGGCCAAAACA
>NZ_BMXB01000044.1 GCF_014651535.1 Salinimicrobium marinum
ATTAGTACTGATGCGTTATTTTTTAGTCGTTAAATAAGTCCAGTTGTTCTTTGTCATTTTGATTTGTTTGATATTCGGTTAAGATCTCGTACAAAGGCGTTTTATCGAATACTGAGATCCCTAATATTTGCACGATTTCATAAATTGAGAGGTTGCTTTTCATTTCATGTTTGACCCGCGCCACAATAAGGTAGGTACATATAGCAACCCAGATGTGGATATTGACTGCATTTTCAGACTGTCCCCACAATTTTTTTATGGTTAAGTTCTGTTTTATCCATTTGAAGAAAGTCTCTATTTGCCATCTGTTACGGTAAAGTTTGGCTATTTCTAAAGCTGATACTTCATGATTATTGGATAGAAAAGTAAGCAGGATATCGTTTTGATCATCATAGTATTCAACCAGGCGTAGCGGGTCTGGATAAAGTTTACTTGATTTATAGCCGGCTAAAAGGATCGTCTTATCGCTTTTCAATCCAAATCTAAGATCGATGTTGTAATTATGTTCAATAACAGTATAATCCATCGTAGTCTTGGCTCTGGAAACGAAAAAGGCACCCATTTCATGCATATGATATAATGCTGCAAAATCTATATAAGCTTTATCCATAAGATATATTGCTCCAGTTACAGGAACTAATACATCCAATATGTTGCTATCGTGATATTTACCATCGGTAATCATTACAAAAGAGGGAATACTGCCTCTTAGATCCAATAAGGTGTGCATTTTTATAGCACCTCGAGAATATTTTCCTGGAGCCCAGCTAAAAAGTTTTAAGCTCAAGGAGATTGTCGTTGAATCTAATGCAAACACCTCATTTTTAAGATCGATGTTAGGAATTGGAAAATCAGCGTACATTGGCCGGACTTGCTCTATCAAATATTGACCGAAGTCTGCAAATATTTTCCAATCCCTGCGCTCATTGGCTCGTGATATACTTGACTGATTCACTCGCTTTCTGATTCCGAGGTGGTACAGTTTGTTTTGATGGGCTTTCAGGCAAGTACAAATATCACGTAAGGAATTACGGGCTGTTAATTGACCAAAGAATAATTGAATAAATTGGTTCCAACAATTAAACTCCCTTGTTCCGTGGTCTCCATTGTATTTGGAAACGCACTTTTCAAACTCATAGCGGTTGATAAACTGCAAAAGTTGAGCGAAAATATATTTACCTGTATTCATAGCTTGCCTTAAAAAGGGCAAAGCTACATATCAATTCAAATCAAAAAATCAAAGAACGTGTATAAGTATTTTATTATCAGTCAATTATAAGCTTTTTAAAAAAATCAACGCATCACTAGTA
>NZ_BMXB01000045.1 GCF_014651535.1 Salinimicrobium marinum
AAAGTCCATAGCTTCGGTAATATGTTTATGCCCGATTATTATCCATGCCGAACCGCTCGACTAGTGAGCTGTTACGCACTCTTTAAATGAATGGCTGCTTCCAAGCCAACATCCTAGCTGTCTAAGCAGTTCAACCGCGTTTCTTCAACTTAACATATATTTGGGGACCTTAGCTGATGGTCTGGGTTCTTTCCCTCTCGGACATGGACCTTAGCACCCATGCCCTCACTGATCAACATCATTTTATAGCATTCGGAGTTTGTCAGGAATTGGTAGGCGGTGAAGCCCCCGCATCCAATCAGTAGCTCTACCTCTATAAAACTAATTAATCGCTGCACCTAAATGCATTTCGGGGAGTACGAGCTATTTCCGAGTTTGATTGGCCTTTCACCCCTACCCTCAGGTCATCCCAAGACTTTTCAACGTCAACGGGTTCGGTCCTCCACTATGTGTTACCACAGCTTCAACCTGCCCAAGGGTAGATCACACGGTTTCGCGTCTAACACTACCAACTATACCGCCCTATTCAGACTCGCTTTCGCTACGGCTCCAGGGCTTAACCCCTTAACCTTGCTGGCAACGTTAACTCGTAGGCTCATTATGCAAAAGGCACGCCGTCACCCCCTAAAGGGCTCCGACCGCTTGTAAGCGTATGGTTTCAGGATCTATTTCACTCCCTTGTTCAGGGTTCTTTTCACCTTTCCCTCACGGTACTGGTTCACTATCGGTCTCTCAGGAGTATTTAGCCTTAGCGGATGGTCCCGCCAAATTCATACAGGGTTTCTCGTGCCCCGCACTACTCAGGATACCACTATGGTTTATGTTCTTTACCTATACCGGGCTATCACCGTCTATGGCCGCTCTTTCCAAAGCGTTCTAGTTCATTACACAACCAATGTCGTGGTCCTACAACCCCAGCAGGCCCGTAAGCCTACTGGTTTGGGCTAATGCGCGTTCGCTCGCCACTACTAGCGCAATCACTATTGTTTTCTTCTCCTCCGGGTACTTAGATGTTTCAGTTCTCCGGGTTCGCCTCCTTGCGGATACTATACCTTCAGTATAGTGGGTTGCCCCATTCGGATATCTGCGGATCAACCTGTATGTGCCAGTCCCCGCAGCTTTTCGCAGCTTATCACGTCCTTCTTCGCCTCTGAGAGCCTAGGCATTCCCCATACGCCCTTATTTAGCTTATGTGCTTTTACCTAATATGCTCTTAATTATATAATTTGCTCTATCTATAATATTACTATCATAGAAATTTTTATGTTTCTCGTATTCTTATTCTTCAATATGTCAATGAACTTTCT
>NZ_BMXB01000046.1 GCF_014651535.1 Salinimicrobium marinum
CATTAGTGTCCATTAAAAATTTTTAAATGTTCTTTGAAATTACTGATAATCTATACTTTACAAGCCTAATTGGCACGTGACGATTTGAATTGATTAGGTTTAGCCTCTAAAATTTGGCGACCATGAATCAAGGAAAATACGTTTTCTCCCAATTGACAGGATATTTACCCCAACGGGTTTTTGATGGGTTTGTCAAAAAGCATGCTGGTAACAGGTATGTGAAACATTTTACTTGCTGGAACCAACTACTCTGTATGCTATTCGGTCAGCTGACTAATCGAGAAAGCCTCCGAGACCTAATCGTTGCACTTGATGCTCATAGTGGAAAATCATATCATCTTGGATTGGGCAAAAATGTTACCAGAAGTAACTTTGCAAAAGCCAATGAAGTTCGCAGCTCAAAAATTTTTGAAGATTTTGCCTATCATCTGATCGCTATAGCCCGGGAATTGCATTCTAGTGATGATTTTAAAATCAAAGGAAACATTTATGCCTTTGATTCCTCCACCATAGATCTTTGTCTAAATGTCTTTTGGTGGGCAAAATTTCGCAAGGCAAAAGGAGGAATTAAACTTCACACCTTATATGATGTAAACACTCAGATACCAGCCTTTCTGCATATTACCCCTGCTAATGTTCATGACGTGAAGGCAATGGATGAGCTGCTTTATGAAGCAGGTGCCCACTATATATTTGATCGTGCATATCTTGATTACACTAGGTTGTACAAAATAGAACGTTGCTCAGCCTACTTTGTGGTTCGGGCAAAATCGAATACCAAATTCAGGCGGATGTACTCTAATAAAGTCGATAAGCTAACTGGGATCCGATGTGACCAGATTGGAAAATTAAGTGGTTTTTACACCTCCCAGGAGTATCCACAAAAACTTCGCAGAGTCAAATATTATGATAAGGAGTCGAACCGAACCTTTGTCTTTTTGACAAACAACATGAAGGTTACTGCAGAGGAGGTTGCTTTACTGTACAAAAAAAGATGGCAGGTGGAACTTTTTTTTAAGTGGGTAAAACAACACTTGAAAATAAAATCTTTCTGGGGAACATCTGAAAATGCCGTAAAAATCCAGATTTATTGCGCGATAAGTGCTTACTGTCTGGTCTCCATTGTGGCAGATAAACTGAAATTGAAACGTTCAACCTACGAAATATTACAGGTTTTGGGCATCTCATTATTAGATAAAACCCCTATAAACGAGCTTTTTATGAATATAGATTATAGTAATGTCAAAGAACTTGATTATAACCAACTGTCACTCAGTCTCTTTTAACTGGACAGTACTGA
>NZ_BMXB01000047.1 GCF_014651535.1 Salinimicrobium marinum
GCCATTGCCCAAAAGGTCAGGGAGCATAACCAGACCCGGATGCAGCAGAAGGATTACTGTAGGGAAGAAAAGTTCCTGGCCGATGAAAAACATACCCTGCAGCCTTTATCCGAAACAGCCTTCGAGATCAAATATTACAGGGAACATAAAGTGGCCAAGAACAATCATATCTACCTGGGAATGGACAAACACTATTACAGCGTTCCCTATACCTACATTGGCATGAAGGTCAAGGTAATCTACACCCGATCGCTGGTGAGGATCTACCATAAAGCAGGGCTTATTGCCACGCATCCCAGGAACCACAAAAAAGCAGGTTATACCACCCGGAAGGAACACCTGTGTTCCCACCACCAGTATTATAAAGAGCGTAGCCCCACGTATTACCTGCAACGTGGGTATAACCACTCTGAAGAACTTTACCGGTACATGGAAGCCTTGTTCAAACAGGACAAATACCCCGAGCAGCTTTACAAAACCTGTGATGGCATATTGAACCTGTCCCGGAAAACCAATAGGGAAAGCTTTATTAAAGCCTGCAGCATTGCCCTGGACCATGGGCAGTATTCTTACCGGTTCTTAAAGCAGGTTCTGGAGAACCGGATGACCGACTATCAGGAGGAACCACAGGTAAAATCCCTACCCACTCATGGGAATATCCGCGGGGCTTCTTTTTATAAATAAGTAACTATTAAAATTGAATATTAAATGAACACCATTGAAAACCAATTATCACAACTCCGGCTCGGGGGAATGCACCGAAGCTGGAAAGCTATGATAGAAACCCGTCAAAACCACGAGCTATCCCTGGGGGAAGGCTTGGAAGTATTGTTACAGGCCGAAGCTGAAGAACGTACCCACCGGCGTTTTGAACGCCTGAAGAAAAGTGCCCAGTTCCGTTACCAGGCTACCATAGAGGAATTAAACCTGGAAACTGCCAGGGGAATCAATAAAGACCAGATCACCGACCTGGCTACCGGAACATACTTGGAAAAAGGGGAATCGGTATTAATTACCGGGGCCACAGGCTGCGGCAAAAGCTTCCTTGCCTCGGCTTTAGGACACCAGGCCTGTAGCCAGGGAAATAAGGTACTGTACTTCAATACACAGAAATTACTGATGAAAACCAAAATGGCCCGTATTGATGGAAGCTTCCTGAAGTTCTTTGATAAACTGGCTAAGGCTAGCCTATTGATCCTGGATGACTTTGGTCTGGCTCATCTGGACAAGAAACAACAAATGGATCTGATGGA
>NZ_BMXB01000048.1 GCF_014651535.1 Salinimicrobium marinum
CTGTAATGCTCCCTAAAAATTAGACCATCGGTTAAGTTTAAAATTTAGTAACTTTAATCGATGAATATGAAGAAATCCAGAAGAAAATTTACAGCAGCTTTTAAGGCCCAGGTGGCTGTTGAAGCACTTAAAGAACGTGAGACATTAGCAGAACTGGCCAAACGTTTTGAGATCCACCCTAACCAGATCGGCCAATGGAAGCGTGAGTTTTTAAAGAATTCCTCCAAAGCCTTTGAAGGCAAGAAAGAAGCCGAATCCGAGGCTGACGAAAAGGAGCTTTTCGCTAAGATAGGAAAGCTAGAAATGGAGAATGATTTTTTAAAAAAAAGCTTATGGAAAACCGGACTGTAAAGGAACGGAAATCCTTAGTTGAAAAAGATCACGCTGTAAGCATTAGAAGGCAAACCGAACTACTGGAGATCAATCGCAGTAGCCTATATATCAATCCTCTGGGAGAGAGTAAAGAAAATCTGGATCTGATGACTCAGATGGATCGTTTATATACACAAGATCCTACTTTGGGTGTCCTGGGAATGCAGGACGAACTCCTGGATAAGGGCTGGACTGTTAATCACAAACGTGTACGCCGACTCCTGCGTAAAATGGGTGTAGAGGCGATATACCCGAAGCGGAACCTATCCAGACTAGGGAAAGCCAAGTACATCCATCCTTATCTGCTACGGCATCTTAAAGTAGAACGACCTAATCAGGTGTGGGCAATAGATATAACTTACATCCCAATGGTCAATGGGTTTATGTACCTGACCGCTGTAATTGATGTATACAGCCGTTTTATTGTCGGATGGCAAATATCAAATTCCCTTGAAAAGGAAACACAGACGGAATTATTGACTGACTGTTTCAGGAGATATGGAAAACCTGAGATTATTAATTCTGATCAGGGAAGCCAGTATACTTCAGAACACTGGGTCAGCTTTTTAAAGGAGAATTCTGTACAAATCAGCATGGACGGAAAAGGCAGAGCTACGGATAATGCTTTTATTGAAAGATTTTTTCGCACCTTAAAACAAAAATACGTTTATTTATACCCGCCAAAGAACGGATCTGATCTATACCAGGGAACCAAGAATTTTATGGAATATTATAATAACAGGCGCCATAGGGGCATTCAACGGAACAGACCATCACAGCTATATCATAATGCTGCTTGATGCCTTTTAAAACACCTTAAGTAAAGAATTGGTGGTCTAGTAAAAGGGTAGTACTACA
>NZ_BMXB01000049.1 GCF_014651535.1 Salinimicrobium marinum
GAATAAAAGCCATTACTACTGTGATATGAAATCACATAAGTAGTGTTGGCCGTCACAGGCACAGGAGAAGCAAATGATACCTCCTGCCAGCCTGAGGCTGTTTCACTGTTAAACACAGCCTCAGCAAGAAGGTTTCCGTTCCGACTGTAAAGCTGGCCCGTATGTGTCCCCGTATTCCCTGTTTCTTTATAAAAACGAACCCCGGTGACATAACCATCTATCGAACTTCTAAATTTCATTCCCAGCTGTAAGGGTGCTCCTTCATAAAATCCACCGCTAGGGGCATCGTCAGGATTAAATACCGTGCAGGGGCAGGCGAAACTGGCCGGGTCGGGAGTGACAGAAATAAGCACTTCAGCAGAGGTGGTTTCCCTTCCTTTGTCATCTGTTGCCTTTGCTGTAATACTGTAATTCCCTGCCGCTACATTCTGCCAGCTAAAGCTATAGGGACTGGAAGTATCTTCTCCTATTAAGGTACTTCCCTGGAAGAATTCCACTTTGGCAACAGCACCATCCGGATCTGAAGCTGATGCATCCAAACTTATCATGGCAGGAGCCTCAAAAGAACTCCCCCCTGCAGGTGAGGTCAAACTCACCTCGGGAGGAAGGTTCACCAGGGCAGTGGTGTTAAATACAACATCTACCCAGTAGTTACTACTCTGATAATTCTGTGTAGGAAAAGAGGGGGTGGTGCTATAAGTGTATACTCCGTTGGCGCCATCTACTCCTGTTTGAAGCCCGGTCAGGGGACCATTCTCCGCAGCAGAGGAAAAGTAGGGATTATCAGCCGAGTAAAATCCCCCACTGCTATGGTAGGAAACCACATAAGTGGTTCCTGCCGTAACCGGTACCGCAGAAGAAAAAGCCACCTCCTGCCAGCCAGAAGACGTCTCGTTGGAGAAAACAGCTTCCGCCAATAAATTCCCGTTGCGGCTATAAAGCTGCCCAGTATGGACGCCTGTATTTCCCGACTGCTTGTAAAAACGCACTCCAGTAATAAACCCGTTTTCTGAACTGCGGAATTTCATTCCCACTTGTAAGGGGGAACC
>NZ_BMXB01000050.1 GCF_014651535.1 Salinimicrobium marinum
ATAAAACGCCTTTGTACGAGATCTTAACCGAATATCAAACAAATCAAAATGACAAAGAACAACTGGACTTATTTAACGACTAAAAAATAACGCATCAGTACTAATTCCAAAAGACAAATTTTCAAAGAAATTAAGAATGGGATTATTAAAAGGTTCAAGAATAAATCCATCTGATAAAGAATTATCCAATTTATTCAAACTTGTAAACTGCGAACTTACTGATATTGCAATTAAAGAGCTTTTAAAACGTGATGATTTTAATTTGCCAAGAGCGAAAGTGAACAATATTGAAATTTTAGCAAGAATTAATGATGCTAAATTTATTCTTGGAGGTAATGACAAAATAAATTGCATTCAAAAATCAGTAGAACTATATATTGAGATTTACGACCAGATTAATGATGTGAAATATTTGATCCGTGCTTTAGAATTAGTACGAAAAATTAAATCTTTTTTTGAAGAAGATTTGCAACAATTAGAAAATAAGATTTTAAAAGATTTTCCAATACTCGAATCATCATACAAACAAATAGAACTTATAGAAGTTGCATTATTCTTAATGCAAGAAAGCTCTATTAA
This sequence comes from Salinimicrobium marinum, assembly GCF_014651535.1. Taxonomy (GTDB): domain Bacteria; phylum Bacteroidota; class Bacteroidia; order Flavobacteriales; family Flavobacteriaceae; genus Salinimicrobium; species Salinimicrobium marinum. Next base: position 580 of record NZ_BMXB01000050.1, read on the forward strand.
AGTCTTGGTAGATTATAGTCTCATCCAATTAAATAAAAGTTATGAAAGCAACGATTATGCTGCTGGCCAAAATTATATTCTCATTTTAAATAAGCTTGGACACTTTAATAATAATGATTTTAAAACACAAACTGCTTTGTGTCTGGAGAAAAAAGCAGACTTTTATATTTCCCAAAAAGAACCTAACACATATTACCCCACCATCCTATCCATTTATACAGAAGCACTAAAAGAAGTAAAAGGAATCCCTATAGATAAAGCATTTGAATCTAGACTTCAAAAAAAAATCAGAATAGAACGTATGCGGCCCACCAACCACATCTACTAACTTAGCATAATTTTATTTACCGGTTCCCCTCGGATAAACTTGACCTAAACTTGCTGTAATTTCTTGTAGTTCT
>NZ_BMXB01000051.1 GCF_014651535.1 Salinimicrobium marinum
TGGCGGAGTTCCCCAAACCTTGGTTCCGGATAACCTAAAATCGGCAGTAATAAAAGCCAATCCCTATGAGCCTGAACTCAATCGTGCCCTGGAAGACTTTGCCAACCATTATGGCACTTCGGTCACTCCGGCACGTCCCAGAAGACCTCAGGACAAAGGTTTAGTGGAGAACCAGGTGAAGCTGATCTACAGCCGGGTGTATGCCAAGTTACGCAAGCTCACTTTCTTCGACCTTCCTTCTTTGAACAAAGCCATTGCCCAAAAGGTCAGGGAGCATAACCAGACCCGGATGCAGCAGAAGGATTACTGTAGGGAAGAAAAGTTCCTGGCCGATGAAAAACATACCCTGCAGCCTCTATCCGAAACAGCCTTCGAGATCAAATATTACAGGGAACATAAAGTGGCCAAGAATAATCATATCTACCTGGGAATGGACAAACACTATTACAGCGTTCCCTATACCTACATTGGCATGAAGGTCAAGGTCATCTACACCCGGTCGCTGGTGAGGATCTACCATAAAGCAGGCCTTATTGCCACGCATCCCAGGAACCACAAAAAAGCAGGTTATACCACCCGGAAGGAACACCTGTGTTCCCACCACCAGTATTATAAAGAGCGTAGCCCCACGTATTACCTGCAACGTGGGTATAACCACTCTGAAGAACTTTACCGGTACATGGAAGCCTTGTTCAAACAGGACAAATACCCCGAGCAGCTTTACAAAACCTGTGATGGTATACTGAACCTGTCCCGGAAAACCAATAGGGAAAGCTTTATTAAAGCCTGTAGCATTGCCCTGGACCATGGGCAGTATTCTTACCGGTTCTTAAAGCAGGTCCTGGAGAACCGGATGACCGACTATCAGGAAGAACCACAGATAAAATCCCTACCC
>NZ_BMXB01000052.1 GCF_014651535.1 Salinimicrobium marinum
AAGCTGCAATCACCGTATCTGCTGATGCAAAATCCAAAATTTACGGAGAGATAGATCCTGTACTTACTTACCAGATCACTTCCGGAACTTTAGTCGGAAATGATGATTTTACCGGTTCGTTGACACGAGAGGTAGGAGAAGATGTTGGAACTTATGCAATCCAACAGGGATCATTGGCTTTGAGCAGCAACTATGACCTTACCTATAACACAGCAGACCTTACAATTAAAGAAGCTGCGATCACCGTAACTGCTGATGCAAAATCCAAAGTCTATGGAGAAGCAGATCCTGCATTGACGTACCAGATCACTTCCGGGGCTTTAGTCGGAAATGATGATTTTACTGGTTCTCTAAGCCGTGAGGCTGGTGAAGATGTTGGAACCTATGAAATCCAACAGGGATCCTTGTCCTTGAGCAGCAATTATGACTTAACCTATAACACAGCAGACCTTTCCATCAAGGAAGCTGCAATCACTGTAACTGCTGATGCTAAGTCAAAAGTTTATGGAGAAGCAGATCCTGCATTAACGTACCAGATCACTTCTGGGGCCTTGGTAGGAAATGATAGTTTCACTGGTTCGTTGACACGTGAAGTGGGAGAAGATGTTGGTGCTTATGCAATTGAGCAGGGATCACTTGCTTTGAGCAGTAACTATGACCTTACCTATAACACATCAGATTTTACCATTAAAGAAGCTGCAATCACCGTATCTGCTGATTCAAAATCCAAAGTTTACGGAGAAGCAGATCCTGCACTTACGTACCAGATCACTTCCGGAGCTTTAGTAGGGAATGATAGTTTTACTGGTTCGTTGACACGTGAAGTGGGAGAAGATGTTGGTGCTTATGCAATTGAGCAGGG
>NZ_BMXB01000053.1 GCF_014651535.1 Salinimicrobium marinum
AAGATTCTTCAAGTCCGACTCTAGAAGATGATAAAGTTTTCTAGTACCGATCTTAGGCATTAGGCAACGTATATCTTGGACTAAGGCTACCGTCTTTTCCGATGTTTTCTGTTTACGTTTTCTAGATTGTAGCGCTCTATAATAAACCTGTCTGCTCACCCCGAGTAAATCACAGGTAGAAACTACTGTTTCTTTGTGGGATTCTTTAAATTGGTCGATAACTCGGGTTTGTAATTTTTTCTAATAGGGATATTATATTCCTTTTCAGCCAGATCGACTAGCATATCAAAGAGAATTGCTTTTTTATCAGCCCTCTCAGCAAGATGTTCTGCCCTCGCCTTTTGTTTTTCAAGAAGTTTCACCTTCTGCTCGAGTTCGAAGATTTTTTGTTCTGGAGTTTTTGCCATATCACCAGGTAATTGATGTTCCCAATCAAAGTTACCATAATTTCTAATCCAAGTCCTTAAAGTTGAACCAGATTGAATCCCATACTTTCTTAATATTTGGGTACGGCTTAATTCACCGGATTCAAATTCTTGTACAACTTGAAGCTTAAAAGAAAGCGAGTAGTCTTTTTGAGTACGCTTCACATACCCTTTGTTTTCCTGAGGTTTCATACACTGTGAAATTTAGTGTATCGCTATTTTAGGACGGGACA
>NZ_BMXB01000054.1 GCF_014651535.1 Salinimicrobium marinum
CAAAACCGAAGCCTGTCATAAATATGGTATACAGGCGAAATCCACTATTAGGGAATGGTTGCGAAAATATGGTACTTTTGACTGGGAAAACCAAACTGAAAATATCGTGGCAAAAACTCCCGAACAACGCATCTTAGAGTTAGAAGCCAAAGTCAAATTACTCGAGAAACAGAAGGCACGCGCAGAACATTTGGCCGAGCGCGCGGATAAGAAGGTTATAATCTTTGATATGCTCGTGGATTTGGCGGAGAAGGAATATGACATCCAGATCAGAAAAAATTACGCACCCGACTTATCAACCTCTTCAAAGAAGAGTACAAAGAAACTTTAGTTTCTACCTGTGATTTGCTCGGGGTAAATAGGCAGGTATATTATAGATCAATTAAATCTACACTTTATAAACAATCTATCGCCCAAAGGGTAATAACAATGGTGCGGGACATCCGTATCACTATGCCCAGGTTGGGAGGTAAAAAATTATATTTTTTGCTTAAAGATCAATTATTGTCCCTAAAGGTTGGAAGGGATAAACTGTTCAGGATATTAAGAGCCAATCATATGCTGGTAAAGCCAAAGCGGAGCTATCATATCACAACAGACTCCCACCACCGTTTCAGAA
>NZ_BMXB01000055.1 GCF_014651535.1 Salinimicrobium marinum
TACTTCATTTCCTGCAGCATCGGTTGCTGTGTAAGTAACGGTAGTTTCTCCCAGTGGGAAAACTTCTCCTGAAGCTAAACCTTCATTCATTTCTACAGTTACACCTTCACAATTATCGGTTGCCGTTGGTAGTTCATACTCCACAGTTGCAGAACATGAATCCACATCTACATTCTGAGTGATATTGGCCACTGAAGTAATTTCAGGAGCTTCGTAATCATTTACAGTTACTTCAAAGCTACAGTTTGCAGTGTTTCCTGAAGCATCTTCCGCCTGGAAAGTCACAGTAGTAGTTCCCACAGGGAAAACTTCTCCTGACACCGGACCGGCAATTTGAGTTACACTTACATCTCCTGAGTTATCAAAACCTTCCGGAGTTGTAAATTCTACCACCGCGCCGCAGATTCCAGCATCAACATTTACGTCAATGTTTTCAGGACAAGTTAATGTTGGATCTTCATCATCGGTGATGGTCACATCAAAGCTACAGGTAGCAGTATTTCCAGCAGCATCGGTCACCACGAAAGTATTGGTAGTGGTTCCCAATGGGAATTCACTTCCTGAAGCTAATCCGGCAGTTTGTTCAACGGTGAACTCGCAGTTATCAGAA
>NZ_BMXB01000056.1 GCF_014651535.1 Salinimicrobium marinum
ATGTTGGAAGGGATAAGTTATTTCGGATCCTCAAAGCCAACAATCTGTTGATCAAACCCAAAAGAAGATATCATATCACAACAGATTCTCATCATAGGTTTAGAAAGCACAAAAACCTTATTAGATCCATCAATATTAATCGACCCGAGCAAGTTTGGGTAAGTGATATAACTTACATAGGCACAAGAGAAAACCCTTCTTACCTGGCTCATGTAACAGATGCTTATTCCAAAAGAATAATGGGATATGATGTTTCCGACAACCTTAGCTTAATAGGTGCCTTAAATGCTTTGAAAATGGCTATCAAAGGAAGAAATTTTATAGATAAACTATTGGTACATCATTCAGACAAAGGACTTCAATACTGTTCAAATGATTACCAGGAACTTTTGCAAAAAAGCTTTCTAAAGTGCAGTATGACTGAAAAATACGATCCCTATGAAAATGCAATTGCCGAGAGAATTAATGGCATATTAAAACAGGAATTCGAAATAGACAAGCACAACGTGGATCTAGCATTAAGAACATCTATAGTCAGAGACGCTATTAAGATTTACAATAACCTACGACCCCAT
>NZ_BMXB01000057.1 GCF_014651535.1 Salinimicrobium marinum
ATAGTGATTGGCAAAGTCTTCCAGGGCACGATTGAGTTCAGGCTCATAGGGATTGGCTTTTATTACTGCCGATTTTAGGTTATCCGGAACCAAGGTTTGGGGAACCCCGCCAAGTTCTTTTAAACAGCAACCAAGGGCATAAATAAAATCTTCCAGTTTCTGACTAGGCACCGCCAGGGCAAAACAGTAATCGGAATACGGCAAGCAAGCTACAAACACCTGAACTTCGATCTCTTCCCCGGTATCTCTATTAACATAAGATAAAGTCTTTCCGGCGTAGTCAATAAAAAGTTTATCCCCAGGCTTATGGTCCAATACCATGGAGGGCTTTCCACTGCGCAGGTATTGCTGGAGATGCCAGCAGAACTGGCCGTAGCTATAAGGATGAAGGTTTCCAGTTTTATACTCTTCCCAGAGCAACTGCCGGGTAACACCTACTTTTTTTAGTTCTTTGCTGTAGTATTCCAGCTGTGTCTTAAGATGCTCGTAGCGCTCGTCCTTGTAAGCTGGGTTTCCGGGCCATATTTTCCCTTCCAGTACCGGGTCTTCC